>NZ_JAATJB010000003.1 GCF_011927635.1 Sphingomonas trueperi
CGAAGCCGAAGAGCAATATTATGCTGCCGCGGACAACCTCGATATGGCAGCGTGACTCACAACCCAACGCCTCCGGCAGACCCGGCGCGGTTCAGAATGAGGGCAATAGTTGGTTGAGAGACCCACCCAAAAGAGTGCCGCGACTCCGGCCTAAAAAGTACCAAATTGGTTCATCGGGCGAGGGTTCGTGTCCGGGTTTCGGACCAGATTTTTTGGTGGGCCACGAAGGGGCCACGGATCGCAGGTTCCGCCAAAACCCACGCTTTTCTGCGGGCTGCAGCGCCAGATGTGAGTCCTGTAAGCCGCAAAGCATCTAACAAGCCATCACCTCAGGAAAAGGCAGGATAGTCGCCCCGCTGCGCAGGCTATCCAGCAGGTCCGACCACCACTGTGCCATCGCCACGCGTTCCTTCCAGTGTCTGCCGCGATGGTAAGCCGCGCGGACCCTGTCGCTGTCGCCGTGCGCCAACGCGCGTTCGATGGCGTCGTAGGACCATTTGCCGGATTCGTTCAGCAAGGTGCTCGCCATCGCCCGGAAGCCGTGTGCCGTCATCTCGTCGCTGGAGTATCCGAGGCGGCGAAGTGCAGCGTTGAGGGTGTTGTCCGACATCGGCCGCGTGCGAGACCGCATCGATGGGAAGACATAGCCATTGGACCCGGTGATCGAGCGGATCTCAAGGAGGATGGCGATCGACTGAGTCGAGAGTGGGACATGATGTGGCTTGCGCATCTTCATCTTCTCGGCCGGGATGGTCCACACGGCGGCGTCCAAGTCGATCTCCTCCCACCGGGCATGGCGCAATTCCCCAGGGCGGACGAACACATGGGGCGCCAGCTGCAGTGCCCATTTGGTCATTCCCTGGCCTTCGTAGCTGTCAATGGCACGCAGCAGCTTCCCGACATCCTTCGCTTCGGTGACGGCGCCATAATGCGTGACGGTCGGCGTCAATAACGCGCCACGCAGATCCCGTGTCGGATCGGACTTTAATCGGGCAGTGGCGAT
This sequence comes from Sphingomonas trueperi, assembly GCF_011927635.1. GTDB lineage: Bacteria > Pseudomonadota > Alphaproteobacteria > Sphingomonadales > Sphingomonadaceae > Sphingomonas > Sphingomonas trueperi. The sequence goes on from NZ_JAATJB010000003.1 coordinate 1,004, forward strand.
CGCGTAGCGGAACACGGCGCTCGCCAACTGGAGGGTGCGCCGTGCGGTCTCCAGCTTGCCGCGCTTCTCGATCTTCCGGATCGCGGCTAGCGCATCGATCGGCTCGATCTCGTGGATCGGCATCTTGCCGATCGAGTTGTCGAGCAGGCTGAGGAGATATTCGCTGCGTGACGCGGTTGCAGGAGCCCACGCCCGGTCACCATCACGCCGTCTCTTTGAGCAGTATTCGTTGGCGACACGGGTGAAGGTAATTTCCGCAAGCGCTTCCTTCCGGAGCTTCTCGCGATGCCGCTCTAGAGCGGGGTCTTTCCCTTCTGCCAGAAGTTCTCGGGCGTCGTCGCGCAGATTGCGCGCGTCGCGCAGGCCTACCTCGGGGTAAGCGCCGAAACTGAGCTTCTTTTCGACGCCGTGGCGCTTGTACTTCATCCGCCAGAGGCGGGAGCCGGACGGCGACACGACGAGAAACAGGCCTAGCTCGTCGTACAGCTTGTAGGCCTTGTCGCGAGTCTTGGCCTTTCGAATTGCGATATCGCTCAGCGCCATGGTTCGGGCCTTTCGTAGCGAAGCCCGACCGGGTGGGGCCTCATGCCAAATTTTAGATCCGCAATCCTGGGAAAAGGGCCCCACTTGGCCTTGCGCTTCAGTGGAACTGAACGAGCGATCACGAACCGGACGGCCAAAAAATACCGCAGATTTCTGCGGTTTACAAAGCCGTATGGGATTTCCTGGGATCGAAAAATGGTGCCGGTTGCAGGAATCGAACCCGCGACCTTCGGTTTACAAAACCGCTGCTCTACCAGCTGAGCTAAACCGGCCCTGGCTTGCTGCGAAGCGAGGCTAAACCCGCATCTGCGCGGTTTGTCGCAGCGGGTCAAGCGGGAAGGGCCTGACGGCGACCGCGCCTGCAACACGGCTCCCGCCGGCAGGTGCTGGCGGAGCGCTGTCGATACGCTCGATGGGCTGCGCTCCCAGGGTTTTACCCCGAGAACGCAGCGCATCGGTTACATGCGGAAGCTAACGCTTGCCGCAAACACTCGACCGTTCTTGTAGAAGGCGGTCGGAGCATCCTTGGTGCCGCTGTACGAATAATAGGTTTCGTCCAGCAGGTTTTGTGCGTTGACGCTCACCGTCACCTGCTCGGTCAGCTTGTACGCGATCGAAGCGTCGAGCTGGTGGTAGCCGTCGGTGCTGTCGACCGAGTTGAGGCGGCCGATGCCGGTGAAATAGTGGCTGCGCCAGTTCCAGCTCACGCGCGCCTGGAGCGGCCCCTTTTCGTAATAGGGGATCACGTTGATGGTGTGGCGCGACAGATAGGGCAGGTTGAGCACGTTGCCGTCAGCGTCCGATCCAGCGTCGTCCTTGGCGTAGGTATAGTTGGTCTGGATGCCGAAGCCGCCCCAGATCGGGGTCTGGAACGCCACCGACACGCCGTTCACGGTCGCGTCCGATGCGTTGACCGGCAGGTTCACCTGATAGGTCGCCAGCTGCCCGGTCAGCTGGTTCAACAGCGTCTGCACGCTCGTCTTGGAAACGATGTACGAGCTGATCTCGCGGCGGAAATATTCCACCGAGAAGAGGCCGCCCGGACGGAAATACCATTCCGCCGAGAGCTCGTAGTTGCGCGATTCATACGGCGCCAGGTTGGGGTTGCCGCCGCCTGCGGTTAGCTGGGTATCGTTGCGGCTGAACGAGCCGGCCAGTTGATTGTAGCGCGGACGGGCGATCACGTCGGCAATGCTGCCGCGAACCAGGAAAGTCGGCGTGACCTGATAGGCGACGTTGATGCTGGGCAGGAACTTCAGATAATCCGTCGTGGTCCGCGTCGGGATCGGTGTGGACGAACCGTTCAGGAAGGTCGCATAGTCCGAGATGTCCTTGGTATAGACCATCCGATAACCGACATTGCCGCGCACCGGGCCGCGCTCGAAATCGAGCTGGGCATAGGCCGAGCCATTCTGTTCGCGGACTCGGTAGGACGAACCATAATCACGCCCTGCGTCGACATAGATGCCGCTGTTCAGCGCATCAATCACCGCGTCGCCCGTCAACGTGGCAAAGCGGTTCGAATTGCCGGTGGCGTTGAGGCCGTCGAACAGGCCTTCCGGCGACAGCACATATTTGTAGTTCGCTAGCGTGATCGGGCTGGTGAAGTATACGCGCGAACCGAACGCATCGAGGCGGTTGATGTGATCGGAATATTTCACGCCCAGGCGCACCTTGGTGAAGATGCTGTTGTCCACGTCCGCCGCCATGTCCAACTGGCCATAGCCTTCCTCGTCGAGCGTCTGGCTGCGGCCGATGCCGCCGATCTGATAGGCGTTGATCACGCTGCCGTCAGGCAGGGTCGTCGGCCGCAGGTCGCTGCGGAAGAAGGCGTTCGGGTTGGTCGGATCGGTCGCGAAGGTCACGTCGGAGCTGTTCGCCGAATAGGCGTAGCTGAACGGCATGTTGCTCTGGACGTTGAACAGATACTCCGGATCGGTGCCGCCCGTCGCCTTCGTCCAGCCGCCGTTCGCGCTGAGCGTGACCTTGCCTACCGTCCAGTCGGCGGCAAGGTTGACGCTGGAGGTGCGGACTTTCGTCTTGCGATAGTTGTTGTCCAGCTGGGCGCTGGTCGACGGCAGCGTCGTCGATCCGAACGAGGCGTTGGTGATCAGCCCGTTCGAAACCGTTGCCGAGTTCAGCGCACCGGTGGCCCAGCCCGGCACGACATATTCGGACTGGCTGAAATTGTTGTAGGTGCCGTCGATGTGCAGCCCGGTGAGGGTCAGGTGCAGCGCGTCCGACGGATTGTACTGCACGGCAACCTGGCCGCCGATGCGTTCGCGGGTCTGCTTGAAATAGGCATGGTTGATGCCGTACGGATAGCGCGCATTGGCGAGATCCTGCAGCGAGCCGCCGGTGATCTGCGCGTTCGGGTTCTTCAGCGAAAGATTGCCGTTGGCGTCGGTATTCAGGAAGTCCTTGCCCGAGGCATAGCCGAAATATTCGATGCCGGCACGCGCCAGCGAATCCTTGTCGTAGGTCGCGGCTGCGAGAATGCCGAAATTGCCGGCGTCGTTATGCCAGCTGTAGAGCAGCGAACCGCGCGGATTGCCCAGGTCGGACCGGTCGTTGTACGAATAGCCAGCCGAGCCGATCAGCGTGTTCGGCTTGAGGTCGAGCGGCTTGCGGGTGTGCACGATCACGGTGCCGCCGAGGCTGCCCTCATCGATGCGCGGCTCGGGCGACTTGAACACTTCGATGCGCTCGACGATTTCCGGCGCAAGCAGCGAATAGTTGAAGGTGCGCGATGTCACGTCGCCAGGCGCACCACCCCAGTCTGCGGATGCGATGTTGTGGCCGTCGATCAGGATGCGGTTCAGCGCCGGATCGGTGCCCTGGATGGCGACCTTCTCACCGATGCCGAACTGGCGGTCGATGCTGACGCCCGGAATGTGCGACAGCGATTCCGCGACATTGCGATCGGGGAACTTGCCCACGTCCTCGGCGGTGATGACGTCGACGACAGCATTGGCGTTGCGCTTCACCTCGATCGCGCGACGAAGGCTGCCGCGGATGCCGGTGACGACGATTTCGTCGCCGCCGCTGGCGCCCTGGCCGCCGTCCTGGCCTTGTGCAGGAGCCGGTGCAGAATCCTGCGCGAACGCCGGAGCGGCGGCCGCGAAACTGGCGATCAACAGGGCCGCAACACAGGACGAATCCTTAAATCCTAGCAACTTACTACGCATAAACCCTATGTCCCTTTTTTCTGAAACTACGATGCGACGGTGGCGGCCTGCCCAAGGCTTGCCGCCGTATGCACGGATGTTTGCCCCCCAAGATCGGTAACCGCATAAGTAAAGCCCGGCTGGAGCGCGAAGGCGCCGACCCGGCCGTGGCGGTCGATGGCGAGGAACGCGACCTGCGCGTCCTTCACGGCATCGCCGCGCAATTTTGCGATGTGCAGCACGGCCTCGCGGCAGGCGGCCATCGGATCCATGCCCGCGCGCATCGACGAGACGACGCGCGCCGAACCGGCGATCCGCGTCACTTCCTCGCCCACGCCGGTGGAGGTCGCGGCACCCACATCGGGCTCGACCATCAGGCCGCACCCGGCCTGGGGCGAATCCCCGACGCGGCCGCGCAGCTTGAAGGCCATGCCCGAGGTGGTGCAGGCGCCCGCCAAGCGGCCATTGGCATCACAGGCGACAATACCAATCGTGTCGTGGTCCAGCGCTGAGCCGCGCTGATTTTCTATATTGGCTACAGGCTTGTACTGGGCAGTCTTAAGCCATTCGCGCCACGCCGCCTCGGCCTCGGGCGTCAGCAGGCGGGTCTTGGGGAACCCCTGGTCGAGTGCGAACTGGCGCGCGCCTTCGCCCACCAGGAAGGTGTGCGGGGTCTTCTCCATGACGCGGCGCGCCACCGAAATCGGGTGGAGGATGTCCTCCAGCGCGGCCACCGCGCCGACATTGCCGCGATCGTCCATGATGATTGCGTCGAGCGTTACACGGCCGTCGCGATCGGGATAGCCGCCCAGGCCCACCGAGTGGTTTTTCGGGTCTGCCTCGGGCACCCAGCCGCCGGCCTCGACCGCGTCGATTAGCGAGCCGGTCTTCTTCCACTGGGCATAGGCAGCGGCGTTCGCGGCCGCGCCGAAGTCCCAGGTCGAGACGATCAGCGCGCGCGGCGCCGATGCCTGCGCGATCGCCGCGCCCGCGGGCAGCACGGCTGCACCCGCCAACCCCAATTTCAACGCCTCGCGCCGATCCAGTCCCATCGATGCATCCCCATGCAGCGCCGTTGCGCCGCTCTCCTCGTTGCACGCGACGTCACATTGCTGTCACCGCGCAGAAGGGATGCTGTCATAGGTCCCATCGGTATACAATACCAAATAAAGAAACTGGTTTTATATATGACAGCCGATGGTCTCATCCGTTACGTTTTTTGAGTCCAATGTTGCCCAAACGCAACGGGCCGGAGCGCAGCACCCGCGCCCCGGCCCGCTTGCAGCCCGTAATCGACTCAGCGCGGCGCGGTGAAGCCGCCGATCTCGGCGATGGCGAGCTTGGGCTCGGCCAGCGCGGTCTCGGCGAAGCGGAGGCGCAGATAGCGGGCCGGGCGCGCCTGCGCAAAGCCGATGCGCTGGGTGGAAAGCGCATAGGCGATGTTGCTGAACTCGCCGCCCGCGGCAGGCTGCCAGGCCTTGCCGTCCATGCTGACCTCGGCCGTATAGCCCTTGGGCGGGGCGGCATCGGTCATCACGTGGCGCGACGGCGTCAGGCTGAAGCCGGCCAGCGCGGTCTCGCTGCCGAGATCGATGGTCACCTCCACCGGTGCGCCGGGCTTGGGGGCGGGCACGGTCCAGATCGTGCCGGGGTCGCGATCGAGGAGCTTTTCGGCGCCGGTGCCGGGCGCGCTCACGATCTTCCAGTTGCGCGTGTCGATCACCGTCGGGTCCGACGAGACGATCGGCGCGACCGGCACCGGCGCGACCGAGCGGAACAGCGCAAACTCGCTGATCGCGGGGCAGGCGGGCGCCTCGAGGATGCGGAGCCGGACGCGACGCGGGGCAATCGGCTGGGGGAGCCGCAGGATGCGCTGGGCCGAGATGCATTGCTTCTCGGCGAGCTGCTGCCAGGTGCCGTCGATCTCGGCATCCACCGCGAACCGCGCCACGCGGACGCCGAGCGGCAGATATTCGCGCAGCCGGATCACGTCGAAGCGGGTGCCGGGCTTGAGGTCGAGCGTCAGCGTCGGCGTCGTCGTGCCGTCGGGGGTGGACCAATAGGTCTCACGGTTGCCGTCGAGGACCCGCGACGCTGCGAAGGCCGCGCCCCGGGTGGCGCTGGCATGCGCGACCGCGCCCTTGGCGAGATCGGTCGCGAAGGTAGCGCGGATCGCGTCGCCGAAGCTCTTGAGGATCTTCACGTCCTGGTCGGCGATGCGGCCGCGGCGATCGGGCGGCAGGTTGAGGTTGAGATTGGTGCCCCGGCCCACCGACTCGTCATAGAGCTGCACCAGCCGTTCGGGGCTCTTCACCCGCGAATCCTCGTCGGCATGGTAGAACCAGCCCGGCCGGATCGAGACGTCGGTTTCCGCCGGCCACCAGAGCGCGCCGCCGCGCACGCCCGAATTGCCCTCGCTCTGGACATAGGGGTGGTTGGGCATGGTCGGCCAGCAGGGATCGCCCGCCACGCCGTCCTCATTGCCCACCCAACGGATGTCGGCGCCGAGCGGATCGAAGGTGCAGGCATCGGGCTGGAGCTGGTGGACCAGCGCCACGATCGACGGCCAGTTGTAATAGGCCGGGGCGTCGATCTTCCGCGTCTCGCGCGCGCCGCCATAATAGCCGTCGCCGCCATTGGCACCGTCGAACCACACTTCGAACAGTTCGCCATACTGGGTGCAGAGCTCGGTCAGCTGGGCGCGGTAATAGGCAATGTAGGCGGGCCGGCCGTACTCGGGATGGTTGCGGTCCCAGGGCGAGAGATAGACGCCGAAGGCCAGCCCGGCGCGCTTGCACGCATCCGACATCTCGCGGACGATATCGCCCTGGCCATTCTTATAGGGGCTGTTGCGGATGCAATGCTCGGTCAGTTTGGTCGGCCACAAGCAGAAGCCGTCATGGTGCTTGCACACCAGGATCAGGCCCTTGAGCCCGCCCGCCTTGGCCGCCGCGACGATCTGATCGGCGTTGAAATCGCTGGGGTTGAAGGTCTTGGGATCCTCGTCGCCATAGCCCCATTCCTTGTCGGTGAAGGTGTTCATCGAGAAGTGGATGAAGGCATATTGCTCGCGCTGATGCCATTTCCACTGCCGCGCCGACGGCGTGGCGCCATAGGGCTTGGGCGCGGGCGTCCTGGCGGCGGCGCTGGTCGCGGCATGGGCGAGCGCCGGGGTGGCGATGCCGGCGGCGACGAGCGCGCGGCGGGAAAGGGTCGTCATTTGCGTTCTCCGGAGAGGGGTTCGGGGATGAGCCAGGTCTCGGCGACCTGATGGCCACGGCCGCTGCCGCCCATGCCGGCAGGCCGCGTCCAGGCGAGATCGAGCGTGCTGCCGCGCGTGGCGGCAGCGGGGATGGGGATGTCCACCGTCATCGGGTTGGTCTTGCGATCGAGCGGCGGGTGAAGCTCGATGCTGCCATTGGCGACGAGGCGCATCGGTAGCCAATAGTCCTCGCCGGCATAGGTGGCGACGAGGCGGTAGCGGCGTTTGGGGTCGAGCCCGGTATAGTGGAGCCGCAGCGGGGCGTCGTACAGGCTTTCGGCATAGCTGATCCACGACATCCGCCAGCCCTGGTTTGGCGTGCGATCGGCGATGCCTTCCACGGCGCCGTGGAAGCGCAGTGGATCGGCGATGGCGCTGCTGCCGCGGGCGAGGTGGGGCGCGTTCCAGGGATCGCCGAGATCGTCGTAGAGCGCGCCTTCCTTCGCGCGCGCGTAGTCCGCGAGCTGCGCCGGGGTGCGGGTGGCAAGCTGCTTTTCGATCCACACGCGGTCGTTGAGATCGACATCGACGCGGTCGAGATTGGCGCCGCGCTCGACATTGGAGGCGCCGTACAGCTTTACGCTGAGCTGGAGCCTTGCGCCCTGCCACAGCCGCTCGGCGAGATCGAAGAGGCGGGTGCGCAGCGCGGGCACGGGCGCGGGATCGGCTTCGGCCAGCCTTGTGTGTGCCGTCGCGGCATCGGGGGCGGCAAGGGCGGCGGACTGGCGGGCGCGGGCGGCGATCAGGCGGTGGCGGACGATCGCGTCGTAGACCGCGCGGTAGCGGAGCGCGTCGACCCGCCAATCGGCCCACGTGGCCGGCTTGAGACCGTCCACCAGCGCCAGCGTCGCATCGATGCTGCTGTTCGCGGCGGGATCGCCCGTCCAATTGTCTTCGAGTGCGAACAATGCCTTTGCCGTTTCGGGATCGCCGACGAAACCGGTGGCATAGTCCCGCGCAAACGCTTCGGGCGTGGTCTGCGGGTCCCAGCCGAGGCGGAACCAGAGGAACTGGTTCGCATCGTCGTTCACGCCTTCGGAATAGGTGACGAAGCCGCTGCTGCCGGGATCGAGATGGCGGAACAGCGACGTCATCGCGCGCGGGCGCGGGTTGATCGGCTCGCGGCCCTCGGTGAGCGCGAAGGCGGGGCTCCAGCGATCGACCGGCACCTGCGCGTGCATGGTGTGGGCGATGTCGGGATAGAGCAGCAGCTGGTAGCCGGCGGGCAGATGGTGCCGCTGGACGGCGGCCGGGTCGCGCGTCTGGGGCCCGGCGAAGATGCCGGTCAGCCAGCGCGGGCGGCGCGCAAGTTGGGCGTAGAAGGCGTCGAGTCCCGCCGCGTCGAAGCCCTGCGTCGAGATCCACACGCCGGCGGCTGGATTGCGTGCGTGCAGGGCGGCGGCTTCGTCGGCGACCAGCGGGAAGAGCCGGTCCGGCGCGGCATGGCCCGGATCGCCGCCGGGGACGTAGAGCGCATCCACTCGCGGCAGTGCGCCGAGCAGCGCGCGGAAGCGGCCCAACTCGGCATCCCGCTCGGCCTGCGTGTCATAGTCATGCAGGTTCGGGTAATAGAGCGCGAAGTCGATGCCGAGCCGGTGCGCGATGTCGCCGATCCCGCGCAGCGTCTCCAGCGGCGGGGCGGGGAAGAGCGGGCTGGTGGCATCGTCGTCGGAGACCGGCGCGATGACCTGGACGCCGCTGGCGCCCCACAGCGCGAAATCCTCGATCCGGCGGCGGAACATCGCCAGCGTCCAGGCATCATAGCTGTTGTTCTTGGCGCGATAGCCGATCTGGGTGAGCCGCACCGGCCGCGCCGGCGCGCTGTCGTAGTGCAGTGGCCGCGCGCCGGTCCGCAGATACCAGCCCGCGCCATAGACCAGCCCGCGCGCGCCCTGCGCGGTGATCACCAGCGTGTCGCCGATCCGGCGGACGGCAAAACCTTCGCGCGGCAGGTACCTCGGCGCGACCTTGCGCCATGCCGCCCGCCGAGAAGCGGGGAGGGCTGCCTCAACATTGTCTCGCGGCGCCAGCAGCACCCGCGCGCACGGCGTGTGCCGCTCCTCCAGCCGCGCACGCAGCAGGTCGGCCGCCACGGCGCCGCCGGAGCCGGCGGCGACGCAGGATGCCGTCGTCGTCAGGAGCGCGGCGGCGAGCAACATCAGGCGGGCGTGCGGCCGTTGGAGGGCGGCCGATCGGCCGGCGCGCGCCCGAACGCTGGGTTCGGCTTTGCCGACATGGTGAAGCGCAGCGTGCCGCCTTTCACCAGATCGGCGTGCGCGATCCAGCTTTTGGTCCACGGCTTGCCGTTCCAGGTGACCGCCGCGACGTAGGGCGTGTCGGCGCGGTTGCCCGGCGCCTCGATCACCAGCTTCCGCCCGTTGCCGACCGTTACCTCGGCCCGCTCGAACAGCGGCGAGCCGAACACATAGGCCGCCTCGACCGGGTCGACCGGATAGAAACCCAGCGCCGAGAAGACGAACCAGGCGCTCATCTGGCCGCAATCGTCGTTGCCGATGATCCCGTCGGGGTCGTTCCTGTACATCTCTACGCACAGCCGCCGCACCATCGCCTGGGTCTTCCAGGCCGCGCCGACATAGGCGTAGAGATAGGGCGCGTGCTGATCGGGCTCGTTGCCGTGCGCGTACTGGCCGACCAGCCCCGAAATATCCGGCGGCGCGTTGTCGGGCAGGGTGGAGGGGGCGTTGAACAGCGCGTCGAGCTTGGCCTCGAACTTGGCGTCGCCGCCCATGTGCCAGATCAGCCCATAGACGTCGTGCTGGTTAAGGAAGGTCGCCTGCCAGCCATTCGCCTCGGTATAGTCGCGCCACCAAGGCTTGGGCATATGGCCGAGCTGGATGGGGTCGTAGGGCGTCCACCAGCTGCCGTCGGCGAAGCGCGGACGTGCGAAGCCGATGCTGCTGTCGATCACGTTGCGCCAGTTGCCCGAGCGTTCGCGCAGCCGCGCGGCATCGCCCTTTTCGCCGATCGCTGCGGCGAGATGGGACGACGCCCAGTCGTCATAGGCATATTCCTGCGTCCGGCTGACGCTCTCGAACCATTTATCCGCAGGCACATAGCCCATGCGATCGTAGAGATCGCGGCCCTTGCTATTGTCCTTGTCGGGCGCGGTGAAATCGAAGCTGCGGCGGCGAATCGCGGGCCATGCGGCGGCATAATCGGCCTCGATCCCCTTGGCCTGCGCCTCGGCGAGCGGCACGACGCCGTGCCAGCCGATCATCGTGCCAGTTTCCTTGCCCTGGAGCGGCCAGACGAGCGGGCCATAGGGTGACTGGGCGGTCTGCCGGATCATGTCATCGACCAGCGACTTGGTGCGATCGGGCGCGATCAGGGTGAGGAGGGGGTGCAGCGCGCGATAGGTGTCCCACAGCGAATAGGTGCTGTAGGCCGCGCCGCCCTTGGGCACGCTGTGGATCTGGCCGTCCATGCCGGGATAGCGGCCGTCGACGTCGGAAAACAGCGTCGGGGCGAGTTGGGCGTGGTACAGCGAGGTACTGAGGATGGTACGCTGGTCGGCGGTGCCGCCCTCGACCTTGATGGCGTCGAGCGCCGGTTGCCACCGGGCGGTGGCATCGCGGCGGGTGCGATCGAAGTCCCAATGTCTCGCTTCGGTGACCAGACTGGCGCGGGCACCCGCGACGTCGACGCCCGAAAGCCCGCAACGCACGAGAATCGGGGCCTTTCCTGCGTCCGCATAGTGCAGGACGGCCTTGAGTCTCCGACCAGTGACCCGGCGGCTGCCGGCGGGCTGCTCGGCATCGTCATCGCCGTAGAAGGTGATGCGATCGGGCTGGCGCGAGAGCTGGAGCGCGAAGAAGATTGTGCGGCCCTTTGCCCAGCGGAAGACTTGTCGCCGGCCGGTGATCGTGCCGTCGGCCTCGACTTCCATCAGCGCGTCGGCGATCAGCGGCGGGCTGTCCGAACTGTCGAGCACCAAATGCGACAGATCGAGGAGGATATGCCCGGCGCCGGCCGGGAAAGTATAGCGATGCCAACCGGTTCGCTCGGTAACGGTCAGCTCCGCGCGCACGCCGTTGTCGAGCGCGACATGGTAATAGCCGGGCTCGGCATGCTCGTCCTGATAGCGCTGGCGATAGCCGGTCTCGGGCTTTTCGCGGGTGCCGGGCTGCAACACCACCGGTCCCCGAGCGGGGACAACGAGCAGATCGAGCATGTCGCCGATGCCGGTGCCCGAGAGGTGGGTGTGCGAGAAGCCGAGGATCGAGCCGTCGCTATGATAATAGCCCGAGCAGGTCTCCCAGCGCTCGACCCCCGTATCGGGGCTCAGCTGCACCATGCCGAAGGGCAATGTCGCCCCCGGATAGGTGTGGCCCGTGCCGCCGGTGCCGATGAACAGATTGGGTGCAGTGCGGCGCGGCGATGTCGCCGCGGCGGAACGCGGTAAAGCAGCGGCGGCAAGGCCGATCGCGCTGGAGCCGAGCAGATGGCGGCGGGAGAGGATCACAATGCTTCCTGAAGCAGCTTGGGTTGGACCGCAGCGAGATGGACCAGCAGTTCGCCGAACAGGCCATTGGCCCAGGCGAACCAGTCGCGGGTGAATTTGGACGGGTCGTTCTGGTCGACCGCCTCATGGATGAATCCCGTGCCCGCGTCGCTAGTGCTAAGCATTCGCAGAATATTGCGAAGCGTTCGCACATCGCGGTCATAGCTGAAACCGCGCATGATCAACGACATCGGCCAGACGTGGCCAAGTCCGACATGCGGTCCGCCGATGCCTTCGACGACCTTGCCGCGCGACCAATAGGGATTGGTCTCGCTCCAGCACGCCGCGGCGGTGCGCTGCCATAGCGGGTCGCTCCGATCGACGCAGCGGAGATAGGCGAGGCTCGAGAGCGACGGCACATTGGCATCGTCCATGAAGACCGCGTTGCCGAAGCCGTCCACTTCGTACGCTATCACCTCGCGCCCGTCGCGCAGCCGCATCGTGCCATATTCGCGCAGTGCGGCCTCGATTTCACCGGCGAGGGACATCGCGTCGTTCGCAAGCGCGGAATCCTGACGCGCTGCCATTGCAAGTGTGGCAAGTTCGCGCAGCACGGTCACCGCGAAGTGATTGGACGGGATCAGGAACGGATAGATGCACGCATCGTCCGAGGGCCGGAATCCGCAATGGATCAGCCCCACCGGGCGGCTGGGCGGGCCATAGCCGTCGAGCATCAGCGTTTCGGTCGGACGATCGCTGCTGCGCTGAAAGCGATAGGGGCCGGGACCATGCTTGCGCTGCTGCTCGCGGAAGGTGCGGATAATGGTGCGCGCGGATTCCGCCCACTGCGCGTCGAACGGCGAGGTGTCGCCGGTCGCCTTCCAATAATCATGCGCCAATCGAATGGGATAGCAGAGGCTGTCGATCTCCCATTTCCGCTCGGCGACGCCCGGCTTCATCTCGGTCTTGTCGTGCAGCGCCCAGCTCAGCTTGGTGTGGGCGTGCGGATCCGCAAGGAACGCGTTGGCATAGGGATCGAGCAGGATGCACCGCGCCTGGCGGGCGATCAGGCCCTGATAGAGCCGGCGCAGATCGGCGTCTTCTCGGGCGAGGTGCAGATAGGGCCGCACCTGCGCCGAGCTGTCGCGCAGCCACAGCGCGTCGATGTCGCCGGTGATGACGAACGCATCGGGCTTGCCGTCCACCACGCCCATCTTCACCGTGGTATCGAGCGTGTTGGGATAGCAGTTGCCGAACATCCAGCGCAGCTTGGGATCGGCGATCTTGCTGGAAACACGCGCGATTTCGCGTTCGACCGCCTTGCTGACGAAGCGCCGGTCGGCCGGCGCGGGGCGCTTGCTGATGAAGTCCGGCTTGTCCGCAGCGAAGGCGGGCGTGGCGGCGAGCGAGAGGCCCGCGCCGAGCAGGGTGCGACGATCGATTATTTTGGCGATCATTTCGGCAGCACCTGCGCGTCGCCGTTCAGGGTGAATTCGGCCCATTGGCCTGCGCCATCGCCCGGCTGGCCGCCGCCGATCCACACGCGATAGGTGCCCGGCAGCACCCGGCGGGTGCCGTCGCGCGCGACGCTGCTGATGCTGCGCGGATCGAGCGTGAACGAGAGGCTCGCCGATTTGCCGGGCGCGAGCGAAGCGCGCTGGAAACCCGCGAGCTGGCGCTGAAGAACGGGCGTGGTGAACCCGCCTGGTTTGCCCGCGTCGGGCGTGACGACATAAACCTGCGCCACTTCCTCACCGCTGCGGTTGCCCGCATTGGTGAGCCTGGCGCTGACCTGCACCGGCTGGCCGATGCCGGCCGCCTTCACTGTGACATCGGCATAGGCGAACTTGGTGTAGCTGAGGCCATGGCCGAAGCCCCAGAGCGGCTTGCCGGTGAAGTAGCGATAGGTGCGCTCCTTCATGCCATAGTCCACGAACGCCGGCAGGTCGTCGACCGAGGCGTAGAAGGTCAGCGGCAGGCGGCCCGAGGGATTGTTCTTGCCCGCCAGCGTCTCGGCGATCGCGGTGCCGCCTTCTTCGCCCGGATACCAGGCTTCGAGGATCGCGTCCGCGAGGCTCGGATCGACCGCCACCGGGCTGCCGCTGGTGAGGACCAGGACCAGCGGCTTGCCGGTCTTGCGCAGCGCCTTGAGCAGTTCCAGCTGCGGGCGGGGCAGCGCGATGTCGGTCCGGTCGCCGCCGACGAAGCCGGGGATCGAGACGCTGAGCGCCTCGCCCTCGAGGTCGGGCGACAGGCCGAGCACCGCGACGATCGTATCGGCGTTCTTCGCGACCTCGAGCGCCTGGGCGAGCATCGGCTCGGCCGGCGGCTGCCACATCAGGCGGACGCCGAAATCCTCGCTGCGATGGTCGATTTCCATGCGGAAGGGCACGGGACGACCGTCGCTCGCCACCTTCATCGAGACGCGCGCCTTGCCGAGCGGGCCGTCGTGCAGCAGCTTGCCGTCCACCCACAGCCGCACCGCGTCGTGCGTGGTGCAATCCTTCCAGCAGGGGGGAATGTCGATCGCAAGCTCATACTCGCCCGCGCCCGGGGGCGTGAACTCGCCGCTCCAGCGCACCGCGAAGCCGGTGGGATTAAGCCCCGGCAGCGGCGCGGCGCGGGTATAGTTGAAGTCGATCCGACGGTCTTGCCGCGTGGCGACCGGCGCGCCGCTCACCGTCGGCGAGGCGAAATACTCCGCCTTGAGCCCCGGCTTGCCGTCGGCGCGGAAGGCGGTCTCGGGCATGATCACCGCGCCGGCCTCGGCCAGCTGCGAGCCTTGCGCGTACAGGACGCGCTCCGTGCCGAACTGGCGGCGGATGCCGTCGAGCGGGGTCACCGGGTCCTTGGCGGTGCCGTGGTAATTGCCCTCCAGCACGCCGAGATCATCGGCATTGGCGCCGATCACCGCGATGCGCCCGCCGGTCGTGAGCGGCAGGCGGTCGCCGTCATTCTTGAGCAGCACGATCGCCTTGCGCGCGGCCTCGAGCGCTAGCGCGCGCTGCGCCGGGGTGCCGCGTTCGCTGGGCTTGATCTTGCTCCACGGATTGGCGCCGCCAAAGGCGATGCCGAGTGCGCGGCGGGCGTCGAGCGCCCGCTTCAGCGCCACGTCGACCTCCGCCTCGCTGACCAGCCCGCGCTTCACCGCCTGCGGAAGCGCGGCATAGGTGTTGCCGCAGTTGAGGTCGTTGCCGCCCTTGATCGCGACCGCGGCCGCCTCGGCGGCGTCGAGGGTATAGTGGTGGAAGCTGTGGATGTTGGCCACCGCGTCGCAGTCCGACACGGTGAGGCCGGTAAAGCCCCAGTCCTTGCGCAGCTTGTCGTTGAGCAGCCCGCCCGATGCGCAGGCCGGGGTGCCATGGATCGAGTTGTACGCGCACATCAGCGACTGCGCCTTGCCTTCGATGATCGCGAGGCGGAAGGCGGGGGTGTAGGTCGATTCCAGGTCCTGCGGGCTGGGGTCGACGTCGAAGCCGTCGCGGCCCGCCTCGGGCCCGCTATGCACCGCGAAATGCTTGGGCGTGGCGAGTACCTTGGGGTGTGCCGGGTCCGGCCCCTGCAACCCCTGGATGAAGCCGATCGCGAGATGGCCAGCGAGGAAGGGATCCTCGCCGTACGTTTCCTGGCCGCGGCCCCAGCGCGGATCGCGGAAGATGTTGATGTTGGGCGACCAGATCGACAGCCCTTCATAGATCTTGCGATCGGCGCTGACCGGCTTGGCGTTGAACTTGGCGCGCGCCTCGGTGGCGACGGTATCGCCCACCTTGTGGAGCAGCGGCACGTCCCAGGTCGCGGCGAGGCCGATCGCCTGCGGGAAGACCGTGGCGTAGCCGTCGCGGGCAAGGCCGTGCAGCCCCTCGTTCCACCAGTCATAGGCGGGAAGGCCGATTATGGGATCGGCGGGCGCGGTGCTCTGGAGCTGCGCGGCCTTCTGCTCGATCGTCATCTTGGCGATGGCGGCGGCGACCGGATCGGGGTCGCCAGCGAGGAGAAGCAGGGGAAGGAGGGGCATCAACGGGGTCCCAGCGTACGGAGGGTAAGGGCGCGGGCGAGCGTGGCAGCATTCGCCTCGGACGTGATGGTGAGGGTGCGGCTCTCGCCCGGCAGCAGGTCGAAGCCGTTGTCGCTCGGCTGGGCGACGGTGGCGCCAAAGTCGAGCATCACCGCGCGGGCGAGCGCGCCGGCGGTGACGGTCACCTGCTTGCCCTGCCAGCGGACGGAGAGACGCGGGGCCGGATAGGCCATGTCCTTGGGCAGCAATCGCTCGAGCATCACGCGCGAGACCGGCTTGCCGTCGATCCACAGCTCGGCGACGGCGTAGCTGTCGGCGGGCGCGGCGGTGCCGAACAGGTCGGCATCGGCGATCGTGGCGAGTTCGAGCGCGCCCGGCGACAGATCGACCTTTTCGGCCTTCGTGCCCAGCGGCTTGCCGTCCATGGTGAAGCCGCGCACCCGCCATTCGGCGGCGATCAGCTTGGTCGCGTCGGACACGGCGGCGAGGCGCGTCGCGCTGTCCTTGTGCTCGGCGACGATCGCCTGGGGCGCGAACATCCGGCGCGCCTCGTACTGGAGCAGCTTCCATTGGCCGTCATAGTCGATGCTCGCCCAGCTGATCGCGGGCCAGGCATCGTTGAGCTGCCAGTAGAGCGAGCCCATGGTGATCGGCGCGCAGGCGCGGTGGTGGCGCGCGGCCATGCCGATCGCCTGCATCTGGTTCACCTGGGTGAGGTAGACGAGATCGGCGAAGTCGGCGGGCTTGCGCAGCCGCTGGTCGAGATAGAGCTGGAGGCGGCTATTGCCTTCACCCGCCAGGAACTTCTGATGCGCCTTGAGCACCGGGCTGTCGATCGCCAGCGGACCGTTGCCCGCGAAGCCGCGGATCGTCGACAGGTTCGGCATCGCCTGGAAGCCGTACTCGGACATGAAGCGGGCGCAGCCGCTGAGATAGTTCTCGACCGGCTTGGAGCCCGACCAGACATCCCAGAAATGGCGGTCGCCGGTGGCGTCGGTGTCGACCGGGCCGGTATAGTCGTTTGAGGGCGAGCCCGGCCAATAGGTGGTGCCGGGCGCTTCCTTCAGCACCGCGTCACGCAGCGTGCGGTCGAACAGCACGGCCATGCCGGCGCCGATCCGCTCCTGTTCGTCGGCGCCGACCTTCTTCTTGAACGCCTTGCGATCGGACCAGTTTTCCCAGCCCGACAGGATCTCGTTGCCGCCGTTCCAGCCGATAATCGACGGATGCGGCTGGAGCCGGGCGACCTGTTCCTCGGCCTCGATGCGGACATTCTCGCGGAACGCCGGGTCGGGCGGGGTGACCGAGCCGCCGAACATGAAGTCCTGCCACACCATCAGCCCGAGCTCGTCGGCCGCGGCGTAGAAGGCGTCGTCGAGATAGTATCCGCCGCCCCAGACGCGGATCATGTTCATGTTGGTGTCGCGCGCGTCGGTGAGCATGCGGCGCATCCGCGCTTCGGACACGTTGTTGGGGAACATGTCGAACGGGATCAGGTTCGCGCCCTTGGCGAAGATCGGCAGCCCGTTGACGCGGAAGCCGAAGCCGCCGCCCTGGGTGATCAGCTCGACGGTGCGCAGGCCGATGCGCTGCGACACGCGGTCGCTGACCGCGCCGTCTTCCTCCAGCACGGCCTCGACCTTGTAGAGCGGCTGCGCGCCGTAGCCCGCCGGCCACCAGAGCTGCGGCTTGGCCAGCGTCAGCGGCACACTGACCGCGTTCTCGCCCGCGGCGAGGGTGAGCGTGCGGCTCGCCTCGACCGTCTGGCCATCGGGGCCGGTGATGCGGGTGCGGACGGTGACGGCACGCGCGCGGTCGCCGAGCAGCTTCCAGCGCGCGACCAGCCGCGCCTCGGCGGGGTTGAGCGCTTCCTGGTCGACGCGGAAGCCGTCGATGCGGGCATCGTCCCACGCCTCCAGCCGCACCGGCCGCCACAGGCCGATCTTGACGATACGCGGCGCCCAGTCCCAGCTGTAATCATATTTGGGCTTGCGGATATAGGGCGAGGTCTGCTTGCCCTTGGGCTCGTCGCCGAAGGCGGAATCATATTCGCCGGGAAGCGGGAATTTTTCCGCCAGCACCCTCGGCTGCAGCGTCTTGATCGGCGAGGCGATGGTGACGACCAGCTCGTTCGCACCGGCCTTGAGCGCCTGCTTGGCGTCGACCCGCCAGCGGCGATGGGCGTTGTCGGTCTCGATCAGCTTGCGGCCGTTGAGCGTCACCGTGGCGAAGGTGTCGAGCCCGTCGAACACCAGGTCGAGATGGTCGCGCGCCAGCATCGCCGGGGTGATGGTGAGCGTGCGACGGAACTGCCAGCGGGTGAGGCCGGCCCATTGGATCGGCGCCTCGTTGATGCCCTTGTAGGGATCGGGCACGCGCTTCGCCGCGATCAGATCCTGCTGGACGCTGCCGGGCACCTTGGCGGGGAACCAGGCGGCTTCCTTCGGGTGCGCCCTGGCGGCGTCCGCGTCGCTGGGGTCGATGCGGACCTGCCAGGCGCCGTCGAGCGACACCGACTGGCGCGGATCGGCCCAGGCGGGGGTGACCAGTGCGAGGAGCGGGAGGAGGGCGAGCGCGCGGGCCTTCACTTCGCATTCTCCGTCAGCACGACGCGCTCGACCGTGTAAAACGGGTCACTGAGCGGTGAGGTAAACTGGAAGCAGAGATCCTCGTCGCCGCTCAGCTTGGGCAGGCTGCCGGAGAAGCGGAACTGCTGCGGCGCCTTGGCCGGATCGGGCAGCACGAAGGTGGCGACGACGATCGGCTTGACCGAAGGATCCTTGGCGGCGGCGATGCAGCGCGCGCGGACGATCAGCTCGCCGTAGGTGCTGACATTGTAATGCGCCCGCACCTTGTTGAAGTCGTGTGCCAGGCCATAGTTGCGCGGCGTGCGGGCGACATCGACCGTGAAGCCGGTCGCCACGTCCAGCGGCGCGGCCGGATAGGCGGTGCAGGTGTCGAACAGGTTGACGTTGAACACCGGCGCATTCTCCTGCGCCTCGGAATTGAGCGGCACGCGCAGGCCGAGCGCGCCCTTGGGGCAGGCGACCATGTCCGAGCTGGTGCGGGTGAGCAGCGCGGTGCGGCTGGTATCGAAGATACGCGGCGTCGCGGTGGCTACGCCCGCAGCGTCGAAGGCGGCGGCGGTGATCGTCGTGCCCGGCTTGAGCGTCAGCGGCGCCTTGTAGACCGGCGACTTGGGGCTCGGCTGCTTGCCGTCGAGCGTGTAGCGGATCGTGCCGAACCCGGTCTGGGTGGTCAGCGCCACCTTGGCCTGGTTGGCCCGCAGCGCTTCGCCGCGGGTGCCCTGGAGCTTGTAGTCGACTGCGAAGGCGCTGTCGGCGACTTCCATGCCCGAACGGCGCCAGCGCGCCATCTGCGGCTGGAGGCGCTGCACGAAGCCGCCAAAATCGCGCTTGTCCTTGCCCGACCAGGTGATCTCGGCGATCGCCGCCGCGCGCGGGAACAGCATGTGCTGCACCTGATAGGGCGTGATCAGATATTCGCTCCACGCATTGCCCTGTGCGCCGAGTACATGGCTGGCCTTGGCCGCGTCGATGCCGGCGGGCATCGGCTCGTATTTGTAGACATCGGCCAGCGTCTGGATCGACAGGCGGCCCGGCGGCTCGTCGCGGCGGTCGCTCTGCAGGCTGTCGAGATAGAGGGTGGGGGCGGGGGTCAGCACCACGTCATGCCCCTGGTTCGCGGCTTCCACCGCGCCCTTTTCGCCGCGCCACGACATCACCGAGGCCGATTTCGGCAACCCGCCTTCGAGGATCTCGTCCCAGCCGATCAGCCGGCGGCCATGCTGTTCGAGATAGGCGCCGAACTGGTCGATCATCCAGCTCTGCAGCCCGTTCTCGCCCTTCAGGCCGAGCGCCTTGATCTGTGCCTGCACTTCCGGCGAGCGTTCCCACTGGTCCTTCACCGCCTCGTCGCCGCCGAGGTGGACATAGGTACCGGGGAACACCGCCATCAGCTCGTCGAGCACTTCCTTGACGAAGGCGATGCCCTTCGGGCCCGGGTTGAAGAGGTACGGATTGACGCCCCAGTCGTGCGACACCTCGGGTTGGTCGCCGAAGATGCCGAGCTCGGGATAGGCGGCGACCAGCGCCTGGGCGTGGCCGGGCAGGTCGATCTCGGGGACGATGGTCACGCCGCGCTCGGCGGCATAGGCGACCAGCGCCTTGAGCTGCTCCTGCGTGTAGAAGCCGCCGACCTTGGGGCCGGGCGCGCCGCCGGTGCTCGGCGGGGTGCGCCAGCCGCCGATCTCGGTGAGCTTCGGATAACGCTTCACCTCGAACCGCCATCCCTGGTCGTCGGTGAGGTGGAGGTGGAGCGTGTTGAGCTTCACCGAGGCCATCTGATCGACCACGCCATAGACGAACTCGATCGGCTGGAAATGGCGGGCGACGTCGAGCATCAGCCCGCGCCAGCCGAAGCGGGGGGCGTCCTCGACGCTAAGCGCCGGCAGCTTCACCGGCTTGCCGAAGCCATGGTCGGGGCTGAGCAGCTGGGCGAGCGTCATCGCACCATAGAGCAGCCCGCGATCGCCCGAGGCGGCGATGCGCACGCCCTTGGCGTCGACGGTCATGCGATAGGCTTCGGCGCCTTGGATGCTCGCATCGCGCTCGAAGCGGATCGCGCCGCTGGTGCCCGTGGCGCCCAACGTCAGGCCGCGCTCCACCTTCACATGCGCGGCGAGCAGCTTGGCTGCGGCGGCGGCGGCGGTGTCGCTTGCCGGCGCGGCGATTGCGGTGCCGTTGCCCACGGTGAAGCTGCCCTTGCCCAGCGTCACGCTGGCGGGGAGGGGGGTGAGCGGCGGCACGGTCTGGGCGAAAGCGGTCGAGGACAGCAGCAGCGCCGCCCAGCCGGAATGCCTTGCCGTTTTCAGGAACGCACGCATCGGAAACTCCCCTCTTGTCGCGGCCGCCGAACGGGGCCGGAGCAAGGGTGTAACCAATTTAGATCCTATCGGGCAACAGGCTTGCGCACACGGACATAGTTCTTTGCATTTAGCCTCTTGACCTATGCCGTTGAGGCTGTTGGTATCATCGTACCAATGTAAGTCCGTAGGATCGCGTGTACGCGCTGCGGGAAACCTGCCGTAGATACGGTTGTCGGGGCTTTGGCAACGGTGTCGGGCAAGGGGGAGAGATGATGACGTTTTCGGACCAGATCGGCCGGTTTCGCGAAGGCAACCCGTCGCCGCTCTATCTGCAGCTGCAGCAACTGATCCGCGAGGCGATCAGCGGCAAGATCCTCAACCAGGGCGACGCGATCCCGCCGGAGCGCGATCTGGCCGTCGAATATGACGTGTCGCGCATCACCGTGCGCAAGGCGATCGGCGGTCTGGTCGAGGAAGGGCTGCTCACGCGCCGCCGCGGTGCGGGCACCTTCGTCGCCGAGCGCGTCGAGAAGAGCTTCTCCAAGCTTTCCTCCTTCACCGAGGACATGGCCGCACGCGGCCGCGCCGCCAGCAGCAACTGGATCGCGCGCTCCACGGGGCAGGTCACGCCCGAGGAAGCGATGGCGCTCGGCCTGTCGCCGGGCGCGGCGGTGCTGCGCTTCTCGCGCATCCGCTTCGCCGATGGCGAGCCGATGGCGCTCGAATTCTCGACCATCGCCGGCTACTGCTTGCCCTCGGTCGATGCGGTGGGGGACTCGCTCTACACCGCGCTCGAAGCCGCCGGGAACCGGCCGGTGCGCGCGCTCCAGCGCTTGCGCGCGGTGCCGTTCCTCGGCGAGCATGCCAAGATGCTCGGCGTCGATCCCGGCCATGCCGGCCTGCTGATCGAGCGCCGCGCTTTCCTGCGCGACGGCCGCCCGGCCGAAGTGACACGCTCCTATTACCGGGGCGATGCCTATGATTTCGTGGCGGAACTCAGCGACGTCTGAGCCGCCTGCCTGCCTGATTTTTGGAGATTGCTGCATGGATCGTCGCCAGTTGCTGCTCGGCAGCGCGGGGTTGGGGGCGCTTGCCTCGCTGGGACTGCCCGAGGCCGAGGCGGCCGCGCGCGCGGTGGAGGGCGACGCCTTTCCGATGCCCGCGCCCAAGACCGCATTGATGCCGCGCCTGCCCGACGGCGACCCCACCCGCACCCGCATCGAGCGCGGCTGGCGCTTTTATCAGGGCGACGTGCTGCCGGCGCCGCTCAAGGACCATGACGATACCTATGGCAGCGTGAAGGCAGGCAACGCCCGCGGTGCCGCCGCGCGCGATTTCGACGACAGCGAATGGGCCGAAGTGCGCCTGCCGCACGACTGGGCCTCGTTCCAGCCCTTCGAACAGACCGCCAATGTCTCGCAGGGTTATCGCAAGCGTGGGATCGGCTGGTATCGCCGCCGCCTGACGCTGGATCCTGCCGATCACGGCAAGACGATCGAACTCCACCTCGACGGCGTCGCCACCAACGCCACCGTATGGGTGAACGGCAGCGTCGTCGCGCACAGCTGGTCGGGCTATGCCAGCATCCTCATCGACATGACGCCGTTCGCGCGCTTCGGTGACGAGGACAATGTCATCGCCATCCGCGTCGATGCCGAGGCGATGGAAGGCTGGTGGTACGAAGGCGCCGGCCTCTACCGCCATGCCTGGCTGGTGCGCCGCGGGCCGGTGTCGATCGTCACCGACGGGGTACATTGCGATCCGCGCAAGACGGAGACCGGCTGGAACGTGCCGGTGACGGTGACCGCCGGCAATATCGAGCGCGCGCCGGTGGCGGTCGCGGTCGAGGCCGAACTGCTTGATCCGAGCGGCAAGCGGGTCGCCTTCGCCACCACCGCAGGCAGCGTGCCGGTGCTCGACCGCGCCGAGCTGGCGATGACGCTGTCGCTCGCCAACCCCAAGCTCTGGTCGGTCGAGACGCCGACGCTCTACACCGTCCACACCCGGCTGCTGCGCGATGGCAAGCTGATCGATGAGCGGCGCACGCCCATCGGCTTCCGCACCGTCCGCTTCGATGCCGACAAGGGGCTGTTCGTCAACGATCACCCGGTCAAGCTCAAGGGCGTGTGCATCCACCAGGACCATGCCGGCACCGGCGTGGCGCAGTATGACGCGCTGCTCGGCTGGCGGCTCGAGCGGCTCAAGGCGATGGGGTGCAACGCGATCCGCATGTCGCACAACGCGCCGACCGCCGAGCTGCTCGACTGGTGCGACCGGATGGGCTTCCTCGTCATGGACGAGAACCGCCACTTCAACCCGGCCCCCGATTACCTTGCCCAGCTCAGCTGGATGGTACGGCGCGACCGCAACCATCCCAGCGTGATCCTCTGGTCGGTGTTCAACGAAGAGCCGATGCAGGGCACCGAGGCGGGCATCGAGATGGTCCGCCGGATGGAAGCCGCGGTGCGCAAGCTCGACGACAGCCGGCCGGTCACCTCGGCGATGAACGGGTCGTTCTACAATCCGCAGAACGTCTCCTCGGTCGTCGACGTGATGGGGTTCAATTACTATCAGGGCGAGTATGACAAGTGGCACGCGCTGAACCCGACGCGGCCGAGCACCAGCTCCGAGGATACCAGCGCCTTCGAGACGCGCGGCGCCTTCGCCAGCGATCCCGCCAAGCATGTCATCACCTCCTATGACGACGAGGCGGCACCCTGGGGCAATACCCATCGCAAGGCGTGGCAGCTGATCGCGGCGCGCGAGTTCATCGCCGGCGGGTTCGTCTGGACCGGCTTCGACTATCATGGCGAGCCGACGCCCTATGAATGGCCGACCGCGTCTAGCTTCTTCGGCATCATGGACCTGTGCGGCTTCCCCAAGACCGCGTTCGGCATCCACAGCGCCGCCTGGATCGACGATGCGCCGGTGGTGTGGCTCGCGCCGCACTGGACCTGGCCGGGCAAGGAGGGGCAGAGCATCAAGGTATTCGTTGCCTCCAATGCCGAGAGCGTGACGCTGCTGCTCAACGGCAAGGCGATCGGCACGCAGAAGGTCGATCGGCTGCAGGGCAATGAATGGCAGCTGCCCTATGCGCCCGGCCGGCTGGAGGCGCAGGCGCTGCGCGGCGGCAAGGTCGTCGCACGGATGGTGCACGAGACGGTCGGCAAGCCGGTCGCGTTGCGGCTCACGCCTGCACGCACGGTGATGGCCGGCGACGACGAGGACGTGCAGCCGATCACCATCGACGCGGTCGACGCCAAGGGCCGGCACGTGCCGACCGCAAACCTGATGACGCACTTCTCGGTTGAGGGCGCGGCGATCATCGGTGTCGGCAATGGCGATCCGAACAGCCACGAGCCGGAGAAGGGCAATGCCCGCTCGCTGTTCAACGGCCTCGCGCAGATCCTGGTGCAGGCGGGGACCGGCCGCGGCAAGATCACCGTCAAGGCGAGCGCCGAGGGGCTGAAGCCCGCACTGCTGACCATTGACCGCGCTGACATCGCCCCGCGCGCGCAGGTGGGCGTCACCCCGCCGCTGATGGTGCTGGGCGACTGGCGCCGCTCGGGGCTCGTGGCCGACAAGCCCAGGCCGGGCCTGGTGCCCGACAACAACAGCTGGGCCTTCCTGCGCAGCGCGATGCCGACCCCGGCCGAGCCGCAGCCGGGCTGGCGCGTCTACAACAACCGTCTCACGCCGTGGAAGCGGATCGCCACGGGCGGCGGCACGCTGCGCTTCGCCAGCGTCGGCGGGCGTGCGGAATTGTGGGTCGACGGCAAGAAGCTGGCCGAGAAGACCGATGCCGCGCCCGCACCGCTGGAGGCGGCCTTCCCGGCGGGGAGCGGCCAGCGCACCGTCGAGCTGATCGTCCAGGCGCTGGCGGGGCAGGCATCGGGGCTGCTCGGTAAGGTTACCCTCACGCCGCGCTGACCGGATCGGGGTGGGGCGGTCGGGCCGGAACTCGATCGCCTCACCGCGCGCTTAACCATGGCCGTTCACGCCCGGTTGGTGGAGGCTCGATAGGGCTGCCGCTCCAGGGGGACGGCATGAATCTTCTCATCGGGTGGCTGGTCGGCGAGCGCGTCGGGCGTGCCTTTCGCGCGCATGATTTCGCGCGCGGCAATGCGCTGTGGGGACTGTTCCTGTGGTGGGCGGTCGGCTGGCTCGGCGCGACCGCGGCCTTCTACAATCTCGGCAAGGCCTGGGTGCTGCCCGGCTGCATCGGCGCGATGGGGGGCGCGCTGCTGCTGTGCCTGCGCCGGCCGCTTGCCTCTGGGGTCAAGCAGGCGATGCTCAACGCGATCGGCTATAGCGCGCGCTGGGTGATGGCGATCAGCGCCGGCTATGTCGCGCTGCGGATCGTCTGCGCGGCGATCTATGGCGAATTGCAGGCGCATGGGCTCGCCGGGCTGCCCTGGCAGAGCCTGCAATTCGCCTCGCTGCTGTTCGTCGCCGGGGGCAGCGTGGCGATTGCGGTTACGGGGATCTTCGCCGCCGACCGGCTGCGGCTGGCGCGCGAGGGCAAGGCGCGGCTCGGCTGGCGCGAAGCGGAGCGGCAGGCCTCGGACCGCGCGCAGGCCGCGGCAACGCCGCCGGTGGTGGCGGAGGCGTGCTGGTGGGCCGTCCTCGAAGTCGCTCCGGATGCGAGCCGCGCGGAGGTCGAGGCGAAGGGCCGCGCGCTGCTCAAGCAATATCACCCGGACCTCTGGGTTTCCGCGCCGCGCCACCTTAAGGCACAGGCCGAACACCAGACGATCCGCATCCTCCAGGCGCTCGCGGCGGCGCGGGCGGCGCGGAAGCCAGACTGCCCGGCTTGATCAGACCGTTTCATTCCGGGGCGGCCAGTCGACCCGCCGAGAGACGTGGATATACCGACGCTTCTGACCTTGACGCCTTCGGCTGCCGCCAGCTTTAGAATTCGAGCTTGAGCTCCTCGTTCAGCGCCAGAGCGGACCAGCGGCGAGAAAGGTCATCAAGCCGATCTCGAATCGCTTCCACATCCTCCGCCGAAATCGGTGCAACGCTGTGCCCCCGAGCTTCACACGCATGCTCATAGGTCGCAATCAAGTCCGTGACGGGCACACGACCGCCCCACATCTCGGCTTGGAATGTCTCGACCAAGCGCTCGATTGCGGCTTCGCTGTCGCCACCCTGCGCTGTGAAATCAGCCCGAAGTCCATCCTGCACGAGCGACAGGAACCCTCGATGCGCAAGCACGCTCTCCACCGCATAGTGAGCCATGTCGTGGGGGATGATTCCCTGCTTCGGGCAGGAGATTGTTTCCGAAACGCCGTCTTCCCTCACAACGGTGAGTTCATCAAATTTCCCGGCGCGCTTCACGAAGATCAGTTCCACAACGCAAAGCTATCAGCGTACCGAGCGATTTCCAGCATTTTCAGCTTGGGCGCTGCCCGCCGGCTTTTTACCAGAAACGGCTGTTCCCCTCGCGATATGCCGACTGAGCGTTGGCAAAACCATCTGCTGATTCGTCGGCGGCGATGTACACGATCCGTTTCCAGCCCGAGCGCAGCCTGCTCGACATCGCCTGGCATCGCATCTTCCTGCCCGATCAGGTGCCGGATTACGCCCGGCAGTCCCTGCAGCAGTTTCTCGCCCAGGGGCTGAGGCCGGGCTATCTGCTCCGCATGGACATGCGCGAAAGCGCCGTGCAGCCGTGCGACACGCTCGACTCCTTCGCGCGCAGCTTTCGCGATTTTCCCAAGGCCTCGCGCATTGCGGTGATGACGCAGCCCTATCTGCGGGCGTTTGCCAATGCCGATGCCGGGCTGAACTGGCTGCTCGATGCGCCGGCCAGCACGCCACAGGCGGACCAACGCCACAGCATCTGAACACGGCGCTGCAAGGTCAACCCCGCAGCGTAGCCAGAACCGCGTCGTCGCCGAGCAGGTGGATCACCGTGGCCGAGGGGCGGGCGAGCCCGCGCAGGCCGAGCGCCAGCAGCGCGTCGCCATCCACCTCGGCCGGGCTGTCGAGTTCGACGCGCAGGCGGTTGTCGTGCGCGCTCACCGCGCGGACGTTCGCCGCGCCGCCCAGCGCCGCCAGCGCCGCCGGCTGGAGCGCCACCGTCGGTGCGCTCGCAGGGGGCACGGCCTGTGCGGCAGGCGCCGACACGCCGCCGCGCGCGGTCGCGTCGCGGATCTCGACCGCCACCACATCGGCGATCGGGCCGAGCACCACCTGCAGCGCGCGCTCCGAGGGGCGCAGGATGCCGTGCGCGCCGAGTGCCTTGAGCGCGGCATCGTCGACCACGGACTGGTCGGCGACGATCAGGCGCAGGCGGGTGGTGCAGGCGCCGATCTCGACCAGATTGGCCGAGCCGCCCAGCGCGCGGGCGAAGGCCTCGCCGCGGCTCGACGGAGCGACAGCGCCCGCGTCGGCCACAACCGGCGCCTCGGCTTCGCGGCCCGGAGTCTTCAGGTCGAAGCGGCGGATCGCCCAAGCGAAGATGCCGTAATAGAGCGCGAAATAGACCAGTCCGACGGGGATCAGCAGCAGCGGCTTGGTCGCCTTGCCGAAGTTCAGGACGTAGTCGAACAGCCCTGCGGAGAAGCCGAAGCCGAGCTTCACGCCGAGCAGGTCCATCACCACCATCGCCACGCCGGTCAGCACCGCATGGACGACGTAGAGGGCGGGGGCGAGGAACATGAAGCTGTATTCGATCGGCTCGGTCACGCCGGTGAGGAGCGAGGTGAGCGCGAGGCTGAACAGCAGGCCGCCGACGGCCTTGCGGCGCTCGGGGAGTGCCGCGCGGTACATCGCGAGGCAGGCGGCGGGCAGGCCGAACATCATCACCGGGAAGAAGCCCGCCATGAACGCGCCCGCGCTGGGATCGCCCGCGAAGAAGCGGCGGAGGTCGCCCGTTGCGCCGTTGTAATCGCCCTGGACGAACCAGAACACGTTGTTGAGGATATGGTGCAGGCCGGTCACCAGCAGCACGCGGTTGAGCACCCCGAAGGCGAACAGGCCGAAGCTGCCCGCACCCGCAATGCCGTGGCTCAGCCCGTCGACGCCCGCGCTGATGTGCGGAAAGCCGACGCCGACGATGACGGCGATGGCGAGGCCCGCCAGCCCGCTGACGATCGGCACGAAACGACGACCACCGAAAAAGGCGAGATAGGACGGCAGCTTGATCGCCGAAAAGCGGTTGTAGAAGCCGCCGCCGATCAGACCCGAGGCGATGCCGATCGGCACGTCGAGCCGGGCGACCGCCTTGGCCTTCCATGCCGCCACCGCCAGCGCCGCCTGGTCCTTGTCCAGCCCGGCGCCGATCGTGTCGGGCACCGCGAGCAGGCTCTTGCCCGCCTCGGTTGAGACGAGGAAACAGACGATGCCGGCAAGTGCGGCGGCACCGTTGCCGTCCTTGGCATAGCCGGTCGCCACGCCGATCGCGAAGAGCAGGCCGAGATGCGAGAACAGCGCATCGCCGGCCGCGCTGACAAAGGCGATGTTGAGCAGGTCGGGCTGGCCGAGGCGGAGCAGGAGCCCTGCCACCGGCAGCACCGCGATCGGCAGCATCAGCGCACGGCCGAGCGGCTGGAGCGTTTCGAGGATCTGCTTCATGCGGTGAATTCCCGGGCAAGGCGGCGGACATCGGCGGCGGTGGCGCAGGCCAGCGCGGCGGTGGCATGGGCGCGGGCGCGCTCGATCGTGAGGGTGGCGAGCAGCGCCTTCACTTCCGGCACCACCGACACGGTGGCGGAAAGCTCGGTCACGCCGAGGCCGACCAGGATCGGCACCGCCAGCGGATCGGAGGCGAGGCCGCCGCATACGCCGACCCAGCGGCCCTTGGCGGTCGCACCCCGGCAGGTATCGGCGATCAGGCGCAGCACCGCCGGGTGGAGCCCGTCGATGCCGCTGGCGACCGCCGGATTCCCGCGGTCCATGGCGAGCGTGTACTGGGTCAGGTCGTTGGTGCCGATCGACAGGAAATCGGCTTCGGCGGCGAGCAGATCGGCGGTGGCCGCCGCAGCGGGCGTCTCGACCATGATGCCGAGCTCGACCGTCTCGCCGATGCCCAGCTCGCCGCGCAGCCGATCGAGCACGGCGCGCACCGCGCGCAGTTCGCCGACGCTGGCGATCATCGGCAGCATGATCCTGGCGACGCCGATCGGGCGCACGCCGAGGATCGCGCGGAGCTGGTCCTCGAGCACCTGCGGATGGGCGAGGCCGACGCGGATGCCGCGCAGGCCCAGTGCCGGATTCTCCTCCGCCGCGATCGGCAGATAGGGCGCGGGCTTGTCGCCGCCGATGTCGAGCAGGCGGATGATCAGCGGGCGGCCCTGCAGCGCGTCCGCAATTGCCTGATACTCGGCGGTCTGTTCGCCGACGCTGGGCGGCGTGTCGCGATCGAGGAACAGGAATTCGGTGCGCAGCAGCCCGCTGCCCTCGGCGCCCGCCGCGACGGCGCGCTCGGCATCACTCACCGAGCCGAGATTGGCGAACACTTCGATGCGGGTGCCGTCGGCGAGCCGGGCTTCCGCCCCCGCTGCCGCGCGGGCAGCGGCGAGCGCGGCCGTGCGGGCATTGACCCGGGCCCGCGCCTCGCTGCGCTGGGCCTCGTTCGGGGCGACGCGGAGCGTGCCGGCGCCGGCGTCGAGGATCAGCGTGTCGCCTTCCTGCACGGTACGCAGTGCCGATCCCATCGCGACCAGCGCCGGGATGCCGAGGCTGGCGGCGAGGATGGCGACGTGCGAGGTCGGGCCGCCGCGCACGGTAGCGAAGCCGCAGACCTGCGCCGGATCGATCGCGGTGACCTGCGAGGGCAGCAGGTCGTCGGCGAGCAGGATCGTGCCTTCCGGGAACACCAAGGGCGCGTCCTGCACGCCTTCGATCGCGGAGACGACGCGGCGCTCGAGATCGACCATGTCGTCGGCGCGCTCGGCGAGATGCGCATCGCCGTTCTGGCGGAGCAGCTCCGCCTGCGGGCGGATCGCTTGGCGCCAGGCCTGGCCGGCGCTGGCGCCGTCGAGCACCGCGGCGCGCGCCGCTTCCAGCAATTCGGGATCGTCGAGCATCGATCGGTGCGCGGAAAGGATCGAGCGCATCGGCCCGGCGGCGTGGCTGAGGTCTGCCTCGATTGCGCGCACCACCCTGGCGATGCCGTCCTCGAGCCGCGCGCGCTCCAGGCTCGCGCCCTTGCCGATCGGGTCGATCGTCAATTCGGGGAGGCGGAAGAAGCGGGCGGTGCCGATCGCGAGGCCCGGCGCGGCGGTGACGCCGGCAAGCACGCCGGGCTCGTCCGAAACCGGCGCGGCGACGGGGGCGGGGGCAGGGGCGGGCGCAGGCGCCGAGGCGGGATCGGCCTTCTCGCCCATGCCGCTTTCGATCAGCGCGGCGAGCGTCGCCGCGGCTTCGTCGGCGCGGCCGCCCTCGGCGGTGATGCGGATCGTGTCGCCCAGCTTGATGCCCAGCGTCATCAGCCGCACCGGGCTGCGCGCATCGGCGCTCTGCTCGCCCTTGGTGATCGTCACCTTGGCGGCGAAGGGGACCAGCACTTCGCGGAGCTTCGCGGCGGGGCGGGCGTGGATGCCGTGCGCGAGCGGAACCACCACGGTGCGCGTCGCCGTCTCGCCGACGATCTCGGTGGCGGCTTCGACTGCCGCTCCGGCGCGCTCGACCGTGAAGATCGGCTCACCCGGCGCGACCAGCCCGCTGCCGCGCTTGCCCGTCAGCGTAAGGCCTTCCTGGCCAATCAGCAGCACCGGTGTCACCACCGAGGGCGCGTCGCAGACCACGCAATCGAGGTCGAAGCGGATCAGCACGTCGCCCGCGCGGACGTAATCGCCCACCTTCACCTGCGGATCGAAGCCGGCGCCGGCCAGCTGCACCGTATCGATGCCGATATGCATCAGCAGCTCGATGCCGTCGCCGGCGCGCAGCGTGATCGCATGGCCGGTCGGCTGCAGCACCGTCACTTCGCCGTCGCAGGGCGCGTAGAGGCAGCCCTCGGTCGGGTCGATCGCCACGCCGTCGCCCAGCATGCGCTGCGCGAAGACGGGATCGGGAACCTCCTCCAGCGGCAGCAGCCAGCCGGCCATCGGCGCGCCGATGGCAAGGGCCCCGGCCGAGGCGTCGTCATGGGAAGAGGGCGGCGCGATCGTGCTCAGGGCGGGTCTCCGTGCGATCAGGGGAAGCGGGTTGCGCCGATCCAGCACCCGGCGGGCTGGAAGTCGCGGGTCATCTGCACCCAGTCGGCGCGCAGCCCGGGGGCGAGGGTGCCGCGCTCGTGCGACAGGCCGAGGAAGGCGGCGGGGCTGGTAGCGGCCATCATCGCGGCATCCTCGGGCGCGGTGCCGATACGGGTGACCATGTGGCGGAACGCGCCGGTCATATCGAGCGCCGAGCCCGCCAGCGTGCCGTCGACGCCGAGCAGCCGCCCGCCTTCGACGCGGATATGCTGGCCGTGCAGGTCGAACGAGGTCATGTCCGATCCTACGTTCGGCATGGCATCGGTGACCAGCAGGAAGCGGTCGTGCGGCCGGGCGGCGAGCGCGATGCGCAATGCCGCGTCGTGGACGTGGAAGCCGTCCGGGATGATCCCGCAATAGGCGGTCTGGTTCTCCAGCGCCGCACCGACGACGCCGGGCGCGCGGTGGCGCAGCGGCGACATCGCGTTGTACAGGTGGGTCACGCCGGTCATGCCGGCCTCGAAGGCGGCGACCGCGGTCTCGTAGGTCGCGTCGCTATGGCCGATCGCGAGCAGCACGCCTGCATCGGCCAGGCGGCGGACGTCGGCGAGGTCGACCATCTCCGGCGCCAGCGTCACCAGCACCTTGCCGCGGCGCGGGCGGCCGAGCAGCTCGACCATGCCGGCGTCCAGCCCGCGGAACTTGTCCGCATCGTGGATGCCCTTGCGCGCCTTGTTGAGGATCGGGCCCTCGATATGCACGCCGACCACGCCGGGCACCCCCGCCTCGATCGCGGCATCGGTGGCGTCGAGCGCCTTGGCGATCACCTCGGGCACGTCGCTGATCAGCGTCGGCAGGAAGGCGGTGGTGCCGAACTTGGCATGCGCCGCACCGATCGCGGCGATGCCCTCGACGGTGGTCGCGTCGTTGAACAGCACGCCGCCGCCGCCGTTGACCTGGACGTCGATGAAGCCGGGGACGATCCAGCCGCCGTCGAGGTCGATCGTGTCGGTGCCGCTGCCTTCGGTGGCAATCGAGACGATGCGGCCCTGATCGACCTGGATCACCGCTTCCGGCAACGTGCCGGCAGCGGTGACGATCTGGCCGTTGACGAAGCGAAAACTGCTCATCGAGTCTCGGTTACCTTGCGGAGATACAGCGGGGCGTCGGGGTTGTTGCCGCGCGCCAGCGAGAGCGCGTTGACCATCGGGTAGAAGCTCTGGACCATCAGGATCGGCTCCAGCGCGGCGTGGCCGGCGAGCACCGGCAGCGGCGAGGCGTCGCCGGCCTTGGCGTCGGCCAGGCAGATGCGCGCACCACGCTCGGCGAACTCGGCCGAGGCCTCGCGGACGCTGTCACCGGCGGTATCGGAGGTCGCGAAGGCGAGCACCGGGAAGCCGTCGCCGACGATCGCCATCGGGCCGTGGCGCACCTCGGCGGCGCTGAACGCCTCGGCGTGCAGGCTGCAGGTTTCCTTGAACTTGAGCGCGGCTTCCTGCGCGACGGCGAAGCTGTAGCCACGGCCGATCACGAACAGGTTGGTCGCGTCGCGCAGCGTGTCCACGACCGGTGACCAGTCGAAATCGCGCGCCTTTTCCAGCTGTTGGGGCAGGGCGGTGAGCGCGGTGGCGAGCGCCTCGTCCTGCGCCCATTCGGCGACCAGCGCGGCGAAGGCGGCCAGCGCGGTGATATAGGACTTGGTCGCGGCGACCGAACGCTCGGGGCCTGCCTTGAGGCCGATCGTGGTGTCGGCCATTGCGGCGAGCGGCGATTCCTCGTCGTTGACGAAGGCGACGACGCGCGCGCCGGCCTGCTGGTAGGCCTTGACCGTGGCGAGCAGGTCCGGGCTGCGGCCGCTCTGCGACACGGCGATGCACAGCGCGCGGGCGGTGGAGACGGGCGCCTCGAACACCGACGCGACCGAGGGCGCGGCCGAGGCGACGGGCACGCCCAGCATCGTTTCGATCAGATATTTGCCATAGGTGGCCGAATGGTCGGACGAACCGCGAGCGCAGGTGACGACCAGTGCGGGCGGGTCGGCGCGCAGCTCGCGGGCCAGCGCGGCGAGCGCCGGGCCGTTGGCGTCGAGCAGGCGGCGGACCGCGGCGCCGGCCTCGGCAGCCTCGGACGCCATCAGCGTCGCACCGCCTGCGGGCTTTTCGATTTCAGCGATCATGGTCCCCACTGCTTCCTGGCTATGATGAAACCAGGGATAAGTTACATATTGGTATTGTTCAAGCGCTAGCTGCGCGCGTCGAGCAAATTACGCAGGGTAGAAACTTTCGCGGGGTCGGTGGCGAGGCGCGGGCCGGCCTGGAAACCGAACGCGATTTCGCGGGTATCGGCGCTGGCCTGCGGGCTGCGGCACGAGGCATGGACCTCGCGCACGCCGGTCTCCAGGATCGCCGGCAGCGTCGACGCGTCCACGCCGCTGCCGGCCAATATGGTGATTCGGTCGCCGGCGGCCTGTACCAGCGCGGCGATCGTGTCGCGCCCGTCGATCGCCTTGGGTGTGCAGCCGGAGGTGAGGATCCGGTCGAAGCCGAGGCTGATCGCTGCTTCCAGTGCCGCCAGCGGATCGGGGCAGAGGTCGAAGGCACGGTGCAGCGTAAGCGACAGGCTGCGCCCGGCATTTCGCGCGACCGACACCCAGGCCGCGAGCATCTCCGCATCGAGCTGCCGGTCGGTGCGGCTGGCGCCGATCACCACGCCGGCCAGCCCCGCCTCGGCGGCGGCGCGAATGTCGGCGGCGACCAGCGCGGCTTCGGCGGCGGTGTAGACGAAGTTGCCGTCGCGGGGGCGGGCGAGCAGATGCACCGGGATCGGCGCGGTCGCCGCCGCGGCAATCAGCGATTCGGGTGGTGTCAGTCCGCCTACGGCCAGCGCGGCGCAAAGCTCGATTCGGTCCGCGCCACCGGTTACCGCGGCATCGATTCCGGCGACATCTTCCACGCAGACTTCGAGCAATCGACGCATAAGGTATTCGTCCCCGGGGCCAAGGTTCTAGAAAAGTCCTATTCCTCAGAGCACGCCGAAGGTCCAGCCCTCCGTACGGGCAAGATCGGGCGTGAGGCCGGCCGGAGTCCACAGTCCCGGCTGCCCGGCGGCCACGCGCAGCCAGGCGGCGCTGAGGATCGCGTCGGTCGCGTGATCGTCATGGCGCGGCAGCGGCGCATGCGGCGCCGAGCCGAAGGCGGCGAGCATCGTGTCGAGCGTCTCGGCGTCACGAATCTTCGAGATGCCCTTGCGCATCCCGGCGAGTCGCGCGGCGAGCGAGGTGTAGATCTCCACCAGCACCGGGCCGGTATCGGGCAGCGGGTCGAACGGCCACAGGCCGACCCGCCCGCGCAGGCGGTGGAGGACGCGCATCCCGGTGAGGCTCGACTTGCCGACCTGGCTCGCTCCCACCAAATTGAAGCAGCTGTACGGCGAGAGCGCCATTGCCTCTTGCCCAACCTCGCACACTCGGAAGCGCCCCCGTCCGCCGGGGAACAGGTCGCCGCAATCGCCCATCTGGCGGAAGTGCCGCCGTGCCTCCACATGCTGGACGAAGCTGGTTGCGGCGAAATGCGGATCGGGTGTGGACAGGCGGTCGACCAGTGCCCAGAGCGCTGGGCCGTCCGCCGGACTCTCCGCCCAGCCGGGAAAATAGGCGCCGGCGTCGGCGAAGGGAAAGGCAGGGGAGAGATCGAGCCCCACCAGCGCGCGCGTGCCACTATCGGCAAGGCCCTCCAGAAAGCCGAGAATATCGGCGCGCGACCAGGGCCGGTCGATCAGCACCGGCGCGGTGTCGCCCGCGCGGGCGTGTGCAACGGCAAGCCCCTTGGGCCGCTCGACTGCCTGACCGGACCAGTCGATCGCAATGAAGTCGGTGAAGGTCAGGGGCGAGTCCCCAGCCCAGCGGTGAGGCGCTGCGCCTTCTTCGCCCGATCCCACCAGGCGCGCTGGATATAGAGCTGGATCCGCTCGCGTGCCGGGGTGCCGTAGCGAACCAGCAGCATCGGGTAGTTGCGATAATGGTCGGTCTGCCAGAAGGTCTCGGGATCGGTCTCGAGCAGCAGCACCTTCTCGTCCTGCGCGACCATCAGCCCGAAGCTGCCCGGCTGCCTGGCGTGGGACATCAGCCCCTTGCCGTTGATCTTGGGGCAGGGCGTGCCCCACCAGGGCGCCATCGCCACGTCGGGCAGCGTCAGCGCGAAGGCGCAGGCATCCTCCCAATCATCCATCGCGCCGTTGCTCGCGCATCGCCGCCCACCAGGCGAGCCGCTCCGCCACGCGCTTCTCGTGGCCGCGATCGGTGGGGGTGTAGAAGGTCTGCGGCTCCATCTCCGCCGGCCAGTAATTGTCGCCCGAGAAGCCGCCCTCGGCATCATGGTCATAGGTATAGCCGGTGCCATAGCCGATCTGCTTCATCAGCTTGGTCGGCGCGTTGAGGATGTTCTGCGGCGGCATCAGCGAGCCGGTTTCCTTCGCCACCTTCCACGCCGCCTTCTGTGCCTTGTAGGCGGCGTTGGATTTGGGTGCTGTCGCCAGGTAGAGACATGCCTGGACGATCGCCAGCTCGCCCTCGGGCGAGCCGAGAAAGTCGTACGTATCCTTGGCTGCCATGCACTGCACCAGCGCGTTGGGGTCGGCCATGCCGATATCCTCCACCGCCATGCGGACCAGCCGACGGAGCAGGTAGAGCGGCTCTTCGCCGGCGGTGAGCATCCGCGCGAGATAATAGAGCGCCGCCTGCGGATCGGAGCCGCGCACCGATTTATGCAGCGCTGAGATCAGGTTGTAATGCCCCTCGCGGTCCTTGTCATAGACCGCGACGCGGCGCTGGAGGAAGGCCGAGAGCCCGGCGGGATCGAGCGGCGCCTCAAACTGCACCGAGAACAAGGTCTCGGCCTGGTTGAGCAGGAAGCGCCCGTCGCCATCCGCGCTCGCCACCAGCGCGTCGCGTGCCTCGGGCGTCAGGGGCAGGGGGCGTTCCTCCAGCGCCTCGGCACGATCGAGCAGCTGGCTCAGCGCTTCGTGATCGAGCCGGTGCAGGATCAGCACCTGCGCGCGGCTGAGCAGCGCGGCGTTGAGCTCGAAGGAGGGGTTTTCGGTGGTCGCGCCGACCAAGGTGACGGTGCCGTCCTCGACATAGGGCAGGAATCCGTCCTGCTGGGCCCGGTTGAAGCGGTGGATCTCGTCCACGAACAACAGGGTGCGCTTGCCGATCCGGGCATGGTCGCGCGCCTCGGCAAACACCTTCTTGAGGTCCGCGACGCCCGAGAACACCGCCGAGATCGCGACGAAGCGCAGCCCCACCGCATCGGCGAGCAGCCGCGACATGGTGGTCTTGCCGGTGCCCGGCGGGCCCCAGAAGATGATCGAGCTGAGCTTGCCCGCCGCGACCATCCGCCCAATCACGCCCTGCGGCCCGGTGAGATGCTCCTGCCCGACCACCTCGTCGAGCTTCTGCGGGCGCAGCCGGTCGGCGAGCGGGCCGCCGGCGGGGGTGGCATCGGCGGCGGGTTGTTCGTGGGTCGCAAAAAGGTCGGCCATTGCGGCCAAGATAGGCGGCTGGGATGCGATTTGCATCCCGCTGGTTGATCGGGCGCAAGGCTTGGCGGCGCCTGTCCAGCCAAACCCTTCGTCATCCCGGCCAAAGCCGGGATCCATTCGCCGATCCGGTGCAGCAGGAGCCGACGCGCTACAGCGTCTGGATACCGGCTTCGCCGGGATGACGGCGGGTGGTGGGGAAGCGGCCCCCGATCGCCACAAAGCGCGATGGGGGAGGTGTGGAGGATCGGGCATGGACTGCGACGTCGTCATCGTCGGGGGAGGGCCGGCTGGCCTCGCCTTCGCGCGCTCGCTGGAAGACAGCGGGCTGAGCATCGTGCTGCTCGAGCGCGCGCCGCTGGAGGCGCTGGCGTCCCCACGCTTCGACGGGCGCGAGATCGCGCTCACCCACGGCTCGAAGCGGATCCTCGAGGCGCTCGGCGCCTGGGGGCGGCTGCCGGCAGACGAGATCGCGCCGATGCACGCGGCCAAAGTGCTGAACGGCGATTCGCCCTTCGCGCTCAACTTCACCGCGGGGGGTGGGGCGGACGACCAACTCGGCTATCTGGTGCCCAACCATCGCATCCGCGCCGCGCTGTACGAGGCGGTGAAGCACCAGCCCGGGCTGCGGCTGGTGACCGGCGCGGAGGTGGTCCATGCCCGCTCGGGCGCCACCGGGCCGCGCGCGGAGGTGCTGCTCTCCTCGGGCGAGGTGGTACGGGCGCGGCTGCTGGTGGTCGCCGATTCGCGGCTATCCAAGACGCGCGAGGCGCTGGGGATCGAGACCGACATCAACCCGCTCGGCCGTTCGATGATGGTCGTGCGGGTACGCCACGAACTGCCGCACGGTGCGACCGCGCTCGAATGGTTCGACCATCGCCAGACGCTGGCGCTGCTGCCGCTCAACGGGAACATGGCCGGCGCGGTGCTGACCCTGCCCGAGGAGGCGGCGCGGCGGGTAGCGGCGTTCGATGATGCCGCGCTCGGCCGCGACCTCGCGCGGCGCTTCCGCCAGCGGCTGGGGCGGATGGAGGTGGTGAGCGATCGCAACGTCTATCCGCTGGTCACCACCTGGGCGCATCAGTTCGTGACTGGCCGCGCGGCGCTGATCGGCGATGCGGCGGTGGGGATGCACCCGGTGACCGCGCATGGCTTCAACCTCGGGCTGAGCGGGCAGGCGCTGCTCGCCGCCGAGGTGCGGGACGCGGTGCGGCGGGGGATGGACCCGGCGCTGCCGGCGGTGCTGCGGCGCTTCGAGAACGGCCACCGCGCGGCGTGCAAGCCGCTCTATACGGGGACCAACCTGCTGGTGCGGCTGTTCACCGACGAGCGGCTGCCGGCGCGCGCGATGCGGCACGCGGTGCTGCGGCTGGGGGCGGGGCTGCCCTTCGTGCGGCCCACCGTGCGCGCGATGCTGACGCACTGATTTCGTTTTCAAGCCCCTCCCCTTCAGGGGAGGGGCTTGGGGTGGGGCAGTGTCTCACCGAGACCAACGTTCGTTCTGGAATCCCTCCACCCCCAACCCCTCCTCCAAGGAGGGGGGCTAAGAAAACCCAGAAACCCCTTGCACAGTCGCTTTCAAGATATATCTTGTGCGCATCACGACTCGCACAGGATGCACAACGCTATGGTTTTCCATTTCGGCCGTCATGGCCATCATCATCATCATCATCACGGCCACCAGTTTGGCCCCCGCGGACGCGGCGGCTGGGGCGGGGGCTTTCCCGGCGGCTTCGACATGGCCTTTGCCATGGGCGAGCGGGGTCAGGGCGGGCGCGGCCGGCGCATGTTCGGCGGCGACGAGCTTCGCCTGATCCTGCTCAAGCTGATCGAGGAGGCGCCGCGCCACGGCTATGACCTGATCCGCGAGATCGAGGCGCGCTCCAATGGCGCCTATGCGCCCAGTCCGGGCGTCGTGTACCCCACGCTGACCATGCTCGACGACATGGACCTGATCGCCGAGCACAAGAGCGAGGGCGCCAAGAAGCAGTTTGCGATCACCGCGGCCGGCACCGCGCATCTCGCGGAGAATGCGGCGGAAGTTGAAGCGCTGTTCCAGCGGCTGGCCGATCTCGGCGAACGCCATGCCCGCACCAGCGGCGGCCCCGTCCGGCGCGCGATGCACAACCTCAAGACCGTGCTCGCCGCCAGCGTGTTCGACGAGGAAGTCGATCCCGAGCGCCTGCACGCGATCGCCGAGATCCTCGACGAAGCCGCGCGCAAGATCGAGCGGCTGTAGGAAACGATGCCCCGGATCGAGGTGTTACGCCGTCGGCTGGGGCTCGTCCCCGCCGCGGCCAAGGAGAGAAGAATGACGATCGCCCCGTTCACCGCCCATGCGCTGGTGCCGACCGAACATGCCAGCCGCTACCTCCAGCAGCTGTGCAAGCATTGGCAGCACAATCTCCAGGTGGAGTTCACCCCCGAGAACGGCACGGTGATCTTCCCCAAGGACGCGCGCGGCGCCGATCACCCGGGCGACGCGGTGGTGACCTTCGACGTCGCGGAGACGGGCCTGGAGATCCGGGTCGATGCCACCTCACAGGAGCAGTTGGAAGGGCTGAAGGGCGCGGTCGCCCGGCATCTCGATCGCTTCGCCTTCCGCGAGGGCGAGCTGACGTTCGACTGGCAGTAAGCCACGAAAAGGGGGCGGGAACCGCGTGGTTCCCGCCCCCTTTTTTGTGTGGGTCGTCCGGATCAGAAGCTGAAGCGAACCGAAGCAGTGACCGTGCGGCCGTTGAGGGTCTGCGCGGTGACCACGCCCGAGGCCGGGATCGCGGCCGAGTTGACCGAGACGAAGGCCAGCTTGTCGAACACGTTGTAGACGTTGAGGCCGATCTGCAGGCCCTTCACCGGGCGAACCTGCACGAACGGGCTGACGATCGTGTAGCCGGGCTGCTTGAGCAGGTTGCCGTCCTGCGCGAAGCTGCTGGTGGTGCCGATCAGGTTGGTGCCGATGGTGAAGCGCTTCACCTCGAACTGCGGGGTCGCCTGGAAGATCAGGTCCGGCTGGTGGCGCGGAGTGTTGCCGACCAGCGTCTTGTCCGCCTTGTCCGCATCGATCTTGGCCTTGGTGTAGGTAGCACCCAGGCGCAGGCTGAGCGGGCCATGCTCGAAAAGGCCTTCGAGCTCGACCCCCTTGGCGCTGTAGTCGCGGTCGATCTGCAGCACGACGGTGCCGCCGCTGGCGTCGGCGCCGATCTGCAGGTTCTTGTCGGTGGTCGATGCCCAGAAGCCGGTGGCGAACAGCGTCACGCCATCCTTGCGGAACTTCACGCCCGCCTCGGCCTGCTTGACCGGGCCATAGGCCATTGCCGGGTCGGTCAGCGCGCCCGAGTCCGGGTTGACCGCCGGCGAGAAGAACAGGCGCTCGGCGCTGGCCCGCGCGCCGCGGCTGTAGCGGGCGAAAACCGATAGCGGCTCGGCGATGCGATAGTTCACGCCGATCGAGTAAGAGGCGTATTTGTAGCTATAGTCCGCCAGGCCCGGCTGGGACAGCGGCAGCACCGCGACGCTGCGCTCGGGCGGCGAGATCGCGCCGTCGCGGTTCATGTCCACCGGCGCCACGCCGACGCGGTTGCCGCCCAGATCGGCGCCGTACAGCGTGCCGCTGACCTTGCCGAAGTCATAGCGCAGGCTGCCGCCGACCGACAGCGCGCCGATCTGGTAGTTCACCGAGCCATAGGGCGCGAACACGCGATACTGCAGATCGTAGCGCCTGCGAAAGGCAGCGGTGCCGCGAATGCCATAGGCCAGCACGCCGCCCTGCGTCACCGGTACGCCGCCGGCGGTCAGTACGTCGACATAAGCCGAGTTGCCGCCCGGGGCGATGTCGAACACGTCGTTGATCAGGTGCAGGTTCTGCACCATCGCCTGCGAAGACGCATAGAAGCCGGCCGTGGTGGTCAGTTTGCCCTCGCCGACATTCCACACGCGGCTGCCGCGGAAGTCATTGGTGAAGTTGTCGAGCTTCTCGAGGTCCGAATGGATTTCGAGGCCATACATCAGCAGGCCGTTGCCGTTCAGCGTCGCCGGGTTGGCGATGGTCTTGCCGGCATCGGGGCCGGTGGCGTAGCGCAGCGTCGCGCCGGGGCCGGCAAAGACCGGTGCCAGCGCCGCGGCGGGCAGCAGCGCCATCGAGCTGCTCTCGTTATAGGTACCCGAGATTGCGGCGTAGCGCATGCGATTGCTGAACGTCCAACCGGCGATGTCGAACTGCGCCTCCAGTCCGATCGACGCGACCTTGCTGCGATTGCCCTCACGCAGATCGAGGTTGGTCACGTTGTTGTTGCCGTCAAGCGCGAGGATCGAGCTCTTGTAGCGCGAATAGAGCGTGTCCTTGCGCGGATCGAAGCCCGGGATCGTGCTGTACGTCGGGTCGGCATTGGTGCCGCGCACCGCCACCGGCACCATCGCATAGTTGGGCTCGCGGTCGTCGAGATACTTGCCGTACAGGCGGACATAGCCGTTGCCGAACGTCTTGGTGACGTTCAGCTTGATCTGGCCGCCCTTGAACGCGTCATAGCCGGTCGCGCGCGGGCCTTCGCCCTGGCGGTAGAAGCCGCCGACGTTGAAGCGCACCGTCTTGCTCAGATGGCCGCCATAGTTGAAGTCGGCCCGGCCGAGTTCATGATCGATGCCCGAGGAGAGCTGCAGCGTGCCACCGTCTTCCTCGCCGGTCTTCGAGAGGAAATTGACTAGGCCACCGGGCGAGTTCGAGGCGAAGGTCGAGGCGGAACCGCCGCGGATCGCCTGGACCTGCGAGAGGCTGAGATCGGTGCGCAGGAACGCAGTGGTCGAGGCGAAGTGGATGTCGCCGAACTCGAGCACGGGCAGGCCGTCTTCCTGGATCTGCAGGAACTTGGAGCCGTCTGCGGCCATCGGCAGGCCGCGGATCGTGACGGCGGTCAGGCCGTCGGTGCCCGCCGTCTCGGCGCGGATGCCGGGCATGTTGCCCAGCACTTCGGCGATCGAGCGGGTGCCGATCTTCTGGATCTGCTCCTCGTCGATCGAGCTTGCCGAAATCGCCGAATCGAGCAGATCGCGCCCCTTTGCGACGCCGGTGGTAAAGGCCTGCTTCTGCGGCTTCGCCTCGGCCGAGTCGCCATGGTGCGCGGTGGGTGCTTCGGTGCCGGTGGACGCCTGCTGGGCATGTGCGGGCAGCGCGATCGCTGCGGCGGAGAGCGCCAGCGTCAGGCGGAAACGAGTGTTCATCACAACCCCATTTGTCTCGATTGTTTCTGCGGACGCAGTGGGGTCATGCGGGTTAAGGCATTGAAAGGGATAGGGTAGGTACAAGTACGTGCCGGAGTCGTACGGAGTGGGAACGTTTGCTTCTACGCCGACGGAAAATTTTGGCGGTGCGTTCAAATCGAGCATTTGCGCGTATATTCTCGGCAGACGAGAACGGCACCGCGCCGACATGGGAGAGTGGGGCAATGATCGAAGCGCGCATCGAGGCACGGCACGCGAATAGAACGGCACCGGACGAAGCGAGATTGCTGGGGCTGTTGGCGGACTGTGCCGGCAAGATGCTCGGCGCGTCCGATCCGACGGCGATGATTGACTATCTGTTCGAGATGGTCCGCGACGAGTTGCTGCTCGACGTGTATTTCCATTATCGCGCCGAACCGGATCACCTGCTGGCGCTCGAGGCCAGCGGCGGACTGTCCGAAGCCCAGAAGATGGCGGGTGCGCGACTCCAGTTCGGTCAGGCGGTATGCGGCATGGTCGCGCGCGATCGTACCCCGCGCGTCGTCGCGCAGGTGCAGGGCAGCGACAACCCCATGACCAACTTCATCCGCGACGTCGGGCTCGACAGCTATGCCTGCACGCCATTGCTCCACGGCGAGGTGCTGCTCGGCACGCTCGGCTTCGGCCGGCGCAGCGGCGTGCCGTTCACCGAGATCGAACTGCGCTTTCTGCGCACCATCTGCAGCTATGTCGCGGTGGCGAAGAACCGTCTGCTGGTCGAGGCCGAGATGCTCGCGGCGATGAAGGCGCGCGACGCGCTCGACAAGGCACAGCGCGCGCTGATCGGCAGCATCTCGCGCAGCGGCGCCGAGGAGGAAGCGGCGACGGCGGCGATGCTCGCGCACGAAATGGTGCAGCCGTTGTCCGCCGCGTCGAACTATATCGCGACGGTGGAGATGGCGTTGCGCGGCACCGGCGGCCCCGACGTGCTGCGGCAACTAGCCCGGGCGCGCGCGCAGATCAGCCGCTCGTCGCAAATCGTGGCGCGCACGCGGGCGCTGGTCGAGCGCGGCGAGGTGGATGCGGAGTTCGTGATGGCCGCGACGCTGTTCGAGGAGGCGCGCGAACTGTTCGAGGCTGTGTGGAGC
Source organism: Sphingomonas trueperi (assembly GCF_011927635.1). Classification (GTDB taxonomy): domain Bacteria; phylum Pseudomonadota; class Alphaproteobacteria; order Sphingomonadales; family Sphingomonadaceae; genus Sphingomonas; species Sphingomonas trueperi. The sequence continues at coordinate 43,365 of NZ_JAATJB010000003.1, forward strand.
GGCCCGTCCCCGCAGATCGACGTGGAGATCGAAGAAGGACTGGGCGCGCTGATCGCCGATCGGGTGCAAATCGGGCAGGTGCTCGCCAACCTCCTGCGCAACGCCGCGCAGGCGCTGCGGGCTACCGAGGGTGCGCGAATCCTGCTCTCGGCGCGCGCCGCCGAGGACGGGGTGGAGATCGCGGTGGCCGACAACGGCCCAGGCTTCCCCGGCGGGGTGATGCCCGAGCGGGGCCGCTCGACCAGCGGCGGGCAGGGGATCGGCCTCACCGTCACCCGGCGCATCCTGGAGGCGCACGAAACCGCACTGGAACTGCAGCGCCCGGCGACGGGCGGCACGCGATTGCGCTTCGTGCTCGCGGCGCGCGAGACCGTGGCGTAGCTCAGCGCCCGCGGCGGGCGAGCACCTCGAAATAGCTCTCTAGCACCGCGTGGTTCACCCGGTCCCACACATAGGCCTGGGCCTTTTCGTGGCCCGCCGCGCCGGCCGAGGCGGCAAGCGCCGGATCCTCGATCAGCCGCGCGATCGCGCCGGCATAGGCATCGACGTCGCGCGGCGGCACCAGGAAGCCGTTGACGCCTTCCTCGACCAGGTCGATCGCGCCGGTCGCGCGTGCGGCGACGATCGGCACGCCGCACGCCATCGCCTCCGAGGTGACGTTGCCGAACGTCTCGGTGACCGAGGGGTTGAACAGCACGTCCATCGAGGCGACCGCGCGGGCGAGATCGTCGCCGCGCTGGAAGCCGGTGAACACCGCGCCGGGCACCTGATCGGCGAACCATTGCCGCGCCGGGCCTTCGCCGATCACCAGCACCTTGTGCGGTACGCCGCGCTCGGTCAGCCGGTTGCAGACCCGCGCGAAGATATCGAGGCCCTTTTCCAGCACCAGCCGGCCGAGAAAGCCGACGGCGAACTCCCCGTCGCCGATGCCGAGCGAGCGGCGCCAGGCGAGGTCGCGGCGGGCCGGGTTGAACCGCGCATGATCCACCCCGCGCGACCAGATCCGGATCGGGGTGGTCACGCCCCAGCCGCGGATGAGATCGGCGGTGGAATCGCCAGGTGTCACCACCTGGTCGACACGATTGTAGAAGCGGGTCAGCAGCTTGATGATCACCGGCGCGACGAAGCCGAGATGATAATAGGCCGGGTAGGTCTCGAACCGGGTGTGGAGCGAGGCGAGGGTGGCGATGTCGTGCTTGCGCGCCCAGCGCACCGCGCCGTGGCAGAGGAATTCGGGCGCCGAGACGTGCACCATGTTGGGGGCGAAGGCTTCGAGGTCTTCGCGGATGCTCTTGGGCAGGCCGGTGGCGAACTTGTACTCCGCGCGGCCGCCCGGCACCGGCCAGGCCGGCACGCTCACCAGCTCGCCGGTGGGCGCGAAAGCGGGGGTGTCCGTGGTCGGCGAATAGATGCGGACCGTCACGCCCTGGTCGAGCAGATAGCCGACGAGCTTGTTGAGCGCCTGGTTCGCGCCATCGCGAACATAATTGTAATTGCCGCTGAAAAGGGCGACGCGAAGATCGAAGGGTTGCATTTGGCTTGGGGCCTTAATCGCGTGTCGCGGGGCGGGCAAGCGGACGACTTGTCCCAGTGCCGGAACATGGTTCCGGATGGTGCGATTATGTCGATATGAGCAAGCATTTCGCGAAGGGCGCCGCGGTGCGCTGGACCTGGGGCGGTCACCAGGCGAACGGCAAGGTCGCCGAACGCTTCGAGCGCCGCGTGCAGCGCACGATCAAGGGCGAGAAGATCGTCCGCAACGGGACCAAGGGCAATCCGGCCTATCTGGTCGAGCAGGAAGATGGCGGCCGGGCGCTCAAGCTGGAGAGCGAGCTGGAGGCGGGATGAGGCTCTGAAGTCGTTCATCTTCATGAGCTGGGCAATTGCACATGCCCAGAATACGACGTCATCCCCGCGAAGGCGGGAATCCATTGGCGCTGATGGTGGGGTTCTTTTCCCAAGCGCTCAGCGCAATGGATTCCCGCCTTCGCGGGAATGACGACGGTTGTTTGAAGCCGCAGACCCTTGGCTTCCTATGCGATAGCCGTCACTCCACGGCGGGGCTGTGTCTCACCGAGACCGACCAGCGTTCTGGAATCCCTCCACCCCAACCCCTCCTCCCAGGAGGAGGGGCTTAGGTAGCTGACCTCACCGCACATACAGCACCCGGGCATCGGCCTTGAACGCCTCCGCGCTGGCCTTGCGCGAATAGAACATGTGCCCGCCGGGATAGACACCCAGCTTCACCCGCTGCTCCACGCCGAAGCGCGGCATCTGATCGATGATCAGGCGCGATCCGAAATAGGGGCAGGACAGGTCGTTATAGCCATGGACGATCAGCACCCCCATCTTGGGATCGTTCGCCACCGCCTTGCGCAGGTCGCTCACCGGCGCGTCGTCGGGCGTGCCGCGGTCCCAGGCCGCGTTCACCGAGAAGGACAGCGCATTGTAGCGCGCGCTCGTCTTCCAGCCCACTTCGCGGGTGATGAAGTCCACCATCGCGCTGGTCGTCGGCGCGATGATGCCTTCCAGGATCGGGTCGCCCGACTTGCGCTCGGCGGCATTGGGGAAGGGATCGAACGCATCGACGTTCGAATCGTACACGCTGCCGATCTTGCCGTCGTCGCGGTGGATTTCGCGCAGATAGGTGCCTTCGTCGACCCGCCCGTCGAGACGGCGGACCAGCTTGGGATCGAGGCCGGTCAGCTCGGTCACCTTGTCGCTCAGCCGCGCGGTCGCCTGCGGGTCGGAGCGGCCGGCGAGCAGGTCGGTAGCGAAGCCGCTGCGGGTATAGGCCTCGACGCCCGCCATCGCCTGCGGCGTCAGCTTGCCAATGCGCTCGAGATGCCCGGCGGCCATCGAGGGGAGGGTGATCATCCAGGGGAGCGGCGACAGCGCGTCCGAGCCTGCGGTCGCGGCCGGATCGAGATAGGGCGAGACCATCACGATGCCGTTGACGCCCACGCCCAGCTGGGTCTGCAGCTCATAGGCGATGCGCGGCGCGCGATAGCCGCCATAGCTCTCGCCCATCACGAACTTGGGCGCGCGCAGCCGCTCGTTCTTGACCAGCCAGTCATAGACGATGCGCGACAGGTACTTGATGTCCGGCTCGTTGGCGTAGAAGGCCTTCTTGGTCGTCTCCTCGTCGACCAGGCTGCGGCTGAAGCCGGTGCCGATCGGATCGATGAAGACCAGGTCGGTCATGTCGAGCCAGCTGGCGGGATTGTCGACCAGCAGCGGCGCATCGGACGGGGCATCGCCCTTGTCGCCGAACTGCACACGCTTCGGCCCCACCGCGCCGAGGTTGAGATAGACCGAGGAGGCGCCGGGACCGCCGTTGAACGCGAAGGTCACCGGCCGCTGCGCGCCGCCGCCGGGCACGACATAGGCGGTGTAGACCACCTCGCCGATCTTCTTCCCCTTGGCATCATAGACCGGCAGCTTGCCGACGGTCGCCTGGTAGCGGACCGGCTTGCCGCCGATCACCGCGGTCTGGGTGATGGTCTTGTCGTCGGGCAGCGGCGGAAGGTCGCTCTTGTCGGCCTTGTCATCGCTCTTTTCGGCGGCCGCGCCAGCCTTCTTGTCCTGTGCGGGTGCCTGCGGGGCGAGGAGCAGGGCAGCGAACGACGCGGCGATCAGGGTGCTGTGGCGCAAGAAGAGGGTCCCCCCGGAGATGGTTGATGCCGCAGCCTAGCGGCGCCCTCGCGCCGAATCCATGGGCTGCACCTCACAAAGGGCGCCACATCCACTGCGCGGCCGGGCCATAGTTCGCCACCTTGGCGACGAGGGCGGGGGAGGGGGTGGCTGCCTCGAAGCCCAGCCGACGCCAATAGCCCGCCGCGCCTTCCACCGCGATCAGTTCGGCACGAGTGAGGCCCGCGGCAACGGCGTCCTTGAAGGCCGCTTCGACCAGCCGTCGACCGATGCCCGTCCCGCGCGCGGCAGCCGACACGGCCAGGTCGTGCAGATACAGCGTGTCGCCGGTCGTCGCGGGGTCGAGCACGGCGCCCACGGGCGGGGGCGATTCGTGCGTCCAGCCATGGGCTAGCAGATAGGCGAGGAGGGCACCGTCGTGCTCGGCCGCCAGGTTGAACGGCGCGGCGACATGGAGGCGGCTGGCGAACGCATCCTCGGGCTCTACGAGAAAGGCGGGATAGGCCTGCGCCTGCAAGGCCAGAGCCTGGGGAAGGTGGCGGGGCCGCAGCGGGCTGAGGATCGGTGCCGACATGCAACCGGCTGTGCCATCCCGGACGCACCAGGGCCAGCGCGAGAGCGCTTCCGGCGGATTTCAGGCATCGGTGAAATACCGTAACGACTTTGCTACTTACCGGTAAACGGCCGCGAATCTATAGTTAACGTACGGTTATCCGTACCCGATAACTATAGTGCTGAACCAGTTATTTCCACCATATGCGACAGAAGAACCGCACTTGTTCGGCTGACAACAGCCGGTTGGTGCGGAGCCTGTTGTGTCTTCTGTGCGTTTACTGTGTTGCGGTATCTTGTCTGTGGGGGCGTTGCTGATCGGCGCGGCAAATGATCTGCCGAGCCTCGAAGACCAGGTGCTCGATCGGATCAACCATCTGCGTGCCGATCCGGCTGCCTATGCCGACCGCCTGCGCCAGCTGCGGCCACATTTTCGCGGCAACACGCTGTACCTGCCCGGGCGGCCGCGCGGGTTGATCACGCGCGAAGGCGTCGATGCGGTGGAAGAGGCTATCGCGTTTCTGGAACTGCAGACCCCGCTGCCGCCGCTGAGCCGAGCCGAGTTGCTGGGTCTTGCGGCGCGCGACCATGCCGTGATCCAGGGGGCGCTCGGCACGCGCGGGCATTTCTCGCCCGACGGTGCCTCGCCCGGCGATCGCGTCCAGCGCCGCGGCGGCGGTCGACTGGTCGGCGAAGACATCTCCTATGGCTATGCCGATGCCGACGAGGTGGTGCGACAGCTGGTGATCGATGACGGCGTGCCCGATCGCGGCCATCGCGACCTGCTGTTCAACCGCGATCTTCGCTATGCCGGCGTCGGCTGCGGCAGCCACAGCGCCTATGGCCATATGTGCGTGATCGACGTGAGCCGCACCCGCAACGGCATGTCGGTATACGCCACGCTGGCGCAGAACGAGGGGCGGTAAGCGAGCGTAGCGAGCGCTGCCTGGCAGGGGGCAGGGCGACCAAGCGAAGTTCGTTGTCCGCGCGGGCAAGCCTCGTTCGAGTATCGTCCAGCACCGCTACAAGGACTTCAACGGGCATTTGCGCTCCCACGACGACACGATATCGTCCGTTCATCACCCCGCCGCTGGCGCGAGGCTGCTTCTAGCCCGATACGCTGAAGTTCGCCTCCGCGTCGGCATGCGCGGTTATGATCTCACCGTTTTGCGTGGCGCATGATCGCGCCGTTGCTGGCCGCGAAGCCGCGAGGCGTTCCGCGCATCGTGTGTTGAACGGCATCTTCCGGATGCTACGATCCGAGGCGCCCGGGCGCGATCTGCCCGCGCGCTATCGCTCTCCTACCCCTGCCATAGCCGCGTCGTGGGATGAATGCAGATTACTGTCTCGGCCGAGTACGCACGGGGCGCACGACCAAGATCTACGTCGTCGATCCGCCGCGCCGTCCGATCGGGCGCGGCCTGACCGTCGGACATAGCGGCGGCGGACAGATCGCCGCCAGTCCGCCCACCGCCGTGCTGGTGGACAAGGCCCACGACGCCGATCGCACCCGAGAGATGCTCCAGGATCAGGGCGTCCGCTCACCTCCCAGCGGACAGCACTCGGCGCCGGAAGCGGTGCTTCAGCAAGGGTCTCAACCGCGAGCGTAAACTGGTCGAGCGGTTTTTCTCCAAGCAGAAGCCCTCCCTGGCTTGCGAGACTGTGCCAAATCGGGTGCCGGCAGACTTGATCATGCCCGACGTGATGGGCCGGTCCCTCCGGCTGTTGCAACAACTGCGGCAGGTGAACCAAGCATGGCCGCGCACGTCGGTCAGACGTACCGTTGCCGATGTACGGGGGTTGCGCGGTCCCTTTCCGGCCAGAAGCGTTTTCTACTCCGGCAGGCCGATTCGCTCTGGAACGACCTGCCGCCCGAGCGCGGGGCGGCAACGCAGCGAGCATGCGCGAGGTGCGCATCTGCTCAGCCGCGCGCCGAGATCAGCGCACCACCGTCACCAGATCGCCGCGCTTGACGATGCCGAACAGCCGCTGCGCGAAATCCTGCGGTACGCCGATGCAACCATGCGTCGCCAGACCCTGGCGGACGTTGCTGCCATGGATCGCGATACCGTCGCTGGTCAGCCACAGCGTATAGGGCATCATTGCGTCATAGGTGTTCGAGCGATGGTTCTTCTCCAACCCCCGGATCGGGAAGTTGCCGATCGGCGTCGGCGTCTCGTCCTGGCCGTAAAGGATCACGCTGGTGGCGATCTCGTCCTCGCCGCGGAACACCGAGAGGATCTGGCGCGACAGGTCGATGCGCAGCCAGATCCTCCCCGGGGGGACGCCATGATCGTTCCAGGCGAACTCGCCGAACTGCATGTGATCCGGCACCCGCAATAGGCTTCGGATCACCCGCGTGCTGCCGTCGCCGATCCGCAACTGCTGCTGATCCCCGTCGGAGAACCGAATCCGTTCGGTACTTACCGCCGGGATCATCCGACCTGCCGGGCTGGCCTGCTGGACGTGCCGCGGGACGAACGCCTTGGCGGCCAGCGTCACCAGCAGCAGCGAGGCCGCGCCCAGCGAGATCCAGATACCGAGCTTCGGACGACCGCGCATCAGGCCTTGGCTTCGATCCGATTCCGCCGGCGCATCTCGGCGCCGACGAGCCCGAACGCGGTGACGAGCATCAGCCATTCCGCCGGCTCCGGAACCGCAGGCGGCGTCGGCGTCGGCGTGGGAGCCGGCGGCGGTGGTGGGGGGGGCGTGGGCGTCGGTGCCGGCGTCGGGGTGGGAGTGGGTACCGGCGTTGGTGTCGGCGTCGGGGTGGGCGCCGGCGTCGGGGTGGGGGTCGGCACCGGCGTTTCGATGCCGAGCGGCGGCGCACCGCCGCCACCGCCGCCGCCCGTGCCGCTGGGCACAAGCGAGTTGCCGGTGAAGCTTGCCGGACCCGGCGCGGGAACGACGTCTGCAAACGGCGACAGCGAGTCGAAGCTCGAGGGGAGCCCGGCCAGGTCGATCGGCGGGGCATCCGCCGGCAGCGGCAGCGATGCCGGCACCGGTGCCTGATCGGCGGAGAGATCGAAGGCCTTGGGCGTCGCCACGCCATTCTTGGCCAGCGAGTCGGGCGTCAGCGCGTCGCGCGGGTTCTTGGCGACTCGGCTATATTTACGCTTGCCCTTCAGACTGTGTGCGCCAGCTTCGCGAACGCCCGGCGAGCGCGCGGACAGGACCGACAACGCCTTTGAGGCGTCTTGCACTGCAGCAGCAACCACCGGCACCGCGATCCCGGCGGAGGTCGCTGAAAGAAGCGAAATGGTTGCCGCAGAAGCGCTTAGCCTGCGAAGTGCCCGTGATCCGAAGCTTTGCTTGCCCTTTTTCAAGTTACTGCTCCCGCCCCCTGTTGCTCGCAACTGCGAAGAGCCCCCTTAACTCTTTTGCAACTACGGCAGATATTGACGACAATAAACGAAGTCGCAGCTAAATAGTTCCTTCGAGCCATGACGGCAACAGCTTAAGGGGTTGCCGTATCCCGACCTGTTCGCAACTGTATCAAAACGGCCAGGATTGCACCAGCATAATTACGCATTCGTGCAGATATGGAGCTATTTGCCCAAGAGCTGATCGACCAAGCTATTGAGATTCCTGTAGCCGGATACACGCAACGGCAGAGGATCGCCAGCCTTCGCGTGCGGTGCGGCAGGTGCCAGCGCGCGTTCGAAGCCCAATTTGGCGGATTCGCGCATCCGCAGCGCAGCATGCGCCACCGGACGGATTTCGCCGGACAGGGCGATTTCGCCGAACACCACCGCATCGGCCGGAATCGGCCGCTCGGACAATGCAGAGACGAGCGCCGCCGCCACCGCCAGATCGGCGGCGGGATCTTGCACGCGGTAGCCGCCGGCGATGTTGAGATAGACTTCGCAGGCCGAGAAGCTCAGCCCGCAGCGCGCCTCCAGCACCGCCAGTACCATCGAGAGGCGCGGCGAATCCCAGCCGACCACCGATCGCCGCGGCGTCGCGCCCGAAGCCAGCCGCACGGTGAGCGCCTGTACTTCGACGAGCACGGGCCGCGTCCCCTCCAGCGCCGGGAAGACGACGGTGCCGGTGACGGTCTCGTCGCGCTGGGTGAGGAACAGCGAGGAGGGGTTGGCCACCTCCGCCAGCCCCTCGGTCTGCATCGAGAAGACGCCGATCTCGTCGGTGCCGCCGAAGCGGTTCTTCACCGCGCGCAGGATGCGGTAGAGATGGCTGCGCTCGCCCTCGAAGGCGAGCACGGTGTCGACCATGTGCTCGAGCACGCGCGGGCCCGCGATCGAGCCGTCCTTGGTGACGTGCCCCACCATCACCAGCGCGGTGCCGCGTTCCTTGGCGAAGCGGATCAGTTCCTGCGCGCTGGCGCGGACCTGGCTCACCGTGCCCGGCGCGCCTTCGATCAGGTCCGAATGCATCGTCTGGATCGAATCGATGATCAGCAGGTCGGGCGGGGTGGTCATGCTCAGCGTCGTCAGGATGTCGCGCACCGAGGTGGCGGCGGCGAGCTGCACCGGTGCCTGGCCGAGGCCCAGGCGCCGCGCGCGCAGCCGCACCTGGTCGGCGGCTTCCTCGCCCGAGACATAGGCGACCGAGAGCCCGCGGCTGGCGATCTTGGCGGCGGCCTGGAGCAGCAGCGTCGACTTGCCGATGCCGGGATCCCCCCCGATCAGCGTCGCCGATCCCTCGACAAAGCCGCCGCCAAGCGCGCGATCGAACTCGGCGATACCGCTCGGCATCCGCTCGGGCAGGGCGACCTCGGCGTCGAGCCCGGAGAGCAGGATCATCCGCCCGCCCGATTGCAGATGGTGCTTGGCCTGGAACGGCGTGGCGGGCCCGCCGGCTTCCTCGACCAGTGTGTTCCACTCCGCGCAATCGGCGCATTGCCCCGCCCATTTCGAGGTCACCGAGCCGCAGGCCTGGCACACATAGCGCTTCTGGAGTTTTGCCATGGGCATGCTGTAGCGCGACGGAAACGAAAAGGGAACGGGTGCCGCGGTGGGGGGCTCCGCACGCCGCCTCTTTTCCCGGTGCGCCACACTGCTATGGAGCGCGCATGACCGGGCTCGACATCGTCACGCTTCTCATCATCGCAGGCGCCGCCATCCTCGGCTTCCTGCGCGGCTTCACCACCGAGGTGCTGGCGTTCCTCGCCTGGATCCTCGTGGTGGTGGCGGTGAAGTTCTTCCATGCCGGGCTCACGGCCATATTCGCGCCGATGATCGGCACCGAGGGCGGGGCGGCGGTGCTCGCCTTCGCGCTGCTCGCCGGGGGCAGCTATTTCGGCGGGCGGCTGATCGCCAACACGCTGGGCGGGCAGATGCGCAACTCGGTGCTGGGGCCGATCGACCGCGCACTCGGCGTCGGCTTCGGGGTTGCCAAGGGGCTGATCCTGGTCAGCATGGGCTTCCTGGTGCTGATGCTGGTGCTCGACACGTTCGAGGGCGGGCGCACGCACCGGCCGAAATGGATCACCAAGTCGGTCACCTACCCGCTGCTCGACACCACCAGCGCCGCGATCGGTGATTTCGTCGACCGGCGGCGGAAGGGCGAGCCTGTGTTCGGCGGCGACAATGCGAGCGTGGGTTCGGAGGACATGGGCGAGGTCCGGCCGCGGAAGCGCAAGGCGGATTGACCTGCTGCCCTCCCCTTGGAGGGGAGGATCGAGTCTGCCGAGGCGCGAGCCGCCGGCGCAACCCATACGAAAGGCGGGTAATTGGCGCTCGCAACTGCGGGAAGGCTACCCTAGATCAAAGGGCATGAACGCCCCGCTCTACAATATGGAAATCCTGCGCCTCGCCGCCGCGATCCCGCATCACGCACGACTGGAACGGCCCGGCGGCACGTCCGAGAAGCGCTCGCCGGTGTGCGGGAGCCGGGTGACGGTGGACATCGCCGTCGACGAAACGGGCAAGGTGGCAGAGGTCGGCATGCTGGTCCGTGCCTGCGCGCTGGGACAGGCATCGGCAGCGCTGATGGGCGAGGCCGTGGTCGGCCGCACCCCTGCCGACATTGCCGTAGCGCGCGACCAGCTCACCGACTGGCTTGCCGGCGAGCGCGAGGTGCCGCCCGAATGGCCGGGCATGGCATTGTTTGTCCCCGCGCTGCCGCATCGCGGCCGCCACGCCTCGATCCGCTTGGCCTTCGAGGCCGCGGCCGAGGCGGCGGCGCAGGCGGCGGAGGCACGGGTCTGATGGAGCATGCGTCCGACGGTTCGATTCTCGCCGACGCAGTGCCGATGCTCGGCTTTGCGCTGTTTTTCGTGCTGCTGTTCCGGCGGCTCGGACTTGGTGCAACGCTGGGCTTTCTCGTCGCCGGCGCGCTGGTCGGCCCGCACGTGCTGCGGCTGGTCGGCGATGCCGAGGGCAAGATGGGCATTGCCGAGCTCGGCATCGCGCTCCTCCTGTTCCTCGTCGGGCTCGAGCTGAGCCCGTCGCGGCTGTGGCGGATGCGGCGCGACATCTTCGGCCTCGGCTTCCTGCAGGTGGCCCTGTGCGGCATCGCGATCGCGGCGATCGTCTGGGCGGTGACGGGCTCGACGCTGGCCGCCGCGCTGGCGCTGGGACTGCCGATGGGGCTGTCCTCCACCGCGCAGGTGCTGCCGCTGCTGCAATCCGCCGGCCGCCTGCGCACCCCGTTCGGTGAGCGCGCCTTCGCGATCCTCCTGTTCCAGGACCTGTCGATCGTGCCGCTGATCACGATCGTCGCCGCGCTGTCGCGCAACCCGGCCGACCAAGGCGGCCCGCCGGGCTGGCTGCTCGGTCTCTACACCGTCGGCGCGATCGTCGGGCTGGTGGTCGCCGGGCGCTTCCTGCTCCGGCCGCTGTTCCGGTTGATCGGCAATCTCGACGAGCGCGAGATGTTCGTCTTCGCAGGGCTGCTGACGGTGATCGCCAGCGCCGCGGTGATGGAGGCGCTGGGGCTCTCCGCCGCGCTCGGCGCGTTCATCGCGGGCGTGATGCTCGCGGACTCGCCCTTCCGGCACGAGATCGAGGCCGATGTCGAGCCGTTCCGCGCGATCCTGCTCGGGCTGTTCTTCGTCGCGGTGGGGATGACGCTCGACCTCCACGCGATCGCCGAGCGGCCCTTGTTCGTCGCGGGTATGGCGCTGGCGCTGATCGCCGCCAAGGCGGCGCTGATCATGGGGCTGGCGCTGCTGTTCGGGATGAAGCCGCGCGGGGCGTTCGCGCTCGGCGTGCTGTTGTCCCAGGGCGGTGAGTTTGGCTTCGTGCTGTTCGCCCAGGCGCAGAAGGCGCTGCTGATCGAGCCCCAGGCGGCCAGCGTGTTCAGCGCGATCGTCACGCTCTCGATGGCGACCACGCCGTTCCTGATGATGGCCACCAGGCGGCTGCGTGCCGAACCGGTCAGGGCCGGGGCCACGCCCGATGGTCCGCGCCAGGAAGGCGCCAATGCGGTGGTCGTCGGCTATGGCCGCTTCGGCCAGACGGTGGCGCAGATGCTGATCGCGCAAGGGATTCCGGTGACGATCATCGACCGCGACGTCGAGATGATCGAGACCGCGGGCAGCTTCGGCATGAAGGTCTATTACGGCGACGGCACCCGCATCGACCTGCTCCGCCAGGCGGGAGCGGGGGAGGCCGAGCTGCTGATGTTCTGCCAGGACGGCGACGCGATGGACACCGAAGTGGTGGAGGGGGTGCACGCTGCCTTCCCCAACGCCAGCATCTTCGTGCGGGCCTATGATCGCCGCAGCGTGATGAAGCTCAACGGCGCGCCGCTGTCGGGCGTGGTGCGCGAGGTGCTGGAGAGCGCGATCGTGATGGCGCGGCGGGCGATGGACGCGGTGGGGGTCGACGGCGCCGAGATCGACCGGACCGAGGCCGAATATCGCCGTACCGACATCGCCCGGCTCAAGGCGCAGAAGGAAACCGGCGACATCTATGCCGGGCGCGACGGTCTGTTCAGCCAGGCGTCGGCCGCCGCGGCGGCGGTGCAGGATCGTGGCGATGGTTGATCGGGGAATATTCGCATGAACTGGATCGCGATACTGGCGGCGCTTTCGGGCGCGATGGCGGTGGCGGCCGGGGCCTTCGGGGCGCATGGCGCGCAAGGGCAGGCGGTCGAGTGGCTCAAGACCGGCGGGCAGTATCAGCTCGTGCACGCGGTGGCGGCGCTCGTCGCGCTGCAGTTCGGCGCGCGGGGGCCGGCGGCTCTGTTCGTCGGCGGCGGGTTCGTGTTTGCGGGCACGCTCTACCTGATGGCGCTGGGCCTGCCGCGTTGGCTCGGGGCGGTGACGCCGATCGGCGGTGCGGCGCTGATCGTCGGATGGCTGTGGCTGGCTTGGGCGCTGGCATCCAAGGTCGCGAAATGAGCGAGGTGCAGGCGCCCTGGGACGCGGCGCAGGTCCGGCTTTGGCTCGAACGGCGGATCAAGGCCGCGCGCGCGGACCAGGACGTCGCCGACCGCTACGGCCGCGACCGCGAGGACGACTATGACAAGGCTGCCGCCGAGGAATGGGTGTGCGAGCAGCTTCGCCACAGCGACGCGGTCGAGGATCAGGCGCGGCTGGGCGAGGCGGTGAAGGCGCTGCTGGCGAAGGACGATTTCTACCGCGCGGGGGTGCGCAACGACCAGCGTTTCGAGCGCGAGGTGAAGGCCTATCTGCGCAAGCTCACCAAGATGACGAAGACCAACACCGGGTTCGGCAAGACGCTGCGCTATCAGTGATCGTTTTTAAGCCCCTCCCCTTCAGGGGAGGGGCTTGGATTTGAGTCACTTCCCCGTCCGCCGGCACCGCTCCGAACAGTACACAACGCTATCCCAGTCCCGCTCCCACTTCTTCCGCCAGGCGAAGGGGCGCTGGCAGACCGGGCAGGTCTTGCTGGGCAGGTCCCGCTTGGCGACGCCGCGCGGCATGCGATCAGTCCGCGCCGACGATCTTCGCCACGCCCGCCGCGACGGTGGGATGGTAGCGCGCCTTCGAGGCCTCGTAAAAGCGCCGCGCGATCGGCGTGCCCCAATCGCCCTGCGCCATCAGGTCCTTGTAGATCGGGTAGATCAGCAGGCCCCGGCCGACGCTGCCGACCAGCTTCTCGATGCTCGGCACCGCCGGATCATAGCGGTTGGCGATCGCCAGCTCGCCCCAGGCCGAGCGGACATAGGCGTTGTTCGATGCCGACAGCCCCAGCGTCTCGTCCAATTCCTTGAGCCGCGTCGGCGTCTGCTGGCGGTTCAGCCCGTTGAGGAAGCGCAGCCATTGCTGCGTCGCCCAGCCCTGCGGATGCACTGCCGAGACCGGCCCGCCGGCATTCACCGCCGCGAGCGCGGCATCGACCGCCTTGAGCGTCGCCGATTGCACGTGCACCGCATTGTTCGGCAGGCCGGCGGCATAGGCCCATTTGTCGAGCTGGAGATTGGCCTCGAGCCCGGCATCGCCCTTTACCAGATTCGCGCGCAGGTCTGCGAGGAACCCCGCGGTGGTCTGCGGCTGGAAGGCATGGCGGTCGAAATAGCCGCGCAGATAGACGTCCCAGCGCGCGCGGCCGACGGTGCGCTCGATCGTGCGCAGGAAGGTCGAGCCCTTGAAGTAATCGAGCTGCCCGAAGGTCGCACCGGGATCGCCGTGGAGCCGCGTGGTCGGCGCCTCCATGCCGCCGGCATCGGCGATGTCGCGCTGCAGCCCGTCCCATTCGAGATCGGCGTCGGTCGCGGCGCGTTCCTTGCCGTAGACCGCCTCCATGATGCGGTTCTCGAAATAGGTGGTGAACCCCTCGTTGAGCCAGCTGTCCGACCAGGTCGCGTTGGTGACGAGATTGCCCGACCAGCTATGCGCCAGCTCATGCGCCACCACGTCGACGTTCGACTTGTCGCCGGTGATGATGGTCGGCGTCAGGAAGGTAAGGGTGGGGTTCTCCATGCCGCCATAGGGGAAGCTCGGCGGCAGAACGAGCATGTCGTAGCGGCCCCAGCGATAGGGGCCGTAGAGCGCCTGCGCCGCGTCGATCATCTTCTCGACATCGGCGACTTCCTTCGCGGCGGCGGCAAGCATGCTCGGCTCGGTCCACACGCCGGCGCGTGGGCCGACGGGCTGGAAGGCGAGGTCGCCGACCGCGAACGCGATTAGATAGGGCGGCACCGGCTTGTCCATGCGGAAGCGGAAGCTGTGCCAGCCCTTGCCCGCCGGCACGCCCTTGGCGCCGTCGATCCGCGCGCCGCTCGCCACGGCGACGAGGTCGGCGGGGACGGTGAGGGTGGCCGACCAGGTCTGGCGGATGCCGGGGCTGTCCTGGGTGGGGATCCAGCTGCGGTTGTTGATCGGCTGGCCCTGGCTGAACAGATAGGGCTTCTTCTTGCCGGCGGTGAGCGCGGGGGCGAGCCATTGCAGCGCCGAGGCGCCGGGCGCGGTCGCGTAGTGGACCACGATCTTGCGCGCGCCGTGCAACTGTACGGTGAGCGGCGCGCCGAGATCGGGCTTGGCCGTGCCGATCGCGAAGGGCAGCGGCTTGCCGGCGGCGTCGGTCACCTTGGTGATCACCAGCCCGTCGTCGTCGAGCACGATCTCGGTCGCGCCGGGCGCGGCGAGGATGTCGAGCGTGGCGGTACCGCTGAGCGTCTTGCGCGCGAAATCGGCGCGCAGATCGAGCGCGACATGGGTGACGCGCGCCACTTCCGGTCGCGCATAGGTCCACACGTCCTTCGCCTCGGGCGTGGTGAGGATCGGCGCGGGGGCGGTCTGCTGGGCGAGGGCGGGGGAGACGAGCATGGTCGAGGCGGCGAGGGCCAGGGCTAGGATGCGCATGCCACCGAGCTAGGCGCTGCCGCCGCGCGGGGCAAGCGGTTGCCACGGATCAATCACATGGCGCCGGACCCTCTGCGGACCCGTAGCGTTGATGCGGGAGGTTAAAAGGGGATGCGCATGGAATGTCTGGTGGCGGAGCGGCCGGTGACGGCGGAGGACGAGGCGGCAGTGCTGCGCGACCTGATCGCCTACCTCAAGCAGCGGAAGTACCAGTTCATCACGCCGACGCCCGCCACCCATGCGCGCGTGCTCGCCCGGTCGGATCGGCAGCGGGCCGCCGACCTGCGCGACGTCTTCGGCTGGAGCCTGCCCTTCGTGCGCGATCTGCTCGATGCATCGCTGCTGGAGGCGCTGGAGGCGGCCGGGCTGATCGAGGCAGCCGCCGGGGACCAGCTGCGCAGCAAGGTCCGCGTGTCGACGCTGGGACGCGACCTGCTGGTCCATTCCGCCTATCCCACCGACGACACCGACGCGGTGTTCTTCGGCCCCGACAGCTACCGCTTCGCGCGCTTCATCGCCGACGAACTCCGCCGCTGTCCGGAGCGCGAGGGTTCTACGCTGGTCGATATCGGCACCGGGGCCGGGGCAGGGGCGATCGCCGCCGCGCATCGCTGTCCTCGAGTCGACATCGTGATGACCGACATCAACCCCGCTGCGCTGCGGCTGGCGCGGGTGAATGCGCAGGCGGCGGGCGTCGCGACGCGCTTCGTGCAGGGGGATGATCTGTCGGGGATCGCCGGCGAACTCGACCTCGTCTTGGCCAATCCGCCCTACATCATCGACCCCGTCGGCCGTGCCTATCGCGATGGCGGCGCGCTGCACGGCGCCGGGGTGGCGCTGGCGATGGCGTGCGAGGCGGTGCCGCGGCTGGCGGCAGGCGGACGGTTCCTGCTCTACACCGGCAGCGCGATCGTCCGCGGGGCAGATGCGCTACACGATCGGCTGGTGCAGATCGCCGCGGCGGAAGGCTGCCGGCTGCGCTACGAGGAGATCGACCCGGACGTGTTCGGCGAGGAGCTGGAAACCGCGGCGTACGCCGATGTCGATCGCATCGCGCTGGTGACCGCGGTGATCGAGCGGCCGAACACTTGTTAAGCCCCTCCCCTTCAGGGGAGGGGTTGGGGTGGGGCGGTGTCTCACCGAGAGCAACGGAGGTTCTGGAATCCCTCCACCCCCAAACCCCTCCTCCCAGGAGGAGGGGCTTAAGATCGTTTCACCGAACTCCGTCCAAAAACGCTGCGACCTTGGCCAGGTCCACGGTCTTGTCCAGGTACGTCTGCCCGATGCCGCGGGCGAGCAGGAAGGGCAGGGTGCTGCCTTCCATCTTCTTGTCGTGGAGCATGTGGCCGACCAGCGTCGCGCCGTCCGCCGTCACGCCGGCCGCCGTCAGCCCGTCCGGCAGCCCCACCGACCGCAGATGCGCGGCCACCCGCGCGGCATCCTCGGCCGGGCACAGTCCCTGTTCGGCCGAGAAGGCGAAGGCCAGGGCCATCCCCGCGGCCACCGCCTCGCCGTGGAGCAGCTTGTCGGAGAAGCCCGTCTCGGCCTCCAGCGCATGGCCGAAGGTGTGGCCCAGGTTGAGCAGCGCCCGCGTGCCGGTCGTCTCGCGCTCGTCCGCCGCGACGATCCGCGCCTTGGCCGCCACCGAATGGCCGATCGCATGCGCCCGCGCCGCCGGATCGCCCGCGAACAGCGCGGCGGCATTGTCCTCGCACCACGCGAAGAAGCCAGCATCGTCGATCAGCCCGTATTTCGCGACTTCGGCATAGCCCGCGCGCAGCTCGCGCTGGGGCAGGCTGTCCAGCACCTGCGGGTCGATCAGCACCACCGAAGGCTGGTGGAACGCGCCGACCAGGTTCTTGCCCGCGCGCGAATTGATCGCGGTCTTGCCGCCCACCGAGCTGTCGACCTGCGCGAGCAGCGTGGTGGGGATCTGGACGAAATTGCAGCCGCGCTTGAGGATGCTCGTCGCGAAGCCGACCAGGTCGCCGATCACGCCGCCGCCCAGCGCGATCACCTGGTCGCTGCGGACGACGCCCTGTTCGAGCAGCCAGTCGGTTACCGACTCGAGTTGCGCCCAGCTCTTGGTGCTCTCGCCCGCCGGCAGCGTCAGCACCGGCGCGGTCACGCCCGCCGCGGCGAGGCTGGACACCAGCGTGTCGCAGTGCGCCGACAGGTTGGTGTCGGTGATGATCGGCATCGCGCGACCACGCGACAGCGGAGCGAGCACTTCCCCCGCACGCGTGAGCAAGCCGGGTTCGATGCGCACGTCATAGCTGCGTGCGCCCAGGGCGACGGGGATGGTGGTCACTTGCGCAGGGCCTTCAGGATCGCTTCGACGGTGGTTTCGTGCGGTGCGGCTACGCTGGAGACGCGGATCTGCGCAAGCGCGTAAAACGGGTTTCGCACCTTGGCGAGCTCGGTAAGCGTCGCCAGCGGGTCCTTGCCGCGGAGCAGCGGGCGGGTATCGCGCCGCCGCACGCGATCGGCGAGCACCGAAGGCTCGGCATCCAGCCAGATCGCAATCGCCTGGTCGAGGATCAGCGCCCGCGTCTCGTCGTTGATGAACGCGCCGCCGCCGGTGGCGATCACCTTGGGCGTGCCGTCGACCAGTCGGGCGATCACCCGCCGTTCACCGTCGCGGAAATGCGGTTCGCCGAATTTGGCGAAGATGTCGGAGACCGACATGCCCGCCGCCGATTCGATTTCCGCATCGGCATCGACGAAGGGAAGCCGCAGGCGCTGGGCGAGGCGGCGCCCTACCGTGGTTTTGCCGGCACCCATCAGCCCCACCAATACGATCGGCTTGCCGGTCCAGCTGTTCAATTGCGCATGCGTTTGTAACATCGTGCGAAGGGCTATACAGCGAGGGACCGTCTCGGGCAAAAGGCCCGTACCGCTCAAGGAATGGACTGTTTTTCATGCCGCGTATGCTTGTCGTGTTGCTCGTGATTTTGGTGGTTCTGGTAGGCGGCATGTTCGCGCTGGCCGGCCGCAACACCGTCAAGGAGCCGGTGCGCATGGAGAAGGCGGTCGCGCTTGAAAACCTCGCCAACTAGGGCGTCGCGGCTCGCGATCGCGGCGGCCCTGCTCGCGGCGATCGGGGTTCCGGCGTTCAGCCAGCAGCAGAAAGCGCCCGAATCGCTGTTGCCGCCCGGCTTCGACCAGCCGGCGCCGCGGCCGCAGCCTTCGCCGCGCCCGAGCCCGAGCCCGGCCCCGAGCCCGTCCTCCAGCGCCGCGCCGGTTACAGCGCCGTCGCCGAGCGGTGACGTGGCGCCCGTCGGCGGCGACATGGGGCCCGACGCCTTCGACGTCGAGGAGAGCAACGCCAGCGTGGCGGTCGCGCCGGCGATCGATCTCTCGCAATATGACCTGCCCAAGGGGGTGCGTCGGCCGCTCGACCGCATCGGCATCCTGGCGGCAGGCAATGCGCCGTTTCCGGCCGATGCGTTCGGCGACGTGGCGGGTGCCACCCAGGTGACGCTGATGCGCCGGCTCGACGCGCCGGTCGCCTCGCGCTGGGTGTCGATCGCGCTGCGCCGCGCGCTGATGTCGCCGCTCGATACCCCGAGCGGGATCGACGGCGCCGATTATGCCGCCGAGCGCGCCTGGCTTCTCCTCCGCATGGGCGAGGCGACGGCGGCGCGCGGCCTCGTCAGCTATGTCGATATCGACGACTATACCAATGCGCTTGACCGCGTCGCGATGCAGGTCGCGCTGGCGACCGGGGATCCGGCGGCGGTGTGCCCGATCGTCGACGATGCGGCGTCGAACATTCCCGATCGCGGCTGGGCGCTGGCGCAGGCGATCTGCGCGGGGCTCGCCGGCAAGCCGAGCGAGGCCGACCAGCGGCTCGATGCCGCAAGCAAGGGCAAGCCGCGCAACGACCTCGATACGCTGCTCGCCACCAAGGTGGTGGGCATGGGCATCGATTCGCGCCGCGCGGTGACGATCGACTGGGTCGGCGTGCCGGCGCTCTCGGCCTGGCGCTTCGGCATGGCAACCGCGGCCGGGGTGGACATCCCCGACAATCTGTTCGCCACGGTGGGGCCGGAGTTCCGCTACTGGCAGGCGCTGTCGCCCGCGGTGGCGCCGGTCAACCGCGCCGGCGCGGCCGAGCTGGCGGCGGCGGCGGGGGTGCTCTCCAATGCGGCGCTGGTCGATCTCTATGCCGAGCTCGACCAGGCGAGCGACGTTCCCGATCCGCTGCAGAAGACGGTGCGCGACCTGCGCGGCGCCTATACCGGCTCGGCCGCCGAGCGGGTGCAGGCGATGAAGAGCCTGTGGGATGCCGCCGAAAGCCCGCGGCTGCGCTATGCCCGGCTGGTGCTCACCGCCAAGGCGGCCGCCTGGATCCCGGCGAACAAAAACGCGGCCGAGCCCGACCGGCTGATCGCGGCGATGCTCTCCGCCGGCTATGATTCGGCAGCGCTGCAGTGGCGCGGCGTGGTCGCGCCGGGCAGCGAGGGCTGGGCACTGCTCGCACTCGCCGATGCGGGCGGGCCGATCGGCTATAGCGATTTTGAGCGATATGCAGGGGCCGCCAGCCCACGCAAGGCGGCGATGCTGCTCGCCGGGCTTGCGGGTCTCGGGCGACTTTCCTCGACCGACGCGCAGCGCGGGGCCGAGGCGACCAAGGTCGCCATCGGCGGCGTCAACGCCTGGACTCAGGCGATCGACCGCGCGGGCACGGCCAACCAGCCCGGCATGGTCGCGCTTCTCGCCGGGGTCGGCATGCAGTCGCCGCGCTGGGACCAGGTGACGCCCGAGGCGCTCTACCACATCGTCGCGGCGATGCGCGCGGCGGGGATGGCCAATTATGCCCGGATGGTCGCCGTGGAGGCGGTCACCCGCGCCGAATGAGCGCCGATCGCGACCTGATCGAGCGCTTCCTCGAAATGCTGCGCGCGGAGACGGGCGCGGCGGCGAACACCATCGCGGCCTATGGCACCGATCTCCGCCTCGCCTCCGAGGCACTGGGCGGTGACTTGGCGGGTGCAGGCCGCGCCGAGATCGAGCGGCTCGCCGGCGGCTGGGGGGAACTCGCGCGCGCCACGGTGGCGCGCAAATCCTCGGCATTGCGCCGCTTCTTCGCCTTCCTGGCGGAGGAGGGGCATCGTGCCGACGATCCCGGCGCCGCCCTCCCGCGCCCCGGTGCCGCGCGGCGGCTGCCCAAGATCCTCAGCACCGGCGATGTCGACGCGATGTTCGCGGCGATCGCCGAGCGTCAGGCGCGGGTGCCGCCCGATCCGCTCGACCTGCGGCTCGCCGCGCTGATCGAGCTGCTCTACGGCTCGGGGCTGCGCGCGACCGAGCTCGTCTCGCTTCCCCGGAATGCCATCCATCCCGATCGCCCCTTCCTGATCCTCAAGGGCAAGGGCGGGCGCGAGCGGCTGGTGCCGATCTCCGATCGCGCGCGGGCCGCCGTTGCGCTGTGGCGCGGGCAGGTGCCGCCGGACAGCCCCTGGCTCTTCCCCTCGGGCAAGAAGCACCTGACGCGCGTGCGGCTCTACCAGATCGTCCGGGCACTGGCGGCGATGGCGGGCATTCCGCCCGAGCGCGCGAGCCCCCACGTCCTCCGCCACGCCTTCGCGACGCATCTGCTCGAGGGCGGGGCGGACCTGCGCGCGTTGCAGGCGATGCTCGGCCATGCCGATATCGCGACGACCGAGATCTACACCCATGTCGACAGCCGCCGGCTGGTCGAGCTGGTCAATGCCCGGCACCCGCTGGGCGAGGCGCTGGCACAAGTGCCCCACCGAAACCGGTAGGGGACCGGCCCGTGATTCCGCACCTGCGTTGACGCGAAGCGCGGCGCCCGGTAGCGCGGCGCGCATGACGACATTCCTCGACTTCGAGAAGCCGATCGCCGAGCTCCAGGGCAAGATCGACGAGCTGCGTAGCGCCGCCCAGGGCGGCGACGTGGACATCGCCGCCGAGATCGCCCCGCTCCAGGCCAAGTCGGACAAGCTGCTGCTCGACACCTATGCCAGGCTGACACCGTGGCAGAAGACGCAGGTCGCCCGCCATCCCGAGCGCCCGCATTTCAAGCACTATGTTGCGGGCCTGATCGAAGACTTCATGCCGCTGGGCGGCGACCGCGCCTTTGCCGACGACGCCGCGATCATCGGCGGGCTCGGCCGGTTCCGCGGCCGCCGGGTGATGGTGATCGGCCATGAGAAGGGCGACGACACCGCCAGCCGGCTCAAGCATAATTTCGGCATGGGCAAGCCCGAGGGCTATCGCAAGGCGATCCGCCTGATGAAGCTCGCCGATCGGTTCGGCATCCCGGTGATCACGCTGGTCGACACCTCGGGCGCCTTTCCGGGCGTCCAGGCCGAGGAGCGCGGCCAGGCCGAGGCGATCGCGCGCTCGACCGAGACCTGCCTGTCGCTCGGCGTGCCGCTGGTCGCCTCGATTCTCGGCGAGGGCGGCTCGGGCGGCGCGGTGGCGCTGGCCGCGGGCAACCAGGTGCTGATGATGGAGCATGCGGTCTATTCGGTGATCTCGCCGGAGGGCTGCGCCTCGATCCTGTGGCGCACCGCCGACAAGGCCGCCGACGCCGCCGAGGCAATGAAGGTCACCGCGCAGCACCTGAAGGAACTCAAGGTGATCGACGGCATCGTGCCCGAGCCGCTGGGCGGGGCGCATCGCGCACCGGGTCAGGCCGTGCAGGCGCTGGGCGATGCGATCGAGAAGGCGCTGGCCGATCTCGCGACGATGTCGCCCGAGTCGCTGCGCCAGGCCCGCCGCGCCAAGTTCCTGGCGATGGGCCGCCTCTGAAAACGGAAAAGGGGCCGACGCGGTGCGCAGCCCCTTTCTTCAACCGGCAGGAACAAGTCGGCTTACGACGCCTTCATGTTCGTGCTGACATTGGTGAAGGTGTTGTTGAGGCTGGAGCCCAGCCCCTGCATCGCGGCGATCGCCGCGACGGCGATCAGGGCGGCGATCAGGCCATATTCGATCGCGGTCGCGCCCTTGCGGTTCGCCACCAGCTTGCGAAGCGTCTTCATCCGAAGCCCTCCTTCTTCAAACCCGTACGGACGGAGATGCCCGGCAGCGCCTCCGTCCCCTCGTCGTCGAAACCCGGGCTTACGAAGCCTTCATGTTCGAGCTGACGTTGGTGAAGGTGTTGTTTAGGCTGCTGCCCAGACCCTTCATCGCAGCGATCGCGGCAACGGCGATCAGCGCGGCGATCAGGCCGTACTCGATGGCCGTGGCGGCCTTGGAATTCTTGATGAACTTGCGAATGTTAAGCATAGCCGTCTCCATCGTCCCAGAAACTTCAAACACCGGCCCGTCGGGGATCCGACGCGACCAGAAGACCCTAGAGAAGAGGGGTTAAGAACCGGCTAAATCGCAAGCTTACCGAATGGTTTACGCGGCTTAGTGACCGGCGTCCTGCACCTGCTGGGAAACGTTGTTCCACATCGACGTCGCGGTATTGCCGAAAAGGCTGAGCGCGCCGACCATCGCCAGCACGATCATCGCGATGATCAGCCCATATTCGACGGCGGTGGCGCCGCGATCGGCACGGGAAAGCGCGCGCAGGGCATGGATCAGGGCTCGCATCGACAACCAGTCTCAGTCAATAAACGCGGGAATTCTGTCAGGATTTGGTTGCGAAGTGATTAGCGAGTCAGGGGTGGTGCGCGAGGCACGGCCGATGCTGCTGGTGGTGGCAGCGGCGATGATCAAGGGCGGGCGGGTGCTGGTGCAGCAGCGCCCGGAGGGCACCGCGCTGGCCGGCCTGTGGGAATTTCCCGGCGGCAAGATCGAGCCCGGCGAAACCCCCGAGGCCGCGCTCGCCCGCGAGCTGGACGAGGAACTGGGCGTCACCGTCGACCCCGCCGCGCTGGTGCCGCTGACCTTCGCCAGCGCGCCGCTCGCCGACCGGCATCTGGTGCTGCTGCTCTACCGGCTGGATCGCTGGGAGGGCGTGCCCGAAGCACGCCACGCCAGCGCGCTCGCTTGGGCGGACATGGCGGCGCTGCGGCGTCTGCCGATGCCGCCGGCGGACCTGCCGTTCCTGGAGGTGCTGGCGCCGTTGCTTCGGGGTGAGGCGGTTTAGGGAGGCTGTCGGCGGCTAGCGTGGCGTCTGACTTTGGGACGAACCTGCCATCCGCAGCCGCCTCGCCGAACGGTGGGTTCATCTGAAAGCCGCCATTTGCAATTGACCCGAAAAGGATGGTTTTTTGGGAAATTCATTGGCACTTGAAACATGGACGAGGCTGGCGTTTGGCTGCCATGTATCGGTTCGCTCACTGCCAGTATCCACGGGGACCATGCTTCGACGTCGCTGTATCGCTGCATTGATCGGTCTGGCGCTGGCGTCATGTGCAACCGGGGAGGCAGAGACTGGTGACGGCAGCACTGTCATCGACCATGTGACTGTCCTCGATGGCCGTGGAAGTAATGCGCTAACCGATGCGCGCGTACTCGTGAGAGATGGGCGCATCGTCAGTGTTGGCCGTTCGATCGGTCCGCTTCCGCGAAATGCGGCGTTTACAAACGGACGGGGCAGGTTCCTGTTGCCGGGCTTCATCGACATGCACGCCCATCTCCTGTTTCCAAGATGCTCGTCGGGAGACGCGGCACCGCAGTTCGACCGCGCCTTGTCTGAAAAGGCTCTGTCCAGGCAGATCGACTTTGGCATCACGATGGTTCGCAGCCCTGCGACACCGACGGTTGAGGGCTTGAAGCTACGCGACGATCTGAACGCTGGCATCGTGCGGGGACCGCGCGCGATCGCGTCCGCCGAACTCATAAACGATGCATCGTTGACGGCCCCTCAGTTACGCCAAGTCATGCGTGATGCGCTTCCCTCTCGACCGGATTACTTCAAAGTCTATGCCCGGCTGAAACCGGAGCAGGTGGCCGTCGTCATTGACGAGGCCCACCGCCATCGCATCCCGGTCATCGGGCATCTGCAACGAACGACTTGGGCGCAGGGTGTGGACCTCGGCGTCGATCATCTG
This sequence comes from Sphingomonas trueperi, assembly GCF_011927635.1. Taxonomy (GTDB): domain Bacteria; phylum Pseudomonadota; class Alphaproteobacteria; order Sphingomonadales; family Sphingomonadaceae; genus Sphingomonas; species Sphingomonas trueperi. Next base: position 67,284 of record NZ_JAATJB010000003.1, read on the forward strand.
GCGCATAGCCTCGACTGGTCGATCGACGACCTCCCGGCGAACCGGCGAGCCGCCTACACCGCCGCCATCAAGGGGCGCGGCGGCTTTCGTTCTCGCATCGACTGGCTTGAAGCATTCGACCCGAACGGGATCGAGCAACGCCAACTCGTCGCAGCGCTGGCACACAAACGGGTGTCGGTCGACGTAACGCTGATCGCCTATGACGGCAAATTCTCGAAACCTGCGGATGGCCGTTTCCGCCGAAACCCCTTCCTGCGCGCGTTCCCCGAGCTTCGCAGCGACTGGGAACGATGCGGCGATGCCACCGCGGACTGGAACGCTGATGATTATCGACGTTGGCAGGCAGCAAGGCCAAAGCTCTCGGCTTGGATTAAGCGGATGAGCGACGGGGGCGTGCTGCTGGTGAGCGGCACCGACCTGACGAACGAGTGGATCGCACCCGGCGAAGGGCTGCATCAGGAGTTCGAACTGCTCGCGGAAGCTGGCCTGACGCCCAATCAGATCCTGCGCATGACCGGAGCAAACGCGGCTGAGGCCCTCCATCGAAGCGACGTGGGGATCGTTGAGGCAGGCCGGCGCGCGGATCTCGTGCTGCTTTCCGCCGATCCTCGCAAGTCGATCTCGAACACCCGGTCGATCGTCTGGGTCATGCAGGGCGGTCGCATCGTTTCCCGCGACGCACCGAAACCGTGACTGTCCTTGATCAAGCTGCGCGGCCCGTACACCTTCCCAATTGGGAATTTATTGCGAGACGCGCAGTGACAGCGCGTAGGCACGAGGATGACAGGCTGAGCTTTCCCGAATCCTGTTCCCGATTGTGTTTTCCCGAAACTGCGCATCGGAGATGGAAAAACGGGACTGTCCGCAATCCTTAAATGCCCGGTTTTAAAAACCCGTGGTGATCGACTCAACGGCAATGTGGATCGGCTGCCGTCCGGCGGGTCTAGACGCGCGCTCGGCAGGTTTCGTCAGATCCGGCCGTTCGCGCCACCAAAGGGGAATGGCGATACTTGGTCGGGGGCGGAAGCTGACACACCGGTCACGGCGAACCTCACGCCTCAACCGCTACAGCGTCAAAATAGTCGTTGCCCCCAGCATCCCGATGGCACCCCGCCATCTCCAACCCCGCCGCTTCGACCAGCGCCCCATACCCCGCTTCCCCCAGCGACCACGAACGCCGTCCGGTCAGGCTGTCCTCCCAGTCGCAGCGCTCGCGGGGGGCGCTGAACAGGAAGCGGCCGCCGGGGTGCAGCGCGGGGCCGACCCGGGCGATCACCGCCGCCTGCGCCGCCTCCGGCAGCAGGAACAGCAGCCCGATCGCGACCACGCCGTCGAAGCGGCGGTCGAAGAAGCGGCTGGTTTCCGCGGGCTCGCAGGCCGCGGTCGCCTCGGGCACATTGTCGCGGAAGGCGGCGATCATCCGCGGCGCCGGGTCGATGCCGAACAGCGCGAAGCCCTGCGCCGCCAGGCAGGTGCCGATCGGCACCCCGGTGCCGCAGCCGATATCGAGCACCGCGCCGCCGCGCGGCAGCTGGCGGGACCAGTGGAGGACGATGTCGCTGCCGACATCCGAGCGCAGCGCCGCGAACCGTTCGGCGACGGCGTCCCAGCCCGCCGAGGCGTCGTCGCTGGTCACCGACGCCTCGCCGCCGGCTAGCCCTTGGGCTTGAGCGCGTCGGCCAGCGACGCCGTCGCGCTGCCCGGGCGCGCCGGCTTGGGCTGCGAGGGGTCGGGGGCCCAGCCGGTCAGGTAGACGATCGAATATTTCTCGGGCGTGCGGCCGTCGGGATCGGCGCGCTCGGCGAAGGCGGCGGCGGTGCCGAGCAGGGTCTCGCGGCGGAGCGGCGGGGTGTTCGGAAGCAAATTGGTCGCCGCCATGCCGCGCAGGTCGCGGATCAACCCGCCCAGGCCGCCATAGCGCACCGTCAGCGTCTCCACATCGGCCACCGGCAGGGTGAAGCCGGCGCGCGACAGCAGGTCCCCGGCGGCGCGCACGTCGATCTGCGGGTGGAAGCGCGCCACCGGCCGGTCGGCCTCGGCGGCGAGCAGGCAGCCGCGCAGCGTCGCGAGGCTGCCCGCGCCGAGAAAGGCGCCGAGGAACAGCCCGTCGGGCTTGAGCGCGCGGCGGGCGAGGGCGAGCGCACCGGGCACGTCGTTCACCGTGTCGAGCACGCCGGCGGAGATCACCAGGTCGAAGCGCGCCTCGGGAAAGGGGTGCATGTCCTCGTCGGCATGGATCGCGCCGCTGGCCGCGGCGAAGGTCGCGCCGGCCTCGAGCCGGGTGACGGTGGCGCCGGGCCAGACGAAGCTGCCGTCGGCGCTGCCCAGGTCGAGGACGGTGCGGAACTCGCGCTTCACGCCCTCCAGCCGTTCGTACAGCCCGTCGAGCATATGGTCGCGCAGGAAGCTTTCATAGCTGCGGGCGGCGCGATCCCGGCGCTTGCGGCGCAGCGCGCGGTCGAAGATTTCGGAGTCGGACACGGCGCGCTTGTGCAGCGGCGCGGGGCTTGGAACAAGAGGGGCGTGGATCCGCGCGCGCCTTTCCTCCGCATCCTCGACCTGGCGCTGCCGCCGCGCTGCCCGGGCTGCGGCGCGATCGTCGAGGCCGATCATCGCTTTTGCGCAAGTTGCTGGGACAGCCTGCAATTCCTGGGGCCACCCTGGTGCGCGACCTGCCACCTGCCGTTCGAATACGACCGCGGGGCGGGGGCGCAGTGCGGCGACTGCCTCGCCCATCCGCCGCCGCATGACGGGGTGCGCGCGGCGGTGGCCTATGGCGAGGTCGCGCGGCGGCTGGCGCTCAAGCTCAAATATGGCGGGCGGCTGGCGGTGGCGGAGACGATGGCGCGGGCGATGGCGCGGCTGGTGCCCGAGGGCGCCGATCTGGTGGTGCCGGTGCCGCTCCATCGCTGGCGGCTCTGGTCGCGCGGGTTCAACCAGGCGGTGCTGATCGCGCGGGGCGTGGCGAAGCGGCACGGGCTGCCGGTCGAGACCGACCTGCTGCGCCGGGTGAAGGCGACGCCCAAGCTCCAGGGGCTGGGCCGGCGGGCGCGGGCCAAGGTGGTCGCGGGCGCCTTCGCGCTGGCGCCTGAGGCGCGGGCGCGGCTGGCGGGAAAGACGGTGCTGCTGGTCGACGACGTCCACACCAGCGGTGCGACGGGCGATGCCTGCGCCCGGCTGCTCAAACGCGGCGGTGCTTCGCGCGTTGTGGTTCTTTGCTGGGCACGCGTCCTCGCCGAGGATGCCATGGATTGACAAGCCGGGGGCCCGCGCACACCTCAGGAGGCATTATGGCAAAGGTCGAAATCTACACCAAGGCGTTCTGCCCCTATTGCACGCGCGCCAAGCAGCTCCTCACCGCCAAGGGCGCGACGTTCGAGGAGTATGACATCACCATGGGCGGGCCCAAGCGCGCGGAGATGCTGGAGCGCGCGCCCGGCCGCACGACGGTGCCGCAGATCTTCATCGACGGCCAGCATATCGGCGGGTCGGACGATCTCGCCGCGCTCGATCGCAAGGGCGGACTGGACCCGCTGCTCGCCGCATGAACCGCGCCGCGCTGCTCCAGATGACCAGCGGGATCGATCCCGCGGCGAACGCGGCCACGCTGGTCGAGGCGGTGGCGCAGGCCAAGGCGGGGGGGGCGGCGATGCTGTTCACGCCGGAAATGTCCGGCCTGGTCGACGGCAACCGCGAGCGCGCGCAACGCCACTATGCGCATGAGCGCGACGATCGTGTACTTTCCGCCGTGCGCGAGGCAGCGGCGCGACACGGCATGTGGGTGCATCTGGGCAGCCTCGCGGTGCTGCGCGAGGACGGCAAGCTCGCCAACCGCGCCTTCGTGATCGACGACGTCGGCGCGATCCGCGCGCGCTACGACAAGATGCATCTGTTCGACGTCGATCTGCCGACCGGCGAGAGCTGGCGCGAATCGAACAGCTATACGGCAGGGGCGGGGCCGGTGGTGGTCGACACGCCGCTGGGCAAGCTCGGCCTCGCCATCTGCTACGACCTGCGATTCCCGGACCTGTTCCGCACGATGAGCGACGCGGGCGCGACGATCCTCGCGGTGCCGGCGGCGTTCACGCGGCCCACCGGCGCGGCGCACTGGCACGTGCTGCTGCGCGCCCGCGCGATCGAGGCGGCGGCGTTCGTCATTGCCGCGGCGCAGACCGGCGAGCATCAGGACGGTCGCGCCACCTATGGCCACAGCCTCGCCACCGATCCCTGGGGCGACGTGCTGCTGGACATGGGGGAGGCGGCGGGGCTCGGCTTCACCGAGCTCGACGCCGCGCGGGTGGACGATGTGCGGACCCGGGTGCCCGTGCTGCGCCATCGCCGCGCCATTCCGGAGGCGATCGTCGCGTGATCGTCTTCGACCTGAAGTGCGGTGCGGAGCATGTATTCGAGGCGTGGTTCAAGTCCAGCAGCGCTTATGAGGAACAGCGTGCGCAAGGGCTGATCGCCTGCCCGTTCTGCGGCGACGTTACGGTGACCAAGGCGGTGATGGCGCCGGCGGTGGGTGCCAAGGGCAACCAGTCGCCGGAAACGTCGCCGGTCACCCCGGCGGCGTTCAAGGCCGCGCTTGCAGCCGTGGCGCAGCTCCAGGCCAAGCAGCTCGAGACTTCGACCTGGGTAGGCGGGGCGTTTGCGGAAAAAGCGCGAGCGATGCATCTTGGAGACGCGCCGGAGGCACCGATCCACGGCCAGGCGACGCTTGCGGAGGCGAAGGCGCTGGTCGACGAAGGCGTGCCGGTCGCGCCGCTGCTGGTACCCGTGGTGCCGCCCGAGGCGCGCAATTGATTTCGCGCGATCGGGTCGGTACGAGCGACCGCGTGGCCCGGTAGCTCAGCAGGATAGAGCAAGCGATTCCTAATCGAGAGGTCGGAGGTTCGAATCCTCTCCGGGTCACCACATTTCGTGCTGTTGATCGTCTTTGGATAGGGACGATCTCGCGCGTCTGTCGGGCGGCGGCACTCTTGGTCGGTCGGGCGTCGTGGTGCAGAGTTGTGCGAGCGGGAAATCCTGTTTTCAGCGCAGTAGACGTTCCGTCCTGCTTCTCGCGCGAGAGGGTTTGTCCCGCCTCGCCCGCTGGACCAGGTTGCTTGGCGGGTGGCTGAACTCTGCGCGGGTGCTGACTTCCGCAGGGTGCACCCGGGATTTATCTTCCTGCAATGGCATCAACTGGTTGTCGGGCGTATCTTTGGTTCGGCCCGGCATGTGAGGAATGCCATTCCCGCAAGTGGCGGGCCGCACGATCATCCACGGCAGAGAACCGGGAAGCGCCATGGCAGAGGATTCCAAGACCGAATTGCACCACTCGCTCAATCTTGCGGGTTTCCGCGCGCTGGCGACGGCCGCCGGGCTGTTGCAGCTGTGCCGGGAACTCGAAGCGGCGAATCTTCTCCCTTCCGCCGCGATCGACCGCGTGCGCGACGCGATGTTCGACGAGCTGATGGAGCAGGCCGCACCTGCGCGCCGACACGATGCTGCATTCGCAGCGCATCTCCGACGCAGGCTCGAAGGCCTCTTTTCTGGCGCGGAGCGGCTCGGCGACACACCCATCTTGCCGTCCTGACGCTGCGCGGCGGAAGCCCACAGCCCGTGGGGTGCCCGTCACCGCACGGCTGCGCGCGACCGGCGACGACGAATGACGGCTCTTGGACGACGAACCGAGGCGCTTCGTCCTGCATCTCGCAGCCATCCCCTGTAAGCGGTTGGCAAAGGGAGAGTTGTTTGCCGTTTATCGCCACCGCCGCCCGTCTCGGCGCATCCATCGTGCCGGTCGTCCTGCTCGCCGCCTGCGTCCCCGCGGCACCATCCGCCACCGTGAAGGCGCCGCCGCCCCCGCCGCTGCCACGCCCTACGCTCGTCGCGCCGCCGATCGACGCGACCGCTGCGAAGCCAAGGCCCAGGCGGTCCGACGAGCCCCCAGCGGCGTTGCTCAATGCGGTGCAGGCCCTCGGCGCAGGGTTCCACGGCCAGGTGGCGATCTCGGTACGGGATGTCGATCGTGGCTGGATGGTCGCATGGAACGGAGACCGACCGCATCCGCAGCAGAGCGTCAGCAAGCTGTGGGTGGCCATCGCGGTGTTCGACGCGATCGATCACGCTCGGATGACGCTCGCCACGCCGGTGACGGTGACGCGCAGCGACCTCACCGTCTTCCACCAGCCGATACGCCCGCTGGTCGGACCGAACGGCTATCGCACCACGGTCGGCGCGCTGCTCGAGTGCGCGCTGACCCGTAGCGATAACACCTGCAACGACGTGCTGCTGTGGAAGGTCGGCGGTCCCACCGCCATCCGCCGCATGCTGAAGGAGAAAGGCGTCGACGGCGTCGGCTTCGGCCCCGGCGAGCGTGAGCTGCAGGCGAAGACCGCCGGGCTGGTCTGGCGGAAGGAATGGGCAGGCGGCTGGGGCTTTCTCAAGGCCCGCGCGGCGATGCCGGCGGCCGAGCGCCGCAGGGCACTCGATCGCTATCTGGCCGCGCCCTATGACGGCGCGACCGCAAACGGCGTGACGCTGGGCCTGTCGCTGCTCGCACAAGGCAAGCTGCTCGGCCGCACCTCCACCGATCGCCTGTTCCGGATCATGCTGGCGAGCAAGACGGGCCCGTTGCGGCTGAAGTCCGGCCTGCAGCCCGGCTGGAAAATGGCGCACAAGACGGGGACGGGGCAGGAGCTGGGCAAGCTCGCCACCGGCTATAACGATGTCGGCCTGCTCACCGCGCCCAACGGGCACCGCTACGCGGTGGCGGTGATGATCGCCAGCACGCGCCAGCCGATCCCGGTTCGGATGCGGCTGATGGGCGACGTGACGCGCGCGGTGATCCGCACGGCGGAATAGGACGCGTCTTCGCTTTCCGGGTAAAGTTCGCCTAGCCTGCGCGCAACCAACAGAAAAGGGACGAGGACCGCCTTGGACGACGCCATCGAAGCACAGGATCGCCGCGCCCGGCTTCGCGAGCGCCTGTTACACCTCGCCCTGTACCGTTGGTGGCGCCAGTCGATCGTCGCGCCAATTGACCATCAAGCGGTCGTCGCGCGGATCGTGGAGGATAGCGGCTGGTCGGGGCGCTTCGCGTTCATGACGATGATGTCTGCCGGCATCGCGGTGCTGGGGCTGCTGCTGTCGTCGCCGGCGGTGGTGATCGGCGCGATGCTGATCTCGCCGTTGATGAACCCGATCCTCGGCTTCGGCTTCAGCCTGGCATTGTTCGACTTCGTCGAGCTGCGACGGTCGCTCAAGGCGTTGGCGATCGGCGCGTTCGCGGCGGTCGCATTCACCGCGCTGATCGTCACCATCTCGCCGCTGCAGGCGCCGACCTCGGAGATTGTCGCGCGCACCCGGCCCAATCTGTTCGACCTGGCCGTTGCGTTGTTCGCGGCGCTGGCGGGCACCTATGCGATCATTCGCGGGCGCGGCGAAACCATTGTCGGCGTGGCCATCGCCACCGCGCTGATGCCGCCGCTGGCGGTAGTCGGCTATGGCATCGCGACCTGGAACGCGCCCGTGGGGATGGGCGCGCTGGCGCTGTTCGTCACCAACTTCATCACCATCGCGCTTTCGGCTACGGCGATGGCGCGCTTCTATGGCTTCGGCCACCATCTTTCCAGCCGCCAGACCTGGACCCAGACGGTGATCCTGCTGCTCGTCTTCGTCGCGATGGCGATCCCGCTCGGCATCTCGCTCAATCGCATCGGTCGCGAGGCAGTGGCGGTCACCCAGGCGCGAACGCTGCTGACCGAGCGGTTCGGCGCCAAGGCGCGGGTCACGCAACTTGACCTGGACTTCACCGCCGAGCCGATTGTCGTCCGGGCCGTGGTGATCACGCCCCAGGATGCGATGCAGAAGACCGCACCGCTGCAGAAGGCGATGGCCGTGCAACTCGGCCGCCCGGTGCGCCTCAGTCTCGACCAGGTGCTGCTCGGTGCCGGCGCCGACGCGCTGGCGGCACAGCGCGAGGAACTGCGGCGGGCAGGGGAGGTGTCGACCCAGGAGACCCAGCGCGCGACCGAGATCGCGCAGCTGGTGGCGCTGATCGCGGGCCTGAAGCCCGACGACGTCACCGTCGATCGCGACCATCACCGTGCCACCGCCGCCGCGACGCCGCTGCCTGGGGCGGGAATCGAGACCTACCGCATGCTGGAGACGCGCGCGGCGCAGCGCGCGGGCGACTGGACGGTGGCGATCGTCCCGCCACAGGGGCCGCTGCCGGAGATCGGCTTCGCGGACAATGTCGATACCCTCGACGCGCGAGCGACCGAGGCTATCGCTGCGTCGATCTGGGCGGCGAAGCGATGGAACATCGGTGCGCTTGGCGTGCCGGGGCTGACCACGGGCACTGCGCCGGCGAAACCCAACCTGACGCAGCGACGTGCGCTCGCCATTGCCGAGCAACTGCGCCGTGCCGGTGTCGGCGCGAGCGCGGCCCCGGCGGCCGGGCAGCGCTTTACCCTCGTGCCCGCGCCGGTTTTGCCCTAGGATTTCCGCCCGCCCAGTCGCCCTAGGAGTCCCCGCGCTGAACGAAATCGGCCTTCCCGAACTCGGCACGCTGCTGATCGTCGCGTCGCTGGTGGCGATGATCTCGCGGCGGATCGGTCTGCCCTATACCGCCGGGCTGGTTCTCGCCGGGATCGCGCTCGCCTTCCTGCCGGTGGGCGCCAACCTGCCGCTGTCGCGGGAACTGATCTTCAACATATTTCTGCCGCCGCTGATCTTCGAGGCCGCCTTGCAACTGCGCTGGCAGCGTTTTCGCGAGGAATTGCCGCTCACCGTCGTGCTGGCGTTCCTTGGCGTCGCAATTTCGGCGCTGCTGGTTACGGCGGGCATGCACTGGCTGCTTGGCTGGAGCTGGCTGGGCGCGGCCTTCTTCGGCGTGCTGATCGCCGCGACCGACCCGGTATCGGTGATCGCCGCCTTCAAGGAGATGAAGGCCGAGCCGCGGCTGAGCATGGTGGTGGAATCGGAAAGCCTGCTCAACGACGGCGTCGCCGCAGTGGGCTTCGCGATCTTGATCGCGGTGGCGGAGGGCGGCGGGCTCAGCGCCGGCGGCGTTGCCACGTCGCTGCTCTGGACGGTGTTCGGCGGCGTGGCGATCGGCGCCGCGATTGCCTTCGTGGTGCTGACGGTGGCGGGGCGGACCGAGGACCATCTCGTCGAGGTGACGCTGACCACCGTCATCGCCTGGGCAAGCTTTCTGCTCGCCGAGCATGTCCATGCCTCGGGCGTGTTCGCCGCGCTCGCTGCCGGGATCATCGTCGGCGCGATCGGCCCGCAGGGCTCGATCTCGGTCGCCGGGCGCCAGCATGTCCAGGATTTCTGGGCCTATGCCGCCTTCCTCGCCAATTCCTGCCTGTTCCTGCTGATCGGCAGTCATGAGGCGCACCAGCCGATCGCGCTGGTGAGCGGCGCGCTGGTCGCGGGGATCGTGATGACGCTGCTCGGCCGCGCGGCGGCGGTCTATCCGCTGGCGGCGCTGTTCGCGCGCACCGGGCTGCGGCTGCCCGCCACCTACCAGCATGTCCTCGTGTGGGGCGGGCTCCGCGGGGCGGTGGGCCTTGCGTTGGCGCTGGCGGTGCCGGCGAACGTGGCCGAGCGCGGCGCGGTCGTCGTGGTCACCTTCGGCGTCGTCGCCTTCTCGATCTTCGCACAGGGCCTCACCATGCCGCCGCTGCTCCGTCGCTGGAAGCTGACCGGTGCGGCGGATGCCGAGCATTGAATCAGGGGCCGATGTCGATCGCGTCGGCCTGCGTCCTGGTGTGCGCCCCGTCGTCGAAGCCGAGCGCCCGCGCCACCGGGCCGTTCCAGTCATAGGGGTCGGTGCGGACCGTCACCCGGCCCGTCTCGTCGACAAAGGCGTTCTGGTAGAGCAGCCGCACCGGAATGCGCACCGGCAGCGGCACGAAGGTCTGCGCGCCGCTGGCGCTCGCCGCCTGCCAGCGATCGGCCACGCCTTCGTCCTCGGCGAGCAGTTGCGCAAAGCCCAACGCATCCTCCACCCGCACGCAGCCATGGCTGAGATGCCGCTGGCTGCGCTCGAACAGGCCCGGCGCACTGGTATCGTGGAGGTAGATCGCCTGGTCGTTGACCATGTCGAACTTGACCAGGCCCAGCGCATTGTCCGGCCCCGGCTGCTGGACGATATAGCCGCCCCGGCGCACCATGTTGTGGCTGGCGAGATAGTCGGCGCCGACATGCGCCAGTTCGCTGTTCTCGATGGACTTGGGAATGGTCCAGGTCGGGTTGGCGACGAGGCGGTAGATCGGCGAGGATAGGAGCGGCGTCTCCCGGCCCGGCTTACCGACGATCACCTTGCGGCTGTCGACCAGCACGCCGTTGCGGTAATAAGAGAGGTGCGCGGCCGCGATGTTGACGTCGATGCGCGTCCCCGGCGGATTGCGCGCCAGCCAGCGCAGCCGCTCCAGCGCGACGGCGATCGCGCGGGCCCGGTCTGCGGGGCCGAGGTTTAGCACCTCGAAGGTCCGGGGCCCGAGCACGCCGTCCTCCGCCAGACCATAGTCGCGCTGGAGCGATCGCACCGCATCGGCGACTGCGTCGGTGTAGAGGTTGGGAGCGGCGGTCGCCTGCGGCTGCCCGGCCACCGGGTCGAGCAGATAGCCCTCGGCGGCCAGTTGCCGCGCGATGGCCGGCACCTGATCGTCGCGGTCGCCCGGGCGGACCAGTCCCGTAGCGGTGATGGGCGTTGCGCGCCCACCGGCGGCGTGCTGGTCGGCGACCGCGGCGCGATACGCCTCGGACAAGCGTGCATAGTCCGGGTCGGCGGGTGCGAGCCCGGCCAGCCAGCTTGCAGATGTCGCCGGTCGAGCGCCTTCGCCAGCCCCTCGGTCAGGTCGATGTCGGGACGGGGCAGCGTGTAGACAGCATGCAGCGACGTGGGATCCACCACCCCCTTGGCCAGCGCACCGGCGTAGAGCAGCGCGGCGCGGGTGAACGCGACGTCGCGCGCCGCCGGGGTTTCGGCCGAACTGGGCTCGGGCAGGAGCTGCAGTCGGTCCAGCCCATGGTCGGCGCGCCGTGCGATGGCCTCCTGCAGCGCTTGCGCGGCCGCATCGGTCCAGACCAGGTGCCAGCCGACGCGCGCATAGAAGCGTTGCATGTCCGGCGCCGTCGCCAGCGCACGCAGCGAGGCTTCCGTGGCAGCGGGGGCGGGCTGTGCCGCGTCGCGCTGATCGGCCTGCGCGGCGGTGGCGGGAGCGGCAAAGGACAGGGCGGTGCAAGCCGCAAGCAGGCAACGGAAACGCGGTCTCTCGAAGTTCATGTCCTTGCCAACGCCTGGCGCCTTGCGATCGCTCCGCTCAGCTTGTCCGCCAGCGCTCCAGTTCGTTGAGCAGATCGCCGGTGATCTGTTCGGTGGAGAAACCGGTGATATCGCGCATGCGGGCGCCCTGGCTGGTCTGCACTGCCAGCGTCCAGGCGACGCTGCGCCGCGCTTCCGAGGCTTCCAGCGCGGTATAGGCGGCGAGCGGGCGGGAGCGGGGGAAGATGCGATAGGTAAACGGCTTGTCGCTCTGCTGACCGACGGTGAGCGCCAGCTGCGTCTCCTCGATCTCCAGTCTAGGATCCGTCCAGCCTTCCGCCTGCATGCCTTCGTAGACGGCGCGCAAGGCCGGCTTGCCCTTGCTGTTCATCTGGCCGAGGATCTCAGCACGCCGTGCGGGGGCGACCAGCCGTTTCAGCCGCTCGCTGATTGCCGGCATATCGTCCGAAAGTGCCACGCCGGCCAGATCGGCATTGGTCTGGCGCACCAGCCCATACGCCAACAGCAGCATGATGAAGCAGAAGGGCAGCGCCGCCAGCAGGGTCGCCGCCTGGAGCGCGCCGAGCCCGCCCGCCACGAGCAGCAGCGTCGCCGTCGCGCCCAGCAGCACGCACCAGTACATCCGCTGCCAGCGCGGCGTATCTTCCTTGCCGCCGGAGGCCAGGGTGTCGATCACCAACGCGCCGGAGTCGGCGGAGGTGACGAAGAACACCGCCACGAGCAGGATGGCGAGGGTGGAGGTGACGCTCGCCGCCGGCAGATATTCCAGGAACTTGAACAGCGCGGTGGAGAGATTGGCCTGGACCGCCTGCGCGATCCCGCCGGACGCCGCGCCCAGGTCCAGCGAGATCGCGGTGTTGCCGAACACGGTCATCCACAGGAAGGTGAAGGCGGTGGGCACGAACAGCACGCCGATCACGAACTCGCGGATCGTCCGCCCGCGCGAGATGCGCGCGATGAACATCCCGACGAAGGGCGACCAGGCGATCCACCAGGCCCAGTAGAACAGCGTCCAGTCCGCCATCCAGGCGCGCGGCTCATAGGCGTAGATCGTGAACGTGCGCATCACGAAGTGATCGAGATACAGGCCGAAATTCTGCACCAGCGCGCGCAGCAGGAAGAGCGTGGGGCCGAGTACCAGCACGAACAGCATCAGCAGCACGGCTACGGTGAGATTCAGTTCGGACAATCGCCGGATGCCGCGATCCGCCCCGCTCAGCACCGACAGCGTCGCCGCCCCCATGACCAGCATAATCACGACGATCTTGGCGGTCAGCGTATCGGGGAGCGCGTAGATATAGGACAGCCCTGCGGTCATCTGCGAGACGCCGAAGCCCAGCGAGGTGGCGACCCCGAACACTGTGCCGCACACCGCAAAGATGTCGATCGCGTCGCCGAGCGGCCCGTGGATGCGCTTGCCGAGGATCGGCGCCAGCCCCGAGCGCAGGGTGAGCGGCAGATCCTTGCGATAGGTGAAATAGGCAAGGCTCAGCCCGACCAGTGCGTAGATCGCCCAGGCATGGACGCCGTAATGGTGGAAGGTGATCGCCATCGCCTCGCGCGCCGCGGCGATCGTGCCGCTCTTGGCTTCCGGGGGCGAGATATAGTGCTGGATCGGCTCGGCGACGGCAAAATACATCAGCCCGATGCCCATCCCAGCGGCGAACAGCATTGCCAGCCAGGAGAGATAGGGGAAGTCCGGCTCGGCATCGTCCGGCCCCAGCTTCAGCTTGCCTGCCGGCCCGAAGCCGAGGGCGAGGACGACGACGAGGAACACCGCGACGGCGGCGATGTAGAACCAGCCGAACGTGTCGATGGTCCAGGCCTGTGCCGCCTTGAAGGCGAGATCGGCACTGCCGGGCATGGCGATGGTGACGCCGAGTAGCGCCAGGATGAGCGCCGAGGCGCCCCAGAACACGCGAGGGTTGATTGCACTTTTCAGCATAATTGCACGGCTGAACGCCCATCGGGCGAAAAGGTGGCCGCAACTGCCGTCGCGCGCCACCCGGGGGGCTCAATGCGGCGCCAGCCCCAGTTCGACGCCGGTCTTGTCGTGGAGTGCGAAGCGATCGACGATGTCTGCGCTCGCATGGTTATAGCCGACCACCTCGACGTCGCGGCCGTCGCGACGGAGCCGCGCGACGATCTTGTCGAGCGCGCCGACGCCGGAGATGTCCCAGAAATGGGCCGCCGTCACGTCGATCACCACTTGGCCCGCGCGATCCTCCGCCTGGAAGGCGCGGGTGAAGCGATTGACCGAGGCGAAGAAGATTTCGCCCGAGACCCGGTAGACGGCGCGCGTCCCGTCTGCGGAGAGATCCCGCTCCACCGAGAACATGCGCTGCACCTTGCCGGCGAAGAAGATGCCGGAAAGCAGGACGCCAGCGAGGACGCCCAGCGACAGATCGTGCGTCGCGACGACCACCGCGACCGTGGTGAGCATCACGATGGAGGAGGTCGGCGGGTGGCGGCGAAGGTTCGGAATCGAATTCCAGCTGAACGTCCCGATCGACACCATGATCATCACCGCCACCAGCGCCGGCATCGGCACACGCCCGACATAGGGACCCAGCACGGCCAGGAGGAAGAGCAGGAAGGCGCCCGCCACGAAGGTGGACAGGCGCCCACGCCCCCCGGACGTGACGTTGATGACGGATTGGCCGATCATCGCGCAGCCCCCCATGCCGCCGAACAGGGCCGCGACGATGTTCGCGCCGCCTTGCCCTGCGCATTCCCGGCGCTTGTCGCTGTCGGTGTCGGTCATGTCGTCCACGATCTGCGCGGTGAGCAGCGATTCGAGCAATCCCACCGCCGCCATGGTCAGCGCATAGGGCAGGATGATCCGCAGCGTCTCCAGGGTCAGCGGCACCTGCGGCAGGGCGAAGCTCGGCAATCCCTGGGGTAGCTTGCCCATGTCGCCCACCGTATGGACCGGCAGCGCGAGAGCGATGCTGATCGCGCTCAGGACGAGAATGGCGATCAGCGGCGACGGCACCGCTTTGGTGATGCGCGGGAGGCCGTAGAGGATCGCGAGACCGGCGGCGACCATCGCATAGGTCTCCCAGCCGACACCCGTGAGCTGCGGTAGCTGCGCCAGGAAAATCAGAATGGCGAGGGCGTTGACGAAGCCGGTGATGACCGAGCGCGAGACGAACTGCATGACCAGATCGAGCCGCAGCATGCCGGCCGCGACCTGGATCAGGCCCATCAGGATCGTCGCCGCAAAGAGGTATTCGACGCCGTGGTTCCGCACGAGCGGCCCGACGAGAACGGCGATCGCCGCCGTCGCGGCCGAGATCATGCCGGGACGCCCGCCGATGAGCGCGATGGTCATTGCGATCGAGACGGAAGCGTAGAGTCCCACGCGCGGGTCGACGCCGGCGATGATGGAGAAGCCGATCGCTTCCGGGATCAGCGCCAGGGCGACGACGATGCCGGCAAGCAGGTCTTGGCGAGCGGAAATGCCGTCAGTGAACCACTGGCGGCGGTACGCGGTAAAATCGAAGGTCATTGAAAATCCACAACAGGGCACAGGGCGCAATGCAGCGCCGACGGAAATGGTGCTTGTTGTTATCCGGCGGATCGGCGGCCGGAATAGCCACCCGGAATCGCACCGGGTCCTTGCGAATGCGACGGCCCATACGTGCTCGGCGCGATGGACGCAACAGGCCCGCGACAGGAAAGCCTCCTCGACGCAGGTGGCAGCCGCCGCGGTGAACGACGCTTCAGGGCAGATAGGGGTGCTTCGACCACCCCGCGCCTGGCGTCTGCCGAGTGCCGATGATCGACGCCTCGATATCCGCTTCCAGTGCCGCGCTGCCGATACGGTCGGTGAACAGCAAGAAGCTTGCCCGCAGCGCGGCGGATTCAGGCCAGTCCGAGCAAGTGGATCAGACCGAGACTGATCGCCCCGAGCACGAGGAGCGAGAGGACCACCGCGGCGGTCACGCGGCCGCCGGCATGGGCCACCGTGCGGACATCGACTCCCAGGCCCAGCGCTGCCATCGAGACGACGGTGAGCAGCGTCGCGGCCTCGTTCGCCGGGGCCAGGGCCGCATGCGGGATGAGGCCGAAGGACCGGAGGCCGACCAGGCCGAGGAAGCCGAGGATGAACCAGGGCACCAGATGGTGCAGCGCCGGCCGCCCGGCCGCCGGGCGTTCGCCGGTGGTGACATGCGGGGGCAGTTCATCGGCTTCCTCGCGCAGCTTGGGCGCGATCAGCGAAAGGATCAGGCAGACCGGGCCGAGCATCAGCACGCGCACCAGCTTGATCAGCGTACCCATCTGGACGGCGGTGGCACCACCGGGCGCAGCGGCGGCGATCACCTGCGGCACGGCATAGACGGTGAGGCCGGCAAGCGCGCCGAACTGGTGGCCGCTCAGGTGGAGGCCGAAGGCGAGCAGCGGCAGCGAGAGCACGACCACCACGCCCAGCACGGCGGTGAAGCCGATCGAGGCCGCGACGTCGTCGCCGTCCGCGCCGATCACCGGCGCCACCGCCGCAATGGCCGAGTTGCCGCAGATCGAGTTGCCGCAGGCGACGAGCAGTGCCATGCGCTTCGGCAGCCGCAGCATCCGGCCGATCAGATAGCTGCTGGCGATCGCCACGCAGACGACGCCCGCGATGCCGAGCAGCAGGCCCGGCCCGGCGGCGAGGATCGTCGCGGCGCTCACCGAGGCGCCGAGCAGGACGACGGCGAGTTCGAGCAGGAACTTGGCACTGAACGTGATGCCGGGGAACCAGCGCTTGTCCGGCGTCCAGGCGGTCCGCACGGCGGTGCCGATCAGGATCGCGAGAACCAGCGCTTCCAGCCAGGCGCGTCCGAACACCGATTCCTCGATCCGCTGCAGCACGAACGCGCCGCCGGTGACGGTCAGGCACAGCGCCAGGCCGGGCAGCAGCGTGCTGCCGGGCAGCGATGGGCGGCGGGACAGGCTCTGCGTCGTCACATTGTGTCTCCTTGCTGAGACACAGATGCGGCGCCACAACCGATCATTCCAACGATTAGTTCATATGGTTTTGATCGTCTTTGGTTGTTGGTCCGGCTAATTTGGCAGTCACGCTGGGCAGAGTTGCACCAGTTTACACGCGGCAGTCAGAGAATGTCGTTCAGTGACGAAGGGCTGCGGCGATCAGCCCGATCGCCTTTCGCGATCAGATCACCCAGTCCTGCTGCGCGTCGAAGCTTGCAATGACGTCCAGCAATGCATCGGCGGCCTTGCTGCGATACCGTTCTTTCTGCCGCAGGCCATGGAAGCGGCGCGGCGGCAGCGCGAAGGGCAGGGCGAACAAGGCGCGTGCTTCCAGGAGCGGCAGGACGACGAGCTGCGACAGCATCGCGGCGCCAACCCCTGCGCGCACAGCGGCGAGGACCGATTCATTGGAAGGCAGGGTCAGCACGACATTGAGGTGGTGCGGGTCCAGCCCGCGATCGCGGATCGCGGTTTCGAAGGTCGAGCGGGTGCCGGAGCCGGGCTCGCGCATCACCCAGGGCGCGGCCGCCAGCCAGGCGTTGGTGATCGCCTCGGCAGGATTGCTGCTGACCAGCAGCATGCGATCCTCGCCGACCTCCCAGTGGGCCAGCGACGGATCGTCGACCATGCCTTCGACGAAACCCAGTTCGGCCTCGCCATCGCGGACGCTGCGCGCGGCGCCTTCGGTATTGGCGATCGCGACCGACAATTCGATATCGGGATAGCGGCGGTGGAAAGCGGCCAGCCGCGCGGGCAGCCAATAGGCGGCGATGGTCTGGCTGGCGACGAGCCGGAGATGGCCGCGCTTCAGCCCGGCATATTCGCCGAGCGCCAGCGTTGCTTCTGCCGCCCGCGCGAGGACGGCGCGCGCCTCGCCGAGGAAGAAACGACCTGCATCGGTCAGCTCGATACCGCGACCGACGCGGTGGAACAGCTTGATGTCGTGCCGTGCCTCGAGCGTGGCGATGGCGGCGGACGCTGCGGACTGGGTGACGCCCACCGCCTCCGCCGCCCGCGTCATATGCTCGCGTTCGGCGACTGCGACGAAGATGCGAAGCTGTTCGAGGGTCATGTCGGGAGCGTAGCGGTTTCTCCGGATTTGTCATCGTCGGCGGCCGAGGGGGGCGACGATCGGTGATGCCCGATGGTCATGCTCCGCAGCACGCCGTCGCGCCGGACCAGCCCGTGCATCAGTGCCGCAGCGAGGTGGAGCAGGATCAGCGCGAAGAAGGCGAGCGCGATCGCGGTGTGTACCGCGCGCAGCAGCGCATAGAGCGCGAGGTCATGCGGCAGGATCGGCGGCAGCACGATGCCGTCCCCCAGTCGCACGGGATAGCCGCCGGCGGACAGCATGCCCCAGCCGATCAGCGGCAGGGCGAACAGCGCGGCGTAGAGCAGCACATGCGATCCCCAGGCGATGCGCTTCTGCAGCGGCGCCAGATCCTCCGGCAGCGCGGGCGCGCCGGTCGCGAGACGCAGCGGCAGGCGCAGCACCACGAGGACGAGAATGGCGATGCCGATCGGACGGTGCAGAGCGAGCAGCGTCCCATAGGCCGGGCCGCTGGTGGAAACCATGAAGACGCCGATGAACAGCATCGCCAGCACCAGCGCCGCCATCAGCCAGTGCAGCACGCGCAGGGCGGGGTTAAAATCGGGCGAAAGGCGGGTCATTGCTGCGCTCCCTTGGCCAGGTCTTCCCCCACGGCGCTGGGGTGTGGGCCTTCGGCGGCGCGGCGGGTGAAGGACGAGGAATAGCCCTTGGCGCGGGCGGCGAGCAGCGGATCGTCGGACAAGGCAATGCCCTCCGGCAGGATGGTGGGGTCGAAGTTGAAGTCGCGGCAGCTGCCGGTCTCTTCCGGCTGGGTGGCGCGGATCGTCAGCGTGCCGGCATCGATCGTGCGGTGCGGGCCCTGCCAGGCAACCGTGGCCTTGTCGGTCACATCGCCCGGATTGGCCTCGACCAGCAACAGGTGCCAGCGCGACGGTCCCTTGGCGGTCCGGGCGATCATCTCCTGGAACAGCGCGTCGCGGGGGAGTTGATCGAGGTGCTGCTTGTCGAGACCGGCGAGCGGCGCCTCGGGCACGAACTGCCATCGGACGAAGCGTGTCGTCCCGCCGGCATCGGTGAAGCGGAAGGCATTGATGCTGTAATAGGTCGCGTTGGCGAAGCTGTTCGGCAGCACCGCCTTCGCCATATAGCCCTGGAAAGCCTTCACTTCGGGATGCGCCGCCAGGAGGGCCTTGAGCACGGCCGGATCGGGCTTGCCGGTCTTCGGATCGGGTGTCGTCGCGCGTTGGAGCGTGATGAAGGAAGCGACATCGGCGACCGGGAAGATCGGAGTGTGGTCCAACGCCATGCGCCATTCCTGCCCGTCGGGCGTCTTCAGCAGCAGCGCCATCGAATGGAACACGTTGCGCCCGTCGCCCGCCAGCGGATTGCCGCCTGCCAGCGAAAAGCGCCCGAGCACCGGTAGCGTACCGGCATGCAGCGTTCGCGCCGTGCTGAGGGCGCTGCCCCTGCCGTTTGCCGCGAAATCGCCGGTGAAGCAAAGTCCCTTGGCATGGGCGCGACGATAGCCGGGCTTCACGCCGCCGCTATTCGCCTCGAGTGCGGTCGTGATGTCGCCGCCGCTGATGCGACGGGGGCCCAGCCAGCCGGCCGCCCAGGCAAAGCCCGTGAGCAGTGCCAGCACGGTTGCGCCGATCAGGGCGAAGGCGCTTATCGTGCGCCGGTCGAACATGGGCATATCGATTCCGGTTCAAACTGATGTCGCGGGAGTAGACGACGCAGCGCCGGCAATATTCCCGCAGTCCGGAAGAAAAAATTAGACACTGGAATAATGGCGCGCCTCGCGCGTCTCGCGCCTAGGATGGTGTCGATGTCGGTCAGCGCGGAGATGATCGCTGAAGTTCAGCCGCTGATACCGGCGTTGCGGCGCTATGCGCGCGCCATGCTGCGCCATCGCGACGATGCCGACGATCTGGCGCAGGACGTTCCGGAGCGTGCGCTCGCCCATTGGCGCAGCCGCCGTGGTGCTACCAGCCAGCGTGCTTGGCTGTTCACCATCCTGCACAATCTTGCGCTCGATCGGCTGCGTCGCCGCCCGCGCCGGGGCCCGGAAGCGGCGATCGACTCCGTGCCGGAGCAGTGGTTGGCGGTGCCGGCGGAACAGGAGCGCGCTATCGCGCAGCACGATTTGCTGGCGCAACTCGCGTTGCTGCCGGAGGATCGCGCGCGGTGCTTCTGCGCGTTGGCGTGGAGGATATCAGCTATGCCGAGGCCGCGGCGGTGCTCGGCGTGCCGCTGGGCACGGTGATGTCCCGGCTGTCCCGCGCCCGCGAGCGACTCCGCCGGCAACTCGAAGAGGGGGTCGTGCAACCCACGCACTGAGGGTGGTATGATGCGCGGCGCCGATAACTGAAGCGGAACTCCAGGCCCATGTGGATGGTCGCCTTGCTCCCGAGCGGGAGTTGGAGGTTCGTGCCTGGCTTGCAGCGCATCCTGAAGACGCCGCGCGGTGCTCCGCCTGTCGCGCCCAGAAGGACGCGCTTCGGGAAGCACTGCGCGGCGTGACGGAGGAACCCTTGCCTGCCGCGCTGAACCTTCGGGTGCGGGTAGCGCGTCGCGCGCGGTGGACAGCACTGAGTCCGGCAGCCGTTGCCGCAGGTGCCGTCTTCGGGACGGCACCGGAGGCCGATCTGCACGGCGCCGCCAACATCGTTCGCTCCCCGCTTGCCCGCATCTAGGCGAACACGGCTCAGCGGCGCCCGCGGCGGCTTTTTCGCCAAGGGCCCCGGCGCCCGATGCTTCGCGACTGCAAAGCCTGCGGAAATAGGATAGACGGCGGGCGAGCCGTATCGAGGGGGAAATATGATGGCTTCGGGGTGGGGTGGGGCCCGCAACGCAGTTGATGCATCCGCTATCCGCGCGGACAGCGGGCCACCACCAGCATGGCATGCTGGGGCGCGGGATGGGCGGTGAAGCGATGACCCCCGCTACGGTCCTGCATATCAGCTTCGATTTTCCGAGTCCGTTGGCGGCGCCGCACATGACCCGCGCGGTGGAGCGCCTGGTCGACAGCGCCGACGGCTTTCGCAACATCGTCTACAGCATGACGCGGGTCGGGAACCTCGGTCGCGAGATCGCCGCCCTGCGCTATGCACCCGATCGAGTCGCCATCGCCTATCGCGCGCTTCCCAAGGGGCTGGGATTGCGTCATGCGATGGCGCGGCTGGTGCGGTGGATCGCCGCAGACCTGCGCGACCGGGGTATCGCCATCGACCTGATCCATGCGCACAAGTTGACGACGGACGGGATCGTCGCGAGCCAACTCGCCCGCGAATTCGGCGTGCCGTATCTCTGCAGCATCTGGGGCGATGCGGACGGCTGGGTTTGGCGCGGGAGACCCGACCTGCACGGCCATTGGCGCGAAATCGCCGCCTCCGCGCATGCGCTGATCGCCACCGCGCCCTGGGCAGCCGAGCGGTTTTCGAAGATGCTCCGTCTGCCGCTGCGAGCGATCGCGGTGCTGCCGGTGATGGGCGGGGTGGCGGAGCCGACCCCCTCGAGCGTGTCCAGCGACCGGATCGTGTCGCTCTTTCATCTCGCCCATTGGCGCCGCAAAGGGATCTCGAAGCTGATCCCGGCAATGCAGGAGGTCGCCGAGACCGGGGCAGGGTGGCACCTCGACATCGTCGGCGGTGGCAATGCGCGGAGCCATCTCGAGGTGGACCGGCTGATCGCGCGTGCCGGCGCGCGCCGGCAGGTTCGTCTGCTTGGGCCGGTGCCGAATGGGTCGGTACGAGAGCTGCTCGGCGGCAGCGCGATGCTGGCGCTGCCGAGCCAGCAGGAGACTTTCGGCATGGTCTTCGTCGAGGCGCTGTTCGCTGGAATCCCCGTGCTCTACCCGGCCGGCTGGGCGATCGACGGGTATCTGCCCCCGGATCGGATCGGCTATGCCTGTCGCGCGGACGACCCTGCGGATATCGCCGCGGGCCTGCGGCATGTCATGACCAACCAGCAGGCACTGAAGGAGTCGATCGCGCGGCTACAAGCCGAGGGCGCGCTGGCGCGGTTTGCACCGCACAGCATCGCCCTCGACTATCGCCGCCACCTGTCAGCGGCGCTGGGCTGACGTTACTTCAGCGCAGTGCACCAGGTGCGCAGGCACGGGACGAGATGTTCGAGATAGGGGCGCAGCATGCCGCTGGCGCCGCCCGCGCGCGCCGCCACATTCTCGGTGAACTCCGCCATCATCGTCAGATAGTCGGCAGGCGCGACCTCTGCCGAAAGGCTGAAGATCTCGATCGCTTCCTGGTTGACCATATGCGCGATATGCTCCTGCCAGATATTGCGCTGCATGTCGCCGGCCTTGCGATGTCCGATCATGGGGGCGCCGACGGTCAGCGTGTCGCCCGCGCGATCGACCAGCATCTTCAGGATGAAGCCGCCCCAGATGTCGCCATAGCGGTCGATCATCCAGTGCGGCAGCACCGGCACGTGCATCGGCAGCTGGTAGACCGCAGGGGTGACCTTGCGCCGGAACTGCATGTTCATCGAGCAGACCGACACCAGCGCGCCGGGGGCGATCGCCGCAGAGGGGATCGCGAGATCGACTTCGGGCCAGCGCCACTGCGGGCCGTTGATCTTGTCGATGCCGTTGACGTCGAACGCGTCGGTCCACAGGCCGAGGTTGAAGATCGGCGCCTCCCCGTTGGTCGCGTCGCCGATGGAAGCGCGCTGATAGGCGCCGCGGCATTCATAGGGAAAGCCGCGCGGGAACAGGTTGTCCGGCGTGCCTTCGTAGAGGTCGAGGATGTTGAGGTGGCGCAGGCCTTCGCCGAGCACCGGGCGCGGCTTGGCGGTGAGCGCCTCGGTCACCTCGGCGAAGAAGTTCTGCGACGTGACCTCGCAGTCATCGTCCAGCGCCACGATGATTTCGTCGTCGTCGCTCTCGTGCCAGGCGACGTAGAAGCCGAAATCGCGGCAGGCGCCATTGCGGCGCGGGAACCACGCGTCGGCATCGCCCAGCATCCGCTTCCGGTCTTCCCAAGTATAGATCCGGAAGCTCGGATGGTCGACGGTGACCGTTCCAGGTGAATCGTCGACCACGACGAAGCGGGCGCCCGCGTCGATCAGCGGCGCCAGGTATTCCAGAGATACCGAGCGATTGGAGGGAACCACTATGATCATGGTTTCTAGGCCTTTATATCGAACGAGATGAATGGGAGGTACGCATACTGATATTTGCGACCCTGCAGCTTTGTTCGTGCAGTTATCAGTTTTTCAGCTGTGCGCTTGAGCGCGCGCCGTGAAGAAGATTGTGATGCCAGTGATGGCTGTATCGATGTCGGCCAAGGCACTATCGGGAGGAGTCGGCGGCGGTAGGCGCCGTGGAGGTCAAGCCGCGTAGCTACTTGGCGCGATCAGCTTTCCCGGATTTCCACGGACCGTCGCTCCGTCCGGCACGTCCTCGGTCACCACGCTGCCGGGAAGCACGACCGCGCCCTTGCCGACCTTGAGCCCAGGCAAGACGATCGCTCGGGCGCCGAGCGTTGCGCCCTCGCCGATATAGGTGTGCTGCCAGACCCTGGTGGCGATGTCGTGGGTCAGCACCACGGCCTGTTCGCCGATGACTGCGCGGGCAGCGATGTGCACGCCTTTTGGAAAGGTGCGGTCGATGAGCGCGCTGTCCGCGATGACCGCGCTTGGATGAATATCCATCCCCCAGATGCGCGTTCGGACAAAGCGCCGCCATATGCGAGCGAACATGGTATCTGGCCCCCCTCCAGACTATTCGCCAATCGACTAAGCCCCTTCCCGATTCGCCTCAACCCATAATATACTGCCCGCATCATGTTGCGGTCGCTCGATCAATTGGATTTCATCCGCCTGCCACTGTATGCCTTGCGGCGTTGGTGGCTGCAGCGTCGTCACGGCATTGTGATCCATCCGAGTTCGCGCATCTCTTTGCAGGCCAAGATTCTCTCCGGCGGACCCGGCTGCATCCTGATAGGCCGCGACACGATGATCGCGTTCAAGACGCTGCTCGTCGCGCGCGAAGGCAAGGGCTTCGTTCGACCGATCATCATCGGCGATCGCTGCCTGATCGGCGGGGGTGCAATGATCCTGCCGGGTGTGACGATCGGCGATGGCTGCGTGGTCGGCGCGGGCGCGGTCGTCGCGGACGATGTTCCGCCCGGCTGCATCGCTGTCGGCAATCCCGCACGGGTCGTCAGGCGCGGGATCGAGACCGCAAGATTTGGGCGCCTCCAAGGCGTGGTAGGCAACGAAGGCCGTGATCCGCTTGCGATAGGGGACCGGGCCCGTGATCGGCGCTGTTCCAACGAAGAAGGGGAGCCGAGCGCCCTAGCGTTCGGCTCCCCAGTCGATCCCCCGCTAGAGGGGTGAGCGGTCGCAAGCGGGGGAACTGCTTCGATCAGAAGCGGGTGCCGACGCCGAAGCCGAACACCAGCGGGTTGATGTCGACGCTGGTCTGGTTGATGGCGCCGCCGGTGTTGAGCCGGGCAGTGGTGCTCATGTCGATGTACTTGACGTCGAGGTTCAGGAAGAACTTCTTGTTCAGATCGATGTCCACGCCCGCCTGCAACGCATAGCCGAAGCTGTCCTTCAGCGAGAGGCTGGTTTGGCCGAGCGCCTTGTTGAGCGAGTCGCTGGTCTTGGCCGAATAGAAGGTCGTGTAGTTGACGCCAGCACCGACATAGGGACGCACCGCGGCCTTGGGCATGAAGTGATACTGGAGCGTCAGCGTCGGCGGGAGCACCCAGGTGTGGCCGACCTTGCCGAGCGACGAGATCGCCTCGCGGCCCTGAATGTCGTGGCGGGTGCTGGAGACGATCAGCTCGGCGCCGATATGGTCGGTCGCCATGTAGGTGAAGTCGACTTCAGGCATCACCGCGTCGCCGACGCCGACCTTGGCGGTGGGGAGGGCAGGCGTGATGCCGCTCGACGATTCATTCGGGGCGACGACGATGCCGCGCAGGCGGACCAGCCAGTCGCCGGCCGTGATGCCCGCTCGGTCCTGTGCCTGGGCGCTCGCGGTCGAGGCCAGCAGACCGGCAGCGGCCAGACCGACAAAAAGCGAAGTACGCATGGTTCATTTCTCCTCGTGTTCGACGAGGCACCGGGTAGCCGCAACTTTCCGCCACGGTTTTGATCGGGCGCAACGTTGCGCGTAGGTAATGTTCCCAAGGTGGTCCCTTCGCCTGCCTGGGACCAATACGTAACGACACGCCGTACGCGCGCGATGCATGCCACGCGCGGAGGCGGATATGTTCATGGATCGAAACCAGCCGGATCTGGGTGCTGCGGAGTGGAGCCTGCCGGCGCGTTGTGCGGCTTGCGGTGTGCGAATGGCCTCCTTGTGCGGCGGCATCTCGGCGGGCGCGCTGGAGGCGCTCAACCGTATCGGGCGCAAGCGCGTGCTGCGCCGCGGCGAGGCGCTGATCTGGCAGGGCGACATCGCCGAGCAGGTCGGCATCCTCCATCACGGGCTGGTCAAGCTTTCCGCCTCGCTGGAGGACGGGCGCGAGCAGATGCTGGGGCTCGCCTTCCCGGCCGACTTCGTCGGCGCGATCGGCGACCGGCCGTCGAGCCACTGCGTCACCGCGCTGACCGAGACCGAGCTCTGCGTCTTTCCGCGCAGCGCGCTACCCGGGCTGGTCGAGGCGTATCCCGAGATCGGCCAGGCGCTGCTGACCCGCGCCTATGACGAACTCGACCAGCTCCGGAAATGGATGCTGCTGCTCGGCCGCAAATCCGCCGAGGAGCGCGTCGCCAGCCTGCTGCTGCAGTTTGCGGCGCGTGGCACCTGCAGCCCCGGCGCGCCGGTCGCGCTGCCGCTCACCCGCCAGCAAATGGCCGAGCTGCTGGGGCTGACGATCGAGACGGTCAGCCGCAAGCTGACCGCGATGAAGCGCGACGGGGTGATCGCGCTGCCCGATCTGCGCAGCTTCGTGATCCTCGATGCACCGGCACTTGCCGTGCTCGCGGCCGAGACTCCGTAACTAACCGCATGTCGGCGCGCAGTGCATCTGTCTAGCTTGCTTTCATCCAAGAAGAAGATCGGATGAAATGGAGGCGACCATGAAGAATGTACTCGTTCTGATGCATGACGACGCCGGACAGGAAGCACGGTTCCAGGCGGCGCTCGATTTGACGCGCGGGCTGGAAGGGCATCTGCGCTGCGTCGATATCGCGATGGTGCCGGCCTATGTCGGCGATTACATCGAATTCGGCGGCGGTGCCGCATTGCTCGCCGACGAGCAGACCCGCGAGGCGGCCAACCGCGTGCGGATGGAGGGGCGGCTCAAGGCCGAAGACGTGCCCTATGACTGGGTGGACGCCACCGGCTTTGCCCGCGAATGCCTGCGCGACGCTACCGCGCTAGCCGATCTGGTGGTGCTCAACCGCGAGCTTGACAAGATCGACTATCCCGACATGCGCGACCTGATCTGCGATACCATCCTCAAGACCGGCAAGCCGATCGTCGCGGTGCCGGAAAAGACGCTGGGTTTCGATCTCTACGGCCATGCGGTGGTCGCATGGGACGGCTCGCGTACTGCGGAAGCCGCGCTGCAGGCGACGGTATCGCTGCTGAAACATGCCGGAACGGTGACGATCCTGGTGGTCGACGAAGGGGCGCTGCGGCTGCCCGCCGCCGAGGCCGCGGAATATCTGTCGCGGCACGGCATCCGGCCCGAGGTGCGGGTGGTACCCAAGACCGATACGGTGGGCGGCGCGATCCTGGGGGTCGTGGAGGCGCTCAAGGCGGCCTATCTGGTGATGGGCGGCTTCGGCCACAGCCGCTTCCTCGAGGCGGCGTTCGGCGGGGTGACGCGGCGGATGCTGGCGGAAAGCCCCGTGCCGCTGCTGCTGGCGCACTGACGCGGGCGAATCGCCGGCGATTGCGATCGGCCTGAAAAAGAAAAGGGGCAGGCAACCCTGGGTGCCTGCCCCCTTTTACTGTTCGCACGGCCCCAACAGGCCGCAGCGACCTCGCTTACTTGACGTGCTTGGCGAGGTGCTTGTTCATTTCGAACATGGTGCACTTGTCGCCGCCGAAGATCGGCTTCAGCGTATCGTCGGCCAGGATTTCGCGCTTGTTCGCAGGGTTCTGCAGGTTGTGCTTCTTAATGTATTCCCACACCTTGCTGACGATCTCGCTGCGCGGCAGATCGGCGGTGCCCACAATCTTCGCCAGTTCGGGCGACGGGGTAACCGGCTTGGCAATGCCACCGCGTGCTTTGGTCTCGGCCATCGTGTCTAACTCCTGTTCGTACCCCTTATCGGGGCTATTCCTTCGTCAGCGCCTCGGGATTGAGAGGCTTCCTCCCCCTTGTCGCAACCAACGATGTACTGCGGTTCGTGCGGTGATGCACGCCCCTGTACGCCTTTGACTGCGGGAAAGGGCTTCTGTCCAGCGCAGACCGCATAGAAGCGCGGCGAACCGCTGCTTTGCGGCGCTGCGGTGGTGCAGCCGAGCAACACTTTAGGGCAAAAACGTAGCAATATTGCGCGTTCAGGCCAAGACTCGGGTCTGGACCAGCCCTTCGAAGGTGCCGCGCACGTCCGGTGATGCATCCGCCGTCAGCCGTTGGACATCGGCCAGGAAGCTCGCGGCGTCGGCGCCGGGGGCGCGATGCGCCATTTCCCAATGGCCGAACTCGCGGCGGTCGACGATCCGGCGGGACAGCAGCACGATCGCACGATGCCGCGGATCGCACTGGATGCGCGTGAAAGCGGCCTCCACCGCAACCTCGGGACCTTCCAGCGCCTGGAGGAAACGTCCGCCATCGGCATAGAGCAGGCCGCTGATCCGGTCGCGCGCGTTGTTGCGGCGGGAGACGGTCAGGATGTCCTGGGTAGGGCAGGGCGCGGCGGGGTTGGCGGAACTGACATAGACGAGCTGCAGCATGGAAATCCTCTCCTGCGAGCGCGCGTTTTCGGCGTCGACTGGTTAATAGCAGATTAGGACGTCGATGCTCGCTTGTTTTTCAGCTATTTAGTCCAAGCTGGACAAGATCGTATAATTCCGGCATCAGGAGGGCGTGATCGACGCCCTGCGCCTTACCCTGCGACTTATCCGCCCTTAGGGGCCGATTTCGCACGCGCGCGTCTCCCCTAAGGGCAAACCGGAACTTCCCTATCGCATCACGGCTGCGCTAGGCGCGGCCAGACCTTGAAGAGAGACACGGCCCATGTTGCGCGACCCCAGCGTCAAATATCGTCCCTTCCCGCAGGTGGATCTGCCCGATCGCCAATGGCCCAGCCGCACCATCACCAAGGCGCCGCGGTGGCTCTCCACCGACATGCGTGACGGCAACCAGGCGCTGATCGATCCGATGGACGGCGAGAAGAAGACGCGCTTCTTCGAACTGCTGGTGAAGGTGGGCCTCAAGGAAATCGAGGTCGGCTTCCCGAGCGCCGGCGCCACCGAGTTCGACTTCATCTCCGGCCTGGTGCGCGAGGGCAAGGTGCCCGACGACGTGATCGTCCAGGTGCTGACCCAGTCGCGCCGCGATCTGATCGAGACCAGCTTCCAGTCGCTGAAGGGCGCCAAGCAGGCGATCGTCCATCTCTACAATGCCGTCTCGCCGGCCTGGCGCCGCATCGTGTTCGGCATGAGCCGCGACGAAATCCGTCAGATCGCCATCGAGGGCGCGAAGGTGCTGCGCGACGAGGCGGCCAAGCAGCCCGATACCGCGTGGCATTTCGAATATAGCCCGGAGACCTTCTCCACCGCCGAACTCGATTTCTCGGTCGAGGTCTGCGAGGCGGTGATGGACATCCTGCGCCCGACGCCGGAGCGCCCGCTGATCCTCAACCTGCCGGCGACCGTCGAGGCGGCGACGCCCAACATCTATGCCGACCAGATCGAATGGTTCTGCCGCAACATCCGCAACCGCGAGAGCGTGGTCATCAGCCTGCATACGCATAACGATCGCGGCACCGGCGTCGCCGCGTCCGAACTGGGCCTGCTGGCGGGCGCGGACCGCGTCGAGGGCTGCCTGTTCGGCAATGGCGAGCGCACCGGCAATGTCGATCTCGTGACGCTGGCGCTCAACATGTACACCCAGGGCCTCAACCCGGGCCTCGACTTCTCGGACATCGACGAGGTCATCCAGACGGTGGAATATTGCAACCAGCTCCCCGTCCATCCGCGCCATCCCTATGCCGGTGACCTCGTTTTCACGGCGTTTTCGGGCAGCCATCAGGACGCGATCAAGAAGGGCTTCGCCTCGCAGGCGGCGCGCAACGACCAGCTCTGGGACGTGCCCTATCTGCCGATCGATCCCAAGGATCTCGGCCGCGATTACGAGGCGGTGATCCGCGTCAACTCGCAGTCGGGCAAGGGCGGCGTCGCCTGGGTGCTCGAGCAGGACAAGGGCCTCAAGCTGCCCAAGCGGATGCAGGCCGAATTCTCGAAGCACGTCCAGGCGTTGGCCGACGAGACCAGCCGCGAGCTCAACGCCGCCGACATCTGGGGCCGGTTCGAGCGGGTATATTTGCCCGGTGACAAGGATCGGATCACGCTAGTCGATTATGAGGAAACGGGCGCCGCGGGCAGCCGCGTGTTCGTCGGCCGCATTGCGATCGACGGTGTGGCGCAGTCGATCTCGGGGCGCGGCAACGGCCTGATCTCGGGTGTGGTCGATGCGCTGGCGGGCTCTACGGGGCCGCGCTTGGACGTGGTGGACTATAGCGAGCATGCGATCGGCGGCGGCGCCGATGCGCAGGCGGCGGCCTATGTCGAGTGCCGCACCGAGGATGGCCGGACGGTGTTCGGCGTCGGCATCGATGCCGATATCGCGACCGCCTCGGTGCGCGCGGTACTTAGCGCAGCGAACCGGGCCTGAGGCAAAAAGCCCCTGTCCTCGGAAGGTCAGGGGCTTCCTCTCCTATCAGTGCAGGGTCGCCAACTCGCCCGTGTGGACGGCGGCGCGCGTGCCGGCGGTGCGATCGAAGCGGAAGGCGCCGGCACGCTGCGCAAGCGCGTTGACCTCGCTCGACAGGTTGCGGATCGCCGCCGAGGTTTCCTCGACCATCGCCGCGTTCTGCTGCGTCACCTGGTCCATGCCCTTCATCGCAGTCGAGACCTGGCTGACTGCCGCCGACTGGGCGTGGTTGTCATGGTCGATGGCCGCGATCAGGTCGTGCACCGCCTCGACGTCGCTCGAGATGGTGTCGAGTGCAGTATCGGTGTCGTGCACGGCATCCGCAGCCTGGAGGATGTCGGCCTGGGTCTCGCTCAGCATGTCGCGGGCCTGCTTGGCCTGGTCCTCGGCGCGGAGTGCCAGCGCGGCGACGAGGTCGGCGACGACCATGAAGCCGCGGCCCGCCTCGCCGGCGCGGCCGGCCTCGACCGCCGCGTTCATCGCGAGCACCCGCGTCTGGAAGGCGATCTTGTCCAGGCCTTCGATCACGCCGTCGATATTCTTGGCGCTGCCGCTCGCGCGGTCCATCGCCTGCACCGCGCGGGCGGTAGTGCCGCGGCCGTCGCGCAGTGCCGTGGTCGCCTCGCCGGCGCGCTTCACCGTGTTGTCGGCTGCGATCATCGTGGCGCGCAGGCGCTCTTCGATCTTCGCCAGCGCCTCGGTCGCCTGGGCGAGGTTGGCCGCGCTCTTCTCGGTGCGGTGCGCCAGATCCTCGGAGCCTTGCGCAACCTCGGACGAGGTGTTGCGGATATTGTCGGCGCTTTCGCTGACCAGTTGGACGCGGGCGCGCAGCGAGGCGATTGCCTCGTTGATGTTGTGGCGCAGCACTTCATATTCGGCCGGGAAACGCTGGTCGATCGTGCGGCTGAGATCGCCCTCGCGCAGCGCTAGCAGGCCGTTGCCGAGCACTTCGGTGACTTCGCGCTGTGCCTCGAGCTTGCGCGCATCGGCCTCGCTCTGCGCGGCGGCGGCGGCGCGGTAATGCTCCAGGCCGCTGGCGATGCGGCCCATTTCGTCGGTGCGATCCTGATAGGGGATCGTCGCCACTTCGCCCTTGGCGAGGCGGTCGGTGAGCGCCGACAGCGTGCCGACCGGCTCCAGCACCCGGCGATACATGGTGATGTAGAAATGCGCGGCCTGGCCGCCGACGATCAGCGCCAGCGCCAGCACGATGCCGATCGCGAGGTAGAATTCGAATGCGCCGTTCGCAGCGACGCGCTGCTGGTCCGCCAATGCCATGGTGACGAGCTTGTCCACTGCGGTGCGGTGGGCGTCGTACAGGCCGGTCAGCTTGGCGTAGCTGGCCTCGATCGCGGCGCGGTCGCCCTTGCGGGCGGCGGGCAGGAAGCCCTGTTCGAGTTCGTTCCAGAAGGCCTGGGCGGCAGGGTGTGCCTGCTGGAGCAGCTGGCTGCGCAGGCTCTCGTCCACCCGCGCGGTCTGCCAATATTGGTTGCGCTCCAGGTAGAGCTTCTTGAGGCCCTCCAGCTTCTTGGCACGGGTGCCCACGGTGTCTGGATTACGGGCGATCAGCGTAGCTTCGAGAAACGGCTCGATGATATATTCGGGGGGAGGAAGGATATCTGCGATGAGGTCGGCATTGACCTGCTGGTGCAACTGCACCTCGCCGCCCATGCGGATGCGATCCAGCCGCCAGGCCGCCAGCGAGCCGCCGACAACCAGTAGCGCCATCATGGCTAACGCGCTGTTGCGAACGAAACTTGCAATCGACATCCACGATCCTCTGGTGACAGGCGCACGCGTCCCCCAAGCGGGCCTCCGGCGAGGAAGGCCTTTGGTAGATTATAGGGGGAGGATCGGGACGCGGTGCCTCGAATCGGGATTATTGCTGCATATTCGTAAGAATACGGACCACCTCGCAGCCGACGCGGGCGTCCGGGTAGATGTCCTGCTTGGCCGAACGGACGCGGACCTGGATCACGCGCGGATCGCGCATCGCCAGTGCGGCAACCTGCTCGCACAGCACTTCCTGCAGCTCGAAATGGCGCGAGCGGACAAGGGCGTGGATGCCCTCGCGGAGAAAGTCGTAATCGACCACCGCGTCGATCCGGTCCTCGGGCACGTCGGGGTAGCGGCAGGTCATCGCCACGTCGATGCGGACGCGCTGGGGGGCGGCGCGCTCTTCCGGGTGGATGCCGAGGCCCATCGAGACCTCCAGCGCTTCGAGATGGATCACATAGTCAGGCATCGGGGCGGTGCTCGCGTCCTTCGAACATCACGTCGCTGTCGCGCGCGAGGAAATGCTGGCCGCAATCGACATAGACATTCTGTCCGGTGATGCTGCGGCTTTCGAGCAGGTGCGCGACCGTGGCGGCGATGTCGGCCGGGTCGACCGGGCGGCGGAGCAGGTTCTGGGTGCCGGTGCGGGCGAACTCCTCCGCGCTCTGGTCGAGGCTGGGAAGGGTGAGGCCGGGCGACACCGCGTTCACCCGCACCCGCGGTGCCAGCTTCTGCGCGAGCATGTGGGTGGCGCCCTGGAGCGCCAGCTTGGAGCAGGTGTAGCTGAAGAAGTCCGGGTTGAGGTTGCCCACCTTCTGGTCGAGCAGGTTCACCACAGCGCCTTCCGCCAGATCCGGCTGTGCGGCCAGCGCCATGGCGAGCCCGACGGGTGCGGCGAGGTTCACGTGCATGTGACGGTCGAGCAGCGCGTAATCGGCGATCGGCGCCTGATCATAGGCGAACAGCGATGCATTGTTGACCACTGCGTCGAGCGGGGCACCGAAGGCCGTGCGGCACGCCTCCACCAGTGCAGCGGGGGCCGCAGGATCGGCGAGTTCGGCGCAGACGATCGCGGTCGACGCGCCTGCCGCGCGGAGCTGGGCGGCAAAGGCTTCGGCTTCGTCGGGCGAGTGATGGTGGTGGATCGCCACGGCCCATCCGCGCGCGGCCAACCCCCGGCCGATCGCTGCGCCGATCCGCCGTGCGCCGCCCGTGACCAGCACCCGCCCGGGCATCAATAGCCCATCAGCTTGAGCACTTCGGCCCGGCTTCGCTCGTCCTCGCGGAACACGCCCATCATCCGGCTGGTAACCATGCCCACGCCCGGCGTGCGCACGCCGCGGCCGGTCATGCAGCCATGCTGTGCCTCGATCACCACCGCGACGCCTTGCGGGTGGAGATGGTTCCAGATGCAGTCGGCGACTTCCGCGGTGAGCCGTTCCTGCACCTGCAGGCGGCGGGCGAAGGCATGGAGGACGCGCGCAAGCTTGGAGATGCCGACAACATGGTTCCTGGGCAGATAGGCGATCGATGCCTTGCCGGTAATCGGCGCCATGTGGTGCTCGCAATGTGACTGGAAGGGAATGTCCTTCAACAGCACGATCTCGTCATAGCCGCCGACTTCCTCGAACACGCGCGACAAATGGTGCGACGGGTCTTCGCCATAGCCGGCGCAATATTCCTTCCAGGCGCGAGCGACGCGCTGGGGGGTGTCGAGCAGGCCCTCGCGATCGGGATCGTCGCCGGTCCAGCGGATCAGCGTGCGGATCGCCTCGGCGACATGCTCGGGCACGGGGATCTTGGGCGGGGGGGCGACGATGTCACCGTCTACAGGGTCATGGTGAGGATCGTGCATGTCTGTCTGTCCTTTCGCCGCGCGTGGCGGATTCGGACTGCAGAAACAGCAAAGTGGCTACAGGTGCAACCCAAGGTCAGCGTTCGAACAGCCGATCGAGCGGGCCGTCGGCCAGGCACCAGAGCAGCGCGACGAGCGCGGCGCAGGCGAGGCCGGCGGCGGGCGACGCGATCGCCACGGCGACGCCCGCCAGGTAGAGGCAGCAGGCAAGCATGCTCTTGCGCAGCGTCCGGCGGTGGTAGCGCTGGGCTTCGGCCGACTGGGCGCCGGTGCGCCGGATCACCCGCTGCAGCCAGTTATACGCGAAGGAGGGGAGGAGCATCACCAGCATGTACAGCAGCGTCGCCTCGCCGCTGAAATGCTGCTCGCCCAAATAGGCGGTGGCGAAGGGGACCAGGGACAAGGTGAACAGCAGCACGATGTTCGACCAGAGCAGCGCGTTGCCGGCGCGGGTGGCGAACTGGAAGAGCTTGTGATGGTTCACCCAGTAGATCGCCACATAGACGTAGCTGAGTGCATAGGCGAGGAAGACCGGCCACTGCCCGGCCAGTGCACGCAGCCCCGGCGCCTCGGGCGCGTGCAGTTCCAGCACCATGATGGTCACGATGATGGCGATCACGCCATCCGAAAACGCCTCGACGCGCTTGGCACCGTCGCGGCCTTCCTGGTCCTGCATATCCGTCCTCCTGCCCGCGGCCGTGGTGGCGCAGGCAGGAGGACAGGGCAATCAAACCAAGGGTTTACTTGGCCGAGAATGCCGCGTTGATGTGCAGCTTCACTTCGTCCGAGACGAAGGGGACGTATTTGTCCATGCCGAAGTCGCTGCGCTTGATCGCGGTGGTCGCCTCGAAGCCGAAGTTCAGCTTCTTCGACATCGGGTTGGTGCCGGCGCCGACGAGCGTGGTGTCGAGCGTGACGGGCTTGGTGACGCCGTGCAGCGTCAGGTCGCCGGTGATCTGCGCCTTGGTGCCGGTGACGACGACCTTGGTCGAGACGAAGCGGATCGTCGGATATTTGGCCGAATCGAAGAAGTCCGGCGAGGCGAGGTGCTTGTCGAGCGCCGCGACGGTGGTGACGATGCCGCTGGTGGGGATGGTGATGTCCAGCTTGGCGTCGTTCGGCTTGGCCGGATCGATCGTCAGCGAACCGGTGGTGCCGCCGGCCTGGCCGGTGAACTGGCTGAAACCGAAATGGTTGACCTGGAAGTCGACCTGGGTGTGACCGGTGTCGACGACATAGGTACCGGCGGGAACGCGGCTGGCGTCGGCTTGGCCGGGAAGTTCCTGGGCGAAGGCGACCGGAGCGGTCGCGAAAAGAGCGAGGGCAATGAGAGCGCGCATGACTGTTCCCCTTGGGTGGTTGCGTCATGCACGTAATGCGGCCGCCGGCTGCGCAAAGCTAGTGCGCAGCCGGCAACCCACGGTTTCCGCTCGTGATCAGTTCTTCGACTGATCGACCAGCTTGTTGGCGCCGATCCACGGCATCATTGCGCGCAGTTCGCTGCCGACCTGCTCGATCTGGTGGCGCTTGGCGGCGATGCGGCTGGCCTTCAGCTCGGGCTGGCCGGCGCGGTTGTCGAGCACGAAGTCCTTGACGAAGCGGCCCGACTGGATGTCCGCCAGCACGCGCTTCATTTCCTTCTTGGTCTCTTCGGTGATGATGCGCGGGCCGGTCTTGATGTCACCATATTCGGCGGTGTTCGAGATCGAGTAGCGCATGTTGGCGATGCCGCCTTCATACATCAGGTCGACGATGAGCTTCAGTTCGTGCAGGCACTCGAAATAGGCCATTTCGGGAGCATAGCCCGCCTCAACCAGCGTCTCGAAGCCGGCCTGGACCAGCGCGGTGGTGCCGCCGCACAGCACGGCCTGCTCGCCGAACAGATCGGTCTCGCACTCTTCGCGGAAGTTGGTCTCGATGATGCCCGAGCGGCCGCCGCCGACGCCCGACGCATAGGCCAGCGCCACGTCATGCGCGTTGCCCGAGGCGTCCTGGTGGATCGCGATGAGGCAGGGGACGCCGCCGCCGCGGACATATTCGCTGCGCACGGTGTGGCCGGGACCCTTGGGCGCGATCATGATCACGTCGATGTCCGCCGGCGGCTCGATCAGGCCGAAATGCACATTGAGGCCGTGCGCGAAGGCGAGCGCCGAACCCGGCTTCATGTTGCCCTTGAGGTCGGCGTCATAGATCGCGGCCTGGTGCTCGTCCGGCGCCAGGATCATCAGGATGTCGGCCCAGGCGGCGGCTTCCTTGTTCGGCAGCACCTTGAAGCCGGCGGCTTCCGCCTTGGCGGCCGAGGTCGAACCCGGGCGGAGGGCAATCGCGACTTCCTTGACGCCCGAGTCGCGCAGGTTCTGTGCGTGCGCATGGCCCTGGCTGCCATAGCCGAGGATGGCGATCTTCTTGTCGGTGATCAGGTTCAGATCGGCGTCGCGATCATAATAGACACGCATGGTGGTATTCTTCCCTTTCAAATCAGCGGTGCGCGGATGCGCGGAAAATGTCAGGCGGCTTCGCGCCCGCGCGAGATCGCGACGATACCGGTGCGGGCGACTTCGATCAGCCCCACTTCGCGCATCAGCTCGACGAACTTGTCGATCTTGTCGATCGTGCCGGTGACCTCGAACACGAAGCTGGAGATGGTCGCATCGACCACGCGGGCGCGATAGACTTCGGCGAGGCGCAGCGCCTCGATCCGGTGATCGCCGGTGCCGACCACCTTCACCAGCGCCAGCTCGCGCTCGACATGCTCGCCCTTGGTGGTGAGGTCGACCACCTTGTGGACCGGCACCAGCCGCTCGAGCTGGGCGATGATCTGCTCCATCACCGGTGCGGACGCGAAGGTGACGATGGTGATCCGGCTGATCAGATCGTCGTCGCTGATCTCCGACACGGTGAGCGACGAAATATTGTAGCCGCGCGCCGTGAACAGGCCGGCGATCCGCGCGAGGATGCCGGGCTCGTTGTCGACGATGACCGCCAGCGTATGGCGCTCGATGGCTTCTTCCTTGATGTGCATTTCTACCCCTTCGATCCTGCCCGCGCGGGCAGGATCCAAAATCCGGTCAAACCAGCGCCTTGGCCTCGTCGTCCATCTCGCCGGAGACTTCGCTCGCCTGGAGCAGCATCTCGGTATGGGCCGCTCCGCTCGGGATCATCGGGAAGCAATTGGCGAGCTTCGCCACGCGGCAATCGACCAGCACCGGGCCGTCATAGTCGAGCATCGCCTGGATGCCGTCTTCCAGCTCCGCGCGCTTTTCGATGCGGATGCCCTTCCAGCCATAGGCCTCGGCCAGCTTCACGAAATCGGGCAGCGCATCCGAATAGCTCTCGGAATAGCGCGACTGGTAGGTCAGCTCCTGCCACTGGCGGACCATGCCCATATATTCGTTGTTGAGGATGAAGATCTTCACCGGCAGCCGATATTGCGTAGCGGTCGCAAGCTCCTGGATGTTCATCTGGATCGAGGCTTCGCCTGCGATATCAATGACCAGCGCATCGGGGTTGCCGAGTTGCGCACCGATCGCAGCGGGCAGGCCATAGCCCATCGTGCCGAGACCGCCGCTGGTCAGCCACTTGTTCGGCGCTTCGAAGCCGAAATGTTGGGCCGCCCACATTTGGTGCTGGCCGACCTCGGTGGTGATGATCGGCGCCCGGTGCTTGGTCGCCTCGTACAGCGCGCGGATCGCCCGCTGCGGCATGATCGCCTCGCCCGCCTCCGGGAAGTCGAGGCAGCGGCGCGCACGCCAGCCCTGGATGCGGCTCCACCACTCGCCGAGATCGGGCTTGGGATGGGCGCGAGCCTTCCAGCTCTCGACCATCGCGTCCAGCGCCCGCGCGCAATCGGCGATGATCGGCAGATCGACGCGGACATTCTTGTTCACGCTCGACCGATCGATATCGATATGCACCTTGCGGCTGTTCGGCGCAAAGGCATCGAGCCGCCCGGTGACGCGGTCGTCGAAGCGCGAGCCCACCGCGATGATCAGGTCGGCCTGGTTCATCGCCATATTGGCTTCATAGGTGCCGTGCATGCCGAGCATGCCCAGCCACTGGTCCGACGAGGCGGGCAGGGCGCCCAGGCCCATCAGCGTCGAGGTGACCGGCGCGCCGGTCAGCGCCGCCAGCTCGCGCAGCAGGCGCGTGGCTTCGGGCCCCGAATTGATCACGCCGCCGCCGGTGTAGAAGACCGGGCGCTCGGCCGCCGCCAGCATGTCGACCGCTTCCTGAATCTTCGCCGCTTCGGGCTCGGTGGTCGGGCGATAGGTCTTGTGCTGGATCGGGCCCGGCGCCTCGTAGCGCGCGGTGGCGACTTGGACGTCCTTGGGGATGTCGATCACGACCGGGCCGGGGCGGCCCGAGACCGCGATATGGAATGCCTCATGGACGGTCGCGCCGAGCAGTTCCGGCCGCTTCACCAGATAATTGTGCTTGGTGCAGTGGCGGGTGATGCCGACCGTGTCCGCCTCCTGGAAGGCGTCGGTGCCGATCAGCGTCGTCGGGACCTGCCCGGTGATGACGACCATCGGGATCGAATCGAGCAGCGCATCGGTGATGCCGGTAATCGCGTTGGTCGCCCCCGGACCCGAGGTGACGAGGACGACGCCCGGCTTACCGGTCGAACGCGCATAGCCTTCGGCGGCGTGGGTGGCGGCCTGTTCGTGGCGGACGAGGATGTGCTTGATCCGGTCCTGCTTGAACAGGGCGTCGTAAATCGGAAGCACGGCACCGCCCGGATAGCCGAACACGACTTCCACCCCGAGGTCGGTCAAAGCCTCGATCAGGATGTCTGCGCCGCTTTTCTCGGTCACCTTTGCCTCCACGCATTCGAAAAATGGTATACAGTGCGGAAAGTGCTCCGCCGGAGAGAGGCTGCTACTCGCACGAATATGATGCGTCAACCCCTATTGAAATAATTTCCTTTCAATCTTGCTCAAATTTTCGTACGTATCTGTCTCCGCTGTCACCTCCCACCCCCCTGGAGGCTGGCGGCGGAACCAGGTGTACTGGCGTTTGGCATATTGGCGGGTGGCGGTGGCGCCCGCTTCCTGCGCCTGGTCGGCCTCCCATTCGCCCCGCAGCATCCTGCCGATCTCGTCGACGCCGATCGCGCGCAGCACCGGCGCGTCGGCGGGCACGTCGGTGCGGGCGAGCAGACCGCGCACCTCGCCCTCGGCGGTGGCGAGCATGGTTGCGAAGCGGCGATCGATGCGCTCGCCCAGCCAGGCGCGATCGGGGAGCAGGATCATCGCGGCGAGCCGGACCTGGTCGCCGATCCCGCCCTCGCGGCGATCCTGCCACTCGGTGAGCGTGCGACCGGTCGAGCGCACGACCTCGAGCGCGCGGGCGACGCGGGTGGTGTCGGTCGCATGCAGCCGCGCGGCGGCGGCCGGGTCGGCGAGCGCCAGTGCGGCATGCGCTTCGGCGACGGGCAGGGCGCGGATCCCGGCGCGGATGGCGGGGTCGATCTCGGGGATTGGCGCGATACCGTCGATCAGCGTACGCAGATACAGGCCGGTACCGCCGACCAGGATCGGCAGGCGATCCTCGGCATGCGCCTCGGCTATCGCGGCGCGGGCCTCGGCAGCCCAACGCGCGGCGGAGCAGGCCTCGGCGCCGTCGATATGGCCGAACAGCCGGTGCGGGGCGCGGGCCTCTTCCTCTGCGGAGGGGCGTGCGGTGAGGATGCGGAGATCGGCATAGACCTGCATCGAATCCGCGTTGATCACGGTGCCGCGATGCTTTTCGGCGAGCGCCAGCGCCAGCGCGGACTTGCCGCTGGCCGTCGGCCCTGCAATGAGCGCGACGCGCGACAGCCCAGGGGAAATCATGTTCATTGCCACGCTGATAGCAGAAGGTCTCACGTCAGGGCAGCTGGAGGCGGCCAAGGATCGCCTTTCGGCGGCGGGCTGCGCGGCGGGCGCTTGGCGCTGGCTCGACGAGGGCATTGCTGCGGACCTGCCGTTCGCTAGTCAGCCGGACGCCGCGCGTGCTGCGCTGGAAGGTGCGATCGCCGGGGCCGACGTGATCGTGCAGGCAGATGCGCATCGCGAGAAGAAGCTGCTCGTCGCGGACATGGATTCGACGATGATCACCGTCGAATGCATCGACGAGCTGGCTGATTATGCCGGCATCAAGCCGCAGATCGCCGAAGTGACCGAGCGGGCGATGCGCGGCGAGCTGGACTTTGCCGAGGCGCTCGATGCCCGCGTCGCGCTGCTCAAGGGCCTCCCCGAGAGCGCGATCGACCAGTGCCTCGCAGAGCGCGTGCGGCTGATGCCCGGCGCCCAGGCGCTGGTGCAGACCATGCGCGCGCGGGGTGCTCACACGATCCTCGTCTCGGGCGGCTTCACCCGCTTCGCCGAGCCGGTTGGCACGCAGATCGGCTTCGACCGCCGCATCGCCAATGTGCTGGAGATCGACGGCGGCAAGCTCACCGGCACGGTCACCAAGCCGATCGTCGACAGCAGCACCAAGGAAACCACGCTGCTCGGCGCGATGGCCGAGCTGGGCCTCGCCCCGGAGCAGACCATGGCGGTGGGCGACGGCGCCAACGACCTGGCGATGATCCGCAAGGCCGGGCTGGGCGTCGCCTACCACGCCAAGCCGATCGTCGCCGCCGCTGCCGGCGCCCGGATCGACCATGGCGACCTGACGGCGCTGCTTTATGCTCAGGGCATCGCCCGCGCCGACTGGGTCACCGCCTGAGGCCTCAGCGTACCCCGCGGCCGAAGGTGTAGCTGAGCGCGAGGCCGCCCGAGAACTGGTTCTTCGAGCCGAGCCGTTCGGTGACCGGCGACCGCGATGCGTCGCCGGTCAGCCGGTCATAGGCAAGATAGCCGTACAGGCCCCAGCGCTTGCTCAGCTGGCGGATGGCGGTAGACGCGAGGCCGACGCTGTGCACGACATTGTCGCCGACCCGGTAAACCGGAATTCCCACGGCGGCGGCGTCGCGCTGGGTCACGCCGAAATAGGCGCGGCGATATTTGGCGTCGGACAGGTTCACGCGCGGCCCGACTGCAACCAGCCAGCGATCGCCATCGCGCTGGACATAATCGAGCGCGAGCATGCTCACCACGCCCTCATGCCCGCTAACGCCCTTGCGCAGTTCGCCATAGGCACGGAGCTGCGGCGTCAGATAATAGCCGGCGAACACACCGGGTTCGACGGAGAAACCAACCTTGCTCAGGTCGGCGCCGACTCGCTTCTGGGTGCGGGCGCTTTGCAGACCGATGGCAATGCCGGCCTCGAAGCCGTGCCGGTCGTACAGCGTGATATTGGGGCTTTCGTCGGCCGCCTCATATTCGAACTGGGCATCGCCGCGCGCGGTGGCGAAGTCGAACAGCGGCCGCACCGCATTGTGATCGGCGCCGGGATAGCTCGGCACCGCCTGCGCGCCGATCGCGATGCGGTACCGACGGGGGGCCTCTTCGTCCGT
The DNA here is from genome assembly GCF_011927635.1 of Sphingomonas trueperi. Lineage (GTDB taxonomy): Bacteria > Pseudomonadota > Alphaproteobacteria > Sphingomonadales > Sphingomonadaceae > Sphingomonas > Sphingomonas trueperi. The sequence goes on from NZ_JAATJB010000003.1 coordinate 107,532, forward strand.
GTCGGACTGCGCATGGGCAGGCGGTGCCAGCGCGAGCAGCAGGCCCGCATACATCATGGATCGTTGCATGTATTTTCTCCCCGTCAGCGCTGCACTGCCATGCAGGGCTTGATCGCGCCACAGGCTTTTTCCGCCTCGGCCTGGGAGGGGAAGGGTCCGATCAGTAAGCGCGTGAGCTGGCCGGACTTGGAATAAGTGGGCTGGCGCCCGGGGAAGCGGGTGCGGACCTGTCCCCAGAGCCGCTCGGCATTGCCCGGCGTGGCAAAGGCGCCGAGCTGAAGCCGCCAGCTGCCGGTGGCGCGCGGCGGTGGCGGTGCGGCCGCGACGGTCGGCTTGGCCGCGCGGGCGACGGCGACCGGCGGTGCTTGGCGGGCAGGGGTGCTCTTCGCGACCGGGACGGCGGCCGTGCGCGTCTCCTTGGCGTAGCGCTGCGCCAGGGCCTGCGCCTGCTGGCGATCGAGAGCCGGGATGTGCTGGTCCATCTGCGCCAGCGTCCGCGTCGCGGCGTCGAGCCCGCCGGCCGAGGCGCGGAGCATCAGCGCATAGGCGCGCACCCAATTTCTGGCGACGCCGTCGCCGTTGAACAGCATCACGCCGAGCAGATACTGCGCGCGCGGCTCGCCGTTAGCGACGGCCCGCTCGAGCCACGGCACCGCGGCTTCGCGCTTGCCGTTCTCGAACAGCATCATGCCGTAGTTCGCCTCGCCCAGATCATGCCCCTGCAGCGCGGCGAGGCGATACCATTTCTCCGCTTCGACCATGTCGACCGGGACTCCGCGGCCGAGCTTGTAGATCTGGCCGACATTATACTGCGCGTCGGCGTCGCCCTTCTCCGCCGCCGGGCGCCAGGCCTGCATCGCGCCGGCATAGTCGCCGCGATTATAAGCATCGACGCCCGCCTTTACGGCGGCGTCCTGCGCGAGCGCCGGCGCGGGGAGGGCAAGGCTGGCGAGGAGCAACAGGGCGGCAGTCAGGCGCAAGGCGAATCCCCTTTTGGTCGGCCGTTCGGAAGCGGCGCCCGTGGCTTAGCGGCTTAGAAGGCCCTCGTTAACTCGATCTTATCCGCGGCCGTGGCAAGCGAGTTGCGAGTTTCCGTCGACGTCGAGAGGGTAGATGCGCGTTCTGGCGCTGGCTTCGCAAAAGGGTGGATCGGGCAAGACGACCTTGTCCGGCCATCTGGCGGTGCAGGCGCAACGCAGTGGCGCCGGCCCGGTGGCGATGATCGACCTCGATCCGCAAGGCTCGCTGACCGACTGGTGGAACGAGCGCGAGGCCGAACTGCCGGCGCTCGCGCAGACCAGCGTTGCCCGGCTCGCCGCCGATCTCGAGCTGCTGCGCCAGCAGGGGTTCAAGCTGGTGGTGATCGATACCCCGCCGGCGATCACCCCCGCGATCCTCACCGTGATCCAGGTCGCCGAACTGATCGTCATCCCGACGCGGCCGAGCCCGCACGACCTGCGCGCGGTGGGCGCCACCGTGGAGCTGTGCGAGCGCGCCCACAAGCCGCTGCTGTTCGTGGTCAACGCCGCCACCCAGAACGCCCGGATCACCGCCGAGGCGGCGCTGGCCCTCTCGCAGCACGGCACCGTCGCGCCGATCATGCTCCACCACCGTACCGATTTTGCGGGCTCGATGATCGACGGGCGGACGGTGATGGAGGTCGATTCCGGCAGCAAGTCCGCCGCCGAGGTCGAGAGCCTCTGGGCCTATGTCTCGGACCGGCTGGAGAAGAATTTCCGCCGGACAGTCTTTGCTGCCCCCGCGGCGGCGGCCCCGTTCGCCGCGGCGCGGCCAGCGGGCGGCTTCGGTCGCCGGGTGGTGAATTGAGCGCAATGAACAAGCCGATCGCGTCGCTGAGCGCCGGGCTGCTGGCTCGCAAGGGATTCGCCCGCAAGCCGGTGCTGACGCTATCCGATGGCGATGCGATGGCAGCGCAGCTGGCCCGCACCGCGCGGGCGACCAAGGACAAGGCCGCGTTCACCCTGCGCCTCGATGCCGATCGCCGGCTGCGGCTGCGGCTGGCGGCGGTGGTTACCGGCCGCTCGGCGCAGCAGCTGGTGACCGAGGCGATCGACACGATGCTGGCCGACATGGTCGAGCTGGAACCGCTGGCGCGCCGGATCGGCGCGACCGAAGGACAAGACACCGCATGAAATCCTGCAAACTGCTTTCGATCGGCGCGGCGTTGCTCATGCTCGGCGGCACCGCCGCGACCGGGGTGATGGTGCACGGCGCCGCCTTCGCCACCGTTGCGCCCAATGCCAAGAAGGCGGCGCGCGAGGCCCGGGCGGCGCAAAAGGCGCTTGCCGCGCACAAGGCCGCCGCCGCCGTCGTCCATGCCGAACAGGCGGTGGCGAACGATCCGCAGCGGGGCGACTATCGTACGCTGCTCGGCCAATCCTATCTGCTCGCGGGCCGTTTCACCTCGGCTGCGCAGGCGCTGCGCGACGCGCTGGCACTGAACCCCGAGGATGGCCGCGCGGCGCTCAACCTCGCGCTAGCCAGCATCGGCACCGGCGACTGGGGCGGCGCACGCACGCTGCTTCAGGCGCATGCCGCGCGCATCCCCGCCGCCGATCTCGGCCTCGCGACCGCACTGGCGGGCGATCCGAACGCCGCGCTGGAGATCCTCGCACCCGCGGTGCGCGCGCCCGAGGCGACGGCCCGGACCCGGCAGAATTTCGCACTGGCGCTGGCGCTGGCCGGCCGCTGGGGTGAGGCCAAGGCGGTCGCGGCGATGGACGTCGCGCCCGACCAGCTCAATGCGCGCATGCTGCAATGGGCGAGCTTTGCCCGGCCTGCCAATGCCTATGACCAGGTCGCCGCGGTCCTCGACGTGCAGGCGGTGCAGGATGCCGGCCAGCCGGTGGCGCTCGCGCTCGCCAAGCAGCCCGATTTCGCGGCGATGGTCCCGGAACCCACGCCCGTGGCAACGCCGGAACCCGAACCGGAGCCGATCCCGGTCAGCGATCCCGTACCTACGCCCATGTTTACGCCCGCTCCGGTGCGCGTGGCGAAGCCGAGGTCGATCAAGCCGCTGGCGTCCAAGCCGGCACCTGTGGTGGCCGCCACCGGACCCTATGTCGTCCAGCTCGGCGCCTTCGCCAATGCCGGCGTTGCTCGCGATGCCTGGCAGAAGCTGCGGAGCCGAGTCTCGGCACTGCGCCCCCTCAAGCCGCAGGGCGCCACCGTGCCGAGCGGCACAGCGACGCTGTATCGCCTCTCGGTGGGCAGCTTTGCTCGCAAGGATGCCGAAGGACTGTGCCGCACGGTCAAGACCGGTGGCGGCAATTGCTTCGTCCGCATGGCGGCGGGCGACGCGGTGGCGAGCTGGTACAAGCCCGCGTCCCGCGTCGGCCTCGCCGCCCGCTGACGGCTCAGACCAGCGTGCCGCCCTTGTAGAGCTGCAGCACCCGGCCCTGGGTCGGCAGGCGATCGAACGGCGTGTTGCCGGCGCGCGCGTTCATCTTGCGTGCGTCGATCACCCAGGGCGTTTCTGGATCCAGCACGATCAGGTCGGCCGGCAGGCCCGGCTTGAGCGCACCGCTCTCCAGCCCGAGGATCTTCGCCGGATTGGCGGCGAGCAGCGCGAACAGCCGGTCGAGGCTCAGCTTCTCGTCGCGGACCAGCGTGAGCGACAGCGCCAGCAGCGTCTCGGCACCCGCCATGCCGGGCTCGGCATCGGCGAAGGGAAGGCGCTTGGCCTCGGGCCCGCGCGGATCATGGCCGGAGGCGATCACGTCGATCGTGCCGTCCGCTACCGCTGCCAGTGCCGCCTGGCGATCGCTCTCGTCGCGCAAGGGCGGCGACAGGCGCGCAAAGGTGCGGAAGTCGCTGACCGCGATATCCGACAGCAGCAGGTGCGCCGGCGTGATGCCGCACGTAACCTGCACGCCGCGACGCTTGGCGGCACGGATCAGGTCGAAGCCCGCCGCCGTCGTTACTTGGCGGAAGTGGAGCTTGGCGCCGGTTTCCTCGGCGAGCATCAGGTCGCGCGCGATGGCGAGCGGCTCGGCGATCGAGGGCGCGCTCGGCAGGCCGAGGCGGGCGGCGGTCTCGCCCGCGGTGGCGACGGTGCCGTCGGCCAGCCCGCCATCCTCGGCATGGGCCACGACGGTGAGGTTCAGGTCGCGTGCGTAGAGCAGCGCCTTGCGCATCGTGCCGGCGTTGGCGATCCAGCGGCGGCCGGTGGCGATGGCGCGGGCGCCCGCCGAGGCGTTGATCGCGATTTCGGCCAGATCCTCGCCGTTGAGGCCCTGCGTGGCGGCAGCGAGCGGATGGACCCAGAGCTGCGGCTTGCCCGAGACGGCGGCGCGGCGGACGATGCCGGGATCGTCGAGCACCGGCGACTGGTCGGGCATCAGGCCGACGCGGGCGATCCCGCCGAAGCGGCAGGCGCCCTTGTCCACCGCGAATACGCCGAGGTCGATCAGCGCGGGGGCGAGGACCTTGCCGGCCACGTCGACAATCTCGGTGTCGGCAGGCGCATCGACCTGACCCACGGCCGCGATCGTATCGCCCTGGACGAGCAGGTCGCCTCCGGAGATCCCGCCCTCGGGGCAGACCAGCTTGGCATTGCGGAAGAGGATGCTGCTCATGCCCAGCCCTCCACCCCGCGCGACCGCCTTGTGAGCACGTCGAGGCAGGCCATGCGCACCGCCACGCCCATTTCCACCTGCTCGGTGATCGCGCTGCGCTCGGGATGGTCGGCGACGATCGAGTCGATCTCCACCCCGCGGTTCATCGGGCCCGGGTGCATCACCAGCGCGTCGGGCTTGGCCCGGGCGAGGCGTTCGGGGGTGAGGCCGTAGCGCATGTGGAACTCGCGAGTCGAAGGGATGTAGCCGCCGGCCATGCGCTCGTTCTGGACGCGGAGCATCATCACCACGTCAGCTCCTTCCAGCGCGGCATCGAAATCGGTGAAGGGGGTGACGAACATCCGGTCCATCGCCGGCGGCATCAACGTCGAGGGCGCGACCACGCGCACCTCGGCTGCCAGCGCGGTAAGGGCGAGGATGTTCGAGCGGGCGACTCGGCTGTGGAGAATGTCGCCGCAAATCACCACGCGTTGACCTGCCACCGATCCGCGGCGACGGCGGATGGTGAGCGCGTCGAGCAGCGCCTGGGTGGGATGCTCGTGCCAGCCGTCGCCGGCGTTGAGCACCGGGCAGTCGACCTTGTCCGCGATCAGCCGCACCGCGCCCGAGCTCGCATGGCGGATCACGATCACGTCGGCGCGCATCGCGTTGAGCGTGACGGCAGTGTCGATCAGCGTCTCGCCCTTCTTCACGCTGCTCTGCGCGGCGTGCATGTTGACGACATCGGCACCCAGCCGCTTGCCCGCGATCTCGAACGACAGCAGCGTGCGCGTCGAATTTTCGAAGAAGGCGTTGATCTGGGTGAGGCCTTCCAGCCTTTTGTCGCTCTTGGCGCGGCTGCGATTGGCCTCGACCCATTGTTCCGCCTCGTCGAGCAGGAACATGATCTCGTGGGGCTGGAGTCCCGAAATGCCGGTGAGGTGCCGGTGCGGGAAAACGGCGCTGCCCTGTATCTGGGCACCGGGGCGATGATCGGAGGTGTGCATTAAAGCCGCCGCCTAGAGCGGGGGCGGGCCGGGCGCAAGGCCGCGACTCCGCCCGCCCGCGTTATGCGGCCTTCTTGTCGAACAGCGACAGCAGGATCTTGGGCTGATCGTTGGCGATCGACAGGGCCTTGGCGGCGAGCTGCTGCTTGATCTGCGCCGACTGAAGCTTGGCCGATTCGACGCCAAGATCGGCATCGACGATGTTGCCCACCGCGATATCGAGCACGCCGCCGAGCTTGGTGTTGAACAGGCTGGCGATGTCGAACGAGCGCGCCTTGGTGCCGAAATGGCTGAGCGCTTCGTTGACGCGCCCCTTGGCGCCGTCGACTACGCCGATCGCGCTGCCAAGTGCGCCGAGCCAGTCGACCGAATCGAGCCCCAGACCCGTGGTGGAGAGGTCGCGCGAGCCGATGCTGATCTTCTCGCCCTTGAGACCGACCGAGACGTCATAGTTGAACGGCACGGTGCCCCTTGCCTGGCTCGTCGTGGCGCTGGTGGAAACGCTGGCGATCGGCGCCGTCTTGTCGTTGAACGCGACGCCGGTCACTGCCCATGCGGTGCCCGAGTCGGCGCCGTTTGGGTTGAAGCGGAAGCTGAGATCGCCCTTGCTCGGGTCATAGTCGAAGCTGACGATATTCTCGCCGCTCACCGCCTTGCCCGCCGAAACCGCGCCGCCGCCCGCGGCATAGCTTTGCCCGGTGGCGGCGATGCGGGTGCCGTTCTGCCAGACTTCCATCACGTCGCCGTCGCCGAACGCGTTGAACGCGACGTCCATGCGGCCGGCCTGTTGGCCGCCGGGGACGGTGTAGCTGGCGCTGGCATTCTCCGGCGGCGTGCCGAGCGCCTTGGCGGCGCGTTCGGGGTCGCCCGCGTTTGCGCTCGGGGCGTCGGTGGTGACGGTCTGGAGCGTGCTGCCGGTGCCGTTGCTGGTCAGCGTCGATGCCGGCGGCAACGCGGCCATGGTCGGCAACGTTGGCGGGGGGTAGGCGGACGGCGACAGCGTCGTCACCGTCTTGGTGGTGGTCACCGTCGCCGGACGGCCGGTCAGCAGGTTGATGCCGTTGAGATTGCTGTTCCTGGCGATCGTGTTGATCTGGTCGACCAGCGCTTTGACGTCGCGGGAGATTGAGTCCTTCGAGCCGGCGTCGTTGCCGGTGAGGCTCAGCGCCTTTTCGCGGATGCTGTTGAGGATGTTGCTGATCTGCTCCGCACCGGCAGTGGCGACATCGCGCACCGACCCGGCATTCGCCATGCTCTTGCCGATCGCGCGGCGCCCGTCGGCGTCGCTGCGCAGTTGCTGGGCGGTAGTTTATTCGGCTCTGTCGTCCTTGGTGCTGTTGACGCGCTTGCCGGTCGCGATCCGCTCCTGGTGGACCTGCACTTCGGCGGTGGCAGCGTTGAGCGCGCGGACCGCATCCGCAGCACCGGTGTTGGTCAAGATCGACAGCATCTTTCAACGTCCCCATGTTGATGGGAGGAGGTGTATCCTAGTCAGGGTGAAAGGATCGTGTCTTTCAGGCTTCGCCCGAAGAAAAAGTCACGTGTTTACCAAGCCATCGATGGCACCTTGCAGAATATAGGCGGCCGCCATCTTGTCGATCAGCTCGGCGCGTTTGGCACGGCTGGCATCCTGTTCGATCAGCGCGCGCTCGACCGCGACGGTCGACCAGCGCTCGTCCCACATCAGGATCGGAAAGCCCAAGTCCTCGAGATTGCGGGCAAAAGCGCGCGTCGACTGGGTGCGGGGGCTGTCGGTGCCGTCGAGGTTGAGCGGCAGGCCGATCACCATTCCGCGGACCTGCTGGGCGGTGATCAGCTCGACCAGCGCCGCCTTGTCCTTGGTGAACTTGCTTCGCCGGATCAGCTGGGCCGGGCTTGCGAAGCTCCAGCCGGCGTCGCACAGCGCGGTGCCGATCGTCTTGGTGCCGACGTCGAGGCCGATCAGGCGGCCGCCTTCCGGCAGCACTGCACGGAAATCGCTGGGAACGGTGGTGATCACCGCGCGGCTATAGGGGAGGCGGGGCGGGGCTGCAAAGGCCTCCCCGTCGCCATCCTCAGGGCTTGTAGGCTGCCAGCCGGCGCGCGGCATCGGCGCGGATGTTCGCCCAGAACAGGCTGTAGTCGAACACGTGATAGTTGTTCCCCGGCAGCACGTACTGGCCGAAGTCGGGCGGGGTCGCGCCGATCTTGAGGATGCCGCGCCCGTCGCAGCGCGCCGGCACCCGGCCGGCCTCGAGATGCGCCGACTGCAGGTTGAGGTCCGGGATCAGCGAGCCGAGATTGGCGCTGGCGGGTGCCGAGTCGTTCGGCTTGCCGGTCAATGGGTTGGTGCAGAGCATCCTGGTGCCCGCGCGCGGCTTGCCGGTGAAGCCGTTGCTCGCGTCGAAGGTATCGATGATCAGCGCCGGATCGGCGGGCTCGGCGAAGCTCTGCCAGGAGAGGATGCAGCCGGCCTGGTTCGGCCCGGTACAGGCGGGCAGGCCCATCTTCGGCAGGTCGGCGGTGAGCGACACGGGCCACCCCACCACATAGGCTGCAACGACCCGCTTCGCGATCGGAGTACCCGCGACTCGCTCGGCGAGTAGGCGGGAGAGGTGCAGTGCGCCTTGGCTGTGCCCCGCGAGGATGATCGGGCGGTCACCGGCCTCGTGCAGGAACTCCTCGAACGCCGCCGACACGTCGCGATAGGCATGGTCGAGCGCCTTTTGTGCCTGCGCCTTGCTGGTGAGGAAGGCGCCGAAGGTCGCCTGACGATAGCGCGGCGCCCAGATCGCGGCGCTTTCGTTGAACGCGCTCGCCTGGCCGCGCAGGAACAGCTCAGCGCGGGCATTAGCGTCCGGGTTGTCGAGCGGGGCGTTCCACTGCTTGGTGTCGAGGAACGAGGTTGGGTGGATGAAGAACAGCGCCGCGCGCGGATTGGCCGCGGGGGTGTGCCCGGCGGGGGTCCACAGCGCCGGGTTGCCCGGCTTGTCCGGCCGCGCGATCCACATCTCCGCCCTGGCATAGTCGCGCGGGGAGACCGGCGGCAGCTCCGCGGCGTCTCCGGCAGGCACCATGAACTGGCGCATCAATTGGATGCCGTAGAGCCGATAGGCGAACATGGATGCAACGCCGAGCATGATCAGGATCGCAACCGCATAAAGAAACTTTCGGGCCAATCGGCCTCTCCATTGTGCAATGCAGCATAAACGGGCGGCGACGCAATCGCGTTCCGGCCAGTGTTGCGTGCGAAGGATGCAACCGCAAGTGCCGATCGGGCGACGCAGGCGCTTGAAGGGGCGCGGCTCGGCTGATAGGCGCAGGCGCATGTCCGTAGACACCGCAACCGTGAAGAAAGTGGCGAGCCTGGCGCGTATCGCGATCAGCGACGCCGACGCCGAGCGCCTGGCGCCCGAACTCAACAACATCCTCGGCTGGATCGAGCAGCTCGGCGAGGTCGACACGAAGGATGTCGCGCCGATGACCGCCGTGATCCCGAACACACTGCGCCTGCGCGCCGACGTGATCACCGAGGGCAACCAGCGCGAAGCGGTGCTGGCGAACGCGCCGCAGGGCGAATTTGGCTTCTTCACGGTTCCGAAGGTGGTGGAATGAGCACGCTGACCGATCTGGGCGTCGCCGCTATCCGCAACGGCGTGCGCGACGGCGAATTCTCCGCGCGTGAGGTCGCCGAGGCGTTCAACGCCGCGGTGGCCGGTGCCGACGCGCTCAATGCCTTCATCGTCAAGACGCCTGAGCATGCGCTCGCCGCCGCCGATGCCGCCGACAAGGCGCGCGCCGCGGGCGAGACGCTCAAGCCGCTGGCCGGCGTGCCGATCGGCATGAAGGACCTGTTCGCCACCAAGGGCGTGCAGACCACCGCTGCCAGCCACATCCTCGAAGGCTTCAAGCCGGAGTATGAATCGACCGTTTCGCACCGGCTGTGGGAGGCCGGCGCCGGCATGCTCGGCAAGCTCAACCTCGACCAGTTCGCGATGGGCTCGTCGAACGAGACCAGCTATTTCGGCAACGTGATCTCGCCGTGGCGGCGGGGCGAGGGCGACACCACGCCGCTCGCGCCCGGCGGCTCCTCGGGCGGCAGCTCGGCGGCGATCGCGGCGCGGCTCTGCCCGGCGGCGACCGGCACCGACACCGGCGGCTCGATCCGCCAGCCCGCCGCCTTCACCGGCATCTCGGGCATCAAGCCGACCTATGGCCGCTGCTCGCGCTGGGGCGTGGTGGCGTTCGCCTCCTCGCTCGACCAGGCGGGCCCGATGGCGCGCGACGTGCGCGACTGCGCGATTATGCTTGAGGCGATGGCCGGATTCGACGTGAAGGACTCGACCTCGCTCGACATGCCGGTGCCGCACTGGGAGGCTGGCCTCTCCGCCGATCTGCGCGGCAAGCGTGTCGGCATCCCGGCCGAGTACCGGATGGACGGCACCCCGGCCGAGATCGAGGCGCTGTGGCAGCAGGGCATCGCCTGGCTGAAGGATGCAGGCGCCGAAATCGTCGAGGTCAGCCTGCCGCACACCAAATATGCGCTGCCGGCCTATTACATCATCGCGCCGGCCGAGGCCTCGTCGAACCTCGCCCGCTATGACGGCGTGCGCTACGGCCTGCGCGAGCTGGCCGAGGGCCAGAACCTGCAGGAGATGTACGCCGCCACCCGCGCCGCCGGCTTCGGCGACGAGGTGAAGCGCCGCATCCTGATCGGCACCTATGTGCTCTCGGCAGGCTTCTACGACGCCTATTATACCCAGGCGCAGAAGGTCCGCACGCTGATCGCGCGCGACTTCGACAATGCCTGGAGCCAGTGCGACCTGCTGCTCACCCCCACCGCGCCGAGCGCAGCATTCGGGCTGGGCGAGAAGGTCGATCCGCTGGCGATGTACCTCAACGACGTGTTCACCGTGCCGGCCAGCTTGGCAGGCGTGCCCGCGATGAGCGTGCCGGGCGGGCTGGATGCGGCGGGGCTGCCGCTCGGCCTGCAGATCATCGGCAAGCCGTTCGACGAGCAGGGCGTGCTCAACGCCGGGCTGGCGATCGAGCAGCGCGCGGGCTTCACCGCTCGGCCCAACGCCTGGTGGTAATCTACCAATCCTCCCCGGAACGGGGAGGTGGCAGGCCGACGGCCTGACGGAGGGGTGTCCCCGCTGGTAGGGCGGGGCGCCCCTTCGCCGTTTTCACCCCCTCTGTCGTTGCGCGATACCCCCGCCCTTTTTTGCAGGGGAGGATTTGGTCACCCCTGCACGATCGGCACGGCCAGATACGCCAGCCGTCGCACTTCGCGCCGGCCGCGCACCACCGTGTCGAGGATCAGCCCGGTAAAGAAGCTCAGGGTCGCGACGATCGACAGGCCGGTCACCAGTACCGCGGTCGGCAGGCGCGGGACCTGGCCCGTGTGCCAGTAGGTGATCCCCAGCGGCACGGCGAGCAGCACGGCGAGCAGCGCCAGCACCCCGGCGATGCTGCCGAAGAACAGGATCGGTCGCTCGATGCGGAACAGCGTCACGATCGTCCGCAGGATCCGCCAGCCGTCGCGATAGGTGGACAGCTTCGAGGTCGAGCCATCGGGCCGCGCCGCGTAGGCGGTGACGATCTCCGCCACCGGCATGCGAAGCTCCAGCGCGTGGATGCTGATCTCGGTCTCGATCTCGAACCCGGCGGAAAGCACCGGAAAGCTCTTAACGAACCGCCGCGAGAACACCCGGTACCCCGACAGAATGTCGCTGAAGCTGCGGCCGAAGAGCCGGGCGAGCATGCCGGTGAGCATCCGGTTGCCGAACCGGTGCCCGCGCCGATAGGCCAGCTCCACCTCGGACTTGCGTGCGCCCACCACCATGTCGAGCTGTTCGTCGAGCAGCCGCTCGATCAACGTCGGCGCGGCAGCGGCATCATAGGTGAGGTCGCCGTCGGAGAGGACGTACACGTCCGCCTCGATATCGGCGAACATGCGGCGGACGACATTGCCCTTGCCTTGCATCCGCTCGCTGCGCACCACTGCGCCGGCCGCTGCCGCGACTTCCATCGTCCGGTCGCGGCTGTTGTTGTCGTACACATAGACCGTGGCGCCGGGCAGGCTGGCGCGGAACGCCTCGACGGTGCGGGCGATCGCCACCTCTTCGTTGTAGCAGGGCAGCAGCACCGCCACCCGCAGACCCGCCACCCGTTCCTGAAATCCTGCCTTCACCGCCATGGTCCCCGACGCTTCCCGATCGGCGGCGCCTAATCGACTCGGGAGCGGGGCGCAATTGCCCGCTGGACCTGAACGCTGCGACGCGCGATAGGCGGAGGCACGCATATTTCCATTACCTTGTGAAGAGCACATGGCGACCAAGACTGCATCGAGCTACCGAATCCAGGGCGAGACCGGCGAATGGGAGGTCGTGATTGGCCTCGAAGTCCATGCGCAGGTGACGTCGAACGCCAAGCTGTTCTCCGGCGCGGCGACGGCGTTCGGCGCGGATCCGAACAGCCAGGTGAGCCTGATCGACGCGGCGATGCCCGGCATGCTGCCTACGCCCAACCGCGAGTGCATCCGCCAGGCGGTGCGCACCGGCATGGCGATCGGCGCGGTGATCAACAAATGGTCGCGCTTCGACCGCAAGAACTATTTCTACGCCGATCTGCCGCAGGGCTATCAGATCAGCCAGCTCTTCCACCCGCTGGTGGGTGAGGGCGAAGTGACGATCAGCCTCGACGACAAGGATCCCGAAGCCGAGGTGAAGACGATCGGCGTCGAGCGCATCCATGTCGAGCAGGATGCCGGCAAGCTGATCCACGATCAGCATCCGAATCGCTCCTATGTCGATCTCAACCGCGCTGGCGTGGCGCTGATGGAGATCGTCTCGAAGCCGGACATGCGCTCGCCAGCGGAGGCGGGGGCGTATCTGTCCAAGCTGCGCGCGATCCTGCGCTATGTCGGCAGCTGCGACGGCAATATGGACCAAGGCTCGATGCGTGCCGACGTCAACGTGTCGGTGCGCAAGCCCGGCGAGCCGTTCGGCACGCGCACGGAGACCAAGAACGTCAACTCGGTCCGCTTCGTGATGCAGGCGATCGAAGTCGAGGCGCGCCGCCAGGTCGAGGTGCTGGAGAGCGGCGGCCGCATCGTCCAGGAAACCCGCCTGTTCGATCCGGACCGCGCCGAAACGCGCTCGATGCGCTCGAAGGAAGACGCGCATGATTACCGCTACTTCCCCGATCCCGACCTGCTGCCGCTCGAACTCGACGACAGCTTCCTGGAAGAGTGCCGCCAGAGCCTGCCCGAGCTGCCCGACGCCAAGCGCCGCCGCTATGAGGAATCGCTGGGCCTGACCCCGTATAATGCCGCGGTGCTGACCGCCGAGGCGGAGACGGCGCGCTGGTTCGAGGCGCTGCTCGCCGAGAGCGCGCGGATCCAGAAGAAGGGCGAGCAGGAAGTCGCGCGTTCCGCGGCCAACTGGCTGCTCTCGGACCTGTACGGGGCGCTCAATCGCCTCGGCAAGGGCATCGAGGAAAGCCCGGTCAGCCCCGAGGCGGGCGCCGAGCTGCTCTCGCTGATCGCCGACGGGACGATCTCCAACACGCTGGGCAAGCAGGTGTTCGAGATCATGCTCGAGACCGGCGAGGCGCCGGGCAAGATCGTCGAAGAACGCGGCATGAAGCAGACCAGCGACACCGGCGCGATCGAGGCGGTGATCGCCGAGGTCCTGGCCAAGAACCCGAACCAGCTGGAGCAGTATCGCGGCGGCAAGGAAGCGCTGTTTGGCTTCTTCGTCGGCCAGACGATGAAGGCGATGGCCGGCAAGGCCAACCCGGCGGTGGTCAACGAGCTGCTCAAGAAGGCGCTGAGCTAAGGGAGGCGCGGGGATGCTGCGTAGACTGGTCGTCCTGGCCTTGTGCCTGGTTCCTCTGGCCGCCTCGGCGCAGACCGCGCCGGCGCTGGTGTCCCCGCCTGCCAACCCCAAGGTTGCGCTCGAGACCAGCGCCGGGCCTATGGTGGTCGAGGTGTATCTCGACAAGGCGCCGGTCTCCGCGCGCAACTTCCTGCGCTATGTCGACGCCAAGCGGCTCGACGGCGTGGTGTTCTACCGCACCGTCAAGCCGGCGGAGAATTTCGGCTTCGTCCAGTTCGGCATCCAGAACGCAGCGGCGAAGATGTACCCGCCGATCAAGCATGAGCCGACGACCGAAACAGGCATCAAGCATCTCGACGGCACGCTTTCCCTGCCGCGCCTGGCGCCGGGCAGCGCGCGCGGGGAATTTACCATCATGGTCGGCGACCAGCCCTCCTTCGATGCGGATCCGAGCAAGCCGGGCGACAATCTCGGCTACGCCGCCTTCGGTCGCGTGATCGAAGGCCGCGATGTGCTGCTCAAGATCTTCGACGCGCCCACGTCGCCGACCAAGACGATCATGGGAAGCTTCAAGGGCGAAGTGCCCGAGGCGCCGGTGAAGATCGTCACGGCACGCCGGATCGCCGGCTGATCCGCTTCAGAGCGGCTGCGGCGTCAGGTAGAGATAGCCTGGATCGAATTCGGCGAGTCGTCGAAGCGCCGGCAGGTCCTGGAACGAGACACGTCCGTTACGGAATTCGACGAGGCTGCGCTCGCGAAGTTCGCGGAGCACGCGGTTCACATGCACGGGTGTCAGGCCCAGACATTCGGCCAGTTCGGCCTGGCTGATCGCAAGCCCGTATCCATTCTCGTCCGCGAGCCCGACGACTCCCAGCCGAACGTGGAGTTCGCAGAACAGATGGGCGGCCCGCTGGATCGCCGAGCGGCGGCCGAGCGAAACCTCCCATTCGCGGTGGATCGCCGCGTCGACATTGGTGGAATACCACATCATCCGCGTCAGATGCGGCAGCGTCTCGGTGATCTCGCGCAGTCGCGTGTGGGATGCGCGTGCAATGGTACACGGCGTCAGCGCGAGCAGGGAGTGATCAAGTCGCTTGAGCGTGAAGCCGTGGAGGTCGGCAAAGTCTCCAGCGACATGCACATGCGTGATCTGTCGCTGGCCGTTCTTCAGATCCTTGTAACGGCCGACCAGCCCGTCGAGCAGCAGCGTGGAATAGTTCAGTTCCTCCCCGGCGCGCACGATGGTGCGGCCCGCAGCGTGTACGACGGTGTCGACGATCGTACCCCGCAGCGCAGCCTCTTCTGCCGCGTCGATCTTGTCGCGGAGCCGGAGCTTGAGCAGATGGCGTTCGATCATCGCGATGGTAATCTCCAACAGATGACAGCGGCTCTACCATGTTGGGGTGGGGCCGCTGCCATCGCAGGTTAGGGGAGGGACTTATTGCTGGTTTAGGTCCTGGTTCTTCACGACCCCGTCGGCGCCGTTTTCGCCGCCAGCGCCCAGCGGCACTGCCTTAGTTAGCGGCGTGCCTTGCTCGGCCGCGGCATCTGCGGCGTCGGAGCGGGCTTCGACCGCCTGCTGGATGTCGGGGCGGGGATCGTCGCGATCGTTGATGACGTTCGGCATGAAATGCTCTCCTGGTTCAGGCGACCGGCTGGCCGGGGGTGATGCCGGGATCGATGCTCGGCGTGGTCTCGGGTGCCGGCACGTCGATGTCGGGGCCCGGCGGATCGATCTCCGGCGGCGGGCCACCGGGCTGGCCGGGATTGGGCGCGGGCGCTTCGGGCGGCGGCGTGGTGGGCTGGATGGGGGGCTCTACCGGCATGGGACATCTCCTGATTGTTGCAGCCCCAACGCCTTGCGACACCCAATCGTTGCTTCGTGCTTGCCCCGAACCCCATGACTGCTATAGAGCCCGCCGACCGGCGGTGTCCCCTGCGGGCGTGGCGGAACTGGTAGACGCGCTGGATTTAGGTTCCAGTATCGAAAGATGTGGGGGTTCGACTCCCTTCGCCCGCACCAGTCCCTCGCGGCTGTTGTGTGGTACACCGCAATTCCGATTCTTTGAGAAAGCGTGAGAATGCAGACTGTCGAGACGTTGAACGAGGGCCTGAAGCGCGCCTTCACGCTGAAGATCACCGCCCAGGACATCGACTCGAAGGTCGATGCCGAGGTCAAGCGGGTCGCTCCGCAGATTCGCATGCCCGGGTTCCGCCCCGGCAAGGTGCCGATCAACCTGGTCCGCAAGATGCACGGCGAGGCGCTGACCCAGGACGCGCTCAACAGCTCGATCCAGGAAGGCATCCAGCAGCTGATCGCCGATCACAAGCTGCGCCCGGCGATGCAGCCGTCGGTGAGCCTCGAGGGCGAATATGCCGTCGGCGGCGACGCGGAAGTGAAGGTCGAGCTGGAAGTGCTCCCGGACGTTCCGACCCCGTCGATCGATGGCCTGAAGCTCGAGCGCCTGACCGTGCCGGTGCAGGATTCGGAAGTGCAGGAGCAGCTGAAGCAGCTCGCCGACCAGCAGAAGCGCTGGGACGACGCGGCCGAGGGCCATGCCGCGACCACGGGTGACCAGGTCGTGATGGACTTCGTCGGCAAGGTCGACGGCGTCGCCTTCGAGGGCGGCACCGGCGAGGGCATGGCCGTCGAGCTCGGCTCGGGCCGCCTGATCCCGGGCTTCGAGGAGCAGCTCGAAGGCGTGAAGGTCGGCGACGAGAAGCAGCTCAACGTCACCTTCCCGGACGATTACGGCGCCAAGGACCTGGCCGGAAAGGCCGCGACCTTCGACGTCAAGATCACCGCAGTGCAGACCGCCGGCGAGACCAAGATCGACGACGACATGGCGAAGGCGTTCGGTCTCCAGGACCTGGAGCAGCTGACCGGCCTGCTGAAGGGCCAGATCGAGCAGCAGCTCAATGGCCTGACGCGCACCCACATGAAGCGCAAGCTGCTCGACCAGCTCGCCGCCGGCCACGACTTCCCGGTGCCGCCGTCGATGGTGGAGGCCGAGTTCGACCAGATCTGGCACCAGCTGGTCCACGAGACCGAGCATGAGGAAGATCCGGCCGCAGCGCTTGCCGAGCTCGAGAGCGAGCGTGACGAATATCGTGCGATCGCCGAGCGCCGCGTGCGCCTGGGCCTGCTGCTCAGCGAGATCGGCACCGCCAACGGTGTCGAAGTGACCGCGCAGGAAATGAACCGCCTGATCGCGCAGGCCGCGCAGCAGTACGGCCCGCAGGATCGCCAGCGCTTCATCCAGTATGTCCAGCAGGAGCCGATGGCGGCTGCCCAGCTGCGCGCGCCGCTGTTCGAGGACAAGGTCGTCGACTTCCTGTTCGACAAGGCCGAGATCACCGATCGCGAAGTGACCAAGGAAGAGCTGGAAGCCGCGATCGAGAGCGACGACGGCTTCTCCTCGGGCACCCACGTCCACGATCACGACAACCACAAGCCGAAGAAGAAGGCCGCCAAGAAGGCCGACGCTTCGGACGAGGCCGGTGAAGAGAAGCCCGCCAAGAAGCCGGCTGCGAAGAAGGCCAAGCCCGAAGACGCCGAGCCGGCCGCCGAGGGCGATGCCGAGCCGGTGAAGAAGCCGGCGGCCAAGAAGGCGGCGAAGGCCGAAGGCGAGGGCGAAGACGCCGCGCCGAAGCCGAAAAAGGCAGCGGCCAAGAAGAAGGCCGACGCTGAGTGATTTGAGAAGGGGCCGGAACGAACGTTCCGGCCCCGTTTTCTTTCTGATCCCCCTCCCGCAGGCGGAAGGGGGGCGCAGGCGTCGGCCGCAGTAGTGGGTTTCAGCGCAGCGCGACGAGCAGCGTGGTGACCGCCTTGGGTTCCGCCAGCGCCTCCGCCGACATCGCCGCCGCATCGCGCGTGGCATCGGTGACGATCCGCTCCACCACGCGCGCGCCCGGCACGCCGATCGTCACCCGCCGCGGCACCACGCCGCCATTGACGTGCACCAGCACCAGCCGTTTGCCGTCCGGCGAGACCGCGCCGACCGTGTCTTCATCGTCCACCGGCACCAGCCGATAGCCCGGCCGGATGTAGCGGCTGAACTGCGCCATCGCCCAATATTTGCGGGTCACGTGGATCGGATGCTCGGCGGCGGTGGCAGGCGTGTAGGCCATCTTGACGATGCCCCAGTTGCTGCCACCGGCGCTGCCGTCGCCCTTGTCGCTGCTCTGGCGCTCCACCGCCTGCCAGAACACCCAGGCGACGGGCTCAAGGCGCTTGAGATCGTGGACGACATGCTCGGCAAAGGCGAGCGGGCTCGCCATGCCGTCGAAGCTTTCCGGATCCTTGTCGAGCGGGGTGTCGTTCTCGCTCATCCACAGGCGAATGCCGTGCGCGCGGGCGATGTCGCGGACCGCGGTCTGGTGCACCGTGCCATAGCTATGGACGTTGAGCTGGCCGATCCGCGCGCGCGTCGCCGCCGGATAGCCTTCCCAATCGCGCACGAAGAGGTGCGCGTTGGTCTCGTCGGGCGCGGCGATCACCGTCTTGAGGCCGTGCGCCTTGAGCGCGCGGTCGGACGCGTCGATCATGAGCGCCTGCCGCGCGGGGCTCCAATGGGCACCTTCCTGCGTGTTCTTGGCGAACCAGTAATCGGTGTTCGGCTCGTTGACCGGCGACAACGTGCGAAAGGTGATGCCGTGCGCCTGTTGCAGCTTGTCCACCACGATCGCCAGATACTCGGCGAAGCGCGCCTCCTGGTCGGGGCGGAGATTGTCGTCGGTGCCCTTCTCGGCGCCCGAGACCTTGCCGCTGACGGTCATGAACCAGGGCGGCGAGTTGGAGAAGGCCTCGAAGATCGGCGCCTTCACCCTGCGCTTGATCGCATCGAGCCACCAGCGCTGGTTGGCATCGGCGGACCAGTCCCACATCGCCGGATCGGCCGGGTTCCACCAGTCGGTGCCGGTCGCGCCTGCCGGGCGACGCCAGAAGCCGGGCACGTCGGCGCCGGGGCGGAGATAGGGCTTGGTCTCGGGCGCGTCGCCGCCGCCGATATTGTAGCGCGCGATCGTCCAGCCGAGCCCCCCGGGCCCGTAGAACAGGTCGGCGAGCTTCTCGCGCACGGGATCGGGATAGCCGCCGGTGACGTGCGCGAACCAGGCGAGCGCGGTGCCCCAGCCCTCGAAGGGTTGCCCGGGCCGCTGGAGATCGGGCCGCAGCGTCAGCGTCACCGCCGGCTCGGTTGCGGAGGGCGGCGCGCTGGTCTGGGCTAGCGCGGCGGGGGAGGCTGCGAGCAGCAGCGACAAGGCAAAAGTGCGGATCATGCGGGGATCACTCGGTAAAGGGCGGCGCCGTGCGGCGGCAGCGGGCGGGCGAGGCGGAGCGGGCTGGGGCCTTCGTCCTTGCCCGCCCACAGGTTCCGGACCTGCACACTGCCCGACAGGCCGAGCAGCCGCAGGTCGAACGCTGTCTCGCCCGGCTTGTCGCCGGTATTGAACAGCGCGACATAGTGGCCGCCCTTGGCCGCGCGCGCGGTCCAGATCCGGCGATCGTCGGCGACGAACCAGGGGCGGTTCTCGCTGCTCGCCTGGTTGACCGCGATCACCTCGTGGTTGGTGAGCAGCGCGCGGGTGGGCGCATCGAGGTGGCGCAGGTCGCCGCCCATGATCAGCGGCGAGCGGGCGATCGACCAGAGCGTCATCAGCGTGCGCTGCTCGTCGGGGGTGAACTTGGTGTCGCGCTGGCCGAGCGCGAGGCGGCCGAGCGGCAGCATGTCGGCATCGGGCCAGGCACCGGGGCGGGCGTGCGGGCTCCAATTCTCCAGCCGGGTGAACTGCGCCTCCAGCATCTTCCAGTCGTCCCAGAAATCGTCCGAGATGCGCCACATCTGCGCGTGGGCCGCGACATGGTCGGCGCGCGGCACCGGGGTTTCGCCTGGCGAGAGGCTCAGCAGGATCGGGCGGCTAGTGGCTCGGATCGCCTTTGCCGCGGCCTCGATCTCCGGGGCGTGGGCGTCATAGGGGCGGCTCATGTCGTCCATCTTGACGAAGTCGACGCCCCAGGAAGCGAGCAGCGCGAAGACGCTGTCATAATATGCCTGGGCGCCGGGCTTGCGCATGTCGACGCCGTACATGTCGGGGTTCCACGGGCAGATGCTCGCCGTGTCGGCGATGTCGGCGGCGCGGATGCCGTTGGTGCCGAGGACCGGCAGGTTGCGCTCCACCGCCAGCCGGGGAATGCCACGCATCAGGTGCACGCCGAACTTCATGCCGAGCGCATGGACCTTCGCCGCGATCGGCGCGAAGCCCTTGCCGTTCGCGGCCGAAGGAAAGCGGTTGGGCGCGGGGAGCAGGCGGCCATGTCCGTCCAGCGTCGGCACCGGCTTGGCGTTGTAGGTGTAGCTGCTCGCCTCGGGCTCGTACCATTGGATGTCGATGGTGAAGACGTCATAGCCGAAGGGCAGCAGCTCGCGCGCCTGGATCGCGGCGGTTTCCAGCGCCTGCGCCTCGGTGATCGTCGTGGCGAAGCTGTTCCAGCTGTTCCAGCCCATCGGCGGGGTAGGGGCGAGAAGCGGCGCCTTTGCCGCGGCGCCGGCGCGAGGGGCTGCCGCGAGGCCGCCGACGAGCGCGGCGCCCTTCAGCACGCTACGCCGGCCGATCCCTCCCTCTTGTGCGATCGTGTCAGGCATCGGCGTCTCCCTATTGTTTTGTCTGACTATAAATGAGCTGAGGATGACGTCAACGCCGGCCGCTCATGCCTTGAGCGACGACTCCGTGTCTTCCTGTGCCTGGAGAATCAGCGTGATCGTGGCGGCGCGGGCGGCCGCCGGATCGCCGTCGGTGATTGCCGCGAACAGGTCGCGATGCAGCGGGATCGAATCGCGCAGCTGTTTGGCCTTGCGGTGCTTGAACAAGGTGGTCGCGCGCACCGCCGCGCCGATACTGCCCGACAGGCTGATCAGCAGATCATTGGCCGTCGCCTCCAGGATGATGTTGTGGAATTGCTGGTCCGCCGCCTGGCCCTCGGGGCTCGACAGCCCGGCTTCCTCCATCACCTCCAGCGCATGGCCCATGCGGCCGACATGCCGGCTCGAGCGCAGACGTGCCGCCAGTTCGGCAGCAGCTGGCTCTACGATCATACGGAGTTGAAACAGACTTTCGACGAACGCCATGGGCGGCTCGCCTTCGAACATCCAGGCGAGCAGGTCTGGGTCGAGCAGGTTCCAGTCGGCGCGTGCCCGCACCCGCGTGCCGGCCTTGGGACGGCTCTCGATCAGCCCCTTGGCGGCTAGCATCCGCAATGCTTCGCGGACCACGCTGCGCGACACGCCGCGCGATTCGGCAAGATCGAGTTCGCCCGGCAGAATTGTGCCCGGCAGATATCGGCCCGTCGCAATCGCGACCCCGATCTCGCGTGCAATCGATTGGTGCGCTGGGTTGCGCTTTCGCTGTTCGGTCAATGCTTTGCCCCCATGTGGTGAGGCGATTTTGGAGCGAGTTCAGGCGCTGCGCCAGCCCCAATCACGCGCCACGAAAAGCACTTGTCTTACAAATACGACAGGATATGTTGTCGGACAACTGGTCGGCACCGCACGGAGATGCGGCATTTCCGGGCCAGCGGATTTGGGGAGGTTTGTCATGAGAATGCACCATCATACTTCGTTGCTCGGCGTCTCGGCGCTCGCGCTGGCGATTGCCGGCGGGGTCGCGCCCGCCTTCGCCCAGCAGGACGGCGCACCGGCGGGCAGCAGCGGGGACGATATCGTCGTCACCGGCGTGCGCGAGAGCTTGCGCTCTGCCGCGGCGCTGAAGCGTAACGCCGATCAGATCGTCGACTCGGTCCAGGCGCAGGACATCGGCAAGCTGCCCGACGCCAATACCACCGAAGCGCTGCAGCGGATCACCGGCGTGCAGATCCAGCGCCGCTACGGCGAAGGCGCCACCGATTTCGACCATCGCACCCAGCCGGCGATCACCGTGCGCGGCCTCACCCAGGTGCAGAATTTCCTCGACGGCCGCGCGGTCTATTCGGCTTCGGGCGGGCGTGCGTTCGACCTGGAAGGCGTGCCGCCGGAACTGCTCTCGGGCATCGATGTCTACAAGAACGCGCCGGCCAACATCATCGAGGGCGGCGTGGGCGGTGCGGTGAACCTGCGCACCCGCAAGCCGTTCGATTCCCCCGGCCAGGTGATCAGCGCCACGATCCGCGGCAATTATTACGACCGCATCGACAAGCCGGGCTATGCCGTGTCGGGCCTGTACAGCAACCGCTTCCAGGCGGGCGAGGGCGAGATCGGCGTGCTGATCAACGCGGTCTATTCCAAGAGCCAGTATCGCCAGGACGGCCTGCTCGCGGGGCCGTTCGACACGGTGGCGCCGGGCTCGATCGCGGGTGCGCCGGCCAATGCCCAGGTGCCGTACGGCTTCGAGATCTACGACGACAAGGGCGACCGCAAGCGCCTCGGCGTCGCGGGCGCGGTCCAGTGGAAGCCGAGCGACGCGCTGCTGGTCACCGCGCAGGCCCAGGTCACCAAATACTGGTTCAATCGTACCGGCGCCTATTATTACGACTACAACAATCGCTCGAACGTTCGCGATGAAACCGGCAAGGTCATCAAGTACGGTACGGCGCCGGCGCCCGGCGCGGCGTTCACCTTCAACAACGAAGGCTATGCGACCAGCGGGACGCTGTACCCGCAGACCTTCGAGACCGGCCGCTACGACCAGCAGCTGTGGAGCGCGAGCAAGAACTTCACGCTGAACGCTGCCTGGAAGCCGACCGATCGGCTGAAGGTGAATTTCGACGCCCAGTATCTGACGTCCTATTACAATGCCGATCGCAACGGCCATGTGCTGTCGCTGTACGATCGCTCCGGCCAGGACGCGCTGAGCGCACCCCACAAGCTGAGCGTCGATTTCGACCTGCGCGGCAAATATCCGCGCTGGGACGTGCGCGAGCAGGGGGTGCTCAACAATCCGGCCAACTACACCACGCCCTATGTCGCGGATGCGCTGCAGCGGAACGACGCGGACACCTATGCCCTGGCCTCGGACATCGAATATGAGGTCGAGGGCGACTTCCTGAAGAAGCTGCGCGCCGGCGTGCGCTATGCCGACAACAGCATCGACCTGCGCGGCACGTGGCACGGCGTGTGCATCACTGCGCTGGGCGCCGATCCGGGCTGCAACGCGCCGGCGGGCACCCCGCTGGTGCCGCTCAGCAAGAACCCGCAGTTGGCGATGCCGGGGCCGTCCAAGAACTGGTTCGACGGCAACACGGTCAAGGGCGGCCTGCTCTATCCGGCGTTCCCGGCAGGTGATGGTGTGTGGGCGCAGACCAAGGCGCTCTACGCGCTGCTCGGCGCGACGACGCAGGACAGCTTCAAGCCCGGCGACCTCAACAGCCAGACCGAGAAGACCTATACCGGCTGGGCGATCGCCGATTACGGCTTCGAGCTGGGCGGCATCGCGTTTGACGGCGGCGTCGGCGTCCGCGTGGTGAAGACCAAGACGACCTCGGTCGGTACCCAGTTCAACAATGACGGCACCTCATCGCCGATCAGCGTGAGCAAGGATTATACCAAGGCGCTGCCGAGCTTTAACCTTCGGGCGAAGCTTACCGACACGTTCCAGATGCGCTTCGCCTATTCGAAGGGGCTGGCGCGGCCGAACTTCGACCAGCTTTCGACCAATCTGACGCTCAACAACCCGAACCAGATCAACCCGGTCACCGGCCATCCCAGCGCCAGCTCGGGCAACCCGCTGCTCAACCCGATCCGCTCGGACAATTTCGATGTGACGGCCGAGTGGTACTTCGGGCCCACCAGCTCGCTGACTGGCGGCCTGTTCTACAAGAAGGTCAACGGCTTCCTGGCGGGCGGCATCGTCACCGGCGTGTACAACGGCGTCACCTACGACATCAGCACCCAGGTGAATTCGGGCAACGGCACGGTGAAGGGTGCCGAGATCGGCTACAACCAGTTCTTCGACTTCCTGCCCGGGCCGCTCAGCGGGCTCGGCCTGCAGGCCAACTACACCTATGTCGACTCCAGCGTAAGCAACCCGTTCGCCTCGACCGATCCGAACAGCCCGCGGCAGCTGCCGCTCGAGAAGCTGTCGAAGCACAGCTACAACATCGTCGGCCTGTACGAGAAGGGCCCGGTCACCGCGCGCGTGGCGTGGACCTGGCGGTCGAGCTATCTCGACCAGACCCAGGGCAGCGGCGCCAATGGCATCCCGCAATATGCCGCGCCCTATGCCTCGCTCGATGCCTCGATCAGCGTGAACCTGACCCAGCAGGTGGCGATCTCGGCGGACGTGGTGAACCTCAACAACCGGATGAACCGGATCTACATCGGCACGCCGGCCGCACCGCTGCGCTACGAGCTCAACGACCGGCGCTTCGGCCTGTCGCTGCGGGCGACCTATTGACCCTGTCGGCCGGGGCAAGCGACTGCTCCGGCCATGTCTTATTGGAGGGGCGGCGTAGCGTGACGGCTTTCCATCCTTTTGGTTTCCCGAAGCGGCGTGCGGCATGAGCGCGCCGCTTTCGCATGTCGCGATCATCGGCGGCGGCACCGCGGGCTGGATGGCGGCAGCCGCGCTGGGGCGGGTGCTCGATACGCGCGCGATCGCCATCACCCTGGTCGAGTCCGAGGCGATCGGCACGGTCGGCGTGGGCGAGGCGACGATCCCGCCGATCCAGGCGTTCAACGCGCTGCTCGGCATCGACGAGGGCGAGTTCCTCCGCGCGACCAAGGGCACGGCCAAGCTCGGCATCGAGTTCGTCGACTGGCGCGCGAAGGGTACGCGCTATTTCCACCCCTTCGGCATTCACGGAATCGATTTCGGCGGGATCCCGTTCGAGGCGCTGTGGCAGCGCGCGCGGCTGGCGGGCGTGGCGGCGCCGCTCGAGGCCTATTCGATCTGCGCCGAGGCGGCGCGGCTGGGCCGCTTCCAGCGCCCGGCGACCAGCGGCAAAAACCCGCTGACCCATCTCGGCTATGCCTATCATTTCGATGCGGCGCTCTATGCCGGTTTCCTTCGCGAGAAGGCCGAGCAATGGGGCGTGCGGCGGCAGGAAGGCCGGATCGTCACCGTCGAGCGGGGCGAGGACGGCGCCATCGCGGGCGTGGTGCTGGAGGACGGCACCCGCATCGCCGCCGACTTCTACATCGACTGTTCCGGCTTCCGTTCGTTGCTGCTCGGCGAGGCGCTGGGCGTAGCGTTCGAGGATTGGGCGCAGTGGCTGCCCAACGACCGCGCCGTCGCGGTGCCGTGCGCGCTCGGCCCCGAGGGGCGCTCGCCCTTCACCCGCTCGACCGCGCGCGGGGCAGGGTGGCAATGGCGCATCCCCCTCCAGCACCGGGTCGGCAACGGGCTGGTCTATGCGAGCGCGCATTGCTCGGATGCCGAGGCCGAGGCGGTGCTGCTCGGCAGCCTCGAAGGCACGCCGCTCGCCGAGCCGCGCCTGCTCCGCTTCCAGGCGGGGCGCCGCGCACGCTTCTGGGAGAAGAACTGCGTCGCGCTGGGGCTCGCCAGCGGCTTTCTCGAACCACTGGAGTCGACGAGCATCCATCTCGTCCAGGCGGGCATCGCGCGGCTGCTGGAAATGCTGCCGGTCGGCGGCGGCACGCCCGCCGACATCCGCCGCTACAACCGGCTGATGGCCACCGAGTTCGAGACGATCCGCGACTTCCTGATCCTCCACTTCCACGCCACCGCGCGTGACGACACCGACTATTGGCGGCACCTGCGCAGCATGGAACTGCCCGATACGCTGGCGGAGCGCATCGCCATCTACCGCGCCAGCGGCCGGCTCTACCGCGAGGCGGACGAGCTGTTCTCCAAGACCAGTTGGCTGGCGGTGCTGCATGGGCAGGGGATCGACCCCAGCGGCTATGACCCGATCGCCGACGGCATGCCGCGCGACGAAGCCGCCGCGCGGCTGGCGCGGATCGCCGAGGTGACCGCGCTGGCAGCGGCGCGGATGCCCACGCACGAGGCGTTCCTGCAGGAGAGCGGGGCGCTGCAACGATAAATTACACGGAAATTACTCCGAGAAATTTGACCGAAACAATCAGCCTTTGCAGTATGCCCCAATGGGGCGGGAGGAATCAGCGTGAACAAGTACGGGTTGCTGGCGGCGGTGGGGACGGTTGCGCTCGCCTCCGGCATGGGGATGGCGCAGGACGGGCCGAAGATCGGCGACGCGCCGCAGGTCCAGCCGGTACAGGTCGATCCGCGCCGCCCCGACTGGGAAAACCCGGCGGTGTTCGCGCGCGGCAAGATGCCGGCCAGCGCCACGCATTTCCCGTATGAGAGCCGCGCCGCCGCGCTCGCGGGTGATCCCGCCAGGTCGAGCCGCTACCTGCTGCTCGACGGCCAATGGTCGTTCCACTTCTCGCCCTCCTCGGACGCGGTGCCGAGCGGCTTCGAGAAGCCGGACTATGACGTCGCCAAGTGGAAGCGCATCAAGGTTCCCGCCGACTGGCAGACCGAGGGCTATGACCAGGCACGCTACAACAACATCACCTATCCGTTCCCGGCCAACCGCCCGCTGATCCCGCACGCGACCAACCCGGTCGGCTCGTACCGGCGCGACGTGCAGCTGCCGGCGAACTGGTCCGGGCAGGACGTGATCCTGCATATCGGCGCGGCGGGTTCGGCCTATCAGGTGTGGGTGAACGGCGTCGAGGCGGGCTACTCGCAGGATTCCAAGCTGCCTTCCGAGTTCGACGTGACCAGGCTGGTCCATGCCGGGCGCAACACCATCGCGATCCAGATCCATCGCTGGTCGGACGGCAGCTATCTCGAGGACCAGGATTTCTGGCGCGTCTCGGGCATCGAGCGCTCGGTCTATCTCGCGGCGGCACCCAAGGCGCGGATGGCCGACCTGTTCGTCCATGCGGGGCTCGACGCCGCGTACAAGGACGGCAAGCTCTCGACCGAGCTGACGCTGACCGATCGCACCGAGCCGCTTACCGCGCGGATGACGCTGCTCGATGGCGACAAGCAGGTGCTGGTGCGGGAGGCGCAGCTTCCTGCAGGGTCTGCGCAGAAGCTGACGCTCGCTGCCGACGTGCCGGGCGTCCGCCCCTGGACCGCCGAGACGCCCAATCTCTACACGCTGCTCGTCGAGCTGGTCGATGCCGAGGGCAAGGTGGTGCAGGCAACGCCGCAGCGGATCGGCTTCCGCACCGTCGAGATCAGGAACGGGCTGGTCAGCGTCAACGGCAAGCCGATCACGATCCGCGGCGTCAACCGCCACGAGCATGATCCGGAGACCTTCCACGTCGTCAGCCATGCGTCGATGGAGCACGACATCCAGCTGATGAAGCGTGCGAACATCAACGCGATCCGCACCTCGCACTATCCGAACGACCCGTATCTGTACGAGCTCGCCGATCGCTACGGCCTCTATGTGATGGACGAAGCGAATATCGAGAGCCATGCGTATATGGATTATGCCAACAAGCATGGCGAACTCCGCTCGCAGTTCCAGGTCGGCTTCGATCCCGCGTGGAAGGACGCGCATGTCAGCCGCGTCGTCAACATGGTCCAGCGCGACAAGAATCATCCCTCGGTGATCTTCTGGTCGCTGGGCAACGAGGCGGGCATCGGGCCGAACTTCGAGGCGGCGGCCGCGGCGGCCAAGGCGGTCGATCCGGGCCGGCTGGTCTCCTATCTCGGCTGGGGTACCTGGGACGGGATCCAGGACCACCGGCCGAACTATTATGCCGACATCTACGCGCCGATGTACGATCCGGCGGTGAAGCTGGAGGATTACGCCACCAACTGGAACTTCAAGCAGCCGGTGATCCAGTGCGAATATGCCCATATGATGGGCAATTCGGGCGGCAACCTGAAGGAATATTGGGACACCATCTACGCCCATCCGGACAAGCTGCAGGGCGGTTTCGCTTGGGACTGGGTCGACCAGTCGATGTATCGCTATACCAAGGACGGGCGGCGTTATTGGGGCGATGGCGGCGAGTACGGCCCGAACCCGGGCGGCGACATCGAGTTCGGCGACGGACTGCTCCAGGCGGATCGCACGCCCAACCCGCAGCTCTACGAGCTCCGCAAGGTCTATGCGCCGGTCCAGTTCGACGGCTTCGATGCCGCGGGCGGCACGGTGACGGTGCGCAACCGCCACGACTTCCGCGACCTGTCCGGCTTCACCTTCGACTGGGAAGTGCAGGAGAATGGCGTCGCGGTGGCCAATGGCACGCTGGCGGCGCCGGACGTGGCGGCGCACGGCGCGGGCACGATCGCGCTGCCGCTGGCGGGCATCGCGCGCAAGCCGGGTGCCGAGTATTTCGTCACGATCCGCGCCCGCGCCAAGGCCGATGCGGTGCCGCTGGTGCCCGGCGGCACGGTCATCGGCTGGGAGCAGTTCGCGCTCGATCCGGCCTATCGCATGGGCGAGGTCGCGGCGCCCAAGGGCAAGGTGACGACGCAGGACGGGCAGGGGGCGATCACCCTCTCGGCCGGCGGCGCCACGCTGGTGGTCAACCGCGCGACCGGCCTGGTCGATCGCTATGCCGCCAAGGGCCAGACGCTGCTCAGCGGCGGCGCCCCGCATTTCTGGCGCGCGGTGACCGATAACGACATCGGCATCAGCACCGACAAGCAACTCGCCGCCTGGAAGGGGATGAGCGAGACGCGCACCGTCTCCTCGGTGCAGGTGCAGGATCTGGGCGCGGACGGTGCCGAGGTGCGTGTCGTCTACACCATGGGCGCGGGTGCGGTGCGGTTCACCAGCGTGTACCGGATGGCGAGCGACGGATCGGTGGCGGTCGACGGCAAGTTCGAGCCGGTCTCGGGCCAGCTGCCGCCGCCGTTCCGCATCGGTCTGGCGTTCACCACGCCGGGCAGCCTCAAGACCGTCGAATGGTATGGCCGCGGGCCGCACGAAAGCTATGTCGACCGCAAGACCTCGGCGCCGATCGGGCTGTGGCGCGGCGCGATCGCCGAGCAGAACCATGATTACATCCGCCCGCAGGAGACCGGCAACAAGGTCGATGTCCGCTGGATGGAACTGATCGGCGGCGGCGCGGGCCTGCGCGTGGCGGGCGATACGCCGCTGATGATGAACGCGCTCGCCTTCCCCTATGCCGATCTCGACCGGCACGAACCTGGCACCTGGAAGAGCACCGATGTGGTGCCCAAGGCCCAGGGCACGCTGCTGATCGACGCTGCGCAATGGGGCGTCGGCGGCGACACCCAGTGGAGCGAGTTCGGCAAGCCGCTTCCGAAGTACCGCACCCAGTTGGTGCCGACGAGCCTGCGTTTCCGCCTTACGCCCTTCCGGGGCGAAGGCACTACACCAGCAAAAGCGCGCCCCGCGCGTGCAACGGAGAGAGAATGATGCGGACCCTTATCAGCGCGATCGCGCTTGTCGCGGCGATGCCGGCCATGGCGCAGACCGGCGGCGATGCCGTGACGGTGCATGGCGACAAGCCCGGCGCGAAATATGACCGCCGCCTGTTCGGCCAGTTCGCCGAGCATCTCGGCACCGGCATCTATGGCGGCCTCTACGTCGGCGCGGACAGCAAGATCCCGAACGTGAAGGGCTTCCGCCGCGACGTGATCGACGCGCTCAAGGCGATCAAGGTGCCGGTGATCCGCTGGCCCGGCGGCTGCTTCGCCGATGAATATCACTGGCGGGAAGGCATCGGGCCGAAGTCCAAGCGCCTGGTGAAGGTCAACACCAACTGGGGCGGCGTGACCGAGGACAATGCCGTCGGCACCAACGAGTTCATGGACTTCACCGAGGTGGTGGGCGCCGAGGCCTATGTCTCGGGCAATGTCGGCACCGCCAATCCGAGCGAGATGGCCGAGTGGGTCGAGTATATGACCTCACCCACCCAGTCCACCATCGCCAACCAGCGCCGTGCCAATGGCCGCGACAAGCCGTGGAAGCTGCCCAT
Organism: Sphingomonas trueperi; assembly: GCF_011927635.1. GTDB lineage: Bacteria > Pseudomonadota > Alphaproteobacteria > Sphingomonadales > Sphingomonadaceae > Sphingomonas > Sphingomonas trueperi. Next base: position 136,826 of record NZ_JAATJB010000003.1, read on the forward strand.
GTTCGGCATCGGCAACGAGCTGTGGGGCTGTGGCGGCGACATGCTGCCGGAGTACGCCGCCGACGTGACCCGTCGCTACGCCACCTTCCTCAAGGTGCCCGAGGGGCAGAAGCTGATGAAGATCGCCAGCGGCGCCAATTCGGCCGATTACAACTGGACCGACGTGATGATGCGCAAGGCCGGCGACAAGATCGACGGCATCGGCGTGCATTATTACACGGTGCCCGGGCCCTGGGAGAAGAAGGGCGCGGCGACCGGCTTCGACGAGGAAAGCTGGGCGCGCACGCTCTCCAAGACGCTCAAGATGGAAGAGCTGCTCACCGAGCACGGCAAGATCATGGACAAGTACGATCCCAAGAAGCGGGTCGCGCTGCTCGTCGATGAATGGGGCACCTGGTACGATGTCGAGCCGGGCACCAACCCGGGCTTCCTGTATCAGCAGAACAGCCTGCGCGACGCGATGGTCGCCGCGCTCAACTTCAACATCTTCGCGGCGCATGCCGACCGCGTGCGCGGCGCCAATATCGCGCAGATGGTCAATGTGCTGCAGGCGATGCTGCTGACCGACGGCGCCAGGATGGTGAAGACGCCGACCTATTGGGCGTTCGACCTGTACAAGGACTATATGGACGGCACGGTGCTGCCGGTCGACGTCCAGTCCCGCTGGTACAACAAGGACCAGTGGACGATGCGCGCGGTGAGCGCCAGCGCGGTGCGGGGTACCGACGGCGTGGTCCATGTCGGCCTGGTCAATGTCGATCCCAACCAGCCGGCGAGCGTCAGCGTGAAGCTCGACGGCGTGACCGGCACGCAGGTGACGGGGCGTATCCTCACCGGCGCGGCGATGGACGCGCATAACGACTTCAAGGCGCCCGACGTCGTGAAGCCGGCGGCGTTCACTGGCGCGACGCTTTCGGGCGGCACCCTGACGGTGCAGGTGCCGGCCAAGGCGATCGTGATGCTCGACATCAAGTGAGCAAGGCGGTCCTTCTGATGGTGGCGGCGGGCTTGCTCGCCGCCGCCGACGCGCCCGCGCCGCGCTGGGACGCGGCCGGCGACGGCAACCCGCTGCTCCCCGGCTATTTCGCCGATCCCTCGATCGTGCGCGATGGCGGGAAGTGGTACATCTATGCCACCATCGATCCCTGGGGCGCCGACACGCTGGGGATGTGGACCTCCGCCAACGGCCGCGACTGGACCTTCTCCACGCCGGCTTGGCCGACCAAGGCGGCGGCGACCAGCCCGACCTCGGGGGACTCCAAGGTCTGGGCGCCGTCGGTCGTCAAGGCGAAGAACGGGCGCTGGTACATGTATGTGTCAGTGGGGTCGGAGGTGTGGGTGGGCAGCGCCCCGTCGCCGGCCGGGCCCTGGGCCGATGCGCATGGCGGCAAGCCGCTGATCGCCAAGGGTTTCGCCCCCGCCTATCACATGATCGACGCCGAAGCGTTCGTCGACGACGACGGCACCGCCTACCTCTACTGGGGCTCGGGCCTCAACTGGACCAACGGCCACTGCTTCGTCGTCAAGCTCAAGCCGGACATGGTCAGCTTCGACGGCGAGCCCAAGGACGTCACCCCCGCCAATTACTTCGAGGGCCCGTTCCTCGTGAAGGCGGGGCGGCACTATGTCCTCACCTACAGCGACGGCAAGACGACCGAGGACACCTACAAGGTCCGCTACGCCATCGGCGACACGCCCCTCGGGCCGTTCCGCGAGGGGCCGGACAGCCCGATCCTGTCCACCGACAAGACCCGCGACGTGATCAGCCCCGGCCATCACGCGATCTTCCGCGTCGGGAGCCAGCCCTATATCCTCTACCATCGCCAGTCGCTGCCCTGGCCGCGGCCGGGCGACGATGCGACGCTGCGCCAGATCGCCGTCGATCCGCTGACGATCCATGAGGACGGCAGCATTGCGAAGGTGACGCCGAGCCATGGCAGCGCGGTGACGGGCTTCGTTGCTCGCCGCACGCGCGGCCTGCCGGTTACGCTCAAGGGCGCGGCCGTGGATGTGGTGCATGCGGCCGAACGGGCAGGGGACGACAACTATGCGACGCTCTGGCGCCCGGCGCCCGGCGCAGCGCCGTTGCTGGTCGCCGATCTCGGCAAGGTGCGCACGGTCCGCACGACACAGCTACGGATGGAATATGCCCACCGCAGCTACGACGTCGCGATTGAGGCCTCGGTCGATGGCACGCATTGGCGCCAGGTGGCGGCCAAGCCCGACGCGAGCGGCTCGCCCATCGCGCTGCCGCTGAACGTGTCCGCCCGTTATCTCCGCCTGCGCGTGCCCGCAGGTGCCGGCGTGTGGGAGTGGCAGCTCTTCTGATCGGCAGCATCGATCAGGGGCGAAACAAAAAATGTTGCGGCGCGAGGCCGTCCCATGCGTTAGGCGGGCGGACAAGCTTTCCAATTCCAAGAGGAGCATGACATGGCCTTCGAACTTCCCGAACTGCCGTACGCCAAGGACGCGCTCGCGCCGCACATGTCGGCCGAGACCTTCGACTATCACCATGGCAAGCATCACAAGGCCTATGTCGACAACTGCAACAAGCTGGTTGCCGATATTCCCGAGCTGGCCGGCGCCAAGCTCACCGACGTGATCGCCTATGCCAAGGAGAAGGGCAACAAGGGCCTGTTCAACAACAGCTCGCAGATCTGGAACCACAGCTTCTTCTGGCAGTGCCTGACGCCCAACTATGCGGCGCCCACCGGCAAGCTGGCCGAGATGATCACCCGCGACTTCGGCAGCCAGGAAGCGCTGGTCGAGAAGCTGAAGGCGGAATCGGTCGGCCACTTCGCCAGCGGCTGGGGCTGGCTGGTGCTCGACGGCGACACGCTGAAGGTCACCTCGTTCCATGACGGCGATTCGCCCGTCGCGCACGGCGTGAAGCCGCTGTTCACGATCGACGTGTGGGAACACGCCTATTACATCGACTATCGCAACGCGCGCCCGTCGTTCGTCGATACCATCCTGACCAAGCTGGCGAACTGGGAGTTCGTCGCGCAGAACCTCGACGGCGAAGGCGCCGCCCGCGCCGACCAGCAGGGCTGAGGCCTTCCGGTCCTTCCGCCCGGTATCCGGGCGGAGGGATCAACTTTCCCCGTACAAGTCGCGCTGGGCCTTTTCCAGCTCCTCGGCATAGCGGCGGCGTGCATGGCTTTCGGTGATGAGCCCCAGCACCTGCCCGTCGCTTGCAAGCACCGCCAGATCGTCCGCCACGCTCGCGTCGAAGGCTTCGAGCACTTCCGCGATCGTCATGTCCGGCGACAATGCGCGATCCGCGAACTTCGCCATGCTGCCGACGCGCTCCGCCTGATCCGCGGAGGGGCTCCACACGGCGGCGGTCTCGGCGATCCCGGCATAATGACCTTGGGCATCGAGCAGCACGACGCGCTTGGTCGAGCCCAGCGGGAAGCGCGCGCGGAAGCTCGCGATGTCGGTGTCGGCAGCGATGGTCGCCACGTCGCGGCGCATCATCCGCGCGGCGCTGAGCGCGCGGACCCAGCCCACGTCGCGGCCGCTGCGCAGCGTCTCGCCGCGCAGGTGCAGCCGCCAGGTCGAGAAGCTGTAGCCGAACAGCTCGCGCACGATCGTGCTGGCGATCAGAGTCGCGGCGATGGTGACCCCGGTGATGCTGAAGTCGTGGGTCACTTCCAGCACCAGCAGCGACATCGTCATCGGCCCCCCGACCACAGCCACCGCGAGCGCCGCCATGCCGACCACCGCCGCATCGTCAGGCGCGAGATGGTGGAGGCCGGGAATCTCGGCCAGCGTCAGCTGGTAGAAGCGCCCGATCAGCGCGCCGAGGAACAGCGAGGCGAAGAACAGCCCGCCGCGAAAGCCGAAGCCGAGCGACACCGCCGAACCGAGCAGCTTGAGCAGGATCACCACGCCGAGCGAAGCGAGCGTCGCAGATGCGGCGAGGTTGATGTCCAGCGCGCCGTGGCCGCTCGACAGCACCTGCGGGGATAGCAGGGCGAGCGGCATCATTAGCACGCCGCCGATCAGCGGCGTCCAAGGCGGCGTGATCGGGCTGCGGCGCACCGCCGCCTCGACCAGCGATACCAGCCGCATCAGCGCGATGCCGAAGCCGGCGCAGAGTACCCCGAGCACCGCGTAGAGCAGATAGTCGGCGGTGCCGATCGCATGCGCCCCGCCCGCGCTGATCACATATGGGTGGATGCCAAGCGTGCGCGCGATGGTCGCGGCGGTCAGCGAGGCGAGTACCACCGGCGCGACGATCGCAGGCGTGTAGGCGCCCAGCACGATCTCGAAGGCATAGAAGGCGCCGGTGAGCGGCGCGCCGAACGCCGCGCCCAGGCCTGCGCCCGCGCCGGCTGCCATCAGCGTGCGCAGGTCCGCGCGGCGCAGTTTCAGCCGCTGGCCAAGCAGCGAGGCGAGCCCGCCGCCCGCCTGCGCATAGGCCGCCTCCAGCCCCACCGAGGCGCCGAAGCCGTTGGAGAGCAACGTTTGGCCCACAACGGTGGCCGTATCCCGCGCCGGGATGCGGCCGCCGTGCAGCGCATTGGCCTCGACCACGTCGATGGTCTTGCGACGACGAAGCAGCCACAGCGTTAGGCCGAGCAGTGCACCGCCGATGGGCAGTGCCAGCAACCGCAAGGGCGCGATATGGCTCGCGGCGCTCAGATGCTCGCCGAGCGCCAGCCCGAACAGCACGCGCTGCATCCCGCGCGCGCTTTGTCCGATTGCAATGGCGGCAAGGCTCGCCGCCGCGCCGACGCCGATCGCCAGCAGCAGGAACAGCAGCGTGTTCGAGCGGATCTGCCGGCGCAGTCCGTTCGCCGCGCGCACCGCGTGGAAGGTGGCCGGGTGGCGCGGCAGGCCCATCGCGCGATCAGCCTTCCGGCGGGACGGGCGCGTCCTCGGGCTTCTCCAGCTGCAGGCCGTGGCGGAGCAGCATCGGAATATTGGCGATGGCGAACACCAGCGTCAGCGGGATCACCACCCAGGTCTTGAAGGTCACCCAGCGGTCCCAGTCGAGCATGTGGCGCATGACTTCGTTGAGCACGGCCATCGCGACGAAGAAGATCGTCCAGTTGATCGTCAGCAGCCGCCAGCCCTTGGCGCTGAGCCCCGGATAGGCGGATTCGAGCATCGTCTGGAGCAGCGGCTTGTTGGTGATCAGGCCATAGCCGAGGATCACCGCGAACATCGCATAGACGATGGTCGGCTTGACCTGGATGAAGGTCTGGTCGTGATAATAGAGGGTCAGCCCGCCGAACACGAGCACCAGCACGCCGGTGATCCACAGCATCGGCGAGACGTGGCGGGTCTTCCACCACGACACCGCGATTGCCGCCGCCATCGCGATCATGAAGGCGAGGGTGGCGGTGAAGATGCGCTGGAGCTGGACGCCCGGCGCGAGGCTGTTGACCGCGAAGAACACGATCAGCGGGCCGTAATCCAGCGCCATGCGCAGGCCGGCAGAGGCCTTGGGGCGGGCGGCTGAATCAGCCATGGGTCAGTTCCTCCACGCCGGCGATGATGCGGGCGACCTCGACCGGATCGAAGCCGCGCAAATCGTCGACCTTCTCGCCGACTCCGATCGCGTGGATCGGCAGGCCGTATTTCTCCGCCGCCGCGACGAGCACGCCGCCGCGCGCGGTGCCGTCGAGCTTGGTCATGACCAGGCCGGTGACGCCCGCCACTTCCTTGAACACCTCGATCTGGTTGAGCGCGTTCTGGCCGGTGGTGGCGTCGAGCACCAGCACCACGTCGTGCGGCGCAGCTGGATTGAGGCGGCCGAGCACGCGGCGGACCTTGGCCAGCTCGTCCATCAGCTCGCGCTTGTTCTGCAGGCGGCCGGCGGTGTCGACGATCAGCACGTCGGTGCCGATCTCGGTCGCGCGCTTGACCGCCTCGAACACGATGCCCGCCGCATCGCCGCCCTCTGCGCCCGAGACGATCGGCACGCCGATCCGATCGGCCCAGGTCTTGAGCTGGCCGATCGCGGCGGCGCGGAAGGTGTCGCCGGCCGCGACCATCACGCTGTAATCCTGCTCGAGCAACTGGTTGGCGAGCTTGGCGATCGTCGTCGTCTTGCCCGAACCGTTGACGCCGATGACGAGGATCACCTGCGGGCGCGGGAACGCCTCGATCTCCAGCGGCTTGGCGACCGGCTCCAGCACCTTGGCGACTTCCTCGGCGACGATCACGCGGATGCCGAGTTCTTCGAGGTTGCGCTCGAACTGCCCCTCGGCAAGCCGCGCGCGCACCTTGGCGGCGGTGGCGGGGCCGAGATCCGAGGCGATCAGCGCCTCCTCGATCTCGTCCAGCGTTGCCTCGTCCAGCCGGGCGAGCGACAGGCCGGCGAGGTTGCCGAGCAGCCGATCCGACGTCTTGCGAAAGCCGCCGAGCAGCTTTTCATGCCAGCCGGGCCCGCTCATGCGACCAGCTTTCCGTCTTCGACGCGTGCAATCGTCACGTTCACCGTTTCTCCAGTCTGCCGAGGGGCGGTCAGCCGCACCTCGGCGAAATTCTCTGCATGGCCGCGGTCGCCCGGGCGCTCGACCAGCACCTGCTGGCGGCTGCCGACCAGGGTTTCCAGCCAGCTTGCCCGCTGCTCGGCCGCCGCCGCGCGCAGCCGGGCGGCGCGGTCGCGGATCGTGGCGGGGGCCACCTGCGGCATGCGCGCGGCGGGCGTGCCGGCGCGCGGGCTATAGGGGAAGATGTGTGCATGCACCACGCCGCAATCGCCAATAAGGGCGAGGGTGTTGGCGAACATTGTCTCGTCTTCGGTCGGAAAACCTGCGATCAGATCGGCGCCGATGGCGATCTCGGGCCGTGCGGCGCGGAGACGTTCGGCCAGCACCACCGACTGCGCCCGGGCATGGCGGCGCTTCATCCGCTTGAGGATCATGTCGTCGCCCGCCTGGAGCGAGAGATGGACGTGCGGCATCACGCGCGGTTCCTGGGTAAGAAGCGCGAACAGCCGGTCGTCGACTTCGATTCCGTCGAGCGAGGAGAGCCGCAGCCGCTGAAGGCGGGGTACGTGGCGGAGGATGCGCTCGACCAGCGAGCCCAGCGTCGGGCTGCCCGGCAGGTCGTGGCCGTAGCTGGTGAGATCGACGCCGGTCAGCACGACTTCGCCATGCGCCTCGGCGAGCATCGCGATCCGGTCGATCACCGCGCCCGCCGGCACCGAGCGGCTGTTCCCGCGACCATAGGGGATCGCGCAGAAGGTGCAGCGATGGTCGCAGCCATTCTGCACCTCCACGAAGGCGCGCGCATGGGTGGAGAAGCTGGCGGCGAGGTGCGGCGCGGTCTCGCGCACGGCGAGGATATCCTGCACCTGCACCTTCGCCTCGGACGCCCAGGCTTGCGGAAGCAGCTTCTCGGCATTGCCGATCACCCGGTCCACCTCGGGCATCGCCGCAAAGGCTGCGGGGTCGATCTGCGCCGCGCAGCCGGTGACGACCAGTTCCGCCTCGGGGCGTTCGCGGCGCGCGCGGCGGATCGCCTGGCGGGTCTGCTTCACCGCTTCGTTGGTCACGGCGCAGCTGTTCACCACGATCGCGTCTCGCCCCGTCAGCAGGGCACGGATCGACTCACCTTCGGCTAGGTTCAGCCGGCAACCCATGTTAAGGATGAGAGGCGAGGAGAGGGACATTGGCCAGCGATCTAAGGACGCCGACCGCAGAAGTCCAACACCAGGCGGGCCAAGTGCTGGCCTTCTGGTTCGATGCGCTGCTGCCCGAACAATGGTTCCTGAAGTCCGAGGGCGTGGACCGCGAGATCGCCGACTTGTTCGGAGATCTTCGCGATCGCGTGCTGGCGAGCGACGCGGCGGGCTGGGGCGAGGATCCCGAAACGCTGCTCGCCGCCACCCTTCTGCTCGACCAGTTCTCGCGCAACATCCACCGCGGGCAGGCCGAGGCGTTCGCGGGCGATCCGCTCGCGCAGCAGCTGGCGTCGTCGGCGGTCGAACGCGGTTGGGATCGCCGCATGACCAAGGAGCAGCGCCAGTTCCTGTACCTGCCGTTCGAGCATGCCGAGGATGCCGAGCTCCAGGAACTCAGCCTGCGCTGCTTCGCCAGCCTCGAAGACGACACACTGATGGCCTATGCCCGCGATCATGCCGAGGTCTTTCACCGCTTCGGCCGCTTCCCGGGCCGCAACGAGGCGCTGGGGCGGATCTCCACGCCCGATGAGCTCGACTATCTCAGCCAGCCTGGAGCTGGCTGGTAGCATCGCCGCCCTCCAGCCGCGGGCCGGGCTGGAGGATCAGCCGCCGCTCGGCGAGCAGGCGGCGCGCCCCCGCGATCGACAGCGGCTTGCCGTACAGCCAGCCCTGCGCCTTGGCGCAGCCGATCGCACGCAGCCGCTCCTCGATCGCGGCGTCTTCCACCCCCTCGGCCGTAATCGGCAGGTTCAGGCTCTCGCCCAGCCGGAGGATCGTGTTGACGATCGCGGCGGAGTCCGCGCTCTGGTTGAGCGAGAGGACGAAGCTCTTGTCGATCTTGATCCGGTCGAAGGGTAGGGCGCGGAGATGGGCGAGCGAGGAATAGCCGGTGCCGAAATCGTCGAGCGCCAGCCGCACTCCCTGGTTCTTGAGGCTGCCGACGATCGACTGGGCGAGCGCGAGATTGTCGAACAGCGCGCTTTCGGTGATCTCCACTTCGAGCCGGTGGGCGGGGAAGCCGGTCTCGGTGAGCACCTTGATGATCTTCTGCGCCAGCCAGGCGTCGCGCAGCTGCACCGGCGAGATGTTGACCGAGAGGCTGAGCCCCGGATCCCAATCACGCGCGCCGTGGAAGGCCTGGCGCATGATCGACAGTGACAGGTCGCCGATCAGGCCGGCGTCCTCGGCGACGGGAATGAACCGGTCGGGCGGGATCATGCCGTGGGTCGGATGCTCCCAGCGCGCCAGCACCTCGAAGCCGTGGAGCCGGCCGCTGGCGAGATCGACCTGCTGCTCGAAATAGGGGGTGATCTCCTCGCGCGGGATCGCGACGCGCAACCCGCTTTCGAGCGCGCTGCGCACCTGTAGCGCGCGCTCCATCGCCGGATCGAACCAGGCGAAGCGGTTCTTCCCCGCCTTCTGCGCCTGGTGCATCGCGATGTCCGCAGTGCGGAGCAGCGCGTCGATGCTCGGGCAATCGAAGTCCGAGCGGGCGATGCCGAGCGAGCAGCTGATGTGCAGCACATGGCCCTCCACCTCGAAGGGCTGGGCGAGACGGGTGACGATGCGCTCGGCGATGCGCTCAACCATGGCCGCCTCGCGCGGGTCGAAGGCGAAGGCGCAGGCAAACTCGTCGACGCCCAGCCGCCCGGACAGCGCCATCTGCGGCAGCGCCTGGGCGACTTCCTGCGCCACGGTGCGGATCAGCGCGTCGCCCATGGCATGGCCGTGCAGGTCGTTGATTGCCTTGAACCGGTCGAGATCGAACACCAGCATCGCTACGGCCTGGCTGCGGCGGTGGGCGCGGGCGAGCATCGCGGCGCCTTCCTCGGTCAGGCTGTTGCGGTGGAGGAAGCCGGTCAGCGGATCGCGGCTGGCGACGCTCTGTGCGCGTTCGCCGCCGGTGCGGCGCGTGGGGGGCATGACGAGGCGGCGACCGCAGAGGAAAATGAGGACGAGGTTCACGGCCTGCGCCACGAGTAGCCAGCCGCCCGGCACGATCTGTTCGACATAGTCGAATGTCAATCCGGCGCCGATCGCGAGCGCGAGCAGCGTGGAGGCGACGCACAAGGCGTTGAAGATCGTCGCGGTGCGATCCTTCCGCCCGTTTTGCCGGTCCTGATGCTGCTGCCGCGTCATCGACGCACTACGCCCCTCGTACTAACGAAGTGGTGTTTTCCCATGCAAGGCGTGTAGATCGGGTTAAATCCGTAGAGGTTGCTTTCTGCCGCCACTGCGGTTAAGGGGACCCACCGTTCCTCCGTGGACGCGCAACATTTGCCACCCCAAGGGGTGACGCCGGCCGACGAGGTTTCGTCCGCCGGCGTGTTTTGCGTTTGGCGGGACATGGACTGATTTGGAGTGATCTGGGCATCATGTTCGAGAGTTTGAGCGATCGGCTGGGCGGCGTCTTCGAGCGCCTGCGCGGACGTGGCGCGCTCGCCGAGGCCGATGTCCGGACCGCGATGCGCGAAGTACGCGTGGCGCTGCTGGAAGCGGACGTCGCGCTGCCCGTCGCCCGCGAATTCGTCGACAAGGTAACCGAGCAGGCCGTCGGCCAGCAGGTGCTGCGTTCGGTCACGCCGGGCCAGCAGGTCGTCAAGATCGTCCATGACGCGCTGGTCGACATGCTCGGCGCCGACACCGCCGAGCTGGCGATCGACGTCACGCCGCCGGCGGTGATCATGCTCGTGGGTCTGCAGGGCTCGGGCAAGACCACCACCACCGCCAAGCTTGCCAAGCTGCTGAAGAAGCAGGGCAAGAAGGTGATGATGGCGTCGCTGGACGTGAACCGTCCGGCCGCGCAGGAACAGCTGGCGGTGCTCGGCACCCAGACCGAAGTGGCGACGCTGCCGATCGTCACCGGCCAGCAGCCGGTCGAGATCGCGCGCCGTGCGCTCCAGTCGGCGAAGCTCCAGGGCTTCGACGTGGTGATGCTCGACACCGCCGGCCGTCTCCACGTCGACCAGGCGCTGATGGACGAGATGAAGGCGGTCGCCGACATCTCGAAGCCGCAGGAAATCCTGCTCGTCGTCGACTCGCTCACCGGCCAGGACGCGGTGAACGTCGCCAGCAACTTCTCGGCGCAGGTGCCGCTGACCGGCGTGATCCTCACCCGCATGGACGGCGATGCACGCGGTGGCGCGGCGCTGTCGATGCGCGCGGTCACCGGCCAGCCGATCAAGTTCGCCGGCATGGGCGAGAAGCTCGACCAGATCGAGCCCTTCCACCCGAAGCGCGTCGCCGGCCGCATCCTCGGCATGGGCGACGTGGTCAGCCTGGTCGAGAAGGCTGCTGCGTCGATCGAGCAGGAAGACGCCGAGCGCATGGCGAACCGGCTCGCCAAGGGCCAGTTCGACATGAACGACCTGCGCGCGCAGCTGGCGCAGATGCGCAAGATGGGCGGCATCGGCGCGCTGGCGGGGATGATCCCCGGCATGAAGAAGGCGCAGGCCGCGGTCGACCAGGTCGGCGGCGACAAGGTGCTGATCCGCATGGACGCGATCATCGGCTCGATGACGCCCAAGGAGCGCGCCAAACCCGAACTGCTCAACGCCAAGCGCAAGATCCGCATCGCCAAGGGCAGCGGGCTGACCGTGCAGGACGTCAACAAGCTCATTAAGATGCATCAGGAGATGCAGACCGCGATGAAGCGCCTGAAGAAGATGGGCGGCCTGAAGGGCATGCTGGGCATGCTCGCCAAGGGCGGCCCGGGCGGCGGCATGGGCGGAATCGGCAATGCCCTGGGCGGCGCCGAGATGGGCGAGATGATGGACAAGGTGGGCGCCGGCCTGCCGGGTCTGCCGGGCGGCGCCAAGCTGCCGCCGGGCTTCGAGAATTTGCTGAAGAAGAAGTAACTTAACCCAATTTTTTTCAATCGTATCTCTAGAAGGAAGTGAAGTAGAATGGCTCTCTCCATGCGTCTGTCGCGCGGCGGCTCCAAGAAGCGCCCGTACTACCGGATCGTCGTTGCCGACGCCCGTGCGCCCCGCGACGGCAAGTTCATCGAGAAGATCGGCACCTACAACCCGCTGCTCGCCAAGGATTCGCCCGAGCGCGTGAAGCTCGACAACGAGCGCGCGACCTACTGGCTGGGCGTCGGCGCGCAGCCGACCGATCGCGTCCTCCGCTTCCTCGACGCCGCCGGCGTCAAGGAGCGTGCGGCCCGCAACAACCCGAAGAAGGCGGAGCCGGGCGAGAAGGCCAAGGAGCGCGCCGAGGAGCGTGCCGAGAAGGCCAAGGCAGCCGCCGAAGCCGCTGCCGCACCGGCCGAAGAGGCTGCCGAGGCCTGAGGCTGAACATCCCTCCCGCACGCTGGTGCGGGAGGGATGGCTCGTGCGTCGCTGCATCCCATCATGGCAGAACCTTCCGCTCCCTCGACCCGCGGCGATCGCCCGGTGACGCTTGCCGCCGTGATCGGCGCGCACGGCATCGCCGGCGAGGTGCGGCTGAAGGTGTTTGCCGAGGATCTGGCGGCGCACAAGAGCTTCAACGGCGGCAAACTGACGCTCAGGTCGGTGCGCGGGGGATCCAATGGCGTGATCGCCCGCTTCGCCGAAGTGGCCGACCGCAATGCCGCCGAGGCACTGCGCGGCACCGAACTTACCGTGCCGCGTTCCGCCCTCCCGCCGCTGGGCGAAGGCGAATATTACCATATCGACCTGCTCGACCTGCCGGTGACGGGCGAGGACGGGGAGCCGATCGGTCGTGTCGTCGCGATCGACGACTATGGCGCGGGCGACGTGATCGAAATCGAGCGCCCCGACGGCAAACGCTTCATGGTGCCGATGCGGCCCGAAGCGGTGCCTGCTTGGGATGACGAGAAGCTCGTCGTCGCGAGCACCTTCCTGGAAGTCTGACCAGGCTGATCCTGGCGATATGCATGGCTAGTATGGGCCGCGCATCTCTCCCTGCGATCCGCTGAGCGTCGCATTCACTCCCTGAATCGGGGAAATCGTCACCGATATCATGTCGTGCAGCCGGCCCGGCGCACGCTGTTCCACGCCGCGCGGCACATACCAATGCTGGGTGGTGACCGCTCCATGCGCCGTCTCGTCCGGCCGGCCGAACCGCTGCGCCATCGCGGCGGCGAAGCGCCGTCCTTGCGCCAGGTTGCGGTCGCGATTGGCAAGCGGGGATGACCGGTCGTTCAACGCCATCCAGCCCAAGGTCCGGTGCGGCTGCCTGCCGTCGAACTGGAGCATCACCATCCAGCGATCGTGCCGCAGATAGCAGAGGAGGGCGGAAGGGTCTTCGCTTCGGGTATCCTCGGCATCGCTCGCCGTGGTGCATGTCGTCCGCTGGTACCCACGCCGCACCAGCGCCGCGTCGACCGCCGCCTCGGGCATGCGCGGGGCGATACCCTCGATCGCATAGCCACCCCATTCCGCGGCCGAGCCGTGGATCTGCCCGTGGCTGGGATCGGCCGCGCGCGTGTTGCATCCTCCCAGCAGGAGCAGCGGCAAGGCGAGGCAGGGCAGCTTCATCGGCGTCCGGCGCTATCGCACGAAGAGTAGTTCGGCGAGCATAACGCGACCAAGGGCAGTCGGCGAACGATCAACGCCAGAGCGGTGCTTCGGCGTTCAGCATATTCCGGATCGTCGTCGCGGCGACGCCGGCTTCGCCCATCGCATGGCTGATCTGGTCGAGGCCCTTGGCGACATCGCCGGCGGCGAAAAGGGCGGGGAGCGAGGTGCGCTGGTGGTCGTCCACTTCCAGGCATCCGCTGGCGTCGGCGCGGGCACCCGCCTCGACGGCAAGCTCCGAGCGGATGTGGGAGCCGAGCGCGGGATAGAGGCTGTCGAAAGCAAGGTGACCCGCCGCCGTTGACAGCGCAAGCTGCTCGCCATCGATTGCCCAATCGCGCGCCGGGCCGTCGACCAGCGCGATGTCGGCTGCGGTGAGCTGGGCGAGTTGCTCCGGCGGCAGGTCGTGGCGATCGGGGGCGATCAGTGTCACGTCCCTGGTGAAGCTGCGGATGAAGAGTGCCTCGCGTGCGCCATGCTCGCCGGTGCCGTAGACCGCGACGCGCTTGTCGGTGACCTCGTAGCCGTCGCATACGGGGCAGTAGCGGATCTGCCCGTTCGCCAGCGCCGCGTCGTGCAACGCGTCGGGCATCGGTGGGCGATGGTTGATCACGCCGGTGGCCAGCAGCACCGATCGGGCGCGCACCTCGCGCTCGCCGATCCGCGCCGCGAACCCGCCTTCGATCGAGCGCAGGCTCGTTACCTTCGCCGCCTCGCGCACCGTGCCGTATTTCTCGGCCTGGGCGCGCATCGCGGCGAGCAGGTCGAGGCCGGAAATGCCTTGGGGGTAGCCTGCATGGTTGTGCGTGCAGGGGATCAGCGCAGCACGGCTCGATCCGCAATCGAACAAGCGGATCTTCAGATGGTAGCGGCTGAGATAGATGGCCGCGGTGAGCCCCGCCGGGCCGCCGCCGATGATGATGCAATCGTCCATCGCGCGCCAGCGCGTCAGGGCGCGACAGGTTCCGCCGCCCATTGTAGGGCAGGGCATGACCACGCCCGACTTTCTGCTCGATACCTGCGTCTGCATCCGCCTGTTGCGGGGCGGCGGGGCGCCGGTCGCGCGGCGGATTGCGGCGGCCGAGCCCGGCGCCATTGCGATTTCGGTGATCAGCCTCGCCGAACTGATGGAAGGAGCCGGGCAGGGCAGCGCTGCGCTGGACTCATTGCTCGAGACGATCCCCGTGCTGGGCTTCGATGTGGAGGCTGCACGTGCGTTTCCCGCGGCGCGCCCCGCACGCGGTCGCCACGATCGGCTGATCGCGGCGCATGCGCTCGCGCTGAGTGCGACGCTGGTCACCCATAATGGCCGCGACTTTCGCGCGGTGCCGGGGTTGCGGATCGAAGACTGGTTCTGAGCGCGTTGTGTTTCAGCGCCGAATGTATATACATCCCGTATATACGGAGGCGACGCATGGGCGAGGAATATCGCGCCAGGATCTTCAAGTCGGGCAATTCGCTGGCGCTGCGCCTGCCCAAGGCGCTGGGTCTGAAGGAAGGCGCCGAAGTGGTGTTGCGCGAGGAACGTCGCGGCTTCTCGGTAGAGCCGCTGGACGGCGAGGAGAAGATCGACCTTGGCGGCATCGCCGGCGCGCTGCCGTGGCTGAAGCCGATCCCTCCGGAGGATCGCGAGATCGAGGAGCGCGAGCTCGATTGGGAAGGGCGCAGGCTGCGGGACGATGGCTGAGCCCCGCTTTCTTCTCGACACGAACATCTGCATCTACATCCTCAGCGACGCGCACGCACCGGCTGCGCTCGCGGTGGAGGCGCAGGCCAAGGGCAGCGTGGTCAGTTCCACGATCGTGCTAGCGGAGGTGCTGAGAGGGGTGCCCGAGAGCCATGCGGACGGACGGCTGGTTGTCGAGCGGTTCTTTCGGCTCGTCGAGCCGCTTCCGTTCGACGCCGCCGCCGCCGAAGCCTATGCCCGGCTGCCCTTCCGCCGCGCGCGGCTGGATCGGCTGATCGCGGCGCAGGCGCTGGCGGCCGGACTGACGCTGATCACCAACAACGAACGGGATTTCACCGACATCCCGGACCTCAAGCTCGAGAACTGGACGCTGTGACCTTCGCTGCAACCATCCTGACGCTGTACCCCGAGATGTTTCCCGGGCCGCTGGGCATCTCGCTGGCCGGACGCGGTCTGCGCGAGGGGCTGTGGTCGCTGGAAACGGTGCAGATCCGCGACTTCGCCACCGACAAGCATCGCTCGGTGGACGATACGCCGGCCGGGGGCGGGGCAGGGATGGTGCTGCGCGCCGATGTGCTGGCAGCGGCAATCGACAGCGTTGCCCGCGAAGGGCGCCCGCTCCTGGCCATGACGCCGCGCGGGCGGACGCTGACGCAGGACCGCGTGCGCGAGCTCGCGACAGGTCCAGGTGCGATCGTGCTGTGCGGCCGTTTCGAAGGTTTCGACGAACGCATCTTTGAAGCGCGCAACATCGAGGAAGTCTCGATCGGCGATTACATCCTCTCCGGCGGTGAAATGGCGGCGCTGACATTGCTCGATGCTTGCATTCGGCTCGTTCCCGGCGTAATGGGCGCGGCTTCTAGCGGCATGGACGAGAGCTTCGAAACGGGGCTGCTCGAATATCCGCAATATACCCGACCTGTCGAATGGGAAGGGCGCACGATCCCCGAAGTGCTGCGATCGGGGGATCATGCGAGGATCGAAGCCTGGCGACGCGCCATGGCGGAGACCGATACACGGCTAAGGAGGCCAGACCTTTGGGAACGCCATGAGGGCGTTCGGGTCCAGTCTCCCTCTGGCGCGCGGCGAAAACATGGGACTGACTGAGATGAACCTCATCCAGACGCTCGAAGCCGAGCAGATTGCCAAGTTCAACGAAGCCAAGAAGATTCCGGAATTCCGCCCGGGCGACACCGTCCGTATCGGCGTGAAGGTCGTCGAAGGCGAGCGTACCCGCGTGCAGAACTTCGAAGGCGTGTGCATCGCGCGCGCCAACAAGGGCATGGGTTCGAACTTCACCGTCCGCAAGATCTCGTTCGGTGAAGGCGTGGAGCGCGTATTCCCGCTCTATTCGCCGAACATCGATTCGATCGAGGTCGTGCGTCGCGGTGTCGTGCGTCGTGCGAAGCTCTACTATCTGCGTGGTCGTACCGGCAAGTCGGCGCGTATCGCCGAGCGCCGCGACACCCGCACCGAGGCGCAGGCCGCCGAGTAAGGCTGGCCTTCCCAGAACGCGAAAGGCGTGCGGACCCCTGCGGTTCGCACGCCTTTTTCGTGTTCGGCACCTTGTGCGACGCGCGGCTTTCTCAAGACAAGTGATACAAAAAAGGCGCCGCGGACGGATTTTGTCGCGGCGCCCCCGACTTCGGCGATGGATCGCGCGGATCAGGCGGCGGCGCGGAAGCCGTCGTTCTGGAGGAGCGCCCGGCCGCGCGCGGTGAGCGCCGCATCGCGCACCTCGGGCCCGCCGATGCCGATCAGCAATGCCTCATAGGCGAGCAGGCCGCGATCGCACAGGCCCTGCACGGCGGCGACGAAGGCGTGATGACGGTCGAGCGATGCTCCGAGGTCGAGCGCCGTCGGGGTCAGCGTGGCGCTGCCCGGCCAGCTGCGCTGCAGCGCATCGGCGATCGCGACAATGCAGCGCGAATCGAGGGCGCCCAGCGCCTCACGATTTTCCCCGCTCATCGACATCAGGTCCTCCTCAGCAACATGGTCCGCATGCCTTTGTGCAACCCGAGGGGCCGTAGCGAACCCACCGAACTCGTGCTCAAAATTGCATTATCAGAACCACGCCATCGACCCTCGGCCGGTTCCGCAACATTCCTATGCACACATACGCCGAATCGGTTTTTTCCGTTCCCGGAGTCGTGCTGTGACGCAGCATTTACGCCACTAGGCAATTTCTGCCTAGACGTGGATTGCATCCGAAACGAATTTACCAGTTGATAACTCCTATCTTCGTCTCGTTCTGAAACATCGACCAAGGCGCTGCCCGGTAGATGTGCCGCTGGTAAAACTCCGTACTGCCCGGAACTGCGCGAGTCGCCTACGATACAACCGTTTTCATCAGGGTGTGGTCATGTCGGATTGGGGCGTTGCAGCGTTGGGACTGGAGAGTCGATTCGGACAGGGTATCGCAGGCGAGATGATGCCCGAGGAAAGCCGGATCGTGCGCGCAGCGGTGCTGTTGCTCCGCGGCGAGGTTGCGGTTCTCCGGACCGGATCGCGGGCCGTGCTTGCAGCCGCGGACGGCGTCGAGGCCGTCGATTCCGCGCGGCGACTGTCCGATCCCCTCGAAGCAATGGTGCTCGGCTATCGCAGCCAGTTATCGGTGCCCTTGTGGCGGGACGGTCGCCGCGTCGGGGCGCTTGCCGTGCTCGGTCGCGACGAGCGCCGTTTCGGGGACGCGGACATCGCGTTGCTGCAGGCGCTTGCCAGTCGCATGGACCGCGCGCATCGCAGCATCCACTGATCGGCGGCGCTACAGAGTCGGCGCGCCGTCGGGAAGGAAGCGCGCTCAGTTTGCCCGGTTTGCCTCGCTTGCCAGCATGGCGCGCCCGCGCGCGGTGAGGGTGGCATCGACCAGCATCGGGCCGTCGCTGTTGAACACCAGCGCTTCATAGGCGAGGAACCCGGCGTCGCTGAGTGACTCAACCATGCCCAGAAATTCGGCGACCGCAGTTTCCCGGTCGCCCAGTCCGATATCGGCGGGCGTGAGAAGCGTCGAACGCGGCCAGTTCTTCTCCAGCAAGCGCGTGGCGCATTCTACCGAAACATCCGAACCTATCCTGCCAAGACGGTCCACCGACATGCGGTTCTACTCCTGATCGATCGAACGCGCCCCGCTTCGCGGCTCCACCGCGGCTGCCGTGTTCCCGGCAACTTGTGTGATCCAGACTTTACCATAATCCGCTCGCGCGTCGAGTATATTCATTCCGAAAATTGAATATGTTTAATTGTGTTTGCCTTTCACTAGCCTTCTAAACGACTTGTTCATGACTTTGCGGACGTGCGCGAACGTTGGCGCAGGCGTGGCAAGGGGGGCGGCTCGGGTCTGTTGCCTCTTTACGCCTCGGCCCGGGTCGATACACCAGCCGCCGCCGGCCATCGGGTGCCGGCAGGCGGAGTGTTGGATGCGCAAATGGATGCTGGGCGTTGCCGGGATGGCGATCGCGATGGGGGTGAGCATGGCTGATGCCGCGGCGCAGGCGCAAACGGGCCAGTCGCTGACGTTGCAACGGATTTTCGGCAGTCCTTCGCTGGACGGCCCGGCACCGCGCGCCGTACAGCTCTCGCCCGACGGCAGGTATCTCACCCTGCTGCGCAACCGCGACGACGATCGCGAGCGCTACGACCTGTGGGCGCTGGATACCGCCAAGGGCCAGTGGCGGATGCTGGTCGATTCGAAGACGCTCGGCTCGGGCGCCGAACTGTCCGAAGCCGAGAAGATGCAGCGCGAACGCGCCCGCATTGGCGGCACCAAGGGCATCGTTTCCTATGACTGGGCGCCCGACGGCCAGTCGATCCTGGTGCCGCTGGATGGCGAGTTGTTCCGAGCGCGCCTGAACGGTCGGGTCGACAAGCTGCCCGCCGCGGCCGGCGCGAAGCTCAACGCGGCACTGAGCCCGGCGGGCCGGTTCGCCAGCTATGTGCAGGACCAGAATCTGGTCGTCATGGACCTGGCCA
The DNA here is from genome assembly GCF_011927635.1 of Sphingomonas trueperi. GTDB lineage: Bacteria > Pseudomonadota > Alphaproteobacteria > Sphingomonadales > Sphingomonadaceae > Sphingomonas > Sphingomonas trueperi. The sequence goes on from NZ_JAATJB010000003.1 coordinate 155,652, forward strand.
GCGGCAAGGCCATCCGCGTCACACAGGACGGCGCGGGGACGGTGCATTGGGGCGAGGCCGAATTCGTCGCGCAGGAGGAAATGGCGCGCCGCGACGGCTATTGGTGGGCGCCTAACGACGCCTATGTCGCGGTCGAGCGCTTCGACGAGGCACCCGTCGGCATCGTCACCCGCGCCGCGATCGGTGCCGAGGGGACCAGCATCGTCCAGCAACGCTATCCCAAGGCCGGCACCGCCAATGCGCTGGTCGCGCTCTATGTGCTCGATCCCATGGGGCAGAAACGGGTGAAGGTGGATCTCGGCCCGGATTCCGACATCTATCTTGCCCGCGTCGACTGGGCGGCGGACGGCAAGACGCTCTACGTCCAGCGCCAGAATCGCGCGCAGACCCAGCTCGACCTGCTCGCCGTCGACCCCGTCACCGGCGCCACGCGCGTGCTGTTCAGCGAGCAGGCGGCGCCGAAGAGCTGGATCAACCTCAGCTTCGGCCTCAAGCCGCTCGACGATGGCAGTCTGATCTGGTGGTCCGAGCGCGACGGCCACGGCCATCTCTATCGCTGGCAGGCGGGCACCTTCACCCAGCTGACCAAGGGCGCATGGGAAGTGGCGCCGGACGGGATCAGCGTCGACCAGAAGCGCGGGCGCCTCTACTTCCAGGGCAACAAGGACGATCCGCTCGAACGGCATCTCTACTGGATCGACTATCGCAAGCCTGCCGCGATCACCCGGCTGACCGAGCGCGGCTGGTGGAACGCCGCCAGCATGGATGCCAGCGGCACCCGCGCGATCGTCAGCCGATCGAACCCCAGCCAGCCGCGCCAGGTCTATCTCGCCGATGCCGATGGCAAGCGGATCGCCTGGGTGCAGGAAAACGCGGTCGGCGATGCCGGCCACCCCTACCATCCATACCTCGCGGCGCATCGCGAGCGGACCTTCGGCACGATCAAGGGCCCGGACGGCACCGAGCTGCACTGGGAGATGATCACCCCCAAGCTGGAGCCCGGCAAGCGCTACCCGGTATTCTTCCAGCATTATGGCGGCCCGCATGTGCAGACGGTCAGCCGCGCCTGGGGCGGTTCGCTCCAGCAATATCTGGTGCAGCGCGGCTATATCTGGTTCCAGATCGACAATCGCGGCTCGGCCAATCGCGGCGTCGCCTTCGAAAGTGCGATCTGGCAGGCGATGGGCAGCGTCGAAGTCCAGGACCAGCTGGCGGGTGCCGCCTATCTGAAGTCGCTGCCCTTCGTCGATCCGAAGCGCATCGCCACCTATGGCTGGTCCTATGGCGGCTACATGACGCTGAAGATGCTGGAGGCCGCGCCCGGCACTTTCGCGGCAGGCGTCTCGGGTGCACCGGTGACCAAGTGGGAGCTCTACGACACCCATTATACCGAGCGCTACATGGGCGATCCGCGCCAGGTGCCGAAGGCGTACAAGGCCGCCAGCACCTTGGGCGACGCGGCGAAGATCGCCGATCCGCTGCTGATGATCCACGGCATGTCGGACGACAATGTCGTACTGGAGAACGGCACTGCAATGTACGCTGCGCTCCAGCAGCAAAAAGTGCCGTTCGAGATGATGCTCTATCCTGGACAGACCCACCGCGTCGGCGGGGCGGGGATCAGCGAGCATCTGTGGAATACTATCCTGAACTTCCTTGATCGCGCGTTGACCAAGTAACAATCCAATAATACAATAGGATACGTAAAACTCCGGGGGCGGGTCGCGGCAATGCGGCACGCCCCACCTTCTATAATGCGCAGGTGGGATATCTGCGCGCCTCCGGGCCGCGCCTTGGAGGAAATGAGCGTGCAATTCCTGGCAAATCTCAAAATACAGTTCAAGATCATGATGATGCTTGGCTTGCTTGGCATCGTTACCCTGGGCGTCGCCTGGTATGGCGGGCGAGTCATGCAGTCGATCGACAATGGCTATTCGCAGCTGACCGACGTGAAGATGCCGGACACCGCCAAGCTGATCCGCGTCAATCGCCTCGGCTTCGCGATGATGTACAGCGGCTACAAGACGCTCGCCTATGACGGCGCCTCGTCGCAGGCGAAGAAGGCGGCAGCGGACGAGCTCGACGCGTACAAGCAGGCGAAACAGTATCTGAACGAAGTGGCCGCCACCGAAAAAGATGCAGCCGCCGACGTTCAGGCGATCGAAGCGGTGCTGGACGAGCTCCAGTCGCAGGTCTTGCCGGCCGTCGAGATGGGCCTTGCCAACAACAACGCGGCTGCGCAGGTGCAGCTCGCCAAGGCCGATCGTCTGGCGGAAGCGCTCACCAACAAAACGCGGGCGTACAATGATCGCCGCGTTGCGGACGGCAAGGCGCAGTCCGATGCCATGAGCGCGACCGTTGCCGGTGCGGTGTGGATGCTGCTGGGCGTCGCCCTGGTCGCGGTCCTCGGCGCGATGGGTCTGGCGGTCTTCGTGACCCGAGGGCAGATCTCGGGTCCGCTGGAGCGGCTGCAGGACTCGATGCGGGGTCTTGCAGGCGGCAACAATCATGTCGAGGTGCCCGGCACCGAGCGCGGCGACGAGGTCGGCAGGATGGCCAAGTCGGTGCTCGTCTTCAAGGAAGCCGCGCTGCGCCAGGAAGAGCTGGCCGAGGCCAAGAAGCGTGCCGATGCCGCGCAGCAGATCGTCGTCGAGACGCTCGAGGATCGCCTGGGCAAGCTCGCCGGCGGCGACCTGACCGCGTCGATCGAAACGCGCTTCGATCCCGAATATGAAGGGCTGAAGCAGAACTTCAACGCCGCCGTCAACTCGCTGCGCGAACTGATCACCGCAGTGATCGAGAGCGCCGAGACGATCTCGACCGGTTCGGCCGAGATCGCCCAGGCCAGCGAGGATCTCGCGCGTCGTACCGAAGGTGCTGCGGCCAGCCTCGAGGAAACTTCGGCCGCCGTCCACGAGATGGACCAGCGCATCAAGGCAACCGCCGCCGCCTCGACCAAGACCGTCGAGCGCGCCACCGGTGCGATCGGCGTGGTCGACTCCGGCCGCAGCGTGGCGGACGAGGCGATGCAGGCAATGAGCCGCGTGTCGGAAAGCGCCAAGGGCATCGACAACGTCATCGAAGGCCTCGACAAGATCGCCTTCCAGACCCGCGTTCTCGCGATGAACGCGGCGGTGGAAGCCGGCCGGGCAGGCGAAGCGGGCCGCGGCTTCGCGGTCGTCGCCGACCTCGTCTCCGCCCTGGCGATGCGTGCCGAGGAGGAAGCCGGCCGCGCCCGCGACCAGCTGACCGCGACGCAGACCGACATCAATGCGGCGGTCGACATGGTTCGCCGTGTGGACAGCGCGCTCGGCGCGATCGTCGGCGACGTCAACGAGGTCCACTCGCTGCTCGAGACCATGGCCCAGGACAACCAGGTCCAGGCCACCGCGGTCACTCAGGTGGCGACAGCGGTCAACAGCATCGACCAGACCACCCAGCAGAACGCCGCGATGGTGGAAGAGACCTCGGCTGCCGCGCGCAACCTCAGCTCGGAAGTCCGCTCGCTGACCGAGCAGGCCTCGCGCTTCAATGCGGGTGACCGCAGCCACCGCAAGCCGGTCCGCTCGAAGGTACATGCGCTGCCGGTGGCTTCCAACCCGGCGCATGCCGCAAGCGTCACCACCGTGCGCTCGACCGGCGCCGAAGTGGAGGAGTGGGCGAGCTTCTAAGCCTCCCTTCTTTGCACTCGACGCGCAGTTGACCACAGTCTAGGCTCGCTTTCGTCTTGGGACGGGGGCGAGCCATGGCGTTGGAGGGGGTGGCGCAACTCGCGCCCGTACAGGGCGGGGCGCGGATCGACGTGCTCGATATCTTGCGTGGACTCGCCATCCTCGGCATCTTTTTCATGAACATTCCATTCGAAGGCCAGACGGCGGTGACGATGCTGCTCGGCCCGCAGATCATCGGCTGGACGCCGCTCGACCGATGGAGCTGGACCTTCGTCGAGGTGGTGCTGGAGGGCACCCAGCGCGGGGTGCTCGAGATCCTGTTCGGCTGCGGCCTGATGGTGCTGGCGGCGCGGGCGATGCGGCCGGACGGGCCGGTGGCGGTGGCCGACCTCTATTGGCGGCGCAACCTGTGGCTGCTCGGCTTCGGGTTGCTCGACATCTTCGTGTTCCTGTGGACCGGCGACATCCTCCACATCTACGCGCTGGCCGCCTTGTTCCTCTTCCCGTTCCGCCTGCTGGGGCCGCGCGTGCTGCTGGCGCTGGGATCGCTGTTCGCGCTGGGCATGGCGGTGACCGGCGCGTCAACCTATGCCGAGCGGGCCGCACTGGTCGCGGCGGTGCCGGTCATCGAGCAGAAGCTGGCCGCCCACCAGCCGCTGACCCAGGACGAGCAGGCCAAGCGGAAGGATTGGCAGACGCTGCTCGCGCGGCGGGCGACCGATGGCGAAGAGGTCAAGAAGGTTCGGGAGATGGAGAAGCAGGGCCATGGCGGCGGCTTCCTCGCCTACGCCGCGATGAACATCGGCTTTTATGTCGAGTTCATGCTGCCCGAGCTGGGGCTGGCGATTGCCGAGGCCTTTTGCATGATGCTGATCGGCATCGCGCTGTGGAAGTGGCGGGTGGTGCAGGGCGGTCGCAGCACGCGCTTCTATGCGATCCTGATGCTGTGTTGCTACGTGCCGGGCATGCTCGCACGCGGGATCGGGGCGCAGGAGATGCTGTCGCCGGTGCCGATCGTCCACACAGCCTGGATCACCGAGGAGCCGGCGCGGATCCTGGCGTCGATCGGCCATGTCGCGCTGGTCAATCTGATCGTGCGCAGCGGGGTGGGGCAGGCGGTGCTCGCGCCGTTCAAGGCGGTGGGCCGGACGGCCTTCTCGCTCTATTTCCTCCAGCAGTTCATCGCCATCTACATCCTGTTCGCGCCCTGGGGGCCGGGGCTGTTCGGCAAGCTCGGCTGGAGCGGCCTGTACGGCGTGGCGCTGGCGGTGCTGGCGTTCGAGGTGGTGCTCGCCAATCTCTGGCTGCGCACCTTCGCGATGGGGCCGATGGAATGGGCGTGGCGGTCGCTTGCCTATGTCCAGCGGCAGCCCTTCCGCCGGCCGCGCCCGGGGGCGGGGGATGGCGTGCTCGCCGCGGCATGAAGTTGCGCGAAATTGGGCTCGCCACGCAGCTTTCTTTCTGCTAGCGGAAGCCGCGATGCTTCGAAAACGCGCCAAATCCACGCGAATTACACCGCGCCCGTAATCCGGGCGCGATAGCTGCGCTTTATGCAGCGAAGCAGCGGAATGCTGGTGCATTCCACCCTCCATCCCCACTAAAGAGCCTCCACGCCGCAGGTGTCGGCGCGGGCAAGAAAGAGGTACAAATGGGTTACCGTGTCGTCGTCGCAGGCGCCACCGGCAATGTCGGTCGCGAAATGCTCAACATCCTGGCCGAGCGGGAATTCCCGATCGACGAGCTCGCCGTGCTGGCGTCGTCGCGCTCGACCGGCGACATGGTCGACTATGGCGAGACCGGCAAACAGTATAAGGTCCAGAACATCGAGCATTTCGATCCCACCGGCTGGGACATGGCGCTGTTCGCGATCGGCTCCGAAGGCAGCGCCAAGTACGCGCCGAAGTTCGCCGCCGCCGGCTGCACGGTGATCGACAATGCCTCGCTCTACCGCATGGACCCGGACGTGCCGCTGATCGTGCCCGAGGTGAACCCTGAGGCGATCGACGGCTACAAGGCGCGCAACATCATCGCCAACCCGAACTGCTCGACCGCGCAGATGGTGGTGGCGCTCAAGCCGCTGCACGACGCTGCCAAGATCAAGCGCGTGGTGGTCGCGACCTATCAGTCGGTCTCGGGCGCGGGCAAGGCGGGGATGGACGAGCTGTTCAACCAGAGCCGCGCGATCTTCGTCGGCGACCAGGTGGAGCCGGCCAAGTTCACCAAGCAGATCGCGTTCAACGTGATCCCGCACATCGACAGCTTCCTCGACGACGGCTCGACCAAGGAAGAGTGGAAGATGGTGGTCGAGACCAAGAAGATCCTCGATCCCAAGATCAAGGTGACCGCCACCTGCGTGCGCGTGCCGGTGTTCGTCGGCCATTCGGAAGCGATCAACCTCGAGTTCGAGGGCGAGCTGTCGGCGGAGGACGCGCAGAAGATCCTGCGCGAGGCGCCGGGCATCATGCTGGTCGATAAGCGCGAGAATGGCGGCTATGTCACGCCGATCGAAAGCGTCGGCGAGTACGCCACCTATGTCAGCCGTGTGCGCGAGGATTCGACCGTGGAGAACGGCCTGTCGCTGTGGTGCGTGTCGGACAATCTCCGCAAGGGCGCGGCGCTGAACGCGGTGCAGATCGCGGAACTGCTCGGCCGGCGGCACCTGCAGAAGGCCTGATCTTTAGCGTTTCCTCCCCCGCTTGCGCGGGGGAGGAAACGCTCAGTTCAAAGCCGCGGCAGGGTTACCCCGCGCTGGCCCATGTACTTGCCCGCCCGGTCGGCATAGCTCGTCTCGCAGGGCTGCTCGCCCTTGAGGAACAGGAACTGGCAGGCGCCTTCATTGGCGTAGATCTTGGCCGGCAGCGGGGTGGTGTTGGAGAACTCCAGCGTCACATGGCCCTCCCATTCGGGCTCCAAGGGCGTGACGTTCACGATGATCCCGCAGCGCGCATAGGTCGACTTGCCGAGGCAGATCACCAGCGTGTCGCGCGGTACCCGGAAATACTCCACCGTCCGCGCCAGCGCGAAGCTGTTGGGCGGGATCACGCAGACATCGGTCTTACGGTCGACGAAGCTGTTCGCGTCGAAATTCTTCGGGTCGACCACCGCGCTGTCGACATTGGTGAAGATCTTGAACTCGTCGGCGACGCGGGCGTCATAGCCATAGGAGGAGAGGCCGTAGCTGATGCAGCCTTCGCGGCGCTGGCTCTCGACGAAGGGCTCGATCATGCCGTGGTTGAGCGCCTGCTCGCGAATCCAGCGGTCGGATAATATGGACATGGGCGCGGGTAGTGCGGGGCGGGGCGGCCCCCGTCAAGCGGACCGCCGCGCAAACCGGTTCTCCTCCCCGCTGCCGCAGGGCGGGGAGGGATCGATCAGAGTTTGCTCAGCACATATTCCGCCGAGCTGACCTCGAACGCGCCCGGCGCCTCGACGAACAACTGCTCGACGACGCCGTCGTTGACGATCATCGCGAAGCGCTGGCCGCGCGTGCCCAGGCCGAAGGCCGAGCCGTCCAGCGTGAGGCCCAGCGCCTCGGCGAAGGCGCCATTGCCGTCGGCGAGCATCGTCACCTTGTCGGCCACGCCATTGGCCTCGCCCCAGGCCTTCATTACGAAGAAGTCGTTGACTGCGGTGCAGGCGATCTCGTCGACGCCCTTGGCCTTGATCGCCTCGGCCTTTTCGACGAAGCCCGGCAGGTGCTTGGCCGAGCAGGTGGGGGTGAAGGCACCGGGCACCGAGAACAGCGCGACCTTGCGGCCGGCGAAATAGGCGGGGGCCTGGACCTGGTCCGGACCCTCGGCGGTGACCTTGACGAGCGTGGCGTCGGGGATGCGATCGCCGGTCTGGATCGTCATGCTGTTCTCTCCTTGTACGAATCCTGCGACCGCACGGCCGCGCCGCCTCCATCGCATCCCGCGCAACAAATTCAAGCGTGGCCCGTAGGGAGGGCGAACGATATGGTGGATAGCATGGATTCGACGCCTTCCCTTACCGGCCAGTTCCTGCTGGCCATGCCCGGCATTGGCGACCTGCGCTTCGAGCGCGCGGTGATCGCGATGTGCGCCCATGATACCGAGGGCGCGCTGGGCATCGGCATCGGCGCGACGATCGAGGGGCTGGGGCTGCACGATCTGCTCGAACAGTTCGAGATCGATCCGGGCGACGTGCCCGACGTGCCGGTGCATTTCGGCGGCCCGGTCGAGCCGCGCCGCGGCTTCGTGCTCCACTCGGCCGATTGGAGCGGGCAGGACACGATCGACGTCGCGGGGCGCTGGCAGCTCTCCGGCACGATCGACGTGCTGCGCGCCATCGCCGAAGGAAAGGGCCCCAGCCGCTGGCTGGTCGCGCTCGGCTATGCCGGCTGGGGCGAGGGGCAGCTGGAGACCGAGCTGACCCGCCATGGCTGGTTCAACACGCCCGCCAATCTGGCGCTGCTCTACGACACCGATGTGTACGAGCGCTGGGCCGAAGGCTTTGTCGGCGCGGGCATCGATCCGCGGCTGCTGGCAAATAGCACGGGTACCGCTTGAATTTGGCCGAACGGCATATAAAGATATCTTTATATTAACATTGCGCGCCTGACCCGAAGGGGCTAGGGGGCGCACCCATGCGGCCGGGAGGAATCCCGGTGCGCCAGCATTTGCCTGCAACTGGAGAAGCAGCCCGTGGCTAAGAACGACTATGTCATCAAGGACATCGCCCTCGCCGATTTCGGCCGCGCCGAAATCAACATCGCCGAGACCGAGATGCCCGGCCTGATGGCGCTCCGCAAGGAATTCGGCGCATCGCAGCCGCTCAAGGGCGCGCGCATCACGGGTTCGCTGCACATGACGATCCAGACCGCCGTGCTGATCGAGACGCTGACCGCGCTCGGCGCGCAGGTCCGCTGGGCCACCTGCAACATCTTCTCGACGCAGGACCACGCCGCCGCCGCGATCGCCGCGACCGGCGTTCCGGTGTTCGCAGTGAAGGGCGAGAGCCTGGCCGACTATTGGGACTATGTCGGCGACATCTTCAACTGGGGCGCCGATGGTGACGGTACCACCGCCAACATCATCCTCGACGACGGCGGCGACGCCACCATGTTCGCGCTGTGGGGCGCCAAGCTCGAAGCCGGCGCGACGCTGGGCGAGCCGGAGAATGACGAGGAAGTCGAGTTCCAGCGCGCGCTCAAGGCCTTCGTCGCCAAGTATCCGGGCTATCTCACCAAGACCGTGCAGAACCTGAAGGGCGTCTCGGAAGAGACCACCACCGGCGTGCACCGCCTGTACGAGATCGCCAAGAAGGGCGAACTGCCGTTCCCGGCGATCAACGTCAACGACAGCGTCACCAAGTCGAAGTTCGACAACCTCTATGGCTGCAAGGAATCGCTCGTCGACGCGATCCGTCGCGCCACGGACGTGATGCTCGCCGGCAAGGTTGCCGCGGTCGCCGGCTTCGGTGACGTGGGCAAGGGCTCGGCCCAGTCGCTGCGCAACGGCGGCGCCCGCGTGCTCGTGACCGAAATCGATCCGATCTGCGCGCTGCAGGCGGCGATGGAAGGCTTCGAGGTCGTCACCATGGACGAGGCCGTCAAGCGCGCCGACATCTTCGTGACCGCCACCGGCAACGCCGACGTGATCACCGCCGATCACATGAAGGCGATGAAGCCGATGTCGATCGTCTGCAACATCGGCCACTTCGACAGCGAGATCCAGATCTCGGCGCTGTCGAACTACAAGTGGACCGAAGTGAAGCCCGGCACCGACCTGGTCGAGTTCCCGGACGGCAAGCAGATAATCGTGCTCGCCAAGGGCCGCCTGGTGAACCTGGGCTGCGCCACCGGCCACCCGAGCTTCGTGATGTCGGCCAGCTTCACCAACCAGACGCTGGCGCAGATCGAGCTCTGGACCAAGGGCGAGAACTACAAGAACCAAGTCTACGTCCTGCCGAAGCACCTCGACGAGAAGGTCGCCGCGCTCCACCTCGAGAAGCTGGGCGTGCACCTGTCGAAGCTGAGCGAGAAGCAGGCGGCGTATATCGGCGTGCCGGTCGAAGGCCCGTTCAAGCCGGACCATTACCGCTACTGATCGACGCGAAAGCGCCGCTTTTCCGGAAGGTCGTTCCCGCAAGGGAGCGGCCTTTCGCCGTTCCAGGGGTGTTACAATTGTGTGGCAGAACGGCAACGCTATCCGGAGAACCGTGCATATTGTGTCCGTGGCGGCCACGGACGGGGGGAGTTGCGCGTTGCTGGAAATGATTCTGCAAAATCGGTAATATCCCAGATGCTTCGATGGGCTGGACCGGCAGCAGAACCGTACCAAAGTGTACTGGGAAAAGGGGTTCGTTCATGCGTTTCAAGGTTTTCGGCCGGAGTCTCGGCCTGCGTCTCACCGCTTCCGTCGCCGCGATTACGCTCGCGCAGCTTGCCACCCCCGCGCTCGCGCAGACCGATGCGCCTGCCGGCCAGGACGACAGCGGCGCCCAGGCGCAGGAGCCGGCCGAGATCGTCGTCACCGGCTCGCGCATCGCGCGTCCAGAGTTCGATACGGTCCAGCCTACCCAGGTGGTCGGCGCCGCGCAGATCGAATCGCGCGGCTACACTAATGTCGGGCAGGCGCTGCGCGAGATCCCCGCCTTCGGCCCGCCTGGCAACAGCTCGGTCGGCGCGCAGTCGTCGTTCGGCCCGTCGCAGACCTTCGTCGACTTCTTCGGTCTCGGCAGCCAGCGTACGCTGGTGCTGGTGAACGGCCGCCGCTTCGTCTCGTCGAACACCGCCAGCATCTTCGGCCCGGTGAACCCGGGTACCCAGGTCGACCTCAACAACATCCCGACGACGCTGGTCCAGCGCATCGAGACCGTGGCGATCGGCGGCGCGCCGATTTACGGCTCGGATGCGATCGCGGGCACCGTCAACATCATCCTCAAGAAGGATTATCAGGGCCTGGAGGTCGGCGGCCAGTATGGCGTGTCCGAGCGCGGCGACGCGCCCGAAGCACGGCTGAACTTCCTAGCCGGCAAGAACTTCGCCGAGGGCCGTGGCAACATCGTGGTGTCGGGCGAATACAACCACACCAGCGGCCTAGTCGCCAATGATCGCGCGATCACCGCGCGCGGTAATTTCTTCGGTACGCCGCCGGCGTCGGCTGGCTCGCCGTTCGCGCGCCTGCTCTACCCGCAGCAGCGCTATTCGGCGTTCACCTCGGGCGGCGTGCCTTTCGTGGATGACGACTATTCGGTGCAGCGCTCCGGCCTCCAGAACGCCGCTGGCCAGTATCTGCAGTTCGGCCCCAACGGCACGCTGGTGCCGCTCGACCTCGGCACCGTGCTGCGCCAGGGTTACATCAGCAGCGGCGGCAATGGCTTCAACCTGCCGGCGCAGAACAACCTGCTGACCAGCTCGGAACGCTACATCGCCAGCGCCCAGCTCAACTATGCCTTCACCGATCATATCCGCTTCTTCGGCGAAGGCTGGTACACGCACACCAAGGGCGTGAACCTGATCGATCAGCCCAACTATAACACGGCGCTGTTCGACGCTGCCGGTACCCCCGACGGCAACCTGATCGTCTCGCTCGACAATCCGTATCTGAACGCCGCGGACCGAGCGACGATCGCCTCGCAGCTGCCGGCTGGCCAGAACGAGTTCTATGTCGGCCGTGCGCTGAACGACCTCACCACCGGTCGCGCGGAAGCGCGGATCGAGACCTATCGCTTTGTCGGTGGCCTCGCGGGCGACTTCGGTATCGGCGACCGCAACTTCACCTGGGAAGCGTCGGTCAACTATGGCCGTTCGCAGACCCGCGGCCGTAACTACGAGCTCGACAACCAAAACTTCTTCAACGCGATCGACGCGGTCGCGGACGCCAGCGGCAACATCACCTGCCGCCCCGGCGTGACCAACTCCACTGCCGACACCATCAGCAAGACCTGCGCGCCGCTGAACGTCCTGGGCTCGGGCCAGGCGAGCCAGGCCGCGCGCGACTATATCTTCGCGATCGCGCGTCCGGTCTCGACCAACGAGCAGCTGGTGTTCAACGCCAACGTGACCGGCGCCGTGGCCAAGCTGTTCGGCAACGACGTGAGCATCTCGGCGGGCTATGAGCATCGCCGCGAGAAGACCTCGTTCGATCCGGGCAGCTTCTATTACGGCCAGGACAATGGCGACGGCACCCGCACCCAATATGGGCGCAGCATCCCGATCGACCCGATCAGCGGCCGCTTCCACACCAACGAAGCGTTCGGCGAGCTCGTCGTTCCGTTCGTCACCGCACAGAACGGGATCAACTGGCTGAAGACCGTCGAGTTCGACGGCGCGGCGCGCTATGTCGACAACTCGCTGTCCGGCGGCGACTGGGCCTGGACCGCAGGCGGCCGTCTCGGCTTCATCTCGGACCTGACCTTCCGCGGCAACTACACGCGCTCGATCCGCTCGCCCGCGATCACCGAGGCGTTCAACCCGACCTCGCGTGCGTTCGACAACGGTCGCGATCCGTGCGACGCGAATTATTCGACCAGCGGCCCGAACCCGTCGGTGCGCCAGGCAAACTGCCGCGCCGCCGGCATCGACCCGACCACCTTCGTGTCGAACTACAGCAACTTCACCATTCCGGTGACGGTGTCGGGCAATCCCGGGCTGCGCAACGAAGTGGCGAACAGCTGGACCGTCGGCGCGATCGTGCAGCCGCGCTTCGCAAAGAGCCTGACGGTGGCGGTCGACTGGATCAACATCAAGCTGAAGGACGCGATCGTCTCGCTGGGCGGTGACGACATCCTCAACGCCTGTTATGATTCATCCTCCTATCCGAACAGCTTCTGCGGCCTCGTCACGCGTGACGTGAACGGCCAGATCACCGGCATCCAGGAAGGCTATTACAACGCGTCGTCTTACGAGACGACGGGCCTGACGGTCACGGCCGCCTATCGCCTGCCGCTGTCGCGGCTCGGCATGTCGAGCAACGGCGTCGCCGGGCTGTCGGTGAACTATTTCTACCGCGACAAGCTGCAGCAGCGCGTCGGCATCGGCGACATCAACCATCTCGCGGGCGAGATCGGCTATCCGCATCATTCGGGTACCGCCAACCTCACCTATGAAGGCGATCGGTTCAACGGCCTGATCCAAGCCCAGTACATCGGCAAGGGCGCCTATGACGTCGACGAGGCGGCGAACGCCCGCAATATCATGGGCGTGAGCGACTGGTGGGTGTTCAACGCGACGTTGGGCGTGCGCGTGAACCAGCAGTTCGGCATGAAGCTGATCGTCGACAATGTGTTCGACGTGAAGCCGCCGTTCCCGGCGCCGGCCGGTGCCGGCACGACCACCTACTTCTCGGGCATCCTCGGTCGCTACGCGCGTGTGGCGGCGAGCGTGAAGTTCTGAGTCACGGCCAGAAAACAGGTGCAGAAGGGGTCCGGCATCGCCGGGCCCCTTTTCGTATGGGGGTGCGATCGCCTAAGGGTGGAACGATGGCTTGCCGGCGTCTTCCCCGATGATCGTAGTTTCGCAGAGTGGCGCGGCCATCGTCGGCGCGGTGCTGGCGTTCGTGCTGATCGCGGCGGTGTGGGCGCTCTACGCCGGGCTCGCGGCCCGCGCCGCAGCACGCACCGCCTATGAGCAGAACCGCCGGCTGCTGCGCTTCTCCCGCACCTCGCCGGCGCTGCCCATGCTCATTCGCGCCGATGGCCGCATTGAAATGTCGCCACGCCTCGCCGCCTGGCTCGGACTTGAGAGGCCGGTCGAATCGCTCGCACGGCTGTCGCAGAAGGATGCGGGGCTCGATCCCGAGGATGTCGCCTTGCTCGGCGAGCAGGTGGAGGCGGCGCAGCGCGCGGGACAATCCTTCCGCCTGTCGCTGCCGGTGCGCGGCTCCGAGCGGATGCTGCTGGTGCTCGGCGAGCGCGCCTCCGAAGCGGTGGAGACACCGGGCAGCGTGCTGCTCTGGGTGCTCGATGCGACCGACAGCCAGGCCGAGGTCGGATCCCTCGAACGCGAGGCCGATCGGCTGCGCGCCGCCTTCGACGCGCTGACTGCGCTGATCGAGGCCGCGCCGATGCCGATGTGGTATCGCGGGCCCGATCTGCGGCTGCTGATGGTCAACACCGCCTATGTCCGCGCGGTCGAGGGCCGCGACGCCGAGGACGTGGTGTCGCGCGGGGTGGAACTGGTCGATGGCGCGGGGCTGGGCGGGCCGCTCGCCAACGCCGCGATCGCGCGCGATACGCAGGAGCCGCAATCGGCGGCGATGCCCGCGACGATCGCCGGCGCGCGGCGGATGCTCCGCCTCCACGACGTGCCGCTGCCGACCGGCGGCATCGCCGGCTTCGCGGTCGACATCGAGGAGCTGGAGCGCGCCCGCGGCGGCCTCAAGCGCTTCGCCGAGGCGCAGCGGGCGATGCTCGACCGCATGTCCGCCGGCGTCGCCCAGTTCGGCTCGGACCGCAGCCTGGTCTTCTGCAACCAGCCCTTCCGCCGCCTGTTCGCGATGAAGAACGAGTGGCTGGCCGATCGCCCCGAATTCGACCGCGTGCTCGAGCGGATGCGCGAGGCGCGCAAGCTGCCCGATGTGCGCGACTTCCCGCACTGGAAGGCCGAGCGCCGCGAATGGTTCACGTCGCCCGAGGCGGTGGAGGAAAGCTGGAGCATCGGGACCACCCATCTGCGCGTCGTCGCGCAGCCGCTGCCCGAGGGCGGGCTGCTGCTGATCTTCGAGGATCAGACCCAGCAGCTCGAACTCCAGCGCGAGCATGGCGAGATGCAGCAGGTCCGCACCGCGACGCTGGACAGCCTGGCCGAGGCGGTCGCGGTGTTCGGCAAGGGGCGGCTGCAGCTGTGGAACCGCAAGTTCCGCCAGGTCTGGGGCTTCGAGGACGGCTTTCTCGACGGCCACCCGCAGATCGCCACGATCGTCAAGGCGGCGGGCGGCAAGCTGGTCAACGCGGCGCGGGCGGAGATCATCGGCGACCTGATCCGGCTCGCCGCCAAGGACCGCCAGCAGCGCGGCTCCAGCATCACCTTCGCCAATGGCCGCCATTTCGACATCGCCGCGGTGCCGCTGCCCGACGGCAATGCGCTGGTGACGATGCTCGACACCACCGATCGCCAGCGGGTGGAGCGCGCGCTGCGCGACCGCAACGAGGCACTGGAGGCCGCCGACCGCGTCCGCACCGCCTTCGTCGCGAACATGAGCTATGAGCTGCGCACGCCGCTCACCTCGATCAAGGGGTTCGGCGAAATGCTGCAGGGCGGGTTCGCCGGCAAGCTGAGCGCCGACGGCAAGGAATATGTCGAGGCCATCCTGATGTCGGTCGATCGGCTGGGCGGGCTGATCGACGACGTGCTCGACCTGACGCAAAGCGAAGGCCAGCCGATCGAACGCGAGACGGTGGATGTGGAACTGGCGGCGACCAGCGCGGCGGACGTCATCGCGCCGCTTGCCAAGGGCAAGGCGATCGAGCTGGTAATCGAGGATGCCGGCACCGCCGGCGTGGTGCAGGGCGATGCGCGCCGCATCCGCCAGACCGTCGAGCATCTGCTGCGCCATGCCGTCTCGCACACGCCCGAGGGCGGCCGAGTGCTGCTCCATCTCGACGGCAATGCACGGGTGGCGCGGGTGATCGTCAGCGATGACGGTCCCGGCATGGCCCCGGAGGCGGTGGCGCGGGCGTTCGATCGGTTCGCACAGGTCGGTACCTCGCGCGGGGGCGACCGTGCGCTCGGGCTGGGGCTGCCGCTCGCGAAGCAGTTCGTCGAGGCGCATGGCGGGCGGATCGAGCTGATCTCCGAGCCGGGGCAGGGGACGCTCGTCACGGTGGAGTTGCCGCGCGGATGACCAAGAACAGGATCGTGCTCGCCTCGCTGGAGGAGGCGCTGGCACTGGGCGCCAGGCTGGCGGCGGTAGCGGGCCCGGGCGACGTCATTGCCCTGTCCGGCCCCCTGGGCGCCGGCAAGACGAGCATCGCGCGTGGGCTGCTCGCGGCACTGGGGCTGGAGGGCGAGGCGCCGTCGCCGAGCTTCGCGATCGTCCAGCCCTATGACGTGCCCGAGGTGCGGCTGCCGGTGCTGCACGTCGATCTCTACCGGATCGAGGACCCGGACGAGGCCGAAGAATTGGGGCTCGACGATGCGCGCACCGACTCGCTACTGCTGGTCGAATGGCCCGAGCGGCTGCCCGCATCGGCATGGCACGATGCCCTGTGGCTGACGCTCGCGGTCGCGGCGGACGGCACCCGCGCCTTGACAGCGCGCGTGCCGGCGGCATGGGAAGGCCGATGGCCGTTGACATGACTCCGCCGCCTGCGGCGCCCGCTTTTCTCGCTTCTGCCGGTTGGGCAGGGGCCGACATCCTCCCCGTCGCCGGCGATGCCTCGTTCCGCCGCTATTTCCGCGTGGTCGAGGGGCACCGCAGCGCGATCCTGATGGATGCACCGCCCCCGCACGAGGACCCGCGTCCGTTCCTGGCGGTGGCGCGTTGGCTGACCGAGCATGGCTTTGCCGCGCCTGCGATCCTGCACGAGGATCTGGCGCAGGGCCTGGTGCTGCTCGAGGATTTCGGCGACGTCCGGCTGCGCGAGACCGTCGATGCCGAGCCCGCGCGTGAGCTTGGCCTCTACGGCGCCGCGGTGGATCTGCTGGTGCGGCTCCACGATACGCCGGCCGGCGTGGAGGCGCCCTATGATCTCGCCGTCTACCAGCGCGAGGCGGCGCTGTTCGTCGAATGGTATTGCCCGGCCGTCGGGCTGGAGGTCGATGCCGCGGGCTATCGCGACGCCTGGGATGCGGTGCTGGCACCGCTGCTCGATGGTCATCGCCCCGTCACGGTGCTGCGCGACTACCATGCCGAGAATCTGATGCTGATCGATGGTGGCGAAGGCTTGGGACTGCTCGACTTCCAAGATGCGCTGGCCGGGCACCCCGCCTACGACCTCGTCTCGCTGCTTCAGGACGCGCGCCGTGACGTGCCGCAAGCGACCGAGGCGGCGATGCTGGCCCGCTACCGCGACGCGACCGGCGCGGGGGAGGCGTTCGACATCGCCTATCACGTGCTCGGCGCGCAGCGGAACGCCAAGATCCTCGGCATCTTCACCCGGCTGTGGAAGCGCGATGGCAAGCCGCGCTACCCAACGCTCTGCCCCCGCGTCTGGGCCTATCTCGACCGCGACCTCGCCCATCCGGCGCTCAAGCCCGTGGCCGACTGGTTCGCGGCCAACGTCCCGCCCGAGAAGCGCGGCGATCCGATGCAGGTGGCGGCATGACGATCTATTCGCTCCGCCCGCAACCGGCGGCGCCCGTGCCCAAGACCGCGATGGTGATGGCCGCCGGCCTCGGCAAGCGGATGCGCCCGCTCACGGTCACCCGGCCCAAGCCGCTGATCGACGTGGCCGGCAAGCCGCTGATCGACCATGTCTTCGATCGCCTCTCGGCCGCGGGGGTCGAGCGGGCGGTGGTCAACGTCCATTACCTCGCCGACCAGCTCGAGGCACATCTGCGCGCACGGGTGAAGGGCATCGAGCTCACGATCTCGGACGAGCGCAAGCAGTTGCTGGAGACCGGCGGCGGCCTCGTCCAGGCGCGCGCGATGCTGGGCGATGCGCCCTTCCTGTGCGTCAACAGCGACAATCTGTGGGTCGACGGCCCCAGCGACGCGATCCGTCTGCTCGCATCGCAATGGGACGATGCCAAGATGGACGCGCTGCTGCTGCTGGTGCCGCTGGCACGCGCGACCTGCCATCGGGGGCAGGGCGACTTCCGGCTCGATGCCTTCGGACGGATCACCGAGCGGCGCAAGCCCGGCCGGCTGGCGCCCTTCGTGTTCACCGGGATCCAGATCCTGTCGCCGCGCGTGATCCGCGACTGGCCCGAGGGGCCGTTCTCGACCAATTTGTTCTGGAATCGCGCGATGGAAGCCGGGCGGCTCTGGGGCGCGGTGCATCAGGGGCTGTGGTTCGACGTCGGTTCCCCCAAGGCGATTCGCGCGACCGAGCTGGCGCTCGCCGAGCTTTGAGGCCGCCATCGCCACCTCCGCCCCGGGGGCGGTGACGGGCTCCCCGTCGCGGCTGGTCAGGTTCGGCGGCGCTTCACGGCTCGAGCGTCAGGAGCGCCGTCACTCCCGCCGCGACCGCCAGCCCCGCGCACACCAGCGCCGCGACGTGGAAGCCGCCGACCAGCGCCGCGCCGGTCTGCGACAGCACCGCACCAGCCAGCGCGGTCGCGACCAGCCCGCCGGTGCGCGCGATCGCGCTGTTGAAGCCCGAGGCGGTCCCCGTGAAGCGATCGTCGACCGAGGCGAGGACTGCCGTGGTCAGCGGCGCCACCGCGCCCGCCATGCCCAGCGAGAGCACCAGCATGCCCGGCAGGATGCTCGTCCAATAGCTTGCCTGCGGATCGGCACCCGAGAGTAGCCAGAATCCGAGGCCGGTAACGATCGGCCCGATCGAGAGCGGCCAGCGCCCGCCGATCCGCGCCGCCAGCCGCCCGGCGAAGCGCGAGGAGACGCCGATCACGATCGAGAAGGGGAGCAGCGCGAGCCCCGCCTGCGCGGGCGGATAGCCGCCGCCGACGATCAGCAGATAGGGCAGCAGCAGGATAAGCCCGCCCAGCGCGCCGTAGAGCAGCAGCGTCAGCACGGTCAAACCGACGAAGGGCAGCGATCCGAACAGCGCCAGCGGCATCATCGCCCGCTCGCCCAGCCGGTGCTGGTGGAGCACGAAGCCGCCGAGCAGCGCCACGCCGCCGATGAGGCCGACGGTCGACGGGGTGGAGACCGCATGGCTGCTCGACCAGAGGGTGAGCGCCCAGGTCAGGCTGCCCAGCCCGGCGGTGGCCAGCGCGGCGCCCAGCCAGTCGAGCCCGCCCTTGCCACGCTGGCTCTCCGGCACGAAGCGCCAGGCGATGGCGATCGCAGCGGCCGCGACGGGCAGGTTGAGGTAGAAGATCGCGCGCCAGCCGACCGCGTCGACCAGCCAGCCGCCGAGCGGCGGGCCGACGGCGGAGGCGATCGCCCCGGCCGAGGCCCAGGTGCCGATCGCGCGTCCGCGTGCCTCGCCGTGGAAGCTGCTGCCGAGCAACCCGAGGCTGTTGGGCATCAGGATTGCCGCGCCGATCCCCTGCAGTGCTCGGGAAGCGAGCAGCAGGTCGGTGCCGCTCGACAGCGCGCAGCCGAGCGAGGCCAGGGCGAAGATCGCGACGCCCAGGATCAGCATCCGTCGCCGGCCGAAATAGTCGCCGGTCGCGCCCCCGAACAGCAGCAGCGCGGAGAGCGGCAGGAGATAGGCGTTGATGATCCAGGGCAAGGTCGCCGCGTCGGCGGCGAGCGTCCTGCCGATCGTCGGCAGCGCGACATTGGTCACCGATCCGTCGAGAAAGGCGAGGCTGGAGGCGCACATGCACGCCGCGATGATCCAGCCGCCATTACGCGGGGCGGGCGGGGCGGTGTCGCTCATCGGCGGGTCTGGCGCTGCATGGCGCCGGCTCTAGCGGGGCAGGCGGGCGAGGGCCAGCCGGGCCGACGGTCTCGTGCCCTCGCATGCTAACGGATGACGCCGCCGCAATCGCCCGCTACACCCCGGCCCCCATGTCGATCCACATCCTCCATCTTCATTCGACCTTCGCGCTCGGCGGCAAGGAAGCGCGGGCGGTGCAATTGATGAACGCCTTTGGGGACCGCGCCCGGCACACCATCGTCTCGGCGATGCCCGACCAGCTCGGCGCCCGCGAGGCGATCGACCGCCACATCAAGTATGAAATCGCGCTCGATCCACCGCCGCTCGCCGGCAAGCCCTCGGTCAAGCGCTACGAGCAGATCGCGCGCTTCATGCGCCGCTTCGACCTGGTGCTCACCTATAACTGGGGGGCGATCGACGGGGTGATGGCGGCGCGGGTGTTCGGCAAGGGCCTGCCGCCGATCATCCACCATGAGGACGGGTTCAACGCCGACGAGGCCGAGAAGCTGAGCACCGTGCGCAACATGTATCGCCGCATGGCGCTGCCCGCCGCCAATGCGCTGGTGGTGCCCTCCGAAAAGCTCGAGCAGGTCGCGACCAAGTTCTGGAAACAGCCGGCCGAGCGGCTGGTGCGCATCGCCAATGGCGTGCCGACTGGGCGCTACACCGGCCAGCTCGACTCGTCGCTGCTGCCGATGCTGGACAAGCGCCGCAAGGGCGAAGTGTTCATCGGCTGTCTCGCCGGGCTGCGGCCGGTGAAGGACCTGCCGATGCTGGTCCGCGCCGCGGCGGGGATGTCGTCGCGCTTCAAGCTGGTGATTCTGGGCGAGGGCCCCGAGCGCCAGGCGATCCTCGATCAGGCAGAGGCGATGGCGATCGAGGACCAGGTCTTCCTGCCCGGCTTCATCGCCAATCCGCATCGCTATCTGGGGCTGTTCGACATCTTCGCGCTGTCGTCGAAAAGCGAGCAGGCGCCGGTTTCGGTGCTGGAGGCGATGGCGGCGGGGCTGCCGATTGTCGCGCCGCAGCTAGGGGATATTGCGGCAATGGTGTCCGAACCCAATCACAAGTATCTTTCGGTCGACCGCACCGAAGTGTCGCTGCGCGATCGGCTCGACATCCTGGCGCAGCATCCCGACGAACGGAAGCGGCTGGGCGAGGCGAACCGACTGCGGGCTGCGGCGTTGTACGACGAGGCCGAGATGGTTGCGGCCTATGCGCGGCTCTATTCCCAGGCGATGGGGCGGCCGGGCACGCTGGGCTGAGACGGGGCGGGGTTGATTTGTTACTCGCTTGTCGCAGCCAATCCGGCTAGCGTCGCGCGGCAATTTTTGTGGAGGCAATGTGTTCAAGGGTCTTTCGCCCATCAACTACAACGGTCGTGAAGTATGGCCGCTGGTCGAGGGCGGGAAGGGCGTCGCAGCGACCAACCATGCGAGCGCGGGGGCCTGGGCGGCCGCCGGCGGCATCGGCACGGTCAGCGCGGTCAACGCCGACAGCTATGATGCGGATGGCAAGATCATCCCGCAGATCTATCGTGCCCTCACACGCCGCGAGCGCCATGAAGAGCTGATCCAATACGCGATCGAAGGCGCCGTCCAGCAGGTCAAGCGCGCCTTCGAGATCGCCGGCGGCAAGGGCGCGATCAACATCAACGTGCTCTGGGAAATGGGCGGCGCGCAGCGCGTCCTCCAGGGCGTGCTGGAGCGGACCAAGGGCATGGTGGCGGGCGTCACCTGCGGCGCCGGTATGCCCTACAAGCTCAGCGAGATCGCGGCGCACCACGAGGTTAGCTACCTGCCGATCGTCAGCTCGGGCCGTGCCTTCCGCGCGTTGTGGAAGCGGGCCTATTCGAAGGCGCAGGAATGGCTGGCGGCGGTGGTCTATGAGGATCCCTGGCTCGCTGGCGGGCATAACGGCCTGTCCAACGCCGAGGACCCGCGCGCGCCGCAGGATCCCTATCCGCGCGTCAAGGCGCTGCGCGAGGTGATGCGCGAAGGCGGCCTGCCGGACAGCGTACCGATCGTGATGGCCGGCGGCGTCTGGTATCTGCGCGACTGGAACGACTGGATCGACAATCCCGAGCTGGGCGCGATCGCCTTCCAGTTCGGCACGCGCCCGCTGCTCACCCGGGAAAGCCCGATTCCCGATGGCTGGAAGGCCAAGCTGATGGAGATCGAGGAAGGCGACGTGCTACTGCACCGCTTCTCGCCGACCGGCTTCTATTCGAGCGCGGTGCGCAACCCGTTTCTGCGTCACCTGGAAGCGCGCTCGGAGCGCCAGATTCCCTATTCGACCGAGGCTGCGGGGGATCACACCTTCCAGCTCGACGTCGGCGTGAAGGGCAAGAATTTCTGGGTGACGCGCAACGACCTGCTGCGCGCGCGCGAATGGTTCGGCCTCGGCTTCACCAGCGCGCTCAAGACGCCGGACAACACGCTGGTGTTCGTAACCCCCGAGGACCAGCAGGTGATCCGCAAGGATCAGGCCGACTGCATGGGCTGCCTCAGCCAGTGCCAGTTCTCGTCCTGGGCGGATACCGAGACCAACTCGACCGGCCGCCTGGCAGATCCGCGTAGCTTCTGCATCCAGAAGACGCTGCAGGACATCGCTCATGGCGGCGATACCGACAAGAACCTGATGTTCGCCGGCCACGCCGCGTACAACTTCAAGCGCGATCCGTTCTATTCGAACGGGTTCGTGCCGACGGTGAAGCAGCTGGTGGACCGGATCCTAACCGGGGATTGAGGAAAGCACGTCTACCCCCTCCTCCTTGGACGGGGGGTGGGGTGGAGGGATTCCGGAACGCCTGTTGGTCTCTGTGAGACACAGCCCCACCCCAACCCCTCCCCTGAAGGGGAGGGGCTAAAGTTCAGGTCAAAGCCACCCTTCGAACACTTGGTCCGGCGGGCGGTGCCCGTCGGCCCAGCTGCGGATATTGGCGATGACCTTCATCCCCATCGCCTCGCGTGCCTCGAAGGTCGCCGAGCCGAGGTGCGGCAACAGCACGACATTTTCCAGCGCGATCAGCCGTGGATCGACCCTGGGCTCGTCGACATAGACGTCGAGCCCGGCCCCGGCGATCCGGCGTTCCTGCAGTGCCGTCACCAGCGCGTCTGGCTCGACGATCTCGCCGCGCGCGGTGTTGACCAGCCAGCCATCAGGCCCGAGCAGGTCCAGCCGCCGCGCGCCGATCAGCCCGTTGGTGGTCGCGGTGTGCGGGGTGTGGATGGTCAGGATGTCGACCGCTTCCAGCATCGCGTCGAGATCGTCGTGATAGGTGGCGCCGAGCTGATGCTCGAGCACCTCGTGCACGCGGTGCCGCCCGTGATAATGGATCTGCAGCCCGAAGGCGCGGGCGCGCTGCGCCACTGCCTGGCCGATCCGGCCCATGCCGAGGATGCCGAGCTTGCGCCCGCCGATGCGGTGGCCGCGCATGCTGGTCGGGCTCCAGCCGTTCCAGCCGCCGGAGCGTACCAGCTTGTCGCCCTCAACCAGCCGGCGCGGCACGGCGAGGATCAGCGCCATCGCCATGTCGGCGGTGTCGTCGGTCAGCACGCCGGGGGTGTTGGTGACAACGATGCCGCGGGCGCGCGCGGCCTTGAGATCGATATGGCCGACGCCCGCGCCGTAATTGGCGATGAGGCGGAGACGGTCGGGCGCGGCGGCGAGCAGGTCGGCGGTAATGCGGTCAGTGACGGTGGGGACCAGCACGTCCGCATCGGCCATGGCGGCGGCGAGCGCGGAAGCTTCCATCGGCGCGTCGTCGGGGTTTGGGACCGAGTCGAACAGCGCCGCCATCCGCGCTTCGCTGGCGTGCGGCAGCGCGCGGGTGAGGATCACCCGGGGGCGGGACGGTCGCTTGGGATCGGCCATGGCAAAGGATTGGCCGGTGGCGCGGATACAGTCAACGGTTGAAGCGCAGGGCCGGCTGGTCGATAGACGCGGCATGCAGCAGCGGCGTTTCTCGATCGGTATCGCAGCCCTGGCGCTCGTCGCCCTGGCCACCCCCGCACATGCGGAGCGCAAGCCGCCTTATTATGCCTCGCTCAAGGCTAGCAAGGCGCGGATGCGCAGCGGGCCGGGGCGCAACTATCCCACCAACTGGTTCTACCAGCGGCGCGGCCTGCCGGTGAAGGTGCTCGCGAGCTATGGCGCCTGGGTGAAGGTGCGCGATCCTGATGGCGCGGAAGGCTGGATGCAGGCCAATCTGCTCGACGACAAGCGTACGGCGATCGTCGCGGGCGGGATCGCCGAGCTGCACAGCAGCCCGTCCGGCGACTCGCACATCAGCTGGCGCGCAGCGCCGGGCGTGGTCGGCAAGATCAGTGCGTGCAGCGGCGGCTGGTGCTGGTTCGATGCCGCAGGACGTGCCGGCTATGTCGAGCAGGCGCGGATCTGGGGGACCGAGCCGGGCGAAACGGTGCGGTAAATTACGACTCTTAAAGTCCCTCCCCTTCAGGGGAGGGGTTGGGGTGGGGCTGTGCCTCACCGAGACCCATGCACGTTCTGGAATCCCTCCACCCCCAAACCCCTCCTCCCAGGAGGAGGGGCTCAGGAAGAGTGGCTCAATCCATCAGCTCCACCGCCACCGCGGTCGCCTCGCCGCCGCCGATGCACAGCGAGGCGAGGCCGCGCTTTTGGCCCTTGGTTTCCAGCGCGGACAGCAACGTCGCCAACACCCGCGCGCCGCTGGCGCCGATCGGATGGCCGAGCGCACAGGCGCCGCCATGGATGTTCACGGCGTCGTGGCTGAGGCCCAGTTCCTGCATCGCGATCATCGTCACGCAGGCAAAGGCCTCGTTGACCTCGAACAGGTCGACGTTGCCGGTTTCCCAGCCCGCCTTTTCCAGCGCCTTGCGCATCGCGAACACCGGCGCGGTGGTGAAACGCGCGGGTGCGTGGGCATGGGCGGCATGGGAGACGATCCGAGCGATCGGCGTCAGCCCCAGTTTCTCCGCCACCGAGGCGCGGGCCAGCACCAGCGCCGCTGCGCCGTCCGAGATCGACGAGGCATTGGCCGCGGTGATCGTGCCGTCCTTGGCAAAGGCGGGCTTGAGCGTCGGGATCTTGGCCGGATCGGCCTTGGTCGGCTGCTCATCGAGGGCCACCGTCACCACACCCTTGCGCCCCTGCAGCTCGACCGGGACGATCTCGCGGTCGAAGGCGCCGCCGGTCTGCGCCGCCCTGGCGCGCTCGAGGCTGGCGATGGCGAAGGCATCCTGCGCCTCGCGGGTGAACTGATATTCCTTGGCCGTCTCCTCGGCGAAGCTGCCCATCAGGCGGCCGGGCTCATAGGCGTCCTCCAGCCCGTCGAGGAACATGTGGTCCTTGAGCACGTCATGCCCGATCCGCGCGCCGCTTCGGTGGCGCATCGAGAGATAGGGGGCGTTGGTCATGCTCTCCATGCCGCCGGCGATCAGCAGGTCGACCGAGCCCGCAGCGAGCGCCTCGGCGGCCATGATCGTCGCCTGCATGCCCGATCCGCACATCTTGTTGACCGTGGTCGCTTCGATGTGCTGGGGCAGCCCGGCCTTGAGCGCGGCCTGGCGGGCAGGGGCCTGGCCGAGCCCGGCGGGGAGCACGCAGCCCATATAGATGCGCTCGATCGCCTCACCTTTCAGCCCGGCGCGCTCGACCGCGGCGCCCACCGCGGTGGCGCCGAGATCGGTGGCGGACGCCTCGGCGAGGCTCCCCTGGAAGCTCCCCATCGGCGTGCGGGCATATGACAGGATGACGATGGGATCGGCGGACATGCAGGTTCCTCTCAGAGTGTTTGGCGCCGATCTAGGGCCTCGGCGGCAGGTTTGCAAAAGCCCGGGCGTTCCCGCAGGAAGGCCCCGTGCGTACCGATTGCCGACCCCTTCAGACGCGACGCGCCGACAGGCGCTGGGCCGCCGCATGACACCGATGGAACTATGGGGATGGCCGATCCTGCTCGGCGTGCTGGGCGCGGTGTTCGGCAGCTTCATCGCCACGATCGCGATCCGCTGGCCGGAGGGGCGGGGCGTCGCCCGCGGGCGCTCGGCCTGCGATTCCTGCGGCATCCCCCTGGGCGCAGCCGAACTGGTGCCGGTGCTCAGCTATCTCGTGCAGCGGGGACGGTGCCGCCATTGCGCGGCGCGCATCGCGCCGAGCCACTGGTGGACCGAGGTCGTGGGGCTGGCGATCGGCGGGATCGCGGGGCTCGCCGCGCCGGGCGTCGAGGGGGCTGCAGGGGCGGTGTTCGGGTGGCTGCTGCTGGCGCTGGCGGCGCTGGATCTTGCGGCCTTCTGGCTGCCGAACGGGCTCAATGCGGCGCTCGCCGTCGTCGGGCTTGGCGTCGGCGCGGCGGGCATTGGCGCGCCGCTGGCCGAGCGCGTGCTCGGCGGGGTTGCCGGCTTTGCGGTGCTGTGGCTGGTGGCGCGAGGCTACAGGGCGCTGCGCGGTCGGCAGGGACTGGGCGGAGGAGACCCCAAGCTGTTCGGGGCGATCGGCTGCTGGCTCGGCTGGGAAAATCTGCCGATGGTGCTGCTCGCCGCCAGCCTGATCGGGCTGGCGGCGGTGCTGGCGATGCTGGTGGTGGGGCGGCGGGTCCGGGCAAGCGACCGGCTCCCCTTCGGCGTGATGCTGGCGCTGGGGGCCTGGATGGTGTGGCTTGTCCCGCAGCTGCTGCCGCAGCCGGCCCCGCCGGGGGAGGTGATGACATGGCAGCTCGCGCCGATCGACCATTGATCACCGGCCTGCTCCAGGCCAAAAAAAAGGCCGCCCCGGAGGACGGCCTTTGAAAGTCTTAGGAGAGGATGCCTGAAAGGCCCGATCTTTCTGCATCGCGGGGGCATCTGCTGCAAGTGCGAACTGTTACCGGTATCATTGCAAAATTTGCAACCTGCCAGCGTTGTCACATGCGTAAAGGTTAATCACACCTTAGGGGGCTAGATGACTGCATTGAAATTGAACGACTTTCTTCCGTATCGAATGTCGATTGCCTCCAATGCGGTGTCGGATGCGGTGGCCACCGCCTATCGGAACCTCTTCGGCTTGCGCATTCCCGAATGGCGTCTCGTCGCAGTGCTGGCCGAGGGCGGGGCGATGAGCCAGCAGGCGCTGTGCGGCCGAACCCGCATGGACAAGGTGACGGTGAGTCGCGCCGCGATCGGCCTGGTCGAGCGGGGGCTGATCGCACGTGCGGCAAATCCGATCGACCAGCGCTCGCATCTGGTCGCGCTCACACCCGAGGGCTGGCAGCTGTACGAGCAGGTCGCGCCCAAGGCGCTCGAGCTGGAGCGGCGCCTCTTCGCCAGCTTCTCCGAGGAGGAGAAGACGCAGCTGGCGGCGATGCTCGCGCGGATCGAAGACGCGGCTACGGCATTCGACGGGGGTTGATCGCGCCGCCCGGCCTCGCGTAAGCAGGGAGGGCCCTCCCCAGGCGTGTAGCGAAGAACCGCAAGGAGGACTCCGTTGACTGACTATGCCGATCGCGCCGGACTGCAGGTTGCCACGACGCTGGCGCGTTTCGTCGAGGACGCGGTGCTGCCGCCGCTCGGCATGGATGCGGACGGGTTCTGGGCCGGCGCCGCGAAGATCTTCGCCGAGCATGCACCGGTAAACCGCAACCTGCTGGCCAGGCGCGACGCGCTGCAGGCCGCGATCGATGCGCGGTTGGCGAGCGGCGCGGCGGCCGACGAGGCGTTCCTGCGGGAGATCGGCTATCTGGTTCCTGAACCGGTGCCGTTCGCCATCGCGACCGAGCATGTCGATGCGGAGATCGCGACGCTGGCCGGGCCGCAGTTGGTGGTGCCGGCGCTCAATGCCCGCTTCGTGCTCAACGCGGCCAATGCGCGCTGGGGCAGCCTGTACGACGCGCTGTACGGCACCGATGCGATCCCGGGCACGGCAGGCCCCGGCGGCTATGATGCGGCGCGCGGCGCGCAGGTGATCGCCTGGGCACGGGCATTCCTCGACCAGGTGCTGCTGCCCTCCGCCACCGAGATCGGCAGCACGGCGGAAGGCGCGCGACAGACCATCTATTATCGCGGCGCCAACGGCCTGCACTTCGCGATCGTGCGCGATTCCGGCCACCCGATCGGTCGCGACGATCCCGAGCATGTCGCCGATGTCCTGCTCGAATCGGCGCTGACCGCGATCGTCGATCTCGAGGATTCGGTCGCCGCGGTCGACGCCGAGGACAAGGTTCAGGGCTATGCCAATTGGCTGGGGCTGATGCGCGGCGATCTGGCCGAGACGTTCGCGAAGAACGGCCGCAGCCTCACCCGCACGCTGGCGCCCGATCGGGAACTGGCCGAAGGCATCACGCTGCCCGGGCGCGCGGTGCTGCTCGTCCGCAATGTCGGTCATCTGATGACGACGCCGGCGGTGCTGCTGCCCGATGGCAGCGAGGCGCCCGAGGGCATTCTCGACGCGATCGTCACCGGCGCGATCGGACTACATGACCTCAGGGGCCTGGGCCGCTTCCGCAACAGTCGGGCGGGCTCGATCTATGTCGTCAAGCCGAAGATGCACGGGCCGGAGGAATGCGCCTTTGCCGACCGGCTGTACGGTGCCGTGGAGGCGCTGCTCGGCCTCGCGCCCAACACGATCAAGATCGGCCTGATGGACGAGGAGCGGCGCACCTCGGCCAATCTCGCCGCCTGCATCCACGCGCTGAAGGACCGCCTGTTCTTCATCAACACGGGCTTCCTCGATCGCACCGGCGACGAGATCCACACCAGCATGCGCGCGGGTGCGATGGTGCCCAAAGGCGAGATGAAGGCTGCGCGCTGGATCGCCGCCTATGAGGCACGCAATGTCCGCATCGGTCTCGACTGCGGGCTGGCCGGGCGGGCGCAGATCGGCAAGGGCATGTGGGCGGCCCCCGATCGCATGGCCGACATGCTCGCGCAAAAGATCGCGCACCCGAAGAGCGGCGCCACCACCGCCTGGGTGCCGAGCCCCACCGCCGCGACGCTGCACGCGACGCATTACCATCAGGTCGACGTCGCCGCCTGCCAGCGGGCGCTTGCGTCCGAGGTGCCGCCGCTCGCCGATCTGCTGACGGTACCGCTTGCCGAAGGCCGCAACTGGAGCGCCGAAGAAATCGAGCGCGAGCTGGACAACAATGCCCAGGGCATCCTCGGCTATGTCGTGCGCTGGATCGACCACGGCGTCGGCTGCTCCAAGGTGCCCGACATCCATGATGTCGGGCTGATGGAGGATCGCGCGACGCTGCGCATCTCCTCGCAGCACATTGCCAACTGGCTGCTTCACGGTGTCGCCACGCCCGAGCAGGTCGACGCGGCGCTGCATCGCATGGCGGCGAAGGTAGATGCGCAGAATGCCGGCGATCCGTTGTACCAGCCGATGGCTGGGCGGGAGGCGCAGCGCCTCGCCTTCCAGGCGGCGCGGGCGCTGATCTTCGAGGGCGTCGACCAGCCGAGCGGCTATACCGAGCCGTTGCTGCACCGCTATCGGGCACGCGCCAAGGCGCTCGAACCTTGCGTTTGATCGCAAGCGTTGCTTGGAACGACGGAAGCGGGGAGCCAAATCGGCAACGGACCGTTACGGAAGCGGGAGGGCCGGATGCAGTCGCGGCTCCCGAAGGAGGCGCGTGGGTAAAGGGGTTCGGGTGGTTTGGGTCGCGGCGCTGGCCGGGGCGGGGTTCGTGCCAGCAGTTGCGCATGCCCAGCTGAACGATCCCAAGCCGGGGCAGGGTGCGCCGCAATCTGCTCCGCAAGCCCCGCAGGATGCGACCGCCAGCGATCCGCAGCAGGCTGCGCCGATCGTCACCGACAAGGCGTTCGAGGAAGCCCTGCCCAAGCTGAGCGACGACATCAACGCGCCGCTGGAGCCGCTCGGCGGTTTCCAGAAGCCGGCGGCGACGCCGAATGCCGCCCCCTCCGCCGCGCCGACCGCGCCCGCCACCCCGGTGCTGCAGGCTCCGGCGGTCGTCGATGAGCAGGGCTTTGCCGCGGCAGGCCCCGAGGCGCCCGAAATGGCCGCACCCTTGCCGCCCCTCGCAGAATTCAAGGTGGCGCCGGTCGCCGACACCGCCGACGACAGCGACAAGGCGCCCACCATCCGCTACACCACCGAAGTCGACGGCCTCGCCGAACTGCGGCTCGACGACGAGTTCCGTAGCCTTTCCGCGCTCCAGCACGGCAAGGGCAAGGCGGCCAATGCGGCGATGGTCTCGGCCCGCGCCCGCGAAGACGAGAAGCTGGCGCTGCGGCTGATGAAGTCGCTCGGCTATTATGACGGCACCGCATCGTCCTCGATCGCGCAGAACCCGCCCAACTCGGGCAACCTCCGCGCGACGATCGTCGCCTCGCCCGGCAAGCTCTACCGCCTGGGATCGGTGCGGATCGAGAGCGATCCGACGAATCCGCCGGGGCTGCTCGACCGCGAGCTCAACCTCAACCCGGGTGACCCGATCCAGGCCGATCGCGTGCTCGGCGCCGAGGCCAATGTGTCGCTGCGGATGCCGCAACAGGGCTATCCGTTCATCGAGCTGGGCCAGCGCGACATCGTGCTCGACGATGCCACCCACACGGGGGACTATACGCTACCGGTGACGCTGGGCCCGCGTGCGAGCTTCGGCGAGATCCAGACGGCGGGGCGCCGGCAGGTGTTCACGCCCGAGCACATCAACATCTTCCGCCGCTATCGCGAGGGTCAGATCTACGACAGCCGCAAAATCGACGACCTGCGCCAGGCGCTGATCGCGACGGGGCTGTTTTCCACCGTCTCGGTCGAGCCGCAGCGCACCGGCAAGCCGGGTCCGGACGGTACCGAGCAGGTCGACCTGCTGGTGCGCCAGGTTGCGGGCAAGGCCCGCACGCTGGCGGGCGAACTGGGCTACAGCACCGGCCAGGGCATCAAGGCCCAGGCGAGCTGGGCGCACCGCAACCTGTTCCCACCCGAAGGCGCGCTCACCGTCAGCAGCATCCTCGGCACGCAGGAACAGGCGCTGACCACCACCTTCCGTCGCTCCAATGCCGGCAAGCGCGACCGCACCTTCCTGCTCACCGCGTCGCTCAACCACCAGGATTACGACGCGTTCGAGGCCTTCACCACCACGCTATCGGCCCGCATCTCGCGCGATTCCACGCCGATCTGGCAGAAGCGCTGGACCTATTATTACGGCGCCGAGCTCGTCGGCTCGAACGAAGACCGCTACAATTACAGCCTCGGCAAGCGCGATCGCGGAACCTGGCTGATCGCGGCGATCCCGACCTTCCTCGGCTATGACACCTCGGACGACCTGCTCAACCCGACGCGGGGCTATCGCATCAAGGCCAATCTGAGCGCGGAGACCTCGGTGCGCGGATCGGTGCGCCCCTATGCGCGGGGGATGCTGGAGGTGGACGGCTATTACCCGGTCACCAGCAGCATCGTGCTTGCCGGCCGAGTCCGCGCCGGATCGATCACCGGCGTGTCGCGCGACGACCTGCCGCCTTCGCGGCGCTATTATGGCGGTGGCGGCGGCTCGGTGCGCGGCTTCGGCTATCAGGAACTCGGGCCCCGATCGCCCGACGACAAGCCGGTCGGCGGCCGTTCGTTCAACGAGTTCGGGATCGAGGCGCGCTACCGCTTCGGCAATTACGGCATCGTGCCGTTCCTCGACGCCGGCCAGGTCTATGAGGGCACCATGCCCACGGGCCGCAACCTGCGCTTCGGCGCGGGCATCGGCGGCCGGCTCTACACCAATTTCGGGCCGCTACGCATCGACGTGGCGACCCCGATCGCGCGCAAGCCGGGTGAATCCAAGATCGCGCTCTATATTTCGATCGGACAGGCATTCTGATGGTGGACGACTTGCCTGAAACCGAGACCGTCACGGTCGTGCGCGCCGGCAAGCCGCTCTGGGTGAAGATCGCCCAGTGGGTGGCGCTGGGGCTGGTGTCGCTTGCGGCGCTGGCGGGGTTGGCGGTGCTGGGGCTCGATACCCAGCCGGGGCGGCGACTGATCGCCGACCAGCTCGCCCGGCTCAAGCTCGAGTCCGGCCTCGGCTTCCGCATCGGTCGGATCGACGGCTCGATCTACGGCGGCATGGTGCTGCGCGACGTACGCGTGAGCGACACCAGGGGCGTGTTCGCCACTGCCCAGGAGATCAGGCTCGACTGGCGGCCGCTCTCCTATCTCAACAACCGGATCGACATCCGCAACCTGGAGAGCCCGGAAATCCGGCTCGCGCGGCTGCCCGAACTCAAGCCTTCGGGTGATCCGAACGCACCGCTGCTGCCCGATCTCAACATCGACGTCGCGCGGCTGAACGTCGCGCGGATCGACATCGCGCCGGCGGTGGACGGCCAGCGGCACATCGCGCGGCTCAGCGGATCGGCGCATCTGTCGGACGGGCGTGCGCAGTTGGTCGCTGATGCGGGCACGATCGCGGCGCGCGGCGTGGCCGGCGGCGACCGCGTGACGCTCAAGCTCGACGCGGTGCCGGCAGCCAATCGGCTCGACATCGACCTGCGGCTGCATGCCCCCAAGGGCGGCCTCGTCGCCGCTCTCGCCAAGCTGCGGGCGCCGCTGGTGGCGACCGTCCAGGGCGCGGGCGACTGGAAGCATTGGGCCGGCAAGGGCGTCGCGACGCTCGGCGGCGGCAGTCTCGCCGATCTCGACGTGACCGCCGATAGCGGCCGCTTCCAGATCCGCGGCATGACGCATCCCGGCCTGTACCTGCAGGGCCCGGTCGAGCGCCTGACTGCGCCGGGGCTGCGGCTCGACACCGACTTCCGCTGGGCCGACCGCAAGGCCGACGGCGTGATCAAGCTCAAGTCCGATGCGCTGTCCGCGCAGGCCCAGGGCCTGGTCGATCTCGGCAACAACCGGTTCCGCGGCGTGCATGTCGACGCACTGCTGCTCAAGCCGGGGACGATCGCACCCAAGCTCGTCGGCCGCTCGGTGCGCGCCTCGCTGGCACTGGAAGGCGCCTTCGCGACCCCGATGGTCGACTACAAGCTCTCCGCCGGCGCGATCGGCTTCGGCGAGACGGTGGTCGAGCAGCTCTATGCCGAAGGCCGCGCGCGGGTGGATTCGGATCGCATCCTGGTGCCTGTGCGCGCCAGGGCGGCGCGGGTGTCGGGGCTCAACGCCGCGGCGGGAGGTCTCGTCACCAACGTTACGGTGAACGGTGACATAGCGATTTCGGGCAGCCGCATCCTCTCCGACAACCTCCGGCTGAAGTCGGACAAGATCGACGCGACCGCCATCGTCGCCGCCGACATGGCCACCGGCCGATACACCGGCGCGCTGAAGGGACGCATCAACGATTACACCATTGCCGGGGTCGGCGTGGTCGACCTCAACACCGATGCCGAGCTCTACACCGCCCCTGGCGGCGGTTGGGGCATTCGTGGCAAGGTCGCGGGGCGGTCGCGCAAGCTGTTCAACGACGGCGTCCGCAAATTCCTGGGCGGCAACACCGTCGCCTCGGCGCGATTGAACCTCGATCCCAAGGGCGTGATCGGCATCGCCGATGTCCGCCTGAAGGCGCCGCAGTTCCGCGTGTTGCGCGGGCAGGGGACCTATGATCCCGCGGGCGCGATCCGGCTCACGGCGGACGCCGTCTCCGATCAGTACGGCCCGCTCAGCGCCCGCGTGACCGGCACGCTCAACGCGCCGCAGCTGCTGCTGCGTGCCGAAAAGCCTGGGCTGGGCGTGGGGCTCGCCAAGGTCGAGGCCAAGGTCGTCGGCCGCGGTGACGCCTATGCGGTGACCGCCACCGGCGAGAGCAATTACGGGCCGTTCAACGCCGATGTGCTGGTCCGCACCGGCACGGCACTGGCGATCCAGGTCAATGCCGCGCGCTTCGCCGGCATGGATATTGCCGGCCAGCTTCAGCAGACCTCGGCCGGGCCCTTCGCTGGCCAGCTGACCTTCCGCGGATCGGGCGTGAACGGCCTCGCCACGCTGGGCGCCGAGGGCAAGTTCCAGCGCGCCGACGTGCGGGCGACCGCGGCCAATGCCGCGATCCCCGGCGTCGCCGAGCTGACCATCGGCCGGGCCATCGCCAATGCCAGCATCGTGCTGGCGGACCAGCCGCAGGTCGTCGCAGACGTGCAGATCGCCAACCTCAAGCGCGGCGAGTTCCTGCTGCGCACCGCGCGCGCCAAGATCGACTATCGCGGCGGCAATGGCACCGTGCAGGCGGTTGCCAGCGGCTCGTCGGGCGTGGCGTTCGACGTCGCGCTCAACGGACGGATGACCCCGGCGCTGTGGACGGCCGCGCTCCAAGGCCAGGCGAGCGGGGTCAAGTTCCGGACGCTGCAGGCTGCACGGATCGCGATCGAGAACGGCACCTATCGCCTGCTGCCGACCCAGATCGATTTCGACCAGGGCAGCCTGCGCCTTGCCGGCCGCTATGGCGACGGCACGGTGCTGCAGGCGCGGCTCGACAAGCTCGACTTGGCGATCATCAACGCCTTCGTGCCTGATCTCGGCATCGGCGGGACTGCCACCGGCAGCCTCGACTTCGCCCAGACCTCGGCGGACGCGTTCCCCAGCGCCGACATGCGGCTGGAGATCGACGATCTGACCCGCTCCAGCCTCGTCCGCGTCTCGGCGCCGGCGCATATCAGCATGGTCGGCAAGCTGCTCCCCGACGGTGGCGACCTGCGCGCGCTGATCCGGCGGGGCGACGCGACGATCGGTCGCGTTGTCACGACGTTGCGCCCGCTGGGACCGGGTGCGGGCAGCTGGACCGAGCGGCTGATGGCGGCCCCGCTTTCCGGCGGCATTCGCTATAACGGCCCGGCAGCCTTGCCTTTCGCCTTTGCAGGGTTGCCCAACCAGCAGCTCACCGGCGCGATCGGCATGGCGGCGGACTTCACCGGCCGGGTCGATCGCCCGCAGCTCAACGGCGTCGTCCGCGCCGACAACCTGACCTATGACAATGAAGGTACCGGCACCCGCCTGACCAACCTCAAGATCGACGGCCAGTTCTCCAACGACGCCTTCGTGCTCAATCAGGCGAACGCGCGCGCCGGTGACGGCAGCGTGAGCGCCAGCGGGCGGGTCGGTCTCTCCTCGGCGGACGGCTTCCCGATGGCGATCACCGTCAAGCTCGACAACGCCCGACTGGCGCGCAGCGAGGCGTTGGGCGCGACGGCGAGCGGCACGCTCACCATCACCAAGAGCGTCGACGTCCAGAAGATCGAGGGGCAGATCAACATCCCCGAGGCGAACTATCAGATCATCCGCCAGGGCGCGGCCGAGATCCCGGAGCTCAGCGGCGTGCGGCGCAAGGGCGATATCGATCCGAACCAGCAGGCGCAGGCGAAGAAGCCGGCGCGCGCCTTCGGCAATTTCGACCTCGCGATCCGCGTGCGAGCCGACAATCGCCTGATGGTGAGCGGCATGGGGCTCGAGTCCGAATGGCAGGCGAACATCACCATCGGCGGTACGACGCTCGCCCCGCAGATCCGCGGCACGATGGAAGTGGTGCGCGGCACCTACAGCTTCGCCAGCCGCCGCTTCGAGCTGACCAAGGGCATCATCAGCTTCCAGGGCGCGGAGCTGACCAACCCGACGATCGACATCTCGGCGAACACCACGGCGGAGGGCGTGGCGGCGATCCTCAACATCACCGGCACCGCGCAGAAGCCGCAGATCGCCTTCACCTCCAACCCGGCGCTGCCGCAGGACGAGGTGCTGTCGCGGCTGTTCTTCGGCACCAACGTGACCAACCTGTCCGCCACCGAGGCGATCCAGCTGGCCGCGGCGCTCAACTCGCTGCGCGCCACCGGCGGCGGGCTCAACCCGCTCGGGCAGCTCAAGTCCGCAACGGGCATCGATCGGCTGCGCGTACTTGGCGCCGACGATACCACCGGGCGGGGGACCTCGCTCGCGGCGGGCAAGTACATCACGAACAACATCTATATCGAGATCATCACCGACGCTCGGGGCTTCACCGCAACGCAGCTGGAGGTGTCGCTGTCGCGGGCGCTGAGCGTGCTTTCGCAGACGAGTTCGTTCGGCGGATCGGGTGCGACGCTGCGCTACTCGCGGGATTATTGAGGTGGCGCGGGCCCGATAGTCGTGCAACCATGCCTCGCGGAGAGGCAGAAAAGATGCGCGAACATTTCGACGTGCTCGTCGTCGGCGCGGGGATATCGGGGATCGGCGCGGGCTATCACCTGCAGACGCAGAGCCCCGGCCGCACCTATGCGATCCTCGAGGCGCGCGAGCGGATGGGGGGCACCTGGGACCTGTTCCGCTACCCCGGCATCCGTTCGGATTCCGACATGTACACGCTCGGCTTTCCGTTCCGGCCTTGGACCGATGCCAAGGCGATCGCCGATGGCGACGCGATCCTGCGCTACCTGGTCGACACCGCCCGTGAATTTGGGATCGATCGGCATGTTCGCTATCGCCACAGGGTCGTCGGTGCCGCCTGGTCGAGCGTGGAGGCGCTGTGGACGGTCACCGTCGAGGCGGGCGGGCAGACCCGCCTGTTCAGCTGCAGCTTCCTGTTCCTCTGCGCGGGCTATTACAACTACGAGCGCGGCCATCTGCCGGACTTCCCAGGGCGCGAGGCGTTTCACGGTCGTATCGTTCATCCGCAATTCTGGACGCCCGATATCGATTATGCGGGCAAGCGCGTCGTCGTGATCGGTAGCGGGGCGACGGCGATGACGCTGGTCCCAGAACTCGCGCGGGAGGCGGCGCATGTCACCATGCTGCAGCGCTCGCCCAGTTACGTCGTGGCGCGGCCCTCGCAGGACCGCATCGCAAACTGGCTGCGGCGTATCCTTCCTGCCAAGGCGGCCTATGGTCTGACGCGATGGAAAAACGTACTGATCGGCCAGTATTTCTATGGGCTGGCGCGCAAGCATCCGGCCAAGGCGAAGGCGCGGCTGGTCGAGATGGTCCGTGGTGAGCTCGACCCAGGCTATGATGTCGCCACCCACTTCACGCCCAGCTACGATCCGTGGGACCAGCGGCTGTGCTTGGTCCCCGACGCCGACCTTTTCGCCGCAATCCGCAAGGGCAAAGCCGATGTCGTCACCGATCGGATCGATCGGTTCACTGCCGACGGGCTCAAGCTGCAATCCGGTCGCGAACTGCCTGCCGATCTCGTGGTCACCGCGACGGGGTTGGAAGTTCAGCTGATGGGCGGCGTGCCGGTGACGGTGGACGGCACGGCGGTCGATTGGTCGCAGCGGCTGACCTACAAGGGGATGATGTTCGCCGGCGTGCCGAACTTCGCCATCGCTTTCGGGTACACCAATGCCAGCTGGACGCTGAAGGCCGACCTCACTGCGCGCTATGTCACCCGCCTGCTGGCCGCGATGGCGAAGCGCGGCATGCGGCAGGTGACCCCGCAGCCTTCCGCGCCGGTAGAGCCGCAGCCCTTCCTCGATTTCACCTCGGGCTATGTCCAGCGCGCGATCCACCTGCTGCCACGCCAGGGCCATCGCAAGCCTTGGCGGGTGCACCAGAGTTACACTCGTGACCTGCTGGCGCTAAAATATGGCGGGATCGACGACGACATGGTCTTCTCCAACCCCGAGCCTGCCAAGCGCAGCGCTGCCTAGCCGAGCAGCGCGCGGGCGGCGGCGACGCCGGTCTTGTAGGCGCCGTGCGCGGTGGAGAACTCGGTAGCCGAGCACGCCTCGCCCGCGAAGCGAATGCGCGGATCGATCGGGGTGCTGAGCACCTGCCGGGCCGAGGCGCGGCCGGGGAGGGCATGGCTGTAGCTGCCGCGGATATGCGTCTCGCGACTCCATGCCGAGCCCGCGAGCAGCCGCAGCCGCTTCCGCCACTGGCCGCCGAGCAACGCGCACAATTCCTCGATCGCGAAGTCGGCAGCGCCCTGCAGCCCGCGCGCGGCCAGTTCGCGCGCACCCTCGCCACCGAACATCGCCTCGACGATCGGGCGTCCGAAGGGACGAAGTGTGTAGGTGCCGGTGATGACGCTGCGCGGATCGCCGAGCAGATGCGCATTGGCCTCCAGCTCGTCGGCACCCTGGTCGATCGCGAGGAACAGCTTGTCGGCCAGCCCCAGCGGCAGCGCGGCCGCGGCATGGAGCAGGTCGTCATGGCCCGCGAGCATGATGTCGCCGCGCGCCAGGATGTCGGTGGAGACGGTGACGATGACCTGCGCCGCCTCCAGCGTGCCGCGCGGCGTCTGCAGCTTGAGGCGGATGCTCGAACGGTCGATCGCGGTGATCGGCGTGGCGAGCGCGGTACGCAGGAATCCCGCCTGTGCGGTCACCAGCGCGCCATAGCCGGCGGGCACGCGCCAGTCGGTTTCGGTCGCGGCATCCTCATAGGCGAGATAGTCGGCGATCGAGAGCTTGGCGGTATCGACGCCGTTGACGAAGCCGCTGATCGCATCGATCCAGGCGCTCCAGGGACTATCCGGCACCAGCGCTGCGCCCGCGCGATCGCCCGGCGGCGGATCCTTGCGCAGCCGGGTCTCGAACGCGGTATAGGCCCTGGCGGCGTCGCGCTGCTCGGCCTGCGAGAAGCCGAGCGCGCGCCATTGCTCGCGCCAGCGCGGCAGCGTCTGGTCGAGTTCAAAGCCGTGCAGCGCGGCGATCTCGACCCAGGGGTTGTGCTCGGCCGAATGGAGCCAGCCCGCCCCCAGGTCGAGCGCCATGCCGTCGACATGCTCGGTCCGCGCCCGCCCGCCGAGGCGGGTGTCGGCCTCGACCAGCAGCACCTCCTTGCCGGCATCGGCCAGGGTGCGGGCGGCCCCAATGCCGGCGGCGCCGCCGCCGACTACGATCACGTCAAACTGTTGCATCCCCTGCCGAACGCGCGTCAGGCCGAACGGCTGCGCAGCAAGGCCGATCGCAGGCATTCACAGA
Organism: Sphingomonas trueperi; assembly: GCF_011927635.1. Lineage (GTDB taxonomy): Bacteria > Pseudomonadota > Alphaproteobacteria > Sphingomonadales > Sphingomonadaceae > Sphingomonas > Sphingomonas trueperi. Next base: position 193,537 of record NZ_JAATJB010000003.1, read on the forward strand.
CCAGTTCGTCACGCTGGTTGTGCATCTGGTGCCGCCAAGTGACGATGCCCTGGCCTGGGCGCGACTTGCTGGCACGCAGTTCGACCACCTCGGAACTGGCGCGCAGCGTGTCGCCCAGGAACACCGGCTTGGGCATGACCAGCTTGTCATAGCCGAGATTGGCGACCAGCGAGCCTGCGGTGGTGTCCGCCACGGTGACGCCGACCATCAGGCTGAACGTATAGGTGCCGTTGACCAGGATCTGGCCGAACTCGGAGGCGCGCGCTGCCTCGGCATCGAGGTGGAGCGGCTGGGTATTGTGGGTGAGGGCGGTGAACAGGAGATTGTCGGTCTCCGTCACCGTGCGGCGCAGGGCATGCTCGATGCGGTCGCCCAGCTGCCATTCGTCGAAAAAGCGTGCCATTCAGCCTTCGTCCTGATCGAGCTTGAGCTTGAAGCCGAAATGGCTCTTGGTCCAGCCGAGCTTCTCGTAGAAGCGGTGCGCATCCACGCGGTCGCGCATCGAGGTGAGCTGAACCAGCTCGCACCCGCGGGCGCGGCATTCTGTTACCGCCCAGTCTATCATTTGCGCACCAAGCCCTTGACCACGCACGGAAGAGGCGATGCGCACCGCCTCGATCTGGCCGCGCCAGGCGCCGCGAAAGGCGATGCCGGGGAGATAGCTCAGCTGCATCGTGCCGATGACTTCGCCCTCGCGTTCGGCAACGATCAGCCGCTGGTTGGGATCGCGATCGATATCGGTGAACGCCATCTCGTAGCGCGGGTTGAGCGGCAGCGAGGCGTCCTCGCGGCCACGGCTGAGCGCGTCATCGTCGAGCATCGCGACGATGGCGGGGAGGTCGGCGAGCGTGGCGTCGCGGAAGATCATGCCGCCTTCTCCACCCGCACGAGCAGCGAGCCTTCGGTGACCTGCCCGCCGGCGGCGACGGGGAGTTCGGCAACGGTGCCGTCGAACGGCGCGGTGAGGGCATGCTCCATCTTCATCGCCTCCAGCGTGACGAGCCGCTGGCCCTTGGTGACCTGCGCGCCGGCCGCGACGTCCACCGCGGTGATGCGGCCCGGCATGGGGGCGAGCAGGGCGCCGTCGCCAACCGTGCCGGAAGCGCCACCCGAATATCGATCGCGTTCAAATAGGAAGCTCTGGCCCATGTCAGCCACCAGCACCTTGTCGTCCTTTACAATCGTGCTGAGTTGCGCCGGTTTTTCGACGAGATGATCGAGCGTGTAGCGCTCATTCTCATGCCGAAGTGCAATGTGGATGCGGGGCGCCGCATTCAGGCGGAAGCCGACAATGTCTCTCCATGTTGCGCCAGCCACGGGCTGCGGCTCCCGTCGGCTTTCGTGGCGCCATAGCTGTACGGCTTCGCCATCGCCCATCTCGTCGTGAAGGACCGCCATTGCGGCGGCTTCGATCACGGCCTGACTGGGCGAGGAAGACCCGATCAGATCGGCTTCATTCCTTGCGATGAACCCGGTGTCGAGCGTGCCCTCGATGAAGTCCTTGTGCCGAAGGCACCGCCAGAGGAACGCCGCGTTCGTCTTCACAGGCGCCACGATCGTGTTGTGACACGCCGCGGCGAGCTGTGATCGCGCCCGCTCGCGGGTCGACCCCGAGCTGACCACCTTCGCGATCATCGGATCGTAGAAGGGGGAGATGCTGGTCCCGAGACCGACCCCGGTTTCGATCCGGACGATGTGGCTTTCTCCAATGCCGAAGAAGTCCAGCCTCCCCACGCTGGGCAGGAACCCCTTGGCCGGATCCTCCGCATAGAGCCGCGCCTCCATCGCCCAGCCGTTGATGGAGAGCTCCTCCTGCCGCCTGGGCAGCGGCTCGCCGCTCGCGACGCGGAGCTGCCACTCCACGAGATCCTGCCCGGTGATCTCCTCGGTCACCGGATGCTCGACCTGGAGCCGGGTGTTCATTTCCATGAACCAGATCCGGTCGGCGCGCAGGCCTTCGCTGGCGTCGGCGATGAACTCGATCGTGCCTGCGCCGACATAGTCGACCGCCTTGGCCGCGCGCACAGCCGCCGCGCAGATCGCTTCGCGCGTCTCGGCGTCCATGCCGGGGGCGGGGGCTTCCTCGATCACCTTCTGGTGGCGGCGCTGGAGCGAGCAGTCGCGTTCGAAGAGGTGGACGACATTGCCGTGCGTGTCGCCGAACACCTGCACTTCGATGTGCCGGGGGCTGAGGATGTACTTTTCCAGCAGCACCCGATCGTCGCCGAACGAGGAGGCGGCCTCGCGCTTGCAGCTGGCGAGTGCGTCGGCGAACTCGGCGGCGCTCTCGACCCGCCGCATGCCCTTGCCGCCGCCGCCGGCAACCGCCTTGATCAGGACCGGATAGCCGATCGCATCGGCCTCGGCCCGGAGCCGCTCGGGCAACTGGTCCTCGCCGAGATAGCCGGGCGTGACCGGCACCCCCGCCGCGATCATCCGCGCCTTGGCGGCGTCCTTGAGGCCCATCGCGCGGATGCTCTCCGGCTTCGGCCCGACCCAGACCAGCCCGGCAGCGATCACCGCCTCGGCGAAGTCGGCATTCTCGGAAAGGAAGCCATAGCCGGGATGGATCGCCTCGGCGCCGGTTGCCTTGGCCGCGGCGATGATCTTCTCAGCCACCAAATAGCTTTCGCGCGCCGGCGAGGGGCCGATATGCACGGCCTCGTCGGCCTGGCGGACGTGGAGTGCGTTCGAGTCGGCGTCCGAATAGACCGCGATCGTGCGCAAACCCATCGCGCGGGCGGTGCGGATGATCCGGCAGGCAATTTCGCCGCGATTGGCGATGAGCAGCGATTTCAGCATGATAGGCGCTCCCGAACCGCACGAACTTCACGAAGTTCGCGCATGTCGATCAAGAAAATACGGGCAAGGTGCGGTTCGCTGGCCATGGCCGAGCCTAGGCAGATTCCGCGCGTGTAGGACAGCCCCTCACGGGTGGCGCTCCGGAAAGCCGTGGCGGGTGTGGAGCGCGGCGAGCACGCCCTCGATGTCGTTCGCGAAGCCGCCCTCCGCAAAGGCGAGCGCGGGGAGGTTCTGGTTTTCCTCGCCCAGCCGCGCCACCACCGCCGTGCGGGGGCGGGGCCAGGGGACGCGCACTACCTCGATGTTCGCAGCGCGCTCCGGGAAGGCGGCGAGCAGGCCCTCCACGGTGATGCAGTCCTTGCAGTAGAAGCGGCGCGTGCCGCCATAGGCCGGGTCGGCCCAGTCGGTGTCGAGGACGAACAGCGTGTCGCGGCTCATGCCGGGCATCCCGTGGTGCGCGAGGTCCAGGCGAGGCTGGCGATCTTCCAGGCGCCGTTTTCACGGACGAGGCTGAAATGATCGGTGCCGCAGTGATGCACCTTGCCGTTCAGCCGGAACACATAGGGCGCCCACACCATCGCAAGGTCGCCGTCGATCTCGACCGCGGGGCCGGAAATGCGCTCGTCGAACGTCTCCGGGCCCGGCCGGAAGCGGGCGAGCAGTTCGGCGTTGGTCAGAGTGCGGACCGTCGTGGCGCCGTTCTCCGCTTCCGTGACGACGGTGGCGCCGCCCTCCGCGCGCAGAGTTGCGCCGATCGCCGCGGCATCGCGCGTGTTGATCCCGCCCAGCAGCTTGTCGACCGTTGCCAGCACCGCGCGCTCGTCGCTTCCGTCGGGCGGCGCGAGCGGTTTGGCCGGCGGCAGCTTGCTCGGCGATGGTACGCTGCGCGGCGGGTTGGCAGCGGGCGGGGGGAGGCCGGCGGTCTGCGGGGCGAGGGAAAGAGCGAGGAGGGGGAGGAGCATCGGGTTCAGCCTTAAAATTCCTCCCCGGAACGGGGAGGGGGACCGCCGGCCGAAGGCCGGGGGTGGAGGGGAAGCCGCGCCCGGCAGGCGCGAACGATGTGGACCAGGACAGCGTCGAGGTCGCGCAGGATCTCGCTCGCGGGGACGCGAAGCGTTGCGAAGCCGCGTTGTTCGAGGCGACGATCCCGGCGAGCGTCACGCTCCGGCCGGTCGCCACGTTCATGGGCCTCCCCGTCTACTTCGATCGCGAGCCGCGCCTCCAGGCAGGCGAAGTCGATCCGATAGCCGAGCTGCGGGTTCTGGCGGCGAAACTTGAACCCGCCGGGGCGCTTGCGCAGCTGTTGCCAGAGCAGAACCTCCGGCAGTTCAAGCTTGGCGCGATCCTTGCGTGCCTGTTCCACCGCCCGGCGGGGCGTGCGGAGAATTTCGGGCATTTCCCCTCCACCACGCGGCTTCGCCGCGCGGTCCCCCTCCCCGTTCCGGGGAGGAATTGGAGGGGCCGCTTCGCCGCTCACATCCGGAACACGCCGAATTGCGGTCGCTCCGGGATCGGCGCGTTGAGCGTCGCCGCCAGCGCGAGGCCCAGCACGTCGCGGGTCTGCGCCGGATCGATGATGCCGTCGTCCCACAGCCGCGCGGTGGCGTGCCAGGGATTGCCCTCGTCCTCGTATTTCTGGCGGATCGGCGCCTTGAACGCCTCGGCTTCCTCCGGGGACCAGCTCGCGGCATCCCGGTGGACCGTCGCCAGCACGCTCGCCGCCTGCTCGCCGCCCATCACGCTGATGCGGGCATTGGGCCAGCTGAACAGGAAGCGCGGCGAATAGGCGCGGCCGCACATGCCGTAATTGCCCGCGCCGAAGCTGCCGCCGATCAGGATGGTGAGCTTGGGCACGCTTGCAGTCGCCACCGCGGTCACCAGCTTGGCGCCGTGCTTCGCGATGCCCTCCGCCTCGTACTTGCCGCCGACCATGAAGCCCGAGATGTTCTGGAGGAACAGCAGCGGAATGCGCCGCTGGCAGGCGAGCTCGATGAAATGCGCGCCCTTCTGCGCGCTTTCGGAGAACAGCACGCCGTTGTTGGCAAGGATCGCGACCGGCATCCCCCAGATATGCGCGAAACCGCAGACCAGCGAGCTGCCGTACAGCGCCTTGAATTCGTGGAATTCCGAGCCGTCGACCAGCCGCGCGATCACCTCGTGCACGTCATAGGGCGCGCGGACGTCGGCGGGGAGGATGCCGTACAGCTCCTCGGCCGCATATTTGGGCGGGCGCGGGTCCTTCAGCGCCACGTCGGGTACACGGTCGGCGGGGAGGTGGCTGACGATGTCGCGGACGATGGTCAGCGCATGTTCGTCATTCTCGGCCAGGTGATCGACCACGCCCGAGCGGCGGGCGTGGAGGTCGCCGCCGCCGAGATCCTCGGCGCTGATCTCCTCGCCGGTCGCCGCCTTCACCAGCGGCGGGCCGGCGAGGAAGATCGTGCCCTGGTTGCGGACGATCACGCTCTCGTCGGACATGGCGGGCACGTACGCGCCGCCCGCGGTGCAGCTGCCCATCACGCAAGCGATCTGCGGGATGCCCTGGGCGGACATGTTGGCCTGGTTGAAGAAGATGCGGCCGAAATGCTCCTTGTCCGGGAACACCTCGGCCTGGTGCGGCAGGTTGGCGCCGCCGCTGTCGACGAGGTAGATGCAGGGCAGGCGGTTGGCCTCGGCGATCTCCTGCGCGCGGAGATGCTTCTTTACCGTCATCGGGTAGTAGGTGCCGCCCTTCACCGTGGCGTCGTTGCAGACGATCATCACCATCCGGCCGGAGACGCGGCCGATGCCGGCGATCACGCCCGCGCCGGGGACTTCGCCGTCATAGAGGTCGCAGGCCGCAAGCTGGCCGATTTCGAGGAAGGGGCTGCCCGGATCGAGCAGCCGCTCGACCCGCTCGCGGGGGAGGAGCTTGCCGCGCGCGACATGCTTGGCGCGGGCGGACTCGCTGCCGCCGAGCGCGGCCTGCGCGACATCGGCGCGGAGCTTCTCGGCCAGCGCGCGGTGGTGGGCAGCCTGGGTGCGGAACTGGTCGCTGTCGGGGTTGACGGCGGTGGGGAGGATGGGGGCGGTCATGCGGCTACTTTCATTCCTCCCCGGTACGGGGAGGGGGACCATGTGCGCAGCACATGGTGGAGGGGCCGCCGCGGCACGCGGCGGGATCCTGCCCTTCGAACGAGTTCCGCGCCTCGCGGCGCGGCCCCTCCACCACGCGCCTGCGGCGCGCGGTCCCCCTCCCCGAGCTTCGCCCGGGGAGGAATTTGGGTCCGGCTCACGCCGCCGCCCCCAGCAGTTCGCGGCCGATCAGCATGCGGCGGATTTCGTTGGTGCCCGCGCCGATGTCGAGCAGCTTGGCGTCGCGCAGGAAGCGTTCGACCGGCCAGTCCTTGGTGTAGCCGGCCCCGCCCAGCGCCTGCACCGCCTCGCCAGCCACGCGGAAGGCGTTCTCGCTCGCCAGCAGGATCGCGCCGGCCGCGTCGAAGCGCGTCGTCTTGCCCGCATCGCAGCTGCGCGCCACGGCATAGACATAGGCCCGCGCCGAGTTGAGCGCGACATACATGTCTGCGATCTTGGCCTGCATCAGCTGGAAGCCGCCGATCGCCTGGCCGAACTGCTTGCGCTCGCGCAAGTACGGCAGCACCACGTCGAGGCAGGCCTGCATGATGCCGAGCTGGATGCCGGCGAGCACCGTGCGTTCATAATCCAGCCCGCTCATCAGCACCGCGACGCCGCCGTTGAGCGGCCCCATCACGTTGACCTCGGGCACCTCGCAATCGGTGAACACCAGTTCGGAGGTGGGCGAGCCGCGCATGCCCATCTTGTCGATCTTCTGGCCGATCGCGAAGCCGGGCATGTCCTTCTCGATCAGGAATGTCGTGATGCCGCGCGAGCCCTCGCCGGTCTTGGCGTAGACGACGAGGGTGTCGGCGTATGCCGCGTTGGTGATCCAGAACTTGGTGCCGTTGAGCACATAGCCGCCCTGGACCTTCTCGGCCTTGAGCTTCATCGAGACGACGTCGGAGCCCGCGCCCGCCTCGGACATCGCCAGGCTGCCGACATGCTCGCCCGAGATCAGCTTGGGGAGGTACTTGGCCTTCTGCTCTTCATTGCCCCAGCGGGCGATCTGGTTGACGCAGAGGTTGGAGTGGGCGCCGTAGCTGAGCCCGATCGAGGCCGAGGCGCGCGCGACTTCCTCGCAGGCGATGACATGTTCGAGATAGCCCAGGCCGAGCCCGCCATCGGCTTCGGGGACGGTGATGCCGTGGAGGCCCAGCTCGCCCATCGCGGCCCAGAGCTGGTCGCGCGGAAACCAGTCCTCGGCGTCGATCCGCGCGGCGAGCGGGGCGATCCTGTCGCGGGCGAAGCGCGCGGTGGTGTCGCGGATCATGTCGGCGGAATCGCCGAGGGCGAAGTCGAAGTCCGGGGTCATGCTTTGTCCTCTCCAACGGTCACGATCATGCCGTCGATTGTCGTTACGGGCCATGGAAGCAGTCGCGCGCCGACGCAAGGGCCGCCGACGCACCGGCCCTCCTCCACGGTGTAGAGCGCGCCGTGCCAGCTGCACTGGATATGGCTGGCGTCGGGGGTGAGATAGGCGTCGAGCTGCTGGGTCAGCGGCACCGGCATGTGCGCGCAGCGATCGACATAGCCATAGACCTGCGTGCCGCGGCGGACGACGAAGCCGTGGAAGCGGCCGGCGCGCATCTCCAGCACGAAGTTGCGGGCGGTGCCGTCGGGGATCAGCTCAAGCGGACCGAGCTGCACGCCGGCGGGGGTGCTTGTCAGTCGCTCGGTCATGCGGGGCGGTAAACTTCCAAGTCTGCGTTCCCCTCCCGCTTGCGGGAGGGGCTAGGGGAGGGGCTGGACCTTATCAGCACTGCAACCAGGTCAGTCCCTCCCCCGACCCCTCCCGCGAGCGGGAGGGGAGCGCAGGTTGCGGCGGCTGGGCAGTGCTTCACGGCAGCTGCGCCTTGGGGAAGCCTTCCCATACCGCGTCATAGTCCGGCTGGGCGTGCGCCAGCGCGTGCTCGGTCGGGCGATAGGGCCAGCAGGTCTCGACCATGAACGCCATCGTGCCCTCGATCTTGTGCGGCTTGAGGGTCGCCTCGGTCGCTCCGCGCCAGCTGGCGACGTCGGGGCCGTGGCCCGCCATCAGATTGTGGAGCGACAGCCCGCCGGGCGCAAAGCCCTCGGCCTTGGCGTCGTACGCGCCGTGGATCAGTCCCATCGCCTCGCTCATCACGTTGCGGTGGAACCAGGGCGGGCGGAACGTGTCCTCGGCGACCATCCAGCGCGGCGGGAAGATCACGAAATCGGCGTTGGCGCGGCCTGCCACGGTGCTCGGCGAGGTGAGCACGGTGAAGATCGAGGGGTCAGGATGGTCGAAGCTCACCGTGTTGATCGTGTTGAACCGGGCGAGATCGTAGCGATAGGGCGCGAGATTGCCGTGCCATGCCACCACGTCGAGCGGACTGTAGGGCAGGGTGGTTATCCACAGATTTGCCAACGACTTCTGCACAAGCTGAGACGCCTCGTCCCGATCTTCGAACCAGGCGGCGGGGGTCTCGAAATCGCGCGGGTTGGCGAGGCCGTTGGCGCCGATCGGGCCAAGATCGGGCAGGCGGAAGGGCGCGCCGTAATTCTCGGCGACATAGCCGGTGGCGCTGCCCTCGGGGAGCAGCACGCGGAAGCGGACGCCGCGCGGGATCACGGCGATCTGGCCGGGGGCGATGTCGATCCGGCCAAGCTCGGTCAGCAGCGCCAGCGCGCCGGCCTGCGGGATGAAGAGCAGCTCGCCGTCCGCGTCGACGAAGGCGCGATTGTCCATGTCGCGATTGGCGGCGTAGCGGTGGACGACCACGCCCTCCAGATCGGCGGGATCGCGCGTGGCGAGCATCGTCTCCATGCCGTCGATCCAGTCGACCGGGCCGGCGGGAGCGGGGATGGGGCCCCAGCGCAGGCGGTTCGGCGCGAGCGGCTTGGCCGGGGTGTGGGGCGAGAACAGCGGGGCGCCCTCATAGGGCCGGTAGGGCGGGTGCTCGGCGCTGGGGCGCAGCCGGTAGAGCCAGGAGCGGCGGTTCTCGGCGCGCGGCGCGGTGAAGGCGGTGCCGGAGAGCTGCTCGGCATAGAGGCCATAGGGGGGGCGCTGCGGGCTGTTGCGGCCGATCGGCAGCGCGCCGGGCACGGCCTCGGTGGAGACATGATTGCCGAAGCCGGGGAAATAGTGGGTCATCCTGCTCCTCCTCCTCCCTCAGGAGGCTATCGCCGCTCGGGGGCTTGTTGGCCCATTTTCGTCATTCCCGCGAAGGCGGGAATCCATTTGCCAGGACGCTCGGGGCAGGAACCGCAGCTTCAGCGCCAATGGATCCCCGCCTTCGCGGGTATGACGGATGTCGTGGGGCTGCGGTTGGCCGGTCCGAAAGGGGAAGGGGAATGGGGCCGGGGTATGCCATGCTGTTCCTGCGGCGGCACCCCCGGCTCTCTCCCTCTCCAAACGGGTCAGGCGTCGACCTTGATGACGCCGCGGCGGATCTGGTCGAGCTCGATGCTCTCGAACAGTGCCTGGAAATTGCCGTTGCCGAAGCCCTCATTGCCTTTGCGCTGGATGATCTCGAAGAAGATCGGGCCGAACATCGTCTCGGTGAAGATCTGGAGCAGGATGCCCTCGCCCGTCTCTACCGAGCCGTCGATCAGGATGCGGTTCTTGCGCAGCCGCTCGACATCCTCGCCGTGCCCGGGGACGCGCTTGTCGATCAGCTCGTAATAGGTCTCGATCGTATCCTGCAGCCGCACGCCGCGGGCGCGCAGGCGCTCGACCGTGTCGTAGATGTCGTCGGTGGTCAGCGCGAGGTGCTGGATGCCTTCGCCGTTATACTCGCGGAGGAATTCCTCGATCTGGCTGTTGTCGTCCTGGCTTTCGTTCAGCGGGATGCGGATCGCCTTGTCCGGCGCGATCATCGCCTGGCTGAACAAGCCGGTCGCCTTGCCCTTGATGTCGAAATATTTCTGCTCCTCGAAGCCGAAGAGCGTGCGGTAGAACTCGCTCCACACCCGCATCTGGCCGCGGCGGACATTGTGGGTGAGGTGGTCGAGCAGGTCGAGCCCGACGCTGTTCTCGGCCTCCGCCTCGCGCCAGCCCGGGAACTCGGCCCAGTCGGCATAGAGGTCATGGCCGTCCTGGATGAAATAGAGGTAGGAACCGCCGATGCCTTGGATGACGGTGTCGTCCTCATCCGTCGGCTTGCCGCCATGGGCGAGCGCCCATTCCATCGCCTTTTTGGGGTCCGCGACGCGGAAGGCCATCGCGCTGGCCGAGGGGCCGTGCTCGCCGCGGAAGGCGGCGACGCGGCCGGCATCGTCGCGGTTGAGCATCAGGTTGATGCGGCCCTGCTTGTAGCGGGTGATGTTCTTGCGCGGGTGGCGATGGGTGGGGACGAAGCCCAGCTGCTCGAACTGGCGCGCCATCGCGTCCGGATCGGGCGAGGTGAACTCGACGAACTCGAAGCCGTTGAGGCCGAGCGGATTGGCGGTATCGGTCATGGACGACCTGATACCGCATTATCGGATTTAGTGTCAAATGTTACCAGTTCGTCATAGTCCCTCGCCGCCGACCCAATGCGCGTTGGAGAGGCGGCGCGCGACCGCCCAGGTCTGGGTGCGGATATCGGGCACCGCGACGATCTCCCAGAAGGCGCCGCGGGTCATCGGGCCGAGGGCGTAGAGATTGGCGTTGGCGGTGCCGTCGGCGGCGATGGTCTGGCCCTGGTTGTCGACGTCGATGCCGATATGGGCGGTGTCCGGACGGATCACGCCGCGGGCGGCGAGGCGCTGGAGCAGCGGCTCGCGGCTGCGGGCGAGGTCGCCGAGCGGGCCGGTGCAGTTGACGATGCGCTGGGCGAGGATCGTCTCGGGCGCGTCCTGCCCGCGCGGGCGCAGCGTGACGGCGATGCCCTCCGGGCCTTCGGCGAAACCCAGCGTCTTGGCTGCGCGCACCGCCAGCTGGCCGCGATCGATCAGCGCCTGGAGCCGGGCATGGACCTCGGGCGCGAGGCGGTGGCGGTGGACGTCCCACCAGGGGCGCAAGTGGCGGAGGAAGCGGGCGCGCTCGTCCTCGCTGGCATTGGCCCATATCGGCTGGGTGAAGGGGCGAAGCTCGTCGACCGCGTTGCGCCAGCCGATCTGCTCGGCCCGCGCGCGCACCGTGCGTACCAGTTCGGATGCCTTGGTGCGCGGGCGTTCGCGGATCTTGTCCCAGTCCTGTCCCGCGGCGTGGGGGCGAGGGAGCAGGCCGCGGCGGGAGACGGCGACGATCCTGCCGCCGAAGCCGCGCGCCTCCAGCAGCAGCGCCACGTCGACCATGGTGAGGCCGGTGCCGATCACCAGCACCGTATCGCCGTCGGACAGGCCTTCGGGGACGCTCGGGTCCCAGGGATCGCCCTTGTAGCGCGCGCTCGAAAGCGTCGCGGGATCGAGCCCCGGCGGATCGTGCGGCGGCAGGTTGCCGACGGCGAGCACCGCGGCATCGGCGCGCAGCGTGCCGTCCGACAGCTGGAGCGTTGCGCCGTCGGCGTCGAAGGTCACGTCCTCGACTTCGCCGCGGACGAGGCGCAGGCGATCGGGATAGCGGGCGAGCGCTTCGCCCAGCATCTCGCGCAGATATTCGCCATAGACGCGGCGCGGCACGAAGCTGGCGGCGGCATGCTCCACCCCGCGCGCCTCCAGCCAGCGGACGAGATGGCTGGGATCGTCCGGGAAGGCGCTCATGTTCGCGGCGCGGACGTTGAGCAGGTGCGAGGGGTGGGCAGCGCCATAGGCGAGCCCGGTGCCCGCCACCGGCGCACGCTCGATCAGCGTCGCGCGCGGACCTTCGTGGCGGATCAGGTTGATTGCCTGGAGCGTGCCCGAAAAGCCCGCGCCGATAATGGCGACGTGTTCGATCATGGGTGCGGCTCCCCCGATGCCGGCGTCAGATTTGGTAGTCGAGCTGCCACCCGGGCCGGCGGAAGGCGGGGGCTGAAACTTCACAGCGCTTCTTACACGTCATCCCCTCCCCCGACCCCTCCCGCAAGCGGGAGGGGAGCGCGAGATCACAGCTTGGCGATCGTCTCGGCCAGCGCGGTCACGTCGACGTCGCTGCCTTCGGTCTTCACGGTCTCGGTGAGGTGCGCGCGGACCAGGTCGAGCAGCGGCAGCTTCGCGCCGACCGCCTCCGCTGCTTCCCCGGCGAGGCGCATGTCCTTGAGGCCGAGCGGCGCGGCGAAGCCGGCGGGGCGGTGGCGGCGCTCGGCGATCGGCGGGCCATAGACCTTGTGGATCGCGCCGTCGAAGATCGTGCCCGAGAACACCTCCAGCATCTTCTCGCGCGCCACGCCGCCCTTCTCGCCGAGCGACATCGCCTCGCCATAGGCCTCGACCGTCGCCATGATCATGAAGTTGCCGGCGAGCTTCACCAGGTTCGCGGCCGAGGGCTTGTCGCCCATCGGGAAGGTGACGCGGCCGAGCGCGTCGAGGATCGGCGCAGCGGCCTCCATCGCCTCGGGCGACCCTGCGGCGACGATGGCGAGCTTGCCCTGCGCGGCGACCGGCGGGCGGCCGAACACGGGTGCCGAGACGAAGCGGTGGCCTGCCGCTGCATGGCGTTCCGCCAGCTTGTCGGCGGTGGCGACGGCGATGGTGCTGTGCGAGAGATGCAGCGCGCCCGGCGCCATGCCGGCGAGGATGCCGTCCGCGCCCTCGAGGATCGCCTCCAGCGCCGCGTCGTCCGCCACCATGGTCAGCACGGCCTGCGCGCCGTCGGCGGCTTCGCGGGGCGTGCGGGCGAGGCGGGCGCCGCGTGTCGTGAGCGGTTCGGCCTTGTCGGGCGAGCGGTTCCAGACGGTGAGCGTGTGCCCGGCATCGAGCAATGCGCCCGCCATGCCGATCCCCATCTGTCCGAGCCCGAGAAATGCGAGGTCCATGCGTGTCTCCCTGGTTACGCCGCCGCATGTGGGGTGCGGGGCCTGGAACCCAAGGGGTTATCCGCCGATCAGTATGGTCGCATCGATCAGCGCCCGTGGGACGGAAACGCCCGGCGTGGTGCCGATATAGCGCGGGATCCAGCTCGGCCCGAATTTCTGCTTGAACGCGCGTAGTCCGGAAAAGCCGTAGATCCGCTCGCCATGGCCGTAGACCGCCGCCCCCAGCCGCGACCAGATCGGCGCGAGCGGGCCGGGCTTGAGGCCGGAGAGCGGCGCCATGCCGAGGTTGAAGCGCTGAAACCCCTGTGCCGCGCCATATTGCAGCAGCCGCACGAACAGCAGGTCCATCGCGCCATAGGGCGTGTCCGGCCGGTGGCGCATCAGGTCGACCGAGATTTCCTCGCGGTTGGGCGTCTCCCACAGATTGGCGAAGGCGACGACCGCGCCCTCCAGCCGCAGCACCGCGCAGTCGAAATGCGCAAGATAGTCGGCATCGAAGCGGCCGAGGCTGAAGCGCTTCTCCGCACCCGGCTTGTCCGCCAGCCAGGCATCGGAGACGCGCTGGAGTTCGGGGAGGAGGGCAGGCACCTGCGCGGCGGGCACCACCTCGAACACCAGCCCCTCGCTGGTCGCCCGCTTCACCGAATAGCGCAGCGACTTGAACTGGCCGCCCTTGAGGTCATAGCCCTGGCGGAGATCGACGACCGCCTCCTCGCCATATTTGAGCGGCTGGAGGCCGAGCTCGACGACCAAAGGCAGCATCGCCGCGCTGACCTGGAACAGGCAGAGCCGCCCCCGCGCGGCGTCGCAGCGGCGGCGGATTTCCCAGATCAGCTCGGACCAGGCTTCCTCGGGGCCGACGGGATCGCCCATCACGATCCAGGTGCGGCCCTGCACGCGGTACATCAGGAAGGCGTCGCCCGCGGTGGAGACGAGGAAGTCCTTGTCGCCGGTATAGGCCAGCATCGCGTCGGCGCGGCTGGTGGCGGCGATCGCCCGCGCGGCGACCTGCGGGTCGAGCGCCTGGTGCTCGCGGACCCGCGGGGCGGCGGACATCAGCCGCCAGAAGGCCCAGCCGACCAGCAGCATCGTCGCGCCCAGCGTCGCGCGCAGGAAGCGAGGCGCGTTGCCGCGCCAGGCGAAGTCCCACCACAGGTCGTCGCTGTACGGCACGCGCTTGTAGGCGAAGAAGCCGGCCCAGGCGCTCAAGAGCAGCGCGATCAGCGCCGCCGCCCACCACCAGCGCGCGACCGGGGCGGAGCCGATTCCGGCGCTGCGATAGAAGCCGGGGCGGGCATATTGGAGGAGCCCGGCGACGATCAGCAGCACCGTCGCTTCCTCGTAATCGATGCCCTTGGCGATCGAGAACACCGCACCCGCCACCAGCAGTAGCCGCGCGGCATGGAAGCCGCTCTTGAGCCGCGCCTGCACCGCCGGGGCAATCAGCAGCAGCGCGGTGCCGACCAGGCTCGCGGCGAAGTGCGAGCCCTCGACGAAGGGCAGCGGCAGGATGTCGTGCAAGGGGTGCATCCGGCCATGCGCCGGCGGCAGCGCGCCCGAGACGAGCAGCACCAGCCCGCCGCCGAACACCAGCAGCGCGAGCAGCGGCGGTACCAGCGCCTGGCCGATCCGGTGCGCGACGCTCAGCCCCGTCGCGATCGGACGGCGCAGCCGTCGTCCCTCGATGCCGACCAGCAGCGCGCCGGCGACGAGCAACGGGAGGAGGTAGTAGACCAATCGGTAGAGCAGCAGCGCCGCGAACAGGTCGCTGCGGCCGATCGGCACCAGCGCCAGCATCACCGCCTCGAACACGCCGATCCCGCCCGGCACATGGGTGACCAGCGCGATCACGATGGCGAGCGCATAGGCGAGGAAGAAGCTGCCGATCAGCGCCGGATCGGCATGGGGGATCAGCACGAACAGCGCGCCCGAGGCGCAGGCGAGGTCGAGCGCGGCGGTGCCGATCTGGCCGGCCATCAGCGGTGCGCGCGGCAGCGGCAGGCTGGCGGCGCCGAGGCGCAGCTCGGCCAATCCGCGGGCGCGGGCCACGAACAGCGCGGCGAAGGCGAGCAGCACCGCCAGCCCCGCGCCGTGGAGCAGCGACATCGGTAGCGTCTGGCCGAAGAGCGTGAGCGGCTGCGGCGCGGCGAGCAGCGCGATGGCGGTCACTGCGAACACGCCGCTCCAGAAGGTGGCGCCTGCGATCAGCGTGATGCGCGCGACGTCGGCGAAGTCGAGCCCCGCCGCGCCGTACGCCCGCAGCCGCGCCGTGCCGGCGGTGAGCAGCGACAGGCCGAGATTATGGCTGATCGTGTAGCTGGTGAACGAGGCCAGCGCTGCGGTCCGCCACGGCAGCCGCTGGCCGATCGCCCGCACGGCGAACCAGTCGTAGAGGGTGAGTGCAAGATAGGAGGCGGCGGTGAGCGCCAGCGCGGCCGCCAGTCGGGCGGGTTCGATCCGGTGCAGCGCATGCCGCACGTCGCGGAGGTGCACCTCGGCGAGGATCGCGCGCACCGCCTCGAACCCCAAAGCCGCCAGCGCCAGCGTGACCAGGATCAGCAGCGGCCGGCGATGGCGCGCGAGCCAGGCCAGCGGACCCGGTGCGGTCGACGGCTCGTCCTCCGGCGCGTCGATTTCGGCGATCTGCATCCAACTCCCCCAACGGCGCCTTTCCCTTGCGCCCGCCCGCCTTACTCCGCCCGAGCGGCGCCGGGCAATCGACGCGGCCGATTATGGCGCAGGCACGTCCAAATGCGTGCCGAGCACCGGGGCGAGCGCCGCGAACACGGTGCGGACCAGCAGGTCATGGTCCATCCGCAGGAAATGGCCGCCGGGCAGGGTGATGCGGCGGACATTGGGGGCGAGCAGCGTGGGGCACAGGCTGTCGGTCTCGTCTTGCCCCCGGATGCAGGTGACCGGCAGCCAGTCGAGCGCGCGCGCCGAGGCGGCATCGGCATCGGGCGCGCCGACATAGGCGAAGCCGAGCGGGTCCGCGCGGAAATAGGCGTCGGTGCCGGGCACGACGAGCACCAGCGCGGCGACCTGGGCCCGGAGCGCGGGGGGGAGCGAGGCCAGGGCAACACGGGCCATATCGGCGCCGAAGGACTGGCCGATGACGATCACCCTGGTCGCGCCCGAGCGGCGCTGCGCTTCGCGGATCGCGTGGATCAGCAGCGCCTGCACCTCGGCATGGGTCTTGCGCTGGGCAAAGGCAGTCGAGCTCGCCACCGCATAGACCGGCACCCCGGCCTCGGCGAGCGCCTCGACGACGTAGGAGCCCATGCCGTAGCGAAGCCCCATGTCCCCGGAAAGGAACACCGCGGCGACCGGTGCGGTGCCGGGGCGTTCGGGCATGCCGTAGAGATGGACCGGATCGCGATCGAGGAAGCCGGCACTCCAATAGACCCCGAAGGCAATCGCGGCGAGCAGCGCGACGAAGGCGGCCGCCCAGCGCTTCCAGGCGAGACGGCGGGTGCGGGGGGAGGGTGTCGCCATCATTGCGCCTTAGGCTGGTGGAGATGAAGGGAGGCTGAAGGGAGGGGAATACACTTTTAGCCCCTCCTCCTTGGAGGAGGGGTTGGGGGCGGAGGGATTCCAGAACGTCGGTTGGTCTCTGCGAGACACGGCCCCACCCCAACCCAGCGTCAGGTCGGTCCGCCTCCCAGGCGGACCTGAACCGCGCGGGGCGCGGTTCATCTGCCGCTCCTGAAGGGGAGGGGCTTGAGCGCTGCCCCACCCCCTCAAAACTTGTTCCGCCCGGCCCGGATCTCCGCCCGCGACGTGAACAGCGCCCGCGCGCCGGCGGCGACGTCGCGCATCACTACCACCGCCTTGTCGCCCGCCTCCAGCCGCTCGTCGCGGGCGGGGCGGGGGATCGAGCGGCCGTCGGCGCGGTCGATCTGTACGATGAACACGCTGCCTTCGGCGCGGCGCTCGGCTTCCTCGATGCTCAGCCCGTCCATGGTCGCCCCCCTTGCGACCTCGATCAGCTCGACCTCGAGCCCCAGCGCGCCGAGCTCGCGCCGCAGCCGGGCGAGCTCGGCATCGCCCTGCACCTGCTGGCTGTGCGGGTAGAGGATCATCCGCGCCATCGCCTCGGCGCCGATATGGGTGGGGAAGACGACGCGGTCGGCGCCGGCATGGATCAGCTTGCGTTCGGTGGTCGGCGCCTCGCCGCGGGCGATGATCTCCAGTCCGGCGTTGAGGTTGCGTGCGCTCAGCGTGATGAACACATTCGCGGCATCGTCGGGCAGCACCGTCGCCAGTGCCCGGGCGCGCTGGATGCCGGCGGCGATCAGCACCTCCTCCTCGGTCGCGTCGCCGGCGAGGGTGCATAGCCCCGCCGCCTCCGCCTCGGCGCGCTTTTCCGGGCCGCGCTCGATCACCACCACCGGCACGGCGGCGCGGGAGAGATCGCGGGCGAGCATCAGCCCGATCCGGCCATAGCCGCAGATCACGACATGGTCGGCGAGCTTGTCGATGCGGCTCTGCATGCGGGTTGCTCCGAAAATACTCTGCAATTGCAGCACGGTGAAGAACTGGACGAGCGCGCTGGTGAGCAGGATCATGCCGGTGCAGCCCAGCACCATCGTCCCCATGGTCAGCGCGTGGAGATAGGGGGTGTCGATCGGCCGGATCTCGCCATAGCCGACGGTGTAGATGGTCAGCACGACCATGTAGCTCGCGTCGACGAAGCTCCAGCCCGCCGCCATGTAGCCGATCGTCGCCAGCACCGCGACCGCGAGGACGAACAGCAGGATCGAAACCAGGTTGCGTGTCGGCGAGCCGAGCACTTGTTCCGCTTCTGAAAGAATCCCCCGCATCGCGTCGATAAGGGCATGCGAAACGCGGCTTGTCCATCGGGGTTGGCCCGCAGCGGCAACCGCAAGGCGCATGCGAACGTTTAGCCTGGATCAGGTGAAGGATCGGGAGAGGCTGCATGCGGAAATGGGTGTTCGGAGTTGCCGCGTTGTTCGCCGCGCCCGCCATGGCGCAAGCCCCGAGCCCCAAGCCGCCGGTCGACCGCAACATCCTCCATGCGCAGGTGATTCTCGAGCATCTCGGCTTCGGGCCGGGCATTCTCGACGGGCGCGCGGGCCAGTCGCTGACCGCGGCGGTGCGCGGGCTGCAGGAAGCGCGGGGGCTGAAGGTGACCGGGGTGATCGATCCGGCGACGCTGGCGGTGCTCCACCAGTATCGCGCGCTGCGGCCGGTGCGGACGCTCGCGGTCGGCGCGACGACGATGCAGGGGCCGTTCGTCGATCCGATCCCCAAGGACCTGCCCAAGCAGGGCAAGCTGAAGACGCTCGGCTATCGCAATCCGCTCGAGAAACTGGCGGAGATGTTTCACACCACGCCGGAGGTCATCACCGCGCTCAATCCCGGCGTGACGACGATCAAGACCGGCACGATGCTGCGCCTGCCCAACGCGCTGCCGGGTTCGCGGGACTACCCCGCCGACTGGAAGCCCGAATGGCGCCAGACCCTCAACATGCTTAACGTCGATCCGCGCCAGCCCCAGGCGGATCATGTCGTCGTCGACAAGTCCGAGGGCGTGTTGAAGATCTACGGCAGCGGCAACCGGCTGGTCGCGCAGTTCAGCGCCACAATGGGAAGCGAGCATGATCCGCTGCCGATCGGTCGGTGGAAAATCAACGGTGTGGATACCAATCCCAAGTTCCATTATAATCCGAAGCTGTTCTGGGATGCCAAGAAGGACGACGATCCGGCGATGCTGCCGCCGGGGCCGAACGGGCCGGTCGGGGTGGTGTGGATCGACCTGTCCAAGGAGCATTACGGCATCCACGGCACGCCCGAGCCGCAGACGATCGGCCGCACCGAAAGCCATGGCTGCATCCGCCTGACCAACTGGGATGCCGCCCGTGTCGCGCTGATGGTGAAGCCGGGCACCCCGGCGATCTTCCAGGAATAGCGCCGTGCATGTCGCGGATTTCTTGACCGCTTCTCGATCGTCATCCCGGCGAAAGCCGGGATCCATTCGCCTGTCGGGTGAGGCTGGAGCTGCAGCGGTGACCCCAATGGATCCCGGCTTCCGGCGGGATGACGGTATTGGGGAGGGCGGTGCGTTTCTGCCGCTAGCGTTCGGAGCAAGAGCATGCGGCGCTTCGGCCTGATCGCGGGGCTGGTGGCGGTGGCGCTGCTCGCGCTGCTGGTGTCGCGCGTGCGGTTCCTGCCGGCGGGGCAGACGCCACGCGTCCCGGCAGCGGCCCCCAAGCCCGCAGCCGCGCCGGGCGCCTCCGGGCTGGTCATCCCCGTGCAGGGCGTGCCCGCCACGGCGCTCAGCGACGATTGGGGCGAGCCGCGCGGCGACGGCACCCGCGCGCATCACGCGATCGACATCCTCGCGGCCAAGGGCACGCCGGTGCTTGCCGCCGCTTCCGGCACGGTCGAGAAGCGGTTCGAGAGCGATCTCGGCGGCCATACGCTCTACGTCCGGACGTCCGATGGCGGGACTGTGCATTATTATGCGCATCTCGATACGATCGGCGTGGCAGAGGGCGCAACCGTCCGCCGGGGCCAGCCGATCGCCACCGTGGGCGACAGCGGCAGCGCCGATGGCGGGGCACCGCACCTCCATTTCGAGCTCAAGCGGATGGCGCCAGGCGAGGGCTGGTGGCAGGGCACCAATATCGACCCCTATCCGCTGCTTGCGGGAAAGCCCGGGCGGAGCTAAAGGGCGCCGCTCAGCTCTTTCTCACATACAGGCACGATCCATGAAGATCAGCGGCGTGGACATCCGTCCCGGCAACATCATCGAATATGAGGGCGGCATCTGGCGCGCCGTCAAGATCCAGCACACCCAGCCCGGCAAGGGCGGTGCCTATATGCAGGTCGAACTCAAGAACCTGCGCGACGGCCGCAAGAACAACGTCCGCTTCCGCTCGGCCGAGACCGTGGAGCGCGTGCGCCTCGACACCAAGGATTTCCAGTTCCTGTATCCGGAAGGCGACATGCTCGTGTTCATGGACAAGGAAACCTACGACCAGACGACGCTGCCGCGCGACCTGCTCGGCGACGCCGCGGCCTTCCTGCAGGACGGCATGGACGTGCTGATGGAGCTCTATGACGAAGAGCCGATCAGCGTGCAGCTGCCCGACACGATCGAAGCGACGATCGTCGAGGCGGATGCGGTGGTGAAGGGCCAGACGGCCTCATCCTCGTACAAGCCGGCCGTGCTCGACAATGGCGTGCGCATCATGGTGCCGCCGCACATCGCATCGGGTACGCGCATCGTCGTCGACGTGTACGAGCAGACCTACGTCCGCCGCGCGGACTGATCTGCCGGCTTCGGCCGAACATGCTAAGGGAAGGGGACGGCAGGCCTGCGTCCCCTTTTCCCGTTTTCGGGTCAGGCCTTCCTTAGTCCCCCGCAACAGCGGCAGGGAGAGAGATTGATATGGCAGCGCATTCCGGCCTTCTCACCGTCATGGACCGTGCCGCACGCAAGGCGGCACCGCGCCTGCGTCGCGACTTCAACGAGGTCACGCACCTGCAGGTCAGCCGCAAGGGCCCGGCCGACTTCGTGAGCATGGCCGACAAGCGCGCCGAGCAGACACTGATCGAGGAACTGCGCAAGGCGCGTCCCGACTGGCGCATCCTCGCCGAAGAAGGCGGCGAGCTGCCGGGCGATCCGGACAAGCCGCGCTTCATCGTCGACCCGCTGGACGGCACCACCAACTTCCTCCACGGAATCCCGCACTTCTCGATCGTCATTGCCGTCGAGGATCCGAACGGTGCCCAAGGCAAGCCGGAGATCACCCACGGCCTGGTCTACCAGCCGCTGACCGACGAGAGCTTCTGGGCCGAGAAGGGCCGTGGCGCCTGGCTGCAGGACCAGCGGCTGCGGGTTTCCGCGCGGCGCGACCTTTCGGAGTCGCTGATAGCCACCGGCATCCCGTTCATGGGCCATGGCAATTTCGCCGAGTGGAGCCGCATCTTCGGCGCGGTGGCGCCCGAAGTGGCGGGCATTCGCCGGCTCGGCTCGGCGGCGCTCGACCTCGCCTGGGTCGCGGCGGGGCGCTTCGACGGCTATTGGGAATCGGACCTGAAGCCCTGGGACGTCGCGGCGGGCGTGCTTCTCGTCAGGGAAGCCGGCGGCTTCGTCACCGACTATCGCGGCCAGGACATGGCGATGCAGCGCAACCAGTTCCTCGCCGCCAATGACGGGCTGCACTCGAAGCTCCACAAGCTGGTCGCCAACGCGCTGCGCTGACGCTTTCCGTACGACTACGGAGCCGGGAAATTAACTTTATTTCCCGCCCGTTTCCGAGGATTTGCGCCCTATAAGTTCCTTAAAACGCCTTCGGCCATCAAGCCGGGGCGAACTGGGACGAACGGCGCATGAACATGGAAGTGGGCGGCCTCGGCAAGGGGCGTCGGGGAGAGGCATCGGACGAGGCGTTCTGCCATGACGTGGGCTCCGTGCTCGATCGCCTCTACGCGGTTGCCGAGTTCAGCCCCGACGGGATCCTGACCCGCGCCAACCAGCATTTCCTCGACGCGATGGGCTGCGTGCTCGAAACCGTGGTCGGCGAGCACCATCGTTACTTCTGCGACGACGACTATGCCGCCAGCCCGGCCTATGCCGCCTTCTGGGAGCGGTTGCGCGCCGGCGAGACGATCGAGGAAACCGCCCGCCGCAACGGCTGCGAGGGCAAGGATGCCTGGCTTGCCGGCCATTATGCGCCGATCAAAGGCGAAAAGGGGGCGGTGAAGAGCGTCGTCCTGATCGCCCGCGACGTGCGCGGCGCGCAGATCGAGGCGGCGCTGAACCGCAGCGTGCTCAACGCCTTCAGCCGTGCGACCGCGATGATCGAGTTCGATCTTTCGGGCCGCGTGCTCAGCGCCAACGAGAATTTCTGTGACCTGCTCGGCTACAAGGCCGAGGAGCTGATCGGCCAGCACCATCGCATCTTCTGTACGGCCGAACATGCCCGTTCGCCTGCCTATCGCCAGTTCTGGGAGCGGCTGGGCCGCGGTGAGTTCGACGGCGGCCTGTACAAGCGTGTGGCCAAGGACGGCAGCGATCGCTGGATCCAGGCGACCTATAACCCGATCCTCGACCATCAGGGGCTGCCGGTGAAGATCGTCAAGTTCGCGATGGATGTGACCAAGTCGCAGACCGAGAGCGCCGAAGCGGCAGGCAAGCTTGCGGCGCTCGACCGATCGACAGCCGTGATCGAGTTCGACACCAGCGGCCATGTCGTTGCCGCCAACGACATGTTCCTCCAGATGATGGGCTATGAGCGCAGCGAGCTGATCGGCAAGCACCACCGCACCTGCTGCGATCCGGACTATGTGAAGACCGAGGACTATGCCAATTTCTGGCGTGCGCTGTCGGCGGGCGAGTTCCAGGCCGGCATTTTTCCGCGGATCGGAAAGGACGGTCGCCGGGTGTGGATCCGGGCGACCTACAACCCGATCGTCGACGTCGATGGCAAGCTGATCAAGGTGGTGAAATACGCCTATGACATCACCGAGCAGACGCAGCGTGCTGCCGACGCCGAGGGCAAGGTCGCCGCGATCAACCGCGCCCAGGCGGTGATCGAATTCACCCCCGAGGGCATGGTCCTCGAGGCGAACGACAATTTCCTGAATGCGACGGGCTATCGTCGCGAGGACGTGGTGGGCAAGCACCACAAGATGTTCTGCGACGCCGAGCTGGTGCATTCGCAGGAATATGCGCGCTTCTGGACCGATCTGGCGCATGGCGAATATATCGCCGGGGACTTCCGCCGCCGCAACAAGGCCGGCGAGGAGATCTGGCTCAACGCGACCTACAATCCGATCTTCGATGGCCTCGGCAACGTCGTGAAGGTGGTCAAGTTCGCGCACGACATCACCGAACGCAAGAAGGCGGCGATCGAGGGCAAGAGCCGCGCCCAGGCGGTCGACCGCAGCCTCGCCACGATCGAATTCAGCCTCGAGGGCGAGATCCTCACCGCAAACGAGAATTTCCTCTCGACCATGGGCTATACCCTGCGCGAGATCCAGGGGCGGCACCATTCGATGTTCGTCGATCCCGCGCATCTCAAGTCAAAGGAATATGGCGATTTCTGGCGCTCGCTGGGGCGCGGCGAGGGGCAATCGGGCCGCTTCCACCGGATCGGCAAATATGACCGCGACGTGTTCATCCAGGCGAGCTACTCGCCGGTGTTCGACCTGCAGGGCAATCCGTCGCGGGTGATCAAATATGCCTATGACGTCACCGACCAGGTGATGCTCGAGCGCAAGATCGCCGCCAAGACCGAGCAGATGCAGGGCGTCGTCGGCGATCTCTCCGAGGCGATCAAGACGATCAGCGAAGGCGCCTGCAGCGCCACCGGCCTCGCCAGCGAGACCCAGGCGGCGGCCGATCGCGGCACCAGCGCGATCGAGGGCACGATCGAATCGATGGAACTGATGGCGGCCTCGTCGAAGAAGATCTCCAGCATCGTCGACGTGATCGGCGACCTTGCCGGCCAGACCAACCTGCTCGCCTTCAACGCCGCGATCGAGGCGGCGCGCGCCGGCGAGCACGGTGTCGGCTTCTCGATCGTCGCCGAAGAGGTGCGCAAGCTCGCCGAGCGCAGCGCCTCGGCGGCGGAGGAGATCACCCGGCTGATCGGCGAGTCGAGCGAGCGCGTCACCCAGGGCACCGAACGCTCGCGCTCGGCGCGCGAAGCCTTCGAGGCGATTGCCGGCTGTGTCGACAAGACCACCGGCGCGATCTCGGGCATCGCCCAGTCGGTCGGCGCGCAGCGCGAGACCTCGCGCCAGGTGGTGGCGATGATCGACGAACTCGCGGCCTCCACCCACAGCAAGATCTGATCATGGCCATGGGGACCGAACTCACCGCACCGGTGGGGGAGGCGGGGCGGCGCCATATCGACGTCGGCCTGCTCCGGCTGTGCGGGATCGAACTGGCGGTGCCGGTGGACTGGGTGCGCGAGGTCGTGCCGTGTCCGGCGGCGATGGGGCCTTGCTTCGGCAGCCATCCCGCGCTGATCGGCTCGATCGGGGTGCGCGGCGACGTCATCCCGGTGGTCGACGTCACCCTGTTGCTCGGCTTCGGCGAGCGGACGGGGACGGGCGGGACGATCGTAGTGCTGCGCAAGGACGATGTGCTGCTCGGGCTCCGGATCGATACGGTCTCCGGCCTGTACCGCATCCCCGTCTCGGCAGTGCGCGAACTCGTCGACTCGGGCGGGGCCGCGCGGCTCGTCGACCGCGCCTTTGTCCGCGAGGCGCATCTCGTCGGCATTCTTGATCCCGAGGCGCTGTTCGCGATGCCCAATCTGCCGCTGGTGCGCTGCCATGCGCGCGAGGCCGACAGTGCGGCGCTGGCCCGCGCTCGGCCGTTCGTGCTGGTGACGGTGGCCGGCGTCGACATCGCGATCGACAGCCATCTGGTGGAGAGCACCGCGCCGGCGATCAGTCTGCGGCGCTGCGCGGTTCCGGCCCCCGGCTGGGCGCGCAACGTCAACTATCTCGGCCGCGACGTCCGCGTCTTCGACCAACTCGCGACGCTGGGCCTCGACGGCGCAACTCCGGAGGAGTCGCCGGGCCCGGTCATCCTGTTGCGCATCGCGCCCGACAAGCTGGTCGGCTGGCATGTCGAGAGCGTGCGCAGCGTCGCCCGAATCCCGGACGACAAGTTCGGGCCGGTTCCGGCGGGGCTTGCCGCGCGCAGCGCGCTGTTCGCGGGCATCGCCACCGATCCGGCGGGCGGCCAGAATCTGGTGCTGGACACCGACGCGGTACGCGCCGATCCGGCGATCAAGGCAATGGCGGCCTTGTGCCGTGCGCCCGCCCAGGCGGAGGGCCGCGCGACCATCGCGGCGCGCGAGGGTGCTGCCTCCACCAACGCCTTCCTGATCTTCGATACCGGCGCGCGACTGCTCGCCACGCCGCTCGACGCGATCCGCGAAGTGGTGCCGTTCCGCGGGCTTTCCTCGCGAGTCGAGGACTATTCGGGGCTGTGCGGGCTCGCCGATCATCGCGGTGCGCCGATCTCGGTCTATGGCGTCGAGCCGGGCGTCGAGCCCGAGGACGCAAAGCTGCTGATCATCGCGCGCGACCAGGAAGGGCAGGGCGCGCGCGGCTTCCTCGCCCAGCGGCTGGCGACGATCCTCAACGCCCCCGCGCTCCCTGTACCGGGGGGAAGCCCGGGTGCCCTGTTCGTCCCCGCAACGATCGACGGAACGGCGCATTCCATCCGAATTCATACGCTTGGCTGAAGCCGCGCCGGACGCGTTCAGCGCGGCTTAACAATTGCGAATGATTCTCAGCGGTTCCAGGCCTTGCCGCACCGGGATCATGGTCCTAGAAGCCGCTCAAGATTCCGCAGTCGCGAGAAGAGAAGGCCATTGGTCGACCTGTCACAATATCTCCCGATCCTGATATTTCTGGGGATCGCCTTGTTGCTCTCGGGCACGTTCGTGTTCCTGCCGATGCTCGTCTCGCGCCTCACCGGCACGAACAAGCCGACGCCGGAAAAGCTCACCGAATATGAGTGCGGCTTCCCCGCCTTCGAGGATTCGCGCAGCCAGTTCGACGTGCGCTTCTACCTCGTCGCGATCCTGTTCATCGTGTTCGATCTCGAAGCGGCGTTCCTCTACCCCTGGGCGGTGAGCGTGTTCACCCTGGGCTGGACCGCCTGGATCTCGATGATGATCTTTGTCGCCGAGCTGGCGCTCGGCCTAATCTATGCGTGGAAGAAGGGAGCCCTGGAATGGGAGTAGAGCTTTCGGCGCCGCCCCCGCCGGGAACCCTCCCGGACGTCGGCTTCCTGAACGACATCAATGCCGAGATTTCGGACAAGGGTTTCCTGGTCACCTCCACCGAGGAGCTGTTCCAGTGGGCCCGTACCGGCTCGCTGTGGTGGATGACCTTCGGCCTGGCATGCTGCGCGGTGGAGATGATCCACGTCAACATGCCGCGCTACGACATGGAGCGCTTCGGCGCCGCCCCGCGCGCGTCGCCGCGCCAGTCGGACGTGATGATCGTCGCGGGCACGCTGTGCAACAAGATGGCCCCGGCGCTGCGCCGGGTCTATGACCAGATGTCGGAACCGAAATACGTGATTTCGATGGGCAGCTGCGCCAATGGCGGCGGCTATTACCACTATAGCTACAGCGTCGTGCGCGGCTGCGACCGCGTGGTGCCCGTGGACATCTACGTCCCCGGCTGCCCGCCGACCGCCGAGGCGCTGCTCTACGGCGTGATGCAGCTGCAGCGGAAGATCCGCCGCATCGGGAGCCTGGACCGGTGAGGGCGCCGGCTCCCCGCTATGCCGCCAACGACGGCGTGATCGAGGCGGCCAAGGCCGCGCTCGGCGACATGCTGGTCGAGGCGAAGGATGCCGTGGGCGAAGTGTCGCTCACCGTCGTCCGCGAGAATCTGTGCGACGCGATGCTCGCGCTGCGCGACACGCCGGGCCTGGAATATCAGCAGCTCAGCGAGATCGCCGGTGTCGACTATCCGCAGCGCGCGGAGCGTTTCGATGTCGTCTACCAGCTGCTGTCGTTCACCCGGAACCACCGTATCCGCGTCCGCGTCACCACCGACGAGGAAAAGCCGGTGCCGAGCGTGACCAACATCTGGCCGGTCGCCGGCTGGCTCGAGCGCGAGACGTACGACATGTACGGCGTGCTGTTCGAAGGCAATGACGATCTCCGCCGCATCCTGACCGATTACGGCTTCCAGGGCCATCCGCTGCGCAAGGACTTCCCGATGACCGGGTATGTCGAGGTGCGCTACTCGGAAGAGGCGAAGCGCGTGGTCTATGAGCCGGTCAGCCTGGCGCAGGACTTCCGCAACTTCGACTTCATGAGCCCGTGGGAAGGCGCCAAATACGTCCTCCCCGGCGACGAGAAGGCGCCGCAGCCCGAAGCCAAGGGCGCACCGACGCCGGCTACCGCCGCGCAGGTCGCCAAGGCCGACGCGACGCCGGCCGCGAGCCAGGCTGCGCAGGGCAAGGACACCAAGACCACCGACAGCCCGGCCCAGACCGGCGCCGGTCAGCCGCACCCGGGCAACCAGCCCGGCGAGAAGCCCAAGGATCCGGACGTCGTCCCGACCAAGGGCGAAGGGCAGAACAAATGAGCGATACCGTCGACAAGATCATGGAGCGCGATATCGACCCGGCGACGGGTGATACCTCGATCGCGAACTACACGATCAACTTCGGCCCGCAGCATCCCGCGGCGCACGGCGTGCTCCGTCTCGTCACCGAACTGGACGGCGAGATCATCGAGCGCATCGATCCGCATGTCGGTCTGCTCCACCGCGGCACCGAGAAGCTGATCGAGTACAAGACCTACACCCAGGCGCTGCCGTACTTCGATCGCTTCGATTACTGCTCGCCGCTGGCGATGGAGCACAGCTATGTGCTCGCGGTCGAGAAGCTGCTCGACCTCGAGGTGCCGCTGCGCGGCCAGTATCTGCGCGTGCTGTTCGCCGAGCTGACCCGCATCTGCAACCACATGCTGAACCTGGGCAGCCACGTCATGGACGTCGGCGCGATGACGCCGAACCTGTGGATGTTCGAGATCCGCGAGGACTGCCTGAACTTCTTCGAGCGGGCGTCGGGTGCGCGCATGCACTCGAACTATTACCGCGTCGGCGGGGTGCGTCAGGACGTTCCGGTCAAGCTGCTGAACGACATCGCGGAATGGCTCGACACACGCCTGCCGCAGCTGTTCGGCGACGCGATCAGCCTGGTCGCCGAGAACCGCATCTTCAAGCAGCGCAACGTCGACATCGCGACGGTGAGCCGTGAGGACGCGATCAAGTGGGGCTTCTCCGGCCCGATGATCCGCGCCGCCGGCATCCCCTGGGATATCCGCCGTTCGCAGCCCTATGACGTGTACGACCGCGTCGACTTCGAGATCCCGGTCGGTACCCGCGGCGATTGCTATGATCGCTTCATGGTCCGCGTCGAGGAAGTCTACCAGTCGGCCCGCATCATCAAGCAGTGCATCCAGGACATGCCGGAAGGCCCGGTCCTGACGCTCGACCGCAAGGTCGGTGCGCCGAAGCGCGGCGAGATGAAGCAGTCGATGGAAGCGCTGATCCATCACTTCAAGCTCTTCACCGAAGGCTACCATGTGCCGGCGGGCGAAGTGTATGTCGCGACCGAGAGCCCCAAGGGCGAATTCGGCGTGTATCTGGTGTCCGACGGCACCAACAAACCCTATCGCTGCAAGGTGCGCCCGACCGCGTTCAGCCACCTGCAGGCGATGGACTTCATGTCCAAGGGGCACATGCTGGCGGACATCACCGCCATCCTGGGCGCCATGGATATCGTTTTCGGTGAATGTGACCGCTGATGGCTGACGCTCCTCAACTCCCCGACGAAGCCGAAGTGCGCGCGCGCTGGGGCGCTTTCGCCTGGACGCCGGCCAATGCCGAGAAGGCGCGCGAGATCATGGCGCGCTATCCGGCGGGTCGCCAGATGTCGTGCACCATCCCGTTCCTCGACCTGGCGCAGCGCCAGGTGGGTGCCGAGACGAACACGCAAGGCTGGCTTCCGGTTCCGGTGATCGAGTTCGTCGCCCGCGAACTGGACATGCCCTATATCCGCGTGTTCGAGGTCGCGACCTTCTACACCATGTTCAACCTGGTGCCGGTCGGCCGCTACCATGTGCAGGTCTGCGGCACGACGCCGTGCATGCTGCGTGGGAGCGATGACGTGATGGCCGCGTGCAAGTCGCGCGGGCTGAAGAAGGGCCACACCACCGCGGACGGGCTGTTCACGCTCACCGAGGTCGAGTGCATGGGCAATTGTTCGTCGGCGCCGATGGTGCAGATCAACGACGACAATTTCGAAGACCTCGATTATGATCGCACCCTCGCGATCCTGGACGCGCTGGCCAAGGGCGAGAGCCCCAAGACCGGCACGCAGGAGCCGGGACGCCACACCGTCGAGCCGCTGGGCGGTCCGACGACGCTCACCGCGATGGTGAGCGAGAACCATGACTATCGGGGCGAATGGTGATGCGGGGCAACAGCCTCATCGTCACCATCCTGGCCATCATCGGCGGCATCGTCGTGCTCGGCTGGGTGCTCAAGCTTGCATTTAACTTGATCGGGACGCTCGTCCTGATCGGTCTGGCCGTAGTCTTCTATCTGTTCGTACAGAAGCTGGTCGGGAAGGGACGCTAAGGTGCTTCAGGACAAGGACCGCATCTTCACCAATCTCTACGGCTACCAGTCGTGGCACCTCGACGCCGCCCGTGCGCGCGGCGCGTGGGACAACACCAAGGCGCTGCTGGAGCTGGGCCCGGACACCATCATCGACCGCATCAAGGCCTCGGGCCTGCGCGGGCGGGGCGGCGCCGGCTTCCCGACGGGCATGAAGTGGAGCTTCATGCCGAAGAACCCGACGCCCGAGCGTCCGAGCTTCCTCGTCATCAACGCCGACGAGTCCGAGCCCGGCTCGTGCAAGGACCGCGAGATCATCCGCCACGATCCGCACCTGCTGATCGAAGGCGCGCTGGTCGCGGGCTTCGCGATGCGCGCGCGGGCGGCGTACATCTACATCCGCGGCGAATATATCCGCGAGGCCGAGACGCTGTTCGCGGCGGTCGCCGAGGCCTATGCCGCGGGCCTGCTGGGCAAGAATGCTTGCGGTTCGGGCTATGACTTCGACGTCTTCGTCCATCGCGGCGCCGGCGCGTACATCTGCGGCGAAGAAACCGCGATGATCGAGAGCCTGGAAGGCAAGAAGGGCCAGCCGCGCCTCAAGCCGCCCTTCCCGGCGGGTGCGGGCCTCTATGGCTGCCCGACCACGGTCAACAACGTCGAATCGATCGCGGTCGCCCCGACGATCCTGCGTCGCGGCCCCGAATGGTTCGCCAGCTTTGGCAACGAGAACAACAAGGGCACCAAGCTCTTCCAGATCTCGGGCCATGTGAACAAGCCGTGCGTGGTCGAAGAGGCCATGTCGATCCCGTTCCGCGAGCTGATCGAGAAGCATTGCGGCGGCATTCGCGGCGGCTGGGACAATCTGCTCGCGGTGATCCCGGGCGGTTCGTCGGTGCCGCTGGTGCCGGCAGCCCAGATCATGGACTGCCCGATGGATTTCGACGGTCTGCGCGCGCTCGGCTCGGGCCTCGGCACCGCCGCCGTGATCGTGATGGACAAGTCGACCGACATCGTCCGCGCGATCAGCCGGCTCTCCTACTTCTACAAGCATGAGAGCTGCGGCCAGTGCACCCCGTGCCGCGAAGGCACCGGCTGGATGTGGCGCGTGATGGAGCGGCTGCGCACCGGCGACGCCGACATCAGCGAGATCGACACGCTGCAGCAGGTGACCAAGCAGGTCGAAGGCCACACCATCTGCGCCCTGGGCGACGCGGCCGCCTGGCCGATCCAGGGCCTGATCCGCCATTTCCGCCCCGAGATCGAGCGCCGGATCACCGAGCGCAAGTCGGGCGGCATCGAAACCATGCAAGAGGCGGCAGAGTAATGCCCAAGCTCAAGGTTGACGGAATCGAAGTCGAGGTGCCGCAGGGCGCCACCGTGCTCCAGGCCTGCGAGGCCGCGGGCAAGGAGATTCCGCGTTTCTGCTATCATGAACGGCTGAGCATCGCCGGCAATTGCCGCATGTGCCTGGTCGAGGTGAAGCCCGGACCGCCCAAGCCCCAGGCTTCGTGCGCGCTGCCGGCCGCCGACAATCAGGAAGTCCGCACCGACAGCCCGATGGTGAAGGCTGCGCGCGAAGGCGTGATGGAATTCCTGCTGATCAACCACCCGCTCGATTGCCCGATCTGCGATCAGGGCGGCGAGTGCGATCTGCAGGACCAGTCGGTCGCCTATGGTCGCGGCCAGTCGCGCTATGAGGAAAACAAGCGCGCGGTCACCGAGAAATATATGGGCCCCATCATCAAGACGGTGATGACCCGCTGCATCCAGTGCACCCGCTGCGTCCGCTTCGGCGAGGAAGTGGCCGGCGTGGAGGATATCGGCGCGATCTATCGCGGCGAGAACATGCAGATCACGACCTATCTCGAAAAGGCGTTCAAGAGCGAGCTTTCGGGCAATGTCGCGGACCTGTGCCCGGTCGGCGCGCTGACCCACAAGCCGGTCGCGTTCGAATATCGCCCCTGGGAGCTCAAGCGGAACCTGTCGATCGACGTGATGGACGCGGTCGGCACCAACATCCGCCTCGACAGCCGCGGCCGTCAGGTGATGCGCGTCCTGCCGCGCATCAACGAGGACGTGAACGAGGAGTGGGCGCACGACAAGACCCGCTACCATGTCGATGCGCTGGTCCGCCGCCGTCTCGACCGCCCGTTCGTCCGCAAGGACGGCAAGCTGGTCCCGGCGACGTGGGAAGAGGCGTTCGACGCGATTGCGGGCGTGGCCGCCAATGCCGGCTCGAGCGTCGCGGCGATCGCCGGCGACCTGCTCGATGCCGAGACCATGTATGCCGCCAAGGCGCTGGTGAAGGCGTTCGGTTCGGACCTGCTCGAAGGCCGCCAGACCGGCATGGCCTATGACACGTCGAGCCTGTCGGCGGTGGCGTTCAACACCACCATCGCGGCGCTCGAAGAGGCCGATGCGATCCTGCTGGTCGGCACCAACCTGCGCTGGGAAGCGCCGCTGGTGAACACCCGCGTGCGCAAGGCGATCAAGCGCGGCGCCAAGGTGTTCGCGATCGGCCCGCAGGTGGATCTCACCTACAAGGTCGAGTGGCTCGGCGACGATCTGGGGCTGCTCAACAGCCTGCCGGAGAACCTCGCCCAGGCGATCGACAATGCCAAGAAGCCGGCGCTGATCCTCGGCCCCGGCGCGCTCAAGAACGGCCATGGCGCCGCGCTCGCGATCGCGGGTGCGTTTCAGCGCGCCGCGACCGAGACCGAGGCGGCCTGGAACGGCTTCAACGTCGTCCACACCGCGGCGGCGCGGATGGCCGGCCTGATGCTCGGCTACGCGCAGAAGGGCGGCATTGCCGACATCGTCGCGGCATCGCCGAAGCTCGCCTTCTTCCTGGGCGCCGACGAGGTGGACTTCTCGAAGTTCGCTGGCAGCTTCAAGGTCTATATCGGCCATCATGGCGACCAGGGAGCGCATCATGCCGATGTGATCCTGCCGGGCGCCACCTATGCCGAGAAGCCGGGTACCTATGTGAACCTGGAAGGCCGCGTGCAGCGCGCCGATCGCGCGGTGTTCGCACCGGGCGAGGCGCGCGAGGACTGGACGATCCTGCGTGCGCTCTCCGAAAAGCTCGGCCGCACGCTGCCGTTCGACAGCTTCGACGAGCTGCGCGCCGCGATGGCGAGCGAGGTTCCGGCGCTCGGCCAGGAAGGTCTGGCCGAGTTCGCGTGGAACCCGCCGTCGCTTGCCAGCCAGGCTTCGGGTCCGGTGACCTATCCGGTCGCCGACTTCTATCTCACCAACGCCATCTGCCGTGCGTCGCCGACGATGCAGCGCTGCTCGGCCGAACTGCTCCATGGCGAAGACTTCGCAGAGGCCGCAGAATGACCTCCTGGTTCACCTATCTCGGCCTGCCGTACGAGCTGGCCTGGACCGTCGCCACGGTCATCGACATCCTCGTCATCGCGCTGCCGGTGATGCTGGCCGTCGCGATGATCATCTATGCCGATCGCAAGATCTGGGCGGCGATGGCGCTGCGCCGCGGCCCGAACGTCGTCGGCCCGCTCGGCCTGATGCAGTCCTTCGCCGACGGCCTCAAGGTGTTCCTGCAGGAAACCATCGTGCCGTCGGGCGCGAACAAGGGCCTGTTCCTGCTCGCGCCGATCATCACCTTCACGGTGGCGCTGATCGTGTGGGCGGTGGTGCCGTTCCAGGCGGGCGTCGCGCTGTCGAACATCAATGTCGGCCTGCTCTATGTGCTCGCGGCTTCGTCGCTGGGCGTGTACGGCATCATCCTCGCCGGCTGGTCGTCCAACTCGAAATATCCGTTCTACTCGGCGATCCGGGCGGCCGCGCAGATGGTGAGCTACGAAGTCTCGATCGGCTTCGTGCTGATCTCGGTCGTGCTCTGGGCCGGCTCGTTCAATCTCGGCGCGATCGTCGAGATGCAGAAGGGCTATTACGGCTTCGTCAACGGCAACTTCGTCAACCCGCTGCTCTTCCCGATGGCGATCGTGTTCTTCATCTCGTCGCTCGCCGAGACGCAGCGCGCGCCGTTCGACCTGACCGAAGCGGAGTCGGAACTGGTCGCGGGCTATCAGACCGAATATTCGTCGATGGCCTTCGCGCTCTACTGGCTGGGCGAATATGCCAACGTCATCCTGATGTGCGCGCTCAACGCGACGCTGTTCTGGGGTGGCTATCTCCCGCCGTTCGACTGGGCGCCGCTCTACGCCGTGCCCGGCATTCTCTGGCTGTTCGCCAAGATGCTGTTCTTCTTCTTCTGCTTCAGCTGGGTGAAGGCCACCGTCCCGCGCTATCGCTACGACCAGCTGATGCGCCTGGGCTGGAAGATCTTCCTGCCGCTGTCGCTTCTCTTCGTCTTCCTCGTTTCCGGGTACCTCATGCTGACCCGGGTTGGAGTGCCCGCATGAGCGTCGCAAGTTTCGTCCGCACCTGGACTCTTTGGGAGTTCGTGAAGGCGCATGCCCTGACCTTGAAGTATTTCTTCAAGCCCAAGGCGACGATCAACTATCCGTACGAGAAGAACCCGCTTTCGCCCCGCTTCCGCGGCGAGCATGCGCTGCGCCGCTATCCCAATGGGGAAGAGCGCTGCATCGCGTGCAAGCTGTGCGAGGCGGTGTGCCCGGCGCTGGCGATCACGATCGAGGCCGAACCGCGCGACGACGGCAGCCGCCGCACGACGCGCTACGACATCGACATGACCAAGTGCATCTATTGCGGCCTGTGCCAGGAAGCCTGCCCGGTCGATGCGATCGTCGAGGGGCCGAATTTCGAATTTTCCACCGAAACGCGTGAAGAGCTGATTTATCAAAAGGATAAGCTGCTCGCGAACGGCGATCGCTGGGAACGCGCGATTGCGGCGAACCTTGCCGCCGACGCGCCGTACCGTTAAGCGCCGCACCATTCAAAGGGGCCATCCGATTCCGTGATCCAGCTTCTCGCCTTTTACCTGTTCGCGATCATCGTGTGCGTCTCCGGCGCCTGCACGATCCTGTCGCGTAACCCGGTACATTCCGTCCTCTGGCTCATCCTGGCGTTCTTCAACGCCGCGGGCCTGATGGTGCTCGTGGGCGCCGAATTCATCGCCATGCTGCTGGTGATCGTCTATGTCGGCGCGGTCGCGGTGCTCTTCCTGTTCGTCGTCATGATGCTCGACATCGACTTCACCCAGCTCCGCGCGGGCGTGATGAAGTATGCCGCCGTCGGCGCGCTGCTCGCGCTGGCGCTGGTCGCCGAGATCATCGTCGCGGTGGGCGCCTGGAGCGCCGGCACGCTGGCGCTCGGCCGCCGCGTCGCCCCGGTGCAGGACGGCGTCCCCAACATCGAGGCGATCGGCCAGCTGCTCTACACGCGCTACCTGTTCGTGTTCGAAGGCGCCGGCCTGGTGCTGCTCGTCGCGATGATCGGTGCGATCGTGCTGACCTACCGCAAGCGCAGCGACGTGCGGCCGCAGAACATTGCGCGCCAGAACGCCCGCCGTGCGAAGGACGCCACCCGTAACATGAACCCGGCGGTCGGGCAGGGGATGGAGCTGTGATCTCGCTAACCCATTATCTGGTCGTCTCGGCCATCCTGTTCACCATGGGGGTGCTCGGCATCTTCATGAACCGGAAGAACCTGATCGTCATCCTGATGGCGATCGAGCTGATCCTTCTCGCGGTGAACCTCAATCTCGTCGCCTTCTCGTCGTTCCTCGGCGATCTGGTCGGCCAGGTGTTCGCGATGTTCGTGTTGACCGTCGCCGCCGGTGAGGCCGCGATCGGCCTTGCGATCCTGGTCATCTATTTCCGCGGTCGCGGCACGATTTCGGTCGACGACGTCAATCGGATGAAGGGCTGATGTCGTCCATTCTGATCATCACATTCCTGCCGCTCCTCGCGGCAGCCGTTGCGGGGCTCGTGAACAAGTCGTTCGGCGCCGCGCTGCCCAAGATCGTCACCACGGGCTCGCTGTTCGTGGCGTGCGGCCTGTCCTGGCCGATCTTCCTCTCGTACCTGAGCGGCTCGGCCGCGCCGACGGTCACCCCGGTGCTGCACTGGATGACCTCGGGCACGATGAGCTTCGCCTGGGAACTGCGCGTCGACGCGCTGACCGCGGTGATGCTCGTGGTGGTGACCAGCGTCTCGGCGCTCGTCCACCTCTATAGCTGGGGCTATATGAGCGAGGAGCCGGACCAGCCGCGCTTCTTCGCCTATCTCTCGCTGTTCACCTTCGCGATGCTGATGCTGGTGACCGCGAACAACCTGGTGCAGATGTTCTTCGGCTGGGAAGGCGTGGGTCTTGCGTCCTACCTGCTGATCGGCTTCTGGTTCCGCAAGCCCAGCGCCAATGCCGCGGCGATCAAGGCCTTCGTGGTCAACCGCGTCGGCGACCTCGGCTTCATGCTCGGCATCTTCGGCGTGTTCCTGGTGTTCGGCACCGTCGACATCCCGACGATCCTGGCGGCGGCGCCGAACTACGCGGGTTCGACGATCGGCTTCCTCGGCTACCGCTTCGACACGATCACCGTGCTCTGCCTGCTACTGTTCGTCGGCGCGATGGGCAAGTCGGCGCAGCTCGGCCTGCACACCTGGTTGCCGGACGCGATGGAAGGCCCGACCCCGGTGTCGGCACTGATCCACGCCGCGACCATGGTGACCGCGGGCGTGTTCATGGTCTGCCGCATGTCGCCGCTGTTCGAGCAGAGCGCAGTCGCGATGCACGTCGTGATGGTGATCGGCGCGGCCACCTGCTTCTTCGCCGCCACCGTCGGCACGACGCAGACCGACATCAAGCGCGTGATCGCCTATTCGACCTGTTCGCAGCTCGGCTACATGTTCTTCGCGGCGGGCGTCGGCGCGTATGGCGCGGCGATGTTCCACCTGTTCACGCACGCCTTCTTCAAGGCGCTGCTGTTCCTCGGCGCCGGCTCGGTGATCCATGCGATGCACCACGAGCAGGACATGCGCTATTATGGCGGCCTCTGGAAGAAGATCCCGCTGACCTACACGGCGATGATGGCGGGCACGCTCGCGATCACCGGCGTCGGCATCCCCGCGCTGTTCGGCAATCCGGTGGCGTTCGGCTTCGCCGGCTTCCACTCGAAGGACGCGATCATCGAGGCGGCCTTTGCTTCGGGCAACACCGGCGTGTTCTGGGTCGGCGTGGTCGTCGCGCTGCTGACGAGCTTCTACTCGTGGCGCGTGGTGTTCCTCACCTTCCACGGCAAGCCGCGCTGGGCCGCTTCCGAGCATATCCAGCACGCGGTGCATGATGCGCACGGCCATGGTCATCACGACGAGCATGCGCACGACACGCACGGCCATGGCAGCGAGCATGCCAATGCGCCGGCGCAGGAAGATGCGGGCCACACCCCGCACGGCACCCATGCGCTCCATGAACACGAAGGCGAGGGCACGGCGGGCTATCACCCGCACGAGAGCCCGCTGGTCATGCTGATCCCGCTGATCCTGCTGTCGATCGGTGCAGTGCTGGCCGGCTTCGTCTTCCACGGCGCGTTCATCGAGCCGACCGCGGGCGAGACCTATTGGCACGGCGCGCTGGCCTTCAACGAGCACCTGATGCACGCGATGCATGAAGTGCCGGTGTGGGTGAAGCTTTCGGCCACGGTGGCGATGCTGCTGGGCCTGGGCACCGCGATCTTCGCGTACATCGTTTCGCCGGGCTTCCCGGCGGCCTTCGCCGAGCAGGTGCGTCCGCTGTATCTGTTCCTGCTCAACAAGTGGTATTTCGACGAGCTCTACAACCTGCTCTTCGTGCGTCCCGCATTCGCCATCGGGCGGCTGTTCTGGAAGCGCGGCGACGAGCAGACGATCGACCGGTTCGGCCCCAATGGCGCGGCGCGCCTGGTGCAGTTCGGAAGCTTCGGGGCCGTCAAGCTGCAATCGGGGTATCTCTACACCTATGCCTTCGTCATGCTGATCGGGCTCACGGCCGCGCTCACCTGGGTCATTGCGAGGTGATGGAAAAATGACCGGCTTTCCGATCCTTTCCGTCCTGCTCGCGGTGCCTGCGGTTGCCGCAGTGCTCTGCCTGTTCGTGGGCGCCCAGGGCGCCCGCTGGACGGCGCTCCTCGCGACGCTCGTCAACCTGGCGCTCGGCGCCTATCTGTGGACGCAGTTCCAGCATGGCGACGGCGCCCCGCAGTGGCAGTTCGTCGAGCATGTCACGCTGTTCAAGATGGGCGGCGTCGAGTTCTCCTGGGCGCTCGGCATCGATGGCTTCGCCTTCCTGCTGATCGAGCTGTCGCTGTTCCTGATGCCGATCTGCATCGGCGCCAGCTGGCTCTCGGTCACCAAGCGCGTGCCGGAATACATGGCGGCGTTCCTCGCGACCGAAGTGCTGATGATCGGCACCTTCGCCGCGCAGGACCTGTTCCTGTTCTACGTCTTCTTCGAAGGCGGCCTGATCCCGATGTACCTGATCATCGGCATCTGGGGCGGCGTGAACCGCATCTACGCGTCGTACAAGTTCTTCCTGTACACGCTGCTCGGCTCGCTGCTGATGCTCATCGCGATGATCGCGATGGTGCTGACCACCGGCACGACGTCGATCCCCTACCTGATGGCCTATGATTTCCCGGCCAGCTGGCAGACCTGGCTGTGGCTCGCCTTCTTCGCCTCGTTCGCGGTGAAGATGCCGATGTGGCCGGTCCACACCTGGCTTCCCGACGCGCACGTCCAGGCGCCGACCGCAGGCTCGGTCATCCTGGCGGGCGTGCTGCTGAAGCTCGGCGGCTATGGCTTCCTGCGCTTCTCGCTGCCGATGTTCCCGGTCGCGTCGGTGCAGTTCATGTGGGTCGTCTTCGGCCTGTCGTGCGTCGCGGTGGTCTACACCTCGCTTGTCGCGCTCGTGCAGAGCGACATGAAGAAGCTGATCGCCTATTCGTCGGTCGCGCACATGGCGATCGTCACCATGGGTCTGTTCGCCTTCAACGCGAACGGCATCGACGGTGCGATGATGGTGATGCTGGGCCACGGCGTGGTCTCGGGCGCGCTCTTCCTGTGCGTCGGCATCATCTATGATCGCCTGCACACCCGCGAGATCGACCGCTATGGCGGCCTGGCGATCAACATGCCGCGCTATGCGGTGCTGTTCCTGCTGTTCACCATGGCCTCGATCGGCCTGCCGGGCACCAGCAACTTCGTCGGCGAATTCTTCAGCCTCGCCGGCGTCTACCAGGTCTCGACCGCAACCGCGCTGATCGGCACCACCGGCATCATCCTCGGCGCCGCCTATATGCTCTACCTGTTCCGTCGGGTGGTGTGGGGCGACCTGACCAAGGACGATGTGAAGGCGATGCCGGATCTCGACGGCCGCGAAGTCGCGATGCTCGCGGCACTCGCCGCCGTGGTGCTGTGGATGGGCGTGTATCCGACCAGCTTCACCGCACCGATGCGCGCCGACGTCGCGCGGCTGACGCAGCGCCTCGACAGCGCCGCGCACACCGCGTCGATCAGCGACTCCAAGCCCACGCCGGGTTCGCCGCAGGCGGCACCCGCCCATGAAGCCTCCGCGCACGAGGGGGCGCACTGATGTCCTATTCCACGCAACTCCTCATGACGCTGCCCGAGCTGGTGCTCGCGGCCGGCTCGATCGTCCTGATGCTGGTCGCCGCCTGGGGCGGCCAGGCATCGACCAAGCTGGTGAGCTGGGCCTCGGTGGCGCTGCTCGCCGGTGCCGGCATCGCGCTGGCGGGTCCGTCCTCGACGGGCGGCAGTGCGTTCGGCGGCCTCTACCGCGCGGATGCCTTCGCAACCTTCGCCAAGGTGGTGATCTATGTCGCCGCGGCGGTGTCGATCCTCGTCGCGCCGAAGTTCTTCCAGCGCACCTCGGGCGAGGATCTGCGTCCGGAATATCCGGTGCTGATCCTGCTCTCGACCGTGGGCATGGGCATGATGGTGTCGGCGGGCGACCTGCTGAGCCTCTATGTCGGCCTCGAGCTGCAGAGCCTTTCGGCGTACATCCTCGCCAGCTTCATGCGGCGGGACACGCGCTCGGCGGAAGCGGGCCTGAAGTATTTCGTACTCGGCGCGCTCGCCTCGGGCATCCTGCTCTACGGCATCAGCCTGGTGTACGGCTTTGCCGGGACGACGCTGTTCGACGGCATCGCCGATGCGTACAGCGCCGGTGCGACCGGCAGCCAGCATACCGGCCTGCTGTTCGGCCTGGTGTTCGTGTTCGCCGGTCTCGCCTTCAAGATCTCGGCCGTGCCGTTCCACATGTGGACGCCGGACGTGTATGAAGGCGCGCCGACCCCAGTCACCGCGTACTTCGCCTCGGCGCCCAAGGTGGCGGCGGTGGCGATGGCGGTGCGCGTCGCGGTCGACGCGATGGGGCCTGCGATCCTCGAATGGCGCCAGATCGTGATCTTCGCCTCGCTCGCCTCGATCATCTTCGGTGCGGTGGCGGCGATCGGCCAGACCAACATCAAGCGCCTGCTCGCGTACTCGTCGATCAACAATGTCGGCTTCGCGCTGATCGGCCTTGCTGCCGGCGGCGAGGAAGGCGTGGCGAGCGTGCTCGTCTACATGGCGATCTATGTCGTGATGACGATCGGCAGCTTCCTGGTGGTGCTGCAGATGCGCGACGAGCAGGGCGAGCAGGTCGAGACCATCGCCAGCCTCTCGGGCATGTCGCGCACGCGGCCGGGCCTGGCGCTGGCGCTGGCGATCTTCATGTTCAGCCTCGCCGGCATCCCGCCGCTGCTCGGCTTCTTCGCCAAGCTGGGCGTGTTCATCGCCGCGATGCATTCGGGCCTGATCGCCTTCGCCACGGTGGGTGCCGCGGCCTCGACGATCGGTGCCTTCTACTACCTCAAGATCGTCAAGACGATGTACTTCGACGAGCCGGCTCCTGCCTTTGCGGGCAAGACCGACCTGGTCGAGGGCGGGCTGATCGCGATCAGTGCGGTCGTCATCTCGCCGATCGGCTGGGTGCTGTTCGGTGCGCTCGGCACCTGGTCGCTGGTCGCGGCGAAGGCGCTGTTCTGACCCCTGTGATCCGAACCGTCGCCGAGACGGGATCGACCAATGCCGACATCCTTTCCCTGGCGCTTACGGGCGCCGGGGAAGGGCTGTGGCTCCGGGCCGAACGCCAGACCGCCGGCAAGGGCCGGCAGGGGCGCGCCTGGGTCTCGCCTGCGGGCAATCTCTACATTTCGACGCTGGTCCGGGTGCGGCCGAGCGATCCGTCGCCGGCGACGCTGGCGCTGCTATCGGCCGTCGCGCTGGAAGAGGCGGTGCGGGCGTTCGGCGTATCGCCGATGCTCAAATGGCCCAACGACCTGCTGATAAGCGGTGCCAAGCTCTCCGGTATCCTGCTCGAGCGGGCAGGGGACGCGATCGCGGTCGGCATCGGCGTCAACCTGGCGGCGGCGCCCGAGGGGCTGGACCGCGCCGCGACGAGCCTGGCCGCGCAAGGCGTCACCGTCGCCCCCGACATTTTCGCCGAGGTGCTCGCCGAGAGCTTCGGCCGCTGGCTGGAGCGCTGGCGGGGCGAGGGCATGTGGCCGGTGCGGGAGCGCTGGCTCGCCAGGGCGCATCCCGAGGGCACCGCGCTCACCGCGCGGCTTGCCGACGGCTTGAGCTTCGACGGGCTGTTCGGGGGGCTGGATTCGAACGGTGCGCTGATCCTGCGCTTGGCCGATGGAGCGACCCGTGCCATTCACGCGGGCGACGTGTTCCTGCTTTAACGAGGAAGAGGGAAGGGCGATGCTGCTCGCGATCGACGCCGGCAATACCAATGTCGTGTTCGCGCTGGTGGACGGCGGCGAGATCCGCGCTCGCTGGCGCATCGCCACCGATCCGCGCCGCACCGCCGACGAATATGCGGTATGGCTCAGCCAGTTGCTGGCGCTCGAAGGCTATGACCGCGCCGCGGTGACGGGGGTGATTGTCGGCACGGTGGTGCCGCGCGCGCTCCACAACCTCGAGGTGCTCGCCAGCAAATACTTCAAGACCGAGGCGGTGATCGCCGGCAAGGGCAATGCCGAATGGGGCTTCGCGCTCGACGTCGACGAGCCGCAGAACCTGGGCGCCGACCGCGCGCTCAACGTGCTCGCCGGCCATGCGCGGCACGAAGGCGACCTGATCATCATCGACTTCGGCACTGCGACCACCTTCGACGTGGTCGATTATCGCGGCGCCTATAAGGGCGGGATCATCGCGCCGGGCATCAACCTGTCGCTCGACGCGCTGGTGACCGCAGCCGCCAAGCTGCCGCGTATTGCCATTTCCGCGCCGGATACCGCCAGCGTGGTCGGCCGCAACACCGTCGATCAGATGCATATCGGCATCTATTGGGGCTATGTGGCGATGATCGAGGGGTTGGTCGCGCGGCTGAAGGCCGAAGTGGGCAGGCCGCTCAAGGTTATTGCGACGGGTGGGCTGGCGATTCTCTTCGAAAGGCATACATCGGTGTTCGATACGATCGAGCCCGATCTCACCATCCAGGGCTTGGCGATGCTGTGGGAACGCAGCCAGCAAGGAAATTAAGTGACCCCAAGAAACGAACTGCTCTTCCTCGCCCTCGGTGGCTCGGGCGAGATTGGCATGAACGTCAATCTCTATGGCTGCGACGGCAAATGGCTGATGGTCGATTGCGGCATCACCTTTGGCGATGCCAGCTATCCGGGCATCGACGTGATCCTGCCCGACCTCCAGTTCATCGAGGACCGGGTGGACGACCTGCTCGGCATCGTGCTGACGCACGGGCATGAGGACCATATCGGCGCGCTGCCCTATCTCGCCGCCGATCTCGGCGTGCCGCTCTACGCGACGCCGTTCACCGCGGGCCTGATCCACGGCAAGCTGGCCGAGGAAGGCATCGACGACCGCGTCGAGCTCAACGTCGTCAAGGAAGAAGGGCCGTTCGACATCGGCCCGTTCACGATCACCTACACCCCGCTCGCCCACTCGATCCCCGAGGGCAATGCGGTGCTGATCGAGACGCCGTACGGCAAGGTGTTCCACACCGGCGACTGGAAGCTCGACGATGCGCCGTCGCTCGGCGGCTCGGCGACCGCCGAGGAACTGACCGCGATCGGCGACAAGGGCGTGCTCGCGCTGGTGTGCGACTCGACCAACGTGTTCAACCCCGAGGCGTCGGGCTCGGAAGCGGACGTACGCAAGGGCCTGGACGAGGTGGTCGCTGGCGCCAAGGGCCGCGTGCTCGTCACCACCTTCGCCTCGAACGCGGCGCGGCTGCAGACGCTGGGCGAGGTCGCCCGCGACACCGGCCGCGAGCTGTGCGTCGCCGGACGCTCGCTCGACCGGATCATCCGCGTTGCCAAGGCGACCGGCTATCTGCGCGACTTCCCCGAGCTGATCGACTTCGACAAGGCGA
Source organism: Sphingomonas trueperi (assembly GCF_011927635.1). Classification (GTDB taxonomy): domain Bacteria; phylum Pseudomonadota; class Alphaproteobacteria; order Sphingomonadales; family Sphingomonadaceae; genus Sphingomonas; species Sphingomonas trueperi. Next base: position 235,767 of record NZ_JAATJB010000003.1, read on the forward strand.
TGACGCTGCCCGCCTCGCGCGTGCTGATCGTCGCGACCGGCGGCCAGGGCGAGCCGCGCGCCGCGCTCAACCGCATCGCCGAGGGCAGCCATGTGCTCAAGCTCCACCAGGGCGACCTGGTGGTGTTCTCCTCGCGCCAGATCCCGGGCAACGAGATCGCGATCGGCAAGATCATGAACACGCTGGCCGACAAGGGCGTCGACATCATCACCGACCGCCAGGCCTTCGTGCACGTGTCCGGCCACCCGGGGCGCCCCGAGCTGGCGGAGATGTACAAGTGGATCCGGCCCGAGATCATCGTTCCGGTGCACGGGGAGATCCGCCACATGCACGAACAGGCCCGCTTCGCGCTCGAACAGGGCGTGCCCAAGGCGGTGAAGCAGCAGAATGGCGAGATCATCCGTCTCGCGCCCAACGGCCCGCAGAAGATCGGCCATGCGACGGTCGGCCGCCTCGTGCTCGACGGGGACGTGATCCTGCCGGCGGACGGCGCGACGATGGGCGAGCGGCGGCGGATCGCGCTGTACGGCCAGATGTCGGTCGCGGTGGCGATCGATCGCAAGGGCAAGCTGCTCGGCGCCCCCCAGATCCGCGTCCAGGGCGTGCCGGTGGAAGAGGACCGCGAGGACCTGATCGAGGCTGCCGCCGATGCCGCTGCCGAGGCGGTGAAGAAGGACTGGCGCGATCGCGAGAAGCTGCGCGAGTCGCTGCGCCTCGCGGTGCGGCGGGTCGCGGTGCGCTTCACCGGCAAGAAGCCGGTGGTGGACGTACTGCTGATCGAGGCGTAACCTTCGCCCCATGAAGTGGCAGTCGGCGCTCGCGATCTATACGCTCTTCTGGGCGATGTCGGTGTTCTTCGTGCTGCCCTTCGGGGTGCGGACCAGCGAGGAGGCGGGCGTGCCGCTCGTCCCCGGCCAGGCGCCGAGCGCGCCGCACAGCTTCAATCCGACGAAGATCGTGGTGCGCACCACGATCCTCTCGGCGGTGCTGTTCGGGGCCTTCTACCTCAACTATGTCTATGGCTGGGTGACCGCCGAGATGCTCGACTGGACGCAGTAAGCCCCGGCAAAACAAGCTTTGTTGACGTTGCAGTAGGTTCGGCCACCTATAAGAGCCGGATGGAAGACCTGCGCCGACACCACGCCCAGATGCTCGCCGCGCTCGACGAACTCGAGCAGCTCACACGATCCGCCCGTTGCGACGACAAGGCGGTGATGGCGGTCCGCTACCGCCTGACCCGCGCCAGCAGCGCGCGGCGACGCGAAGTGGTAGCGCTGTGCGAGCGGCTGATCGCGGCGGGGGCGACGGACCCTGCGCTGAAGGCCCTTCGCGATGCGACCAACGTCTCGCGCGGTACCTCGAGCAGCCATATCGGCACCTGGACGCTGCGCCAGGTCATCGCCGACTGGCCCGGCTATGTCCGTGCGTCGAACCTGATGCGCGCGGCGCTCCGCCGGGAAGTCGCGCGCGAGGTGGCGGTGCTCGCGCCGCATTTCGCCCAGGCGATGTGAACGTTCACATTTCTGTCATCTTCGCTTGCCATGCGGTTCGAATGAGGTTTGCATCTCCCCGCTACGGCGGTGGCCGGGTGCCTGCCGCACCGCGCTAGGGAGACGAAGGATGCACACTACACGACGCGAGCTTTTGCTGGGCGCCGCCGGATCGCTGTTGGTGCTGGGCGCGCCGGGCATCGTCCGCGCGCAGCAGGCGTTCCGCGCCTATCCCTTCACGCTGGGCATCGCGGCGGGTGACGCTGCGGCCGACGGCTTCGTGCTGTGGACGCGACTCGCCCCTGAGCCGCTCGAGCCGCATGGCGGGATGCCGATGGTGCCGATCGCGGTGCAGTGGGAAGTCGCCGCCGACCCCGCCTTCAAGACGATCGCTGCCAAGGGCGAGGCGCTGGCCCGGCCCGAACTCGGCCATTCGGTGCATGTCGAAGTCGCCGGACTGCAGCCCGACCGGCCGTACTGGTACCGCTTCACCTGCGGGCGCGAGCGCTCGATGCGGGGGCGGGTCAAGACGCTGCCCGCCGCGGGTGCCTCGGTGGCGAAGGCGCGCTTCCTCGTCGCCGGCTGCCAGCATTACGAGCAGGGGCTCTATACCGCCTATGCCCATGCCGCGCGCGAAGAGGCCGACTTCCTCTTCCACTATGGCGACTATATCTACGAGGGCCGCGGCAATCCGGTGGCGTTCGACTATGGCGGCAACCCCCGGAAGTTCATCCGCGCGCATGTCGGCGAGGAGCCGTTCAGCCTCGACGACTATCGCCGCCGTTACGCCCAGTACAAGACCGACGCGGATCTCCAGGCCGCGCACGCCGCGACCGGCTGGTACGCGACCTTCGACGACCATGAGATCCAGAACAACTGGGTGGCCGACCGCGACCAGAACGGCACGCCCCCCGAGGCGTTCCTGCTCCGCCGCGCCGCTGCCTTCCAGGCCTGGTACGAGCATATGCCGGTGCGCAGCAGCTCGATCCCGCATGGTGACGGCATCCAGGCCTATCGCCGCGCCCGCGTCGGCGACCTGCTCGATCTGCACCTGCTCGACACCCGCCAGTATCGCACCGACCAGCCCTGCGACGACGGCTTCAAGGCCAAATGCGCCGGCTGGGGCGCTGCCGATGCGCAGGTGCTCGGCACCACGCAGGAAGCGTGGCTGGCGCGTAACCTCGCCGAGGGCAAGGCGCGCTGGAACGCGATCGCCCAGCAGGTGATGATGATGCCGCTCGATCGCCGCATGGGCGACGAACCCGCGCCGATCCGCAACATGGACAGCTGGGGCGGCTATGACCTGCCCCGCGAGCGGCTGTTCTCCAAGTTTGCCGGCCACGGCAATGTCGTGGTGCTGACCGGCGACGAGCACCAGAATTATGCCGGCGAGCTGCGCACCCGCGCTGGCCAGGGCGACGCGGTGGCGGTGGAGTTCGTTTCCACCTCGATCAGCTCGGGCGGCGACGGGGCGGACGTCCGCGCGGGCAGCGACAAGATCCTCGGCCGCAATCCCTATCTGAAATACATGAACGACCGGCGCGGCTATCTGCTGTGCGACGTCACCCGCGACCAGTGGCAGGCGCAGTTCCGCACCGTCGACACGGTCAGCGAGCCGGGGGCGCCGGTGAAGACCGCGCGCACCGCGATTGTCCAGCATGGCCGCGTGCAGCTCGACTTCGCCTGACGGGGACAGCGATTGCACGAAGGCAAGGGGGGCGGCCTGCCCGATGCGAGCCGGCGCACGGTGATCCGTCGCGCCGGTGATGCCGGGCTGGCGGCGATCGCGGCGGCGGCAGCGGTGCCGCTACCGGTACAGGCGGGGGAAGCGATGACCGCGGAGACGACGCCCGATTTCGGGCCGAACGTGCTGGTGATCGATCCGTCGATGCCCGGCGGCGATGTGCAGGCGCGGATCGACGCGATCTTCGCGCAGCAGGAAGCCGCGCATTTCACCGATCGCCGCTTCGCCATCCTGTTCAAGCCGGGGCGCTACACCGCTGATATACGCGTGGGTTTCTTCACCCAGGTGTTGGGGCTCGGCACGGTGCCCGGCGCGGTGACGATAGATGGGCAGGTCCGCGTCAATGCCGACTGGCTGAAGGGCGACGCGCTCGCCAATTTCTGGCGCGGCGCCGAGAACCTCACCATACGCCCGCCAGCGGGCTGGGACCGCTGGGCGGTCTCCCAGGCGGCGCCCTATCGGCGGATCCACATGCTCGGCGATCTGGTGCTCGACGATGGCGGGTCGTCGAGCGGCGGCTTTCTCGCCGATTGCCGGATCGAAGGCACGATCCGCGCCGGCAGCCAGCAGCAATGGTATAGCCGCAGCAGCCGCATCGGCGGCTGGCAGGGGGTGAACTGGAACATGATGTTTCAGGGCGTGCAGGGCGCGCCGGCGACCAGCTTCCCCGATCCCGCGGTGACGACGTTGCTGCGCGTGCCGCTGCTCCGCGAGAAGCCGTTCCTGCAGGTGGACGAGGCTGGCCGCTGGTCGGTGTTCGTGCCCGCGTTGCGGCGTGACGCGGTGGGGACGAGCTGGGCGGAGGGGGGGGCGCCCGGCAGCGCCTTGCCGCTCGCGCATTTCTTCTTCGCCCGACCGGGGATGGACGCGGCGACGCTCAACGCCGCGCTCGCCCGCGGCCAGCATCTGCTGTTCACGCCGGGGGTCTATCGGCTCGACGCGCCGCTGCGGGTGACTTCGGCCAACCGCGTGCTGCTCGGCATCGGGCTCGCGACGCTGCAGGCGGTAAAGGGCAATGCGGTGGTCGAGATGGACGATGTGCCCGGCGTCACCATCGCCGGGCTGATGATCGATGCGGGCGCCGTGCGCTCGCCGGTTCTGGTGCAGGTGGGGCCGCGCGGCAGCACCGGCGACCATCGCCAAAATCCGGTGCTGCTCGCTGACCTGTTCTTCCGCGTCGGCGGGGTGGAGGTCGGCAAGGTCGAGACCTGCCTGGAGATCAACAGCCACCATGTCCTCGCCGACCATCTGTGGATCTGGCGGGCCGATCACGGCGATGTCGACGGCACCCGCGTCCATGTCGGCTGGGACGAGAGCACCGGCGATCAGGGGCTGGTGGTCAACGGCGACGACGTGACCGCACACGCGCTGTTCGTCGAGCATTTCCAGCGCTACCAGACCTGGTGGCGGGGCGAGCGCGGGCGGACCTATTTCTACCAGAACGAGCTGCCCTATGATCCGCCCAGCCAGTCGGCCTGGATGGCGGGCCCGACCCGCGGCTGGGCAGCCTACAAGGTCGACGACCAGGTGCGCGCGCATGCGGCGGTAGCGCTGGGCGTCTATGTCTATTTCCGGACCAACCCGCAGGTGGTGCTCGAAAGCGCGATCGAGGCGCCGGGGCGGCCGGGGGTGCGCTTCCACCATGTGACGACGATGTCGCTCGGCGGCGGGATCGGCACGATTGCGCATCTGGTGAACGATACCGGCGCGGCGGCGCGCCCCGGCGCGACGATGCAGCGGCTGCTCGCCTATCCTTAAGCGGGCTCGCGTACCGCGAGCATCACCAGCCCGCCCGCCAAGGTGAGGCCGGAGAGCAGGAAGAGCAGCGGCGCGAAGCTGCCCGGCGTCGCCGCCATCCAGGCGATCGCCGTGCCGACCAGCGCGGGCAGCGTGTTGGTGAGATTGAGGATGCCGAGGTCGCGGCCGCGATGGCGTTCGCTCGGCATCTCCTGCATCCAGAAGGCGCCGTGCAGCGCCATGAACAATTGCGCGCCGACGCCATAGACCAGGAATCCCGCCACCGCGATCGTGCGGGTGCCGGCCAGGCCCATGACGAGCAGCCCCCCTGCGGTGACCGCCGCTGCCGCCAGCAGAAAAGGCTTGCGGCGGCCGATCCGGTCCGAGAGGCGACCGAGCAGCAGCGTGCAGGGCAGGGGGAGGAGGTAGGCGAGCACCAGTGTGCGCCCGACGAAATCGGCGGCCGCGGCGGTGGTCTGTCGGGGCGGCAGGTCGGCGAAATAATAATAGAGGTAGAGCGTCAGTCCGTTGCCCGCCGACTGGAGCAACAGCCGCGCGACCCAGGCTGCGGCGAGGTTGCGGCGGGCCTGGCCGCGGGGAAGGGGCGCGGGCTGCGGCGGCAGGCGTCGCGCCGTGGAGAAGGCGAGCGGTGCGACCAGCAGCGCGATGACGAGCGAGAGGAGGCCCAGCCGCAGGGGCTCGGTGGCGCCGGGGAGCTGGACCAGTGCCCAGGCCGTGGCCGCGCCGATCGGGTTGGCGAGCGCGAGCAGGCCGCCGGTAAAGCCCTTCTGCGCATCGGGAATCTCGTCCGCCATCAGCGCGAGCAGCGGCGCCAGCACCGCATTCGCGGCGCATTGCACCGCGACCACCGCGAGCGTCACCTGGGCGGGCGACTCGGCGCGGGCGAACAGCGCATAGGCGAGCGCCAGCCCGAGCGTGCCGAGCAGCAGCCAGGCGCGGCGCCCGCGTCCGCGCGCGAGCGAGCGGTCGCTCAGCCAGCCGAAACCGATATTGGCGGCGATCGCCGCGACCGTCCCGATCGCCGCGACCAGGGTGAACAGGTTGAGTCGGTCGGCGCCGGCGATCGCCTCCACCTTGATCGGCAGGAACACCGTGAACAGCGGCAGATAGCCGATCGTCCCGCCCGCATTGGCCAGCGCGAACAGCAGCAGGAAGCGCCAATGCCGTGCGGTGCCTTGGGCGGGTACGGAGGGCGTCGGCGCGTGCATGCGGCGGCCGGAATAGAGACTGTAGCCGCACGTGCCAACGTTGTTCCTGCCGCTTTCGGCGCGCCGGGCAGTTCCGGCCAATGCTGCAACTCGGCCGCGCGAAGATGACAGTTCTGAGAACGATCCTCCGCCTAAAAACGACAGAAATGTGACTTGTTGACCCCGTAATGAATGTTTGTATGTGAACGTTCACATCATGGCGCGCCATGATTCATCCAACATGCGGGGAGCCAATATGACACGGGTACATGCAGGCAGGTCGATGCTGTGGCGCGCGGGAGTTTCCGCGCTCGCGCTGCTCGCGATGCCGGGGATCGCAGCGGCGCAGGATACGAGCGGCGCGACCGAGGCCGAAGCCAATGGCGACATCGTCGTCACCGGCATCCGCGCGTCGCTCCGCGAATCGCTCGAACTGAAGCGCGACGCGCAGGGTGTGGTCGACGGCATCACTGCCGAGGACATGGGCAAGTTCCCCGACACCAACCTCGCCGAATCGCTCCAGCGCATCACCGGCGTGTCGATCGACCGCTCGATCGGTGAAGGCTCGACCGTCACCGTCCGCGGCTTCGGCCCCAACTATAATCTGGTGACGCTCAACGGCCGCCAGATGCCGACCTCGACGCTCGATGGCGGCGCCACCGCGCCGACCTCGCGCCTGTTCGACTTCGCCAACCTCTCGTCCGACGGCATCGCCGCGGTCGAGGTCTACAAGACCGGCCGTGCCGACATCGAATCGGGCGGCATCGGCTCGACGATCAACATCCGCACGCCGCGCCCGCTCGACAAGCCCGGCCTGCACGGCAGCGTCGCCGTTTCGGGGATGTACGACAGCTCGAGCAACGCCAAGAACACGCCGATCACCCCCGAAGTCTCGGGCATCGTCAGCGACAGCTTCCTCGACGATCGCATCGGCATCCTGATCGCCGGCACCTATCAGAAGCGCAAGGCGGGCAACAACGAAGCCTATGTCGGCTGGAAGAACGGCCGCACCGGTTCGGACAAGGCGGGCGAGCTCGCCCAGCCGGGCGATCCGCGCTACGCCAACATCACCAACCGCCCGACCGGCGACCAGATCTACACCGTGCCGCAGAATGCCGGCATCGGCATCAACGATATCGAGCGCGAGCGGATCAACGGGCAGGCGGTGCTGCAGTTCAAGCCCTCCGACACGCTGACCGGCACGATCGACTATACCTATTCGCGCAACCGGGTGACCGTGCGCAGCAACAGCATCGGCGTCTATTTCAACAACAACGACACCGTCAGCAACTGGACCGGCGGCGCGGTGGCGAGCCCGATCTTCTACACCGAGCGGTTCAAGGCGAGCGAGAACAAGGACGTCTCCTACGTCAGCAATCTCAGCGCCAACCAGAGCGAGAACAATTCGATCGGCGGCAACCTGCAGTGGAAGCCCGAGGGCGCCTTCTCGTTCGAGCTCGACGCGCATCACTCGATCGCCAGGTCCGGCCCGACCAACAAATACGGCACCAGCACCTCGGTGAGCACCGCCATCTTCGGCGCGGCGAGCCAGACGATCGACTTCACCCATTACATGCCGGTGCTGTCGATCAAGATGCAGCCGGGCATCGACCTGCTCGATGCCTCGCGCATCCAGGCGACGGGCAATTCCTTCCGCAACGGCATGTTCCGGGACGAGATCAACCAGGTCCAGTTCAAGGGCCGCTACGATCATGGCGGGCTGCTCGACAGCGTCGATTTCGGCATCTCCTATGTCGATAACAAGGTCCGCTCGGCCTATGGCTTTCTCCAGAACAACACCTGGGGCGGCGCCGGCCCGGCCTCGGACCTGCCCGACAGCCTGTTCACGCTGGCGACCATCCCGGACAAATATCCGGGCCTCAAGACCGACGGCAGCCTGCTGATCCAGCAGATCTTCACCAAGAATTTTGAGACGCTGGTCGGCAATCTCGAGCGTCTCTACAAGATGTGCTCGAAGCCGCAGAGCGGCACGCCGCTCGGCCCCGACACCTGCCTCGCGCAGTACACCGTCGACCGCCACATCTCGGAAAAGACGCTGGCGCCGTTCCTCCAGGCGAACCTCAAGTTCGACGCCTTCGGCCGCCCGGCGCACCTTTATGCCGGTGTCCGCTACGAGAAGACCTGGATCGACTCCTCGGCACTCGTGCCGGTGGCCACGGGCACCAAATGGGTCTCGGCGAACGAGCTCAACGTCGTCTATTCGGGCAAGAGCGACTACACCTCGCTCAGCGGTTCGTACCAGAACTGGCTGCCCTCGTTCGATTTCGACATCTCGCCGCTCAACAACGTCAAGCTGCGTGCGTCCTATGGCCACACCATCGCGCGCGCGGACTATGGCAGCCTGCAGGGCGGCCAGACGATCGACTCGCTGTTCCGCGTCGACGGCGGCCCCGGCAGCCAGGGCAATCCGGGGCTGCTGCCGTACAAGTCGAAGAACCTCGATTTCTCTGCCGAGTGGTACTATCAGCCCGACAGCTACATCTCGGTCGGCTATTTCCACAAGTCGGTGGTGAACTTCATCGGCACCGGCCAGGTGAAGAAGCCGGTGTTCGGCCTGACCAACCCGGCCGACGGCCCGCGCTACAAGGCGGCGTTGGCGGCGCTGGGCGCAGGCGCGACCTCGAACGACATCCGCCAGTACATCTTCCAGAACTACCCCAATTCGGTGAAGATCACCGGCGGTACGCCGGGCAACTACACCGGCGACATCATCGGCCTGCCCGAGGACGCGCCGGTGCTGTTCACCGTCAACACGCCGGTCAACAACGACCAGACCGCCAATGTCCATGGCTGGGAATTCGCTGTCCAGCACAGCTTCTGGGAAACCGGACTGGGGATGATCCTCAACTACACGATCGTCGACGGCGACGTGCACTACCGCAACGACCAGCCCGCCACGGTCAACCAGTTCGCGCTGGTCGGCCTGAGCGATACGGCCAATGTGATCGGCTATTACGACAAGAACGGCATCCAGGCGCGCGTCGCCTATAACTGGCGTGCCGAGTTCCTGTCGGGCGCGGGGTCGAACCCAAGCTATACCGAGCCCTATGGCCAGGTCGATGCCAGCGCGAGCTGGGAGGCGCTGCCGCGCACGACCCTGTTCTTCGAAGGCATCAACCTGACCGGCGAAGGCCGCCGGACGCACCAGCGGACCGACCGCTATGTCGGCGTCACCGCGCCGGGCTATGCCCGCTACACGGTGGGCGTGCGCTACCGCTTCTGACGACCGACCTGGCCTTGCGGTTTCGATGCCGCAAGGCCCTTCCGCCCCGCCGCGCGGCGTGCCAACGCCCCGGCGGGGAACGGGGATTACCACGCATGAACGATCAACAGCTCGTGACCATCGACGATCACCGTGCGGTCCGTATCGACCGGCGGCGCGGCGCCGCGCTGGGCGACGCCGTCCAGCTCTGCCTCGTGGTGCCCAGCGAGTTCCGCCAGGTGCAGAATGCCTATCCGATCCTGTTCCAGCGGACGCCCGCCCGGGACGGGTTCCAGGCGATCGCGCTGTTCGGCTTCGCGCCCGAGGAAAACCTCTATCTCGAGGGTGATCGCTGGGATGCGCCCTATATCCCGCTGGCGATGGCGACCCGGCCCTTCCTGATCGGCCCCCCACCTGCCGGTGGCGACCTGGCCCAGCTCCATCTTTCCGCGGCGAGCCCGCGGGTGCTGGCACCGGGCGATGCCGGCTATGCCGAGGCCTCGCCGTTGTTCGAGGCGGACGGTACGCCGAGCAGCTATCTTGCCGCGGTGCTCGACGGGCTCGCGCAGCTCGACCGCGGCTACCGCGCCGCCCCCGATTTCTTCGACGCGCTGGAGCGGCACGAGCTGCTCGAGCCCGTCTCGATCCGCTTCGACGATGCCGAGGGCAATGCCCGGCATATCGTCGACTTCCACGGCATCCATGAGGAGCGGTTCGCGGCGCTCGACGGCGCGGCGCTGGGCGAACTGCACCGCGACGGCCATCTGCTCCCGATCACCATGGCGCTGGCATCGCTCGCCAATCTGCCGCTGCTGATCACGCGGCTCCAGCGCCGGGGCGCCGATGCCTGATCCCACCGACCTGTTCGACGGGCTGCGACCCGTGTCCGAGATCGCCGCCGCCGATTGCTGGGCGCTCGACCATGCGCTGGCGGCCTCGGCCGAGCCCTTCGTAGTCCGCGGGCTGGTCGCCGACTGGCCGCTGGTCGCCGAGGGCGGGAAGGGGGCCCCGAATATCCGCGCCTATCTCGCCGGCTTCGCGCGCGACACCGACTTCACCTATGCCGAGGGTGCGCCTGGCGCCGGCGCGCGCATCTTCTACGACGACGCGATGGCGATGAACCACCGCACCCGTCGCGCGCGGATCGGCGCGATCTTCTCGGCGATGGCAGCGGACGAGGGGCAGGCGGACGCGCCGCTCCGCTATATCGCCTCCACCGACGTGCCGCGCTTCTTCCCCGGTCTGGCCGAGGCCAACCCGATGCCGCTGGGCCCGCGCGAGGGGCTGGCCGCGACGATCTGGATCGGCACCGCCACGCGCGTCGCCGCGCATTGCGACGAGCCCGACAATTTGGTCTGCACCGCGGTCGGCCATCGCCGCTTCACGCTGTTTCCGCCCGACCAGTTCGCCAACCTCTATCCCGGCCCGCTCGACAATACGCCGGGCGGTCGCGCGATCAGCATGGTCGATTTCCACGCACCCGATTTCGTGCGCTTCCCGAAGTTTCGCGAGGCGCTGCGCCATGCGCGCACCGTGGTGCTGGCGCCGGGCGACGCGCTGCGCATCCCGAGCCTCTGGTGGCATCATGTCGAGGCGCTCGACGGCTTCAACGTGATGATCAACTATTGGTGGCGGACGCGCCCGTCCTGGCTCGCCGAGCCGCACGATGCGCTGCTCGCCGCGCTGCTCGCGATCCGCGACCTGCCGGCGGCGGAGCGGGCGCATTGGCGGCAGGTGTTCGACCATTATGTCTTCGCGCCCGGCGCGTCGGTGACCGCGCATATCCCCGAGGGCGGCCGCGGCATCCTCGATCCGCTGACGCCCGAAACGGCGGGGCAGCTGCGCGCGTATCTGTTGCGCCAGCTCAGCCGCTAGGCAAAAACGATGCAGGAGAGGAAGTCGCATGTCTCGTAGACGCCAGTCCGTGACCATCCGCCATGTCGCGGCCGATGCCGGCGTCTCGCTGCAGACCGTCAGCCGCGTCATCAACAAGGAGCCCGGCGTGCGGCCGGAGATGCTCCACCGCGTCCAGGCCTCGATCGCCAAGCTCGGCTATGTGCCCTCGCTGGCCGCGCAGCGGATGAGCGGATCGCGCTCCTATCTGATCCTCGCGCTCAACGATCGCGAGCGGACCATCGCCGATTGGCGCGCGCGCGAGGGGCGCGACTGGGTCGACCAGATGCTGCTCGGCGGCATGCTCGCCTGCGCTGCGCATGGCTATCGGATGATCGTCGAACTGGTCGACACCCAGAGCGACCAGATCGAGCGCGAAATCTCCGCCGCGATCGCAGCACTCCAGCCCGACGGCGCGATCCTCACCCCGCCGCATTCGCAGAACCCGGTGATCCTCAAGCTGCTCGCCGAAAAAGGGATCGAGATCGCCCGGATCGGCTCGGTCGCCGAGGGGCCGGGGCACATGCTGGTGCAGGACGATCGCGGCAGCGCGCGGCTGGCGACCGAGCATCTGCTGGCGCTCGGGCACCGCCGCATCGGCTTCATCGCGGGACCTGCGGAATATGAGCTGAGCGCCTGGCGCGTCGAGGGCTGGCGGGCGGCGATGGCGGCGGCGGGGCTGTCCTCGGACGGGCTGCTGGAGACCGGCGACTTCTCCTACGATGCCGGGCTGATCGCGGCGCGCACGCTGCTCGACCGGGCCGAGGTGACCGCGGTGATCGCCGCCAACGACCAGACCGCGCTGGCGACCATGGCGGCGGTGCGGGGGCGGGGGCTCAGCGTGCCCGAGGACGTGTCGCTGGTCAGCTTCGACGACACGCCGATCGTGCGGTTCGCCAGCCCGGCGCTGACCGCCGTCTCGCAGCCGATCGCCGACATCACGGCGAAGGCGGTCGAGCGGATCATCGATGCCTGTGCCGGACGGGCAGCCGCCTCGGCCGAGCCAGTGGTGCTGCCCTCGACGCTGATCGTCCGCGACTCGACCCGCCGCCCGCCGGCGCGGTAGGGTCTGCGCCCCTCGGACCGTCATTCCGGCGAAAGCCGGAATCCATTGGGGTCACCGGTGCGGTTCCCGCCGATAGCGAGAGGCGTCTGGATCCCGGCTTTCGCCGGGATGACGACTTGGGGGGAGGACCCCAGCCCCTCAGCCCCGCAGCCGCTCGATCGCCTGGGCGAGCGCGACATAGAGCTTGCCCGCATCGGACGAGAGCAGGGTCACCGCCAGCGGATTGCCGTCACGCAGGCTCAGCACCTGGCGGAGCATCGTCTCGAAATCATGGACATAGCGATGGACGTTCTCGCGGAACGTCTCGTCATGCTCGTACAGCCGGTGGATCTCGCGCGCCTCGTGCGGGGCGAGCAGGCGCACCGCGCGGCGGGTGAACACGCCGCGATCGCCCTTGAGATAAGCACCCCAGGCACTGTCGGTGACCTCGGCGGAGAAGGTCTTGGCGATGTCGATCGAGGTCGAGTGCAGCGCGTCGATCAGTAGCGCCATGCGGTGGGCGAAGCCGTCGCTGTCGGCGCGTTCCTGCGCGTCCTGCGCCTCGGCGATGCGCGTCTCGGCACGCTGGTTGGCTTCCTCCAGCACGGTCATCTGCGCGCGGAGATGCTCGGCGGCGCGCGCAGCGGCACCGATTGCGGCGTCGGCAGCCTTGGTCAGCGTGTCGACCTGGCGGCGGACCGACAGCTCGACGGCATGTTCGATCACCTGATCGGTGGCCTCCTGCAGCACGCGATTGACCGCTGGCACGATGCCGTCGATCGCCTCGCGGGCATGGTCGGCGGCCTTGTTGGCGCTGTCGCGGACGCGCAGCAGCGTTTCGATCAGCTCGGGCGCGGCGTCGCTGGTGAAGCTCTTCGCGTGGAGGATCGCGCCGTCGACCGCGCGGCTGAGCGTTTCGGCCTGGTCGGCGGCGGTCGCCAGTGTCTCGGCGAGCGCGGCGCGGCCGCGTTCGAGCGCGGTCTGCTGGTGGGTGACCGAGGCGGCGATTCCCGCCACCGCGTCGTGGGTGGTCTCGGCGGCGGTGACGAGGCCGAGCAGCTCGGGCTTGGCGGCGGCGATGCGCTTGCGCGTCGCGTCGATCCGCTCGTCGAGCCGCTCGAGTGCCGCGGGCATCGTCTCGTCGAGCTCGCGGGCGGCGGCGTCGAGCGCGGTGAGCAGGCTTTCGGCGGTGGCGATCCCTTCGCGCGCGGTGCCTTCGCCGGTGCGCATCGACTGGGTCATGCCGTCCATCGACTGGTGCAGCCCGTGGATCGCGGCGGCCAGCGCCTCGGTGCGGCGGGTGCCGGCGGCGTGGAGGACTTCCAGCTCCGAGTCGAACGTCGCGGCGCCTTCGGAGAGGCGGGCAAACAGCGCGTCGCCGCGCCGCTGCTCCTCGCTGAGCCGCGACGAGATGCGGATGATCGCATCCTCGATCAGCGCCATGCGCTGCGCCATCGCGGCACTGCTGTCCTCGGTGGCGCGTTCGAGCGCGGCCTGGTTTGCGCCGAGCATCGCCAGCATCGCGTCGCCCTGCGCGGCGATGCCCTGGCGCGACTGGTCGATCGCGGCGGCGGCGCGATCGAGCACCGCATCGACCTGCGCCGACATCTGGTCGGTCACCTGTTCGAGCCGGCTGCTCGCCGCCTCGCTGGTCGCTTCCATGCGGGAGATATGCGCGGCGAGCCGCTCGGCGGCGCCCCCGGCGATGCGATCGGCCTCGCGACCGCGCTCGGCGAGCACGGTCAGCTGGATGTCGAGCGCGGCGGCGGTCTGGCCGGCCTGGAGCCCGGCCTGGTCGACCCGATCGGCGAGCCCGCGCATTTCCTCGTGCGCCCTGGGCAGCGAGGCGAGGATCACGGAGACGCTGTGCTCGGCGGCGCTGGTCATCGCGCTCAGCTGCTGGGTGCCGGCAGCGATCAGTTCGGCCTGGCGCTGGGCGCTGGCGGCGGCATAAGCGAGGCGCTCGGCGGCGGCGTCGCTGAGCACCGACAGGCTGGTTTCCTGCTCGGCGAGCGCCTTGCGCTGGGCGAGGAGGCGGTCGGTGAGCGCGGCGGTGCGTGCTTCGAGTTGCTCGGCCGCGTCGCGCATGGCGCGTGCGGTATCCGCATGGCGGCGCGCCTCGGCGGTGCTGGTGCGCACCGCGATCAGGTAGAGCAGCGCGACCACCGCGGCGGGCACGCAGAGCGACGCGAGCAGCTGGACGCGCTGGAAGTTGCTCAGCGGCTCGTCCCAGGCGGGCAGCGCGAGGCACGCCATGCCATAGGTTGCGCCGACCCCGGCTGCGACCGCGAGCAGGGTGAGGATCCAGCCGAGGCGCGGCGCTTCGAGCGGCGCGTCGGGTGCAACGGGCGCGGGGTCGTCGATCACCAGGCTTTCCGCCAGCACGGGCGGCTCGGCGGCATGGGTTTCGAACGATACGGCGGATTCAGCGGTGGAGCCCCCAGTCATCGGGCCACTCTACCAGCTTTGCCGCGCGGACCAAGGGCGTGTTGGCAACCAACGGTTAACGAAGGTGGAGATAGGATTAGCCATGGCTTATGATCCCGGTGCAATCGATACGAGTCTGGCGGCCGCCGTGGGCGACGATCCCGCGCTGATCGCCGAGCTTCGCGACGCGTTCCTCGAGAGCGTCCACCGTTCGGTCGACATGATGAAGACCTCCAAGGGTGCCGAGCAATGGGCGGGTGCCGCGCTCCGGCTGCAGAGCCTGGCCGGCAGCTTCGGCGCGACTAGCCTGATGGGGCTTGCAGAAGAGGCCGTGCGGCGCAGCGCCCAGGACGGCGCGCTGCTGCGGCGGATCGACAAGGCAGTGGAGAAGCTTTGAGCGGTCGCTGAAGTTTCAGGCTGTACGTTCCGGCGGATCGTCGAACGGCCGACACTGGTGGTTAGCTGCCGTAGCGCGTTCGGTACTCGGACCGAAACATTGCGAGGGCTCCTCGTAGAAGACGTAGGCCTTCTTGAGAGTAGTTCTCTATGCCTGCGTCATCCTCAAGCCCAGCTAAGGCATTTAGAAATAGCTCGTAGTTTTCCTCAGCCGTTCGATCGGCGTAGCCCTCGGCCGTCATCGCGACTGCTCCTCAGAGACGTTTGATGTATAGTTCATAACTCCGCGGGCGAGATCCGGAAATGGGCGGTAGCGGACACCGTCCGATCACCGCGCCTCAATCCGCCGCGGCAGACTCCGGCTCGAACACATCCTTCTCCCAGTTCCGCACATAGGCCGAGCCGGTGGGCGCATCGATCAGGTGGACCCAGCTGTCGTCGATGTTGAGCACCCGGCCGAGTGCCACGCATTCGATCGCGCGGGCGCCGATCGCTTCGTCTTCCAGCCCGCGATAGTCGCCGCGGATGCGCCAGCCGCTGTCGGGCGCGTCGCCGACGCTGGGCGGCAACGGCAGCTCGCGGTAGAGATAATGGACCGCCGCACCCTGTTCGAGCACGCAGCTGTCGACCAGGCAGCGCGCGTCATAATGGCGCCGCGCGGGCGCCGAGGGCGGGCGGACCGGGCGGTCCTCGCCCCAGCGCAGGTCGATCACGTCGCCGCGGCGGAACGCCACTTCGCGGCCGGGGCGGAGCCGGGGGATGTCGAGCGGGACATTGTCCAGCCGGCCCCACAGCTTCTCGCCCTCGGCGCGGGTGATCTCCACCCACATCCGCTCGGCGGCATAGTCGCGCGAGGGCGGGGTCGACTGGAAGATCAGCTTGGCGAGGTCGCCCGGCCGCAGCGCCAGCACCTCGTTCTCGCTGGGCAGGAAGAAGGTATAGGGCGCGGCCTCGGCCATCGGCCGGGGATCGGCGATCGTATAGCTGCCGAACAGGCGCCGGCGCCAACGGTGGAGCATGTCGCGGATCGTACTCATCGCTTCCTACTCAACTCACGCATCGCCGCATCGATCCCTGCAATCGTGAGAGGATACATGCGATCGCGCATCAGCTCGCGGATCATCGTCACCGAGTGCGAAGTGCCCCATTGCGCCTCGGGCAGCACGTTGAGCCAGACGGTGGCGGGCCAGGTGTCTGTCACCCGCTGCAGCCAGGTCGCGCCGGGCTCGTCGTTCAGATGCTCGACCGAGCCGCCGACCTGGGTGATCTCATAGGGGCTCATCGACGCATCGCCGACGAAGATCACCTTATAGTCCGGGCCATATTTGTGGAGCAGGTCGGCGGTGCGGGTACGCTCGGTGAAGCGCCTGCGATTGTCCTTCCACACGCCTTCGTAGAGGCAGTTGTGGAAGTAGAAGAACTCCAGGTTCTTGAACTCGCTGGTCGCGGCCGAGAACAGCTCCTCGCAGAGCTTGACGAAGGGGTCCATCGAGCCGCCGACGTCGAGGAAGAGCAGCAGCTTGACCGCATTGTGCCGCTCGGGGCGCATCTTCACGTCGAGCCAGCCCTGGCGCGCGGTGCCGGCGATGGTGCCGTCGATGTCGAGCTCTTCCGCCGCACCCTCGCGGGCGAAGCGGCGGAGGCGACGCAGCGCCACCTTGATGTTGCGGGTGCCGAGCTCGCGGGTGGAATCGAGGTTGCGATAGTCGCGCGCCTCCCAGACCTTCACCGCGCGCTGGTGCTTGCCTTCGCCGCCGATCCGCACGCCCTCGGGATTATAGCCGCCATTGCCGAAGGGCGAGGTGCCGCCGGTGCCGATCCATTTGCTGCCGCCCTGGTGGCGTTCGTGCTGCTCGTTCAGCCGCTGCTGGAGCGTCTCCATCAGCTTTTCCCACGAGCCGAGCGCCTCGATCTGCGCCTTTTCCTCGTCGGTCAGGTATTTCTCGGCGATCGCGCGGAGCCATTCCTCGGGGATCTCGGCCGGCGCGACGCCATAATTGCTCGTAATCCCCTGAAAGACCTTGGCGAAGACCTGGTCGAACCGGTCGAGCAGCCCCTCGTCCTTCACATAGGTGGCGCGGGCGAGGAAGTAGAAGGCTTCGGGGGTCGGCTCGGTCACCTGCGCGTCGAGCGCTTCGAGCAGCAGGAGATGTTCCTTGAGGCTGGCAGGGATGCCTGCGGCGCGCAGTTCGTCGAGAAAGGCGAGGAACATGGCCTAGAATATGCCCGCAGGAGGGTGGGCGTCCATTACGTTGAGCGCCGGAGGGAGTCGGGCGGGCGCATGCTCATTTCTGCCGCCGCGCCATGAAGGCGAGCCGCTCGAACAGCATCACGTCCTGCTCGTTCTTGAGCAGCGCACCGTGGAGCGGGGGGATCGCCTTGGTGGGATCGCGCGACTGGAGCACCTCCAGCGGCATCTCCTCGTGGAGCAGCAGCTTGAGCCAGTCGAGCAGCTCGCTGGTCGAGGGCTTCTTCTTGAGGCCTGGCACCTCTCGGATCTCGTAGAACAGGTCCATCGCACGGCTGACCAGCAGCTTCTGGATGCCGGGGAAGTGGACGTCGACGATGGCCTGCATCGTGTCGCGATCGGGGAACTTGATATAGTGGAAGAAGCAGCGGCGCAGGAACGCGTCGGGCAGCTCCTTCTCGTTGTTCGAGGTGATCACGACGATCGGGCGCTCGGCGGCGCGGACCGTCTCGCCGGTCTCGTAGACATGGAATTCCATGCGATCGAGTTCCTGGAGCAGGTCGTTCGGAAACTCGATATCGGCCTTGTCGATCTCGTCGATCAGCAGCACGGGGAGGGTGGGGCTGGTGAACGCCTCCCAGAGCTTGCCCTTGCGGATATAGTTGGCGATGTCGTGCACGCGCGGGTCGCCGAGCTGCCCGTCGCGCAGCCGCGCCACCGCGTCATATTCGTAGAGGCCCTGCTGCGCCTTGGTGGTCGACTTGACGTTCCACTCGATCAGCGGCGCGTTCACCGCCTTGGCGATCTCGGTCGCGAGCACAGTCTTGCCGGTGCCGGGCTCGCCCTTGACGAGCAGCGGGCGGCGCAGCGTGACGGCGGCGTTGACCGCGACCTTCAGGTCCGCGGTGGCGACATAGCTCTGGGTACCTTCGAAGCGCATGGGCAGAAGGTGGGCCGAACGGTGGCGGGATGCAACCCATCCCGAGGGGCAGGTCAGCCGCGGCTGCGGGCGCTCGCGCGAGCCTCGAGCAGGTCCCACAGCCCGCGATGCTGGGCGAAGACCTGTTGCGCGCCGAACAGCATCGCGCGCTCGTGCGCGGCTTCGCGGGCGAGGGCGTCGACCACGCTCACCGTCTCCTCGGGGATCGGCAGGCCGGCGGGCTTGGGATCGATGCCGAAACTCGTCGCGGCGCGGTCGAGCACCGCGCGGATCGCCACCCATTCGATCGCCAGCGCGATCGCGGCGCCGGTCGCGCAGCCGGCGCGATCGGACTGGGCGAGCATGTCGAGCGCATGCCGCTGCGCGGCGGCGGCGGCTTCGCTCTCGGCATGGCCCGGCGTGCTGGGCAGGGGGCCCACCGCGGCGACGAGACGGACCAGATAGGCGCGCTCGGCGACGAAGGCGTCGGCGGCTGCTTCCAGCCACTCGCATTCGATAGGATGGCGCCCATGGCCGGCGGCATAGTCGACCAGGCCGGGATGGCGGCCATGGAGGCGCGCGATGTGGTGGACCGCGTCCGCCAGGTCGCGGCGGGGCAGGGCGTCGGCGCGGAGGGCGCGCAGATGCGGGTGGCGGGCGCTGCCGTCGGTCCCCGCCAGTGCGCCCATCGGGCCCCAAGCGCCCGACAAATGCTCCATCGGTGCGGTATCCAAGAGCATGACCTTCCTCATCTGGACAGTGCCGCCCGCCATCGGCCGGTTCAGAGGAGATCGCACAGCGACGATACCGAAGCGCATAGAAAGATGGTTACGCCGAAATTAATCTTGAAAGACAGGATTTCGGCTCCCCACGCGTCGTTGTCCCAAATGAAAACGGCCCCGGGGGGGGACACCCGGAGCCGTTGTTCCTGTTGGTGGCGGATGCGCTTACTGGTCGAGGAAGCTGCGCATCTTCCGGCTGCGGCTCGGGTGCTTGAGCTTGCGCAGCGCCTTGGCCTCGATCTGGCGGATACGCTCGCGGGTCACCGAGAATTGCTGGCCGACTTCTTCCAGCGTGTGGTCGGTGTTCATGCCGATGCCGAAGCGCATGCGCAGCACGCGCTCCTCGCGCGGGGTGAGGCTCGCCAGGACGCGGGTGACCGTTTCCTTGAGGTTCGCCTGGATCGCCGCGTCCACCGGAATGATCGCGTTCTTGTCCTCGATGAAGTCGCCCAGATGGCTGTCTTCCTCGTCGCCGATCGGCGTTTCGAGGCTGATCGGCTCCTTGGCGATCTTCATCACCTTGCGCACCTTTTCGAGCGGCATGCTCAGCCGCTCCGCCATTTCCTCCGGCGTGGGCTCGCGGCCCTGCTCGTGGAGGAACTGGCGGCTGGTGCGGACCAGCTTGTTGATCGTCTCGATCATGTGCACCGGGATGCGGATGGTGCGCGCCTGATCGGCGATCGAGCGGGTGATCGCCTGGCGGATCCACCAGGTCGCATAGGTGCTGAACTTGTAGCCGCGGCGATATTCGAACTTATCCACCGCCTTCATCAGGCCGATATTGCCCTCCTGGATGAGATCCAGGAACTGCAGGCCGCGATTGGTGTACTTCTTGGCGATCGAGATCACGAGGCGGAGATTGGCCTCGACCATCTCCTTCTTCGCGATGCGCGCCTCGCGCTCGCCCTTCTGCACCATGTTGACGATGCGGCGGAACTCGGTGAGCGTCATGCCCGTCTGCTGGGCGATCTCGCTCATCTCGGTGCGGATGCGGTCGACCGAGCCGCTCTCGTTCTCGACGAACGCCTTCCACTTCTTGTCGAGACCCACCACCGTCGGCAGCCAGTTCTCGTCGAGCTCGTGGTCGACATAGCGGTCGAGGAAATCCTTGCGGCTGACCTTGTGGCGCTCGGCGAGACGCAGCATCTGGCCGCCCAGCGCGGTGAGGCGCCGGTTGAAGCTGTACAGCTGGTCGACGAGATACTCGATCTTCGCCTGGTGGAACTGGACGCTCTCCACCTCGGCGGTCAGCTCCTCGCGGAGCTTGTTGTACTTCTTCTCTTCCGCCGCCGGGAACTCCTCGCCGGCCGACATGGTGTCGAGCCGCTGCTGCTGGACCTTGCCGAACTTCTTGTAGATCGCAGTGATGTTCGCGAACTTCTCGAGCGCCTGGGGTTTCAGCTGCTCTTCCATCTGGGCGAGCGAGAGGGTGTTGTCCTCCTCCTCGTCGTCCGAGGGGCGACGGGCGCGGCGTTCGGTCAGCTCGTCATCCTCGTCGGAGGCGACTTCTTCGGGCTCTTCCTCTTCCTTGAAGCTGGGGCCGGTGCTCGATTCGCTGATCTCGCCATTGTCGTCCTCGGCGCCCTCGACCTGCTCGGCCGACGGACCCTTGGAGAGCATGGCGTCGAGATCGAGGATCTCGCGCAGCTGCATCGTGCCTTCGTTGAGCGCGGTCGACCAACCGATGATCGCGTTGAACGTGATCGGCGACTCGCAGAGCCCCAGGATCATCGTGTCGCGGCCGGCCTCGATGCGCTTGGCGATGGCGATTTCGCCCTCGCGGCTGAGCAGCTCGACGGCGCCCATCTCGCGCAGGTACATGCGCACCGGATCGTCGGTGCGATCGACGGTTTCCTTCTTCTTCGCAACCTCGAAGGCGGGCGCGGAATCGTCGCTGGTGTCCGCGGCTTCCGAATCATCGGCCGAATCGTCCTCGGACTCGGCATCCTCGCCGGCGTCCTCATTCTCGACGACGTTGATGCCCATGTCGTTGAGCGCGGCCATCACGTCCTCGATCTGCTCCGAGGACATCTGGTCCTGCGGTAGCATCTCGTTGAGCTGGTCGACGGTGATGTAGCCGCGCTTTTTGGCACGCGCGACCAGCTTCTTGATCGAACCCTCGTTCAGATCGATCAGCGGCGCGTCACTCGTGTCTGCCGTGTCCGTGACGTCTGCCATGTTCGCCTTCGCCATCAAATCCCTCGAAACTCAGATGGCGGCAATTTTACACCGCCTCTATTCCTCAAAAACGCCGTCTTCCGCAAGCATCAGATTCGCGAGCCGATCCTGAAGTTCCTGCCGCTGCCGCGAAAGCGCCACCTGGCGGGCGAACGCTTCCTCGGTACCGTCGCGCATCAGCGCAGCAGTCGCCTCGGCGAGCGCCACGTCGACGGCGGGCTGTGCCGCCATCACCGCGATCGCCTCGCCCAGATCCTCGCGCGCCTTCGCCACGTCGGCCGCGGGCCGCGTGAAGGAGAAGGGGAGCGTGTCTGCGCGGAGCAACTCGCTTGCCACTGAATCGAAACCGGACCGCGCCAATATGGTGAGGAAATCCTCGCTATCAAGTTGACGAAGGCCCGGATTGGTAAGCGCCACCTCGACAACGGCTTCGAACAGCCGGCCGAGCGCGCCCGATGCGCTGCGCAGGCTGCCGAGAATCTCCATGTGCCGCGCGATCTCGACCGGGTGGCGGATCAGCCCGGCGAGGACGGCGCGTGCCAATATGGGATCGAGCCCGCTCGCCTGCACGCCCTTGATCCAATGCGAGGGCGGGGCCTCGGGCGGCTGCCAGCCGCCGCGGGCGTTGCGGGTGCCGCGCTGTTGCTGGCGGGCGGGCGAGGGGCCGCGCTGGTCCTTGCGGAACTCGCGCGGGCCGCGGCCGAACTGCTGGTCGGCGCGGGCGCGGAATTCCGCGATATATTCGTGCTTTACGTTCGGGTCTTGGATCTGTTCGGCAAGTTCGGTGAGGCGGCGCTTGAGGCCGGCGCGCTGCTCGGGCGTGTCGAGCGGACCGGCGGCGACTTCGCTCGCCCAGAGGCGATCGACCAGCGGCTCGGGCCTTGCGAGCAGTGCTTCGAACGCGGCTGGGCCCTGCGACCGGACGAGGTCGTCCGGGTCGAGGCCCTGAGGCAGGGTGACGAAGGCGAGGCTGCGGCCGGGGGCGAGCATCGGCAGCGCGCGGTGGGCGGCGCGCAGGGCTGCCTTCTGCCCGGCGCTGTCGCCGTCGAAGCAGAGCAGGGGCACTTCGGAAAGCCGCCACAGCCGTTCGAGCTGGTGTTCGGTCAGCGCGGTGCCGAGCGGCGCCACCACCTCGCCGAACCCGGCCTGGGCCAGTGCGATCACGTCCATATAGCCCTCGACCGCGATCACCCGGTCGGCCTTGCGTGCCGCGGCCTGGGCGCGATCGAGATTGTAGAGCGTGCGGCCCTTGTCGAAGAGCGGGGTCTCCGGGGAGTTGAGATATTTCGGCTCGCCCTCGCCGATGATGCGGCCGCCGAACGCGATCGTCCGCCCGCGCACGTCGCGGATCGGGATCATCAGCCGGCCGCGGAAGCGGTCGTACGGCTCCTTGCCCTCGACGGCGATCAGCATGCCGGATTCGACCAGCATCGCGTCGCCATAGGATTTCAGCGCTTCCTTGAGCTTGCCGCGCGAATCGGGGGCGAAGCCCAGGCCGAAGGTCCGGGCGGTTTCGGACGTGATGCCGCGGCGCTGGAGCACGGCGCGCGCCTCGGCGCCTTCGATGCCGTTCAGCCGCTCTGTGAACCACGCGGCGGCCTCGCCCATCAACTCGTGCAGGCCCTTGGCGCGCTCGGCCTTTTCGGCGGCGCGGCGGTCCTGCTCGGGCATGTCGAGGCCGGCGGCTTGGGCCAGTTCCTTCACCGCATCGATGAAGGGCAGGCCGCGCTGGTCGGTCATCCAGCGGATCGCATCGCCATGCGCCCCGCAGCCGAAGCAATGGTAGAAGCCCTTGTCGTCGTTGACGTAGAAGCTGGGGGTCTTCTCGTTGTGGAACGGGCAGCAGGCGCGAAACTCCTTGCCCGCGCGCTGCAGCTTCACCGACTTGGCGATGAGGGTGGACAGCGTGGTGCGGGCGCGGAGCTCGTCGAGAAAGGCGGGGGTGAGTGACATCTCAGTTGCTCCCCCTCCCGCGAGCGGGAGGGGGCTGGGGGGTGGGCCCCCGCTCCATGCTGGGCGAGGCAGCCGTAAGAATGGCCTGCAACACGCCCTCCATATTCGACGTCAAATCATTGTTCCAAAAGCGAAGCACGCGATAGCCTTCAGCCTCGATCCGCCGCGTGCCCTCGGCATCGGCGACGGTCATCTCGATATGCTGGCTACCGTCCAATTCGACGACCAACTTCGCCTTGCGGCAAGCGAAATCCGCGAAATGCCCGGCGATCGGCATCTGCCGGCTGAACTTCAGCCCTGCCAGCTGCGACTTCCGCAGCTTCGACCACAGCAGCTCCTCCGCCGCTGTCGGATCATTTCGCAGGTCGCGCGCCCGCTCGGTCGGCCGGTCCAGCCGGAAGCGGGGGCCCACCCCCCGGCCCCCTCCCGCTTGCGGGAGGGGGAGCGCAGAGCGGTCCCCGTCGTCCATCTTACGAAAGCGCCGCCTTCACCAGCGCGCTCGCCTTGCTCATGTCGAGCTGCGCCGCGTGGCGGGCCTTCAGCTCGGCCATCACCCGGCCCATCTCCTTCATGCCGCTCGCGCCCAGCTCGGCCTTGATCGCCTCGATCGCCGCGGTCGTCTCCGCCTCGCTCATCTGC
The DNA here is from genome assembly GCF_011927635.1 of Sphingomonas trueperi. Taxonomy (GTDB): domain Bacteria; phylum Pseudomonadota; class Alphaproteobacteria; order Sphingomonadales; family Sphingomonadaceae; genus Sphingomonas; species Sphingomonas trueperi. The sequence continues at coordinate 259,589 of NZ_JAATJB010000003.1, forward strand.
TGCGGCAGGAAGCGCTCGATCACCACCACTTCGGCTGCCTCGGCGTCGGCGAGTTCCTGCCGCCCGCCCTTCACATACATGTCGATCGATTCGCGGCGCTGCTTGACCATCTTCTGCAGCACCTCGACGACCAGTACGTCGTCGTCCTCGGGCGCCTTGCCGGTGCGGGCCTCGATGTCGCGGTTCTTGATCGCGCTCTGGATCAGGCGGATCGTGGCGGTCGACGCCTTGTCGCCGCCCTTCATGGCGGTCACCAGCGCAGCCTTGATGTCGTCGCGAATCATTCGTGGTCTCTCGATCTTGTCCGGGAAAGCGCGGAGACATAGCCGATGCCCGCAAAACTTAACAGATTGACGCACCCGCCCATGGGGTCTAGCGGGCGGCCCTTAGCAACATCGCAAAACCCAAAGCAGGAGTGCCCGCCCCAAATGGCCGACGCCAAACCCTTGTCCATGCCCGTTGGAGCCACGGGCGTTCTGGTTCTGGCGAGCGGCGAGATATTGTGGGGTCGAGGATTCGGTGCCGAAGGTGATGCCGTCGGCGAGGTGTGCTTCCACACCGCAATGACCGGCTATCAGGAGATCATGACCGACCCGAGCTTCGCCGGTCAGATCATCAACTTCACCTTCCCGCACATCGGCAATGTCGGCGCCAACCCCGACGACATCGAGGCCGACGATCCGCATGCGCTGGGCATGATCGTCCGCGAAGACGTGACCGAGCCGAGCAACTTCCGCAGCACCGAGCATCTCGATGCCTGGATGGCGAAGCACAGCCGCATCGGCCTGTCGGGCATCGACACCCGCGCGCTCACCCGCCGCATCCGCCTGGGCGGCGCGCCGAACGGCGTGATCGCGCACTCCAAGTCGGGCAATTTCGACCTCGACGCGCTGCTGGAAAAGGCGCGCGCCTGGCCGGGGCTGGAGGGGATGGACCTCGCCATCACCGTTTCCTGCGAGACGCATTTCGGCTGGGAAGGCGGCGTGTGGAAGCTCGGCGCCGGATATGACACGAGCCGCCCCGAGACCAAGCGCCCGCAGGTCGTCGCGATCGACTATGGCTCGAAGCGCAACATCTTCCGCAACCTGGTCAAGGCCGGCGCGGACGTGACCGTGCTGCCCGCCACCGCGACCTTCGAGCAGGTGATGGCGTTCGAGCCCGATGGCTTCTTCCTCTCGAACGGCCCGGGCGATCCGGCGGCGACCGGCGAATATGCCGTGCCGGTGATCCGCCAGCTGCTCGAGACCGGCAAGCCGCTGTTCGGCATCTGCCTCGGCCACCAGCTGCTCGGCCTCGCGGTGGGGGCTGAGACCACCAAGATGTTCCAGGGCCATCGCGGCGCCAATCACCCGGTCAAGCGGCTGGAAGACGGCGCGGTGGAGATCACCAGCATGAACCACGGCTTCGCCGTCGAGCGCGAGAGCCTGCCGGCCAATGCCCGCGAGACGCATGTGTCGCTGTTCGACGGCTCCAACGCCGGCATCGAGCTCACCGACCGCCCGGCGTTCAGCGTGCAATACCACCCCGAAGCCAGCCCGGGCCCGCAGGACAGCCTCTATCTGTTCGAGCGGTTCGTGGGGATGATGCAGGAGCGGTCCTGATGCAGGCGTTACCCGCGCCTGTATCTCAACAATGTGTAAAGGCGGATGATCCTGCTGCGGACAACGTTCATTTGTACGTTGTCGTAGAAGGGCGGCCTGAGACGATCGAGGCGTGGCTTAAGGAAGACCGTCCTAATTCCGACTTTGCCGTCGAATCGGACGCTACCAAGAATGGCGTTCGATCCGTTCGGCTGCTTGCCAACCGTACTGCGCCCTACCGTGAGCTGGGTCGCTTGATCTATTCGGGTCAAAAGCGCGGACTTCCTCTTAAAATCCAAACAGTGCCTTCGATCTGCGAGGCGAAAGAAGACTGATGCCCAAACGCACCGACATCTCCTCCATCCTCGTCATCGGCGCGGGGCCGATCGGCGGCGGGCGGCTGGTGGTGCGTGCTATGCCGTCCAGGGATCGATCAGCTTCACGCCGGTCCATGCGAAATCGCGGACGTTGCGGGTGGCAACCGGGCAATTGCGCGACAGCGCCTGGGCCGCAATCTGAAGGTCGAGCAGCTTGGTTTCCTGCTTCGCCAGCTTCCGCTGTGCGATCAGCGTGCCGAACCCATGCGCGGCGGCGGTATCAAAGGGCAGCGTTCGTTCGGAATATAGAATTTCGAGGTCTGCAAGCCAGCCTTCGAGCGCCTCCCGCTTTTTTGATGCGTCTAGATTTTCAATCCCGGCGCGGATCTCGGCAATCACGATTACCGACAGCCATATGTCGGTCATTCGCTCCGTTATCCATTGCACGATTTCGCGATTGCCTTCGGGTTTGCGGAGGACGCTCCAGACATTCGTATCCAGCAGGATCACAGGTCGGGGAACTCGAAGTCTTCGGCTTCCCGCTCAGGAATCACCAGATCGGCACCGTTGGCCATTTTTATCAAGTGATCGATCGCCTCCTGGGGGGACATGGCATGCAGCCAGGCTGCTCGATCGTTCGGTGGCAGATAGGTGCGTTCCAGCAGCGCGCGCAGTTCCGCTTCCATCGATCGGCCATTTCGCGCGGCTTCGAGCCGAACGGCGGATTTGACCCGATCGTCGACGCTGCGGATCGTCACGCTACCCATCGCCCGTCTCCTGTGATTGCAGTGCAATCAATGTATTCAATGAGAGCATCCTGAACAATGCCCAAGCGCACCGACATCTCCTCCATCCTCGTCATCGGCGCGGGGCCGATCGTCATCGGTCAGGCGTGCGAGTTCGATTATTCGGGCACGCAGGCGATCAAGGCCCTGAAGGAAGAGGGCTATCGCATCGTCCTGGTCAATTCGAACCCGGCGACGATCATGACCGATCCCGAGCTGGCCGACGCGACCTATATCGAGCCGATCACGCCCGCGGTCGTCGCCAAGATCATCGAGAAGGAGCGGCCCGACGCGGTCCTGCCGACGATGGGCGGCCAGACCGCACTCAACACCGCGCTGGCGCTGTTCCGCGACGGCACGCTGGAGAAGTTCGGCGTGACGATGATCGGCGCCGATGCCGATGCGATCGACAAGGCCGAGGACCGGCTGAAGTTCAAGGACGCGATGACCAAGATCGGGCTCGAAAGCGCCCGCTCGGCGATCGCGCATAGCGAAGCCGAGGCGCTGACCGCGCTCGACTATGTCGGCCTGCCGGCGATCATCCGCCCCAGCTTCACCATGGGTGGCTCGGGCGGCGGCATCGCCTATAATCGCGAGGAATTCATCGCGATCGTGCGTTCGGGGCTCGACCTGTCGCCGACCACCGAGGTGCTGATCGAGGAATCGCTGCTCGGCTGGAAGGAATATGAGATGGAGGTCGTCCGGGATCGGAACGACAATGCCATCATCGTCTGCTCGATCGAGAATATCGATCCGATGGGCACGCACACCGGCGATTCGATCACCGTCGCGCCGGCGCTGACGCTGACCGACAAGGAATACCAGATCATGCGCAACGCATCGATCGCGTGTCTCCGCGAGATCGGCGTCGAGACCGGCGGTTCCAACGTGCAGTTCGCGGTCAATCCGAAGGACGGCCGCCTGATCGTGATCGAGATGAACCCGCGCGTCAGCCGCTCCTCGGCGCTGGCGTCCAAGGCGACCGGCTTCCCGATCGCCAAGGTCGCGGCCAAGCTGGCGGTGGGCTATACGCTCGACGAGATCGACAATGACATCACCGGTGCCACCCCGGCGAGCTTCGAGCCGACGATCGATTACGTCGTCACCAAGATCCCGCGCTTCGCCTTCGAGAAGTTCAAGGGCGCCGAAGCGGTGCTGGGCACGGCGATGAAGTCGGTCGGCGAAGTGATGGCGATCGGCCGCTCGATCCACGAATCGCTCCAGAAGGCGCTGCGCGGGCTGGAGACCGGCCTCAGCGGCTTCAATGATGTCGACCGGCTGGTCGGCGCGCCGCGCGACGTGATCGAGGCGGCGCTGACCGTGCGCTCGCCCGATCGGCTGCTGATCGCCGCGCAGGCGATGCGCGAGGGCTTCAGCGTCAAGGACGTCCAGCGCTTCACCAGCTACGATCCCTGGTTCCTCGAGCGGATCGCCGAGATCCTCGACGCCGAGAAGGACGTCGCGACCAACGGCCTGCCGCAGGACGCGGCCGGCATGCGCCGCCTGAAGGCGATGGGCTTCAGCGACAAGCGCCTCGCCTATCTCGCGCTCAAGTCGGTCAATCTCCGCGCGGGCAGCGAAGTGATGGCGCGCAGCTCGGGGCTGATCGGCGAGGTGGCCAACGCCATCTCCGGCGGGGTGACCGAGGCCGAGGTGCGCAAGCTGCGCCACCGGCTGGGCGTGCGCCCCGTGTTCAAGCGGATCGACACCTGCGCGGCCGAGTTCGAGGCGAAGACGCCGTACATGTACTCGACCTACGAGGCGCCGAGCTTCGGCGAGCCCGAGAACGAGGCCGAGCCGATCGACCGCCGCAAGGTGGTGATCCTCGGCGGCGGTCCGAACCGGATCGGGCAGGGGATCGAGTTCGACTATTGCTGCTGCCACGCCTGCTTCGCGCTGGCGGACGCGGGCTATGAGACGATCATGGTCAACTGCAATCCGGAGACGGTGAGCACCGACTATGACACTTCGGACCGGCTCTATTTCGAGCCGCTGACCGCCGAGGACGTGCTCGAGATCCTCGAGGTCGAGAAGTCGAAGGGCGAGCTGGTCGGCGTGATCGTCCAGTTCGGCGGGCAGACCCCGCTCAACCTCGCCAAGGCGCTGGAGGATGCGGGCATCCCGATCCTCGGCACGAGCCCCGACGCGATCGACCTGGCCGAGGACCGCGAGCGCTTCGCCGACCTCGTCGCCAAGCTCGGCCTCAAGCAGCCCGCCAACGGCATCGCCCGCAGCCGCGACGAGGCGGTGCGGGTGGCCGAGCGGATCGGCTATCCGGTGCTGATGCGCCCGAGCTATGTGCTGGGCGGCCGGGCGATGGAGATCGTCGACAGCCTCCAGCAGCTCGACGACTATATCCAGACCGCGGTGCAGGTCTCGGGCGACTCGCCGGTGCTGATCGACCAGTATCTGCGCGACGCGATCGAGGTGGACGTGGACGCGATCGCCGACGGCACCGATGTGGTCGTGGCCGGCGTGCTCCAGCATATCGAGGAAGCCGGCGTCCATTCGGGCGACAGCGCCTGCTCGATCCCGCCCTACAGCCTGCCCGCCGAGATCATCGCCGAGATCGAGCGGCAGACCGTGGCTCTGGCGCGGGCGCTCAAGGTGAAGGGGCTGATGAACATCCAGTTCGCGGTCAAGGACGGCGAGGTCTACCTGATCGAGGTCAACCCGCGCGCCAGCCGCACCGTGCCGTTCGTCGCCAAGGCGATCGGTGCGCCGATCGCCAAGATCGCCAGCCGGGTGATGGCGGGCGAGAAGCTGGCGAACCTGCCCAAGATCGACCGCGACATCGACTATATCGCGGTCAAGGAAGCGGTGTTCCCCTGGGCGCGCTTCCCCGGCGTCGATCCGGTGCTGTCGCCCGAGATGAAGTCGACCGGCGAGGTGATGGGCATCGACCGCGATTTCGCGACCGCCTTCGCCAAGTCGCAGCTCGGCGCGGGCACGGTGCTGCCGGACGGCGGCACGGTGTTCGTCAGCGTCAAGCAGGGCGACAAGGCGGTGGTGCTGCCGGGGGTGAAGATCCTCGCCGACCTCGGCTTCAAGATTATCGCGACCAGCGGCACGGCCGAGTTCCTGGCGGCCGAGGGGATCGCGGTGGAGACGGTGAACAAGGTGGCGCAGGGCCGCCCCCACATCGTCGACCGGATCCAGGATGGCGACGTCGCGCTGATCTTCAACACCACCGAAGGCTGGCAGTCGCTCAAGGACTCGATGAGTATCCGCGCCTCGGCGCTGGCGCAGAAGGTGCCCTATTTCACCACGGCACCGGGCAGCGTCGCGGCGGCGCGGGCGATCGCGGCGATGCGGAGCAACCCGATCGAGGTGCAACCGATCCAGGCGTATTTCGCTTCGCGGGGGTGAGGGGCCTTCCTGAAGCCCCTCCCCTTCAGGGGAGGGGTTTGGGGTGGGGCAGTGTCTCATCGAGACCAACGGACGTTCTGGGATCCCTCCACCCCAACCCCTCCTCCAAGGAGGAGGGGCTAAAGGTTGAGCACCAAACCAAATCTTGCGTTTTCCTCCCCCCGCCTTGATGTTTTTCGTCCCGCATCTTAATATTCGCGTTCGCACAATGGATTTCCCCAACCGATGTAAGTGTGCGAACGTCGTTTTCGGGCGACGGTCGGTACCGGGGGCGTATTGAAGGACAAGGGCGTTATGGCGACCGTCGAGAAGATGCCGATGCTGGCGGAAGGCTATCAGAAGCTCAGCGAGGAGCTGAAGCGGCTGAAGGCCGAGCGGCCGTTGATCGTGGATGCGATCGAGGAAGCGCGCGCCCATGGCGATCTCTCCGAAAACGCCGAATATCACGCCGCCAAGGAGCGCCAGGGCCAGGTGGAGGCGACCATCGCCGACATCGAGGACAAGCTGAGCCGCGCCCAGATCATCGATCCCAAGGAGCTTTCGGGCGACAAGGTCGTGTTCGGCGCGACGGTGACGCTGCTCGACGAGGACGACAAGCCGGTGACCTACCAGATCGTCGGCCAGACCGAGGCGGATGCGAGCAAGGGCCGCATCTCGTACAACTCGCCGATCGGCCGCGCGCTGATCGGCCGCAAGGTCGACGAAGAGGTCGAGGTGTCGGTGCCGGCGGGCGACCGCTATTATCTGGTCTCGAAGGTCGAGTTCATCTGAGGCCTGCGATGCCGAAGCTCAGCGCCACGACGGTGATCGTCGCCGTCACGGTGGCGATGAGCCTGATCGCCAATTTCGCGCCCAATGCGGCGCAGATCCAATATGCGGCGGGGTTCATTCCGGCGCGGCTTTCGGGCGGGCTGATCCTCTCGGGACCGGTGGTGCCGGTGTGGCTCACGCCGCTCAGCTCGGCGCTGATCCATGGCGGGCTGTTCCATCTCGGCATGAACATGCTGATGCTTGCCTTTACCGGCCGCGAGGCCGAGCGGGCGATCGGCGCCAAGGGGCTGGTGACGCTCTATCTGATCGGCGCCTATGTCGCGTGCGGGGCGCAGTGGCTGGCCGGGCCGATGTCGACCGCGCCGATGATCGGCGCGAGCGGGGCGAGCTCGGCGGTGGTCGGCGCCTATTCGCTGCTCTACGGCCGCCAGCGCGCCAAGGCGATCGGGCCGATCCCCGCGCAGGTCGTCCACATCGCCTGGCTCGCCGCGGCCTGGGTGGGCGTCAACCTGCTGATGGGCTTCGCCTTCCTCCAGGGCGGCGTGACCGTCGCGATCTGGGCGCATATCGGCGGCTTCCTGATCGGCCTGGCGCTCGCCCGGCCGATGCTGCTCTGGCGCTGGCGCCACGCCTGAGGGGCGGACTGACGCAAAGCTCTTGAGCTGTCATCCCGGCGAAAGCCGGGATCCAGTCGCCTCTCGCTATCAGCAAGCGCCGCAGCGGTGACCCCAATGGATCCCGGCTTTCGCCGGGATGACCAATGGAGGGGAGGGCTTTACCCCTTCCGCTGCGCGATATGCCGGTCGATCACATGGCCGAGCACCGTCATCGGCACGTTGCCGCCGAGCAGCAGCGCGTCGTTGAAGGCGCGGAAGTCGAACCTGTCGCCGAGCGCGGTCTTGGCCTGCGTCCGCAGCCGGTTGATCGCGGTGTGGCCCACCTTGTAGCCGCAGGCCTGGCCCGGCCAGGAGCAATAGCGGTCGACCTCGCCCTGCACCTCGTCCTCGGACGAGCCGTTCGCCTCGACGAACCAGCGGATCGCCTGTTCGCGTGTCCAGCGCTTGGCATGGAGCCCGCTATCGACCACCAGCCGGCAGGCGCGGAAGCCGAGCGACTGGAGATAGCCGAGCTTCGCCGCGGGGTTCTCCGCATAGACGCCCAGTTCGTCGCCCAGCTGCTCGGCATAGAGCGCCCAGCCTTCCGAATAGGCGTTGAACTGGAGGAGCGAGCGGATCAGCGGCATCTTGAAGGTATATTCGCCCTGCCAGGCATGGCCGGGGATCGCCTCGTGATAGGCGAGATCGGGCAGGCTGAAGCGCGTCCAGATGCCGGTCGAGCGCAGATTGACCCAGAGCCGCCCGGGGACCTTGCCGTCGATCGTGCCGGGGCCGCCATAGGCGCCCGCCGCGCCTTCCTCCTCGACGATCGGGATGCGCTTCACCTCGACATTGCCGGGCACCAGCGTGTGGAACGCCTGCGGCATGCGGGTGCGCATGTCGTCGATGCTCTTCTGGAGGATCTGGATGATCTCGGCGCGGCCGGCGTCGCTTTCCGGGAAGGCGAAGCGCTTGTCGGTGGCGAGGCCCCGCATACGGGCGCCGACCGAGCCTTGCGTGTAGCCGAGCGTCTTCAGGATCGTGTCCATCTCCGCCTGCAGCTCGGCGAGCTGTGCCTTGCCCATGGCATGAACTTCGTCCGGCGACATCGTCGTGGTGGTGCCGGCGCTCAGCGCCCAGGCGTAGTAGGCGTCCCCGTCCTTGAACTTCCACACGCCCGCGTCCGAGGTGGCGCGGGCGCGCTGCTTCTCGAGCTCGGCGATCTGGCGATCGAGCGCGGGGGCGATCTGTTCGGCGGCGATCCTGGTCGCGCGGGCGTCATAGCCGCCCGGCATGGTGGCGGTGCGCTTGGCGAGCGAGGTCACCACGTCCCACTTGGCCGGATCGCCGCTGCGCGCGAGGCGGATCTGCTTGAGGCATTTGTCGAGCAGGAAGTCGGGCGCGATCACCCCGACGCTCGCCGCCTGCTGGAGCCGCGCCGTCTCGCCGTCGAGCGCGCCCGCATAGGCGACCAGCCGGTCGCAATAGGCATCGGCATCGTCGCGCGTCGCGATCTGGTGATCGCTGTCGAGCGTCTTGGGGATGTCGATATAGGCACCGACATTCTGGATCACGACATAGGGGGTGTTGCGCCAGCTCCCCACCGCGACATCGCCATAGGGAAAGGCCATGCCCTTGAGGCCGTTTTCATAGGCGGTCTGGATCACGTCGAGATGGATGCGCATTTCGGGGCTGACGGCGTTCACGTCGATCCGCGCGATCTCGGCGAGCGTCGCCTTGAGATGGGCGGCCATCTTGGCCACGCCGGCAGGGGTGCGGTCGCCGAGCTTGTGCTTGAGGGCGGCGCGCGCGCCCTTGTCGATACCGAGCCCGGTCGCACCCTCGGGGTTGAGCACCAGCAGTGCCTCGGCAGTCCGGTCGATCAGCGCCTGGGCCCCGGCTTCGGCAGGGCTGGCGGCAAGCGCGGGGCGTGCCGCGGCGGAAGTGGCCAGCAGCGCGCTCGATCCGAGCAGCACGTCGCGACGGGTGGTACGCATCAATTCGACCTCGATCATTTTCAGTTCTGGGGAAGGGTGGGAAGCGGCTCGACGCAGAGGGTCGCGCCGGTTGCGCCGGTGATCCGCACGCGGGCGCCGGCGGGGGCATCGGGCCCGCGCGCCGACCATTCGCCGTCGCCGACTCGCACGCGGCCGCCATGGTCGCTCACCGGCTCGACGACGGTGACGACCTCGCCGACCAGCCGCGCGACACGATCGTTGAGCAGCGGATCGGCGCTCTCGACCGGAAAGTCTTGATACCAGCGCCGGCCGATCAGCACCGCGACGGCCGACCAGCCGGCAAAGCCCAGCAATTGCCCGGCGAGCGGCAGGTCCGGAAACAGCAGCGTGAGGCCGCCCATGATCGCAGCGGCTACCGCCAGGAACACCAGGAACACGCCCGGCACCACCAGCTCGGCGATCCCCAGCGCGACCGCGGCGATCAACCAGAGCAGGGGCGGGTGTTGCAGCCAGTCCAACGGTGCGTCAATCCTGCTGGTCGAACGGGCCCGGGCGGCGGGCCGGGGGCGCGGGCGGGGCGGGGGGCTTGGGCGCGCCGCCGGACAGCGCATCCTTGGCGAGCTCGCCGATGCCGCCCAGCGTCCCGATCAGCTGGGTCGCCTCGACCGGGAACAGGATCGTCTTGGCATTGGGCGACGTCGCGAACTTGCCGACCGCCTCGACATATTTCTGCGCGATGAAATAGTTGAGCGACTGGGCGCTGCCGGACTCGATCGCGTCGGAGACCAGCCGGGTCGCCTCCGCCTCGGCCTGGGCGGCGCGCTCGCGGGCCTCGGCGTCGCGGAAGGCGGATTCGCGGCGGCCCTCGGCCTCCAGGATGCGCGCCTGCTTCTGCCCCTCGGCGCGCAGGATCTCGGACTGGCGGCTGCCCTCGGCTTCGAGGATGTTGGCGCGCTTCTCGCGCTCGGCCTTCATCTGGCGGCCCATCGCGTTGACGATATCGGCGGGCGGGCGAATGTCCTTGATCTCGACGCGGGTGATCTTCACGCCCCAGGGCGTGGTCGCATGGTCGACCACCGAGAGCAGCCGCGCGTTGATCTCGTCACGTTTGGACAGCGTCTCGTCCAAGTCCATCGAGCCCATCACCGTGCGCAGGTTGGTCGTGGTCAGCTGGAGCAGCGCGACATAGAGGTCCGACACCTCATAGGCGGCCTTGGCGGCATCGAGCACCTGGAAGAACACCACCCCGTCGGTGGAGATCATCGCATTGTCCTTGGTGATGATCTCCTGGCCGGGGATGTCGATCACCTGCTCCATCATGTTTACCTTGCGGCCGACACGGTAGAAAAAGGCGGGGTAGAAGTTGAAGCCGGGCGCGGCGACGGTGGTGAAGCGGCCGAAATGCTCGATCGTGTACTGATAGCCCTGGGTCACGATCTTCACGCTGGCGAGCAGGTAGAACAGCACCAGCGCCACCAGCCCGGCCAGAAACACGAAAAGCACGTCCATACGCCCCGACTCCCCTCGCAATGGGGCCTAGTGCTAGCATAGAGAAGCGCGATGACCAGCATGGCTCTCGCCCCCCGCACCGCCCTGTTCCTCCCCGCATCGAACCCGCGCGCGATCGCCAAGGCGCGGACGCTCGATTGCGACATGGTGATCCTCGACCTGGAGGATGCGGTGAAGCCCGAGGACAAGGATGCCGCGCGTGAGGCTGCGGCGGCAGCGGCGACGGAGGGCTTTGGCGAGCGGATCGCTGCCATTCGGGTGAACGGCGTCGATGCGGCGGAGCACGGGGCCGATCTCGCCGCGGCCGCGCGCTCGGCGGCGGACCTGGTCGTCGTGCCCAAGGTGGAGGATGCCGCGAGCGCCGCGCGGATCGCCGCGACGCTCGGAAAGCCGCTGCTGGCAATGATCGAAACGCCGGCCGGGGTGCTTGCCGCCGCGGCCATCGCTGCGCAGCCGTGCGTCGCCGGGCTGATCGCCGGGACCAATGACCTCAAGGCCAGCCTCGGCATCCCGTCGGCGGCGGGGCGGGGCGGGTTGTCGCTCGCGCTGCAGACCGTGGTGCTCGCGGCGCGGGCGGGGAATGGCTGGGCGCTCGACGGCGTGTTCAACGCGCTCGCCGATGGCGAGGGTCTTGCTGCCGAGTGCCGAGAGGGGCGGGCGTTGGGGTTCGACGGCAAGACGCTGATCCACCCGGGCCAGATCGCGATCGCTGCGGAAGCCTTTGGCGCGACCGCCGACGAGATCGCCGATGCGCGTGCGTTGCTCGCCGCCGCCCAGGGCGGTGCCGAACGGTTCCGCGACCGGATGATCGAGGCGATGCACGTGGCGCAAGCGCGGCTTCTTCTGCAACGTGCGGGCGAAACCGAATAAATGCTATTGCCTGCGTCCGCCGCGTCTGCGGTTCTTCTATGTCTATTGTATGGGGACTCTGCACGAGCTCGACAGGACGCTGCTCCAGGCGATCGGGGCGATCGAGGCGTTGCTCGCCTTGCCGTGCTGCGACGTGGCCGAGCTCTCCCGTATCCGCTACCAGACCGCCCGCGCCGTGGCCGCGCGCCGCCGAGCGATGGACCTGCTGTTCAACGGCGCAATGGCGGAAGGCGGTGCACGCGCCGAGGCGGTGCAGTCGCTCCGTGCCGGCAATTTCGAGATGCGGATGTTCTACACCGACCACACGATCGCCTGGCCCACCGCGCGCGCCGTGGCCGAGTGGCCGGCCTATGTCGCCGCCTCGCGCAAGCTCGCCGCGGTGATCCGGCGGCAGGTGGCGGTGGAACGCGCGCTGCTCTACCCGGAACAGCCTCGCGTCGACGCCTGACGCTGCCCCCTAGCGCATCCGCACCCTTGCGGTTACATGGGCCGCCAACATTCGACTCAAGGATTTGGCGCACCCCCATGGAAATCCCTCTCGGCCTCACGTTCGACGACGTCCTCCTCTATCCGGGCGAATCCGAAATCGTGCCGAGCATGGCGGATACGCGCACCCAGGTGACCAAGGGCCTCGCGCTCAACATCCCGATCCTCTCCTCGGCGATGGATACGGTTACCGAAACCGACATGGCGATCGTGATGGCGCAGCTCGGCGGCATCGGCGTGCTCCACCGCAACATGGAAATCGACGAGCAGGTCGAGGCGGTTCGCCTGGTCAAGCGTTTCGAAAGCGGCATGGTCGTCAACCCGATCACCATGGCGCCGACGGGCACGCTCGCCGAGGCGCAGGCACTGATGGCGCGGCATCGGATCAGCGGCATCCCGATCGTCGAGGCGGACGGCAAGCTGGTCGGCATCCTGACCAACCGCGACGTCCGCTTCGCCGAGAACCCCGCGCAGCGCGTCTCCGAGCTGATGACGCACCAGAACCTCGCCACGGTGGAGCTGGGCGTCGCGCAGGAAGAGGCGCGCCGGCTGCTCCACCAGCGCCGGATCGAGAAGCTGCTGGTGGTCGACGACGCCTATCGCTGCGTCGGGCTGATCACGGTGAAGGACATCGAGAAGGCCGTCACCTATCCGCACGCCACCAAGGACGCGACCGGCCGGCTGTGCGTCGCGGCGGCGACGACGGTGGGCGACAAGGGTTTCGCGCGCACCGAGGCGCTGGTCGATGCCGAGGTCGACCTGATCGTGATCGACACCGCGCACGGCCATAACAAGGACGTCAGCCGCGCCGTCGAGCGGGTGAAGAAGCTCTCCAACCGCGTCCAGGTGATCGCCGGCAACATCGCGACCGCCGAAGCCGCGCGCGCGCTGATCGATGCGGGCGCGGACGGCCTCAAGGTCGGCATCGGCCCGGGCTCGATCTGCACCACCCGCGTCGTCGCCGGCGTCGGCGTGCCGCAGCTCACCGCGGTGATGGACGCGGCGAACGAAGCCGCCAAGTCGGGCATCCCGGTGATCGCCGATGGCGGTATCCGCACTTCGGGCGACATCGCCAAGGCGCTGGCCGCAGGTGCCAGCGCCGCGATGATCGGCTCGCTGCTCGCGGGTACCGAGGAAGCACCGGGCGAGACCTTCCTCTACCAGGGCCGCGCCTACAAGTCGTATCGCGGCATGGGCTCGGTCGGCGCGATGGCCAAGGGCTCGGCCGATCGCTATTTCCAGCAGGACATCAAGGACCAGCTCAAGCTGGTGCCCGAGGGCATCGAGGGCCAGGTGCCGTACAAGGGCCCGGCGCGCGACGTGATCCACCAGCTGGTCGGCGGCGTGAAGGCGTCGATGGGCTATGTCGGCGCGGCGACGCTGCCGGAGTTCCAGAAGAAGGCGCGCTTCGTGCGCATCACCAATGCCGGCCTCAAGGAAAGCCACGTCCACGACGTGACGATCACCCGCGAGGCGCCCAACTACCCGACGCGCTGAGCGTTCTAGAGCGTTTTCACCTTTGGCGAAGACGCTCTAGGTTTTCGATTGCCGCATTTTCCGAGTCGTTGGCCGTAAACGGTCAACTTGAAAATGCTCTAGCCGGTCGCTGCGGGCCTTTGCCCGCTCGCGACCGGCGCCGGTACCTTGTCGGCATGGCGGACCTGGTTGCGGCCGCCGCGCTTCGCCGCGTAAAGCGCGCGGTCCGCTTCTCGATACAGCGCGGCGAAATCGACGCGGTGCCGCCCTTCGGCGACGCCGATGCTGATCGTCACGCGCCGGTCGCCGATCGCCGCGCGATGGTCGCAGGCGGCGATCGCCTCGCGTACCAGCTCGGCGAACGCGAGCGCGGGCCGGTCGGCGGCGATCGTCAACAGCGCGAACTCCTCCCCCCCGAGCCTGGCGACCACACAGCTCGGCCCCTCCCACCGTGCCAATCGCGCGGCGATCGTGCACAGCACGACGTCGCCCGCGTCATGGCCATGCTCGTCGTTGATCGCCTTGAAGCGGTCGATGTCGACCAGCAGCAGCGCGACCGACATCTGGTTGCGCGCCGCCGTGGCGATCAGCGCGTCGGCAGCTTCGAGGAAACCCCGGCGGTTGCGGATCGCCGTCAGCGGATCATGCTCGGCGAGCCGGCTGGCGCGTGCCTCGGCCGCGAGGGCGAGGTCACGTTCGGTGCGCATGCGGGCGAGCCTGCGGCTGGCCGCGAACGACAGCCACAGCGTCTGCCATGCGGAAGCGAACAGCACCAGGATCTGCGCGCCGCCGCCCCAGAACAGCGTTCCGAGATCGACCAGCTGCGTGAGGGCGAGCGCCGCCATCGGCACCGACCATGCCGCGAGCAGGTCGCGCGCCTCGACGCTGCCGCGGCGGGCGCCGACGATGAGGCACGCCAGCACTGCTCCCAGATTGCCCAGCACCGCCGCGGCGAGGGGCGAGGCGATGCTTTCGATCAGCGGTCCTCGCGCCAGCGTCGCGGGGATGCCGATCGCCGCGACGGCGATGCCGAGGGCGAGCGCGGTTGCGCGCAGCGGCCCGGGGATGCGGCCCTTCTCCAGCGCGCTGATCGCGCTCAGGGTTGCCAGCAGGATGGAGAGGGCGGACAGCGCGGTGCTGGTCTGCGCCGCCGTCGTCCCCGCCATGCCCGGCAAGAGCAGCAGGCCGAACTGCGACCAGATCGCGCCCCACAGGAAGACGGTGGCGGCCCAGGCGCCCTGCCAGCCGAGATAGGCGCGGCGCGTGCCGAGGGCGAGCGACAGATTATAGGCCGCCCCCGCCAGCAACAGCGTGAGCGCCGCGCCGACAAGCCCGCCGAGGACGGCGGTTTCGATGTCCGCCTCGCCCGCGCGCAGCAGGCGGAGCCGCAGCAGCGGGTAGCTCGCCAGCCGATCGACGCGCAGCGTGATCGACGTGAGGGCGGTCTTCTGGTCGCGCGGTGTGAAGGCGATCTGCGCACCGGGCCGCCAATGGTCTCCGAAGGCACCGGCGCGGACCTCCTGCCATTCGATGCTGCCATCGGCGTAGCGGAAGGCGACGGCGAGCCGATCGAACCGCGTCTGGTGGACGAGCAACGTCGGGGCCTCGCCGCGAATGCGGTAGCGCTGCGGGTCCAGCTGCAGCCATAGTCGTGCCGATTGGTAGCCGGAGGGGGCCGCCCCGCAGCGGAAGCGGATCGCGGCTAGTGCCCCGCTGGGCCCCTCGAGGGGCGAGACGGCATGGCAAATGCGCGAATCGAGCGGGATCGGCACCGCGAACGCTGCCCAGGGCGCGAACATCCACCCGAGCAGCCATACTCGCCACCCGCGAAGCAAGACCCACGCTGCCACGCCACGCACCGAACGCTTCCCCAAGATCCCCACTTCGCACCCCATGCGAAACCACGGATGTACAAAGGATTGCCCTGTCTGGCTATCCGTGATGACGTGCGGGTGTTTTGCATTCCGCGGGCGTTCGGCCTAGCGCTGCCGCCATGACTCCTGCCGCACGTGTACAGATGGCGATCGACCTGCTCGATCAGGTGATCGCGGCCGCGCGCAACCGCGGTGCTGCCGCCGACGTGATCCTCGCGCGCTGGTTTGCCGAGCGGCGCTTCGCCGGCGCCAAGGACCGGCGCGCGGTGCGCGCGCTCGTCTATGACGCGATCCGGCGCTGCGGCGAGGTGCCGGTGTCGGGCCGTGCCGCGATGCTGGCACTCGCGCAGACTCAGCCGGCGCTGGCGGACCTGTTCGACGGTTCGCGCTACGGCCCCGCCGCCATCGCCGCGGGCGAGCCCGTGGCGGCGCAAGGCGTTGCCCCGGCGTGGCTGGAGGCCGCGTTTGAGGCTTCCGGGCTCGATGGTGACGAGTGCGCGGCACTGCTCGACCGCGCGCCGCTCGACCTTCGGGTCAACCGGCTCAAGGCGACGCCCGAGGCCGTGGCTGCGCTGTTCGACGGCGCCGAGCGGCTCGCCTTCGCCCCCGATGCGCTACGGCTGCCCGAGGAAACGCCCGTCGATCGCACCGAGGCCTATGTCGAGGGCGCGTTCGAGGTGCAGGATGCCGGCAGCCAGCTGGTCAGCGCGCTGGCGGGCGCGGCGCCGGGCATGACGGTGATCGACCTGTGCGCCGGCGGCGGCGGCAAGACGCTGGCGCTGGCTGCGGCAATGGCGAACCAGGGCAGGATCCTCGCTTGCGACGTCGATCGGCCGCGTCTGTCGAAGCTGATGCCGCGGGCCGAGCGCGCTGGCGTGTCCATCACCGAGACGCTTCTGCTCAACCCCGCTCGGGAAGCCGAAGCGCTGGCCGATTGGCGCGAACAGGCGGATCTCGTGGTGGTCGATGCTCCCTGCTCGGGAACCGGCACCTGGCGGCGCAATCCCGAGGCGCGCTGGCGGCTGACCCCGGCGCAGCTCGAGCGCTATGTCGATACCCAGGCGCATCTGCTCGACGTCGCCGCGCGGCTGGTGCGGCCGGGCGGTGCGCTGGTGCATATCGTCTGTTCGCTGCTCGACGCCGAGGGGGCGGGACAGGTCGAGCGGTTCGTGGCGGCGCAGCCGGGCTGGGCGGCGGTGCGGCTCGATGCGCCGGCGGGGCGTCCCCGGGGCGAGGGGCTGCGGCTCACGCCGCTGCACGACACGACCGACGGGTTTTTTGTCGCGAAGCTGGTGCGGCAATGCTAGCCCGTGGCCATGGAGTTTCGGAGATGTTGATGCGGTCCACGACGATCTCGGTGGCGGCGGCGCTGCTGGTGCTGACGGTTTCGACCAGCCTGAGCGCGCAGCGGCCGGACAGCCAGCTCGAACCCCGTTCGGTCGAGCTGGTGCGCCAGGCGCGCAGTGCGCAGGCGGCGGGCAATCTCGGCGGTGCCAACGACCTGCTCGAAAGCGCGTTGGCGGTCGATCCGCGCAATCGCGAGGCGTTCGTGCTGCTCGCCGATATCGCCCGCACGCAGAACCTGCCCGGCAAGGCGATCCGCTTCTATGGCGAGGCGCTCAAGCTCGATCCCAACGACGTGATCGCGCTGCGCGGCCAGGGCGAGGCGATGGTCGCCAAGGGTGCGATGACCCGCGCCAAGGACAATCTCGCCAAGATCAAGACGATCTGCAAGACGGGCTGCGTCGACGCGACCACGCTCGCCGGGACGATCGCCAAGGGCCCGCCGCCGACGCCGACCCCGGTCGCGGCGAACGACAACACCACCAAGGACGCGGCCAAGCCCTGACCGGGCTCAGCTGGGGGCGATCGCCGCCTCCAGCGCCCGCGCGCGGCTTTCCTGGGCGGCGACGATTGCGCCCGCGCGGTCCATCGCCGCCTGGAGCGCCGGATAATCGGGCTGGCCGCCCTGGGCACGCTCGATCCGCAGCTGGTCCATGTCGGCGAGCGTCACCGCGGTGCGCGAGCGGATCCCGTCGAGCACGCTGAGCGCGGTCTGGGCATCGAGCCACGCGCTTGTGCCCGCGGCCTGGCCGCGGGCGCGCGCAACCTTCGCCTCGGCATCCTTCGCCGCCGTCTGAAACTCGCCATCGGCCGAATCGATCTTCGCCGTGAGCGCCGCAATCTGCCCATCCAGCGCCGCATCGGGCGTGGCCTGCGGAGTCGGCCGCTCGGGCTCGGTAAAGTTCAGCCCTTCGTTCGCGCGCGGCAGCAGCGAGGGATAGCGCGTGGCGGGCTGGGCGCAGCCGGCGAGCAGCGCGGCGCCAGCGGCGAGAAGGGGGAGCGATCGCATGGGCTTGCCATATGCTTGTGGAAAACTTGGTGCAACGGGGTTGCGCTCTCCGAATTCCGCCGATAAACGCTCGCCTCCACCAGGCGCCCGTAGCTCAGCTGGATAGAGCATCAGACTACGAATCTGAGGGTCGGACGTTCGAATCGTTCCGGGCGCGCCATTTCGGTTCAAAGGCGCGAACGCCTAGCACCGCCGCCTCTACGCCAGAGGCGGCGGTTAGGGTTCGGAGCAACTCACTGCGCAGGCCGCGAATCCGAACCTCCGTCTTGCTGACCACCTCGACGCGCTGCGCGACCGCCCGGATATGATCGCGGGCAAATGAGCCATCGCCCTGACGCAGCTTCTTGCGCGCCGCCATCGCAAAGGCACGCAGGCTCTCTGGCGTGATCGCAGGACCGATCTTCTCGATATGCGCCACCGCCCGCTCGGCATCGCCCCTGGCTTGATCGCGGGTTGCCGTCAGTTCGGCGATCCGATCCTTGAGCGACGAATCGCTCACGTCGATCACACCATTCTCGATCGCGTCATAGAGTCGCTTGAGCTTCGCTTCGGCCTCGGTCGCGCGGCGCTCCAGATCGGCGACATGGAGCCGCCGCTGATCCACCCATTCGTCGCGGCGTTCGAGAATCTGATCCATCATCTCTTCAAGCCGCTTCGGATCGAGCAGTCGCCACTCTAGATGCCCGACTACGGCTTCGTTCAGCCGATCCATCGGGACCGTGATGCCAGGGCAGCCCTTCGCGCCCTGCCGCGCCTTCGTGGAGCAAGTGTAATAGCGATACTCGCGGCCGACGCTGCTGGTGCCGGTGCGCAGCGTCATTGCGCCGCCGCAGCACGCGCAGAAGCAGATACCCGTGAGCAGCGTTGGGCCGCCCACGGCCATCGGCGGCATCATCTTCGGGCTGCGTGCCTTGAGCGACCGCTGCACGGCCTCGAACTCCGCCTCCGAGACGATGGCGGGCACTTCCATGATCGCGTGCTCGCTCTCGGGCTTGGGGGCTTTGGTGCGATAATCCCGATAGTTGAACTTGTGCTGGCCGATATAGGTCGTGCGGGTGAGCACCTGATGCACGGCTCCAAGCCCCCAGCGCCCGCCGTCGCGGGTGCGGATATTGTTGTCGTTGAGCCAGGTCGCGATTGCCTTGAGGCCCATCGGCCCGTTGTCATCAACGCCGTTCAGCGCCATCCGGTAGATGCGCCGCACCGTCTCGGCCTGGATCGGGTCGATCTCCAGCTTCTTCTTGATCTTCGCGCCGCGGTGGCCAGCCTCGACGATCCGATAGCCGATGGGTGGCCGCGCGCCGTTCCAGAAGCCTTGCCGCGCATTCTCCTTCATCGATCGCAGCGTGTGCTTGCCGTTCTCTTTCGACTGATATTCGTCGAACAGCGTCATGATCTGGCGCATCATCACGCTCATCGGATCGTCGCCCAAATCTTGCGTAATCGAGATCAGCCGCACGCCATTCTTCGCCAGCTTGCGGACGTAGAACTCGAACTGAAACTGGTCGCGGAAGAAGCGCGAGAAGCTGTGGACCAGGATCACGTTGAACGGCGACGGCTTCTGCATCGCTGCGTCGATCATCGCCTGAAATGCCGGCCGACGATCATCGGTCGCGGTGTTGCCCGGTTCGACGAACTCGGCCGCGACCTCCCAGCCGCGCGACAGGCAATAGCCTTCGATCTGGCGGCGCTGGTCGGGGATCGACAGGTCGCTCTCGGCCTGGCGGCCGGTGGAAACGCGCAGATAGAGCGCGGCGCGAGCTATTGCCATGACCGGCGGGGTGTCCTCGACGCGAAGGGCGGCGTCGGTCATGGCCTTATCCTCCTTAGTTCACGGCAGGGGGCCGAACAGGTCGTCCAGCTCCTTGCGCAAATGGCCTTCGATGACGCGCAACTCGGCGTCGCCGATCGGCACCCGCTCGGGCCAATCGTCCGTGACCGCGAATGGCCCGCAATCTTTGATGGCGCGAGCGCGGGACGGCGCGCGCTTCGCTGGCGCCTGCATATAGTCGTGCAGGTCGTCGAGACCGTCCGACCAGCCGCGCGGCGCGCGACGACGACGTTTGCGAGACAGGGCCATGCGCCGATGCTGATGCCCGGCTGGGCTGGGTGCAAACGGTCCGGCCCGGCGTAGCGCAGATAAGTGTTCAGGGCGGCTTTGCCGCCGAACGCCGCGTCGCGGCCCGTGGTCGCCAGCGCCATCGCCGTTACTCCTCCGACTCGAAGCTGCGGTTTTCGCGGCAATGCCAGAGGCGCAGAATGAAGATGGTCGCCGCTACGAGCTCGTAGCGCATCTCGTAATTGCCCACGATGATCCGGCGGACCTCGCGCGGCTCATAGGCTTCCAGCTTCTCGCCGATCCTCGGATAATCGAGCAGCCGATCCGGTGCGTGGGCGAGCTGCTGGACCACGCGCGCTGCCGCTTCGGGCGCGACCGGGCTCAGATGCTCGTGCAGACGCACAAGGTCCGACGACGCCTTGCTGGTCCACTGGATCTTCATTTGATCGGTGAGGGCAGCGGTTTGTCCGTCCCAAGGCTGTCGGCCCATGCCGTGATCGCCTGGTGGTCGATCACCCGTCCGGCATCGACGTCATCAAGGGCTTCGAGCGTCATCCGGTGACGTTCCTCCTCCTGATCGACCCATGCGGCGAGCGCTTGTTTCATCACCCAGCCGCGCGAGCGTTCGAGCCGCGAGGCCATCGCTTCAACCTTTTCCGCGAGCCCCAAGGGGACGTGCGCGGTCAATACCTTCGTCTCAGTCGCCATGTTTATCACCTGCCATCAATCTGATTAAAATATAATCGAAATGACGAGAAAGGCAAGTTGGGCGGGGGGGGCGCCTCCCTGCGGGACCGCCGCTCTATCTCCGCTGCACTCCGACCGAGCCCCTGACGGGTCTCGTCCCTGCCGGGTGACGATCAGCATGGCGGGTTGGCGCTGACGCGCTGGTTGGCAATCCGCATCGCGGATTGTCGCTATTCAATGCTGCGGAGATCGGGCCAGGGCTGCGCCGGCCCGATCGCGCTGCTGTGTCGTTTCACTCCCGCGATGGGGTGGGCGTCGCTTCCCTTTAGGCCCGCCGCGCCGGGCCGCAACGCGCGTGGCCGCGCTTACTTCCTCTTCGTTCCAGCCCTTCGGGTGCGTCCCGGCTCCGTCGGCGGGCCTGCCGGTCGCTTCTTCGCCGCCCACCCCATTCCGGGGTGAGTGCGGTTTTTAGGAGAAGTGTGATGAACGCTGTTACCGAAACCGTTGCTGCCGAGCCTGTATCGGGCGTCGAGATTTTCGTGCCGCTCGCCAAGCTCAAGAAGTCCCCGCGCAACGCCCGTAAGGTGCCGCATGGGGAGGCCGCTATCGAGGCGCTGGCCGCGTCGATCCAGCATAAGGGGCTGATCCAGAACCTTGTCGTGGAGCCGGAAACCAAGGAGGACGGGACGCCGACCGGCTATTATCTCGTTACCGCTGGCGAGGGCCGCAGGCTGGCGATGCTGCTGCGCGCCAAGCGCAAGCAGATCAGGAAATCCGAGCCGGTGCGCTGCTGGCTGGATACCGCCAACGATCCGTCCGAGATCAGTCTGGACGAGAACGTGACCCGGACCCCGATGCACCCCGCCGACCAGTTCGAGCGGTTTGCGGAGCTTTCCAATGATAAAGGCTGGGGCGCGCAGGAGATCGGCGCGCGGTTCGGCGTGTCGGCGGGCGTGGTGAAGCAGCGGCTTCGCCTTGGCGCTGTCAGCCCCAAGCTGTTGCAGGTCTATCGTGAGGATGGGCTGACCTTGGATCAGCTTATGGCCTTCGCCATCACCGAGGACCATGCCCGGCAGGAGCAAGTGTTTGAGGGCCTGCATCACAATCGCGAACCTTGGATCATCCGGCGCGACATGACCGCCGCCAACGTGCCCGCCGATGATCGCCGTGCGGTATTCATCGGGGCCGACGCCTATGTTGAGGCCGGCGGCAATATCATCCGCGACCTGTTCAGCGAGGACCGTGGCGGGTTCTTCGAGGATGTGGGCTTGCTCGATATGCTCGCCGCCGAAAAGCTGCGCGACATTGCGAGCGAGGTGCAGGCCGAGGGCTGGAAATGGGCCGAGGCGCATATCGACTATCCTCATGCCCACGGGATGCGGCGTTTCTATCCGCAGCCCATCGCCCTGTCCGACGAGGACGAGGCGCGGCTGGACGCGCTGTCCGCCGAGTATGATACGCTTGCCGATGGCTATTCGTCCTATGACGAAATGCCCGAGGACGTTGCGGCGAAGCTGGAGGCGGTGTCCGACGAGATCGACACGATTTCGGCCAAGCGTTCGGCCTACGACGCCAATGTGATCGCGCATGGTGGGGCGTTCGTCGTGTTGCACCATGATGGCAGCGTTCGAGTCGAACGTGGTTTCGTGCGGCTCGAGGATGAGGCGCTGGCCGACCCACAGCCCGAGCCGGAAGAAGGCGATGCGACCGTCCCGGAGACCGGGAAGGACGAGCGGCCGGAGGATGGCGATGAGGACGTGCAGGACGTTGAGGAGGAAGAGGAGCCGGGCAAGCCGATTTCCGACAGCCTCACCCGCGACCTGTCCGCGCATCGGACGCTGGCGCTTCGCGTGGCGCTGGCCGATCAGCCCGATACGGCGTTGATCGCGCTGACCCATACCCTGACCGCGCAACTGTTCTACAGCTATGCCGAGGCCGGTTGCCTTGAGGTTCGTCCGACCGTGACCCCCCTGGGAAGCCATGCGGACGGGATCGAAGACACGCCCTTGGCGGCGCGGGCGAGCGCGCAGCATGAGGCATGGGCCGAGCGCATGCCGCGTGACGTGGCTGACCTGTGGGACTTCATCGTCGGACTGGCGGACGAAAAGCGCATTGCGTTGCTGGCGCATTGCGCGGCGCGCACCGTCAACGCACTGCGTCTGCCGTGGGACCGCAAACCCCGCTCGCTGCAAACGGCGAACAGGCTGGCGACCGAGCTGGCACTGGACGTGGCGAGGGACTGGACACCTACCGTGGACAGCTACCTTGGCCGTGTCACCAAGGCGCATATCGTGGAGGCCGTCGCCGAAGGCGTGTCGGAGGATGCCGCCCGCCGTATCGCGGACATGAAGAAGCTGGACATGGCGCAAGCCGCCGAGCAGCTTCTGGCCGGGACCGGCTGGCTGCCCGCGATCCTGCGGACGCCCGAGCCGGAGGCGGAGCAGCCCGCGACCGTCGAGGCCGAGGACGCCGGGACCGTCGGGGAGGACGGCGAAGCGTCCTTTGCCGTCGCCGCCGAATAGCGGCATTGGGCCGGGGCCGCGCGAGCGGCTCCGGCCTTATCCTTCGACCGGAAAAATCGCGGCGGCGCGCTTGTCGCGCGCCGCCGCTGTTCGATCAAGGTGCGTCCTGAAGGCCCAGCAAGGTGCGGTGAGCCTTCTCCAGGCGGTCGGGTTGCCGGCCTTCCTTCATCATGACTTCGAAATAGCGGGTACAGCGAAGCATCGCGTCGAGCGCGAAGGACAGCGCTTTCGGGATCTCCGTTTCGAACGGACCCAGAATATTGGTCACGCCGCCTTTGCCATTTCTCTTCTTCAAGCCATCGAGACTGCTGCTGGACAGATGGCCGTAAAAAGCGCTGACCAAACGATATTCGAGATAACCCGACCGTTTCGGCATGGTCTGGGCGATCTTTTTAACACTGAGGCTCTTTCGTTTGGCTAGCTTCGCAACGTGATGCGCCTCGCGCTTCAGCGACGCCGCGACAACGGCGGCATCCGAGGGATGCTCTTCGCGAAGTAATATCTCCCGTTGGATCGCATTGTCGTGCTCGTCGATCTCCAGCGCTTCGAGCGCCTTGAGTGGATCGGTGGCGAGCAGGCTCAGCCAGAATCCCACTTCGTAGATCGCGCGCACGGCGCCCGCCGCTTCGATGGCCATGGCGCGTTCGGCCAGCATGACAGATGCCGCGAACGCGTTCATCGCGCGCCCATACATGCGCACCGCTGTCGGGGCTTGCGCATCAGCCGGCCCACCATTGCCGGCGTCCTGATGTTCCTGGAAGAGCCAGGTGGCGTAACGATTAACGTCGCGCGCCAGGTCGAATCATGGCGCATAATTCTCGATGTAGATCGCCCGCCAGTCCTCGATCAGGGGCGAGAGCAATCCTTCCTCCGCCAGTCCCTCGCGAGGGTCTTGGTCTTCCCGCTGGTAGTCGTGATTCGTCATCGCACCGGCGTAGCATCTTCGCGGGAATGATGGGCGCTACTGACCTCCTCGTTTCGCGCGTGTGCGCCACGATCGCTTTGTCCCTCTGCTATTCCTAGCCCGGCGCTGCCCAAACAGCCTCCCCAATGGCTGGTCTGCCCGAGGCCGTTCGCCTTCCCGCAATGGCGGATCGCCACTTTTTTCCGCCGCCTGCGGCTTTGCATCGCGAGGCAAAAAAGCGGCGCTCCGCCATCCTCCGCTGCGCTGCGGCCCTTCGGGTGCGCGGTCGATCGTCCCCAGCCGACGAAACGCCATCGAGGCCGCGATGGGCGCGGTCCGAGCAAGCAGGAGAATACGACATGGCTACGATCGGTACCTTCACCGCCAACAGCAAGGGCGAGTTCGCCGGCGTCATCAAGACGCTTACCCTCAACACCAAGGCGACCCTCCGCCCGGTCGACAAGGACGGCGAGAAATCCCCCGACTTCCGCATCAGCACCGCTGACATGGACATCGGCGCGGCCTGGAAGAAGACCAGCCGCGAAGGCCGCGACTACATCTCAGCCAAGCTGGACGACCCGAGCTTCCCGGCTCCGGTCTACGCCACGCTCTCCGAGAGCGACACCGCCGGCGAATACGTCCTCATCTGGTCGCGCTGACCAGCCAATGACGCCCCGCTCCTCGGAGCGGGGCGTCATTCTCGTCGAAACAGCACGCCGTCTTGACGACAAATGCAAAGCCGTCCCAATCGACGATTACGTTCTGCCGAGCTTCTGTTACTGCGGGTCGAGGGGGGATCGTGGCTCATCTATCAGTAACCGCGTTAGCGTCCGAGACGATGGCTGCACTCACACATGCTGCGGTCCAGGCATCGTCGACGCCGTTACCTGTCGCAGCGCCGCCTGCTTCCAGTATGGTCGTGTGGGCGGCGATCATCGGCGCAACCAGCGCGCTACTCGTCTCGATATTAAAGGACTATCTCTTCGAGCGTTTGAAAGAACGGCGCGTCAGGGAGCAATCGGAGGCTACTGTATATCGTCAGTATCTGGCGCCGCTAAGCGAGTCCTGCGAGAAGATCGTCTGGCGATCGAAAGAAATATTTATCGACAAGCGGCATGCGTTTTTGAAGACTTCCACGCTTCCGTTAGATTTCAACGCCTACAAGCGGATCAGCACACTCTACAGGATCGCGACGCTGATCGGGTGGATTCGGGGGATGAACCTTGAGTTGCGTGCCCTGCCGCGTGGAAAAACAAACGTCGCCACGCCGATTTCAAAGCAGATCGCAGCTTTTCAAAAGGCGCTCGCGGACGGACCACACGTTGAACTCCATCGCCTGACGCGACTTAGCGCCCTTTGGGGTATCGATCTCACAAGGCTCGATCAGACCTGCCAAGCAGCCCTAGCCATGCGCTTCGAAGTGGAGGCTCACACAGCCACTGAGGGTAAACTGAAATCAGACCCCGATCACCTTCGGAGTCTTCCCGTCGATAAAAAGTTGGAAATTTGCCGACGTCTTGCCGCGTATCTCGCCAAGGAAACGGGGGGCAAGGCGCCGGATGACGATGTTGTAAGAGAAACCGTAGAGCGCGCCGTCGGCGGATTGTCCTACCGTGAAGCGCTGCTCTATCGCGATTGGCAGGACGCGCTGGGCGACGCGATGATTGAACGAGACCCGGATTCTGTCCGGCGGTTCCGTATCATCGGATATGAGAAATTCACGCGGCTCCTGGAAACCGATGCTCCTTGGTTCGCGGTGCTCTCCAGAAGCATCGACGACATAGACTTTGACGAAATCGACCCCAGTGATTTTCGGTCGCAGCAACTGCGGGATTTGTCGGCTGCCGTCGCTTCCATCCTCATCGGCATCGCCGGAACCAAGGATGCATCTCTAGTCGACGCGACGACCCTTGAAGCCGCGGCCGGATTACAAAAGGCAATTGCGGAAGCCACTCAGACCGCAGGAGCATGATGTAACAATGGAGATGATCAGCGTCCCGATTTCCATAGCGTCGCTCGCCGTTTCGGTCGGTACCTTCTGGTTGGTCCTTCTTCGCCGAGGGCGCTTGGCAATGACGATGCCGACGATCGTGTTTTTCGGCCATGACATCGTGCCAAAACCCACACCTAAGATCTTCCTTCGGACGCTGCTCTACAGCACCGCTGCTCAGGGACAGGTTGTCGAAGGCATGTATGTTAAGGCGCTCAGGAACGGCACCGAACGGACGTTCAGCTTCTGGGGTTATGGCGAAACCGAGAAGCTGTCCGCCGGCAGCGGTCTATATATCAGCCGTGCGGGGCTGGCCGCCAATCATCATTTCGTTCTTTCCGTCCATGAGGACGAATATCGGTTCGAGCCCGGCGATTATGCGATCACTGTCTATGCCCGCGTCGTCGGGCGACGGAAGCCCCTCAAACTTTCCAGCATTTCCATCACGCTCAATGATGAGCTGGCGGCAGAGCTTCGACTACAAAGGGGTGTACTCTTCGAGCGGAATCTGGACGGCCGCTACGAGGGGCACGCCCGCGACAGATGACCTGCCGACCGCGTCTATGATTCCCCACGGCTAAGCGATCGGGCCGAGATCGTTGGGGAACAGAGAAGGATGCGGTTCGAGCCGACTGACATTTTCGGGATATGTGATGTCGAAGCGCTAGGTCGTGTTGACATTCAGCTGAGCCATTTGAGTGTGGCGACGAGGAGCAGGAAGCTGCGATAGTTTCTGGCGAGCTTATCGTACCGGGTTGCGATGCGTCGGAAGTGTTTGAGTTTATTGAAGAAGCGCTCGATTAGGTTGCGTTCCTTGTAGAGGATTGCATCGAACGGGCGGCGCGAGGTGGTGCAGGTTCGCCGCGGGATGACGGGGACGGCGCCCGCACCAGCGGCGGCATCGATGGCACGCTGGGCGTCATAGCCCTTGTCGGCGAGGACGAAGCTGGTGCGGATGCCGTCGAGCAGCGGCTCGATCTGGGTGATGTCGTTGCGCTCGCCACCGGTCAGCAGGATGCGCACCGGCAGGCCGAGCGCGTCGGTTGCGACATGGACCTTGGTGGTCAGTCCGCCCTTGGAGCGGCCGAGCGCGTCAGCTTCAGCCCCCTTTTAGGGGCGCCGGCGCTGTGCTGATGGGCGCGGATGATCGTGCTGTCGACCAGCACGTACTCCCAGTCGGGCGTATCGGCCAACGCGTTGAAAAGACGTTCCCATACGCCTTCCCGGCACCAGCGGTTGAACCGCTGATAGACGCTGTTCCACTTCCCGAACTCGGCTGGCAGCACCCGCCAATGCGCACCCGATCGGGCCAGCCACAGGATCGCCTCGACGAACAGTCGATTGTCCCGCCCTGTCCGCCCAGGATCGCTCGCCTTCCCCGGAAGATGCGGCTCAATCCGCTCCCAGACCGCCTCGCTCAGCTCCTGTCGATCCATCCATGCTGACCTCCATCCCAGCCAGCAGCTTGAATCACACCTTGCGCTGCTTGGGAATCCTGAATGTCAACACGACCTAGCGCCGGGAAGCGCTTGCTTTGACAACAACAAGGGGCTTGGGGCGCTGCCCCTGGCGCCCTTCGGAGCGGCTTCCGCCCAGCTTCCTCCACGCTTCGCGTTCCGTGCAGCCGGTTCCCCGCGAAGCAGCCCACTCCGGTTGCACCCCCGGTCTCGCCGACGGGCAGGGTTTCAGCGCGGCGCTCCGCTGCGCGGAAACCCAAGCCCAAGGAGTCCAGCCATGTATCATCAGCTTGCCACCCGGTTCGGCCGCAATGCCCACCAGATCAGCGGCAGGGAGCCGCTCGACAATGAGGCACTGTATCGGCACGTCCCGTCCATCTTCGCCCGCGAGGCACACGACAGCCGGTCGGATCGCTACGTCTATGTTCCGACCATCGACATCGTGGAGGGGGTGCGCCGGGAAGGATGGTTCCCGTTCTTCGCCGTGCAGTCCGTTCCCCGCGACGGCAGCCGCCACGGCCACGCCAAACATATGCTGCGCCTGCGCCGTGCTGACGGCATCGGCAAGCCCGAGGCCGCCGAGGTCATCATCGTCAACAGCCATGACGGGACCAGCGCCTATCAGATGTTTGCCGGGATGCTGCGGTTCGTCTGCACGAACAGCATGATTGCGGGCGAGCGGTTTGAGGAGGTCCGCGTTCCGCACAAGGGCAATATAGAGCATGACATTATCGAGGGCGTTTATACCGTGGCCGAGGATTTCCCCCGGCTGATCGACGCCAGCGAAACCATGAAGGGGATTCAGCTTTCCGAGGACGAAAGGCGCTTGCTCGGCGAGGTTAGCCTTGTCGCGCGCTATGGCGAGGACGAAAGCCCGTTGCGGCCTGAGCAGATCATCGAGCCGCGCCGCCGCGAGGACACCGACCGCAGCCTGTGGACCACGTTCAACGTGATACAGGAGAATGTCATTCGGGGCGGGTTGCAGGGCCGCAGGCGCAACGCAGAAGGCCGCATCCGCCGCGCCCAGACCCGTGCGATCAACGGTATCGACCAGAATGTGACGCTCAATCGCGCTCTCTGGACCTTGGCCGAGGGAATGCAGCGCCTCAAAGCGGCCTGACCCCCATTACCGCAGGGCCGAAATGTCGGCCCTGCGGTTCCGCCAATTCGCGCCGATCCGCCATGGCGGACCGGCGGCGACCGCGCGTCCCAAGATCCGCGCGGTCGCAATCGCGCTCGCCGGGCAGACGCCCGGCTCGCAAATTCAGATGAAGGTTAGTCGGTCTCGGAGAGATCGGTCGCAGCGACAAGTTCGGCCGGCGTTACGCCGAGTGCCGAGGCCAGGTGAAACAACGTAACGACCGTCGGATTACGTCGACCGCGTTCCAGATCGCTGACATATTGTTGGGTAAAGCCGGACGTCTCGGCAAAGCGCTCCTGGGTAAAGCCCTTCTCCTTCCTCAATCTGGCAAAGTTCAATCCCACGAGGCGCCGCATGTCCATGCGCGGCAAACTGGACGATACAACTTATTCGGTTTATCCCATATAAGGTGTATTCACTGATTGGTGCGCGCTATCTCTGCCATTAGTGCATTCAACGATGCAGGACTTGCGCATAGCCCGGCGGTGTATTTCGGCTAGATTGGCTAACGGGGCGGGACCAACGCCATGAGCAGATGCCAGTTCAAGGATCAGGCGCCGGAGGCTGCAAAGGTGACGGCGTATGACGAAAGCCATGCGCAGGACTATCTGCGCCTGCTCGATGCCGAGGATGGGGGCGCAGACTGGCGCACCGTCGCTGCCGAGATTTTCGGTATCGATGCCGCAATCGAACCCGAACGGGCGAAGGCGGTGCACGCGAGCCACCTCGCGCGCGCAAGGTGGATGACAGAGGTCGGATATGCACATCTGCTAGGTGCGGAACCGCCGTTAAATCGTTAATATTTCGTCCGATTTGGTGCGATTAAGTCGTCAGTCCCGCCGCGCGACAGGCATGGCTGAGCGCAACCTTTGCGCTATCTGGGGGCGATCACGACGCCATCATGACACCCCTGAAGTATGTGCGATACGCACATGGGAGGATGCCATGCCGACGCCGCCACGGCGTCGCCAGCGGCGCGCCGATGGTCTATCCGGCGCGCTCGGGCGCGCCGATCTAGCTGCCGAATTCCTGCGAAGGAACCACACCTACCGCGCCGAACATGCGCAGATGCAGCAAAGCATCGCGAGCGGCGCCGTCGCGAGGAACACCGCCGAGGCGGCATTCGCGCGGCGCTGGGGGTTGTCCTTTCGCGACGGCGCCGGATGACCTGTCGGAGCCGGTCGCCTGGCGCCCCGAACTGACCGCCGTCACGGTCATTCTGGACGCCGCACCGGAGGGATTTGAGGCAGCAGCCCCGGTCGATCCGCGCGCGCTGGGTGCGCTGCTTGCCGACCTCGCCGGGATCGACGGACGCCATGTCATCGTCGCCGACGCTGCGGGCGAGCATCGGCTTTGGTTCCGCGCGCCGACGCCCGGTCAGCCGCTCGCCGCCGTCATCCCGCTCGACAAGGATTTCATCACCCGCATCGCGAGCCTGCTGCGTTTCCACCGCCGGCTGCTCGGGCGAGCGCCAGGGCCACTGCCGCGCGGTTGGCCGCTCACCGCCTATCGGCTTGTCCGGCTCGACCTGATGCTCTGCGCGCTCGACCTACGCGACTCCGGCGCGACCTACCGCGAGATCGCTGCCGAACTGGGCCGCGACGATGCGATCCGGCTATCGGCGAGCGACTGGAAGATGTCGGCCTCACGTTCGTTCGTCGTGCGCCTGGTCCGCGACGGCATCGCAATGATGAACGGCGACTATCGCAAGCTGCTCCGTATCCGCTGACAGATCTTTGCGGGCCTGCCCTGGCGGGGGTGGTCGCATCCGTGCAGCCGCACATCTTCATACCCCACCTGGCCGCCTCCCTTCTGACAATTACGCCTCCTGCCGCCACCGCCCGCAGGAGCCATCATTTGTCCGATACGCCCACCAATTTGCCGCCCCGCTTCCTGCGAACGCCCGAAGCCGCGCGCTTTCTCGGCCTCTCGGGCCGGACCCTTGAGAAGCACCGCTATTTCGGCACCGGCCCGGCCTACCGCCGGATCGGCGGCCGCGTCGTCTATTCGGTCGATGACCTGCGCGCCTGGGCCGACATCGGCATCAAGCATTCGACCTCCGATCCGGGGCAGGACGATCTCATGCCGCGCGCGGACTCCGCCATCGCCCGGAGCCGGCGATGAACGTCCCTCCGTCACCCATGCGCCACCGCCAGCCGTCCGATGACGACATGACCTGCGTCGAGCTGACGTGGATCGAAAAGCGGATCGAGCACTGGATCAGGTTCGGCCGCGTCGCGGCGGACGAGATTGTCGACCGCCGACGCCGCATCGTCCGCTTTCGCCCCGGCGCGATCTTCGCTTTCGTCCGCTGGGCGGCGAACGACTACGGCACGGTCAGCTCGCGCATCGATATCGTGCGCGCGGTCGGCGCGGGCGAGGCGTTCACGACGCTGCCCTTCGTGCGGCCGGGCGGCGACATCCTGCTCAAGATCGAGGGTTGGCCGAAGGTCAGCCAAGTGCTCGCGGCGATCGACGCGACCGAGGCCGCGGGCGTCGATCCCTGCGACGCCGCGCCCGACCATTGGCGGCACGTCGCCAACCGCATCGCCGCCGGACAAGCGCCGCGTCTCTACACGCTTGAGCGCCATCACGCCTGGCTGAAGCGCCGGGAGATCGAGGGATGACGCGCCGCTTCTATGTCCGCGCCACTGTCGCTGCCGCAACCGGGTTCACGGCTGCTTTCGCTGCGATCGCCGCCATTCATCCCGTGCCGCGCGTGCTGTGGAACGCCAGCGCCAGCGCGCCGCTCGGGCTCTACCGGATCGAGCCCGAGCGCGACCCGCCGCCCGGCGCGCTGGTCGCCGTCACGCCGCCCCAGCGTCTCGCGCGCTGGATGGCCGAGCGCCATTACCTGGGCGAAGGCGTGCCGCTGCTGAAGCATGTCGCCGGCAAGGCAGGACAGCGCATCTGCCGGCTGGGCGACAGCGTGAGCGTCGATCGGCGGCCCGTCGCTGTTGCGCGCAAGCGCGACCGGCTCGGCCGTCCACTGCCCGTCTGGCAGGGCTGTCGCACACTGGCGACCGGCGAACTGCTGCTGCTCAATCCTGCCGTCCCCGACAGCCTGGACGGCCGGTATTTCGGCTCGCTGCCGGCCTCAACCGTGATCGGCCGCGCAATCCCGATCCTCACCCGCGATGCCCCCGGCGCGCCGCTGACGTGGCGCGGCTGGAGCCGTGAACCCCGCACCTAGCCGCCAACTGAAAGGACCATCCCATGCAAATCGGCATGTTCACCCGCACCCCCAAAGGTTTTCAGGGCCGGATCGAGACGATGACGCTCGACGTGGCGCTCCGCATCGTTCCGGCAGAGCCGCAGGACGGCGAGAACGCGCCCGACTGGCGTGTCCATCTTGGCAAGACCGACAATGGCCCGGAGGTGGGCGCAGGCTGGAACGAGACCGGCGAGCGCGCTGGCGACTACGTCTCGCTGCGCCTCGACGATCCCGGCTTCTCGCAGCCGATCCGCGCCGCGCTGTTTCGCATCGGCGATGAGGATAGCGCCTGGGCGCTGCGCTGGAACCGGCCGCAAAAGCGCCGCGAGGAGGATTGAAGCGGTGCGCGTCTCGATCATCCCCTGGTTCGCGGGAAAACCGTCTCATCCCTTCGTCCCGCTCGGTCGCGGGTCGGCCGGCGCGCGCAGCGAAGGTCAAGGGCGGTCAACGGCCGGCGCTCTGCGCGCACCCTTTACCGCAGCGAGCACGCTGGCAGGTTGGCGTAGAAGCGGAGTCGGATCGGCTCTGGCGCTGACGATCCTGCTGTTTTTGCCCGGCGTCGGGCCGGTCGCGGCATCGGCGCAGGATGTCTCCGCCGATCGCGCGCCGGCCCATCATCCCTATGCCGGATATGTCGCCGACGCCGCGCGGCGGTTCGGCATTCCCGAGGCGTGGATTTGGGCCGTGATGCGCGTCGAGAGCAACGGCGACGCGCGCGCGGTTTCGACGGCCGGCGCGATGGGGCTGATGCAGATCATGCCCGCGACTTGGGGCCGTCTGCGCGCACGCTACGGGTTCGGCGCCGACCCCTTCGACGTGCGCGACAACATCATGGCGGGGACGGCTTATCTGCGCGAGATGCACGACCGCTACGGCGATGCCACCGCGATGCTCGCAGCCTATAACGCCGGGACCGGACGCACCGACGATTACCTGTCGCGCGGCCGTCCACTGCCCGCTGAAACCCGCGCCTATCTCGGAAGGCTGGCGTCGATCACGGGCGGGGGCGGCGATACTCGGCTTGCCGCCGCGTCGCTTCCCGATCCGTTGGCCTGGCGTCGCGCCGCGCTGTTCGTGCGCGTGGCGAGTGCGCAGGATGCGATGTCCGGCGTCCAGTCCGGTGGCGGGTTCACGGCGTCCGCATCGGCGCCTGAGCCGCCGTCTGTCAGCCCCGCGACCGACAGCTCGCAGGCCGTTCCGCAGCGTGAAGCTGCTCCGGCCGACACGCTGTTCGTTCCCCGCGCCCGCGCGGGCCGACCGCAATGACCGGCGGCCTCCTTCGATCGTTTGCCCCCCTCGGTTTGAAGGGCGAAGGGGCAGGAAGAAGTCGGAGGGGACGAGGGCAAGATACAAGCCGCACCCCAAAATCGCTGAAAGCCCTTGTCTTTCAGCGATTTGGCGCGGGTGCGTCGGTCGGCGAGCGTGCCGCTCGGAAGAAAAAGGCTAAGGATTTCAAAGGAAGTCGCAGTGCCACCGGCCAATCCGGCCGGAAAACGGTGCTGCCGTGAGCGAGGACGGCGAGTTCCGCATCCGGCCGGGCAAGGTCCGGCGTAGCGTATCGGCCTCGCGCAACGCGCGCGGCCTGGTGGCCGAGGTGCTGCGCGCCGCCGCCAAGTCGGGCATGGGCCGTCGCCACGGCTGGTCCGCCACCGCCCGGCGGGGGCAATCGAATTTCGGCCGGGGCCGGACCGCGTTTGCGCGCAGCCGTCTGTTCGCCCCGAGCCGGCGGGTCGCCGTCAAGGTGCTGCCGGTTGTCCAGCGCGGGCGGATGGCGCCGCTCTCCGCGCATCTGGCTTACCTCAAGCGTGAGGGTGTCACCCGCGAGGGATCGCCGGCCCATATGTTCGGTGCCGACACCGATCGCGCCGATGATCGCGCCTTCGCCGAGCGATGCAAGGATGACCGGCATCATTTCAGGATCATCGTCTCGCCCGAAGACGCGACCGAGCTTTCGGACCTGCGCGAATATACCCGCGATCTCGTCCGCCAGATGGAAGTCGATCTCGGCACCCGGCTTGAATGGGTGGCGGTCGATCACTGGAACACCGACAACCCGCATGTCCATCTGCTGGTGCGCGGCGTGGACGACCAGGGCGCGGACCTGCGCATGTCCCGCGAATACATCAGCCACAACCTGCGTTCGCGTGCCGAGGAATTGGCGTTCGCGGAGTTGGGGCCGAAGCCCGAGCACGAGATCGAGCGCGGGCTGGAACGCGAGGTGACGGCGGAGCGCTGGACCCGGCTCGATACCGAGATCGGGCGTTCCGCCGACGAGCTGGGCATCATCGACTTACGGCCCGACCGGGCCGGCCCCGACGATCCGCGCATCCGGCGCCTGATGGTCGGCCGCCTCCAGCATCTCGAAACGATGGGCCTCGCGACGGAGGCCGAACCTGGCCAGTGGGCGATGGCGCCGGATGCGCAAGCCAGGCTGCGCGAGCTGGGCACGCGCGGCGACATCATCCGCACGATGGGCAAGGCCCTTCAGGACCATGGCCAGCAGCGCCCGCTCGACAGCTACGAGATCGTGAGCGCCACGCCCGCCCGCCCGATCGTCGGCCGACTACTCGACAAGGGACTGCACGACGAGGTTGCCGGCACCGCCTATGCCGTGATCGACGGCACGGACGGGCGCACTCACCATGTCCGCTTCCCCGGCCTTGAAGCGCTGGAGCACAGTGCGCCGATCGGCGGCATCGTCGAGCTGCGCGCCATAAGCCGGCCGAACGCGCCGGCGCCGACGCTGGTCCTCGCCACCCGTTCCGATCTCGATCTCACCGCCCAGGCGGGGGCGCGGGGCGCGACGTGGCTCGATCATCGGCTGATCGAGCGCGGTGCCGGCATTGCTGACGCGGGCTTCGGCGCGGAGGTGAAACGGGCGATGGACAGTCGTGCCGATCATCTGGTCCGCGAGGGGCTGGCCCGTCGCTACGGCGAGCGCATCGTGTTCGAGCGTGGTCTGCTCGATACGCTCCGCCGCCGTGAACTGGACGCGGCGGGCGCCGAGATCGCCGGCAGGACCGGGCGCACATACCGGCCGGTCGCGACAGGCGTGAAGGTGGCGGGGGAATACCGCCAGCGCCTGACGCTCGCTTCCGGCCGCTTCGCCATGATCGAGAGCCTTGGTGGTGATGGGGGCCTCGGGTTCAGCCTCGTGCCCTGGTCGCCGGGCCTCGAACGACAGCTTGGGCGTCAGGTCGCGGGCGTCGTGCGCGACGGGGGCGGCATCGACTGGTCGCTCGGCCGCAAGCGCGGCCTCGGTCTCTAGCTTTGAAAGGAGTCGTTATGCCTGCCACCAAAATCCTTTGGGGCCAGATCGCCGCGGTGTTCCTGATCGTGCTGGTCTCGATCTGGAGCGCGACGCAATGGACGGCGGCCGCGCTCGCCTGGCAGCCCGAACTCGGCCGGCCATGGTTCATGGTGCTGGGGTATCCGGTCTATCTGCCACCGGCTTTCTTCTGGTGGTGGTTCGCCTTCGATGCTTATGCGCCGACGATCTTCGAGAAGGGGGCGCTGATCGCCGCCTCCGGCAGTTTCGTCGCGATCATCGTCGCCATCACCATGTCAGTCTGGCGCGCGCGCGAGGCGAAGAATGCCGAGACCTACGGTTCGGCCCGCTGGGCGACGCTGCGCGAGATCAGGACCGCCGGGCTGCTGGGTGAGGATGGCGTGATGCTGGGCAAGCTCGGCATCCATTATCTGCGCCATGACGGCCCCGAGCATGTGCTGTGCTTCGCGCCGACCCGCAGCGGCAAGGGCGTCGGCCTTGTCGTGCCCTCGTTGCTGACCTGGCCGGGCTCGGCGATCGTCCACGACATCAAGGGGGAGAACTGGACGCTCACCGCCGGGTTTCGGTCGCAGCACGGTCGGGTGCTGCTGTTCGATCCCACCAACGCAGGTTCCGCCGCCTACAATCCGCTGCTGGAGGTGCGGCGCGGCGAGTGGGAGGTGCGCGACGTGCAGAACGTCGCCGACGTGCTGGTCGACCCGGAAGGGTCGTTGGAGAAGCGAAATCACTGGGAGAAGACCAGCCATGCGCTGCTGGTCGGCGCGATCCTCCACGTCCTCTACGCCGAGCCCGACAAGACGCTGGCGGGCGTCGCCGCCTTCCTCTCCGATCCGGGCCGCACGATCGAGCAGACACTGGCCGCGATGATGGCGACGCCACATCTCGGCGAGGCGGGCGTTCATCCCGTGATCGCCAGCGCCGCGCGCGAACTGCTCAACAAGAGCGACAACGAACGCTCAGGCGTGCTGTCCACCGCCATGTCGTTCCTCGGCCTTTATCGCGATCCGGTGGTGGCCGCCGTCACCCGCACTTGCCAGTGGCGCATAGCGGATCTTGTCAAAGGCGACCGGCCGGTGACGCTCTTCCTCGTCGTGCCGCCGAGCGACATCAGCCGGACCAAGCCGCTTATCCGCCTGATCCTCAACCAGATCGGCCGCAGGCTCACCGAGGAACTGAACCCGAAGGGCAACCGCCATCGCGTGCTGCTTATGCTCGACGAGTTTCCGGCACTCGGCAGGCTCGACTTCTTCGAAAGCGCGCTGGCATTCATGGCGGGCTACGGGCTCAAGGCGTTCCTGATCGCGCAGTCGCTCAACCAGATCGAGAAAGCCTACGGCCCGAACAACGCGATCCTCGACAACTGCCATGTCCGCGTCAGCTTCGCCACGAATGACGAGCGGACCGCCAAGCGGGTTTCGGATGCGCTCGGCACCGCGACCGAGATGCGGGCGATGAAGAACTATGCAGGGCATCGCCTCTCGCCGTGGCTCGGACATCTCATGGTATCGCGCTCCGAGACGGCCCGCCAGCTTCTCACCCCCGGAGAGGTCATGCAGCTTCCACCGGACGACGAGATCGTCATGGTCGCAGGTGTCCATCCGGTGCGGGCCAAGAAGGCGCGCTATTATCAGGATGCGCGGTTCATGGCGCGGATCACGCCGCCGCCGGAGCCGGAACCTTCGGCGCCGCGCGCAGACGACTGGACCGGCCGCGTCGCGCAGGCCGACGAACAGGCGCTCGCCCGCATCGCCCGCGAACAGGAGGATGCCGCCAATGGCGGGCTGCGGCGTGAACCCGAGCTGCCCGATCATGTCGCCATCGTGAAGGAAACGACCGACACGCGGTCGCCCGCGCAGGAGTTCTCGGTCGTCGATGACGAGCCGGAGGATGCGGCGCGGCAGGCGGCCGCCCGACGCCAGCAGATGCGCGGGATTGCACGCCAGGCGTCGCTCGATCCCGGTGATGGCCTCGATCTGTAGGAGCGAACGATGCGCGTGAGGCTCAACGTCTATTTCCCGCCGGAGCTGGCCCGTCAGGTGGACGAACTGGCGATCCGGCGGCGCATCTCGCGCTCGGCGATCGTCGAAGCGGCGGTGGCGTCGTATCTGTCGCCGGATGGGTCCGACCGGCTCGAAGCCGCCTTCGCGCGCCGGCTCGATCGGCTGACCCGTCAGGTCCAGCGGCTCGAACGCAATACCGGCCTTGCCACCGAGGCATTGGCGCTATTCGTGCGCTTCTGGCTGTCGGTCACACCGCCGCTTCCCGACGAGGATCAGGCGGCCGCCCAGGTGAAAGGGCGCAAACGCTACGAGGGGTTCGTCGAGACGCTCGGGCGACGTTACGCCAGCGGCAAGAGTCTGCTCGACGAGATCGGCGAGGATGTCGAGCGAGGGAGTGACAAGGAGACCGCCCTATAATGCCGGCCGAATATGGCGATAAGTCGGGACCGTCGAGACGGAGCCGGAGCGATCGACTATGGCGTCCCGATGGCAGACGTCGATTCCGGGACTGACGCAAGACAACGCCGAGCAGAGGCTCTGGCGATGCGCCGCTCGGGCATGACCCTGCGGGAAATCGGCGAGACATTAGGCGTGAGCGCGAGCCGGGCGGGGCAGCTCGTTCATAATGCGGTTCGTGACGAGCCTTGCAGGCTTTCGCCAACGTCGCCCGTGGAGACGAAAATTAAGGCTTCCACCAAGATCAGCGATCTTCCGTGGAGCTGGCGCACCTACAATGTGCTCATGAACTGCGGCTTCCACACCGTAAGCGACTTCCTGCGCTCCGATCGTGCTGAGTTCGAGCGCGAAATGCTGAGCGTGCCGAACTGCAATCGTCGGTCTTGGGAGGAAATCGCGTCGATCCTGGACCGGATCGAATCCGACTGAAGCGGTCATGTGACGTGAACGCCGACTCGAAGGCTGGAAGCCTCGCTCGGCATCCCTGTCGGCTGAAATTGAGCGCCATCGTGACGATTGGAGTTCTGGCCGGGCGACCTTGATTCCGCCTTCGACACTTATCTGCCGCCGCCTCTACTACGCCTCGACATAAGTGTTGCTCCCACTGCTTTTGCGGTTCTCTTGATGTGCCCCTGAGGTCGAGCGGCGGTTCGCTCGGCTCAAATCAGGGGCCGTTGCTTGACCGTCCAGCCGATCCGTTCCGAAGCCAGGGCACGCGGCGCGCGAATGCTGCGCACGGCGCTGGGACCGTCCATCGCGGCGTGGCTGGACGATGCGACCGTCATCGAGGTGATGCTGAACCCGGACGGCCGCCTGTGGGTCGATCGGCTGGGTCAGGGCATCTCCGACACCGGCATGATGCTTGCCGCCGCCGATGGCGAGCGGATCGTCCGCCTGGTCGCCCATCATGTCGGCGTCGAGGTTCACGCGCGAAGCCCGCGCGTATCCGCCGAGCTGCCGGAAGGCGGCGAACGGTTCGAGGGATTGCTGCCGCCCGTCGTCGCGGCTCCGGCCTTCGCGATCCGCAAGCCCGCCGTCGCCGTGTTCACGCTCGACGACTATGCGGCGGCTGGGATCATGTCGGGCGCGCAAGCCGGGGCGCTGCGCGCCGGCGTGGCGGACCACGCCAACATTCTAGTGGCCGGCGGCACCGGCACCGGCAAGACCACGCTGGTCAACGCGCTGCTCGCGGAAGTCGCGCGGACCACCGATCGGATCGTGCTGATCGAGGACACGCGCGAGCTGCAATGCGCCGCACCCAACCTCGTCGCCATGCGGACGCGCGACGGCGTGGTCTCGCTCTCTGATCTCGTCCGCTCGTCGCTTCGCCTGCGCCCCGACCGCATCCCGATCGGGGAGGTGCGGGGCGCCGAGGCGCTCGACCTCCTCAAAGCCTGGGGCACCGGCCATCCCGGCGGGATCGGCACCATCCATGCCGGCACCGCGCTCGGCGCGCTGCGCCGGATGGAACAGCTTATCCAGGAGGCCGTCGTCACGGTCCCGCGCGCGCTGCTCGCCGAGACCATCGACCTGATCGCGGTGCTGGTCCGCGACGGCGCTGGCCGCCGGCTCGCCGAGCTGGCCCGCGTCGAGGGGCTCGACCCCGCAACCGGCGACTACCGCCTCACGCCTTTTGTCCAAACCCAACCGGGAGACCTGCCATGATCCATGCCCTTCGGCATGGCGCACGCCGCGCCATGCTTGCCGCCTCGGCCAGCGCCGTCGCACTCGCGATTTCCGCTCCCGCTTATGCCTCGGGCTCGTCGATGCCGTGGGAGACGCCGCTCAATTCGATCCTCGAATCGATCCAGGGGCCGGTCGCCAAGATCGTCGCGGTCATCATCATTATCGTCACCGGCCTGAGCCTCGCATTCGGCGACACCAGCGGCGGCTTCCGCCGCCTGATCCAGATCGTGTTCGGCCTGTCGATCGCGTTCGCCGCGTCGAGCTTCTTCCTCAGCTTCTTCTCGTTCAGCGGCGGGGCGCTGGTCTGATGGCGCTGGCGGGGGACATCGGCGAACCCGTCGCCGGCTTCATCGCGCCGGTGCATCGCGCGCTGACCGAGCCGATCCTGCTCGGCGGCGCGCCGCGCAGCCTCGCGATCCTCAACGGGACGCTCGCGGGCGCGCTTGGCCTTGGCCTGCGCCTCTGGATCGCGGGCCTCGTCCTCTGGGCGGCCGGCCATGCGGTCGGCGTGTGGTCGGCGCGCCGCGATCCGCAGTTCGTGGACGTGGCGCGACGCCACCTCCGCTATCCGACCTGGCTCCGGGTGTGAGGGCGGCCCGATGATGAGCTTGCGCGAATATCGCAGCGGCGCCGCGCACCTCGCCGACTTCCTGCCCTGGGCGGCGCTGGTCGGCGGAGGGGCGGTGCTCAACAAGGACGGATCGTTCCAGCGCACGGCGCGCTTTCGCGGTCCCGATCTCGACAGCGCGACGCCCGCCGAGCTGGTCGCGACCACGGCGCGGCTAAACAACGCGCTGCGCCGGCTCGGTTCGGGCTGGGCGATCTTCGTCGAGGCGCAGCGCGCGCCCGCGCTCGCCTACCCGGATTCGGAGTTTCCCGATCCGGCCTCGGCGCTGGTGGACATGGAGCGGCGCGAACAGTTCCGCGAGGAAGGCACGCATTTCGAGAGCCGCTACTATCTGACGCTCGCCTGGATGCCGCCGGCCGAGGACGCGGCGCGCGCCGAAGGCTGGCTTTACGAGGGCCGCTCAGGCAGCGGCGTCGATCCCTGGGAGCTGCTCAAGGGCTTCATCGACCGCAGCGACCGCGTGCTCCATCTGGTTGAAGGTTTCGTCCCCGAAGTCCGCTGGCTCGATGACGCCGAGACGCTGACCTACCTGCACAGCACCATCTCGACCCGGCGCCAGCGCGTCCGCGTGCCGGAGACGCCGATCCATCTCGATGCGCTGCTCGCCGACGAGCCGCTGACCGGCGGCCTCGAACCGAAGCTGGGCGATCATCACCTCCGAACGCTCACCATCATCGGCTTCCCGAGTGTGACCTTTCCCGGCCTGCTCGACGAGCTGAACCGGATGGCGTTCGAGTATCGCTGGGCAACTCGCGCGATCATGCTCGACAAGACCGACGCGACCAAGCTGCTTACGAAGATAAGGCGGCAATGGTTCGCCAAGCGCAAGTCGGTCGCGGCGATCCTCAAGGAAGTCATGACCAACGAGGCGTCGGTTCTGATGGACAGCGACGCCTCGAACAAGGCCGCCGACGCCGACACCGCCTTGCAGGAGCTGGGCGCCGACTATGCGGGCCTCGCCCTCGTCACCGCCAGCGTGACGGTGTGGGACCGCGACCCGGCGGTGGCATCCGAGAAGCTGCGGCTCGTCGAGAAGGTCATTCAGGGCCGCGACTTCACCGTGATCCCCGAAGGCATGAACGCGATCGAGGCATGGCTGGGGAGTCTTCCGGGCCACGTCTATGCCAACGTCCGGCAACCGCCGGTCTCGACGCTCAATCTCGCCCACCTGATCCCCCTGTCAGCGGTATGGGCGGGGCCGGAACGGGACGAGCATTTC
The DNA here is from genome assembly GCF_011927635.1 of Sphingomonas trueperi. Classification (GTDB taxonomy): domain Bacteria; phylum Pseudomonadota; class Alphaproteobacteria; order Sphingomonadales; family Sphingomonadaceae; genus Sphingomonas; species Sphingomonas trueperi. The sequence continues at coordinate 300,785 of NZ_JAATJB010000003.1, forward strand.
GGACAGCCCCCGTTGCTCTATGCACGGACCGAAGGCTCGACCCCGTTCCGGTTTTCCCTTCACGTCGGCGATGTCGGCCACGAAATCATCGTCGGGCCGACAGGTGCTGGCAAGTCGGTGCTGCTCGCGCTCATGGCGATGCAGTTCCGCCGCTACCCGGACTCGCAAGTCTTCGCCTTCGACTTCGGCGGCTCGATCCGCGCGGCCGCGCTGGCGATGGGCGGCGACTGGCAGGATCTCGGCGGCGGCCTCTCCGACGAGAGCGAGACGGGCGTGCAGCTCCAGCCGCTCGCCCGCATCGACGATCCCGCAGAGCGAACCTGGGCTTCCGAATGGCTGGCCGCGATCCTCGCCCGCGAAGGCGTCACCATCGACCCGCAGGCCAAGGAGCATATCTGGTCGGCCCTCGGCTCGCTCGCCAGCGCGCCGGCGCCCGAGCGCACCCTGACCGGCCTTGCGGTGCTCTTGCAGAGCCAGCAGCTCAAGCAGGCGCTGGCGCCTTATTGCGTCGGCGGGCCGTGGGGCCGCCTGCTCGACGGCGAGACCGAACGGCTGGGCGAGGCCAGGGTGCAGGCGTTCGAGACCGAGGGCCTGGTCGGCGCCGGATCGGCCGCGGCGGTGCTCGCCTATCTGTTCCACCGCATCGAGGGCCGGCTGGACGGCTCGCCGACGCTCATCATCATCGACGAGGGCTGGCTGGTCCTGGATAGCCCGGAGTTCGCGGCGCAGCTCCGCGAATGGCTCAAGACGCTCAGGAAAAAGAACGCCAGCGTCGTCTTCGCCACGCAGAGCCTCGCTGACATCGAGACTTCGGCCATCGCGCCGGCCATCATCGAGAGCTGCCTGACGCGCATCTTCCTGCCCAACGAGCGCGCCGCCGAGCCGCAAATCACCGCCGTCTATCGCCGTTTCGGCCTCAACGACCGCCAGATCGAGATCATCGCGCGGGCGACCCCCAAGCGGGATTATTACTGCCAGTCGGCGCGCGGCAACCGGCTGTTCGAGCTGGGGCTGGGCGAGGTGGCGCTGGCCTTCGCGGCGGCCTCCTCGAAGACCGATCAGCGCCTGATCGCCGAGTTGATCGACCGTCACGGCCACGATGGCTTCGCCGCCGCGTGGCTGCGCGAGCGCGGCGTCGCCTGGGCGGCGGACCTGCTGCCCGCCTTCGCGCCCGCCGATCCGCACGAGGCGCGGGAGCGCCAGCCTGAACTTCCCCTCATGCCTGACATGGAGATCGAACCATGAAATCTTCGCCGATCCGCCGCGCCCTGATGGCAGGCGTTCTCGCTGCAACGGCCGTCGCCCCGGCCTTGATGCCCATGCCGGCCTACGCGCAATTCGGCAGCGGCATCGTGTTCGATCCGACCAACTACGCCCAGAACGTGCTCACCGCCGCGCGCGAGCTGCAACAGATCAACAACCAGATCCAGCAGATCGAGAACCAGGCCACCTCGCTGATCAATCAGGCGAAGAACCTCGCTTCGCTGCCATACAGCACGCTGGCGACCTTGCAGGCGCAAATCCAGCGCACCCAGCAGTTGCTCAACAACGCCCAGCGCATCGCCTACAGCGTCCAGTCGATCGATCAGGCGTTCACCACCCGCTACAATGGCGCCACCGCCTCGACCTCCGACGCGCAGATGGTCGCCAACGCGCAGGAGAGCTGGAAAACCAGCGTCGCCGCGTTTCAGGATACGATGAGGGTTCAGGCCGGCGTCGTCGGCAATATCGACGGCGCCCGCACCAGCATGAACGGCCTGGTTTCCGCCAGCCAGTCGGCGACCGGCGCGCTCCAGGCGGCACAGGCAGGCAATCAGCTTCTCGCGCTCCAGTCACAGCAGATCGCCGACCTGACCGCGCTGGCCGCTGCGCAGTCGCGCGCGCAGGCGCTGGAAATGGCCCGCCAGACGCAGATCGAGGCGGACGGCCGCGAGCGGTTCAGCCGCTTCTTCGACAACGGCAACTGACGACCGATGCCCTCGCGCAACCTCAAGATCGCGGGCGTCGCGGCGCTCGCCGGCATGATGATGGCGGTGGTGATCGTCGGCACGACGAAGCGGGACCAGCCTGCTCCGGCGGACATGAACGCACCGCCTGTCGCCGCGGCCTCCGATCCGCTCGCGCGCGAGCTGGACCGCTGCGCCACGCTCACCATGCCCGATGCGGGGTGTGAGGCGGCGTGGGCGGCGAACCGCCGTCGCTTCTTTGGCCAGAACGACCCGTCCGCCGAGACGGTCGGCACAGCGGATCAGGTCGCAGCGCAGGGACAGGGCGAGCCGCAGGACGCGGCGGCGCTCCCCATTAAGACGGGAGCACGGCCATGAATACCGGCGTCATCGACACCTTCCTCGACACCTTCACGCGCTACATCGACAGCGGCTTCGGGTTGCTCGGGAGCGAGGTCGGCTTCCTCTCTTCGACGCTGATCGTGATCGACGTGACCATCGCGGGTCTGTTCTGGGCCTGGGGCGCGGACGAGGACGTATTGCAGCGCCTCATCAAGAAAACCCTCTACATCGGCGTGTTCGCCTTCATCATCGGCAATTTCTCGAACCTGGCCACAATTGTCTTCCAGAGCTTTGCCGGGCTGGGGCTCAAGGCCAGTGGCGGCGGCATGGCGCTCGCCGACTTCATGAAGCCGGGCAGCATCGCCGCGGCCGGCTTGACCGCCGCCCAGCCGTTGGTCGATGCGACCAAGGAATACGGCAGCATCTGGGCGGTCTTCGCCAATCTTGCGGCCATCATCGTCCTGATGCTCGCTTGGGTGATCGTCGTGCTCGCCTTCTTCGTGATGGCGGTGCAGGTCTTCATCACGATCATCGAGTTCAAGCTGGTGACGCTCGCCGGCTTCGTGCTGCTGCCGTTCGCCTTCTGGCATCGCACCGCCTTCATGGCCGAGAAGGTGCTGGGCCACATCGTCTCGACCGGCATCAAGGTGCTGGTGCTGGCCGTCATCACCGGCATCGGCACCACCTTGTTCAGCCAGTTCACCCCCACGGGTCTCGGGGCGACGCCGAACGCCCAAACCGTGATGGCGATCGCACTCGCGGCGCTGGCACTGCTTGGCCTCTCCATCTTCGGTCCCGGCATCGCCAACGGCATCGTTTCGGGCGGTCCGGCGCTCGGAGCCGGTGCGGCCGCCGGAACGGCGCTCGCGGCCGGCGGCGCGATCATGGGCGGCGTCGCCGGTGCGCGCCTCGCGGCCGGGGCCGCAGCCGGCGCGATCGGCGGCATGGCGACGGGCGGAGCCCGCGCCGCGGGCGCCGCCTCCGGCGCTTATTCGGCCGGATCGGCGGGCAAGTCGGGCGCGGCTTCGGTGGCCGGCGGCCTTGGCGGCGTCGGCAAGGCGGCGGGAAGCGCCGCCATGTCGCCGCTGCGCCGCGCCGCCGCCTCGATGAAGCAGAGCTACCAATCCGGCCGCGCCGCGACCTCCGCACCAGCGGCCACGTCCGCCGCGCCGGAACCATCCGGCACGTCCGGCCCGCCGGCCTGGGCGAAGTCGATGAAACAACGCCAGACGATGAGCCACGGCGCGAGCGTCGCCGCCCACACGCTGCGCGGCGGCGACAGCCACGGCGGCGGCGCTTCGGTCGATACCAGCGAGAAGGACTAGCCGCATGTTCCGACGCCCCTCCATCCGCTACGGGCAGACGCCCGAGCCCGAGACGCCCTACCAGCGTGCCGCGCAGGTCTGGGACGACCGCATCGGCTCGGCCCGCGTGCAGGCGAAGAACTGGCGGCTCGCCTGCCTCGCTTCGCTGGCGCTGTCGGGCGGGCTTGCCGCCGGCCTTGTATGGGAGTCGGCGAGCGGCTCGATCGTGCCGTGGGTCGTGCAGGTCGATCGGCTCGGCCAGGCGCAGGCCATCGCCCCCGCCGATTACGGCTATCAGCCGACCGATCCCCAGATCGCATTCCATCTGGCGCGCTTCATCGAAGAGGTGCGCGGCATCGCCGCCGATCCGATCGTCGTCCGCCAGAACTGGCTTCGCGCCTATGACTTCACCACCGACAAGGGCGCGGTCGCGCTCAACGACTATGCGCGATCCAACGACCCGTTCGCCAGCATCGGCAAGGTGCAGGTCGCGGTGGACATCTCCAGCGTGATCCGGGCCTCGCCCGACAGCTTCCGCGTTGCCTGGATCGAGCGGCACTATCAGGACGGGAGCCTCGCTTCCACCACGCGCTGGTCGGCGATCCTGACGATCGTGATCCAGACCCCCGCCACCCCCGACGCGCTCCGCAAGAATCCGCTCGGGATCTACGTCAACGCCATCAACTGGTCGAAGGAGCTGTCCGATGACGCATCCTGATGCACGCCGGGCTACGCTCCCGGTCCTGCTGCTCTCCGCCTCCGCGCTCGCCGGCTGCGCCGGCGCCGGCGCCAAACCGCCCGCCATCTCCTATGATGATGCCACGCCCGCCATTCAGGCCGTGTCCGAGCCCGAACCGGCCAAGCCCGTCGAGGTGGTGGCGATCCCGCAGCCGCTGCCCTTGCCGGGTCAGTTGAAGCCGGTAACGGCCGGGCCGCGCGTTCCCGAGCCGGCCGATCCGAAGGAGCGCGTCGGCGTCGCCAATGCCGCCGCCCGCGTGCAGCCGGTCAAGGATGGCTTCCTCAACGCCATCCAGCAATATCCCTATGCCGATGGCGCGCTCTATCAGGTCTATACCGCGCCGGGCGAGGTGACGGACATCGCGCTGGAGGAGGGCGAGCAGCTCGCCGGCTCCGGTCCCGTCGCGGCCGGCGACACGGTGCGCTGGGTCATCGGCGACACCGAGAGCGGATCGGGCGCGACGAAGCGCGTCCATATCCTCGCGAAGCCCACGCGCCCCGACCTGACCACGAACCTCGTCATCAACACCGACAGGCGCACCTATCACCTCGAACTGCGCGCGACAGCCGCGACCTATATGGCCTCGGTCTCGTGGACCTATCCGCAGGACAGGTTGATCGCGCTCCGGCGCGACAATGCGGCGGCCGCCAGCGCCGCGCCGGTGGCGGCCGGCGTGGACATCGCCGCGCTGAACTTCCGCTATGCGATCGACGGCGACAATGCGCCGTGGAAGCCGCTGCGCGCCTTCGACGACGGCCGACAGGTGTTCATCGAGTTTCCGGCCGGGATCGCGCAGGGCGAGATGCCGCCGCTGTTCGTGGTTGGGCCGGCCGGTGGCGGCGAGCTGGTGAACTACCGCGTCCAGGGCCGCTACATGGTGGTGGACCGGCTGTTCGGCGTTGCCGAACTGCGCATGGGCGACAAGAAGTCCCAGCAGAAGGTGCGCGTCACCCGCACCGACGGCACGCGCCGGGGGCGGTCATGAGCGGGGCCGAGCAAGGCCCGGCCACGCCGGAGACCCCGGCGAGCGCGGCGGCGCCGGCCGCTGCCGGGGCGCCATCCGAAGCCTTCCGGCTGCGCGGGAGCCCGCCGCGCGTGATGCGGCTGTCGCGAAAGGCGCTGGCGGCGGTCGGCGTGGTCGCCGGCCTCGGTATCGGCGGCTCGCTGATCTACGCGCTGCGCCCGGCCGGACAGCACCAGGCCAAGGAGCTATACAGCACCGAGAACCGGCCAACCGCCGATGTCATCGCCACCGCGCCAAAGGATTACGGGCATGTCCCGAAGCTCGGCCCCGCGCTGCCCGGCGATCTCGGGCCGCCGATCCTGTCTGCCGAGCAGCGCCGCGAGGCCGCGCTGGGGACGCCGGGCACGGTCCCGCCCGGTCAGGGTGCGCAGGCGAATGCCGCCATCGAGGCGCGCCAGCGCGTCCTTCAGGAGCGCGACGCCGCGCGCACCAGCAAGCTGTTCCTCGGCGGCGAGCCCGCGCCGGCCTCGGCTCCCGCGCTCGCCCTCGCGGATCAGGCCACAGGTGCAGTGTCCGCCGCCACGCCCGCCACGCAGTCCGAGGACGCCAGCCCCAACGGTCAGGCGGCCAAGCGCGCCTTCCTCAAGGACGATAGCGACCGCCGCGCCGTCAGCGCCGAGCGGCTGGCTGCGCCGCCGTCGCCTTATGTGGTCCAGGCCGGCAGCGTAATCGCGGCCGCGCTCATCACCGGCCTCCGCTCCGATCTTCCCGGCCAGATCACCGCCCAGGTGACGCAGAATATCTATGACAGCCCCACCGGGCGCATCCTGCTCATCCCGCAAGGCGCGAAGTTGATCGGTGCCTATGATTCCTCGGTCTCGTTCGGGCAGAGCCGCGTGTTGCTCGCTTGGGATAGGCTGATCTTTCCCGATGGCCGTTCGATCGCGCTCGAGCGCCAGCCGGGCGCCGATGCCGCAGGCTATGCCGGGCTTGAGGATGGCGTGAACAACCATTGGGGCAAGCTGTTCAAGGCCGCGCTCCTCTCGACTATGCTCAGCGTCGGCAGCGAGGCCGGCACCAGCCAGAGCGAGAACAATCTGGCGCAGGCGCTCCGGGCCGGCGCCGCCAACGGATTCAGCCAGGCCGGACAGCAGGTCGTCGAGCACGAGCTGAACATCCAGCCCACACTCACCATCCGTCCCGGTTTCCCGGTCCGTGTGATCGTGACGCGCGACCTTGTATTGGCTCCCGCTGGAGGCGGCCAATGACCGCCAAACTCAGGCTGGGGCCGATCGCCGACGACAAGCCGGTGAAGCTGACGGTGGAGTTGCCCGCCGCGCTTCACCGCGATCTCGTCGCCTATGCGGCGGCGCTCGCGGCCGAGACCGGACAGCCGCCGATGCCGCCCGAGAAGCTCGTTGCCCCGATGCTGGCCCGGTTCATGGCGACCGACCGCGCCTTTGCGCGGCATCGACGCACGCGGGTGGACTGACAGGCCAACCGGCCGGTTCCTCAGTGACCGAAGAACTTGTTGAACCGCGCCCTGCCGTCCGCCTCGATGACGGCTTGGCCCGCGTTGAAGCACTCGTCGCCGCGCACCGAGCCGGACTGACATCCCGCCACCACCTGGCGAGCTTCCTCGATATGCGCGGCGAAATACTGCTGGCTGCGCGCACCGGCGCTGCTCGTCGCCGCGATCCTCCCAGTGTCGGCAACAGTCGCGGGCGCGGCCATCGGCGCGAGCACCGGCCGCAGCGCAAATCCCGCGCCGAACCCAACGATCAGCGCCATGATGAAATAATAACGACGTTCAACTTCATCGTTCCTCTCCTTCGTCAAAATAAATCGGAGACAAAGCGACAAGGTCTTTCCATCAGTCGATCTCGAACGCCAGCGAATATCGATTGCGCACAAAGGTGAGGAAGCGCCTCAGCGCCGGATTGTCGCTCGCTTTGCGCCAATAAGCCGAATAACCGATCAGCGTCCGGCCGTGCGCATCGTGAACCTCGCGCAGTACGACGTCGGGATATTGGGCACCCGATGCGCCCTCGTAGGTAATGGTGACACCGATGCCGCCGCCTAGCACGCTCATGATCCATTCGCGGCTGACGCAACGCATCCTGATTCTGGGGCTCATACCGAAGGCGGCGAGATGGCCCAGCACCAAGTCGCGCAGCTCCGGGCCGGGATCTTCGACCGTGAGCAGAAAGGTCTCGTCGCGCAGGTCTGTCCAATTCACACTCTCCTGCTCCGCGAGGCGGTGGGAAGCCGGCAGAGCGACCAAGAGGCGCTCGCTCCAGAACGCAGCGCGGCGTAGGCCCTGATAGCTCGCCTCGCCGGGGATGATGGCGAGGTCGACGGCGCCGGCATCGAGTCCCGCCAGCAGCGCCAGCCGTTCGGCCTCGATGCCCTCAATATCCACTTGGGGATTGCTGTCCCGCCAGGCGAACAGCGTCGCCCGCAGGTTCCCGGCGGAGATCGGGCCGTTGAAGCCGACCGCGAGCCCGCCGGCACGCCCTTGGCCGGCGAGCCGCATCGTCTCCACCAGCCGGTCGGAGTTGGCGACGAGATGGCGAGCCTGCGGCATGAACTGGCGGCCGGCGACCGTGGTCGTCACGCCGGTGCGCGAGCGGATGAACAGCTTCACTCCGATTACGCGCTCTAGCCGAAGGATGTTGCGGCTCAGAGTCGACTCCTCCACCCCGAGCGCCCGCGCGGCCCGATGAAGGCTGCTATGGTCGGCTGCGGCAAGTGCAAAGCGGAGCTGTCGGATGCTGAACGACACGGTCAATCCCCCTTGCGGGGTCCTCTTATTTAGAATCACTCGGAACTTGTCTGCGCGGGGAAATCAAATTCTTGCGCCGGCATTGATCGACAAACGATGTTTGTCAGGCGATCCACTACGTTTCGATCGCTATAAAATTCTGCAATGTAAGAAGTGGCGTGAAGGTGCAGTCGATTCGTGTCTTCCATAATCGACCGAACAGATATGGCTTATTCTAAAATTCTCATATCCTCAGCCCTCAAAATCGCTTGGACACGGCTTCTGACTTCCAACTTGGAGAATATGTTATGAACGTGCCATTTGACGGTATCTTCGCTAATGCGGTGCCTGGCCGCGATATCGCGATTTGACAGTCCTTCCTTTATCCTGTGCAGAATTGCGAGTTCCTTTCTCGTAAGAAGAACGGTGTCGGTGGCTATCGGTGCGTAGGAAGGACGGTCGCCCGGCGCGATGCCGCGTCCACCAAATTCTCGCTCATCTGGCATGAGATCGAGCAGCGGGAGCGATACCGGCCCCAACACCTCCAGATACTGACGCTCATCGAGCAACGTGCGATAACATCCGCTTCGCGCAGCGATATCAACCGCGTCCGCGACGCGTTGCTCGGCGGCCGCCGACCTTTCCGTTGCTGCGTTGGCGCCGGCAAGACACAGCAGAGCCGAGATTTCCAGCCTGCTTGATTGGCTGCGGCGCGCATGATCCAGCGCGGCGTTCGCAAGCCGGCCACACAGATGATATTTTGCCTGCCGCGATGCGATACGAGCTTCGGTCAGCGACTTGAGCGCCCGCAGATACGGGCCATGCGTTGTCTGGAAGACGGGCTCGCTTTGCGCCGGCAAGACAGCGTTTGCCTCGCCCGCGTCGTCCAGGACCAGTAGATCCGCCAGTGCAAGACGCGCGAGCGCATCAAGCCGCGGAAAGGCGCATTCCCTGGCGATCACGCGAACTTCCTGAAAAAGTTCGATGGCGCCCTTTCGGTCGCCGTCGCGATGGGCGATGGCTGCCGCGGTCCGAAAGGCCGAAAAGACGAAATCGACCACGCCGTGCTGACGCACGAAATCCAGAACGTCATCGACGCGCGCGGCGATCCCGTCGAGCTGGTTTGCCTCGTATCGTAGCTCGAGTTCCAGCATATCAAGGAGATTGGCGGAGAACGGCGTGGCGTTGATCTGGGCATTGTCGTCATTTCGCGCGCGTCGAAGCAGGTCGGTGCCGGCCTGCATATTGCCCCTCGATATTTCGCTGAAGATCATGGTGCTGTGAAGCCAGCCGAGAGCGTAGCGATGGTTGGCGACAGTATTGACCGACGAGGCTTCAGCGCTCAGTTTCGCGAGATCGTCAGGCCGGCGTTCGCTGGCCGCGATAAAGCAAAGGCATGTGAGGATCGCGCCCCGGCAGACGAGATCAGCCTCGTCATGGAGCTTCAGCCATAACTCGCATTGCCGCCTGCTTTCCTCCAGATTGTCGGCGGTCGCCTCGCCGATCGCGGCGATGAGATCGCACCACCATTCCATCTGCCGCCTGGCCGCTTCGTCGGAAAGGCCGACGCTGACGGCGCGCAGTTCCGACAGCAACGCGGCCGCGTGCTTCTGGTCGTGACTGAAAATCTGCGCCCAGACCAACCCGAGAATGATCGTCGGGGCAGAGACCGCCTCGGAGAAGCTGCGCCGCCATAGCTGGATCTGATCCACCTCGCCCTGGCGCAGCGCGATGTCCATCATGCTCGTTGACGCGACTTCGGCTGCAGCATCCCTGTCGCCGGCGCGCAGATAGAGGCTGATACTTTCGCGGCTATGGCCGCTTTCCCTCTGCCATTGAGCAGCTCGGGCGAACAGTTCCGGCCTGGGACCGTGATGCTCTACCGCAAACCTGTGCTCGAGAAACTCGCGCAGCAGCGGGTGAAACTCATAACCTGATTGTGCTCTATCCAGTGGGGTGAGCAGCATGCGCTCAGCGGACAGCTTTTCAATGACGTAGGCCCCATCACTCCTGCCGAACACATGGTTAAAATAGTCGGCGGAGATCGGCCCCAGGATCGAGGCGCGAATGCAGAACTCCCGTACCTCACTCGGGAGACTAGCCAATATGGCGCTGCGAAAATATCGATCCAGATCGCTATCCCGGCCGGTGACGCGCTCGACGACCAGACGCCCGACAGTCGCTTCATCCGTGGATGCGGCCTGCAACAAGATGCATAGCGGTTCCCCCCAACCTTGCGTGCGTTTCCAGAGCGTATGGACGTCCGGTTCCGGGATGAGAGTTCCAGGCTCCCCCCGCGCGACCGCCTTTGCTTCATCGAAGGTGAACGCGAGCGCATCAGCTCGAACTTCCCGTAGTTGTCGCCGGGCGGCGATGCGTGCAAAGCCGATGCCCGCGGTCGTTGCCGCCACGATCTCGACATCGGCCGGCGCAGCCAGCATGAAATCCTCGATCTCATCCGCGAGGTCGGGATGGAAGCCAATGTCGTCAAGACAGAGAAGGATACCCGAGCTAGATCGCGCGGTGGATTCTCGTAGCCAGCCGGCGAGACCCTGGAGCGTTCGGGGGACGGTGTCCAGCAGCGTTGGGGCATCCTTGCCGCTGGCGCTGCCGGCTGCGAGTATCTGGGCGTGAATGCGCTCTGTAAGCAGGCGGGAATCATATTCGCATTCCCTGGCCGACGCCCAGGCTGCAACGGCACCGGCTTGTCGGCGGTCTTCCCAGATCTGGGCCATCGCAACGCTCTTTCCATAGCCGGGGGGCGCGCGAAGGAGGTGGCAGCGCCTCGCCTCATCGGCCATGAAGAGGCGCGGACGCGCAAGGCATCCGGACGCCAGTAACGCTACCCGCTCGCTGACAGCATCCATGATCTCCAGACTTCCTCTCTTGCTTTGGTCCGCCATGTTCTCCGGCGGCTTCTCAGCGGTACAACCAGGCTCCTATCACATGTGATCGCCCTGCATCTGCGGCTCCCGTCGACCGGCGAACAGGACGAATCAGATCACGGCCTCCTTCAAGGGGATCGCGGCGTCGCTCAGCTTGTCGGGGTCGATACTCGCGCGCACGCCGATGAACTGCTTGCCAACCAGGAAATCCTGTGGCGAATTGATCGCCTCGACGCACTGGATCCGATCGCCCTTCAAATGGAAGATCGCGAAACTCTCGGGAGAGGGGCCGCCGCGCCGCAGGACGCGGTCGACATCGATCGCCTGGCCGGCGATCTGCAGCTTCACGTCATATTGGTCGGACCACTGCCACGGAACCTCGTGGACCGGCGCGGGACGGCCGACAATGGCCCCGACGGCCTGTTTCGCCTGTTCGAGCGCATTGGGCACACTCTCGAGACGAGCCACGTGGGCATAAAGGGGGATTGGTCGGCGGGCGACGTCACCGATGGCGAAGATGGCCGGATCGGACGTGCGGGCTTCCAGATCGACGAGGATGCCGGAGGCTGTGTCCAGCCCCGCATCCCGGGCGATTTCATCATTGGGGACGGCGCCGACGCCGACAAGGGCGGCATCGCAAGCGATCGTTCGACCGTCGTCGAGGTGCACACCGGTTATGTGTCCACCCTGTCCCTCGAACCCGGACACGGTGGCACCCAACTCGAAGTTGACGCCTTGCCTCGCATGGCAGTCGTGGAAGAAGGTGGAAAGCTCCCGACAGGCTACGCGGGCAAGCAGCCGCAGCTCGCGCTCGATCACCGTTACGTCCGCGCCGAGCGCTCGCGCGGATGCGGCCACCTCCAGGCCGATATAGCCGCCGCCGACTATAGCAAGGCGCTGGCCAGCCTTCAGGGCCTTTTTGAGCCGCTCGGCATCGCCCGCCGTCCTTAATTCCAGCACCCCGTCCAGATCCGATCCTGCGACCCGCAGCCTGATCGGGCGAGCGCCCGTCGCGATAACCAGATGGTCGTATTGCAGATCCTCGCCGGTCGAGAGCGTCACCGTCCTGGACTGGCGCTCCAGCTTGTCCGCGCGGATGCCCAGGCGGAGTCGTACCCCGGCTGTTTCGTAGAATTCGGTTGGTTTCAGGAGCGTCGGAGCTGCACCCGATGCGGCTCTGAGCGAGGCCTTGGAAAGCGGCGGACGATGGTAGGGCGGGATGGATTCCTCGCCAACGAGCGTTATCGCGCCCTCGAATCCGTACTGGCGAAGGAGGGCTGCTGCGGTTCCGCCCGCATGGCCCGCTCCCAGAATGACGACATGTGCATCGGCTCTGCCCATGAAAGCTCTCTCTCCTGAAACGCTGTAGTTTAACCGACAGGCGACCAGCCTGGCCTTCAGGCTCATTCGATACAAAATTCGGATCGATCCAAAACCACACTTTAGTTGGGTTGCTCCGGGACGCGGGGCGGCCAAGACTGAAAAGTGCGGCCCGATGTGCCCAAAGTTAAGGACGCAGGAAGTGCGTCACGCATCGAGAGGATATGTCTATGAGCACCATCGCTAGAAGCCTTCCGGGTGATGGCACGCCTGATCGCTATGTCGACAGGAAGCGCTACCTATGGGTATTGTCGGTCGTTTGGCCGGCAGCACCACTCATCGGGCTTTATCTCGTCCACCTGACGGGATGGAGCATCTTCTATGCCTTCACGCTGTTCGTCTGGTACGGCGTCATCCCGGCTTTCGACGTCCTGTTCGGCAAGGACCCGAACAATCCCCCCGAAACGGCAGTGGCCCGCCTGGAGGCGGATAGGTATTACCGGGTTCTCACCTGGCTGACCGTTCCGGTGCACTATGCCTCGCTGGTCGGCTGTGCATGGTGGATCGCGACGCAGCCGATCGCGTGGTGGGGGGTAGTGGCTCTCGCTTTCTCGCTGGGCATCGTCAACGGGCTGGCGCTGAATACCGGCCACGAACTCGGCCACAAGAAGGAGCCCTTCGATCGCTGGATGGCCAAGATCGTCCTGGCCGTCGTCGGCTATGGCCACTTCTTCATCGAGCACAACAAGGGTCATCATCGCGACGTGGCGACCCCGGAGGACCCCGCCACCTCCCGCATGGGTGAGAACATCTACAAGTTCTCGCTGCGCGAAATTCCCGGCGCGTTCCTGCGCGCGTGGAATCTTGAGAAAGTGCGGCTGGAACGTGTCGGCAAGAGTGTCTGGAGCCTAGACAACGAGATCATTCCCCCGCTGCTGATCACCCTGGTCGTTTACGCCGCGCTCCTGCTGGCTTTCGGCCCGAATCCGAAGTTGCTGGTGTTCCTGCCCATTCAGATGGCGTTCGGCTGGTGGCAGCTCACCAGCGCCAACTATATCGAGCATTATGGACTGCTGCGCCAGAAGATGGCGGACGGCCGGTACGAGCGCGCTCAGCCGCGCCACTCGTGGAACAGCAACCACATCGCGTCGAACCTCATCCTGTTCCACCTGCAGAGGCATTCCGATCATCACGCCCATCCGACGCGCAGCTACCAGTCGCTCCGTGACTTCAAGGGCTTGCCGGAACTGCCCACCGGCTATCCGGGCATGTTCTTCATGGCGCTGATCCCGCCGGTCTTCCGGATGGTCATGGATCCCCGCGTCGTGAAATGGGCCGATGGCGATATCGACAAGATTCAGATCGATCCGGCGCGCAGGAAGCAGATCGGCCGTAAATATGGTTCGGCGCGCCGGGCTTCCCAGCGTCCGCTCAACTAGGTTTCAGCGCGGCCGAGCGATCCGTCCGGTCTGAATCTCTCTTCGGAGTGTCGGACATCCGACGGCGCGCCTCGAAACGGGGAGACTTCCATGGCGCTCCGGTCGGTATCGTCATTCCAGGCAGCATCGCTGCGTCGCCGCGCCAAGAAGAAAGCAGCATGATGACTCAATACCAATGCCCTGATTGCGGCTATATCTACGACGAAGCGACCGGAGACCCGCACGAGGGCTTCGCGCCCAACACGACTTGGGCGGAAATTCCGGACAGTTGGGCATGTCCCGACTGCGCGGTTCGCGACAAGCCGGATTTCATTCCCCTGGGGACAGGTGGCATCGCTACGGCGCCGGTCGCCCTTCCCGCGGACGCGGAGCCGTTCGCGAAATGGCACTGCGTGACCTGCGGTCACATCTACGACGAGGCGCTTGGCGACCCGGCGACGGGGCTCGCCCCCGGCACGCGATGGGCCGATGTGCCCGCGGATTGGTACTGCCCGGACTGCGGCGCGACCAAGGAAGATTATGAACGTCTAGACTTCTGACGGAGCGCCAGGTGCCACCGTGCGACTTCAACAGCCATGTCATTGTGAGGAGAGCCCCATGAATGTCCAAGCATTCCCGCGCGCCAGCTCCGACCCCGGTCTCGACGCGAATCAGATCCAGGCTCTCTTCGCCTGCCAGCGCGAGGCGGTCGAGCGTGATAGAGCGCGGTTCGGCTTGCGGGATCGGCTGGATAGCCTGACGCGGCTGAAAATTACGATCAAGCGACGCGAAGGTGACATCATCAGCGCGCTTGCCTCTGATTTCAGGAAGCCGGAACCAGAGGTGCGGCTGACCGAACTCTTCCCGGTCTATCAGGAAATATCACACGCCAAACTGCACCTGAGGTCCTGGACGAAACCCCACCGCGTTCCGGGTTCGCTCGGCATGTTCGGCACCAGCGCGCAGGTGCGCTACCAACCCAGGGGCGTGTGTCTGATCATCGCGCCGTGGAACTATCCCGTCAATCTGAGCCTCGGACCGTTGGCGTCGGCCTTGGCCGCGGGAAATACCGCTATTATCAAACCGTCGGAGCTGACGCCGGCGACGTCCGCCATCATCCGGCAGATCGTTGAAGAGACATTTCCGCCCGAGCAGGTCGCGGTGTGCGAGGGCGACGCATCGGTATCGCAGGCACTGCTGGACCTGCCGTTCGACCATATCTTCTTCACCGGCAGTCCTCAGGTCGGCAAGATCGTGATGGCAGCCGCCGCGAAGCACCTCACCTCGGTAACACTCGAACTTGGCGGCAAATCCCCCACGATCGTCGATTCGACAGCCGATATCGACGACGCAGCGCGCAAGATCGTCTGGGGAAAGTTCTCCAACAATGGCCAGACCTGCATCGCACCCGACCATATCTATGTTGCGCGCGATCAGGCGCGGAACCTGGTCGATGCCCTCCGGCGCGAAATCCGGCGCGTGTACGGGAAGGCCGAGACCGATCAGAAAGGCAGTCCGGATTATGGGCGGATCGTAAATTCGCGGCATTTCGACCGCCTCAGCGCACTACTCGACGATGCAACCTCGCACGGCGCACTGGTTCTCGAAGGCGGCACGCGAGATCCGGCGCAAAAATATATCGCACCCACCCTGATCGGGGGCACCACCCATCAAATGGCGATCTCGCGGGAGGAGATATTCGGGCCGGTCCTGCCTCTGATCGAGTTTGACGATATCGATAGCGTCATCGAAGCTATCAACGCCGGCCCCAAGCCGCTCGCTCTTTATATCTTCAGCAAGGACGCCGCTGCCTGGGAGGCGATCATCGCGCGGACCAGTTCCGGCGGTGTTTGCATCAACCAGAATGTCGTCCAGTTCCTCCATCCCAATCTACCGTTCGGAGGGGTCAATAACAGCGGTATCGGAAGCGCGCATGGCTTCCACGGCTTCAAGGCATTCTCGCACGAACGCGCGGTGTTGAGGGACAGGTTCTCCGTCCTGCGACTTCTGTTCCCGCCCTACACGCCCGCCGTGAAGCGATTGATCGATATCACAGTCCGCATTCTCGGCTGACCGCCCCAACAAGAGAGTGGTGCTGGCACCACCGATCGGAGACATGGATGTTTGACTATATCATAGTGGGGGGCGGGTCCGCCGGTTGTCTGCTGGCAGAGCGTTTGTCGGCCAACCCCGAGATACAGGTCTGTCTGCTTGAGGCGGGACCGCCCGACCGCAGTCCGCTGATCCACATGCCCATCGGGATCGCGCTTCTTTCCAAGAGCAAGACGCTCAACTGGGCCTATGAAACGCAGCCGCAGCCCCATCTCGGCAACCGACGGCTGTTCTGGCCGCGCGGAAAGACGCTCGGCGGCTCAAGCTCGATCAATGCGATGGTCTATATCCGCGGTCATCGCGAGGATTATGACGCCTGGGGAGAGGCGGCGGACCCGATCTGGTCCTTCGACAATGTGCTTCCGCTGTTCAAGGCCATGGAGGCCAACGAGCGATTTGGAAGCGACGCGCACCATGGCGGCTATGGCGAGCTGCACGTCAGCGACCTTAGGACCGTCAACCGGCTGAGCGAAGCTTTCGTGGAGGGCGGCCAAGAGGCGCAGTTTCCGCGCAACATCGATTTCAATGGCGAAACGCAGGACGGTGTCGGCTTCTACCAGGTCACGCAGCGCAAGGGGCGGCGCTGGAGTTCCGCGCGGGCCTTCCTATCAGGGGCAATAGGGCGGCCCAACCTCCAAATCATCACCGGAGCGCGGGCAACGCGGATCATCCTCGAGGGGCGCAAGGCGGTCGGAGTGACCTATACGTCGGGCGGCAAGCTCACCGATCTGCGCACGAGGGGTGAGGTCATTCTTTCAGGCGGCGCGATCAATTCACCACAACTGCTGATGCTGTCCGGCATCGGCGACGCTGCCGAGCTGGACGCGCTCGGCATTCCGGTCGCCGTCGACCTTCCGGCAGTCGGAAAGAACCTGCAGGACCATCTCGACATCACGATCATGCACGAAGCGAATGATCGCACGCCGATCGGCATCGCGCCCTCCTTCATCCCGCGGGCGCTGGCTGGGGCTTTGTCCTACATCTTCCAGGGGAAGGGCTTCCTGACGAGCAACGTCGCCGAAGCCGGCGGCTTCGTCAAAAGCTCGCCCTCGCAAAGTCGGCCGAACCTGCAGTTCCACTTCCTTCCGACGCTGCTGAAGGACCATGGGCGGCAGATCGCCTTCGGCTATGGCTACACCTTGCATGTTTGTGATCTTTTGCCGAAGAGCCGGGGACGGATCGGGCTCAAGAGCCGCGATCCGCTCGACGATCCCTTGATCGATCCCGCCTATCTCTCGGCTCCCGAAGACATAGAGACGATGGTCTCGGCGGTAAGGATCGGGCGGCAAATCCTGTCGGCGCCTTCGATAGCGACCTTTTCGAAACGCGAGCTTGTTCCCGGATCGTCGATCGAGAGCGAAGCGGACATCATAGCGGACATCCGCCACCGAGCGGAAACCATCTACCACCCCGTGGGCACGTGCCGGATGGGGAGGGACCAGCAGTCGGTTGTCGATCCGGCGTTGCGCGTCCGCGGGGTGGAGGGTCTTCGTGTCGTCGATGCCTCGATCATGCCGACGCTCGTCGCCGGGAACACCAATGCGCCGACGATGATGATCGCGGAACGCGCCGCGGGGCTCATTCTCCGAAAGACCAAGCTCATCGCGGGCGCGGACGACGAACAATCCTCTGCCGTGTCGCCGAGCGCCAGGCAGTGGAGCCGGGCTGGATAGAGCGGCCCTCCGGACGGAATATCGCCGACGATTTACCGACACCTTCCTGAACCTGGCGGGTCATCATAAGGGGAGGAGACTATCATGACCATCATTCGCAAGACTGCTCATACATCGCCGTTGCCGCTCGTCGGAGCGCTGTTTGTTTTTGCCTGCCTGGCTCAGCCTGCTTCCGCGCAGGATTCGCCGGAACTCAAGCGGTGGGCTGTCACCGTGAATGCGACGCGGGTCCTTGTGGATGAGAACGCCCCGAACATCACCCTGGCGGGCGAACCTCTTCCCGGCTCCAACGTGCGAATTGGCAACGCGACCACCGCGACCGTGGACGTCGGCTATTTCTTCACGCCGAACATCGCCGCCAATCTGTTCCTGGGCGTGCCGGCCCCTGCCGAGATCGACGGCGCCGGCACCGTCGCACCGCTCGGAACACTCGCCAAGGTCCATTACGGGCCGGCGGTCCTTTCTGCTCAATATCATTTCAACAGCCGAGGCAAGCTCCACCCCTATGTCGGGGTCGGGGTGGGCCGTGTCCTGTTCTTCAACAAGCGCGACAGGGCTCTGAGCGATTTCGACATCCACGATAGCTGGGCGCCGGCCGGCCAATTGGGCGTTCGGTACGAACTCAACCGATCGTGGATGCTGAACGCTGACGTCCGGTATGTCCCCTTCTCCACGCATGCGTCCGGTTCGCTTGGGGGAGCGCCTGCGCGAACGCGCCTCGACATCGATCCCATTCTGACGAGCGTCGGGATCACTTTTCGTTTCTGAGCGCAGATCCCGACACATTGCATGGAGAATTGAATGCTGGGCCTGATGATGGACCGTCCATTGCTCATCTCGCAGATTATCGAACATGCGGCCGAGTATCATGGAGACAATGAAATCGTATCCCGGTCTATCGAAGGCCCCATTCATCGTTATACCTATGCCGCAGCCGCACGGCGCTCGCGCCAGCTTGCCAATGCGCTTGGGTCGCTGGGCGTCGTTGCGGGGGACCGGATCGGCACGCTGGCGTGGAACGGATATCGACATCTCGAAGTCTACTTCGCGGTGTCCGGCAGCGGGGCGATCTGCCACACGCTCAATCCGCGTCTCTTTCCGGAGCAGATCGCCTACATCATCAACCACGCCGATGACCGGTTTATCTTCGTCGACCTCAACCTCCTCGCCATTCTCGAAGGGGTCCAAGCCGAGCTTTCGGGCGTGCGGGGGATCGTCGTGATGACCGACCGCGCGCATATGCCTGCCGCAACCAGCCTGACCAACCTGCTGTGCTACGAGGATCTGATCGCCAAGGAGGACGCTGCGTTCGACTGGCCCGAATTCGACGAGAAAACGGCCGCGTCGCTCTGCTACACCTCAGGCACGACGGGAGACCCGAAAGGCGTTCTCTACAGCCACCGCTCAACGATCCTGCACGCCTGGGCCATCAACGGCGCTAATGCCATGGGCTTCACCGCCGATGACATCGTCCTGCCTGTCGTCCCCATGTTCCACGCCAACGCCTGGGGTATCCCCTATGCCGCTCCCATGGTCGGAGCAAGGCTGGTGCTTCCTGGCTCCAGGATGGACGGAGCCAGCCTTTTTGAGCTGTTCGAAGACGAGGCGGTTACTTTCGCCGCCGGCGTTCCGACCATCTGGCTGGACTTGCTTCGCCATTGCGAAGCGAACGGCCACCGCCTGTCTAAGCTGCAGCGGACCCTGATCGGCGGAGCCGCGCCACCGCGCGCCATGATCGAGCGGTTCGACAAGGAACATGGCGTGCGGGTCATACAAGGCTGGGGAATGACGGAAATGAGTCCACTCGGCACAATCACGTCCGCGCGTCCGGGCGACGGAAATCTGCCTGAGGAGCAGCGCTATGGTCTGATTTCAAAGCAGGGCCGGCCCGTCTTCGGTGTCAATCTCAAGATCGTCAATGACGAAGGCGTCACGCAGCCAAGGGACGGCGTGGCCTTCGGTGACTTACTGGTACGCGGACCCTGGACGGCAAAGGCATATTTTCGCAGCGAGGAAACCACCGCGCTCACGCATGACGGCTGGTTTCACACCGGCGACGTCTGCACGATCGATCCCCAAGGGTACATGACCATCACCGATCGGTCCAAGGATGTCATCAAGTCGGGAGGCGAGTGGATCAGCTCGATCGATCTGGAGAACACTGCCGCCGGTCATCCTGCGGTTGAGGAGGCGGCTGTGATCGGCATCCCCCACCCCAAATGGGACGAGCGGCCGCTGCTGGTGCTTGTTCGGAAAGCCGGCGCGACCGTGACTCGCGAGGAGATGCTGACGTTCTTCGAAGGAAAGGTCCCGAAGTGGTGGATTCCGGATGACGTCATCTTCGTCGATGAACTGCCGCACACAGCTACCGGAAAATTACTTAAAGCAGAGCTGCGAAGAAAGTTACATGCGTATACGCCCGTTGTTATGGGCTGAACCATATGAGGTATAATCACCGGCGACAGGCCTCCAGTGCACACCTCCAGGCCGTTATTGGTCAGCCGGTGAAACGGTCTTTCATTTGTTGACCTGTTATAGTCGTAGCACGTGGGCGTAGGTGCCGGCGCGGAGCGGCGGTTCTAGGCGGCAGGTGGCAGCTCTAGCGTAGTATAAGCTGCGACTCGTATTCGTCCCATTTATCCACGCTGGGGCGCCATTACCCCCGCCAGAGCACCTGCTCGGCGGGGGTTTGTGTTTCCGGGGTCAGGCGCGCGCTTCGAGGCTGTCGAGGATCTTGCCGCCGGCCATGAACACGGCGATCGGGCACACCGCGAACAGCAGCTTGCCGCCCAGGCCCGGATACAGGCTCATATAATGGAAGCCGCGCTCGACCGCGCCGTTGGCGAGCCCGAAGATCACCAGAAAGGCTTCGAACTTCGACTTGATCACGAAGAGGCGGCCGATGCGGTACAGCATGGCCACCACTTAGCAAGCCGCGTGCCAATCGCAGGACAGCGGCGTTTCTCAGCGGGCGGTCATGGTAAACTGTCAAGTAACCCGACAAGGTCGAGCGCCTCGAACAGCGCCGCGCGCGCGGCTTCGATGCGGGCGATCAACGCCGGATCGGCGATCGCGTTCGGGTCGATCGCCTCGGGCCAGTGCGCCTCGATGACCGCAGCGATGCGATCGAGCTTGGCGGTATCGACCAGGAACCGCGGGTCGATCGTCGCCGGATCGGCGACGACACGCAGGCGGAGGCAGGCGGGGCCGCCGCCATTGGCCATGGATTCGCGCACGTCTGCCACCTCGACCCGGCGGATCGGTCCGTTCCCCGCGACATGGGCCTCGAGCCAGTTCCATACGGCGGGCGTATCGCGCGCCTCGCTCGGCACGACCAGCACGGTGTCGCCGCTCGGCACGGTGACCAGCTGGGCGTTGAACAGATAGGAGGCGATGGTGTCGGCGAGGCTCACCTGGTCGGCGGGCACTTCGACGATCTCGACCTCGGGCATCGCGGTGCGGAGCTGATCGTAAAAGCGGTCCTTGTCGGCAAAGGCCTGTTCGTGGGCGAACAGCACCCGGCCATTGGTCACCGCGACGACATCGTTGTGGAAAGCGCCGGCGGCGATCGCCTCTTCCGATTGCTGGACGAACAGGGTGCGCTCGGGATCGAGCAGGTGCCGCCGCGCGACCGCGGCGCTGGCATCGGGATGCTGGCGCGCGGGGAAGGGGCCGCCGGCGACGCCGTAGACGAAGACTTCCACGCCTGGCGCGCCGTGCGCAGGTGCGAGCCGCATATGGTTGGCCGCGCCCTCGTCGCCGAAGGGGGGCGGCACCGGTCCGTGGACCGCAAAGGCGGGATCGGCAAAGGCGAGGCGGAGCTGCGCCAGCGTCTCCGGCCATTCGTGGCTGCGATGGGGCATCGTCACGAGATTGGCCACGCTCAGGTGGCAGCGGCCGTCCGCGGTGTCGGGCGCGGGTGAGACCGTGGCCGCGTTGGCGGCCCACATCGGCGAGGCGGAAAGCGCCTGGGCCTGGCTGTGCGGCGGTGCTTGCTCGTAGCGGAGCCCGAGCTGGGCCAGCCAGTGATGGTCGGGCCGGGCATGGGGCAGCAGAATGCCCTGGTGCAGACCGAGCGCGAGATTGGCGCGCATCTTGGCGACGCCCTGCAAGGCGGCGGCGCGCGGGTGGGAGACGGCGCCGCGGTTACGCGTCGCGGCGAGGTTGCCGGGGCTGAGACCGGCATAATTGTGGCTGGGCCCGACGATCCCGTCGAAATTGATCTCGACGAGCATCAGCGCGCCACCCACAGCACACTGTCGCCGACCGACAGGCCCAGCGCCTCGGCCGAGACCGGGTCGAGCGTGATGCCGCCTTCGGACGGGGTGATTTGCGCCAGCGCGGACTGAAACTCCGACAAGGTGCCCGAGGCGACCAGCGCCGGCTCGCCGCCGCCAGCGATCGCCGCGATGGTCGCGCGCTGGGTTTCGCGGACCGTCTTCACCTGGTCGGTGCGGGCGGTCATGGTCGGGCCACCATCGAAGATGTCGATATAGCTTTCGAACGCAAATCCTTCATTTTCCAGCATCCGCATCGCCGCGCGACCCGAGGGATGCGGCAGGCCGATCACCGCCCGCGCGCTTTCCGATAGCATCGCGGTATAGACCGGATGCTTGGGCATCAGATCGGCGATGAACTGGTTGCCATGGGTGGCGTTGAACTCGTCCGCCTGCTGGAAATTCATCCCGAAGAAGCGCCCGGCGACCCCGTCCCAGAAGGGCGAGCCGCCGGCCTCGTCGATCACCCCGCGCAGTTCCGCGAGGATTCGGTCGGCGAAACGCGCGCGGTGCTGGGCGATGAACAGATAGCGGGCGCGGGCGAGGAGCAGCCCCAGGCCGCCGGCGCGTTCGCCCGGGTGAAGGAACAGCCCGCCGACTTCGCTGCAGCCTTCCAGGTCGTTGACAAGACTTAAGATCTCCGCACGGAAGGTCCGCTTAAGTTCCTGACTATGCTTGGTAACCGTGCCGATGCGATAGCTGTAGAAGGGCCATTTGTCGCCGACGCGGGTGAAGATCTGGCAGGTGCCGCGCACCTCGCCGGTTTCGACATTTTCGAGGATCAGCACGAACAGGTCGTCCGCGACCTCCGCATCCTCGCCGCGCGCAAAGGCGGCATGGCTGCGATCGAGCTTGGCGCGAAGGGCGGGCTTGTCCGGCGGCAAATTGGTAAAACCGCCGCCGGTTAGCTTCGCCATCTCATACAGATGCTGAAGATCCTCGTCGCGTGCGGCGCGGATGCGGAAGCTGCTCATGGCCGGCCCCGCTCGGCAAGGCGGAGCAGGGTGAGGACCGAGAGCGCGGCGCGCTCGGGCAGGCTTTCGGGGATCAGAAATTCCTCCATGGAATGGATGGCGCCGCCGCGGGCGCCCATGGTGTCGACCACCGGCACCCCGCACGCCGCGATGTTGTTGCCGTCGCAGACGCCGCCGGTCGCTTTCCAGGCGATCGGGATGCCGAGATCGGCGCCGGCGTCGCGGACGAGGTCGAACAGGCGGGCGGCGGCCGGGTCGATCGGCTTAGGCGGGCGGTTGAAGCTGCCGTGCAGTTCGATGCGGACCTCGTGCGCGGCCGACACCTGCGCGATCGCGGCATCGAGCGCGGCCTGCGCGCGGGCGGTCGCGGCGGCATCGCCGGGGCGGAAGTTCACCCGCAGGATGGCGAGGTCGGGCACGACATTGTTGGGGCCGCCGCCGTCGATCCGCGCCGGGTTCACCGACAGCCCGGGCGCCTTCGCATCGGCCAGCATCACCGCCAGCGCCGCCGCGGCGACGAGCGCGTTGCGGCCCTCTTCGGGGTTGCGGCCGGCATGGGCGCTGCGGCCATGGACGACGAGCGAGAAATTGCCCGTTCCGCCCCGCGCCCCGGCGAGGGTGCCGTCGGGCAGCGCGGGCTCATAGGTGAGCGCGGCCGTCTTGCCCAGCGCGGCGCGGGCGATCAGCGCGCGCGAGGAGAGCGACCCCGTCTCCTCGTCCGAGTTGATCAGCACCGTATAGCCGAAACGCTCGGCCAGCGGGCTCGCTTCGGCCGCGTCGAGTGCTGCGAGCATCAGCGACAGGCCGCCTTTCATGTCGGCGGCGCCGGGCGCGTTGAGGCGGCCATCGGCCAGCCACTGCGCCTGCTGGAAGGGATGATCGGCGGCGAACACCGTGTCCATATGGCCGGTGAGCAGGACCTGCACCGGCGCGTCGGGCCGTACCGTCAGCAGCAGGTGGCGGCCATGGGCCAGCGGCTCTACGGCACCGCCCGGCGCCACCGTCTCCACCGGCTCGGGCTCGACGAGTTCCAGCGCACCGGGCAGCACTGAAAAGGCGTCCGCCAGCGTCGCCGCCATGGCGGACAGCCCCGCCAGGTTGCGGGTGCCGCTGTTGATCGCCGCCCACTCCAAGGTCCTCTCCAGCATCGGCGCGGCTTGTGCGCGCTCGATCGCCGTCCGTTCGATCGCGGATAGCATGGTCATGGGGGCGTGGTAGCGCGGAACCGGGGGGATTGAACACCCCCGGCGACCTACCGATCAGAAATCGACGACGAGCGCGGCGCGGCTGGTGGTGTCCGTGGTCAGGCGGCCGAGCGGCGGCGAGCTTTCATATTGCACCGTATAGCTGAACTGCGCCGAAAGCGGCCCGATGAGCTTGGCGAGCAGCGCCGACTTGGTCGCGACGGTGCTGTTGTCCTTCTCGACATAGGCCGAGGCCTGCTGGGTGATCGACATGCCGCGCGACAGCCGCCACGAGAAGTCGAGCGAGCCGCGCGCCGCGATGTTGTTCTCGGTCGGCGCGCCGATGAAGCGGGTGTAACGATAGGCGGGGCCGAGCTCGACGTCGAGCTTGACCGCCGAACTCTTGATCGCGCTGTAGCCGGCACCGGCCGAGAGGGAGACACGGTCGCCGAAGCCCGAGAAGCGATCGCTTTCATATTGCCCGGCACCGTACATGTACGCCCGATCGTCAAACTTCCAGTTAGGCTCATAGGCGGCGAGGTAGCGTTCGCGCGTGGTGAGACCGAGGCTTTCCTGGTAATCGGCTTGGACGCGCACCTTGTGCCGCCATTCGATGCCTTCGCGCTTCACCTCGGCTGCGGCGGTGACGCCGATATTCTCCGAGTTGCCGGTCTGCACATAGCCGCCGAGCTCGACATGGCCCTTCACCAGCTGGAGGAAATGCGCCTCGCGCAGCGCCTGCTGCGCGACTTCGCGACGGCTCGATCGCCATTCGCCGGCGATCTTGGCGACCAGCGGTGCGCTCGCCGGATCGGCGGTCTTGGCATATTTGACGATGACGGCAACGTCCGCCTCGTTGCCCGAGCTCATCGCCGCGTCGAGCATCGCCTTGATCGTCGGCGGGATCGGCGGATCCTCGGCGTTCGCGAGCAGCAGCGGAAAGGCAAGGAGTAGGGCACGCATCACGCAGTCGTCCTAGCCATGATTTCGCGGCGCAAAAAGGGCAGGCGGTCGCATCTGTATACCGCATGGCCTCAGCGGCGGCCGTGCGGACAGGTTGCGCCGGGGAGGCGGGGCGCAGAGAGTGCCGCGCATGGATAGGCAGGCGGTGGTGTTCGGGGCTTCGGGTGGGATCGGCGGCGCGATCGTGGCGCAGCTCGCCGCCGACCCCTCGATCGCGCGGATTTACGCGGGCAGCCGTCGCCCTGGCGCATCGGCGCACGCGAAGCTGGTGCCGTTCGGCTTCGACCTGACCGACGAGGCGAGCATCGCTGCCGCGGCCGCCGGGGTGGAGGGGGCGGTGGACCTGGTATTTGTGGCAACGGGGATGCTGCACCGCCCCGGCGGCCCTTCGCCGGAAAAGGCGCTGCGCGCGCTGGACGGCGCGGCGATGGCGGTACTGTTCGCGGTCAACAGCATCGGACCGGCGCTGATCGCCAAGCACTTCGCGCCGCTGCTGCCGCGCGATCGCCGCGGGGTGTTTGCGGCACTGTCGGCGCGGGTGGGGTCGATCGCCGACAACCGGCTCGGCGGCTGGCACAGCTATCGTGCGTCCAAGGCGGCGCTCAACATGCTGATGGTCAACCTCGCGATCGAGCTGCGGCGGACGCACCCGCAGGCGATCGTCGCGGCGCTCCACCCGGGTACCGTTGATAGCGGTCTATCCGCCCCGTTCCAGCGTGGCGTGCCGCAGGAAAAGCTTTTTAATCCAGATCGAAGTGCCGGCTACCTCTTGGGCGTTCTGAGCAAGCTCGCTCCTGCGGATTCGGGCGGCCTGTTCGCCTGGGACGGTGCTCGCATCCCCTATTGAGCGAGGCGCGTCTCTACCAGCCCGCGCAACGCCACGCGTGCCTTGAACCGGGCGGCGAGCAGCGCCATGCCGCTGATCTTGCGCTGGACGAATAGCGTGTCCGCGGGCGGCACGTGCCATACCGCGCGGTCCTCGACCATCTGCATGCCTTCGCCGCGCACCGCCTGAAGGAAGCTACGGTCGCCGAAGTCGAAATCGTCGGCCCGATCGGTCTGTTCGAGGATCAGCGCGATCATCCGGTCGATGACGGCTGGGTGGCGCTCGAGCGCGGCAGGGCTGAAAAAACCGAGGTCCTGTGCGGCGTCGCGCACGGCAGCACGATCACTGTTCAGTCCAGCCTTGAGAAGGTTACGATAGCCGTTTGTAATACCGTCTGTAACGGGCATGGCAGCGCCGAAATCGAGCAGCACCAGCCGTTCGGTTTCGGGCTGGTAGCGATAGTTGGCGAAATTGGGATCGGTCTGGATGAAGGCGAAGGCGAACAGCTCCTGCAGTACCAGATCGATCAGCGCGGTGGTGACGCGGTTGCGCTCGTCCTGGTCCGCCGCCTCCAGCGTCTCGATCGGCTTGGCGGCGATATAGTCCATCGCCAGCACGTTGATGGTCGACAGTTCGGGCACAGGGCGCGGCACCAGATAGCGGTCGTCGCCAGCGAGATGGTCAGCATAGCGCGTCATCATCGCCGCTTCGCGGACATAATCGGCCTCGTCGTGCAGCTGGCGCTTGGCCTCGCCGAGCAGCGGCGCGATGTCGAGGCCCTTGGGCAGCAGGCCGGACAGGCGGAGCAGGGTCGCGACATTGTCGACATCGGCGTCGATGCTCTCGCGCACGCCGGGGTACTGCACCTTGATCGCGAGCATGCGCCCGTCGGGCAGGCGGGCGCGGTGGACCTGGCCGATCGACGCGGCGGCCATCGGGTGCGCCTCGAACAGCGCGAAACGGCGGCGCCAATCGGCACCCCATTCCTTCGCCAGCACCTGCTGGAGCTGGGCGGGGGGCATGTGATGGGCGCGGTCGCGCAGGCGGGCGAGGATCTGGGTGAGCTCGTCGGGCAGCACGTCGCCGGCGTCGAGCGAGATCATCTGCCCGAGCTTCATCGCCGCGCCGCGCAGCTGCGCCAGCTGCTCGGTCGCGCGCGCGACGTTGCCGGGGGTGAGGACGAGGTCGCGCAGTTGCGGGCGCTCGCCGGCGACGAGGCGCTTCGCGCCCTCGGCGAGGACGTTGCCGGCAACCCCGCCGGCGAGCCGCCCCATCACCCCGAAGCGGGCGAGCCGCCCCTTGGGCACGGCCCGCGAGCGGCCGTCATATCCCGTATCATCCGCCATGCCGTTCCCTTTCGCGCATCCAGCGCTGGAGTTTGGGTCGAACGCGCAGGAAGGCGCGATAGAGCCGTTCGAGTGCCCATGTCGCCCCGGGCAGCAGTGCAAGCAATCCCAGCGGGCGCAAGAGCGGGATTGCCCGCCACATCGCCGCGAATGCAGCCGCGCCGCTGTAGAAACGGCCTTGCGCGTCGCTCACATGGAAGCGCGCGAGCAAATCGCCGCGGTCGAGCGGGCAACTGCAGGTGTCGTCGCGCACATCCACGAAGCGCAGGTGCCCGCGCCGGTCCAGTCGCCGCATCAGCGCGATCTCGCGGGTGCACAAGGGGCAGCCGCCGTCATACCAGACGGTGAGGAGCTCAGCCATTCCAGTGGCTCCCGGCGGGGACCAGCGCGTCAAGGAAGCGGGCGGCGTCATCGGCGATCTCCGCCTTGCGCTCCTCGCTCATCCGATCAAGGTTGCGCACGATCGGGCCCATCCGCTGGTTGCGCGCGAAGCGGTCGCGGTGGCGGGCGATGAAGTCCCAGTAGAGATAGTTGAACGGGCAGGCATCCGGCCCGGCCTTCAGCTTCACCTGGTAGCGGCAGCCGGCGCAATAATCGGACATGCGGTCGATATAGGCACCGCTGGCCGCATAGGGCTTGGAGCCCATGATCCCGCCGTCCGCAAACAGCGCCATGCCGATGGTATTGGGCATTTCCACCCACTCATAGGCATCGGCATAGACCGCCATGTACCAGACATGGACCAGATAGGGGTCGATGCCCGCGAGCAGCGCGAAATTGCCGGTGACCATCAGCCGCTGGATATGGTGGGCATAGGCATAAGCGCGGGTCTGCTCGACCGTGTCGCGGATGCAGGCCATGTCGGTTGCGGCGGTCCAGTAGAAATCGGGGAGCGGGCGACGCGCTTCCAGCGCGTTGGCCTCGGCATAAAGCGGCATGTGCACCCAGTAGATGCCGCGCACATATTCGCGCCAGCCGAGGATCTGCCGGATGAATCCCTCGGCCGAGTTGATCGGCACGCGGCCGGCGCGCCACTCCGCCTCGGCGCGGCGGCAGAGGTCGAGCGGATCGAGCAGGCCGATGTTCATGTAGAGCGCGAGGTGCGCGTGGAACAGCACCGCCTCGCCGCGCCGCATTGCGTCCTGATAGTCGCCGAAGCGCGGCAGCGCGTACTTGAGGAAATGATCGCGTGCCTTCTCGGCGTCGGCGCGGGTGACGGCGAGCGCGAAGGGCTGCAGGTCGCCGAAATTGTCGGGAAAACGATGCTCGACCAGCGCCAGCACCGCGCGGGTGATCGCATCCGGCGCGAACGCCGGGAGCGCCGGCGGCTCGGTGCCGGGGGGCGGCGTCCCGCGATTGTCGTGGTCGTAATTCCATTCGCCGCCGGCGGGCTTGTCGCCGTCCATCAGCAGCCGGGTGCGGCGGCGCATGTCGCGGTAGAAATACTCCATCCGCAATTGGCGGCGGCCTTGGGCCCAGGCACGGAAGCCGCCGGGATCGATCAGGAAGCGGGTGTCGGGGAGGAAGGTTAGGCCGGGCACGGCGGCCAGCGCCTGGCGGAGGCGCCATTCGCCCGGTTCGGTGCAGAGTATTTCCTCGACGTCGCGTTCCTCGCGGGCACGCTCGATCTCGCCGACCAGGCTGCCGCGGTTCTCGGGGTCCTCGAGGTGGGTGTAGCGAACCTGCCAGCCCTTGCCCCGCAGTTCCTCGGCGAAGTGGCGCATCGCCGAGAAGACGAAGGCGAGCTTCTTCTTGTGATGCGGAACGTACCGAGCCTCCTCGGCGACTTCCGCCATCAGCACCATGTCCTCGGCCGGATCTCCCTCGGCGAGCGAGGACAGGCCAGCGCTGAGCTGGTCGCCGAGGAGGAGGATCAGGCGGGCCATGCACGGTCATGTGGGGCAGGGGCGGGCTGGGCACGCGATGTCTTTTCGGACAGGTTGAGCGCTGGCGGCGCCCGGGCGATCCCGACATCATGGAAAATCCCGCCTCGCTCGCTCCTGCCGCGCGTTTGCTCGGCTATGCCGGACTGCTGCCGCTGATCGGCTGCGCGGCCGGTCTCGGGTTGGTGCCGATGCACCGCGCGCCGCTGCTCGACGCCGGGTTCGGCTATGCCGCGCTGATCTTCAGCTTTCTCGGCGGGCTCTGGTGGGGGCAGGGCATCGCGCGCGGGAAGGCGTCCCCCGCGCTGTTCACCATCGCGGTGCTGCCGTCGCTGGTCGCCTGGGGGCTGATGCTGCTCCGGCTGCTCGGCTGGACCACGCAGGAAGCGCTGCTCGTGCTCGGAGCAGCGATCCTGCTCTCGCCGATCGTGGACCTTGCGCTCGCTCGCAAACAGGCCACCGTGCACGGTTGGATCGCACTGCGCCTCCAGCTTTCCACGGGGCTTGGTGCTCTGACGCTGGCGCTCGCCATCCTCTGATCAGGCGGCGGCTGCCGCGCTGCCGATCATCGTCCCCAGGCGGTGGCCGGAGAGCCAGGCCAGCTCGACGCGCGGGCCCTGCAGCCAGTCGCCACAGGCGCCGAGCCGGAGCGACCCGTTCCACAGCGCGCCCTTGTCGATACCCGGCGTCATCGCGAAGCGCCAGCGATGCGCGGCGAGGTAGCGAACCGCCGGCACCGCACCGTCGGCATGCGCGAGCAGGGCGCCGAGCAGCGCCTGCGCCACGGCATCTGCGCTGTCCTCGAGATGCTGGGTCGACCAGGAGCCATGACCCTGCACCACCCAGGTCTCCCCATCGTGGCGCCCTGGCTTGGCACCGTCGCGCGCTGCCCAGCCGATGATCCCCCGCTGGCGGATGCTGTCGGCCGCGATCGGCACGCGATCCTCGAACGCGATCATCGCGGTCCAGCAGGGCTGCGAGCGTGCCGCCATCGCATCGGCCGCCATCATCAGGTCGTGGGTGCCAAGGATCGCCGCGGCCTGCTCGGCCGGCAGCGCGATGATCGCCGCGTCGAACGGCCCATGCTGCTGCGCCTGCAGCCGGACGTGCCAGCCCTGCGCGTTGCGCGTCAGGCCGACGACATGATGCCCGAAATGCACCTGATGTGCCGACGCCATGTGGCGCACCGGCGCATTCATCGTCGGAGTGCCGACCCAGGCGTCCGGCCCGGCCTCATCCCAGGGGCTGGCCACGCCCTGCGCCTGCCAGTCCTGCACGAGGCGCCGGAACCGCTCGTCGCGGACGGTGAAATACTGCGCGCCGTGGTCGAAGTGGAGCGTCTCGCCGTCGACCTCGACCCGCCGGGTCGACATTCGCCCGCCGGGCCCGCGGCCCTTGTCGAACAAGGTCACCCGGTGCCCGGCGGCGAGCAGCTGATCGGCACAGGCCAGGCCGGCGATGCCGGCACCGAGGATCACGACGTCCATCTGCGCGGTCCCGCTCAATAGCCCATCAGCGACATCAGCTCGGCGCGGCTGCTGCGATCCTCGAGGAAGCAGCCCAGCATGCGGCTGGTCACCATGCCGACGCCGTGGGTCTTCACCCCGCGCCCGGTCATGCAGCCATGCTGCGCCTCGATCACCACCGCGACCCCGGCCGGCTTGAGGTGCGTCCAGATCGCCTGCGCGATCTCGGCGGTCAGCCGCTCCTGGATCTGCAGGCGGCGGGCATAGCCGTGGAGCACGCGGGCGAGCTTGGAGATGCCGACCACCCGGTCCTTCGGCAGATAGGCGATCGAGGCCTTGCCGGTGATCGGCGCGAGATGGTGCTCGCAATGCGACTGGAAGGGGATGTCCTTCAGCAGCACGATCTCGTCATAGCCCGCCACTTCCTCGAAGGTGCGGGCGAGGTGCATGCCGGGATCCTCGTCATAGCCGGCGCAATATTCGCGCCAGGCCCTGGCGTGGCGCAGCGGCGTGTCGCGGAGGCCCTCGCGCTCCGGATCCTCGCCGACCCAGCGCAGCAGCGTCCGCACCGCTTCCTGCACGTCGTCGGGGACCATTTCGGCGCCTGTTTCGTTGTCGGCCCGTTCTATATCGTTGCAGAAGAAGTTCATCGGGCCTACCTTTCGTTTCACCGGCAGCATTTGCGTGGCGCGCCGGCATCGAGTGTCCTCCACATGAGGAACCCGGGGGAAACCGGGAACATGGACAAAAGGGTATGCAGATTTGCGGCCCCAAAAGGATGCGGAAAGCCGACCAATGCCACTGACCGACATGATCGCCGGAAGCGCCGTCGCCGCGGTGCTTAGCAACCCCAGGCTCCCCGACAATCCCATCATCGATTGTAACGACGCCTTTGTCAGCCTGACGGGGTATCGCCGGGATGAAATCATCGGCCGCAACTGCCGGTTCCTCGCCGGTGACAAGACCGAGCCGTGGCTCAGCGAGGCGCTGAGTGCCGGCGTGCGTGAGAAGCGGCCGGTGATGGTGGAGATTCTCAACTACAAGAAGGACGGTACGCCGTTCCGCAACGCGCTGCTGGTCGCGCCCATCTTCGGCGAGGATGGCGAGCTCGAATATTTCCTCGGCTCGCAGATGGAGGTGGAGGGGCCGAAGGACGGTACCGCGCACCGCGCCACCATCGCGCGCGACAAGATCGACGGTCTGTCCCCGCGCCAGCGCTCGGTGCTGATCGCGATGGCGGCGGGCAAGCTCAACAAGCAGATCGCCTATGACCTCGGCCTGACCGAGCGGACGATCAAGATGCACCGTGCGGCGATGTTCCGCGCGCTGGGCGTGCGCACCGCGGCGGATGCCGTCCGGATGGCGATCGAAGCGGGCTATTGAGCCACAAAAAAGGGGCGCCCCCGAAAGGACGCCCCTGATGGGTTCGGCCGGTACGGCTTACTGTGCGTTGGCGACCGGTGGTTCGACGCCGTTGTCCGGCGCGGCGTTGCCGATCATCGCCTCGGCCTCGGCATTGGCGCGATCCTCGGCGTCGTTCTGGTAGATCATCGCATTGGCCTCGGGCGCGACGTTCGCGCCGTCGGACAAATTGCCTTCGCCGCCGCCGCATGCCGCAAGCGGCGTCAGCAGGGCTGCCGCGGCCATCAGGCGAAGCTTGGTCATCCGGTTGCTCCTACGTCCAAATCCGTTGCGCAGCCGAAAGGGGCCGCGCGTCGAGCCCGCTGCATGGGGCACGGCGAGCAACGCGTCAAACCCAAATATGTCGCATCGCCGTGACTTTGCCATGTTTCCGCCCGAATTCGGGACCGGCCGTCACTCGCCCTTTTCGGGGGGGAGGGCGGCGATGTCCTCCGGCGCGTTGGCCGCGATTGCCAGCATCGACGCCCAGGCGGCGACATTCTGGCGGAGCTGCGCCGGATCGATCTTGTCGAGCGTGTCGTCGGGCGTGTGGTGCAGGTCGAAATAGCGCAGCCCGTCCTGGTTGAGCCCGATCGTGCCGACGCCGAGCGCGAGGATCGGCTCGACATCGGTGCCGCCATGCGCCTTGCTCCGGCCGCGCTCGATGCCGAGCGGGTAGAGCGCGGTTTCCAGCCGGTCGCCAATTGCCTTGGCGCCTTCGGGAAGGTTGGTCTCGAACTTCCAGACGCGGTCGGCGCCGAAATCGGATTCCATCGCGAGCACGTGGCGCTCCTTGGCGTGCGCCTTGGCATAGGCCGCGCCGCCGAAGCCGCCGACTTCCTCGGCACCGAACCAGACGACGCGGATCGTGCGACGCGGCTGGCCGAGCTTCGCGGCGTGAAGCGCAGCCGCAGTGGTGATCCCCACGCCCGAGGCGTCGTCGATCGCGCCGGTGCCGAGGTCCCAGCTGTCGAGATGGCCGCCGACGACGATGATGCCGGCGCTGGGGTCGCTGCCCGGGATGTCGGCGATCACGTTGCCGGACTCGGCCTCGCCCTTGAACTGCGGGGTCACGCTCAGCCGCAGCTGCACCGGCCCGCGCTTGACGAGGCGCACCAACTGCTCGGCATCGGGCACGGAGAGCGCGGCGGCGGCGATCGGCGACACGCCCTTGGCCCAGGTGGTGACGCCGGTGTGCGGGTTGCGGTGATGGTCGGTGCCGATCGAGCGGATCAGCACCGCGGCGGCCCCCTTGGTCGCGGCGATGCTCGGCCCGGCGCGGCGGACGGCGCCGTAATAGCCATATTGCGAGCCGTCCTGGGTCGGCACCATCGCATGGTCGATGAAGGCGATCTTGCCCTTGAGGCTGCCGGCAGGCGCGGCTTGAAGATCGGCGAGCGAGGCGAAATAGGCGACCTCTGCCTCCAGCGGCTGCGCGCCGGTCGAGCCCGAATAGCCGAGCGCGGCGATCGTCAGCTTCTGCGCCGACGGCCCAAGCACTTCGGCGGTTTCCACGCCGCGGATCCAGACCGGCATGCGGTAGGTCTCGATATGGACGTTCTGGAAGCCCAGCGCAGTCAGCTTCTTGACGCCCCAGGCGCGGGCGCGCGCCTCGGCTTCGGTCGCGGCGAGGCGCTGGCCGATCTCGGTGGTGAGGCCCTCGGTCACGTCCCAGGCCACAGTGTCCTGCAGCGCGGCGTCGCGGACCTTGGCCACCTGGTCGGCGGTCTGCGCGAGCGCGGGGAGGGGAAGGGCGAGCGCGGCAGTGGCCGCAAGCAGGAGGCGCTTGGTCATGCTGCGGATGCTAACCAGCGGCGGAACGATTGCAATGGGGGATGAGCGGTTTGGAAAGCATGTTTAACTCCCTCCTCCTCGGAGGATGAGGGGGTGGGGTGGAGGGATTCCAGAACGCTGGTCGGTCTCTGAGAGACATGGTCTCTCCGCCAACCCCCGCGTTGCCAACCCGCGCCCGCATCGCTACATGCCACGCGTCTTTCCAGCATCCAGAATTCTCGCAACGGAGATCCGCCACCGTGGCTGCGCAGTACGCCTTCGTCATGAAGGACATGACCAAAACCTTCCCCGGCGCCCCCAAGCCGGTGCTCAACAACATCAACCTGCAGTTCTACCAGGGCGCCAAGATCGGTATCGTCGGCCCCAACGGCGCCGGCAAGTCGACGCTCATGAAGATCATGGCGGGCATCGACAAGGATTTCGCCGGCGAGGCATGGCCGGGCGAGAACATCACCGTCGGCTATCTGCCGCAGGAGCCGCAGCTCGATCCGACCAAGAACGTGCTCGAGAACGTCAAGGACGGCGCGCGCGAAGTGGCGGACATGGTCGATCGCTTCAACGCCATCTCGGCCGAGATGGGCGATCCCAAGGACGACACCGATTTCGACGCGCTGATGGAGGAGATGGGCGATCTCCAGGCCAAGATCGACGGGGTCGACGGCTGGACGCTCGACAACCAGCTCGAAGTCGCGATGGAAGCGCTGCGCTGCCCGCCGTCGGACTGGCCGGTCGAGAACCTGTCGGGCGGTGAAAAGCGCCGCATCGCGCTGACCCGGCTGCTGATCCAGAAGCCGTCGATCCTGCTGCTCGACGAACCGACCAACCACCTCGACGCCGAAAGCGTCAACTGGCTGGAAAACCACCTCAAGGAATATGCCGGCGCGGTGCTGATGATCACCCACGACCGCTATTTCCTCGACAACGTCGTCGACTGGATCCTCGAGATCGATCGCGGCAAGTATTTCCCGTACGAAGGCAATTACTCGACCTATCTCGAGAAGAAGGCCAAGCGCCTCGAGCAGGAAGACCGCGAGGCCACCGGCCGCCAGAAGGCGATCAAGGACGAGCTCGAATGGATCCGGCAGGGCGCCAAGGCCCGCCAGACCAAGTCGAAGGCGCGTATCGCCAAGTTCGAGCAGCTGGTCGCCAGCCAGGAAAACCGCACGCCGGGCAAGGCCCAGATCGTCATCCAGGTGCCCGAGCGCCTGGGCGGCAAGGTGATCGAGGCCAAGAACATCTCCAAGGCCTATGGCGACAAGCTGCTGTTCGAGAACCTCTCGTTCATGCTGCCGCCGGGCGGCATCGTCGGCGTGATCGGGCCGAACGGCGCGGGCAAGTCGACGCTGTTCAAGATCATCACCGGCCAGGAGACCCCGGACTCGGGCGACATCGAGATCGGTTCGACCGTCCGCCTCGGCTATGTCGACCAGAGCCGCGACCACCTCGACGACAGCAAGAACGTCTGGGAGGAAATCTCGGACGGGCTCGACTATATGAAGATCAACGGCCACGACCAGTCGACGCGCGCCTATGTCGGCGCGTTCAACTTCAAGGGCCAGGACCAGCAGAAGAACGTCGGCAAGCTGTCGGGCGGCGAGCGCAACCGCGTCAACATCGCCAAGATGCTGAAGCGCGGCGGCAACGTGCTGCTGCTCGACGAACCGACCAACGACCTGGACGTGGAAACGCTGGGTGCGCTGGAAGAGGCGATCGAGAATTTCGCGGGCTGCGCCGTGGTGATCAGCCACGATCGCTTCTTCCTCGACCGTCTCGCCACCCACATCCTTGCCTTCGAAGGCAACAGCCATGTCGAATGGTTCGAGGGCAATTTCGAAGCCTATGAGGAAGACAAGCGCCGTCGCCTGGGGGACGCCGCCGATCGTCCGACCGCGCTGGCCTACAAGAAGCTGACGCGCTGAGCCTGAACGCGCCGGGTCGAGCCGAGGGGCTTGATCCGGCGCTTGCTTTTCTACGGTGTATTGCTGCTATGGTACGGCTCTCGACCAGAGGGGAGCCATAGGATGCTTGCACTGATGCTGATCGCTGCCACGCCGTTGCCGGACATGGCGGTGCCCGACGGCTCCCGTCTCCGCGAAGGCAGCGCCTGCTATGCGCTGACCCGCGAGGGCAAGCCGATCGGCCAGACCTGGCAGCGCGTCCGCGCCGCGACCGAGGGGTCTACCCCCGTCTGGGACATCATCGTCCACCAGCGCGTCGGCGACGGCAGGTTCGACATGCGCGACCATTTCGTGCTGCGGCGTGGCGACCTCACGCCGCTTCGCATGGACAGCCGCCGAAACGGGGTCGAGCATGTCCGCGTCCGCTATGACGGCAGGACGATCCAAGTGACGCGGCCGGACAAGGCTGAGACGCAGTTATCCGCACCCGGCACGGTATGGGACGGCAATCTATGGGGCCTGACCTTCGCCGCGTTGCCGCTGGCTGAAGGAAAGACCTATCATCTGCCCTTCTTCCAGTACGACAAGGGGTTGGGGCACTTTACGCTCAAGGTGGCCGGCAGCGCGAAGGTGAATGGCCAGGATGCATGGCTTGTGGATGCCGATGCCGGCGACGGCCGCACCGTCCGCTACCAGATCGGCAAGGACCCGGCGGCGGAACTAGGCACCGAAAGCCCGATGTTCGGCCAGCATCTCGGCGGCGATTGCAGCGCGCTGGCCGAACCCTGACCCACTCGGATCAGGCGGTGAACCGCTTGGTGAAGCCCTTGTGCGGCTTGTCCTCGGGCACGGCGGCGCTTTCGACATGCTCGACCCGCGCCATGGGCGGGCCTTCGCGGCAGGCCTCGACGAAGAGGCCCAGCGCGGTGTCTTCCCCGGCGGCGAGCACCTCGACGCGCCCGTCGCGCAGATTGCGTACCCAACCGGTGAGCCCGCCGCGCTGCGCGGTGCGCACCACCCAGTCGCGATAGCCGACCCCCTGTACCCGTCCCGAAACCAGGATTCGCTGCTGCGCCATATGCTCCCTTTGTACACGCCCATGATGTCGGGCCGCGAGTATCTGTAGCAGTCTGGGACAGATGGGGGGCGGGGCAGGGGAACGGTCCGCCGCAAACCCGGCAGACCCCGGCGCGTCAGGGATAGGTGATTGCCATCACTTCATATTCGCGCTCGCCCGCGGGCAGGGTCACGCGGCGGAGGTCGCCGACCCGGGCACCGCGCAGCGCGCGGGCGAGCGGCGCGTTCCAGCCGACCAGTCCCTTGGCGGCATCGGCCTCGTCGTCGCCGACCAGGGTGAGCGTGCGGTGGTTGTCGTCCTCGTCGGCGATCGTCACGCAGGCGCCGAAGAACACCCCGCTGCGATCCTCCTGCCGGCTGGGATCGACCACTTTGGCCGCCTTCATCCGCCGGGCGAGGAAGCCCAGCCGCCGATCGATCTCGCGCAGGCGCTTGCGGCCATAGATGTAATCGCCGTTTTCGGAGCGATCGCCATTGCCCGCTGCCCAGGAAATCGTCTCGACCAGCTTGGGGCGCTCGGTCCCGAACAGCTGGTCGTACTCGGCCTTGAGCGCGCCATAGCCGGCGGGGGTGATATAGTTGGGGCGATCGTTCATGATCGGCCCACGCTATCAGCCCGGCCGGCTCTTGCCCAGATACCAGCTGAGGTTCGCCGTGCCCTTGCTGCGCGCATAGGAGGGGTTCATCAGGTCGTAGACCACGGCATTTTCCAGCACGCGCTGGACGTAATTCTTGGTCTCGAAGATCGGGATCTGCTCGATCCAGCGGATCACGTCGCCGCCGGGGAGGCGCGGGTCGCCATAGGCTCGCAGCCATTTGTTCACGTTGCCCGGACCCGCGTTATAGGCTGCCACGGCGAGCGGGTAGCAGCCACCATAATAGGTCAGCATCCGCTGGAAATAGCTCGAGCCGAGCTGGATGTTATAGTCGGTGTCGGCGTTGAGCGCGCTCGCGTCATAGCCCATGCCGAGCTTGCCCGCCGTCTCGCGCGCGGTGCCGGGCATCAGCTGCATCAGCCCGCGTGCGCCGGCGCGGCTGACCGCGTCGCGGTTGAACTGGCTTTCCTGGCGCGCGATGGCGTGGATGATCGTCCAGTAATCGCGCTGCCCCTCGGGCACCTTCACCGACGGATAGCCGGCGGCGCTATAGTCCGACAGGCCGTTCTGCAACGCGCTGCGGCCGACCATCACGCCCAGATCCGGGCGGCCCAGCGTGCGGCTGAGATCGGCGGCGAGGAGATGGTCGTCCTCGGTCGTCGCGTCCTCGGCGATCTTGCGGAGGAACAGGCTCTGGTCGCTGCGGTTGCCCATCTGGCCGAGCAGCTGCGCGGCGCGGACGAGTTCGCGGCGGTAGAAAGCCTCGCGCGCGCCCGGCGCCGGTGCCTTGCCGGTGAGGTCACGCGGCCCGCGCAAGGGCTGGCCGAGCCGCTCCACGGCGAGCTGACCGTAGAACAGGTCCGGGAAGCCGCTCGCACTTGCATAATAGGTGCGCGCGCTGGTCGCATTGCCGGCCGCTTCGGCGGCGCGCCCGGCCCAGTAGAGACCTTTGGACTGGGTGCCCGGCGTCTTCGACCCATGGCCGTAGCGGGCGAACATGCCCACGGCATCGTTCGGCCGCCCGAGATTGTAGAGGGCCACGGTGCCGGCGAGCCAGGTGAGGCTGGTATAATCGTCGCGCACGCCGAGCGAGAGATCGCTGACGTCGGTGCCCGAGGGAAAGGCGTCGTCCACCTGCGAGGCGATGCGATAGGCGAGGTCGTATTGCCCATCCGCCACCGCGCCGCGCGCCGCCGAGAGCAGCACCTCGTACCATTTCTCCGGGTCGCCGGGAAAACCCGCCATGCGCCGCGGCTGGGCGAGGTAGGAGCGCATCAGCTGGGTCTGGCCGGTCTGGCCCAGCCATCGGGCGCGATCGGCGATATAGCCATGGTCGGAACCGCCGCGCGCTTCCGCCAGGCTGGCCTTGGTCGCCGCGTCATAGGCATTGGTGCGATAGGCGATCCGCGCGTCGAACACCGGGCGCCGCTCGGGAGAGGTGAAGGGTAGCTGCCGCGTCGCGATGCTGGTTGCCCCCTGCCAGAGCAGCATGTCCTCGCGTGCGTCGTGATCGGCGGGGCGGAGCGCCGTGCCGAAGGACGCAAGCAGCTCGCTCTCGTCCGTGGTGCGCAGGATGCCCGCGCGCCAGGCGCGGCGTGCCTGGTCCTCCGCCTCGGCGCGGCGGCCGGTCGCGGCGAGCGCCTCGGCATAGCGCAGGCGTCCGGCGGGCGTGATCGGCGGGAAGCGGGTGAAGAATCGGACCACAAGGTCCGGCATGGTCGTGCCGCTGTCGAGGATCGTCTCGGCGGCCGCGCGCCTGCTCTTCTCGCCGGGCCAGCCGGGATGCGCGAGCAGGAAATTGGCATAGTCGGAAAAGGCGTAATTGTCCGACTGCTGCAGGCGCTTCCATTCGACCAGCGCCGTGCTGACCGGATCGAACTGGGCCTGGGCCTGCGGCACGAAGCCGCCCGCCAGGGCCGCCAGCATCGCAGGGTTCACCTGCGAGGAGGCCGCCAGTCCCGAAACACCGGCGAACAACAACGCGCCTTTGAGTACCGTACCGACCATCTGGACATGATAGGAGATCCGCCCGTATCTGCCACCCCGTTTCTACCGAAAAAAGAGGATGATTCCGCGCGATGTTTTCTGGATCGATCCCTGCGCTCGTGACGCCGTTCCATGACGGCGCGTTCGCGGAGGAGGATTTCCGCGCGCTCGTCGAATGGCAGATTGCCGAAGGCTCGTCGGCACTGGTGCCCTGCGGCACCACCGGCGAGGCCGCGACCATGCCCAAGGACGAGCATTTCCACATCGTGCGGGTCTGTGCCGATCAGGCGAAAGGCCGGGTGAAGATCCTTGCCGGCGCCGGCTCGAACGACACCAAGGTGGCGATCGACAACGTCCATGCCGCCAGGGATGCCGGCGCCGATGCCGCGCTGATGGTGCCGCCCTATTACAACCGCCCGAGCCAGGAAGGCATCTTCCGCCACTTCGCCGCGGTGGCCGAGGCGACCGACCTGCCGATCGTGCTGTACAACGTGCCCGGCCGGACGGTAACCGACATCCAGCCCGCCACCATGGCGCGGATCGTCCAGGCGTTTCCGGAGACGTTCGTCGGCGTGAAGGACGCGACCGGAAGCCTCAGTCGCGTGTCCGAGCAGCGCGCGGGCTGCGGCACCGGCTTCGTCCAGCTCTCGGGCAATGACGAGACGGCGCTGGCATTCAACGCGATGGGCGGCGTCGGCTGCGTGTCGGTGACGGCCAATGTCGCGCCCAAGCTCTGCGCCGAGTTCCAGGCCGCCTGGGCAACGGGCGACAACGCCAGGGCGCTGGCGCTCCACGACAAGCTCTATCCGCTCCACATCGCGATGTTCACCGATGCCTCGCCGGGGCCGGTCAAGTACGCGATGGGCCGGGTGCGCCCGGGCTTCCCCCAGGAACTCCGTCTGCCGATGACCGAAGCGGGCGAGGCGAGCCGCAAGGCGGTCGACGCCGCGCTCGAATTCGCCGGGCTGGTCTGAGCTTCGGACCGGAGCGCCAACAAACGTCTGGCGCTCCGGGCCGAGCATCCCTACATCCCGCGGTCTTATGGCCCGTCCGCGTCCCGCTACCTTCGACAAAGTGAAGACCGTCGCCGAGAACCGGCGCGCCCGCTTCGACTATTTCATCGAACAGACCTATGAAGCCGGCCTGGTGCTTACCGGGACCGAGGTGAAGTCGCTGCGCTTCGGCGAGGGCTCAATCGCCGAGGCCTATGCCGAGGTGAAGGACGAGGCGGTATGGCTGGTCAACGCCAACATCCCCGAGTTCAGCCACGGCAACCGCTTCAACCACGAGGCGAAGCGGCCGCGTAAATTGCTCCTTCACGAGCGCGAGATAAACAAGCTGCACGGCGCCGTCGCCCGTGAGGGCATGACGCTGGTCCCGCTGTCGGTCTATTTCAACGGCAAGGGGCGGGCGAAGGTCGAGCTGGCGCTGGCGAAGGGCAAGAAGACGCATGACAAGCGCGAGACCATCAAGGAACGCGACTGGAAGCGCGAGCAGTCGCGCATCCTCCGCGACCGTGGCTGACGTGGCGCGCTCCGGTCGCCTGCAGCGCCTGGCGGACAAGGCGATTCCGAGCCGGGAGTCGATCGAAACGCATCGCTGGCTGAAGCCGGTGGCCAGCCGCGTGATGCACTCGTCCCTGTGGCGTTTCACCCGTCGCTCGGTCCCGCGCGGGGTGGCGCTGGGCATGCTGACCGGCATTCTCGTGCCGATGGGGCAAATTCCGGCCTCTGCCTTTCTCGCGCTGCCGCTGCGCGCCAACATCCCGGCCGCTGCAGCGACGACCTTCTTCACCAATCCGCTGACCACGCCGCCCCTCTGGGTCGCCGCTTATTGGATCGGCAGCTGGATGCTCGGCCCCGGCGCTGCACGGCACGTGCTGGCGGGGGATGCGCCGGGCTGGCTGGACTGGCTGCTGCACCAGGCCGGGCCGGCGACGTTAACGGGGCTCGTCACGATCGCGGTGGCGCTATCCGTGCTCGGCTATTTCGGTAGCGGACTGTTGTGGCGCTGGTGGATCCTCCGCAAGCGGAAGCGCCGGCTGCACCTCCGTAGCCTGGGCGCCTGAGATCAGCGTATCGCCGCATCCGAACTGACGCGATCGGCGCTTGACGCTGGCGCCGGGACGGAACAACGGTGCATCATGGCCAGTCTGCCCGACGCCGAACTTCCCAAGCCGTCGCTGCTGCTGCCGATCGTGGCCGTGGTGGTGACCGGCGTCGCTGCGGCGGGTGTGATCCTTGCCGGCCTAAACGATCGTGCGATCGCGATGGGCTTTCTTGCCGCCGCGCTGCTGGCGGCCGGGGTGATGCTGGCGATGGGCCGACTGTTCCGCTCGCCGACCACCAGCATCGAACGCTATACCGACTGGGCGATCGCCCATGCGCTCGCCTCGGCCAGCGACGACGCGCTGGCGGTGACCGATCGCAGCGGCCGGATGGTCTGCGCCAATCCGCGCTACGAGGCGCTGTTCGGCGGCTGGCCGACTCCCCCCAATTTGCCGATCGGCGACGAGAGCGAGCGCGCGCTCGGCGCATGCGCCCGCGCCGCGTGGCGCGACGGCGAGAGCCGTTGCAGCGACATCCAGGTGTTCGGCGCGCAGGTGGCGGTGCGGGTCGTTCGCGTGGGCGACGAATCGCTGGTGTGGCGCTTCATCGGCATCCATGCCCTTGACCTGGCCGTGCAGGTGCAGGGCCTTCTTGCGGGGCCGACCGGCGATCGACTGGGCGGGGCAGGGGTGATGGTCGTGCTGGTCGCCCCGGATGGCCGTGTCCGCTCGGCCAACCGTGTGTTCCGCCACCGCGCGCTCGGCAGCGCCGATTCCCTTGCCGATGGCCGCGACTTTGCCGGTCTGCTGATCACGGACTCGATCGGTCAGGTGCGGTTCCAGCGCGAAGGCATGGAAGGCACGCCGCTCCGCGTGCTCCAGATCCCGTTCTTGGAAGGGGATGAGGCGCCGCTGCTGGTCGCGCTGCTCGACGAGGAGCCGACCGCGCTCGCGAGCCCCGCGCTCGCGGGCAGCGCTTCGGCGCACGTCCATTCGCTGATCTCGCTGTTACCCACCGGCCTCGCGCTGATCGACCGCGACGGTCGCTTCCTGACGATGAACGACGCGTTCGTCCGCACTGCGCGCGTGAATCCCGCAGCACCACCGCTCTATCCGGGCGACCTGGTGGTGCGCGAGGACAAGGCGACATTGGCCGACGCGGTCCGCCGCTTCGCCGGCGGCGCGCCCCAATCGCTCGAGATCACGGTCCGGCTGAAGGATGCCTCGGAAGAGCCGGTGGCGATCACCATCGCCGGCGCGCGCGGACTTGGCGATGCCGCGGTGCTGCTGAGCCTCAGGGACTCGGGCGAGGAGGGCAAGCTCAAGCGCCAGATCGCCCAGGCGACCAAGATGCAGGCGGTGGGCCAACTCGCCGGCGGCGTCGCGCACGATTTCAACAATATCCTCACCGCGATCATCGGCCATTGCGACCTGATGCTGATGCGCCATTCGCCCGGCGACAGCGATTATGACGACATCCAGCAGATCCGCGCCAACTCGAACCGCGCCGCGAGCCTGACCCGCCAGCTGCTCGCCTTCTCGCGCCAGCAGACGCTGCGTCCGCAGGTGCTGCAGCTGCCCGACATCATCTCCGAGGTCTCCAACCTGCTCAAGCGGCTGCTCGGCGAGACGGTGTCGCTCGACGTCAAGCATGGCCGCAACCTAGGGCCGGTCCGCGCTGATCCGGGGCAGCTCGAGCAGGTGGTGGTCAACCTCGCGGTCAACGCCCGCGATTCGATGCTCAGCAAGAACCCGAGCGGCGGCGGTTCGCTGACGATCGAGACGCTGGCGGTCTCCTCCGCCGACGTCCGGCGGATGGACGATGATGTCCTGCCGATCGGCGACTATACCGCGCTGCGCATCTCGGACACCGGCACCGGCATCCCGCCCGAGATCCTGCCCAAGATCTGGGAGCCCTTCTTCACCACCAAGGAAGTGGGCAAGGGCACCGGGCTGGGCCTGTCGACCGTCTACGGCATCATCAAGCAA
This sequence comes from Sphingomonas trueperi, assembly GCF_011927635.1. Classification (GTDB taxonomy): domain Bacteria; phylum Pseudomonadota; class Alphaproteobacteria; order Sphingomonadales; family Sphingomonadaceae; genus Sphingomonas; species Sphingomonas trueperi. The sequence goes on from NZ_JAATJB010000003.1 coordinate 343,959, forward strand.
TCTGGCGGCTATATCTTCGCCGAGAACAATCCCGGCGGCGGCGCGGCGTTCACCATCTACCTGCCGGTCCATACCGCGCCCGAGGCAGCGGTGGCCAAGCTGCCGGTGGTCAAGGAAAAGCCCGCCGATCTCTGGGGCACCGGCACCATCCTGGTCGTCGAGGACGAGGACATGGTCCGCGCGATCGCCGAGCGCGCGCTGACCCGCCAGGGCTATTCGGTGGTTACCGCCGAAAATGGCGAGGTCGCGCTTGAAACGATCGAGACCATGGAGAAGCCGGACCTGCTGGTTTCCGACGTGGTGATGCCGGTGATGGACGGGCCGAGCATGGCGCGCAAGGTGCGCGAGCGCTGGCCCGATTTGCCGATCCTGTTCATGTCCGGCTATGCCGAGGAACAATTGCGCCGTTCGATCGATCTCGACAATGTCGCCTTTCTCCCGAAACCCTTTTCGGTGCAACAACTTGCAGAAGCGGTTCAGGAGATCTTAGTGGTCAAATAAGTGCTTGGCACGAAACAATTTTTCCTGCAAAGGGGGTAGCATGCAGGGTCCGCGTAACATTCTCATCGTCGAAGACGAGCCGTTGATCGCCATGATGCTCGAGGATTTCCTCGATGCGCTGGACCGCGTGCCGGCGGGTACCGCCGACAACGTCGCCGAGGCGCTCGACCGGATCGGGGCGGGCGGCATCGATGCGGCGATCCTCGACGTCAACCTGCGCGGGGGCGAGCAGAGCTGGCCGATCGCCGACAAGCTCGCTGAGCTCGGCATCCCCTTCGTGCTCGCGACCGGCGGCGCCGACGACAGCATCGCCCAATCGCACCGCGATCGGCCGGTGCTCTCCAAGCCGTTCACGCTGGACCGCGTCGACAAGGTGCTCAGCAACCTGAGCTGAGCCGACGCCCAAGGGTTGTGCGCAGGGCAGCGGCGACGCTAAAGCCCCTGCACCATGACCGAACTCCCCAAGACCTTCGACCCCGCCGACATCGAATCCCGCTGGTACGCCCATTGGGAAGACGAAGGCCTGTTCCGCCCCGAGCGCCCCGGCGCCGAGCCCTGGACGATCGTCAATCCGCCGCCCAACGTGACGGGCAGCCTGCACATCGGCCACGCGCTCGACAACACGCTGCAGGACATTCTCGTCCGCCACGCGCGGCTGAAGGGCAAGGACGCGCGCTGGGTCGTCGGCACCGACCATGCCGGCATCGCCACGCAGATGGTGGTCGAGCGCCAGCTCAACGCGGCGGGGCAAAAGCGCACCGACTTCACCCGCGAGGCGTTCGTCGACAAGGTGTGGGAGTGGAAGGCGGAGAGCGGCGGCCAGATCACCCGCCAGCTGCGCCGGCTCGGCTGCTCGATGGACTGGGCGAATGAGCGCTTCACCATGGACGAGGGCTTCTCCAAGGCCGTCCTCAAGGTGTTCGTCGAACTGCACCGCCAGGGCCTGCTCTATCGCGACAAGCGCCTGGTGAACTGGGATCCGGGCCTCGGCACCGCAATCTCGGACCTCGAGGTCGAGACCAAGGAAGTCCGCGGCAATTTCTGGCACCTGCGCTATCCGCTGGCGGACGGCTCGGGCTTCATCCAGGTCGCGACGACGCGGCCGGAGACCATGCTGGCCGATATGGCGGTGGCCGTGCATCCCGAGGACGCGCGCTACAAGGCGCTGATTGGCAAGCAGGTGAAGCTGCCGATCACCGGCCGCCTGATCCCGATCGTCGGCGACGAGCATGCCGATCCGGAACTCGGTTCGGGCGCGGTGAAGATCACGCCGGGCCATGATTTCAACGATTTCGAAGTGGGTGTTCGCGCTGGCATCAAGGCCGGCGAGATGCTCAACATGCTCGATGCCAAGGCTGCGATCTGCCAGACGCAGGACGGGCTCGTGCCGGCCGAGCTGATCGGGCTCGACCGCTTCGAGGCCCGCAAGGCGATCGTCCAGCGGCTGAGGGACGAGGGCTTCCTCGTGCCCTTTGTCGACAAGGAAGGCGCCGAGCACGACGCCGAACCGCGCACGATCCAGACGCCCTATGGCGACCGTTCGGGCCAGGTGATCGAGCCGTGGTTGACCGACCAATGGTATGTCGACGCCGCGACGCTCGCCAAGCCGGCGATCGAGGCGGTCCGCTCGGGCGCGACGAAGATCGTGCCGAAGAGCTGGGAAAAGACCTATTTCAACTGGATGGAGAACATCCAGCCCTGGTGCGTAAGCCGCCAGCTCTGGTGGGGGCATCGCATCCCGGCCTGGTTCGATGCCGACGGCCAGGCCTATGTCGCCGAGACCGAGGAAGAGGCGCAGGCGCAGGCCGGCGAGGGCGTTGCGCTTACTCGTGATCCCGATGTGCTCGACACCTGGTTTTCCTCGGCGCTGTGGCCGTTCGCGACGCTCGGCTGGCCCGAGAATAGCGATCCGACGCTCGGCGGGCGCTACTCGAACGACGTGCTGATCTCCGGCTTCGACATCCTGTTCTTCTGGGATGCGCGGATGATGATGCAGGGCTTGCACTTCATGAAAGAGGTGCCCTTCAAGACCCTGTATCTGCACGGTCTTGTCCGCGCGGCGGACGGCCAGAAGATGTCCAAGTCCAAGGGCAACACGGTCGATCCGCTGGGTATGATCGACAAGTACGGCGCTGACGCGCTGCGCTTCTTCATGGCGGCGATGGAAAGCCAGGGCCGCGACATCAAGATGGATGAGAAGCGGCTCGAGGGCTATCGCAACTTCGCGACCAAGCTGTGGAACGCCGCGCGCTTCTGCCAGGCGAACGGCATTGCGGCGAGCAAGCATCTCGAGGCGCCGACGGCGGAGCTGGCGGTAAACCGCTGGATCATCGCGGAAACCATTGCGACGGTGCAGGCGCTGGATCTGGCGCTGGCCGATCTGCGCTTCGACGAGGCGGCGAACAGCATCTACCAGTTCGTCTGGAGCCGCTTCTGCGACTGGTATCTCGAGCTGATCAAGCCATTGCTGCAGGGTGAGGGCGTTGCCGCCGCCGATGCGGAGGAAACCCGTGCGGTCGCCGGCTGGGCGCTCGACCAGATCCTCGTCATGCTCCACCCTTTCATGCCCTTCATCACCGAAGAGCTGTGGTCGAAGATGGGGCCGCGCGAGCATGACCTGATCGTGGCGAAGTGGCCGATGGCGGATGCACGGGCGCTCGATCCGTCGGCGGCGCAGGAGATCGACTGGCTGATCCGGCTGGTGAGCGAGATCCGCGCGGCGCGGACCGAGCTCAACGTGCCGCCGGGGGCGCGGCTGGCGCTGCACGTTCGCGATGCGTCGGCGGAGACGGTCGCGCGTCTGGCGCGGCAGGAAGCGGCCCTGGCGCGGCTTGGTCGCGTGGACCAGGCGCAGGGCGATGCGCCGGCCGGCGGTGCGCTGCAGCTCGTCGTGGACGAAGCGACGTTCGTGATGCCGCTGGGCGATGTGGTCGATCTGGAGGCCGAGCGTGCCCGCCTCGCCAAGGCGATCGCGGCGGCCGAAAAGGAGCGCGATGGGCTCGCCGGGCGTCTCGGCAATCCGAGCTTCGTCGAGCGGGCCAAACCCGAGGCGGTCGAGAAGGCGCGGGCGGATCATGCCGAGAAGGCGGCCGAGGCCGAGCGGCTTTCGGCGGCGCTGGCGCGGCTGGGGTAAGTTCGAACCCGACTCACCCTCACCCTCACCCTTCCGCCGCTTCGCGGCGCCCTCCCTCTCCCGCCTGCGGGAGGGGGAGGGGACCATCGCACTAGCGATGGGGAGGTGAGGGTGACTTTACCAAGCTACTCCGTCTCGCGCGGCACCATCACGTCGATCACCGCAGCCGCCACCTTCGCCGTCACCGGCGTGTTGGCCAGCACCTCGCCGTCGATCGAGATCGGCAGCGACGGTTCGGTCGCCACCCGCAGCGACTTGCCCCGAAACGTCACCGTATCCTCCCTGCGTGCCTCTAGCCGCAGCACGGAGGCCGCCCAGTTGCGGACCAGCCGCGACTTGGTCGGGCCCTTCACCACCTGGACGACGATCTCGCCCGAGGCGACGCTGGCCTCGTCGACCAGCTCGGTGCCGCCATGGAACGGGCCGTTGGAGATCCGCACCTCCACCGCAAGCACGCGCTGAGCGTTCGCACCCTCGCCGACGATCACGGTGAACGGCTTGAACTTGACGAACTGCAGCACGGCCCAGCTGAGATAGCCCATCCGCCCGAACCAGCGCTTGGCATTGTGCGGCACGGTCTGGGCGATCTGCGGCGACAGGCCGATCGCGGCGGTGCTGGCGTAGTAATCGTCGTCGATCATGCCCAGGTCTATGCGCTTGGGCGTACCCTGCAGGATCGCGTCGATCGCCCCGTCGACGTCCAGCGGGATACCGAGCGAGCGCGCGAAGCTGTTGGCAGTGCCGAGCGGCAGCACGCCCAGTGTCACGCCCTTGCCGACCAGCGTGTCGACCAGCCCGCTGATCGTGCCGTCGCCGCCGCCGAGGATTACCAGCTCGGGCTTTTTCGCCAGCATTTCGTCCAGCACCGCCTCCAGCCGATCGGGATCGTCAACGGCGTGCGCATCGACGGGCATGTCCTGCTCGCCGAAGCGGGCGCAGGCGCGGTCGAACCAGTCCTGGCCGTGGCGGGACTTGGTGTTGACGACCATCGCCGCCGATGTGAATGCCATGGGGATCCCTCGATTGATGACGGCAGCGTAACGCCTGCCGTCGCCGATCGGGTCCATGCCCCCTGATCCAGCGGACAGGTGGCCCTGGTTCGCACTTGCGCGTTTGTACGCCTATGACCGCACCCGTCCTGCTCTGGTTCCGCCGCGACCTCCGCCTTGCCGATCACCCCGCGCTCGTCGCCGCTGTGGAGGCGGGGGCGGTAATCCCGGTCTATGTGCTCGACGACGAGACGGCGAAGCACCGTGCGATGGGCGGCGCCTCGCGCTGGTGGCTGCACCACAGCCTGATGGCGCTCGACGCGGCGCTGCGCGAGAAGGGCTCTCGGCTGATCCTCCGCCGGGGAAAGAGCGACGCGGAATTGGCGCGTCTCGCCGAGGAGACCGGGGCGACGACCGTGCACGGCATCCGCCATTACGAGCCTTGGTGGCGCAATGCCGAGCGGTCGGTGGCGCAGCGGCTGACGCTCTGCTGCCACGACGGCAATTACCTGCTGCCGCCCGGCGCGGTGACGACGGGGGCGGGCCAGCCCTACAAGATCTTCACGCCTTTCTGGCGAGCGCTGCGCGAGCGCCTGCCCCCGGCGCCGCCGCTGCGGGTGCCGCAGAAGATCGGCGCACCGTCCAAATGGCCGAAGAGCGACACGCTGGAAGAGTGGGACCTGCTACCGACCAAGCCCGACTGGGCCGGCGGCTTCCGCGAGGAATGGACCCCCGGCGAGGCCGGCGCGCACCAGCGGCTCCGGCGCTTCCAGGACCATGCCGCCCGCTATGACGACACCCGCAACCTGCCCTCGATCGAAGGCAGCTCGCGCCTCTCGCCGCACCTCCATTTCGGCGAGGTCTCTCCCGCGCAGGTGTGGCATGCTGTCGAGGATGCGGGCGGGCAGGTGGAGGAATATCTGCGCGAGTTGGGCTGGCGTGACTTCACCCAGAACCTGATCTGCCAGTTTCCCGATTATGCCGCCAAGAACGGCCGTCCCGCCTTCGACAAGATGGAATGGCGGAGCGGCAGGGATGCCAAGGCCGATCTCCGCGCCTGGCAGCTCGGGGAAACCGGCTACCCGATCGTCGACGCGGGCATGCGCCAGCTATGGGCGACCGGCTGGATGCACAACCGCGTGCGGATGATCGCCGCCAGCTTCCTGATCAAGCACCTGCTGATCGACTGGCGGGAGGGCGAGCGCTGGTTCTGGGACACGCTGGTCGACGCGGACTACGGAAACAACTCTGTCAACTGGCAGTGGGTCTCGGGCTCGGGCGTCGACTCGAGCCAGTGGAGCCGGGTAATGGCGCCGCTCACCCAGTCCGAGAAGTTCGATGCGGCGGGCTATATCCGGCAATGGGTGCCCGAACTCGCCAAGCTGTCCGACGCCGTGATCCACGATCCCGAGGCGGCAGGGTGCCGCCCCGCCGCCTATCCGCCCAAACGCATCGACCACCGCGAGGCGCGGGAGCGCGCGCTTGCGGCGGGTCGGGCGGTCCGCTGAGTGGCTTCAGCCGCAGCGGGCGTCGGTGATCGTGCCGGCGGCGTCGACGTGCAGGTTCAGTCGGTCGACGCGGAAGTCCATCGTCACCGCCGAGCCCGGCGCGATCCAGCGCACGCGCTTGGCGCCCGAGCGGGCAAGCGCGTCGGCCTCGATCGCGGGCGAGCGCTGCTTGCCCTTGAGGTCCTGCACCCGGTTGGCGTCGCATTCAACCATCGGCGGCAGTGGTTCGGCTTTCTTCTGAGGTGCGCAGGCGGCAGCGGTGGCCGCCAGCGCGAGCAGGGTCAGGGCGCGGATCATGCCGGATCCTCGGTGCGGCTCATCTTGAGCTTGCCGTTGCGCACCGCGAAGCCGAGCTGGCCTTCGACCAGCGCCAGCGCGTCACGGCCGAACTGCTCGTAGCGCCAGCCTTCCAGGATCGGCAGGTCCTTGCGGACCCCAGCGGCGAGCGCCTCCAGATCCTCCGAACGGGCGAGCAGCCGCGGGGCGACGTTGACTTCCTTGGCGCGGATCTTGAGCAGCAGCTTCAGCAGATCGGCAACCAGCGCACCGTCCTTGCCGAGCGACGGCTTGCGCTCCTCGCGGCCGGGCATCTCGTCGGCCGGCAGCGGCTTCGACTCGGCGATTGCCGCCATCATCCGCCCGCCGATATCGTTGCCTGCCCAGGCGGCGGAAAGACCGCGCACCTTGGCGAGATCGCTCTGCTTGCGCGGCGGATTGGCGGCGAGGTCGGCCAGCGTCTCGTCCTTGACGATGCGGCCGCGCGGCAGATCCTTGCCCTGCGCTTCCAGCTCGCGCCAGCGGGCAAGTGCCTTGAGGCGGCCGAGCACCTCGGGCTTGCGGCTGTTGATGCGGACGCGCTGCCAAACCTGGTCGGGATCGTTGCGATAGTTCTCGGGATCGGAGATTCGCTCCATCTCCTGGTCGAGCCATACGCCGCGGCCGGACTTGCGTAGCTTTTCCAGCATCTTGGGGAAGATCTTGGAAAGGTGGGTCACGTCGGCGATGGCATAGTCGATCTGGCGCTTGTCGAGCGGGCGGCGCGCCCAGTCGGTGAAGCGGGCGCCCTTGTCGACGACGACACCGAGATAGGTGTCGACGAGGTTCGAATAGCCGATCTGCTCGCCCTGGCCGAGCGCCATCGCGGCGACCTGGGTGTCGAACATCGGGTGCGGGGTCTTGCCGGTCAGGTTGTAGACGATCTCGATATCCTGCCCGCCGGCGTGGAAGACCTTGAGCACGTCCTCATTCTCGACGAGCAGGTCGAGCAGGGGCCCCATGTCGAGGTCCGGGGCCATCGGATCGATCGCCGCGGCCTCCTTATCGTTCGCGACCTGGATCAGGCAGAGCTCGGGCCAGTAGCTGTTTTCCCGCATGAACTCGGTATCGACCGTGATGAAGTCGGACTTCGCGAGGCGCTTGCAGAGATCGGCGAGGGTGACGCTGTCTTCGATCAGACCATGAATGTGCATCGCATGCCCATATACCGGTCTTCGGGTTGACAAAAGTGGGGTGTGACCGGAATGCGCGCGGTCATAGTGTTTCAATATCGTCGCGCCGGCCCATTCCGGCACCGCGCCACCGGGCGGGGATGACGACAAGGTGAGAAGAACCGCAACATGCACGCCTATCGCACCCATACCTGCGCCCAGCTCCGCTCCGCGGACGTCGGGCAAACCGTCCGCCTGTCGGGCTGGGTGCACCGCAAGCGCGACCATGGCGACCTGGTGTTCGTCGACCTGCGCGACCATTACGGCATTACCCAGATCGTCACCGACGCGAGCGGCCCGGCCTTCGATGCGATCGAGTCGCTGCGCTCCGAATCGGTGATCACCGTCACGGGCACGGTGGTTGCGCGCGATGCCAGCGTGGTGAACCCGAACCTGCCGACCGGCGAGATCGAGGTCCGCGCGGCGGAGGTGACCGTCCAGTCCGCCGCCGCCGACCTGCCGATGCCGGTGTTCGGCGAGCAGGAATATCCCGAAGAGATCCGCCTGCGGAACCGCTATCTCGATCTGCGCCGCGAGAAGGTCCACAAGAACATCCTGCTGCGCTCGAACGTGATCGCGTCGCTGCGCAGGCGGATGATCGACCAGGGCTTCACCGAGTTCCAGACGCCGATCCTCACCGCGTCGAGCCCCGAGGGCGCACGCGACTATCTCGTCCCCAGCCGCGTCCACCCGGGCAAGTTCTACGCGCTGCCGCAGGCGCCGCAGATGTTCAAGCAGCTGCTGATGGTCGCCGGCTTCGACCGCTATTTCCAGATCGCACCCTGCTTCCGCGACGAGGACGCCCGCGCCGACCGCAGCCCGGGTGAATTCTACCAGCTCGACTTCGAGATGAGCTTCGTGACGCAGGACGACGTGTTCGCCGCGATCGAGCCGGTGCTGCACGGCGTGTTCGAGGAGTTCGCAGACTGGGAGGGTATGGGCCGCAGCGTGAGCGCGCTGCCGTTCAAGCGCATCCCGTACCGCGAATCGATGCTCAAATACGGCAACGACAAGCCGGACCTGCGCAACCCGCTGGTGATCACCGACGTATCGGACTTCTTCAAGGGCTCGGGCTTCGGCCGCTTCGCCTCGATCGTCGAGGGCGGCGACGTGGTCCGCGCGATCCCGGCGCCGGGCACCCACGAGAAAAGCCGCAAGTTCTTCGACGACATGAACAGCTGGGCGCAGAGCGAAGGCTTCCCCGGCCTCGGCTATGCGACGCAGAAGGACGGCGTGTTCGGCGGCCCGATCGCCAACAACCATGGCCAGGATGGCATGAAGGCGATTGCCGAAGCGATGGGCCTCGGCCCGAACGACGGCATCTTCTTCGCCGCCGGCAAGGAAGCCCAGGCCGCCAAGCTCGCCGGCCTGGCGCGCACCCGCGCTGCCGAGCAGCTCGAGCTGATCGACAAGAAGCGCTTCGAGTTCTGCTGGATCGTCGACTTCCCGATGTTCGAATATGACGAGGACGCGAAGAAGGTCGATTTCAGCCACAACCCCTTCTCGATGCCGCAGGGCGAGCTGGAGGCGCTGGAGACCAAGGATCCGCTCGACATTCTCGCCTATCAGTACGACATCGTCTGCAACGGCATTGAGCTGTCCTCGGGCGCGATCCGGAACCACAAGCCGGAGATCATGTACAAGGCGTTCGAGATCGCCGGTTATACCCAGCAGGATGTCGACACCAACTTCTCTGGCATGATCAACGCGTTCAAGTTCGGCGCGCCGCCGCACGGCGGTTCGGCCCCGGGTGTCGACCGCATCGTGATGCTGCTCGCCGACGAGCCGAACATCCGCGAGGTGATCGCCTTCCCGATGACGCAGAAGGCCGAGGACCTGATGATGCACGCGCCCTCGGCGGTGAGCGACAAGCAGCTCAAGGAACTGCACATCCGCCTGGCACCGGGCGTCGACGGCCCCAAGGCCGGCTGAGCGGAAGGGGGCGGTCATGCGCGTCGCGGTGTTCAACACCAAGGCCTATGACCGCCGCTTCCTTTCCGAGGCGAACGCGCGCTTCGGCCACGACCTCACCTTTCTCGAACCCCGTCTGGACGTGCTGACCGCGCCGCTGGCGGCAGGGCACGAAGCGGTGTGCGTGTTCGTCAACGACGGCGTCGACGGGACGGTGCTGGAAGCGCTGGCGAAGGTCGGCGTCCGGCTGGTGGCGCTGCGCTGTGCCGGCTTCAACAATGTCGATCTCGCCGCGGCCGAGCGGCTGGGCATCGCCGTGGTGCGGGTGCCGGCCTATTCGCCGCATGCGGTGGCGGAGTTCACCGTCGGGCTGCTGCTGGCAGTCGACCGCCAGATCCCGCGCGCCTGGGCCCGGGTGCGGGAGAACAACTTTGCGCTCGACGGGCTGATCGGCCGCAACCTGCACGGCCGCACGGTCGGCGTGGTCGGCACCGGAAAGATCGGCGCGCTGGTCGCCCGGGTGCTCCGGGCCGGCTTCGGCTGCACCGTACTGGCCAGCGACCTTCATGCCGATCCCGAGCTGGAGGCGATCGGCGTCCGCTATGTGCCGCGCGATGAGCTGTTGCGTACCGCCGAGATCGTGACGCTGCATTGCCCGCTCACGCCCGAGACGCATCGGCTGATCGACGCCAAGGTGATTGCCGAAGCGCGCGACGGGCTGGTGATCGTCAACACCAGCCGCGGCGCGCTGATCGACACGGCGGCGCTGATCGATGGGCTCAAGGCACGGAAGGTGCGCGCCGTTGCTCTCGACGTGTACGAGCAGGAGGCCGACCTGTTCTTCGAGGATCTCTCCAACGAGATCATTGCCGACGACCAGTTCCAGCGGCTCCTTACCTTTCCCAACGTCCTCGTCACCGGCCACCAGGCCTTCCTCACCGAGGAGGCGTTGTCCGCGATCGCCGAGACGACGCTGGCGAGCATCGCCGATTTTGAGGCCGGGCGGCCGCTTGCCAACCGCGTCGATGCAGCCTTGATCGCGCCTGCTCGTTAGGGGCTCCCATGACCATCGATCTTTCCGACTACGAGACCGGCGAACCCTTCGACGGTGACTACGAAGCCGAGCTCGCCAAGCTCCAGAAGCGTCTGAGCCATATCCAGACGGCGCACATCATCCACAAGCGTCGCGCGATCATCGCGCTGGAGGGCTGGGACGCGGCGGGGAAGGGCGGGGTGATCAAGCGCCTCACCGCGGAATGGGACCCGCGCTATTACGAAGTCTGGCCGATCTCGGCACCGACCCAGGAAGAGCTCGCCCATCATTTCCTCTGGCGCTTCTGGCAGCGGCTGCCGGCGCAGCACAATATCGCGGTGTTCGATCGCACTTGGTATGGCCGCGTGCTGGTCGAGCGCGTCGAGGGCTATGCCAGCGAGACCGACTGGCGGCGCGGCTATGCCGAGATCAACGATTTCGAGGCGCAGCAGGTCAACAACGGCGCGACGCTGATCAAGATCTTCCTGCACGTGACGCAGAAGACCCAGGACAAGCGCCTGCGCGACCGGCTGACCCATCCGTGGAAGCGGTGGAAGACCGGCATGGACGACTTCCGCAACCGCGCGCGCCGGGCAGACTATCTCGATGCGATGCACGCGATGTTCCACGAGACCGACACCCCGCACGCGCGCTGGACGGTGATCGACGGCAACAACAAGAAGGCCGCGCGGATCGCAGCGCTGACCGCGATTGCCGATCAGCTGGAGAAGCACGTGCCGATGGTGCCGCCCGAGCTTGATCCGGCGGTGGTGAAGGTCGCTACAGAGGCGCTGGGGAAGTTCTGAGTTCGCGATCCTCCCCGTGCCGGGGAGGATCTTCAGGTTACGCCGCCGCGAAGGTGCCTTCGTCGTCCATCACATGCAGCATCCCATCCGCAATGGCGAAATAGGCACCGTGGATGGTCAGCTTGCCCGCCGCTTCGCGCTCGGTGACGAACGGGAAACTGCGCAGGTTGCGTAACGAGACGCGCACCGTCTCGTGCTCCATCGCGCGCACCGCTTCCGGCCCCTCGCCATGTTCGGCGCGAACCTTCTCCCGCGCCTCGTCCAGCATATCGACCCAATGCGCGATGAACCCGCCCTCACCATGCTCCGCATCGGCGAAGCGCTGGGTCAGTGCCGCATGCGCGCCGCCACAGGCGCCATGGCCCATCACCACGATCTCTTCCACCTTCAGCTGCGTCACCGCGAACTCCAGCGCCGCGGACACGCCGTGGCGACCGCCATCGGTCTCATAGGGCGGGACCAGGTTCGCCACGTTGCGCACGACGAAGATTTCGCCCGGCAAGGTGTCGAAGATCTGCGCCGGATCGACTCGACTGTCCGAGCAGGCGATCACCATCACCTTGGGGCTCTGCCCCTCGGACAGTTGGGCCCAACGGGCGCGCTGCTGGCTCCAGCCTCCGGTGCGGAAGCGGTGATAGCCACCGATCAGTTCCCTGAATCCTGCCATATGCTCTGTTTACCTTTCCCGATGCTGCTTGTCGATGTCGACAACGCGCCCGCGCCGCTTGCGCTCCGTGCAACGCCATGCGCAATTTCCGGGACTGGCGAAACGCGTCCGGGCGCTCTATCTGCCCCCCATGAACGAGCAGACTCCGCTGCCGCGCCCCGAGCGCGTCCGCAAGCCCGACTGGATCCGCGTCAAGGCCCCGACCTCGGAAGGGTTCGCCAAGACCCGCGCCCTGATGCGCGCCAAGAGCCTCAACACGGTTTGCGAGGAAGCCGCCTGTCCGAACATCGGCGAGTGCTGGACCAAGAAGCACGCGACGGTGATGATCCTAGGCGACGTCTGCACGCGCGCCTGCCGCTTCTGCAACGTCAAGACGGGCATGCCGCGCAAAGTCGATCCGCTCGAGCCGCAGCACGTTGCCGAGGCGGCGTTGCAGATGGGCCTGGAGCATATCGTCATCACCTCGGTGGACCGCGACGACCTGCCCGACGGCGGCGCCAGCCAGTTCGTCAAGGTGATCGAGGCGATCCGCAAGGCGAGCCCGACCACCACGATCGAAATCCTCACGCCCGATTTCCGCAACAAGCACGAGGCTGCCGTCGAGGCGATCGTCGCCGCGCGGCCGGACGTGTACAACCACAATCTGGAAACCGTCCCCAGGCTCTATCCGATGATCCGTCCGGGCGCGCGCTATTATGCCTCGCTGCGGCTGCTGGAGACGGTGAAGCGGCTCGATCCGTCGATCTTCACCAAGTCGGGCATCATTCTCGGCCTGGGCGAGCAGCGCCTGGAGGTCCACCAGGTGATGGACGACATGCGTTCGGCCGACATCGATTTCCTGACGATGGGCCAGTATCTCCAGCCGACGCCGAAGCACGCCAAGGTCGAGGAGTTCGTGACCCCGCAGAACTTCCAGGCCTATGGCGCGATCGCGCGGGCGAAGGGCTTCCTGCAGGTCGCATCGAGCCCGCTCACGCGCTCCAGCTATCACGCCGGCGAAGATTTCGCCGAGATGCGCGCGGCCCGCGAGGCCAAGCTGGCAAAGGCGAGCGCCAAGGCCTGATGCCCAAGCACAGCGAAACCCGGCATCTCCCCTATACGCCGGAACAGATGTTCGATCTGGTCGCCGATGTCGCGCGCTACCCCGAGTTCCTGCCCTGGGTGAGCGCGATGCGCGTCCGCTCGTCGAGCGACACCCAGGTCGTCGCGGACATGATCGTCGGCTTCAAGGGGCTGCGCGAGACCTTCACGTCGCGCGTCACCAAGGCGCGGCCGGAGACCGTCCATGTCGAATATGTCGACGGGCCGCTCAAGCACCTGTCCAACGACTGGAAGTTCCGGCCGGACGGGCAGGGCGGCTGCTATGTCGATTTCTGCGTCGACTTCGCGTTCAAGAACCGGGTGTTCGAGATGCTGGCAGGCCAGGTGTTCGACCGCGCGCTCCGCAAGATGATCGGTGCGTTCGAGGAGCGCGCGGCGAAGCTTTACGCCGCTTCGGGCTCCTCGACCGGTACCTCGGGCGACGGCATCAACAGGTCGAGCGCGCACAACGCCGCCTGAAGGCGGATGCCGCCGCGGCCGTCATTCTCGAAATGGCGCGCGTCGGCGACGACGTGCTTGGGATCGGCGCCGCGGATCGCCTGGGCGAAGACGACGGTGCCGACCGGCTTGTTCTCGGTCGCCCCGCCCGGACCCGCGATGCCGGTGATCGCCACCGCGACATCGGCCTTGGTGCGCTCCAGCACGCCCTGCGCCATGCTCCAGGCAACCGCGATCGAGACGGCGCCGAAGGTCTCGAGCACGTCGAGGCTCACCTTCAGCACGTCCATCTTGGCGTCGTTGGAATAGGTGACGAAGCCGGCGTCGAAGACGTCGGACGAACCCGGCAATTCGGTCAGCGCGGCGGAGACCAGGCCGCCGGTGCAGCTCTCGGCGACGGCGACGCGGCGGCCGGCGGCGCGGTTCGCGTCGATGACCTTGCGCGCGGCTTCTACGAGCTCGGTGGGAAGAATCGTGTCCATAACGGCGCCCCCTTGCCATTGGATGAAGGGTGTTACGAGTCAGTTCCTTGCAGGTACCCGTACGGTTGCGACAGCCTGCGCCGCCATGCCCTCGCCGCGGCCGGTGAAGCCCAGGCGTTCGGTGGTGGTGGCCTTGACGCTCACCTGTCCCGGATCGAGACCGAGGATCGCCGCGATCGAGGCGCGGATCGCCTCGCGGTGCGGGCCGATCTTGGGCGCCTCGCAGATCAGGGTCACGTCGATGAAATCGAGGATACCGCCTTCTGCTGCGACCAGCGAGGCGGCATGTTCGAGGAAGCGGGCGGAGGCCGCCCCCCGCCATTGCGGGTCGCTGGGCGGGAAATGCATGCCGATGTCGCCCGCGCCGATCGTGCCGAGCAGTGCATCGGTGATCGCGTGGAGCGCGACATCGGCGTCGCTATGGCCCCACAGGCCCTTGCTGTGCGGAATGCGCACGCCGCCGAGCCACAGTGCCTCGCCCTCGGCGAAGCGGTGCACGTCGTATCCGGTGGCGGTGCGGACGCGCATCGCGGCGGCCAGCCGCGTCTCGGCGGCGGCGAAATCGGCGGGGTGGGTGATCTTTTCGAGCATCTGGTCTCCGGGGACGAGGGCGACCTGGCCGCCGAACGCGCGCAGCATCTGGGCGTCGTCGGTCGCCTCCTGCTCGGCGGGCCAGCGGCGGTGCGCATCGAGAATGGCGTCGAAGGAAAAGGCCTGCGGGGTCTGGACACGGTATAGATCGTCGCGCGGGACGGTGTCGCCGATCCGCGCGCCTTCGCCGCGTACCAGCGTGTCGGCGACGGGGAGGGCGGGAATTGCGCCGCCCTCGGCGTCCAGGCTGGTGAGCAGGTCGTCGATCACCCGTGCCGGCAGGAAGGGCCGGGCGGCATCGTGGATCAGGACATGGGTGAAGCCACCGGCGAGCAGCGCCTCCAGCCCGTTCCGCACCGACTCGCGCCGGGTGGCGCCGCCCGTGACGAAGGGCGTGGTGCCCAGTGCGGCTTCGAGCAACGCCTCCTGGCCCTCGCCGATCACGGTCAGTACCGCGCCGATCTTGGGATGGCTGCTCAGCGCGTGATGGGCATAGGCGAGCAGCGGCTTGCCGCCGAGCAGGGCATATTGCTTGGGCACGCTGCCCCCGGCGCGGGTGCCGCTGCCGGCGGCGACGAGGATGGCGGCGGTCCTGAACGCGGTCATGGCGGAGCGCCTAGCGAAGTTTGCGGGGCAGCGGTAGGGCCGCCGAGGGCCAGGCAATGCTATGTCACGGCCGCATGGATTTCCGCGACCTTGCCCTTCGCGCTCGGGATCGCTACATCACCTGCCTGATTTTCAGGCAGAATTGATGCGCGAACTCGCCCCCATCCAGATCGGCCCCGTGACGGTCGAAGCCCCGGTGCTGCTCGCGCCGATGACCGGCGTTACCGACCTGCCGTTCCGGCGCGCGGTGCGGCGCTTCGGCTCGGGCCTCAATGTCACCGAGATGATCGCCAGCGCCGCCGCGATCCGCGAGACGCGCCAATCGGTGCAGAAGGCGGCCTGGGACCCGATCGAGGAGCCCGTCTCGATGCAGCTGGTCGGCTGCACGCCGCACGAGATGGCCGAAGCGGCCAAGCTCAACGAGGATCGCGGCGCCTCGATCATCGACATCAACATGGGCTGCCCGGTCCGCAAGGTGACCAATGGCGATGCCGGCTCGGCGCTGATGCGGGATCTCGACCATGCCGGCGCGATCATCCGCGCCTGTGTCGATGCGGTGAAGGCGCCGGTGACGGTCAAGATGCGGATGGGTTGGGATCTCGACAGCCTAAACGCACCCGACCTGGCCAGGATCGCGCAGGATCTCGGCGCCAAGCTGGTGACGGTCCATGGCCGCACCCGCAACCAGATGTATCGCGGCTCGGCCGACTGGCGCTTCGTGCGCCGGGTGAAGGACGCGGTCTCGATCCCGGTGATCGTCAACGGCGACATCTGCTCCGTGGCCGATGCGCGCGAGGCGCTGGCCCAGTCGGGTGCGGACGGCGTGATGATCGGCCGCGGCGCCTATGGCAAGCCGTGGATCCTCCGCCAGGTAATGGACGCGCTGACCGGCAAGGGGGACAAGCCCGAACCGTCGATCGAAGAACAATATCGCGTGATCACCGAGCATTATGTCGAGACCCTCGGGCATTACGGCAACGAGGTCGGCGTCAACATGATGCGCAAGCATCTCGGCTGGTACACCAAGGGGCTGCACGGCTCGGCCGAGTTCCGCAACAAGGTGAACCAGGTCGTCGATCCGGTGAAGGTGCTCGACATGCTGGCGGAGTTCTACGAGCCGTGGCTTTCCCGCGCGGCGGCCTGAAGCGGTTCCGCCCGCAAACCGTCGAAGGACCAAGTTTCGCCGAACTATTCGGCGCGCTGCCGGTAGCAGTGCTCGTGCTCGATCCCGACGGGCGCATCGCCCATGCCAATCCGGCGTGCGAGGTACTGCTCAACCATAGCGAGACCAGCATGGTCGGCCAGCCCTATGACGCGGTGCTGCTGCCGCCCGAGGACTATGCCGATCGCCGCGACGGGCGCGGCTTCGCGGCGTTCGATGCCGAGATCGAGGCGGTGCGCGGTTCGCGGCTGCGGGTCGACTTCCTCGAAAGCCAGGTGCCGGACCATCCCGGCTGGCGGATCGTGACGCTTCACCATGCCCCCCAGGCGCGCAAGATGAACCACGGCCTCGACCGCACCGCCGGCGCCCGCGCGGCGACCGGTGCGGCGGCGATGCTTGGACACGAGATCAAGAACCCGCTTTCCGGCATCCGCGGCGCGGCCCAGCTGCTCCAGAGCGGCGGCGATCCCGAGACGAATGGCGAGCTCACCCGGCTGATCACCACCGAGGTCGATCGCATCGCCGCGCTGATCGACCGGATGCAGGATTTCACCGACACCCGTCCGCTCGATCTCGCGCCCACCAACATTTATCCGCTGCTCGACCATGGCCGCCGCGTCGCGCTGGCGGGCTTCGCGCGCGGGATCGTGATCGAGGAATGGTTCGACCCCTCGCTGCCGCCGGTGCTGGTCGATCGCGACGCGTTCCTCCAGGTGCTGATCAACCTGCTCAAGAACGCAGCCGAGGCACTCAAGGGCCTCGCCCAGCCGCGCATCATCCTGTCGACCGCCTTCCGCCACGGCATGTCGGTCAATGCCGGTCCCGGCCAGCCGCGCCGGCCGCTTCCGATCGAGATCTGCGTGATGGATAACGGCCCCGGCGCCCCCGCCGATATCGCCGAGCATTTGTTCGAGCCGTTCGTCTCGGGCAAGCCGGAGGGCAAGGGGCTGGGGCTGCCGCTCGTCGAGAAACTGGTGCGGGACATGGGCGGGATCGTCCAATATGCCCGCGAACGCGAACCGGAGGTTACGGTGTTCCGCATCCTGTTGCCGCGAGCCTCGGCATGACGCCCGGCTCGGTTCTGGTCGTCGATGACGACGCCGCGATCCGCACCGTGGTCGCCGCCGCGCTCAAGCGCGAGGGGCACCGCGTCGCCACCGCCGCCAGTGTCGCGGAACTCCGGCGGGCGCTCACCACCGGCGTGCCCGATGTGCTGGTTACCGACGTGGTGCTGCCCGACGGCAACGGGCTCGACGTCGTCTCCGGCCTGATGGCGGAACACCCGGCGCTGCCGGTGATCGTCTTCTCGGCGCAGAACACGCTGGCGACGGCCGTGCGCGCCACGGAAGTCGGCGCCTTCGACTATCTGCCCAAGCCGTTCGACCTCGATGCGCTGACCCATGCGGTGCAGAGCGCGATGGCGCGCGGCCGCCGCCGCCCCGCCGACCAGCCCGATGCCGAACAGGGTGGGGGACCCTCGCTGATCGGCCGCTCGCCGGCGATGCAGGAGGTGTATCGGGTGATCGCCCGCGTCGTCTCCAACGACCTCACGGTGCTGATCAGCGGCGAGTCGGGGACCGGCAAGGAGCTCGTCGCCAAGGCGATCCACGACCTCGGCCCCCGCCGCCGTGCGCCCTTCGTCGCGCTCAACATGGCGGCGATCCCGCGCGAGCTGATCGAGGCTGAGCTGTTCGGCCATGAACGCGGCGCCTTCACCGGCGCGCAGGCACGCGTCGCCGGCAAGTTCGAGCAGGCGGCCGGCGGCACGTTGTTCCTCGACGAGATCGGCGACATGCCGATGGATGCGCAGACGCGGCTGCTGCGGGTACTCCAGTCGGGCGAGTTCACCACCGTCGGCGGCGCCCGGACGATCCGCGCCGATGTCCGCATCGTCGCCGCGACCAACAAGGATCTCGCCCAGCTGGTCCAGGTCGGCCAATTCCGCGAGGACCTGTTCTACCGGCTCAATGTCGTGCCGATCAGCCTGCCGGCCTTGCGCGAGCGCCGCCAGGACATCCCGCTGCTCGCCCGCCATTTCCTTGACCGCGCCGCCGAGGACGGGTTGCCGCGCAAGCAGCTCGACAAGGACGCGGTGGCGCTGCTCGAGACGCTCGACTGGCCGGGCAATGTTCGCGAGCTGGAAAACCTGATGCGTCGCATCGCTGCACTCTCGCGTGACGAATGGATCGATGCCGCCGCGCTCCGCCGTGCGCTGGGCGATGGCGGCGGCGTGCTGCCGATCGCGCGTGATGCGGGCATCGAGGCGGCGATCCGGGCCCGGCTGGAGCGGATCGCGCTGGAGGAGCCGCGCTCGCTCGATGATGGCACGCTCTACGACCGCATCATCAGCGAAGTAGAGCGCCCGCTGATCGAGATGATGCTCGCGCGCCACCAGCAGAACCAGCTGCGCGCCGCGCGGGCGCTCGGCATCAATCGCAACACACTGCGCAAGCGTCTGGATACGCTGGGGATTGCGACGCGCGGAGACGACCCGACAAGCTGAAGACACGCAATCTGCGGCGGACCGATGCCTATGGGTGACAAATCCGCAATATTATGTGTTCTTTTGGCCACAATCCCCGTGTACACAGGGGGCAATGGTCGCCGTAGCTCCAACGAGTCTCGATAGCCCTGAAGATTGGTCGCGCCCCGGACGGGCGTTTCGGCTGGTCGAAATGCTGGTGGTCGCGCTGGCCGTGGCTACCCCGGTGATCACCTACTGGTTCGTTCGCCAGCACTCCAACCAGCAGCTGTTCAGCCCAGGCGTCGCGGCTGCGCTGCTGCTCGTCAATCTCCTCCCCTATGTGGCGCTGATCGTGCTGATCGGGCGGCGGATCGCGCTCAAGCGCACTTCTCGGTCGGCGTTGGCGGGGGGCGGGCGGCTGCACGTGCGGCTGGTCGCGGTATTCTCACTGATGGCCAGCGTGCCGATCGTGCTGGCGGTGATCGCCGCCTCGATCATGTTCCAGTCGGGTATCCAGCTCTGGGGATCTGAGCGCG
The DNA here is from genome assembly GCF_011927635.1 of Sphingomonas trueperi. Taxonomy (GTDB): domain Bacteria; phylum Pseudomonadota; class Alphaproteobacteria; order Sphingomonadales; family Sphingomonadaceae; genus Sphingomonas; species Sphingomonas trueperi. The sequence continues at coordinate 363,374 of NZ_JAATJB010000003.1, forward strand.
CGCGCGCGGCCCTTACCTCCACCCAGGCGCTCGCCAACGAGGGCAAGTCGCTGGTGATCCAGCGTTGGAAGAGCGAGGCGCGGCAGATGGTGAGCGACATGCTCGAAACCGCGCCCAAGGTGCCCGAGCGCTCCGCCGTGTTCGAGGACTGGTTCCTACGCCAGACCTATTTCCGCCAGTTCTTCCAGTCGGTGCTGTTCCGCGTGATCGACGGCAAGCGGGTCGAGGCGCTCTATGCCTATGAGGCGCCCTCCGCGCCGACCTTCACCCGCCGCGTCTCGGGCAAGGTGCTCAAGGTGCTGCGGGACGAGGACAGCTATATCAACTACGACTCCGAGGTCGTGTGGGTGGTGACGCCGGTCGACCGCTCGGCGAACCTGTTTCTCTATGTCGCCACCCCGAACAATGTCGACTTTCTCAACCGCCAGAACCTCGCGTCGGATCGTATCGGGCACGAATATACCGCGCTGATCGCCCGCTCGCGTTCACTCCAGCTCCAGTTCAACGCGGTGTTGTTCGGCGTCGCGCTGCTGATCGTCGGCATCGCCACCTGGATCGCGCTGGCGGTGGCGGACCGGCTGGTTCGCCCGGTCGACCAGCTCGTCCAGGCGGCAGGGCAGGTGGCGGATGGCGACCTCAGCGCGCGGGTGCCCACGCCGGAGCGGATCGACGAGATCGCCACGCTCGGCATCGCCTTCAACAGCATGACCGAGCGGCTGCAGGACCAGACCAACGCGCTGGTCACCGCCAATGCCCAGCTCGACAGCCGCCGTGCGCTGATCGAGGCGGTGATGTCGGGCGTGTCGGCGGGGGTGATCGCGATCGGTGGCGACCACCGCGTGCGGCTGATCAACGCCTCGGCGATTGCGCTGCTACGCCATGCCGCCGAGCAACCGGTCGGCCAGCCGCTGGAGGCGCTCGCCCCCGAGCTCGAGACGATGCTGGCCAGCGGCGAGCGCGAGGGGATCGTGCAGATCGCCAGCGGCGGCGAGGCGCGGACGCTGGCGGTGAAGGTCACCACCGACGAGGGCGGCCAGGTGCTGACCTTCGACGACATCACCCAGCAACTCAACGACCAGCGCCGCGCCGCCTGGGCCGACGTCGCCCGCCGCATCGCGCACGAGATCAAGAACCCGCTCACCCCGATCCAGCTCGCCGCCGAACGGCTCCAGCGTCGCTATGGCAAGCAGGTCGACCAGAGCGACGGCGTGTTCGCGCGGCTGACCGAGACGATCGTCCGCCAGGTCGGCGACCTGCGGCGGATGGTCGACGAGTTCTCGTCCTTCGCGCGGATGCCCAAGCCGATGTTCCGGCGCGAGTCGCTGCTCGACATCGCCCGCCAGGCGATGTTCCTGCACGAGGTCGCGCACCCGGCGCTGCGCTTCACCCTCGACGCCCCCGATCCGGCGCCCACGCTGGTGTGCGACCGCCGCCAGATCGGCCAGGCGCTGACCAATGTCGTCAAGAACGCCGTGGAAGCGATCGAGGCGCGCAACGAGGCGGCCGGGGAGGGGGCGGATCTGCCGCAGGGCGAGGTGCATCTCACCATCCAGCCCGAGGCCGACGACAAGCTGGTCCTCACCCTCGCCGACAACGGCGTCGGCCTGCCGGTCGAGCGCGACCGGATCGTCGAACCCTATATGACGACGCGCAGCCGGGGCACCGGCCTGGGCCTCGCCATCGTCAAGAAGATCGTCGAAGAACATTGCGGCACGATCGGCTTTGCCGACCGCCCCGGCGGCGGCACCTGCGTGACGCTGTGCTTCGATACCGCGATGCTTGCCAGCGTCGCACTCACGGAGACGCCGGACAACGCGAAAGACGCGCGCCCGGCCATGCTCACCCGGATCGGAAGCAGAACATGAGCCTGGACATTCTCGTCGTGGACGACGAGCGCGACATCCGCGAACTGGTAGCCGGCGTGCTGGAGGACGAGGGGTACGCCACCCGCAACGCTGCCGACAGCGATTCGGCGCTCGAGGCGATCGCCGAGCGCCGGCCAAGCCTGGTGTTGCTCGATGTGTGGCTGCAGGGCTCGCGGCTCGATGGACTGGAACTACTCGACGAGATCAAGCGGCGCGATCCCTCGATCCCGGTGCTGGTGATCTCGGGCCATGGCAATCTCGATACTGCGGTGGCGGCGATCCGCCGCGGGGCCTCCGACTTCATCGAGAAGCCGTTCGAGGCCGAGCGGCTGCTGCTGATGGTTGCCCGCGCGACCGAGACCGAGCGACTCCGCCGCGAAGTCGCGTCGCTGCGGGCGGTGACAGGGCGGGGGACCGACCTGCAGGGCACGTCGACCGCTATCAATACGGTGCGCGCCACCCTCAAGCGCGTCGCCTCGACCGGCAGCCGCGTGCTCATCACCGGCGGCGCGGGCGTGGGCAAGGAAGTCGCGGCAAGGCTGCTCCATGGCTGGAGCCAGCGCGCCGACGCCCCCTTCGTGGTCGTCAGCGCCGCGCGAATGACCCCCGAGCGCGTCGACGAGGAGCTGTTCGGCGTCGAGGAGAGTGGCGACCTCGTGCGGCCCGGCCTGCTCGAACAGGCGCATGGCGGTACGCTGTTCCTCGACGAGATCGCCGACATGCCGGTTGCGACCCAGGCGCGGATCCTGCGCGTGCTGACGGACCAGAGCTTCAGCCGTGTCGGCGGCACCCGTGTGGTGAAGGTGGACGTGCGCGTGGTCTCCGCCACCGCGCGCGACCTGATGGCGGAGATCGCCGCGGGGCGTTTCCGCGAAGACCTCTATTACCGGCTCAACGTGGTGCCGGTGCCGATCCCTGCGCTGACCGATCGCCGCGAGGACATCCCCGCACTGGTCGAGCATTATGTCGCCCATTATGCCTCCGAGCGCCGCGTGCCGACTCCGGAGATCGCGGCCGATGCGATGGTCGCGCTGCAGAGCTATGACTGGCCGGGCAATGTCCGCCAGCTGCGTAACGTCGTCGAGCGCACCGTGATCCTCGCTCCGGGCGACCGGATCGGGCGGATCGACGTCGACCTGCTGCCCCCCGAGGTGCTGGGCCGCCAGAACGACGGCGGCAGCGGCATGGCCTCCAACGCAATCATGGGTGCCCCGCTCAAGGAAGCGCGCGAGAGCTTCGAGCGCGAATATCTGCGCGTCCAGATCCGCCGCTTCTCGGGCAACATTTCCCGCACGGCGAGCTTCATCGGGATGGAGCGCTCGGCCCTGCACCGCAAGCTCAAGCTGCTCGGCATCACCGACGCGCGGGAGGATTGAGCCGCTATGGACGGAAGCGTGCGAAGCCCCTAGATTGGATCCCGGCGCCGGGGTGGCGCCGACCCTGACGCCGGGAACGGCGCACCGCGGGACAAATCCCGCCAAGAATAAATGGAGCCACCATATGGCAGAGAAGCAGACTTCGCTTCAGGACCTGTTCCTCAACTCACTGCGCCGGTCGAAGACGCCGGTGACGATGTTCCTCGTCAAGGGCGTCAAGCTCCAGGGGATCGTTACCTGGTTCGATAATTTTTCGGTGCTGCTCCGCCGCGACGGCCAGTCGCAGCTGATCTACAAGCATGCCATTTCCACCATCATGCCCTCGGGCCCGATGGACCTTGCCGCGCTGCTCACGGCGGCGGGCGAGTATCAGCACAAGAACCCGGTGCTGCAGGAAATCTTCCTGAATGCGGTTCGCAAGCAGCAGGAAAACGTCACCATGTTCCTGGTGAACGGGGTGATGCTGCAAGGGCAGATCGCCGCGTTCGACCTGTTCTGCATGCTGCTCCAGCGTGAGGGCATGGCCCAGCTGGTCTACAAGCATGCGGTTTCCACCGTGCAGCCCGCGCACCCGCTGAACCTCGCCGAGGAAACCAACGGCGGCGACGAGGATTGATCCTCGCATGAGCACTGGTTTCGAGCGCGACCCCGACGAATTCGCGCGGGGCGCACGCGCGCTCGTCGTCTATCCGGACATGGGCGGCAGCTCGCGCGACGCCGAGGCGCGGCTGGAGGAAACGGCCGGCCTCGCCGCGGCGATCGGCGTCGACGTGGTCGAACGGGTCGCCGTTCGGCTGCGCCAGCCCAAGCCGGGCACGCTGATCGGATCGGGCCAGGTGGATACGCTGGCCGAGGCGGTCCGCAACGGCGAACTCCAGCTCGCGGTGTTCGACGCGGCGCTGACGCCGGTGCAGCAGCGCAACCTCGAGACCGCGCTCGGCTGCAAGGTGATCGACCGCACCGGGCTGATCCTCGAAATCTTCGGCGAGCGCGCGCGTACCGCCGAAGGGCGATTGCAGGTCGAACTCGCCCATCTCGACTATCAGGCGGGTCGGCTGGTGCGCAGCTGGACCCACCTCGAGCGCCAGCGCGGCGGCTTCGGCTTCCTCGGCGGCCCAGGCGAGACCCAGATCGAGGCCGACCGCCGCTTGATCCGCGACCGCATGGCGCGGCTGCGGCGCGAGCTCGACCAGGTCAGCCGCACCCGCACGCTCCACCGCGACCGGCGCCAGCGCGCGCCCTGGCCGGTGGTGGCGCTGGTCGGCTATACCAATGCCGGCAAGTCGACGCTGTTCAACCGGCTGACCGGTGCCGGGGTGATGGCGGAGAATTTGCTGTTCGCCACGCTCGATCCAACGCTGCGCCAGATCGCGCTGCCGGGGATCGACAAGGCGATCCTGTCGGACACGGTGGGGTTCGTCTCGGAGCTGCCGACGCAGCTGGTCGCCGCGTTCAAGGCGACGCTGGAAGAGGTGGTCTCGGCCGACCTGCTGATCCATGTCCGCGACATCGCGCATCCCGACACCGAGGCGCAGCGCGCCGATGTGGAGAAGGTGCTCCAGGAAATCGGCGTGTCCGAGCAGACGCCGCGCTTCGAGGCGTGGAACAAGCTCGACCTGCTCGACGATGAGCAGCGTGAGGAAGCCTTGGCGATGGCGGCGCGTCGGACCGATGAGGTGCGGGTGATATCGGCACTGACCGGCGAGGGCGTCGATGCGCTGGTCGACGCGGTCGCCGGGCGGCTGACCGAGGGGCATCGCCGCTACACGCTGCGGCTGGATCCGGCCGATGGCGCGGCCGCCGCGTGGCTGCACCAGCATGGCGATGTGATCGAGCAGCATATCGAGGACGAGCAGGCGGTGTACGAAGTCCGCATGGCGCCGCGCGATTACGAGCGGTTCGTCACGCGGGGGTAGGGTCGGAACCCCCTCGTCCTGCCTTGAGGCGGCCCTCGGTCCGTCATTCCGGCGAAAGCCGGAATCCATCGGCGCTACGTTGCGGCTATTGCCGAAAGCGAGAGGCGAATGGATCCCGGCTTTCGCCGGGATGACAACTAAGAGGTTGGAGTGGCCGGGAGGGCTGCCCCATCACCCCCGCTTCACCTCTTGCCACAGCGCTTCCTTGCCCTCCAGGTCGAGCCCCAGGAACGCCTCGCCGGCGCGCTCTTCCATCGCCTTGAAGCGCCGCTCGAACTTGCCGTTCGCCGCGCGCAGCGCCGCCTCGGGCTCCACGCCAAGCTTGCGGGCAAAGTTCACCACCGCGAACAGCAGGTCGCCCACCTCCTCGGCGCGGTGCGCGTCGTCGGTGGCCGTCTCGACCTCCTCCAGTTCCTCCAGGATCTTCGCCTGCGCGCCACTGGCGTCCGGCCAGTCGAACCCGGTGCGCGCCGCCCGCTTCTGAAGCTTCTCCGCGCGAAGCAGCGCGGGCAGGCCGATCGCCACGCCGTCGAGCGCGCTCGATGCCCCCTTGGCGCCGCGCTCCTCGGCCTTGATGACTTCCCAAAGATGGTGCCCGCCCTCGGCCACGTCGCCGAAGATGTGCGGGTGGCGACGCTCCATCTTGTCGCTGATCGAGGTAACCACGTCCGCGAGCGCGAACTGCCCGGCTTCCTCGGCGATGCGGCTGTGGAACACCACCTGGAGCAGCAGGTCGCCCAGTTCGTCCTTCAGCTCGACGATGTCGCCGCGCTCGATCGCATCGGCCACCTCATAGGCCTCCTCGATCGTATAGGGGGCGATCGTCTCGAAGGTCTGCGCCACGTCCCATTCGCAGCCGCGTTCGGGATCGCGCAGGCGCTCCATGATGGCGACCAAGCGATCAATGCCGGTGGGGGACGTCATGCAAAATGCCTCCTGAACGCGGGTGCGGTCAGGAGGCCTTTGGAGGTCGCGCACGGCTTAGGCAAGCCGCGCGAGCGTCAGTCGAGGCGGCGCCCCAACTCCTTGTTGAAGTAGAGCGCGATCAGCGTGCCGGCAGCGCCCGAGAGCAGGTACAGGCCCGAGGCGATCACCCCCCAGTTGGCGGCCAGCAGCAGCGCGGCGAGCGGCGCGAAGCCGGCGCCGAACAGCCAAGCAAGGTCCGAGGTCAGCGCCGCGCCGGTATAGCGCGCCCGCTTCGGGAAGTTGCTGGCGACCGCGCCCGAGGACTGGCCGAACGCTAGGCCGAGCAGGATGAAACCGAGCACCATGAACACCGTCTCGCCGGTGTTGCCACGTTCGAGCAGCTGCGGCGCGAAGCCCGAATAGGCGGCGATCGCGGCCGCGGTATAGCCGAGCAGCGAGCGGCGACCGATCCGGTCGGCTAGGATGCCCGAGATCACGATGGCGACGAGGCCGCAGGCAGCCGCACCAACCTCGATCAGGAGGAAGCGAGTGAGGTCCTCATTGGTGTAGAGCGCGATCCACGACAGCGGGAACACGGTGACCATGTGGAACAGCGCGAAGCTGGCCAGCGGTGCGAAGGCACCGATGATGATGTTGCGCCACTGCGCCTTGATCGTCGCGGTGACGCGCGAGGGGGTGAGTTCGCGGCTCTCGAACAGCTTCACATATTCCGGTGCCACGACCATGCGCAGGCGGGCGAACAGCGCGACCACGTTGAGCGCGAAGGCGACGAAGAACGGGTAGCGCCAGCCCCAGCTCATGAAGTCCGCCGAGTCGAGGGCGCTGACGAAATAGGCGAACAGCCCGCTCGCCACCATCAGCCCGAGCGGGGCGCCGAGCTGCGGCACCATCGCGTACCAGCCACGACGCGAAGGCGGGGCATTCAGCGCCAGCAGCGAGGCTAGGCCGTCCCAGGCGCCGCCCAGCGCCAGACCCTGCAGCACGCGGAGCGTCGCCAGCAAGATCGCCGACCAGATGCCGACCTGCGCATAGCCGGGCAGGAATGCCATGGTCACCGTTGCGGTACCGAGCAGGAACAGCGCCAGCGTGAGCTTCGCGCCGCGTCCATGACGGCGGTCAATGCGCATGAAGATCTGCGTGCCGATAGGACGGGCGATGAAAGCAAGCGGGAAGAGGGCGAACGACCAGAGCGTGCCGGTCACGCGATCCATGTAGGGAAACACCAGCGCCGGGAAGACCAGCACCGAAGCGATCGCATAGACGAAGAAGTCGAAGAACTCGGATGTTCGTCCGATGATCACGCCGATGGCGATATCGCCGGGGCGGAGGTGATCGTCACCGTGCGAGGTGTTGATCAGGCGGGCGTCATGTTCGATCTGCGTCGAACCAAGCTGAGCATTGGCCATGGGGATATGTCTACCGCAAAGCTTTGGGGAAAGCACCTAGGGAAACTCTCGGGTTGCAGCCATGGGACAAATTGTCCTATTTCGCACCCGCACAACCCCTCCTAACTCGCGGCCGCTATGTTTCGATCCATGACCCCGTTTCGTCGTGCCCTCAGGCCGACGGCCCTGATCGCTACCCTCGCTGCCCCGCTGATCCTCGGCGGGTGCGACCTTGTCGTGATGAATCCGTCCGGCGATGTTGCACGGCAGCAGGCCGACCTGATCCTCTGGTCGGTATTTTTGATGCTGCTCATCATCGTGCCGGTGATGATCCTGACGGTGGTTTTCGCGATCAAGTATCGCGCGAGCAACACCGAGTCGGAATATGCTCCGGACTGGGATCACTCGACCCGGATCGAGTTGGTGATCTGGTCGGCCCCGCTGCTGATCATCATCGCGCTCGGCGCGCTGACCTGGCTCACGACGCACCAGTTGGACCCGTACCGGCCGCTGGACCGCATCGCGCCGGGCAAGCCGATCCCGGCCGGCCAGGAGCCGCTCGAGATCCAGGTCGTCTCGCTCGACTGGAAGTGGCTGTTCATCTATCCCGAGCAGGGCGTCGCCACGGTCAACGAGCTGGTGCTGCCGGCCGATCGCCAGGTGCGTTTCCGCCTGACCTCGTCGAGCGTGATGAACACCTTCTACGTGCCGGCGCTGGCGGGCATGATCTACACGATGCCGGGGATGGAAACGAAGCTCCACGCGGTGATGAACCGCGTCGGCACCTTCGAGGGCGTGAGCGCCAACTATAGCGGCGCTGGCTTCTCCGATATGCGCTTCCCGACCCTGTCGGTCGACGCCGCCGGCTTCGACCAGTGGGTGGCCAAGACCAAGGCCGCCGGCGGCGCGCTCGACGCGACCCAGTATCTCACGCTCGAAAAGCCGAGCGAGAAGGTGCCGGCGATGCACTTCGGCACGGTTCAGGCCGGCCTGTTCGACCGCATCGTCCAGATGTGCGTGAAGCCCGGCACCGCCTGCGGCCACGGCATGATGCACCATGGTGCGGGTGCCCAGGAAGTCGCCCCTGCGGTAAACAACCGTCCAGGCGAAGGCGCCGATGGCGCGCTGATGAAGTCGCCGGATGAAATGAAGACCAGTCCGCACCTGACCCATCCGCACGGCGCTCCCGCCGGCCATAGCGAACCCGGCGCGGATTCGAACCGTAACATGACCCGCATGGACGCGCCGGCCTATCCCGGTCGCGCGGCGGCGGGCGAGGCTTGAGCACTCCCATGTCTGACACCTTGATCAAGATGATCTTCGGTCGGCTCTCCATCGAGAGCCTGCCGATCCACGAGCCGATCGTCGTGGCGACCTTCGCGGGCGTCGCGCTCGGCGGTGTCGCGCTTCTGAGCGCGCTCACCTATTTCCGCCTGTGGGGCTATCTCTGGAAGGAGTGGTTCACCACCGTCGATCACAAGCGCATCGGCATCATGTACATGGTGCTGGGTCTGGTGATGCTGCTCCGCGGCTTCGCCGACGCGATCATGATGCGCCTCCAGCAGTCGATGGCGTTCGGCGCCAACGAAGGCTATCTCAACGCGCACCACTACGACCAGATCTTCACCGCACACGGCGTGATCATGATCTTCTTCGTGGCGATGCCGTTCGTCACCGGCCTGATGAACTTCGTGGTGCCGCTGCAGATCGGTGCCCGCGACGTCAGCTTCCCCTTCCTGAACAATTTCAGCTTCTGGATGACGGCGGCGGGTGCGGCGCTGGTGATGGCCAGCCTGTTCATCGGCGAGTTCGCGCGGACCGGCTGGCTGGCGATGGCGCCGCTGTCGGGCCTCGACTATTCGCCGGACGTCGGCGTCGACTATTATATCTGGGCCTTGCAGATCGCGGGCGTGGGTACCTTGCTGTCGGGCGTCAACCTGGTCGCCACCATCGTCAAGATGCGCGCGCCGGGCATGGGCCTGATGAAGATGCCGATCTTTACCTGGACCGCGCTTGCCACCAACATCCTGATCGTCGCCGCTTTCCCGGTGCTGACCGCGGTGCTGGCGATGCTCAGCCTCGATCGCTATGTCGGCACGCACTTCTTCACGAACACCGCCGGCGGCAACCCGATGATGTACGTGAACATGATCTGGATCTGGGGTCACCCTGAGGTCTACATCCTGATCCTGCCGGCGTTCGGCATCTTTTCCGAAGTCACCTCGACCTTTTCGGGCAAGCGCCTGTTCGGCTATACCTCGATGGTCTACGCGGTGCTGGTCATCACCATCCTGTCGTACCTCGTCTGGCTCCATCACTTCTTCACGATGGGCTCGGGCGCGAGCGTGAACAGCTTCTTCGGCATCACCACGATGATCATCTCGATCCCGACGGGTGCCAAGATCTTCAACTGGCTGTTCACCATGTACAAGGGCCGCATCCGCTTCGAACTGCCGATGATGTGGACCATCGCGTTCATGCTGACCTTCGTGATCGGCGGCATGACGGGCGTGATGCTCGCGGTGCCCCCGGCGGACTTCGTGCTGCACAACTCGCTGTTCCTGGTCGCGCACTTCCACAACGTGATCATCGGCGGCGTGCTGTTCGGCCTGTTCGCCGGCATCAACTACTGGTGGCCCAAGGCCTTCGGCTTCAAGCTCGACAAGAAGTGGGGCCTGGTCTCCTTCTGGTGCTGGGTGGTCGGCTTCTGGGTGGCGTTCACGCCGCTCTACGTCCTCGGCCTCATGGGCGTGACCCGTCGTCTGCGCCACTTCGAGGATCCGAGCCTGCAGATCTGGTTCGTGATCGCCGCCATCGGCGCCGCGATCATCGCGGTCGGCATCGCCGCGTTCCTCCTCCAGATCTTCGTCAGTATCCGCAACCGCGAGGCGCTGCGCGACGACAGCGGCGATCCGTGGAACGCGCGCACGCTGGAATGGGCGACCTCGTCGCCGCCTCCGGCCTACAACTTCGCGTTCTCGCCGGTCATCCACGACCTGGATGCCTGGTACGACATGAAGGCGCGCGGCGCGAAGCGTCCGCTCACCGGCTACCTGCCGATCCACATGCCGAAGAACACCGGCGCCGGCGTCATCCTGGCGGGCTTCTCGCTGGTCGTCGGCTTCGCGATGATCTGGTACATCTGGTGGCTCGCGGCCGCGGCGTTCCTGGGCCTGCTGGTCACGGCGATCGCCCATACCTTCAACTATGATCGCGACTTCTACATCTCTGCGGAAGAAGTGACCGAAACCGAGAATGCGCGCACCGCGGTGCTCGCGCGCCATGGAGCCTGACGCGATGAGCGCCACGACCGTACCGACGGGCGATATCCCCGTCTTCTACCAGCTCGAGGAGGAGCATCACGAACCCGGCGGCAGCACGCTGCTCGGCTTCTGGATGTACCTGATGAGCGACTGCCTCATCTTCGCGATGCTCTTCGCGGCCTGGGGCGTCTATGGTACCAGTTATGCGGGAGGTCCCACCTCCCGCGAGCTGTTCGAGCTGCCGCTGGTGGCGGTGAACACGGCGATGCTGCTGTTCTCGTCGATCACCTATGGCTTCGCGATGATCGCCATGCAGGAACAGCGCAAGGGCGCCGTCCAGGCCTGGCTGCTGCTGACCGCGCTGTTCGGCGCCGCCTTCCTCGGCATCGAGCTCTACGAATTCTCGAACCTGATCCATGAAGGTGCGGGTCCGTGGCGCTCAGCGTTCCTGTCCTCGTTCTTCACCCTAGTGGGCACCCACGGCCTGCACGTCACCTTCGGCCTGATCTGGCTGTTCACGCTGATGGTGCAGATCGGCCGCAAGGGCCTGATCCCGGCCAATGTCCGTCGCCTGCAGTGCCTGTCGCTGTTCTGGCACTTCCTGGACGTGATCTGGATCGGCGTGTTCACCTTCGTCTATCTGTTTGGAGCCATGCGATGAGCGCGCACCCCCACAGCCACGCCGGCCAGGACCATGGTCATGGCCACGATCATGGCCATGATGCGCCGCACTCCACCCGCGGCGGCTACATCACCGGCTTCCTGCTGTCGGTCGTCCTCACCGCGATCCCGTTCGGAATCGTGATGGGCGGCTGGATCGCCGACACCCGCGTGGCGGTGGCGATCTGCGCGGCCCTGGCGATGGTGCAGATCGTCGTCCACATGATCTACTTCCTCCACATGAACAGCAAGTCGGAGCAGGGCTGGACCCTGATGGCGCTGGTGTTCACGATCATCATCATCGTCATCGCGCTCGCGGGCTCGCTGTGGGTGATGTACAACATGAACCTCAACATGATGCCCGGGATGGCTTCCGGCGCCGGCATGTGAGCCGGCCGGCTTCCCGCAACGGGATGGCGATCGCGCTGCTGCCGCTGATCGCCATCCTCCTCGGCCTTGGCATCTGGCAGGTCGAGCGGCGCGCCTGGAAGCTGGCATTGATCGACCGGGTAGAGCGGGGACTGGCCACGGCGCCGGTGCCCGCCCCCGGGCCCGCCGAATGGGCGGGCATCGATAGCGAAGCGAGCTATCGCCGCGTACGGATCACCGGCACCTATCTTCCCTGCCGCACCAAGCTGGCCCAGGCTGTCACCGAACTCGGGCCTGGCAAATGGGTGATGACTCCGCTGGTCACAGCGCGCGGCTTCACCGTCTTCGTCAATCGCGGCTTTCTGCCCGAAGGCCAGACGCTGCCCGACTGCATCACGACGAGCGTGAAGCCGGTCAGCATCTCCGGGCTTCTCCGCTTGAGCGAGCCCAAGGGCGGTTTCCTCCGTTCCAACGATCCCGCCGCCAATCGCTGGTATTCGCGCGATGTGGCTGCGATGGGGCAGGGGCTGGCGCAGCTCGCGCCCTATTTCATCGATGCCGATCGCAGCGGCGACGGCTGGCCGCGCGGCGGGATGACCGTCGTCCGCTTCAGCAACAACCATCTCGTCTATGCGCTGACCTGGTTCGGCCTGGCGCTGCTGACCGCCTGGTTTGCCTGGCGGGCGTGGCGCGGGCGCGGAGCCGCATGACCACGGCGACGCCGGAGGACGCCGCCCGCCGCAACCTGCTGCTGCTGGTCCAGCTGCGCTGGCTGGCGGTGCTGGGGCAGCTGACCACGATCCTCGGCGTCCATCTCGTCTTCAATGTCCGGCTGCCGCTGGTGCCGATGCTCATTACGGTGGGCGTGCTGGTCTCGCTCAACCTGGCGATGTACCCGGCACGCGCACTGCGCCCCGCAACCAATGCGCAGGTGATGGCCGGGCTGCTGGTCGACGTGAGCTGCCTCACCATGCTGCTCTACCTGAGCGGCGGCGCGACCAACCCCTTCGTCTCGCTCTACCTGCTGCAGGTGGTGCTCGGCGCGGTGCTGCTGGAGACCGCTTCCAGCTGGGCGCTGGTCTTCCTCACCAGCGCGGCCTTCGCGTTCCTGGCGGTCGTGCACCGCCCACTCCCTTTGCCGCCGATGCTTTCCACGTCGCTGTCGGGCGCGTTCCTGTTCGCCTTGTGGTTCAACTACACGCTCACCGCGACGCTGATCGTCCAGTTCGTCACCCGCATCGCCCGTAACCTGCGCGATCGCGATGCGCGCCTCGCCGAATTGCGCCAGCGCGCCGCCGAGGAGGAGCATATCGTCCGCATGGGGCTGCTCGCCAGCGGCGCCGCGCACGAGCTGGGCACGCCGCTCGCGTCGATCTCGGTGGCGCTGGGCGATTGGCGCGCGGACCGGAAGATCGCCAAGGACCCGCAGCTCAGCGCCGAAGTGGCGGACATGCAGGCCGAGGTGGCGCGCTGCAAGGCGATCGTCGCCGGCATCCTCTTCGCCGCGGGCGAGATCAGCGGCGAGGCACCCGAGCGCACCACGCTGCGCCGCTTCGTCACGGGGCTGGTGGAAGCCTGGCCGCGCAACGACAATGTGATCCTCGACTATCGCCTGGGCAGCGACCTGCCGATCGTCGCCGATCGCGCGCTCGGCCAGTCGATCGTCAATCTCCTCGACAATGCGGTCGAAGCGGGGGCGACTCGCATCCGGTTGTCGGTCGGCCAGGACGAGGATGTGCTGGTCCTGTCCGTCCGCGATGACGGCCGCGGTTTCCCCGAAGAGATCCTGCCGCGCATCGGCGATCCCTATAACAGCAGCAAGGGCCGGCAGGGCGCGGGTCTGGGGCTGTTCCTGACCCACAATGTGCTGCGAACGCTCGGCGGAACGCTGACTGCGCGCAATCGCGAGCCCGGCGGGGCCGAGGTGCTGCTCCGGGTGCCCCAGGCGGCGCTCGCACTTGAGGATGAAGCCGAATGACCGCGCACAAATTGTTGATCGTAGAGGATGATGCGGTGTTCGCGCGGACGCTGGGGCGCTCGTTCGAACGGCGCGGCTACACGGTCGAGCTGCGCAACGGGCCTGAGGATCTGGAGCCGCTCGCACGGGCGTTCGCGCCCGATCGCGCCGTCGTCGACCTGCGGCTCGGCGGCAGGTCGGGGCTGGTCTGCGTCAAGCAGCTGCACGAGATCGATCCCACGATGCGGATTGTCGTCCTCACCGGCTTTGCCAGCATCAGCACCGCGGTCGAGGCAGTGAAGCTCGGCGCCACCAACTATCTGATGAAGCCGGCCAATACCGACGATATCGAGGCGGCGTTCGACCGCGTCGACGGCGATGTCGATGCCGAGCTCAAGGCGCGGCCGACCTCGATCAAGACGCTCGAATGGGAGCACATCCACCAGACGCTGGCGGATACCAACTACAATCTCTCCGAAGCGGCGCGGCGGCTGGGGCTCCACCGCCGGACGCTGGCCCGAAAGCTGGACAAGAAGCACCTCTGACGGGCGTCGTCAGCTCTCCAGCACCCGATCGTCGAACAGGCCATAGGCGAGGGTGGAGGCATAGAAGGCCACCGCCCGCTCGCGCGGCATCGTGCCGGCCCATTTGCGCATGTCGAACGCGGCATTCTGCAGCGCCATCAGCGCCTGGCTGGCGACCAGCGGGTCGATCGGGCGGATCGTGCCCTCGGCGATGCCGTCGGACAGCATGCCCGCGAAGCGCCGCGCGATGCGGTTCGACCGATCGAGCATCGTGTTGCGGACATGCGGCGGCAGGCCGGACAGCGCGGTGGTGCGCAAGAGGGGGCCGCGCTCGGAAAACTGATAGTCGAGCAGCGTCGCCAGCGTGCTCTCGATCCGCTGCCACTGGTTGCCGGCATGGCCCTCGGCCAGCCTTTGCGCATCGGCGAGGATGTCGAAGCTGCGCTTGTAGCAGGCAATCACCAGATCGTCCTTGGCGTCGAGATGGTGGTAGAAGCTGCCCTTGGTGACGTTGAGCTCGGAGGCGATGCGCTGCACCGAGGCGCCGCGATAGCCGAGCTCGTTGATCAGCCTGGTAGCCGCCAGCAGGAATGCCTCGCGGCCGGGCTCCGGCTCGTCATGGACCAGCTCGAACAGCTCGGGTGACCAGCGCTGCCCCGGCGCGGCCATGCCGTGGCGGAACACGTCCATCAGCCGCGCCTCGACCCGCGGATATTCGTCGATCTCGTAGCGCGTGATCCAGGCGTTCAGCCAGAAACTGTTCTCGAGCAGCACATGCGCGCGGGCGCCGCGCAGGTCGGTCTCGGCGCGGCTGCCGTCGCTGCCCCACAGGCTGCGGGTCTTGCGGAAGACGTTCCGCCAGCCCGCCATCAGCTTGCCCTTGAGCGGCTCCTCCATCGCGCGAAGGTCCGACAGCATCGCCACGGCCTGTTCCTCGCCCCGCCCGATCCGTGCCAGCCGCTCCATGTTGATGGCGAGGAACCGCGCAACGCGCGCCTCGGGCGTGGGCTCCGCCAGCGCCTCATCGAGGATGTCGTGCAGCCAGGCGAGTGTCTGCTCGAACGCGGCGGCGGCGAGGTCTTCCTTGCGCTTGAAATAATAGGTGACCGAGGTGGTGTTGAGCCCCACGCGCCGCGCGACGTCGGCGAAAGTCATGCCCTTCGCGCTCTGCTCGTTGATCGCGGCGGCGGCGGCGGCCAGGATGGCGTCGCGCTTGGCCTGGAACCGCTTGGTGTTGGTGGTCTCGGTCTTGGGCGGCGATTGCATCCCCCCAGCTTAGCCGTTTCCGTGGCGCGCCCAAATGGTTTTTTGATCTCGGTATGCGGTAATTTGATCGGGCGGTGCCCTTTACCGAATATCGGGTACGGGCTAGGCTGCCGCCAAAGATTGACAGGAGAGCGATGCCATGGACTTCACGCTGAACGCGCGCGAAACCCATTTCCGCGATCGGGTGAAGGCCTTCATGGACGCCGAGATCCGCCCGCGCGAGGCCGAGTATCGCGCCGCCGCTGCGGCGGGCGAGCGCTGGTCGGTCAATCCCGTGCTGGAGGACGTCAAGGCGCGCGCCAAGGCGGCGGGGCTGTGGAATTTCTTCATGCCGCCCCAGTCCGGCCGCCCCCATGTCGATGACAGCTTCGTCTTCGAGGGCGAGCAGCTCACCAATCTGGAATATGCGCTGTGCGCCGAGGAGATGGGTCGGGTTGGCTGGGCATCCGAGGTGTTCAACTGCTCCGCGCCCGATACCGGCAACATGGAAGTGCTCCACCGCTACGGCACGCGCGCGCAGAAGGATGCGTGGCTGGCGCCGCTGATGCGCGGCGAGATCCGCTCGGCCTTCCTGATGACCGAGCCCGCGGTCGCCTCGTCCGACGCCACCAATATCGAGACGCGGATCGAGCGCGACGGCGATCACTATGTGATCAACGGTCGGAAATGGTGGTCCTCGGGCGCGGGCGATCCGCGCTGCAAGATCGCCATCCTGATGGGCAAGACCGATTTCGGCGCCGCCAAGCACGCCCAGCAGAGCATGATCCTGGTGCCGCTCGACACGCCGGGCGTGACCATCGAGCGGATGCTCTCGGTGTTCGGGTACGACCACGCGCCGCATGGCCATGCCGAGATCGTGCTGCGCGACGTGCGCGTGCCGGCGGAGAATCTGCTGCTCGGCGAAGGCCGCGGCTTCGAGATTGCGCAAGGCCGGCTCGGACCCGGGCGCATCCACCATTGCATGCGGACCATCGGGGTTGCGGAAGAGGCGATCGGGGCGATGGCGAAGCGCCTCGTCAGCCGCGTTGCCTTCGGCAAGCGCATCGCGGACCATTCAATCTGGGAGCAGCGCATCGCCCGCGCGCGGATCGATATCGAGATGACGCGGCTGCTGTGCCTCAAGGCGGCGGACATGATGGACAAGGCCGGCAACAAGGCCGCGCAGCTCGAGATCGCGATGATCAAGGTGCAGGCGCCCGCCATGGCGCTGCAGATCCTCGACGACGCGATCCAGGCGCATGGCGGGGCAGGGGTGAGCGACGATTTCGACCTCGCGCACAATTGGGGCAGCGTCCGGACGCTGCGGCTGGCGGACGGCCCGGACGAGGTCCATGCCCGCGCGATCGCCCGCGCCGAGTTCGGCAAATATGCCGCGTTCGAGGCGGACCGCGCCTCTTCCGGCGATCTTGGCGTGAGCCGGTAGGAGGGCGGCATGAAGGCAGCCGTCCTGCTCGAGGCCAAGACCCCGCTCGCGATCGAGGAGGTCCAGGTTTCCAAGCCTGGCCCCCGCGAAGTGCTGATCCGCACCGCCGCGGTAGGGGTGTGCCGATCCGACCTGCACTTCGTCGACGGCGCCTTCCCGCACCCGGTGCCGACGGTGCCGGGGCACGAGGCGGCAGGCGTGGTCGAGGCGGTCGGCTCGGATGTCGCGCATCTGCGTCCGGGCGATCACGTCATCACCTTCCTCACCGCCTTTTGCGGCTCGTGTGAGTATTGCGTGACCGGTCGGCCTTCGCTCTGTGTCGATCCGTCGACACGGCGGCCTGCCGATGCCGAGCCGCGGCTGAAGCTCGCCGATGGCAGGCCGCTCGCGCCGTTCCTCAACCTCTCCGCCTTCGCCGAGATGATGCTGGTGCACGAAAATGCCTGCGTCGCGATTGCCAAGGACATGCCGCTGGATCGCGCCGCGCTGCTCGGCTGCGCGGTGATCACCGGCGCGGGCTCCATCTTCAACGACAGCCGGTTGCGCCCCGGCGAGAGTGTCGCGGTGATCGGCGCGGGCGGGATCGGGCTCGCTGCGATCAACGCCGCCAAGATCGCCGGCGCCGGCCAGATCCTCGCGCTCGATCCGGTGGCCGAGAAGCGCGCGCTGGCCGAGAAGATGGGGGCGACCCATATGCTCGATCCCACGAACGAGGGTGTCGCCAAGCAAGTGCTCGCGCTGACCGGCGGCGGGGTCCACTATGCGATCGAGGGCGTCGGAAGGCCGGCAACGGCGGAGCTTGCCTGGCAGATCCTGCGGCGTGGCGGCACGGCGACAATCCTTGGGATGATCGCACCGGGCCAGAGCGTCAGCCTGCCGGGCCATACCTTCCTCACCGGCAAGAAG
Source organism: Sphingomonas trueperi (assembly GCF_011927635.1). Taxonomy (GTDB): domain Bacteria; phylum Pseudomonadota; class Alphaproteobacteria; order Sphingomonadales; family Sphingomonadaceae; genus Sphingomonas; species Sphingomonas trueperi. The sequence continues at coordinate 381,211 of NZ_JAATJB010000003.1, forward strand.
ATCCAGGGCTCGCTGCTTGGCAGCACGCGCTTCCCGATCGACATGCCGCGGCTGGTGCAACTCTATCTGGACGGCAAGCTCGACCTCGACACGATGGTCGCGGAGCGCATTGGCCTGTCCCAGGTCAACGATGCGCTGGAGAAATTGCGGCAAGGCACGAGCGTTCGCTCGGTGATTACCTTCGCATGAGCGACCTCGACGAAACCCGCCTCGCCGCCTGGGCCTCGGCGCAGGTGCCCGGCTTCACCGGTCCGGTTACCGTCACCAAGTTCCCAGGAGGGCAGAGTAACCCGACCTATCGCGTTGAAAGTACGAGCGGTGCCTATGTCCTCCGTCGCAAACCGTTTGGAACGATCCTGCCCTCCGCCCACGCGGTCGAGCGCGAATATCGGCTGATCGCCGCGCTGCATCCCGCCGGCTTCCCCGTCGCGCGGCCCTATGCCCTGTGCGAGGACCGGCAGGTGATCGGCGCGCCTTTCTACCTGATGGAGATGGTCGAGGGGCGAACCTTCTGGGACGGGTCGTTGCCGGAGATGGCGCCGGCGGCGCGCACCGCGATCTACGAGGCGATCGTCGACACGCTGGCGGCGCTGCATCGGATCGACCCGGAGACGGTCGGCCTAGGCGACTATGGCAGGCCGGGCAATTATTTCGCCCGCCAGGTCGAACGGTGGACCCGCCAGTATCGCGCCAGCCAGACCGACGATCTGCCCGAGGTGGAATCGCTGATCGACTTCCTGCCGCGGACGGTGCCGCCGCAGACCCAGACCAGCATCGTCCATGGCGATTATCGCATCGACAACATGATCTTCGCCGCCGACCGGCCGCAGGTGCTGGCGGTGCTCGACTGGGAGTTGTCGACGCTCGGCGATCCGCTCGCCGATTTCTCCTATTTCCTGATGAACTGGGTGACCGAGCCGGAGGGCCGATCGGGCGTGAAGGGGCTGGCGGGGCCGGAGACGGGCATCCCGACGATCGAGGCAATGGTCGCGCGCTACTGCGCCGCGACCGGGCGCGACGGCGTGCCCGATCTCGACTGGTACTTCGCCTACAACCTGTTCCGCCTGACCGGCATCGTCCAGGGGATCAAGAAGAGGATGCTCGACGGCAATGCCTCGAGCACGCAGGCGGCCAACACGGTCGAGCGACTACCGGGGCTGGCGTCGGCGGCGTGGCATTTCGCGCAAAGGGCAGGGGAATGAGCGGCGGGTTCGATTTCACCGGCAAGGTCGCGGTGGTGACGGGTGCCGCCTCCGGCATCGGGCGAGCAACGGTTCGTGCCTTCGCGGCGCGCGGCGCGAAAGTGGTTGCGGCCGATCGCGACGCTGGCGTTCACGAGACGATTGCCGGGCTGGATGAGGCACTGGCGGTCGAGATCGATGCAGCCGATGAGAGCGACGTGCGGCGCCTTATTAAGAATACATGCGAACAATTCGGCGGAATCGACATCTTCTACGCCAATGCCGGCATCTCCGGTGGCACCGCAGGGATTTTCGACGCTGACGTAGCACTTTGGACGGAAGTGCTGCGCGTCAATCTCATCGGCCCCGCCCTCGCCATCAAGCACGTCGCGCCGCGGATCGTCGAGCGCGGCGGCGGGGCGATTCTGTGTACGGCAAGCGTCGCGGGGCTTCGTTCGGGAGCAGGCGGCACGCCCTATTCGGCGTCCAAGGCGGGGGTGATCAACCTGGTGCAGAGCGCCGCACAGCAACTCGCCACCTCGGGCGTGCGGGTCAACGCGATCTGCCCCGGGCTGATCGAGACCGGCATGACCCAGCGCGCGTTCGATTATGCGCGCGAGCAGGGCAAGGAAGAGAAGCTGGGCCAGCTCAATCCATTGCGACGCGCGGGGCGGCCCGAGGAAATCGCGCAGGTGGCGCTGTTCCTCGCGTCCGACGCGGCGAGCTATGTCAACGGGCAGGCGATTGCGGTCGATGGCGGGCTTAGCAGCAGCCATCCGGTCACGCGCCAGGTGTACGGCAAGCCGGCATTCTGAGCGGCGATATAGCCCTTCGCCGTTGAGGAAAATTTCAGCCTGTCGCCCCTACGGTATGCCCCGGAGGTCTGGCCAATCCCTTGACATGGGCGCGCGGATTGGTCAGGCCAGCGGCAACAAACAGCCTATAGAGGTAGCTCGATGAAGATCGTCTCGGCCAAGGTTATCGTAACTTGCCCCGGCCGCAATTTCGTGACGCTGAAGATCCACACCGATCAGGGCGTCTACGGCATCGGCGACGGCACCCTCAACGGCCGCGAACTGGCGGTGGTCTCGTATCTCGAGGACCACGTCATCCCCTGCCTGATCGGCATGGACCCGCGCCGGATTGAGGATATCTGGCAGTATCTCTATCGTGGTGCCTATTGGCGCCGCGGCCCGGTGACGATGCGCGCGATCGCCGCGGTCGACATGGCGCTGTGGGACATCAAGGGCAAAATGGCCGGCATGCCGGTCTACCAGCTGCTCGGCGGCCGCAGCCGCGACGGCGTGATGGTCTATGGCCATGCCAATGGCGCCGATATCGATCAGACCGTCGATGCGGTCGGCAAATATATCGATCTCGGCTACAAGGCGATCCGCGCGCAGACCGGCGTGCCGGGCATCAAGGATGCCTACGGCGTCGGCCGCGGCACCATGTATTACGAGCCCGCCGATGCGGCTTTGCCCTCGGTCACCGGTTGGGACACGCGCAAGGCGCTCAACTATGTGCCCAAGCTGTTCGAGAAGCTGCGCGCGACCTATGGCTTCGACCATCACCTGCTGCATGACGGCCACCATCGCTACACGCCGCAGGAAGCCGCCAACCTCGGCAAGATGCTCGAGCCCTACCAGCTGTTCTGGCTGGAGGACGTGACGCCGGCCGAGAACCAGGAAGCGTTCAAGCTGATCCGCCAGCACACCGTCACGCCGCTGGCGGTGGGCGAGATCTTCAACACGATCTGGGACGCCAAGGACCTGATCCAGAACCAGCTGATCGACTATCTGCGCGCGACCGTGGTCGGCGCCGGCGGCCTGACGCATCTGCGTCGCCTGGCGGATCTCGCCAGCCTCTATCAGATCCGCACCGGCTGCCATGGCGCGACCGACCTGTCGCCGGTGACGATGGGCTGCGCGCTCCATTTCGACACCTGGGTCCCGAATTTCGGCATCCAGGAATATATGCGCCACTCCGAAGAGACCGATGCGGTGTTCCCGCACGATTATCACTTCGACAAGGGCTATCTGTTCTGCGGCGAGGCGCCGGGCCACGGCGTCGACATCGACGAGGAACTGGCGGCGAAATATCCGTACAAGCCGGCCTATCTGCCGGTCGCCCGCCTCGAAGACGGGACGATGTGGAACTGGTAAGCCGAGCCGGGGCGGCGCTGTCGTCGCCCCGCTGCCTCGACCAAGAAAAAGGCGACTATGGAACCCCATGGCCGCCTTTTTTCATATCCTGTGGGAGGGTTCAGTCCTTCCAGGCCCACCAGAGCTGGGCGGGCGGGATGTTCCACCATTCCATCTCGTGCTCGATATGGTCCCAGTGCGGGGTCAGGAAGTTCCGGACATTGGGATTGTACTGATAGACGAGGAACGCGCCGCCCGGCCGGAGGATGTCGCGCGTCGCCTTGGCGATCGCGTCGCCGACGCCGTCCGGCAGAGTCGAGAAGGGCAGGCCCGAGGCGATGTAATCCGCCTGCTCGAAGCCGTTGTCGCGCACGATCTTCTGCACTTCGGCCGCCGAGCCGAGCACCGCGACGAAGCGCGGATCGTCGATCGACTGGCGCAGATAGCGGATGAAATCGGGGTTGGTATCGATCACGATCAGCTTACCATCGGGGCCTAGCCGATCGAGGATCGGGCGGCTGAAGGTGCCGACGCCCGGTCCATATTCGACGAACAACCTGGTGTTCGCCCAGTCGACCTTGCTCAGCATGCGGCGAATCAGCCGCCCCGAGGACTGGGCGACCGCGCCGACCATCACCGGGCGCTTGAGGAACTGCTGCAGGAAGAACATCGTCGGCGAGGGCACACCGGCCGGACGGGTGCGACGGGCACTCCGGCGTTTCGCGGTGGCGGTCGAAGGGGGCATGGGCTTCCTTACGAAAATATGACGCTTCGGGACTTCGGTTGCGCAAATTCCGGCGGATATGCAAGCGACCGTCGTCGAAAAGCATCCCGATCCTGGCCACGGCAACAACGCCGGAGAGCCGCTTTGTTGCCCGGATTTTCTCTGCGCAGGGGGCTGCATGCAGGAGTGTCTAGGAAATCGGCTGCCGCGCGGGTACACCTGCGGCCATGACATCGCTCGACAAGCCTCCGGTCGGTACCTCGACGGTGAAGTGGCGTTTTCCCGATATCCACCCCGAAGGCCGCAAATATGTGCTGATCGTCGCCGCGGTCGCGCTGCTGAGCCTGTGGGTGTGGGACGTCCTCACCTGGCCGCTGCTGTTCCTCACGCTCGGCATCGCCGCTTTTTTCCGCGATCCCGTCCGGGTGACCCCGGTGGAGGAGGGGGTGCTCGTCGCTCCCGCCGACGGGCTCGTCACGATGATTCAGCGCATGCCCTTGCCCCCCGAACTTGCCGGCCCGCACGCACTCGGCAGCGCGCCGATGGTGCGCGTGTCGATCTTCATGAGCGTGTTCGACGTGCATGTGAACCGCACGCCCATCACCGGAACGATCCGGCACGTCATCTACATCTCGGGCAAGTTCATGAATGCGGATCTCGACAAGGCCAGCGACGAGAATGAGCGCCAGCACATGGTGGTCGAGGATCGCGACGGGTTGCGCATCGGCTTTACCCAGATCGCCGGGTTCGTCGCGCGGCGCATCGTTGCCTTCGTCAAGCCGGGCGACATGGTCGTCGCCGGCCAGCGCATCGGCCTGATCCGCTTCGGCAGCCGGGTCGATATCTTCCTGCCCGAGGACTATGGCGCGCAGGTCGTCCTTGGCCAGCGTACCATCGCCGGCGAGACGATCATCGCTCGCCGCGGCATCCAGAATCTTGCCGGGGTAGCACAATGAGTGATCGTCGCCCGCGCATCGGGCGCGGGTTGGGCCGCAGGCCGGCGCTGCCGCGCGGCATCCCGCTGCGCGCGGTGCTGCCGAACGCGGTAACCGCACTGGCGCTCTGCTCCGGCCTCACCGGCATTCGTTTCGCCATCCTCGGCAACTGGGAAGCCGCGGTGCTGATGGTGCTCGCCGCCGCGGTGCTCGACGGCATCGACGGGCGTATCGCCAGGCTGGTGCGCGCCGAGAGCCGCTTCGGCGCCGAACTCGACAGCCTGTCCGACGCGATCTCGTTCGGCGTCGCGCCAGCGCTGATCCTGTATCTCTGGTCGCTCCAGGCGCTGGGGCGCTTCGGCTGGCTCGTCGCGCTGCTCCACGCGCTGTTCTGCGCGCTGCGGCTCGCCCGCTTCAACGCCCAGATCGATCTCGCCGAGCAGCCGCACAAGTCGGCGGGTTTCCTCACCGGCGTTCCTGCACCGGCCGGCGCGGCGCTGGCGCTTACCCCGGTATATCTCTGGCTGTGGACCGGTGAAGCGGTCACACGCCAGCCGATCATCATCGCCGTGTGGACGGTGCTGATCGCGATCCTGATGGTCTCCAGCGTCGCGACCTTCGGCCCGAAAATCCGGCTGCGCCAGAATGTCCGATTCGAGGCAATCGCGGCACTGGTCGCGCTCGCCGCGGCGTTGGTCTCAGCGCCCTGGACGACACTGGCGATCGTGGCGATCGCCTATCTCGCCAGCATCCCGTTCAGCATCCGGTCCTACCGCCGGATCAGGCGGCTGCGCGCTGCGGGTGGAGACGCGGCATCCGCGCCGGGACCGATCGTACCCTGACGCGCGACAGGCGCGGCGAGGGAGCGGGAAGAGCGACCGGCCGCGCCATGCCGAACAATTCGGCGAAGCGATGCAGTTGCGGATGAATGCTTGCGTAGAGCGTCCAGACGGCGGCCGTGAACGCCGACCCGAACAGAAAAAAGACAGCGAATCCAGTCATTACCCGGCTCCCGATCTTCAACGCCGATCCCAGCGGAACCCAAGAACCTCGAACCACCGAGACTCCCGCCTGTTCCATCAATCGCGTTCTGATCGCTGTATGTTCCATTCTTGTTCCAACGTCAAGCGATGTTCCGATAATGTTCCAGCTTGTGTCCGCCCGCGCAATCGACTAAGCGGCCCGCCTCAACCCCGCATGGGAAGCATCATAACCCGGTGTTCGGAGCAATTCCGAATTCCCGCTTCCCAGAGGACCAACCGGAAGGAGTTATCCCTATGGCGGCACCCGTCGTCACCATGCAGCAGCTGCTCGAATCGGGCGCGCACTTCGGTCACCAGACCCATCGCTGGAACCCGAAGATGAAGCCCTACATCTTCGGTGAGCGCAACGGCGTTCACATTATCGACCTGTCGCAGACCGTTCCGCTGTTCGCCCGCGCGCTCGAGTTCGTCAGCTCGACCGTCGCTGCCGGCGGCAAGGTGCTGTTCGTCGGCACCAAGCGCCAGGCGCAGGAGCCGATCGCCGACGCCGCGCGTCGTGCGGGCCAGCACTTCGTCAACCACCGCTGGCTGGGCGGCATGCTCACCAACTGGAAGACCATCAGCAACTCGATCAAGCGCCTCAAGACGCTCGAAGAGCAGCTGTCGGGCGACACGCACGGCCTCACCAAGAAGGAAGTGCTGCAGCTCACCCGTGAGCGCGACAAGCTCGAGCTCTCGCTCGGCGGCATCCGCGACATGGGCGGCATTCCCGACATCATGTTCGTGATCGACGCGAACAAGGAAGAGCTGGCGATCAAGGAAGCCAACACGCTCGGCATCCCCGTCGTCGCGGTCCTCGACTCGAACGTTTCGCCGGACGGCATCGCGTTCCCGGTCCCGGGCAACGACGACGCCAGCCGCGCCATCCGCCTCTACTGCGAAGCGATCGCCATCGCCGCGACCCGTGGCGGCCGCGAGGCGCTGATGCAGCAGGGCTATGACTTCGGTGCCGCCGAGCAGCCGCCGGTCGAGGAAGCCGTCGAAGGCTGATCGCCCGCGTCATCGAACCGTAATCGGGGCGGGGCAGGGCGCACGCACTGCTCCGCCCGACTTTTAACTGAGGAATAGAGACATGGCCGAGATCACTGCAGCCGCCGTCAAGGAACTCCGCGAGAAGAGCGGCGCCGGCATGATGGATTGCAAGAAGGCGCTCTCCGAGACCAACGGTGACATGGAAGCCGCGGCCGACTGGCTGCGTGCCAAGGGCCTCGCCGCTGCCGCCAAGAAGTCGAGCCGCACCGCGGCCGAGGGTCTGGTCGGCCTGGCGGTTGCCGGCACCAAGGGCGTCGCCGTCGAGGTCAACTCGCAGACCGACTTCGTCGCCAAGAACGAGATCTTCCAGAACTTCGTCCGCGAGACCACCGCGCTGGCGCTGGAAGCCGGTGACGATATCGCCGCGATCAAGGGCGCGAAGATGGAGTCGGGCCAGACCGTCGACGAGACGCTGACCGCCAACATCGCCACGATCGGCGAGAACCAGGTGCTGCGTCGCGCCAAGAAGGTCGAAGTCGCCAAGGGCGCGGTGATCCCGTACGTCCACAATGCGGCGGCCCCGGGCCTCGGCAAGATCGGCGTGCTCGTCGCGCTCGAATCGGAAGCCGGTGTCGACGTGCTCGAGCCGCTCGGCAAGCAGCTGGCGATGCACATCGCCGCCGCCTTCCCGCTGGCGCTAGACGAGAGCGGCCTGGACCAGGACGTGCTCGCCCGCGAGCGCGCGATCGCGGCCGAAAAGGCCTCCGAGAGCGGCAAGCCGGCCGAGATCATCGAGAAGATGGTGGATGGCGCGGTGAAGAAGTTCGCCAAGGAAAACGCCCTGCTGAGCCAGCTGTTCGTGATGGACGGCAAGACCCCGGTGTCGGACGTCATCGCCAAGGCGGCGAAGGATTCGGGCGCGGCGATCGTGCTGAAGGACTATGTCCGCTTCCAGCTCGGCGAAGGCATCGAGAAGGAAGAGAGCGACTTCGCTGCCGAAGTGGCGGCGACCGCCGGTCTCACCAAGTAATCAGGCGCGTCGGGGCAAGGTCGTTTCGACGGCTTTTCCCCGGCATCGACGCTTGTTCGCGCGGCGCGGCTCCTCTAGGGTCCGCGCCGCTTCGCTGTCCGCTTCTCAAGATCTCAGGAAAACCATGACCGCACCGACCGTCCGCCGCATCCTTCTCAAGCTGTCGGGGGAGGTCCTGATGGGCCAGGGTCAGTTCGGCATCGATCCCGAGACCTGCGAGCGCGTCGCGCTCGAGGTGAAGGAGGCCAAGGAAAGCGGCCTCGAAATCTGCATGACCGTGGGCGGCGGCAACATCTTCCGCGGCATTGCCGGTGCAGCGCAAGGCTTCGACCGCGCCAGCGCCGATTATATGGGCATGCTCGCCACCGTGATGAACGCGCTCGCCATGCAGAACGCGCTCGAGAAGGTGGGCGTCGAGACCCGCGTCCAGTCCGCCATCCCGATGGCCAGCGTGTGCGAGCCCTATATCCGCCGCCGCGCCGAGCGCCACATGGAGAAGGGCCGCGTCGTACTGTTCGCCGCGGGCACCGGCCTGCCGTTCTTCACCACCGACACCACCGCCGCGCTGCGCGCCGCCGAGATGAAGTGCGACGCGCTGTTCAAGGGCACCTCGGTCGACGGCGTGTACGACGCCGATCCCAAGAAGGTGCCGACCGCGAAGCGCTACGAGACGCTGAGCTACGACCGCGTCCTCGCCGACAATCTGAAGGTGATGGACGCCTCGGCCGTCGCGCTGTGCCGCGACAACCATATCCCGATCGTGGTGTTCAACATCCGCGGCGAGGGGAATCTCGCCTCGGTGCTCCGGGGCGAGGGGACTTCCACCATCGTCCAGGACGCGGACGCCGCGTAACCCACTGTACCCAAGCTTCAAGGAACGCCGAAAATGGCCGCATATGACAAGGCAGATCTCGAGCGCCGCATGGCCGGCGCCGTGGAATCGCTCAAGCACGATCTGACCGGTCTCCGCACCGGCCGCGCCTCGACCACGCTGCTCGATCCGGTGACCGTCGAGGTCTATGGCTCGCACATGCCGATCACCCAGGTGGCGACCGTCTCGGCGCCCGAGCCGCGCCTGCTTTCGGTGCAGGTGTGGGACAAGTCGAACGTCGGCCCCGTCGACAAGGCGATCCGCTCGGCCGGGCTCGGCCTCAACCCCATCGTCGACGGCCAGACGCTGCGCCTGCCGATTCCCGACCTGACCGAGGAGCGCCGCAAGGAGCTCGCCAAGCTCGCCAACCAATATGCCGAAAAGGCCCGTATCGCCGCGCGCAACGTGCGTCGCGACGGCATGGACAGCCTGAAGACCGACGAGAAGAAGGGCGTGTTTGGCGAGGACGAGCGCAAGCGCCACGAGACCGAGGTCCAGAAGATCACCGACGCGACGATCGCCGAGATCGACGCGGCGGCGGCTGCCAAGGAAAAGGAAATCCTGGGCAAGTGATCCGCGCCGGGCATTCTGGTGCGGCCGAAAGGGCAGGGCGCGGTGGCCGTTAAGCTGGCCTCCGCTTCGGGCGGCGAAGCTCCGCCGCCCCGCCATGTCGCGATCATCATGGACGGCAACGGGCGCTGGGCGAAGAAGCGCCTGCTGCCCCGCGTCGCCGGCCATCGCCAGGGCGTGGAGGCGGTGCGCCGCGTCGCGCGCGCGGCGCGGTCGTTCGGCATCGAGGTGCTGACGCTCTACGCTTTCTCCTCCGAGAACTGGCGGCGCCCGGAAGAGGAAGTCGGCGCGTTGATGGGGCTGCTGCGGCAGTTCCTCGAGCGCGAGCTCGACCAGATCGTCGCCGACGGCGTCAAGCTGCGGGTGATCGGCGGCTGGCGTGAGCTCTCGCCCGATCTGGTGACGATGATCGAGGCGGCGATCGCGCGGACCGCGGTCAACACCGGGCCAACGCTGGTGCTGGCGCTCAACTATGGCGCGCAGGCCGAACTGCTCGCGGCTGCCCGGCGTCTCGCCGAGCAGGCGCGCGACGGTACGCTGGATCCCGCCGCGATCGACGAGGCGCGGTTCGAAAGCGAGCTGGAGACGGCGGGCCTGCCGCCGCTCGACCTGATGATCCGCACCTCGGGCGAGCAGCGGCTTTCCAATTTCCTGCTGTGGCAGGCGGCCTATGCCGAGCTGCTGTTCGTCGACACGCTGTGGCCCGATTTCGACGAGCGCGCGCTGGCCGACGCACTGGCTCAGTTCGGGCGGCGCCAGCGGCGCTTCGGGGGCCTGTGAGCAAGAATTCCGATCTTCCGAAACGTGCCGTCGTCGGGCTCGCGCTGGTCGGGCTCGCGCTCGCCGCGCTATGGGCGGGCGGCTGGGGCTTTTGGCTGGTCGTCACGGTGATGGCCGTGCTGATGATCGGCGAATGGGCGCTGCTGGCGCAGGACGAGCGCCAGCGCCGGCTCGCCCAATATGTGATGATGGTGCCGCTGGCGATCCTGAGCCCGGCAGCCGCCGGCCCGGGGTTTCTGGCGCTGGGGCTGGTGTTCGGCGCGTTCTTCTTCGTCGCGATCGTGACGCGGAACGCCAAGCTGGCGGCGGGGCAGGTCTATGTCGGGCTGCCGGTGCTCGCGCTGCTGCTGCTCCGCGACCATCCGCAGGGCTTTGCCGCGACGCTGTGGACGATGGCGATCGTCTGGGTGTGCGACAGCGGCGCCTATTTTGCCGGTCGCGCGATCGGTGGGCCCAAGCTCGCGCCCTCGATCAGCCCGAACAAGACCTGGGCGGGGCTGATCGGCGGGTTGGTTGCCGCGATCCTGTTCTCCGCCGGCTATGTCGCGCTGGCGCCGGGGAGCGCGATCGGCTGGTGGCTGGTCGCGGTGTCGCCGCTGGTAGCCTTCGCCTCGCAGATCGGCGACCTGTACGAGAGCCATCTCAAGCGGGTCGCGGGCGTGAAGGATTCGAGCAACCTGCTGCCCGGCCATGGCGGCATTCTCGACCGGCTCGACGGCCTTGTCTTCGCAGCCCCGGTTGCAGCTTTGTTTTTTGCGATCCATCATCAGGTGGTCGTGGGAGGATACTGGTGGTGAAGCGCGTCACGGTGTTGGGGGCGACCGGCTCGGTCGGCACCTCGACGCTGGATCTGATCGAACGAAATCCGCACGCCTTCGAAGTCGTGGCGCTGACCGCAAATTGCGATGTCGAGAAGCTGGCTGCCGCGGCGATCCGCACGCGCGCGCGCTGCGCCGTGGTCGCCGACGAGAAATGCCTGCCGGCGCTACAGGAGCGGCTGGCCGGCAGCGGTGTCGAGGCGATGGGCGGGGCGCATTCGGTGTGCGACGTGGCGCGGATGGGTGCTGACTGGACGATGGCTGCGATCGTCGGCAGCGCAGGGCTCAAGCCGGTGATGGCCGCGCTGGAGGCCGGTGGCACCGTCGCGCTCGCGAACAAGGAGTCGCTCGTCTCGGCGGGTGAGGTGATGATGGCGGCGGCCCGCGCGCATGGCGCGACGCTGCTGCCGGTCGATTCGGAGCACAATGCGGTGTTCCAGTGCCTCGATCGCACCGCGCCCAGGGGCGTCCGCCGGATCATCCTTACCGCCAGCGGTGGTCCGTTCCGCGCGACGCCGAAGGAAGCGATGCGCGACATCACCCCCGCACAGGCGGTGGCGCATCCCAACTGGTCGATGGGCGCCAAGATCTCGGTCGACTCCGCGACGATGATGAACAAGGGGCTCGAACTGATCGAAGCCTTCCACCTGTTCCCGGTCGCCGCCGAGCAACTGGCCGTGCTGGTCCATCGCCAATCCGTCGTCCATTCGATGGTGGAATATGTCGACGGATCGGTGCTGGCCCAGCTCGGCACGCCCGACATGCGCACGCCGATCGCCTATGCGCTGGCTTGGCCCGAGCGGATGGAGACGCTGTGCCCGCCGCTCGACCTTGCCACGGTGGGCAAGCTCGAGTTCGAAAATCCCGATCTCGATCGCTTCCCGGCGCTCGCGCTGGCGATGGAGGCATTGAAGGCGGGCGGGGCGCGTCCGGCCATTCTCAATGCCGCCAACGAAGTCGCCGTCGCGGCCTTTCTCGCCGGGCGGATCGGATTTCTTGAAATTGCCGCAATCTCTGCCGATACGCTGTCTCGCTATGACCCGGCCGCGCCGGAAACGCTCGATGCCGTGCTGGCGATCGACGCGGAGGCGCGGCTTTACGCGGCTGAGCGAGTGAAGGACTGCGTCGCTTGATCCAATCCCCCGGCATCCTGCTCACCATTCTGGCGTTCGCGCTGGTGATCGGGCCGCTCGTGTTCCTGCACGAGCTGGGACATTATCTGGCGGGCCGCCTCTTCGGGGTGAAGGCCGAGGAATTCTCGATCGGCTTCGGCCGCGAGATCGCCGGCATCACCGATCGCCGCGGCACGCGCTGGAAGTTCAGCCTGTTGCCGCTGGGCGGCTATGTCCGCTTCGCCGGCGACATGAACCCGGCGAGCCAGCCTTCGCCCGAATGGCTGCAGCTGCCGGCGAGCGAGCGCGCCAAGACCTTCCAGGCCAAGCCGCTGTGGCAGCGCGCGATCATCGTCGCCGCCGGCCCGATCATGAACTTCCTGGTGGCGATCGTCATCCTCTCGGCCTTCGCCTTCATGTTCGGCGAGAACCGCACGCCGTCGGTGATCGGCACGGTGATCGAGGGCAGCGCCGCCGCAAAGGCCGGCCTGCAGCCCGGCGACCGCATCACCGGCCTGGGCGGCCGCGCGGTCGAGACCTATGCCGACATGGTGCAGTTCACCCAGTTGCGGCCGAACGAACCCGTGCGGGTCGATTTCGTCCGTGGCGGTGCGGCGCGCAGCGTCGATGCGGTGATCGGCACGCGGCTGGAGCGCGATCGCTTCGGCAACGAATTCAAGATCGGCCAGCTCGGCATCGGCGCGGCGGGCTCGACCCAGGTGCCGGTGGGACTGCTCGAAGCCCCGCTCGTGGGCCTGCGGACCACTGCTGACATCGTCCGCATGACGGTGGACGGGCTGGGCCAGATCATCACCGGCCGCCGCTCGGTTGCCGAGCTGGGCGGGCCGCTCAAGATCGCCCAGGTTTCGGGCGAACGGCTTTCCATGGGGCCGATCGAGTTTGCCTTCCTGATCGCGCTCGTCTCCATTAATCTGGGATTCATCAACCTGTTGCCAGTTCCGGTACTGGATGGTGGTCATCTCCTGTTCTACGCCGTTGAGGCGGTCCGCCGGCGCCCGGTGGAGCCGCAGGTGATGGAATGGGCGTTCCGTGGCGGCATGCTGGCAGTTCTTGCCCTGATGCTGTTCGTGACGCTCAACGATCTGGGCGCTTTCGGTGTGTGGAGGCATCTGGCCGGCTTGATCGGCTAAGGGGGTTCGTGCAGGGCGGCACTATGCCGCGCGCGTTCCGGCAATATTTGGATTCCGACTGGGGTGGGATGGTGACTGCGATCAAGGCAAGCAATTTGGGCGCGCGGGCGACGGCTACGCTGTTGGCAGGGACGATCCTGTCGGGCGTGGTAGCGCCGGCAGAGGCGCAGACCGCGGCGAAGCCCGCGGCGCCGGCGGCCCAGCCCCAGGCTGCACCCGCTCCGGCGACGCCGGCGGTGGTGCGCACGATCAAGTCGCTGCGGGTGGAAGGCTCGCAGCGCATCGAGCCGGAGACGGTGCTCAGCTACACGCGCCTGCGCGTGGGCGACAGCTATACCAACGAGACGATCGACCAGGCGATCAAGGACCTGCTCGCCTCGGAACTGCTCGCCGACGTGGCGATCGAAGGCGTCGAGGACGGCAACCTGGTGCTCCGCATCCGCGAGAACCCGGTGATCAACCGCGTGGTGTTCGAAGGCAACAAGCGGCTGAAGCAGGACAAGATCGACAAGGAGATCAAGCTCAAGCCGCGTCAGATCTTCACCCGCACCGCGGTGCGCGCCGACATCGCGCGGATCATCGAGCTGTATCGCCGCCAGGGCCGTTTCGCCGCGCGCGTCGAGCCGAAGATGGTCAGCCTCGACCAGAACCGCGTCGACGTGATCTTCGAGATCCACGAGGGCGCGAAGTCCAAGGTCCGCCAGATCAACATCATCGGCAACGAGGTGTTCGGCGACAAGAAGCTGCGCGCGCAGATGGCGACCAAGGTGGCCAGCCTGTCGCACTTCCTCAGCTCGAACACGTCTTACGACCAGGATCGCCTGGCCTATGACCAGCAGAAGCTGCGCCAGTTCTACCTGACCGAGGGCTATGCCGATTTCCGCGTGATCTCGGCGGTGGCCGAGCTGACGCCGGACAAGAAGGACTTCATCATCACCTATGTGGTGGAGGAAGGCCCTCGCTACAAATTCGGCCCGGTGACGGTCGACAGCGCGATCCGCGACTTCGATGACAAGAAGCTCGCCGCGGCACTGCCGATCAAGGAAGGCCAGTGGTATAACGCCAAGGCCGTCGAGGACACGGTCGAGCAGCTGAGCGAGACCGCCGGCCTGTTCGGCTATGCCTTTGCCGATGTTCGCCCCGACTTCCAGCGCAACAAGGATGCGCTGACGATGTCGATGAACTTCCACATCGGCGAGGCGAACCGCACCTATATCGAGCGGGTCGAGATCACCGGCAACCGCCAGACGCAGGACAAGGTGATCCGCCGCGAAATGCGCGTGGCCGAGGGCGACGCCTTCAACACCTTCCTGGTCAAGCGCTCGCAGGACCGCATCAACAGCTTGGGCTATTTCCAGGACAAGTTCGAGATCGAGCGCAAGGAAGGCTCGGCGCCCGACCGCATCGTGCTCGGCGCGAACGTGGAAGAGAAGCCGAACGGCGAACTGACCCTGTCGGCGGGCTTCTCGAGCCTCGAGCGCTTCATCCTCCAGGCCTCGATCCGCCAGCGCAACTTCCGCGGCATGGGCCAGACGGCGAGCATCTCGGCCGACTATTCGAGCTATTCGAAGTCGGTGGAACTGGGCTTCACCGAGCCCTATCTGTTCGACAGCAACATCGCGCTGGGTGCGACGATCTTCCGTCGCGACTATAACTCGTTCAACTATCTCGGCACCAACCGCAACACTACCTATCGCCAGGTGTCGACCGGCTTCCAGCTGGTCGCGGGTCTGCCGCTGACCGAATACTGGACGCTGTCCGGCCGCTATTATCTGGCCAAGGACGACGTCACGCTCGACCAGGCGACCTTCTACACCAACGGCCAGTGCGATCCGTTCAAGGCCGGCCGCTATTATTGCGAAGCGGTGGGCAATCGCCTGACCTCGCTGGTCGGCCTGTCGCTGATCTATGACAGCCTCAACAGCCGCCTGCGCCCGACGCGCGGCCAGCGCATCTCGTTCGGTGCCGACGTGGCCGGGCTGGGCGGCGACGTCCGGTACGTTCGCGGACGGGTCGACGGCGCGAAATATTGGGGCCTCGGCAGCGGCTTCGTCTTCTCGGTCACCGGCGAGGGCGGCGTGATCAAGAGCCTCGACGGCACTGAGGTCCGCATCACCGATCGCTTCTACCTCGGCGAGCCGCAGTTCCGCGGCTTCGACATTCGCGGCGTCGGCCCGCGCGTGCAGCGCTACCAGTATAGCGGCGACCCGCTGGCCGGCACCCAGGCGCTGATCACCAACCGCGACCAGGTCATCGACGACGCGCTCGGCGGCAAGGCCTATTACCTGACCAAGGCGGAGCTCGAGCTGCCGCTCGGCTCGGGTGCGGCTGAGCTGGGCCTGCGCCCGTCCATCTATGTCCAGATGGGCTCGCTGTTCTCGATCCGTCAGCCGACCACGAACAACTATTTCACCCAGGCGACCGACGCCTCGGGTAAGAAGCTGTTCAATGCCGACGGTTCCCCGACGCTGCTGGTGAAGCAGGATCCAGTGTTCGACAGCGCGGGCAACCCGCTCTACACGGTGAGCTCGGGAACCAACCAGGGCCTGCTGACGCGCTGCACCGTCGGCTATGCCGCGGGCACGACCGACGCCTGCGCCGGCACCTCGGTCAACACGCAGTATTTCACCTCGACCTCGCCTTTCTACGAGGCCTATCGCGGCAGCACCGCGTCGCCGCGCATCTCGGTGGGTGTCGGCGTCAACTGGAATTCGCCCTTCGGCCCGCTGCGCATCGACCTTGCCAAGGCGATCGTCAGCCAGCCCGGCGACGACAAGAAGCTCATCACTTTCAACGTAGGGACTCAGTTCTAATGACGAAGAACCGTGTATTCGCGGCGGCGCTCGCCGCCTCCGCGGCGATGGCCGTCGCTGCGCCGGCCTCGGCGCAGGTCGCCGGCATCGCCACCATCAACACGATGGAGGTGATCACCCGCGCCAAGGCGTTCACCACCGCCGAGAGCCAGCTGGACACCACCTACAAGCCGGTGCGCGACCAGATCCAGGCCCGCCAGACCAAGTTCCAGACCGACGCCCGTGCGCTGATCGCCACGATCGACACCAACAAGGACGGCCAGGTTTCGGAAGCCGAAGAGCAGGCCGCGGCTGCGCGCAAGGATCCGAACTACACCCAGCTGATGACCCTGCAGAACCAGGCGAACGAGGAAATCCAGAAGCTGCAGATGCCGTCGATCCTGGCGGAGCTGTTCGCGTTCGAGAAGATCCTGGCGCTGTATGACGCGGCGCAGATGTCGGTCGTCAACGCCCGCAAGGTCAACGTGATCCTGCAGCCGGAAGCGATCGTCTACGCCCCCGACGCGGTGGACATCAGCGACGCCGTCGTCGCCGAGCTCGACAAGACCCCGACCGTCGCGATCACCCCGCCGGCCAACTGGCAGCCGCAGCAGCGCACCGTGCAGTTCCAGCAGCAGGTGAACGAGCTGAAGCGTCGCGCCTATCAGCTCGCCGCCGCCCGCGCGCAGCAGCAACAGCAGCAGGGTGCCGCCGCGGCACCGGGTGCCGCCCGGCCGGCCGCCGCCCCGGCGACCAAGCCGGCCAAGCCCGAACCGCGGTGAGCGGGGGAGAGCAGGGGGGCAGCAACATCGGTCCGCTCGATATCGGGCGGGTGATGGCGGCGCTGCCCCACCGCTATCCGATGCTGCTGGTCGACCGGGTGGAGGAGCTGATCCTCCACAAGTCGATCGTGGCGGTGAAGGCGGTGACGATCAACGAGGCCTTTTTCCAGGGCCATTTCCCCGGTCGGCCGATCATGCCGGGCGTGCTCATCGTCGAGGCGCTCGCCCAGGCGTCGGGCGTGCTGGCGGTCGAGTCGATGGAACTCGGCGGCTCGGGCAAGCTGGTCTACTTCATGGCGATCGACAACGTGAAGTTCCGCAAGCCGGTGGAGCCGGGAGTGCTGCTCAAGCTGCACGTCGAGTTCGTGCAGAAGCGCTCGCGCGTCAGCAAGTTCGCCGGCAAGGCGCTGATCGACGGCGAAGTGGCGGCGGAATGCGAATTCACCGCGATGATAGCCGATCCGCCCGCCACGTGATCGAGACCAGGGCCGGACCATGGACGCACTGACCTGGTTCGGCCTGTTCGCGGTGACGGCGATGCTGGTCACCTATGCGCTGGAGGCGCGCTCGACCTGGTGGGTGCTCGGCTTTGCCGGCGCCTGCCTGCTCGGATCGGCCTATGGCTTCCTGCAGGGGGCCTGGCCGTTCGGGCTGGTCGAGGCGATCTGGTCGCTCGTTGCGCTCCGCCGCTGGTGGCGCATGCGGCAATGAGGTTGCGTGCGGGCCCCAGCTCTGCTAGGCGCGCGCGTCCGCTGCCGGTCGGAAACCGGCGGCCTCTTTCAAGGAATTCGATGTGAAGCAGAACACCCACCCCGATTATCACATGATCAAGGTGCAGATGACCGACGGCACCGTGTACGAGACGCGCTCCACCTGGGGCAAGGAAGGCGATCTCATGCAGCTCGAGATCGATCCGCTCGCGCACCCGGCCTGGACCGGCGGTCGCGGTCAGCTGCTCGACCAGGGTGGCCAGGTTGCGCGCTTCAACAAGCGCTTCGGCGGCCTCACGCTCGGCAAGAAGTAATGGGTTCACGCCGGGCCTTTCGGGGCCCGGCGTTTACCGGCCCTGCGGGGTCGGTCGGGAGATCGCGCCGCAGCGGCGCGATCGATACGCCGGCCTGCACCGCAGGCGGCATCAGGCTGATTACAGCGCTTCCAACACGGTTTTGCCGATCGCGCGACCGCTTTCCAGCAGGGCGTGCACCTGCTTCAGATTGGCGGCATGGATGCCGGCGATCCGCTCCCGCAAGGTCGTCCGCAATACGCCGGCGTCGACGAGCTGTGCTACCTCCTCCAGCAGACGATGCTGCTCGATCATGTCCGGGGTGTGGAACATCGCGCGGGTGAACATCAGCTCCCACGCGACGGTGATCGACTTGCGCTTGAGCGGCACGATATCCAAGTGCGCGGGATCGTCGATGAGCGCGATGTGCCCCTGCGCCGCGACGATCTTGGGGAACAGCGGCAGGTAGCGATCCGACGCGGTGAGGCCGGCGACATAGTGGACTTCCGGATGGCCGATGCGGACGAGTTCCTCGTCCAGCGGCTTGTGATGGTCGATGACATGATGCGCGCCCATCTGCTCGGCCCAGGCGATCGTCTCCGGGCGCGAGGCGGTGGCGATGACCGTGAGGCCGGTCAGCCGGCGCGCCATCTGGATCAGGATCGAACCGACACCCCCGGCGCCGTTGATCACCAGCAGGCTGCCTTGCGCCTGCTTGCGGCCGTGCGGCACGTTCAGCCGCTCGAACAGCAGTTCCCAGGCCGTGATCGCGGTGAGCGGCAGCGCGGCGGCTTCGGCCCAGTCGAGGCTGGTCGGCTTGTGACCGACGATACGCGCGTCGACCGTGTGCAGTTCTGCATTGGCGCCCGGGCGGGTGATGTCGCCCGCGTAGAAGACCGCATCGCCGCGACGGAACAACGTCACGGCATCTCCCACCGCCTCGACGATGCCGGCCGCATCCCAGCCAAGGATCTTTGGCCCGCCTTCGGGCGCCGGGCTGCCGGCGCGGATCTTCACGTCGACCGGATTGACCGAGACGGCCTTCACCCGGACGAGCAGGTCCTGCGGGCCGGGGGTGGGCGCGGGAATGTCCAGGTCGAGCAGCGCGTCGTCCCGGTCGATGCTGCCGGGCTGGTGGTAACCGATGGCTTTCATGTCGAACCTCCTGATGATCGTTCGGGGTTCAGATTGCCCATGCGAATGCGGTTTGCCACGCCCAGTTCCGCACGACCTCCATGCGGTGACGCATGCCGTTCAGAGTTCGGGCGGCAATGCGGCGACGAGCATATCGACGAGCGTTCGAAGCCGTCGCAACCGCCGCAGATCCTGGTGATAGCCGAGCCACAGGTCGCGCGGCGGCGGCGCCTCGCTCTCCAGGCGGGCGAGCGGCAACTGATCGCCGATCACGCGGGGCAGTACTGCCAGCCCGGCGCCGGCGACGCAGGCAGCACCCTGCGCCTCGCGATTGTTGCTGCGGAAGGCGGGCAGGGCGGCGGGCCAGCGGCCCCGCAGCCAGGCGACGTCGGGCAGCTGATCGAGCGCGCTGTTCATCGTCACGAGCCGATGGCCGTTGCCGTCCCCGCTCGCGCGCGGATCGCCGCAGCGCTCCAGATAGGCGGGGGCGGCATATAACGCATAGCGAATGCGCAGGAAGCGGCGCTGGACGATGTCGCTGCCGGAGAAGGGCACGAAGCGCAGTACCAGATCGGCCTCGCGCCGCTGGAGATCATAGAGCCGGGAGTCGGCCAGCACTTCCACCACCAGCCCGGGATGCTCGATCGCGAAGCCGGCCAGCGGCGCCGCCAGTACCCGCGACGAAACCCAGTCCGAGGTGGAGAGCCGCAGCACCCCTTCCAGTCCGCGCGCGCCGCCGATCAGCTTGCGCTGCAGGGCAACCGCCTCCTCCGCCATCTGCTCGGCATGCACGAGCATCGCCTCGCCCTCGTCGGTCAGGCGGAAGCCGGCAGGCGTGCGCTGGAACAGCGCCGCGCCGATGGCTTCCTCCAGGCCGCGCAGCCGCCGGCCGGCGGTGGGCTGGCTGAGCCGCAGGCGCTCGGCGGCTGCGGTCAGCGTGCCGGTGCGGGCGATCTCGACGAACAGCTTGAGATCATCCCAGTCGAGACGAAGCGTCGGTTCGGGAGCCATGCCGCTTCATCGCCGCGCGCGTGCATCCGCACAAGGCATGGCGGACGAGCGCAGGCGGCGGCTGCATCCCCATGCGACGCGGCAACAGCGTCGTGCGGGACGGCGGTCGGCGCCGCGACTATGCCCATGGCCGCCGACCGGCATGACGGTTCATGTCGCTGCGGCCGTCCCTCCCATCGTGAAAAATGTTTGCGGGACGAATCTTCGTCTAGCCAAGCAACGACTTCGGCGGCAAAGGGACGGTATAACGTCGCATTCATGTTCCGATCATCTACCTCCCGAAGCCGAGGAAGCCCCGTGACCGCTGTCGAACCGCCGATCCTGCTCGATCAACTGACCCTCAGCTATGGCCCGCACCGGGTGCTCGACGCGCTATCGCTCGCCGTCGCGGCCGGTAGCATCACGGCGCTGCTTGGCGGCAACGGCGCGGGCAAGTCGACGACGCTCTCGGTTCTGCTGGGCTTTGCGCGCGGCGATGCGGGCCGGGCCGCGGTTTGCGGGATCGATCCCGGCACCGACCCGGACGGCGCGCGCCGCCGGATCGCCTATCTGCCGGAAAATGTGGCGCTCTACGAGCATCTGACGGCGGTAGAGAATGCCGACTATCTGCTGGCGCTGTCCGGCCAACGTCAGCCGCGCGGGGCGATCACCGACGCGCTGGCCGCCGCCGGGCTGCAGGAACGCGCCTGGCACCAGCGGCTCGACGGCTTCTCCAAGGGCATGCGCCAGAAGGTGGCGATCGCGGTGGCGCTGCTGCGCGCGGTGCCGGTGCTGCTGCTCGACGAGCCGACCTCGGGGCTCGACCCGCGCGCCACGGCGGACTTCAACGCGCTGGTGTTGCAGGTGCGCGATCGGGGGACCGCGGTGCTGATGGTCACGCACGACCTGCTCTCCGCCGCCGACGTGGCGGACCGCATCGCCTTTCTGGAGGCCGGCCGCGTCCGTCACGAAGTGCTGGCGGAAGGACCGGATCGCTTCGATGTCCGCGCGCTCCACGCCCGCTTCCAGGCCGGCGAAGCGCAGGCTGCGGCATGAAGGTCGTTCGCCTGATCGCCCGCGACGAGCTGCGGCTGATGCTGCGCAACCGCGTCGCGATGATCGCCTTTGCGCTGCTGGTGCTGCTGACGCTGGTGGCGGTGGCGAGCAGCTGGTCGCACCAGCGCGGCATGGCCGAGCTGCGCGCGCGGCATGCCCAGGCGGCCGAGGATGCGTTCCACGCCCAGCCGGACCGGCACCCGCACCGGGTGGTGCATTACGGCCATTTCATCTTCCGCCCGCTGGGGCCGCTGGCGGCGTTCGACCCCGGCGTCGACGTGTTCACCGGCAACAGCATGTTCCTGGAGGGGCACCGGCAGAACACCGCCAATTTCGGCGATGTCCGGCAGAGCTCGCTGCTCGTCCGCTTCGGCCAGCTCACCCCGGCGTTCGTGCTGCAGGTGGTGGCGCCGCTGCTGCTGGTTTTTCTCGGCTATGGTGCCCTCGCGCGGGAGACCGAACGCGGCACGATGCGGCTGCTGATGCTGCAGGGCGTGACGCGGCGGCAGATCGTTGCCGGCAAGCTGCTCGCGCTCGCCACCGTGGCGATCCTCGCGGCGCTGCCGGCGCTGCTGGGCTTCGCACTGATTGCCGGCCAGCCGGGCGCGCTGGCGCTGCCGATGCTGGTGATCGCGCTGGGATATTGCGTCTATCTGGCGCTGTGGGTGGTGCTGATCCTGCTTGTCTCGGCGCTGGTCCGCCGCAGCCGTGACGCGCTGCTATCGCTCGTCGCGCTCTGGGCGATCGCGGTGGTGCTGCTGCCGCGCGTTGCCCCCGATGTCGCCAGCGCGGCGGTGCCGCTGCAGAACCGCCTCCAGACCGATGTCGCCATCGCCCGCGACCTCCGCCGGATGGGCGACAGCCACAATCCCGACGATCCGCATTTCGCCAAGTTCAAGCACGCGGTACTCGCGCGCTACGGCGTGACCCGCGTCGAGGACCTGCCGGTCAACTACAAGGGGCTGCTCGGCGTGGAGGGCGAGCGGCTGACCACGGCGCTCTTCGATCGCTATGCCGGCCAGAGCTACGCCGCGCAGGCACGCCAGAACGCCATCGTCGAAACCGCCGCGGTGCTCAGCCCGGCCATCGCGATCCGCTCGCTGTCCATGGCGGCCGCGGGTACCGATTTTGCGGGGCACCGAAGGTTCCTCGAACAGGCCGAAGCCTATCGCTACGCGCTGGTCCAGCGGCTGAACGCGATGCAGGCGGAGAAGGTGCGCTACAGCGACGATACCGCCGAGGATGCGGGTGCCGATCGCCGCAAGCGCGTCTCGGCCGCCAACTGGCAGGCCATGCCCGATTTCACCTTCGTCGCGCCGAGCGGCACCGCGCTCGCCAAGGCAGCGCTGCCCGGGCTGGCCGTGCTGCTCGCCTGGCTGGCCGTCGTCGGCCTGCTGCTCGCGCTGGCGACCCGGCGCCTGGGAGCCTTTCGATGACCCTGTTCCTGCACGAAGTCCGGCTGCTGCTTCGCCAGCGGCTTACCCTGTTGTCGCTCGCGCTGCTCGGCCTCCTCACCGTGGCTGCGCTCGCCGCGGGCATGGCCGAAGTCGCGCGCCAGCGCGCCGCCATCGCGGCGATCCCCGCCGCGCAGGCGGAGGATATCGGCGCGATCGCCGCCTGGGTCGATCAGAAGAAGGATGCCGGCAGCGCCGCCTATTACAGCTTCCACGCGACCTGGGATCCCCCCGCGCCGCTCGCCTTCGCCGCTTTGGGGATGCGCGACGTGGCACCGTACATCCTGCGGGTGCGGGCGCTGGGGCTGGAAGCGCAGATCTATGACGGCGACACCTTCAATCCGGAGCTGGCGCTGCCCGGCCGGTTCGACTTCGCCTTCGTCCTCGTCTTCCTCTCGCCGCTGTTCGTGATCGCGCTGTTCCACGATCTCGTCTCGGGCGAGCGCGAGGCCGGGCGCCAGCGCACGCTGGAGGCGCTGCCCCGGGGCGGCGCGGCACTTTGGCGGCGGCGGACCGCGCTGCGGCTGGGGCTGCTCTGGGCGACGCTCGCGCTGCCCTTCGTCGTCGCTGCCGTTGTGGAAGGCGTGGGCGCGCCCGCCATCCTGCTCGTGCTCGTGGTGATCGCGGCCTATCTGCTGTTCTGGGTCGCGCTGGCGGCGCTGGTGGGCCGGCTGCGCTGGAGCTCGGTCGCCAATGCCGCGACGCTGGCGGCGGCGTGGCTGGTGCTGGTGCTGATCGTGCCGACGCTCGCCAACGTGCTGATCAACCAAACGGTCCCGGTCGACCAGGGAGCCGAGATCGCGCTCGCGCAGCGCGATGCGGTCAACCGCGCCTGGGACATCCCGCGCGAAGCGACGATGCGGCGCTTCTATGCCGCGCATCCCGAATGGGCGGATTCGCCGCCGCTGGGGTCGCAGTTCCACTACAAATGGTATTTCGCCTTCCACCAGAATGGCGACGAAGCTGTCGCTTCGCGGGTCCGCGCCTATCGTGCCGGGCTGGAGCGGCGCGATGCGGCGGGCAGGGCGCTGGGCTGGCTGCTGCCCTCGGTGGGCGTGCAGGCGCTGTTGACGCGGCTGGCGGATACCGACCTGGCCGCCCAGCTCGCCTATCAGGACCGCATCCGCGCCTTCCACGCGCGGCTGCGGGCCTTCTACTACGACTATCTTTTCCACGATCGACCGTTCGGCAAGGCGGACTTCGACCGTGCGCCGCGGTTCGCGTCGCCCGAGACGCTCAGCCGATCGTAAGCGCGCCGGTGAGGTCGCCCGGCGCCGGCCCGCCTGCGGCGACCATCGCGCGCTCGCGTTCCACCAGGCCGGGCAGCGGGGGCAGGCCGAAGCGCCGCGTGAGGAAGCGCGCGATCGAGCCGGTATCGTAGACGGTGTGGTCGACATGGCCGCGCTTGGCGAAGGGGGAGACGATCACCGCCGGGATGCGGGTGCCCGGGCCCCAGCGATCGCCCTTGGGCGGAGGCACATGGTCCCACCAGCCGCCATTCTCGTCGAAGGTGATGACGACCAGCATCTTGTGCCATTGCGGGCTGCGGCGCAGCGCATCGACCACCACCGCGATATGCTGGTCGCCGGCCTCGACGTCCGAATAGCCGGCATGCATGTTGAGGTTGCCCTGCGGTTTGTAGAAGCTCACCGCAGGGAGCGTGCCGGCCGCCGCGTCGGCGAGGAAGTGGTTGGTGCGCGGCGTCTCGCCTTCGCCGGCGTCGCGCAGATGCTTGGCGCGCGCCGCCGTGCCGGGCGCGAACTGCGCGAAATAGTTGAGCGGCTGGTGATGGGGCTGGAAGTTGGGGCGGCTGGGGAAGCTGCCGTCGTTCGCGTGGCCCGCCAGCGCGGCGGCCCAGCCGCCGGCATACCAGGCCCAGGACACGCCCTTGGCGGAAAGCACGTCGCCGATCGTCGCGTGGCGCTGGGGGACCATCGTCTTGGCGTCGCTCCAGTCGGCATAGCCCGGCCGCTCGGGATCGAGCTGGTAGGTCGGCGCATAGGGCGGCAGCATCGTGTTGACCGACCAGAAATCCGGGGTGAGCGAACTGGGGACGAAATCGGGCGGCCCGTCCAGCGCGCTTTTGGGCGAGCTCGGCTTCAGCTTTAGACGTATGCCGGTCGTGTCGTTGCCCTCCACCTGCGCGATGCGGCCGCGCGCCGGGCTCTTGTCCGCATCGGGATAGAAAGGCGGGCGGGCGGCGACGAGATATTGGTGGTTGAGATAGGAACCGCCGAACGCCCCCATGAAGAAACGGTCGCACAGCGTGAACTCGCGCGCGATCTGCCAGAGGCGGAGTTTCGCCGAGGCCTCGCCATAATGGCCCATCACCAGCGCGCCGCTGTCGCCCCAGGCGACGAAGCCGTCGTTGCGGCCGCCGTTGATCTGCAGCTGGTTCTGGTAAAAGGCGTGGACCAGGTCGCGCGTCACCACGCCGTGCGGCAGCGGATCGCCTTCCTGCGTCGCCAGCGCGAAGGGCGCGTTGGCGAGCGGCGGCAGATCGTCCGGGCCGATCTTGTAGCGGCGATGCTCGACCACCTGCTCGTCGGGTACCATGCCTTCCCAGATCTTGGGCAGCGCCTTCAGCACCGATCCGTCGCGATCGCGCTGGGCGGTGCGGGCCGGGGGCGCTGCCGCGAGCGGGTCGGCGAGACCGGGGAAGCCGGCGAAGAGATTGTTGAAACTGCGGTTCTCGGCGTAGATCACCACGACGGTCTCGATCTCGGTCAGTCGTCCCGTGCCGCGCCCGGCCGCTTCGGACGGCGCGGCCGCCAATACCCCGGCCATGCCGACCGCGCCGAGCAGCGCGCGCCGCTCGGGATTCGCGACGGCGTCGGGGGCGGCAGCCCGTTCGGGGGCGAGGGTCTCGTCATCGTGCATCATCATGTCTCCGGTCCTCGCCCTGTGGCGTGGCGAGGTCCATGTGACAATATTCTATTACATTTATTTGTCGGTAGCCCGAGCGTCAGCACGCCAGATCGCAACGGCGGCGCCACGCGAGCGGACCGGCACGCCGTCGCCAGTTCGCGAGGTGCGCGCCGGCGAGGAGCAGGCTGCCGGCGACGGTGAGCCCGGTTTCGAACAATTCCCGCATCGGCAGCGCCACGCCGGCGGCGAGCGACGCCAGCCCGATTACCCCCAGGATCAAGGGCGCGGCTGCGCGGTGACGGCGCCAGCCGCCGCCGAGCGCGATCGCTCCGGTGGGGAGCGCAATCGCCAGTACCAGCCAGTGCAGGCTGTCGTGCGGCCCCAACCGCGCCGCCAGCGCGGGGAGCGCGGCGAGCAGCAGCGGCAGCACGAGGCAATGCAGCAGGCACAGCGCCGAGGCGCAGATGCCGAGCCCATCGAGCCTCCCTTGCCACCCCGCCGCTGCACGTCGTTCGTCCTGCACCATTCCTGCCTTCCCGCCGCGCTGCGGCTTGAGCCTCATCCATTTTACGGATAGAGATGATACATCATATCCTCAGTTCAAGGATCGTCGGTTGGTTTCCATCGACTCTGCCGGCCCAGGCCGCGCGACCAAGCGTTGTTTGAAGGCGCCGTTTCTGCGCAACCAGTGTCTCTCCAATGCCGCGCCAGGCGAGGTGTCGCTATGATCGCCGCTGCGGGGCAACGCACGGCTGCACCGGCCGTGGCGCTGGAGCGCGGCGATCCCGGCGTGCTCGAAGCCGTGGTGCGCCCGGAGGTACACCTCGCGATCTGGAACCGACCGCTGCCCCTGGCACTCGCCTGGCTGCCGCAGCTCGACTGGTCGAAGATCGACGACCTGGATTTCACGACGACGCTGGAGGCGCTGGAGGCGGACGTCGCCGAGGGGCTGGCGGAAGCCGGATACCCGGCGGGCGCCCGCGGCGACGCGCTCGCAGGGGAAATGATCGACCACGCCCGCCGTTTCGCCGCGGTCCAGCAGATCGACGCGCTCGCCATCCGGCTCGAGGTGATCGAGACCGACGCCTGCCACAAATTCCATGCAGACCATGTGACGGCGCGGCTGCTTACCACCCTGATGGGAACGGGCACGCAGTGGATTCACGGCGACGCCGGCCCCGACACGCCGATCCGCCAGATGCGCACGGGTGACGTCGCGATCTTCAAGGGCCGGCTGGCGACGGAGGCGTTGGCGATCCTCCATCGCTCGCCGCCGATCGGCGATACGGGGGAGACGCGCCTGCTGCTCGCGATCGATCCGGCTCCCGCGCCGAGCCTGCCGGAATGAGCGGCGTGATGGCGGGCGAACAGGCGCTGATCCCGATCAGCGTGCTCACCGGGTTCCTCGGCAGCGGCAAGACGACGCTGCTCAATCATCTGGTGCGGATGCCGGAGCTGCGCCGCGCGCTGGTGATCATCAACGAGTTCGGCGCGGTCGGCCTCGACCATGATCTGATCGCGCGGTCCAACGAGGACATGGTCGTCGAGATGATGGGCGGCTGCCTGTGCTGCACCATCCGCGGCGACCTGCGCGCCACGCTGCGCGATGCGCCCTGGCGGTTCGCGCGCGAAGGCCGCTGCTGGTTCGATCGCGTCGTCATCGAGACGACCGGCCTCGCCGACCCGGCACCGATCCTGCACACGCTGATGACCGATCCGCAGCTGCGCACGCTCTACCGGCTGGACGGCGTGATCACCACGGTGGACGCGTTCAACGGCATGGCGACGCTCGACAGCCAGGAAGAAGCGGTGCGCCAGGCCGCGGTCGCCGATCGCATCGTGCTCACCAAGATCGATCTCCTGTCCAGCGACGCGCGGCGCGAGATCGAGGCGCGGCTGCGCGCGATCAACCCGGCGGCGCCGATCGTGCCGGTGCTGCACGGCGTGATCGAGGCCGACCGGCTGTTCGATGCCGGCCTGTACAATCCGGAGACCAAGAGCCTCGACGTGCAGCGCTGGCTGCAGGCGGAGGCCTATGACGCCGCACACGGGCACGGGCACGGGCATGGTGACCACCACCACCATCACCATCACGACGTGAACCGCCATGACGATCGCATCCGCGCGACCTGCCTGACCTTCGATGCGCCGCTGCGTGCCGAGGCGTTCGAGCGCTGGATCGACATCCTGACCAGCCTGAAGGGCGCGGACATCCTTCGCGTGAAGGGAATCGTGCACTTGCGCGATCATCCCAGGCCGGTGGTGGTGCACGGGGTGCAGCATCTGTTCCACCCGCCGGTGGAGCTGGACGACTGGCCCTCCGAGGACCGCCGCACGCGCATGGTGTTCATCACCCGCGACATCACCGCGGATCAGCTGCGCGGCACGCTGTCGCTGATGACGATCGGGCTCGATCGCTTCGGGCTGCAGGGATTGGTGGAGCAGATCCCGGCGCCCGGCGTCCCCGGCGGCGTGATCGGGGGCGGCTGGGCCTGACGGCGGCCGCCCCGATATCATCGTGCCACGTTGTTGCTCCGGTCGCGGTCGGGCAGCTTGTGGTCAGGATCGATTTCCGCGCGCACGACCCGCTGTGGTCCGGGCACGTACACATCGGTGCTGGCGGTGCGGATCCAGGTTTCGACCGGTAGCGCGACGTCGCGCTTCGAGCCGTCGGCAAAGCTGACGCGCAGCGTCGCCGGCATCACCATCGGATCGCGGTTCTCCACCGTCACCAGCGAGCCTTCGCCCTGCCGTGCCGGGCCGATCCGGGTGACCGCCTGGTCGAGCGTCCAGTTGTGGACATACCAGCCGCGCCACCACCAGCTCAGGTCCTCGCCGCTGGCATCCTCCATCGCGCGGAAGAAGTCGGCGGGCTTGGGATGCTTGAACGTCCAGGCGGCGATGAACCGGCGGAAGGCCGGATCGAACCGCTCCGGCCCGAGGATCTGCTCGCGCAGCAGGGTGAGGCCGAGCGCCGATTTGAAATAGGTCACCGCGTGCCGGTATTTCTCGGTCACCGTATCGGCGCGCGAGAGGATCGGCGGGGCATAGGGATCGGCGAGGACCGGCAGGATCTCGTCCACCGGATTGCCGCCGCCCTCGGCATATTCGCTGTCGCGCTTGGGCCCATATTCGCCGTGGTTGAAGGCATCGGATTCGTAGACGTCGATGAAGGTGTTGAAGCCCTCGTCCATCCAGGCGTCCCGCCGCTCGTCGAAGCCGACGATCATCGGGAACCAGCTATGGCCGATCTCGTGTGCGGTGATCCAGAACAGCTCGTTGCCGCTATCCTCGATCCCGTCGAACACGATGCCGGGATATTCCATGCCCGTCGCGATGCCGGCGACGTTGACCGCATTGGGCCAGGGATAGGGATACCAGCGGCGCGAGAACTCCTCGACCGCATGCTTCAGATATTCGGTCGAGCGGCCCCATTTGTCGCGGCCCTGGCTCTCCGCCGGGTAGACCGACATGGCCAATCCCGTCTTGCCGCCGGGCAGGTTCATTCGCGCCGCATCCCAGGCGAAGGCGGACGAGGCGGCAAAGGCGACGTCGCGGCTGTTCTCCATGCGGAAGTGCCAGGTGAGCGTGCCGTCCTGCCGGGGGCGGGAGGCCGGGGTGCCGATCTCGCCCCGTGCGATCACTTCGACCGTCGCATCGCTGGTCCGCGCCTTGGCGAGCCGTGCACGCTGGGTGGCGGTGAGCACGTCCTGCGGGTTCTGCAACTCGCCCGATCCCGCCACGATCATGCCGGCGGGCAGCGTCACCCAATAGTCGAAATCGCCATAGTCGAGGTAGAATTCCTGGGCGAGATAGGGGAGCGGATCCCAGCCGCGCAGATCGTCATAGACGGCCATGCGGGGATACCATTGCGCGATGTTGTAGACCTCGCCGTCGCGGGCCTTGCCCCAGGCCATGCGGCCGCCCCATTCGCCGGGAATGGTGAAATGGTAGCGGATGCGCAGGCTGATCTTGCCATGCGAGGGCAAGGCCGTCGGCAGCGACACCTGCATGCGCGTATCCGAAATCAGCGGCGTAACCGCGATCGTCTTGCCGCCGGACAGCAGCTCGACCGCCTCGATCACCATGCCGTCGGTGGTGCCGCCGGGCACGCGTCCGCTCGCCATCGCCCCGCGCGAGCCCGGCCGGTAGAGATTCTGGTCGAGCTGGAGCCACAGACTGTCGAGCCGATCCGGGCTGTTGTTGGTGTAGGTGATCGTCGCCGTCCCGCTGACACGCTTGGCGGCCGGATCGAGCGTCGCGTGGATCTGGTAGTCCGATCGGTTCTGCCAATAGCCGGGCCCCGGCAGGCCGTTCGCACCGCGAACCGTATTCGCCGGGCTGGGCAGCGCGAGCGGCGCGAAAGCCGTAGCGGGATCGTAGCGCGTCTGCGCAACCGCAGGCAGGGCAGCGAGGGCGAGCGCCCCGGCGAGAGGATAGGCCAGATGTTTCAGGGGAAGGCTCCGTTTGTCTCGTGGGGCAAGCATAGGAAGATGGGCCGCAACGTCCACTGCTTTGGCGCGTGGGGACAGGGGGCGTTCGGCCCCTTGCGGACGGCATAAATATAGGGGTAGGGGGTACCCCTATGAGTCACTTGACCGATGCCAGTCCCGAACTGATCGCGCGCGTCCGCCGGATTGCCGGACAGGTTGCCGCCGTGGAGCGCGAACTCGTTGCAGGCGCACCCTGCGGCAAGGTGCTCCATCTGGTGGCGGCCGTGCGGGGCGCGGTGAACGGGCTGGTCGACGAAATCATCGCCGAGCATCTCGAAGCGCATGTCGCCGGGGCGGGGCTGACCGACGAGGCGCGTGCCCAGGGCGCTGCCGATCTGCTGGCGGTGATCCGCCGCTACTCCAAATAGGATGCTGCCATGCTGACGGCCTCTGACGCTGCCGCGCTGAACCATAGCCATGATTTCCTGGGCGCCGCGCACGACGCGAACGCGCGGCGTATGCAGTGGGTGGTCCTGGTCACCGCCGGCATGATGGTGGGCGAGATCGCCGCGGGCTATGCGACGGGCTCGATGGCGCTGCTCGCGGACGGCTTCCATATGGCGACGCATGCGGGTGCGCTGGCGGTCGCGGCGGGGGCCTATGCCTTTGCCCGGCGCCATGCCGCGAGCGGGCGGTTCAGCTTCGGCACCGGCAAGGTCGGCGATCTCGCGGGCTTCGCCTCGGCGCTGTGCTGGGGCTCGTCGCTGCCGGGATCGCCGGCGAGTCCGCCTGGCGGCTGTTCCAGCCCATGCATGTCGATTTCGGCACGGCGACCTGGATCGCGGTGCTGGGGTTGCTGGTCAATCTCGCCAGCGCGCTGCTGCTGAGCGGCGGGCATCACCACCATCACCACCATGATCACGGGCACGCCCATGGCCATGACCATCACGGTCACAATCACGACAATAATCTGCGGGCCGCCTATGTGCATGTGCTGGCCGATGCGCTGACCTCGATCCTCGCCATCGCGGCGCTGCTGGCGGGGCGCTATCTCGGCTGGTCGTGGATGGATGCGGCGGTGGGGCTGGTGGGCGCCGTGGTCATCGCGTGCTGGTCGTGGAGCCTGTTGCGCGACACCGCCGCCATGTTGCTCGACGCGACCGACGACCATGTCGCGGAAGAAGTGCGCGCGCTGGTCGAGGCGCCGGGCGATGCCCGCATCGTAGATCTGCACGTCTGGCGCGTCGGCCCCGAGGCGCGGGCGGCGATCGTCAGCGTCACCGGCGTTTCGGACACGGCGCTGGTCCGCCGGCGCCTGGCGCCCGTCCACGAACTCGCCCATCTCACGATCGAGACGCGCTGACTCGCACGCGTCGCCAGCCGAGCACCACGCCGGTGATGCTGAACAGGAACCCCGCCGCCAGCGGGAGCAGGAGCAGGAGGCGGCGCAGCGCGGGCCGTGTCGTCAGGCCGGGCACGTTGCCGGTGTGCAGCGCATAATAAACCCAGGCATAGGCGGCGCGGCTGGAGTCCATCACCGTCAGCAGGCGGCCGCTATTGCCGTCGACATACAGGTCCGGCGCGGCCGGGGCGCCCGATGGGATCCGCCAGGCCGAGCGTGGCCAGCCTTCGGCCAGCGCATAGGTCGCATCGGGATCGACCGGCAGAACGTGGGCCGCCGAAGCCTGCGGCCAGCTGGCGGCGACCGCACGCAGCACCAGCGCGCGCATCGCTGCGTCGTCGATCCGGCGTCCCGCACCGTCGACGCGTTCGACGGTGCCGTTCGCGGCCGAGCGCGTCAGGATCGCGCGGCAGGCCAGTGGGGTCACGCTGATCTCGGACGGCGCACCGGCGGCCAGTCGCGTGGCGTCCACCTGCCGGAGCACATCCGCCAGCGGGCAACCGGCATAGGCCTGCGCCTGCGCGGTGGTGGGCGTCCCGCGCGAGAACAGCCGCCCATGGTCCATCGACAGCCAGCCGCTGACAATCCAGCCGAGCACGAACACGCCCGCGCCGAGTCCGAGCAGGTGATGCCAGCGCAGCCAGCGGCGGCGGAAGAAGGTCAGGCGCGGCGGATGGAGGCGCCGTGCCGCGAGCATGCGCACGATACCCAGGACCATGCCCGCGATCGCGACCAGCATGCAGACCAGCGACAGCCACCAGATGCTGGCATCCCAGGCGCGCCAGTCCTTGCGCAGCGGCGTCACATAGACCCAGTGCAGCACCGCCCCCGGCCAGTTCCATGCCCGTGCGCTGCGGCGGGTACGCTGGAGCAGCTCGCCCGAGCGTGCCGACAGATAGAGCTGTGTGCCCGCTGCGTCTTTCGCATCGAGGCGGTAGAAAGGGCGGGCCGGATCGAACCGGTTGTGCACCACCCATTGATCATAGGCGAACGGCCCGGTGGCGCTGGCTCCAGTGCCGAAGATCCGGCGCGCCTCGGCAAGTGCCTGCGCGGTCGAGAGCGGTGGGAGAATCGCACCCGTCCTCGCATCGATGGCCTGTAGGACGCCGCCGCCTTCTACGACATAGGCCGGGCGTCCGGCGCGCTGGACCAGTCGCAGCGTCTCCGCGCCGGGAAGCGCGGCTGCGGCCCGTACTGGTGGGACCAAGTCCGCGTGCGGTGCGATCGGCGCCTGCAGCGCCATTTGTGCGGCATGCGGCAGCGCCGGAAAGGGCTGGAACAGCATCACCGCGCCGCTGGCGAACCAGGCGGCGAAGATCAGGCAGGTGGCGACACCGAGCCACCGGTGGAACCAGACCAGCACCGCCAGCAGGCGCCGCGACAGGTGCGCATCAGAAGCGGGCAAGCAGGCTCACCTCGGCACGGCGTGGTTCCCCCAGCATCACCTGCGCGGGGTAGTAGATGTCGGCCCATTGCACGAAGCTCTTGTTCCAGACGTTGTTGACCCGCCCGGTCAGCGACAGGCGCGGGGTGAGCGCCCAGGTCGCATAGACGATGCCGGTCGCATAGGGGCGCAGCACGAGCGTGTTGGCAGTGTTGCCGAACCGCTCGCCGACGAACTTCACCCCGCCGCCCGCTTCGAGCGGCAGCCCCGCGATCTTCTGGACGCTGGTCCAGACATTGGCCGTCCAGTCGGGCACGTTCGGCGGCCGGTTGCCCGATGCCGCGACGCCGTAATTGGGATCGACGAAGTTGCCGTAACGGGCATCGACATAGGTGCCGCTGGCGGTGACCGCCCAGTGCGGCGTCAGCCGCGCCTCGCCCGAAAGCTCGAGGCCGCGCGAACGCTGGCGGCCGATATTGCTCACCGTGTCGATCGCGACCTGGGTCAGGATGTTGCGGCGTTCGATGTCATAGGCCGCCAGCGTCAGCGATCCGCGGCCGCCGAGCAGCGATGCCTTCACCCCCGCTTCGACCTGGCGGGAATTGGACAGCGCGAAGTTCTGGCCGGCATTGACCAGAAAGAGGTTCGCGCCGACCGGATCCTGGCCGGTGCTGTACGACGCATAGGCCGTCACCGCCGGCGTCAGATCGTAGACGAGGCCGGCGCGCCAGTTGAACGGCTTGTAGACGCGGCGGAAGCTCGAGCCCGCGGCGAAGCTGCCGTCGAGGTTGAAATTCTCGCGCGTCAGGAACAGCCGCTCGGTGCGCAGGCCGGTGACGAGCTTGAGCCTGGCCGTCAGGTCCAGCGCATCCTCGGCGAACAGCGCGATCTGGTCCCAGCGGGTAGGGCTCACCCGGCGGTCGAGCGGGCCGAAGCTGCCGCGCACCGGCCGCAGCAGGTCGACGCTGTCTCCGTCCGGGAAGCCGCGGCTGCGGACGAAATCGAGATGGCTATAGTCGAAGCCGACCACCAGCTTGTTCGACAGCCCGGCGAGGTGGTGGCGGAAGGTCGCGCTGCCCTGGTCGCCCACCAGATCCTGCCGGTGGAAGACGAAGAAGCGGTCGCGATCGATCCGCCCGGTGCCGGGATTGTAGGTGTAGTTCTCCGCGTTGATCCACTGGCGGTCGGCGTGGAAATAATAGGCGGTGTTGGCCAGCGTCACCGTGTCGGAGGGCGACCAGGTGACGGCAAGCCGCGGCCAGACCTGCCAGCTGTTCGCTCGGCTGTCCGCGACGTTGTAGTTGACGAAGCGGGTGCGGCGATCGACCATTGCGCCGCTCGCGCTGGTGAGGATGCCGGGGATCGGATCCGTCGCCGCGCCGGCGGGGAGGAGCGGGGTGCCGTAATAGGTCGACAGCCGATCGCGCAGATAGTCGACGCTGAGCTCGACCGAAAGCGTGCTCGACGAACGGTAGCGCAGCCCGCCCGTCACGTTGAACGAATGCGGGCCGGTATCGTCGACAAAGCCGTTCGAGCGGTGATAGCTGGCATCGACCCGCGCGGCGAGCGTGTCGCTCAGCACGCGGTTGCCGCCGAGGCCGAGGCTGACCGTGTCGAAGTCCCCATAGGCGGCGAGCGCCTGGCTGCTATTGCGCGCAAAGTCCGGGCGCTTGTTGACGATGTTGACCGCGCCGCCCACTGCACCTTGGCCGTAGAGCACCGAGCCGGGGCCCTTCAGAACGTCGATGCCCGCCAAGTTGAAGCTGTTGCCCGGCCGGTTGATCATGTTGGCGGGCCCCAGATACAGGCCGTTGTGCAGGATCGTGATCTGCTCGCCGGTAAAGCCGCGCATCGAGAAGAGCGACGGATCGCCCGGCGAGCCGCCGGAGATGATGCCGGGCAGGCTGCCGGTCGCTTCCTCGACCGTGCGGAAGCCGCGCGTCAGCATCTCGTCGGCGCCGATCCGGTCGAGCGTCGCGGGGGTTTCGCGGATGGATAGGTCGAGCCGGCTGCCGGTGGGTACGATCACGTCGAGCTGGCGGAGGCGCCAGCCGGTGACGGTGATCTCGTCGGCGGTGCTGCCGGGTGCTGCCCCCTGCGCCAGGGCAGGCGCCGCAGCGGTGGCGGCGAGCGCGAGCAGCGCCGTGCGCGGCAGGTGCCGCACCTTCATGGTCATGTCGAAATCCCCCTTGGAAAGTCTTGTAATGGGCGCTCAGGCGCGCGTTCCTGCCGTTGCCCGCCAGCGGCTGGCGAGCAGCAGGAGAATGATCGTGGCCGCGGCGGCGACACCGATCGCGGTGAATGCTCCGTCCGGCAAGGCGACGGTCAGCCCTGCCAGTTCGGCGAGCGCATAGCCGGCGGTGCCGAAGCTGAGTGCCACCACCAGCCAGCCCACCGCGCGGCGATAGCGCTGCACGGTTGCGGTGGCGCGGCCGCGGGTACGCAGCAGCCGGGCGACGATCTGGCTGTCGAGCGTATCGGCCAGCATCATGCCGATGGCGAAGGTCGCGGCGATCGCCAGCGCGGCGGTCGTCCCGCCCTTCGCCGTTGCCGCGGCACCCCAGGCCGCGGCTTGCGTGGCGGTGTCGAACACCAGCCCGAAGATCGCCCCGATCGCGACCACCGCCAGCGGATGGGTGCTGGTACGCAGCCGCTTCGGCACCAGCGCGCTTCGCCACCCCACGGGCGTGTAGCGCGCTTGGGTCAGCAGCGCGTGCAGGTTGAGCGTTCCCACGATCAGCAAAAGGCCGATCACCGCGAGGTCGATCATCGGCGCCGTCCGGGCCGGCAGCACGAACGCGCCCGCCGCCAACGATACCCCGATGGCGACGGCGGCGACCGACAGGCTGTGGCCCAGCGCGAACAGCGTGCCGACCCACAGCGCCAGCCGTGGCCGCACCTCGACCGTGCGAAACACGATATTGTCGATCACCGCGACATGATCGGGATCGAGGCCATGGCGCAAGCCCAGCACGAAGATCAGCCAAAGCGCGGAAAACTCGATCATGCCTCTTCCTCGGCAACCCGCACGCCGCGCGCGTCGAGCTTGGCCAGCCGCGCCGGCAGCGCCTTGCGGATCGCCAGCAGGCGGGGGCGCGGCGCCTTCTTCCATTCGCGGCACTCGGGCAGCGTGCGCCCGCACGCGACGCACCAGCCGGTGCGGCCGTCGAACCGGCAGACGCTGATGCACGGGCTCTTCATGCGCGGCCGGTACCCGTTGGTCGGTCAGGAATCGCAGGAATGCGGCACGGAGACGATGTGGGGAAAAGGGAGGACATGAACGCTCGCATGATACAATGTATCATTCATCATTGCGGATGTGATGACAGGAATCAAGCGCCGAGGTTCGCGAAGGGGGAGGCCTATACGCGGGATCTCGCGCCGGAGAGCATCGCGTGGCCCGGAAACACTCCGTAGCAATCCTCGCGCTTGCGCAACAATTTGTATAACGTTACAACATCTCACGTCGCTGGCGGGCCACAGGGTCGCCAGACGTTGCGCATTGGGTCCGCCACGACCGTGGCCGGCGCCCGCACCAGACACAGGGGATTTGGCGTTGCACCTTTCCGTTCGTACCGGCTTGCTTGCCGGCGCTCTTCCGTTCGCCATGCTGGTCTCCGCGCCGGCCTTCGCCCAGGCCGTGCAGGAGACCGGGCTGGAGCAGGACCGCGAGGAGATCACCGTCAACGGGGTGCGCCAGTCCTATCGCGGCAATTTCGCGCTGCGCGAGATCCCGCAGGCGATCGCGGTGATCGAGGACAAGGTGTTGCAGGAGCAGAACATCACCCGCCTCACCGATGCGCTGGACCTCAATGCCTCGGTCGCCCGCCAGAATACGTTGGGTGGCCTGTGGGATTCCTTCGCGATCCGTGGCTTTGCCGGCGACGAGAATCTGCCCAGCGGCTATCTGGTCAACGGCTTCAACGGCGGGCGCGGCTTCAGCGGCCAGCGCGACGTGGCGGGGATCGAGCGCATCGAGGTGCTCAAAGGCCCCGCGGCGGCGCTGCTCGGGCGCGGCGAGCCGGGGGGGACGATCAACCTCGTCACCAAACAGGCCCAGCTCGGCCGCAGCTTCGGCAGCGCCTCGCTGCAATATGGCAGCTTCGATCGGGTACGCGCCGAGGGCGACGCCAATGTCGCGCTCACCCCCGGCATCACTGCGCGGCTGATCGGCTATGTCGAGGATGGCGACACCTTCCGCGACATGGTGCACCAGAAGCGCTGGGGCCTGCTGCCGTCGTTCGGCGTCGCGCTGGGCGCGGCGACCCGCGTGACCTATGATTTCGAATGGACGCGGGTGGAAACCCCGTTCGATCGTGGCATCGTCGTGCTCAACGGCAATCTCGACACGGTGCCGCGCGCGCGCTTCCTCGGCGAGCCGGGCGATGGCGACACCGTCGCGCGCGCGACCGGGCATCAGCTGCGCGTGCAGCATGATTTCAGCGACCGCTGGAGTCTGCTGGTCGGCGCCAGCCACCGCGACACGCTGCTGACCGGCTTCTCCTCCGATGCCGAGACGGCGGCCTCGCGCCAGAAGCTCTTCGTCGACGGCCATTCGTTGTCGCGCCAGCGCCGCAGCCGCTACTACGACGCGGCACAAACCGCGGTGCGCGCCGAGGCGTCGGGCAGTTTCGAGACCGGATCGCTGCGCCATCGCCTGCTGTTCGGTGCGGACCATGACCGGTTCGTCTACGACCAGGTCTTCACCCGCGTGCGCCCGCCCGCCGTGTCGTCCAACCCCAGCGACCGGGCCGGCTATGTCATCGACATCCGCAACCCGGTCTACGGCCGCTTCCCGCTGCCGACGCCGGGGGTGATCACCGATCGCCGCGATGTGCAGGAGGCGAGCGGCGCCTATCTGCAGGACCAGATCAGTCTCACCGACCGGCTGCAGATCCGGTTCGGCGGGCGCTACGACCATCTGCTCCTGCGTACCGACAACCGCCAGACCGCAGTGAACAGCCGCCGCACGCGCGATCGGTTCAGCCCGCAGGCGGGCATCGTCTACCGGCTGAGCGATCCGCTGAGCCTCTATGCCAGCTATGGCGAAGGCTATCGCGCCAATGTCGGCACCGATGCGGCGGGCGTGATCTTCGATCCGGAGACGACCCGCTCGATCGAGGCGGGGGTCAAGTTCGGCGCTTTCGGTGGGCGGCTGAACGGCACCGTCTCCGTGTTCGAGATGAACAAGCGCAATGTGCTGGCCACCGATACCGCCAACCCGGGCTTCTCGGTCGCGATCGGCAAGGCGCGCAGCCGCGGCGTGGAAGTGGATCTGACGGGCAAGCTGCCCGGCGATCTCGACCTGCTGCTCAGCTATGCCTATGTCGACGCCGAGGCGCGCTCCAACGTGCTCGATCCGAACTTCTCCTTCCAGGTGCGGCCGGGCGACCGGCTGATCAACATCCCCGATCACACTGCCAATGTGCAGCTGGCACGCGACTTCACGCTCGCCGGAATGAAGGCCCGGTTCGGCGGCGGCGTGCAATATGTCGGCGAGCGCTCGGGCGAGACCGGCACGCGGTTCACCCTGCCGTCGCACACGCTGGCACGGGTGTTCGGGGAGGTCGGGATCACGGAGCGGCTGCAGCTGTTCGGCACCGTCTCCAACCTGTTCGACGCGCATTGGTATGCGAACAGCTATACCCAGCTCTGGGTGCAGCCGGGCGCACCCCGCACCGCCACGATCGGCCTGCGCGCGAACTTCTGAGCGCGCAGCCAGCCTCCTGATCCAGTAAGAGTATCGCGACCATGATGCCTTCGTGCCCCCGCCTGGCGACGTTCGCCGCCCTCCTGCTCTGCGCGAGCGCCGCGCCAGCCGCCGCGCAGGACGTGCTCGACCTGCCGCCGGCGCTGCCCTGGTCCGGCAAGAGCGCGGCACTGGTCGCTCGGCCCGGTGATCCCTGGATCACGCCGGCGGAAGCGGCGGGGTTTCGAACGACGCCGCGCTATGCCGAGGTCCGCGCATGGCTGGAACGGCTCGATGCGGCCTCCGACCTGATCACGCTGCACGGCTTCGGCCGCACGGGCCAGGGGCGCGAGATGCTGTATGTCCACGCCAGCAAGGGCGGGGGACCCAAGCGGGTGGTGCTGGTCCAGGGCGGCATCCATTCGGGCGAGATTGACGGCAAGGACGCCGGGCTGATGCTGCTGCGCGACATCGCGCTGCGCGGCAAGGCGGACCTGCTTGACAAGGTCGATCTCGTCTTCGTGCCGATCTACAATATCGACGGGCACGAGCAACTGAGCCGCTGGAATTTCGTCCATATCCGCGGCCCCGCCGAAAAGGGTGCGGAGGCCAATGCCCGCGACATCGACCTGAACCGCGACTACGCCAAGGTCGACGCGCCCGAGACGCGCGCGATGATCGGGCTGATCCGGCAGCTGGACCCCATCCTCTATGTCGACTGCCATGTCAGCGAGGGCTTCGACATGCAGTATGACATCACCTTCACCTATGCCGGCTGGGGCAAATATGCCCGCCACCGCGCTACCGCCGACTGGCTGGAGCAACGCTTCGGCCCCGCCGCGATGCAGGCGCTGACGGCAGCAGGCCATACGCCGATCATCTACCCCAGCCCGATCGACACGCGCGTGCCGAGCAAGGGCATCCGCTACAGCCCCGAAGGGCCGCGTTATTCGACCGGCTATGGCGACTTCATCGGCATGCCGACGGTGCTGGTCGAGAACCATATGCTCAAGCCCTATCGGCAGCGCGTGCTCGGCACCTATGTGCTGCTCGAGGCGGCGCTGCGGATCGCCGGCAGTGACGCTGCGCGGATCGCCGAGGCCAAGGCGCAGGATCGCGCCAGCCGCCCGGCCGAACTGCTTACCCGCTGGACGCCCGCCGAACAGCCGATCGGCTGGATCGAGCAGTTCAAGGGGGTCGCGTTCGAGATGGTGCCGTCGCCGGCCTCGGGGCGCCCGGAACAGCGCTGGACCGGCAAGCCGATCACCTTCCGCATGCCGATCATCGGCCAGCGCCCCACCGAGCGCGTGCGCCTGCCCAAGGCCTGGTGGATCCCGCCCGAACAGGCCGAGGTGATCGATCGCCTGCGGGTCCATGGCATCGCCTTCGAGACGATCGAAGCGCCGCGCACGCTGCGGCTCGATCGGGTGCGGCTGGTCGATGCCAAGCTCGCCCAGCCCAAGGAGGGCAGGGTGCCGATCACCGCCGGGTTCGTCCACGGCGTCGCCGAGCAGGTGTTGCCGGCGGGCAGCGTTCGCGTGCCTGCCGATCAGCCGCTGGGGCTGCTGGCAGCCGCGCTGCTCGAGCCCGAGAGCCAGGACTCGTTCCTGGCCTGGGGCTTTTTCCCGGAAATGCTGGCACCCGTGCCGAGCACCGATGCCTTCATCCTGTCCGCGCTCGGCGAGCGGCTGCTCGCCACCGATCCGGCGATCAAGGCCGCATTCGAGGCGAAGCTCCAGGCCGAACCCGGCTTTGCGGGCGACCCGGACGCGCGGCTAGCTTGGTTGTTCGCCCATGCGGGCACCGGCCATGCCTTTCTTCTGCAATATCCTGTCGCGCGGGAGCTGAACTGACCGGAGCACGATACATTTGCGCCGTAGAGATGCGGTACGGTCGAAGACCATGACCTGCGCAACCGGACGACCGCCGATGCGACCGCCATGGCCTCCCTCTCCCGCAGCACCAGAAGCAGATCCCGTGCGGCGATCGTAGAGCGCGGGCGCTTGCCGCTCGCCATGTTGATGAAACCGAGCGGCCGGCGAACCCTCCGCATCGTGACCGGCGAACGGCCTTGCGCTGCGATCTTGGAATGCCCTTCGTCCGCACCGCTTCGAAGCCGCTGGAGGCAGCGACGATCGCGGTTACCCGATCGCGTTTGTGCTAGACTGCGGCGCCGGGAGCCCCGAGAGCACGGGCTCCTGCACGGCAGGGCCGTCCAACTCGGCGGCGTGCCACGGATAGGGCGAGATCGCGCCGGGCGTCTTGCCCCCCAGGTCGGCTGCGAAGCCGTGGTTCACGTCGCGGTGATGCGCTTCATCGGCGCGCACTACCAGTACCACGTCGCGCAGCGTGGCACTTTCGGGCAGCCCCCAATAGCGGCATGCGATCGCCGGCGCGGGCACGTTGGCGCTGCGCCCCGCATCGATTTCCGCGAGATAATGGGTGTAGCTGATCACCGCCTCTTCCTCGAAATAGCCGACCAGCCGGTGTGCGGTCTTGGGGCTGATCAGGTAGAGGGCGAAGAAGAAAATGTAGAATAGCCACTGGACAATGAGCACGATGAGCCGCTCGAACAGGGTCGGCTTGCACACCTCCAGGAAGGTCATGAGGTGCATGCGTTCGTTCTCGGCCTCTTCCATAAGGATGCGGATCCAGCCCCGATCGGACTTCATCTGTCGCAGGCACCGCAGATGGGTGAGTGTGGCACCGACCATGCCAGGCACCGCCGCCACCGTTTCCAGCACGATGGCGCGGTGGCCGTAGCGCTTGGCAAAGAAAGTGTCGGCGAAGAACCGCAGCAGCCTCGTCACGGCCAGCGCGAAGCGATCGGAACCGCCATGGGCAGGGTGATGGATGGAAAGGTCAATCTCGGGGGGACGGCGCATGATGGCACTCCTGAAGGCTATGAAGTCGGGCGCGGCACGCAGCCAGGCCAGTGGCTGGAAACCGACGCAGCGGGACCAGTTGGCCGAACAAGT
Source organism: Sphingomonas trueperi (assembly GCF_011927635.1). Lineage (GTDB taxonomy): Bacteria > Pseudomonadota > Alphaproteobacteria > Sphingomonadales > Sphingomonadaceae > Sphingomonas > Sphingomonas trueperi. The sequence continues at coordinate 422,507 of NZ_JAATJB010000003.1, forward strand.
GCGCGGTCGGGCCACGCGACGATCTTGACCTCGCGTGGGCTGCACTCGGCACCTCCAGTCCCATCGTCGAACGCGGCGGATGTACCTGCGTCGATCGATTCGGCGACGTGAGCGGGGGTGACGCTCGCCCGCAGCCAAGGCGTGCCGGACCACCAGAGCGTCCGGCCCTGACCGATGACCTGGCAAAGCAGCAACAGGCCGGCGGTCGCCGACGCAATCGTGAGGAAATCGCGCGGCGCGAAAGCGGCGCTCTTCTCGCTGGGCGGCAGTGGCAGGGCGACGCCAAGGCAAGTTCGAGTGCGTGCAGGCCCCATAGTCCGCTGTTGACCAGCACCTCGACGGGGACAAGCCGAGCCAGTGGCGTACCGATCCCATGCCAATCACGCGCTGAGCGGCTTTGCCTTGGGTGGGAAGGCCTGCATCAGAGAGTAGGTGCCGAGCGTGACGAGCGCGGCGGCGGCAATCCCGCTGGTCGCGCGGACGAACACCGCCGCCCAGAAGCCGGCGAAGCCGAAATGGAGCAGCCCCGCGAACGCGTAGAGACCGAGGAAAAAGCCGGTCACTTGCGGGATGCCGAATTGGGCCCGCGCCTTGACGAGCGAAAGGTTGGCGCTCGCATTCATCACGACATAGATTGCGGGCGAGGGCGGGACGCGAGTGACTGTTAGTGCGTCTAAGAGACCGTTTGGAAATGCGCCTGGGCGCATTCCAAACAGGCTCTAAGGGCTCCGAGGGCCCTCTTCGACTAACCCGTTGACGTCGAAGCGCGTTTCATGCGATCTCCCGGATGCATCGTTCCCGCACCGCGGAACGCGGGAGCCGTTCGAGGATCGCCTCGGCCATGCGTTCCTGCACGTCGAGGCCGCCTTCGCCGACGATGTCGATGCGATCCGACCAGAGGATTCGCCCGCATCGACTGGAAAGTTCCACGCATACGCGATGTACTTCCTGCATCCGCCGGATCGTGCCGTGCAGCACCAGGGCCGCGCCGGCATGCGTGGCGACTTCGTCGAGCGAATAGCGGCTCTCGCGAAACTGGAACATGATCGCTCTCGGCACGACGCGGAGATGCGCATCACGCTCCGCCGCGTAGATGATCTCGTCCGTCACACCCGCCGCAAAGGCCTTTTCGTGAATGCAGAGTGCGGTGAACGGCAGCACCGCCAGTATCGGCGGCTCCAGCGCCGCGCCGGGGGCATCGGCGGCGATGCACCGCGCATCCTGCCGCAGGCGAAAGCTCGGCGCATAGCCTCCCGTCGGAATCGACACGATCACCGCGTCTTCACGACCCACACCGGCATAATAGGCGGCAAGCTTCCGCCGCAATCGGCGCGCCTCCACGCGCACGGCGGAATCGATCCTCGGGTCATACTCTATGACACCACCATAGAGTTCGACGCCGATCACCAACTCCTTCAGCGTCGCCGCGCGGCCCGCCAGCGCTTCCTCCACCACGAAGTGCAGAAAGGCGTACAGCTTGTCCGAACCGGTGAACGCATGGGCGCGAAGCCGTTCCAGCTGTGCCCGCACTTGCTCCGGCGTTGGCCGATGAGTCGTCTCCCCGGCGCCGGCGTCGACCGGCGCCGCAATCTCCACGAGGCGCATACACTATCTCCCGGCGCGAAACGGCACGGACGTCGAGCAATCCAGGTCTACGTCCGTGCTCGGGTCCGGATAGCCGAAGCGCCCAAAAGCCCCGACTTAACAGGTGCCAAACGCTGCTAATTCGCGCATACGGTTAGCGCTAACGTGTCTGCGGGGGGACGTAGGTGGGTCGGCTAGACGCCAGACGGTCATGAGCGAGCGGAGCATCCGGTTCGGCTCGTTCGAGCTTCGGCCGGAACGAGGGCAATTGCTGAGTGGCGGCGTCCGCGTCGGCCTGGGGTCGCGTGCGCTCGCGATTCTGGTGCTGCTTGCCGAGCGCGCCGGCGAGGTCGTCGCGGTGCAGGAAATCACCGATCGCGTCTGGCCGAACATTTTCGTCCAGGAAAACAATCTGCGCGTGCACATCACCGCGATCCGGCGCGCCCTGCGGGCCGGGGCGGAGGACGATATCGAGATCGTCAATGTGCCCGGCCGCGGCTATCGGCTGCGCGCCGACGTGACCATCGAGGCGACAGGCGAGCAAGCGCCCGAGGCGACGATGTCTGCGGAAATCCGCCCGCTTCCGCTTCCGTTGCAGATCAACCGCCTGATCGGCCGCGAGTCTTGCGTGACCGAGGTGGTGGAATGCATCGCGCGCCATCGGCTTGTTACGATCGTCGGCCCAGGCGGCATCGGCAAGACCAGCGTGGCGCTGGCGGCACTTACGGAGCTCCGAACCCGTACCGCCGTCTGCTTCGTCGATCTGACGAACTGCACGTCCCTTGCACACGTCGCCACCGCCACGGCCGCGGCGCTCCAAAGCCCGATGGGCCAGGACACGACGCCCGCCGTGCTGGTGGAACGCCTGCGCGCAGCCGAACTCGTCCTCCTGATCGACAATTGCGAGCATCTCATCGACATCGCGGCCAAGGCTGCAGAGGCGCTGCTGCACTCCTGCTCCCGCGTGAGGCTGTTGGCGACCAGCCGCGAACCGCTGCGGGTGCCGGGGGAAGTGCGAGTGCATCTCCAGCCACTGCCTGTACCCGGCGCCGCAGACGCGGTTGAGACGATTGCCAGCAACCCCTCGGTCGCGCTGTTCGCAGAGCGTGCCGCGGCAGCGGCTGGCGGATTCCGGCTGGCCGAGGAGAATGCCCGACAGGTAGCAGCGGTGTGTCGCTCGCTCGACGGGCTGCCGCTGGCGCTTGAACTGGCGGCGGCGGCGATGCCGATGGTGGGGCTGGAGGGGCTGTCCACCGGGTTGGTTGGGCGCCTGTCGCTCCTGTCCTTTGGTCGACGCACGCTCGCGCGGCACGAAACGCTCGAAGCGATGCTGGACTGGAGCTTCGAACTGCTCGCGCCCGACGAGCGGCTGATATTAGGTTGTCTCAGCCTGTTCCGCTCCACCTTCGATCTTGCCGCCGCCGTGCAGGTGGCGACGCCGAATGGGGCGGAGGATGCGCGCGCTGCTCAGGCCATTCTGCAACTTGCCGCCAAGTCGCTGCTGTTCATCGAGCCGTCCCGGCAAGGGGTCGCCTATCGCCTGCTGGAGACGACCAAGGCCTATGCGCGGCGCAAGCTCGAGGGCTCCGGTCATGCGGAAATCGCGGCGCGCCGGCATGCCGAATGGGTCGGGATGCTGCTGGATCGCGCCCAGGCCGATTGGCTGCGGATGGATCGCGCCGCCTGGTGGGAACGATATGGCAACGCGATCGACGACGTCCGCGCGGCGCTGGTGTGGTCGCTCGGCGAGGCCGGGGACAAGCGGCTGGGCGTCCGCCTCATCCTGGCTTCCGCGCCGCTTTGGCTCGGCATGTCGCAATTCGCCGAATATCATCGCTGGCTGCAGCAAGCGCTCGCCACGCTGGACGCGCTCGGCCAGCGCGGCGGGGCCGAGGAGATCCAGCTGCAGGTCGGCCTGTGCGTGCTGTTGTTCAACGCCGACCGGCCCGGCGAAGGGTTCGTGCGCGCGGCGACACAGGTGTTGCGCATTGCCAAGAAGATCGGCGATCCGGTGGCCCGGGCGACAGCGCTGTGGTTGCTTTCGGGGCAACGGGGGATCATGGGCGATCATCCCGCATCGCTGACGCTCGCGCAGCAGATGTTGGCGCCCGGAAGCACGGATGTCGACCGCGACCTGCAGCATTTCGCCCAGCGGGTGGTCGCCGGGATGACCTTCCGCGTGGGGCGCATGGAAGAAGCGGCGGCAATCGGGGCAGAGCTGGTCCGCCAATGCAGCGATCGCACCGCCTATGGCGCGGTGCTTCGCTACGATCATTCGACGATATTGCGGGGCAACCACAGCGTCACGCTGGCGGTGCAGGGCCGGCTGGACAGCGCCCGGGCGCTTGTCATGGAAACGGTGATCGATGGCCGGCGGCTGCGCAATCCCAGTTCGTTCTGCTATCTGCTGAGCAGCGCGGCCTGCCCGATCGCGCTGTGGCTGGGCGACGACGAACTGGCCCGGCACTATGCCGATCTGCTCGGCTGCGTGGCAGATGAAAACCGCTTCACCTACATGGCCGAACTCGCTGCATGGTTTTCGCGGATCGCCGACCTGCGCATGGGCAAGCCGCTACAGCCGTTTCCGATCGACCGAATCCGCCCCCCCTTGCCGCACGACAAGGATGTTTTCATCACCGCTTGCGCAGCGCTGTGCGATGCGGAAGCGACCGCGCGGGCAGAAGCTAGCGCGCCTCACTGGGCAACTGCCGAGATCCTGCGGGCTGATGGCGAGAATCGGCTGCGCGCCGGCGATGCGGTGGCCGGGCGCGCGCAGTTCGAGCGGGCGCTGGCGATCGCGGAGACGCAGGGCGCCGGACTATGGGCGCTACGAGCCGCGACATCGCTGGCCCGCTTGGTGACGCCGGACGCAGCGGCGCGCATTCTGGTACCCGCACTCGCGCGTATCGAAGGCGATGAGCATTATCCGGACGTACGGGCGGCGCGCGCCTTGTTGCCGGAGTTGACCAGCTAACGCCGGGTCACGTCCCCGGGAGACATCGGCAGCTACGTCGTCTTCCATTCGTCACAGAAAGAAGCCCCCTTGCGTACTCACCAAGGCAGGAACAATGCTGGAAATCATCCTACGCTTCTTGGGTGCTAGCGGCGCGTTGCTCTTCTTTGGGAAAGCTAGTCCAATTCAGAAGAGAGCGCTGGAGTATGAGAATTGGAGATTGATACGGCAGGTCAGCGGTTGGCGCCGGAGCCGGTACTTGCGCGGCTGCGGGAGCCGCAAGTACCGGTCGGGCGGTGACCTGCCTCCCGCTGGTCCTGCAGTCATAACGAGAGTCCGCCGGTTTGATATTCGTGGTGCGCCACCGGCACAAGCGCGCCGGGCGTGACGCCTCCGTCTTGCAGGAA
>NZ_JAATJB010000004.1 GCF_011927635.1 Sphingomonas trueperi
CAATTGCTCGGGTGGCATGCCACTCGGAAGGCGCCGACCAGAGATTGTGACATCTCTATCTGGCGGAAGAGTGACATTTGTACGTTGCGCTTACAGCCCACCCCCGAGCAAGGAACGATAATCAATATTATGTAAAGTTTTTAGTATCGACAGCGGAGGAGGAGACCTGCCTGCGCTACTCGGTGCCCTCCGGCGCCTTCGGCTCCAGCACCAGCACATTTCCTTCTACCCGCCAGCTATGCAGCCGCGACAGAAAGTTCATGCCGAGCACATCCAGATCGCCGAAATTCTGCGACACCACCACGCCCAGATCTTGCATCTTGAGCGGCCCGAGCGACACTTCCGCGATCCGCGCACGGCGCGCCGCCACGCTGCCATTGGCGGTCTCGATGATCGCCGGCAGGCCTTCGGACGTCTGGATGTCGGCCTGCTTGGCGGTTTGCTCGGAGATCGCCGTGATCGTCGCACCACTGTCGATCAACATGCGGCGCTCGGCGCCGTTGAGCGTGACGCGCGCCCAGAAATGGCCGTCAGGGCTCATCCGGATCCGCACCGTGTCGCCCTCGACGCGTTGGTCCTCGAGACCCAGCTTGGCGCTCAGCGAAGACCAGGCCGCCGCCAGCTCATAGCGGTGCCCGACCGCGAACAGCACCAGCAGCACAATCGCCGCCCAGCCGAGCAGCGTCCGCAGGAACAGCCCGAAGCCGATCCGCCGCACGGAGAGCGCGCTGACCACCAGCACCAGCGCGCCGATCAGCCAGACCATGTTGACGCCGTCGACACCGTTCACGCGTGCAACTCCAGCCCGTCATAGCCCGGCTCGACACCGGCGGGCAGTTCGGCGGCGAGCGTGGCATAGTCCATGCTATGGTCCATGTGGACCAGCGCTGAACGCGCCGGGCGCAGTTCCTCGATCCAGCCCAGCACTTGGCCCAGATGCGGATGCGTCGGGTGCGGTGCGCGGCGCAGCGCATCGACGACCCACACGTCGAGACCGGTGTAGAGCTGCCGCATCTCGGCGGTCATTGCATGGAAATCCGTGGCATGGCCGATGACCTTGCCACCGCTTTCGAAGCGCATGCCGGCCGAGGTTATCCCGCCATGCGGCTGGTCGACGACACGGACCGCGATGTCGCCGATCGTGAAACTGTCAGGCATGGTTTCAAGCGCGACTACCGGCGGGTAGTATTTTCCTCGGCCTTCAAAGATATAGGGGAAACGGCTGAAAAATTGTTCAAAGGTGAAGGGCCGGGCCAACCCGCGCACGGGCGTGCCGCTACGGGCATGCATGATCTGGCGGAGATCGTCCATGCCGTGGCAGTGATCGGCGTGATCATGGGTCCACAGCACCGCGTCGACATCGGAGACCTGCGCAGCGATCAGCTGCTCGCGCATGTCCGGGCTCGTGTCGACCAGCAGCGTCGTCGTCGCGCTGCGCACCAGCACCGAGGAGCGCGTCCGGCGGTTGCGCGACTCGTTCGGATCGCAGGCGCCCCAGTCGGGACCGATGCGCGGCACGCCCGAGGACGTGCCCGCGCCGAGAATGCGGATGCTTAGCGTCAAGGGCAGGTCCCCTGCCCGGTCACGCCAGCGTCTTGGCGAAGAGCGTGTGGAAGTTGGCGCGGGTGGCCTCGGCCAGCATCTCTGGATCCTCGCCGCGGAGTTGCGCCAGGAACGTGCAGGTGTCGACCACAAAGGCCGGCTCGCCGGTCTTGCCGCGATGCGGCACCGGCGCAAGGAAGGGCGCGTCGGTCTCGATCAGCAGCCGCTCCAGCGGCAGCGCGGCGGCGGTCTCCTGCAGGTCCTTGGCGTTCTTGAACGTCACGATACCGGAAATCGATATGTAGAAGCCGAGTTCCAACGCAATCTCGCCAAAGGCGCGGCTGGCGGTGAAACAATGGATCACGCCGGGGAAGGCCCCCTTCCCCATTTCTTCGCGCAGAATCTCGGCGGTGTCTTCCTCGGCGTCGCGCGTGTGGACGATGATCGGAAGCTGGGTCTCACGCGCGGCTGCCAAATGCGCGCGGAAGCTCGCGCGCTGCCGGTCGCGGTCGCTATGGTCGTAATAGTAATCGAGCCCGCTCTCGCCGATGCCGACCACGCGCGGGTGCCGGGCGCGCTCGACCAACTTGGCAGTGTCGACATGCGGGTGGGTGTCCGCCTCGTGCGGGTGGATGCCGACGCTGGCCCAGACATCCGCCTCGCGCTCGGCGACGGCGATCACCTGGTCCCATTCATTCTCGCGCGTCGAGATGTTGAGCATCGCCACCACGCCGGCGTCGCGGGCGCGGGCCAGCACCTCGGGCTGCTGCTCGCCGAGACCCTTGTAGATCAGGTGGCAATGGCTGTCGGCGAGCTTCATGCGTCCTCGGAAGCCTGGAGTTCAAGTCGCGGGAAGATGGGGGTCGGCGGCGCAATCTTGAAGTCCGCGTCGCCTTCTGGACCCAGTTGCGCGAGCAGCTTGGCCGCAGAGGTCGGCACCACCGGTTCGATCGTCACGCCGAGGCGACGGATCGCCTTGAGCAGCGTACCGAGCACCGCGTGCATCCGCTCGGGATCGGTTTTGCGCAGCGTCCAGGGCGCCTGCGCGTCGATATACTGGTTGCAGGCGAACACGCCCGTCATCCAGGCCTCGACGCCCTGGCTCAGCGCCAGATCCTGGAAGGCGCGGGTGAAGGCGGCGCAGGCGGTGTCGACCTCGGTCAGAAGCACTGCGTCGGCCTCATCGGCGCGACCGGCCTGCACCGCGCCTTCGCAGTTCTTGGCGATGAAGCTCAGCGTGCGCTGGGCAAGATTGCCGAAGCTGTTCGAGAGATCGGCATTGGCGCGGGTGACGATCGCCTCGTCGCTGAACGTGCCGTCCTGGCCGAAGCTGACGTCGCGCAGCAGGAAATAGCGCAGCGCGTCGACACCGTAGGTCTCCGCCAGTTCCATCGGATCGACGACGTTGCCGACCGACTTGGACATCTTCTCGCCGCGGTTGAGCAGGAAGCCGTGGCCGAACACCTGTTTCGGCAGGGCAATGTCGGCGGACATCAGGAAGGCCGGCCAGTAGACGGTGTGGAAGCGGACGATGTCCTTGCCGATCAGGTGCAGATCGGCAGGCCAGTAGCGCGCCAGCCGCTCGGCATCGTCGGGGAATCCCGCGCCGGTCAGATAGTTGGTCAGCGCGTCGACCCAGACATACATCACATGGCCCGGCGAGCCCGGCACCGGCACGCCCCAGTCGAAGCTGGTGCGGCTGACGGAGAGGTCGACCAGACCGCCCTCGACGAAGCGCAGCACCTCGTTGCGGCGCGATTCCGGCCGGATGAAGTCGGGGTTGGCGGCGTAGAAATCGAGCAAGGGCTGCTGGTATTTGGAGAGGCGGAAGAACCAGGTCTCCTCCTTGGTCCATTCCACCGGCGTGCCCTGGGGCGAGAGCTTCTGGCCCCCTTCCCCTTCGACCAGTTCCTTCTCCTCGTAGAAGGCCTCGTCCCGGACCGAATACCAGCCCTCGTAGCGATCAAGATACAGGTCGCCCTTGGCCGCCATCTTCTCCCAGATTGCCTGGCTGGCGCGGTAGTGATCGGCCTCGGAGGTGCGGATGAAACGATCGCACGAAATATCGAGTTTCTCGGCCATCACGCGGAAATAGCTCGACATTTCATCGGCGAGTTCGCGCGCGGTCATGTCGCGGGCGCGTGCCGTCTGCACCATCTTGAGGCCATGCTCGTCGGTGCCGGTCTGGAAGAACACGTCGCGACCCTGCTGGCGCTGGAAGCGCGCGATCGCGTCGGCGGCAATCATCTCATAGGCATGGCCGATGTGCGGCTTGCCGTTGGGGTAGTGGATCGCGGTGGTGATGTAGAAGGGGTCAGCCATGCCCGCCGCTTTAGGATGCGGCGCAGCAACGGGCAACCTGTACGCTCAGCGACGCGCGAGCCGGGCCAGGATGCCGCTCATCTCGAACACCGTAGCGGTGGCGTCGAGCGACAGGCCGAGCGCCGCTCCCGCCAGCTCGCGCGCAGCGACATAAGCATCCAGCGCCGTCCGCATCGCCTCGCCCTCCAGCCGCTTGGCGCGGGCGGCGATGAAGCTGGGCGAACGCTCTAGGAATGCCTCGTAGCGCGGCTGGGCAGCCTTTGACCCGAGTTGGCGGCCGAGGCGCGTCCGCACGGAATTGTCCGGGTCACCGCGCTCGGCGAGCAGCGCCATGTCTGCCTCCAGCGCCGACAGGTCGAGCCCGGCAAAGCGCAGCGCACGGCCCGGCGACCCCTCGGCAGCCTCGACCAGCGCAGCAATCTCGATCTCGCTCGCCTCGGAGATCTGGCGGCGCAGCACCGTGGTCGTCTCGGCGTCGGACAGCGGCTCGAAGCGCAGCAGCCGGCAGCGCGAGCGGATGGTCGGCAGCAGCCGGCCGGGCGCATGGCTCACCAGCAGGAAGATCGTCCCCGCCGGGGGCTCCTCGAGGTTCTTGAGCAGCGCATTGGCGCCGCCACGCTCGAGGTCGTCGATCGCGTCGATGATCACCACCCGGCGCGGGCTGAGCGACGGCTTGGTCGCGAACAGCGGCTGGAGGCTGCGCACCTGCGCGATGCTGATCGAGCGAGCGAGTGCCTCGTCCGGCTTGTCGGCATCCTTGGGCAGCCGGGCAAGGATCTTGAGGTCCGGGTGGCTGCCCGCGGCGATCAGGCTGGCGGTGCGGGTGCTCTCCGGCACGTCCCAGCCCGGCAGCAGACGATCGGGTTCGGCGGCCTCGGCCAGCATGCGCGCGGCGGCGATGCGGGCAAAGGCCCCCTTCCCCACGCCCTCCGGCCCGGCGATCAGCCAGGCATGGTGCAACGCGCCGCTCGCCATCGCGGCGGCGAGCGCGTCGCGGGCCTGGTTGTTGCCGATCAGGGCGTCGGCCAAGGCGATCAGGCCAGGTGGAGCAGCGACATGAGCCCTGCCCAGGCGCGGCCGAAAAAGCCTGCCTGGCCGACATCCTCGGCGGCGACCAGCGGCAGCATCTGCTGCGGCATGCCTTCGCCCTCGACGATCAGGTCGGCGATATGGTCGCCCTTCTTGAAGCCGGCCTTGACCGGGCCCTGGTAGACGATCTTGCCGGCCAGTTTCGGGCTAAGCCCCGAGGGCAGCGTGATGTTGAGGTCGCGCGGTGCGACGACGGCAACCTGATTGGCGGTGCCGCCCTGCACGTCGACCGTGCCGACGGTGCGATCCTTCTTCACCACCGGCTTGGTGCTCCAGGCGGCAAAGCCCCAGCGCATGAAGCGCACCGATTCGTCGGCCCGGCCGCTATAGGTGTCGAGCCCTGCCAGCACCATCACCAAGCGGCGGCCGTTCTGCTCGGCCGAGCCGGTGAAGCCATAGCCGGCCTCCTCGGTGTGACCGGTCTTGAGCCCGTCGGCGCCGGGCACCTTGCCGAGGAGCGGATCACGATTGCCCTGCTCGATCGCGGCGCCCGCGCCCAGGGTCTTGCCCCAGGTGAAGCTCGGCAGCGAGTAGAAGGCCTTGTAGAGATCGGGGAAGTCGCGGATCGTCGCGGCGGCGAGATGCGCCAGGTCGCGCGCGGTGACATAGGTGCGGCCCTCGTCCGGCCAGCCGTTCGAGGTGCCGAAATGGCTGTTGGTGAGGCCGATCTTCTTGGCCCGATCGTTCATCAGGTTGACGAAGCCCTCCTCCGTGCCGGCGATGCCTTCGGCCAAGACGACGCACGCATCGTTACCCGAAAGGGTCACGATGCCCTTGAGCAGGTCCGCCACGGTCGGCTGCTCGCCGACGCCCAGGAACATGGTCGAACCCTGCGAGTGCCACTTCTTCCAGGTCTCGGGCCGCACCTCGATCCTCTGGTCGAGCTTGAGCTCGCCCTTCTTGATCAGGTCGAACGCGACATAGACCGTCATCATCTTCGCCATCGAGGCCGGCGGCATGCGGCGATCGGCATCCTTGGCGAACAGCACCGCGCCCGAGGACATGTCTTCCATGTAGGCGATCGGCGCGGGCGTCGGGAAATCCGGGCCGGCGGCCTGCAGCGGAGCGGCGATGGCGAGCGCCAGGAACGAGGCGGCGGCGAGCTTCTTCATGATGATCGGTCCAGAACGCGAGTAATTACCCCTATCGGACCGTGGTGCGGCGCGCATCTCCGAACCCGGCCCGAACGGCCTCTGCCCGCGCCCGCTCCGCCACCGCCTCCGTCGCGAAGGGGCCGAGCTGGACGCGGTAGAGCCCGCCCCCTGCCTTTACGAAGCCGCGCAGCTTTTGGGCAAGCGCCTGTGCGCGTTCGGGCGAAGAAAGTGCGGCCACTTGCACCAGATAGCGGCCCTGGCCCGGCTTGGGGGGCGCGACCTTCGGGGTCGAGCGGGGTTTCGCCGGGGGCGCAACGCTCTCGACGGGGTGCGGGATGACGTCGACGATCGGGTCCGGCTGCGCGGGAGGTGGCAGAAGGGGCTCACCGATATCGGGCTGCGGCGGGAGCTGTAGTCGCAGGGCACGCAGCAGTGCGGGCGGCGAATCGATGCGCGGCTGCGCGGCACCGGCGCTGCGGAGCGCAGCCTGGTCCTCGGCAGAGGGTCGCACCGCACGGATGCGCACCGCCGCCAGCCGATCGGCGGGAACGCCGAGCTGGCTCGCGGCACCTTCGGAGAGTGCGGCGACCGCACCGGGAACCTCGGAGGTCTCCGCGATGCGAACGAGAATCGTGCGGCCGCTGTCGAGCGCGGTCACCTCGGCATAGCTTTCGGCCGGCAGGTTGGGGCTGACCGCCAGGGCGGCGGCGCCGAACGGCTGGACCGCGGCATAGCCCACCGCATCATAGCGTCCGTCGCCCGGCTGGCGCTCGGACGTGCCCCGGCGCCCGCTTGCGCCGGGCGTCGGGTCTGCGTCCTGTGCTCGGGCGCTCGTCGCTGCAAGCAGCGCCAGGGCAAGCGCGATCGGTCTAGCGTTCCACTGCATCGGCGAGCAGGCCTACCGACAAAGCGTAAAAATTCGAGCAATTATAGTCGAGGATCACGCGGTAATTGCCGGTGAGGAGATAGGCAGTTGCGCCCTGCCCGTCGGGCTCCAGCAGCGTCGCCAGCAAGTTGTCCCCCGGCCAGGCGCGGCCCTGCGGGACGACGCCCAGCGCCCGCCACTCCGCCATCGTCTTCCACTGGCTCTGGCGGCCATGGACGCGCGGGCAGCGCGGGCTCGTGGTGCGGTTCGAGATCAGGCGGCGGTCGAGCGACGCGGGCACGGACACGGCGAAGCCCCAGGGCACGCCTGCGCGCCAGCCGGCATTGACGAAATAGTTGCCGATCGAGGCGAGCGTGTCGGCATCGCTGTTCCAGATGTCCGCCACCCCGTCGCCGTCACCGTCGCGGGCCAGGCGCAGATAGACGCTGGGGAGGAATTGCGGCCCGCCGAACGCGCCCGCCCAGCTGCCGACCAGCTTCTCGCGCGGCACGCCGCGGTCGATCATCTTGAGCGTGGCGATGAACTCGTCGGCGAACAGCGCGCGGCGGCGGCCCTCATAGGCAAGGCTGGCCAGCGCCCGCGGCAGATCGAACCCGCCCATCACCCGGCCGTAACTGGTCTCGTGCCCCCAGATCGCCACCATGATCGATTCGGGGACACCGGTCTCGCGCTCGATCGCCGAGAGCCGCCCGCGGGCACGCAGATAGGCGGCGCGGCCGCGAGTGATGCGATCGGCATCGACATGGCGGGCGCGATAGGGCGCGAAGGCGGGGACCGGGGCATTCGGGCTGCTCTCCGGCTGCTGGCGATCGAGCTCGACCACGCGGGCATTGTAGGTGAGCGTCGGGATCACCGCATCGATCGCGCGGCGGCTCACCCCAGCGGCGGCGGCCTGGGCTGCGAGGGTCTGGAGGTAGCTTTGAAAGCCCGCCTCGTCCTGCGCCAGCGCAGGGGTTGTCGGCACGGCAAGGGCAATGGCGAGGCCGGCAATCCCGGCGAGATACGAGCGAATACGCGACATGGCCCGGCTGTTGCACAGCCGCGCGCCCACAGAAAGCCCGCGCGCCCGTCCGATACGACGAAAACCGCGTCCGGTGGCGACCAAAGGAAAAACACCGGCCGCGCGGGGCACGACCGGTGTCCTTCGATCCAGCGCACCCGGGAGGGGTGCGGCAGGCGTGGTTCAGGCGAACGCGACGCGTGCGGTGTTGCGACGGCGCAGCGCACCGCCGACGAACGCGAAGCCGCCGATCATCATCGCCCAGCTGGCGGGCTCGGGAACCGGGGCGAAGGTCGCCTGGGCGCCGTACGAGCCGTTGCCGCGCGACATGCCCTTGATCACGATGGTGTTTTCCTTGCCAGCGATGATCGGCACGTCGTTGGCGAAGACCGCCTCGTTCAGGCCGCCATAGGTGCCGGTCAGCGCAACGCCGTTGAACACGACCGAGAACAGGTCGAGATCATTGGCAGCCTTGAGCTTCACCGCGCTAGTGTTGATCGAGGCGCTGCCCGTCAGATAGGCCGGCAGGGTGAAGGTGTAGATGTGCTCGAAGTCGCCGGCCTCGATGCCCGACTTGCCGAAATCGGCCGAGTAGGTGCCGTCGGTACCCGGAGCGATGTTCATGTTCGCGCCGGTGTAGTTGGTGGTGACGACCGTGGTGGCCTGCGCCGCGCCCGAGAAGGAGACGACGGCGGCGATGGCGCCGAGTGCCGGAAGAAGCTTGTTGATCATAAACCCTCTGTTTTCGCTGGAGCCGAAACGATTGCTGGAAGCCCCTTCCGAACTAGCCGCCGGCGCGCCGGCTTCAACAAGCCGTTGGTCCCGAACGGGGACCCCGTCCCGGTCCGGAACAGCGGAAGGGCGTGCGTTTACGATGTTTGTCGCTTGGCCGCTCGCGACTCGAATGTGACAGGTCCGTGAACACCGCGCCGCACTGGGATGGATTGATCCGGCCGCCAACTCGGACTAGGCGCTGGCGTCGTACGGAGGGGTGGCCGAGTGGTTTAAGGCAGCGGTCTTGAAAACCGCCGTGGGTGCAAGCTCACCGTGGGTTCGAATCCCACCCCCTCCGCCAACCACCATTTGCGCCTTGCCGCAGCTCATTGCGGGACAACCCTTTTCCCCAGCTTTTTCGCTGCAAACGCTGTCGCAGCCGATTGCAATTCACATCGGCGTTTCGCAAATGTTCTGGGGGCATTTTGCGGGTACGACCCCCGGCAGCTGGGGGTATCACGTGTTAACCGATGCGAAGTGCCGCGCGGCGAAGCCGACGGGCAAGGCATACAAGCTCTCGGATTCGCGCGGCCTATATCTATTTGTCACGGCCACGGGCTATCGTTCGTGGCGCTGCAAATATCGCTTGCGCGGCAAGGAACGAGCCCTCGTGCTCGGCGCCTACCCGGACATGCCACTGAGCAGAGCGCGGGACGCGCGGGACGCCGCAGCTCCCATGCTTCGCGATGGGCAGGACCCGTCGTTAGTGAAGAAGCGCGGTGCCCCCACTGGCACCCCCACGCTCAAGCAGTTGGCGGAAGACTGGATTGGGGTACAGAAAGCGACCTGGGTACCCCGTCACGCGCGGGACGTGCTGCGCAGCCTGGAGCGGGACGTGTTTCCGGTTTTGGGGGAAGCGCTGATCACGGAGATCACGCCCCCCGACGTGCTTCGTCTGCTCCGCGCGATCGAGTCGCGGCCGGCGATCGAGACGGCGCATCGGGTTTGCCAGCGCCTCGAAGTGGTCTTTGCCTTCGGGATTGCATCCGGCCAGTCGAGTGGCAATCCCGCCGCGGAGGTGCATGCTGCGCTCAAGCCGGTGAAGCGTGGGCGGCAGCCGGCGCTCCGCAACCTGCAGGAAGCCCAGCAGCTATTGCTGGAGAGCGAAAAGCAGCCGGGACAGCCTCTAGTCAAGATCGCGTCGCGCTTGCTGGCGCTCACTGCGGTACGACCTGGGGTGATTCGCCTCGCACAGCCGGACGAGCTCGAGGACCTGGACGGCACGGCCCCGATCTGACGCATTCCTGCCGAGAAGATGAAATTGTCGCTCGAACGGAAGAACGATGCCGCCTTCGAGTTCGTGGTGCCGCTCTCGCGACAAGCCGTCGAGCTGTTCAAGTTGGCGATTCGGCTCACCAAACCTGGACCGTACTTGTTCCCGAATCTGCGCCACGCGCACCGACCGATGAGCGACGCGGCGATCGGCACGATGTACAATCGCCTTTCCGAATTTCGCGGGCGGCACGTTCCGCACGGATGGCGCTCGACCTTCTCGACGGCAATGAACGAGCTGGCCGAGCGCGAGAACAGGCCAGGCGACCAGGCCGTCATAGATCTCATGCTGGCCCACAAGCCGAAAGGTGTGGAGTTCGCCTACAACCGGGCGGCGTATATGCCGCGGCGGCGGGAGATTGCGCAGCTGTGGGCAGACATGCTGACCGACGGCTTGCCTGCGCCCGATACGCTGCTGGACCTTCCGCGCCGCTGACGCTCGCCCGCGGGGGCCGCGCATGACGGCCCGTTCCGTACGCCAGATCCTCAAGGGCGTGAGCGCCAGCCTGCAGGGCAAGACGCGCGGCCCGGATCACGATCCCGAGGGCAAGCGCCGTACACCGCATCGCGACAGCTACGACGTCGACGACGCGCGGGCGAAGCCCTGGCGGCCGATCGGCGACGGCAGCGTCGGCCAGGGCATCGCGCACCGCGAGGCGCTGATCCAGACCGCGAAGGAGCTGTTCCAGCATCTCTGGCGCGAGTACCCCCTCGCCGAGATTCGCCAAGCACGCCAGCGGCACGCCGCGCTTTCGGCCGAGCTCGACCAGTACGTAGCCGGCGCCGAGGCCGCGCCGGGGCGCCCCGCCCTTCTTCGCCAGGAGCTCGGCAAAGTCAGCAGCTACCTGCTGGCCGCAGACGGGCGGCTGCGGCGCATCGACATCACCGTGCTTGAGGCGCTGCTCCAGACGATCGACTTCGCCACCGGCCGCCTGTT
Source organism: Sphingomonas trueperi (assembly GCF_011927635.1). Lineage (GTDB taxonomy): Bacteria > Pseudomonadota > Alphaproteobacteria > Sphingomonadales > Sphingomonadaceae > Sphingomonas > Sphingomonas trueperi. Next base: position 10,917 of record NZ_JAATJB010000004.1, read on the forward strand.
CCCCGCGATTGAGACGATCGCCGCGCGCGCCGGTTGCCACCGGAACAGCGTGATCGCGGCGCTCCAGCGCCTACGCGACCACGGCTTCATTGCTTGGGTGCGGCGCACGGTCAAAACCGCCAACGAAGGCGAGTTTGCCCCGCAGCGCGAACAGACCAGTAACGCCTACTATTTCGAGCATCGCGCCAAGATGACCGGGCGGGTTTTCCAGCGCTACTGCCAGCTCCTGGTGGTTAAGCTCCGCCGCCTGGGCAAGGTGCCGAATGCGATCACGAACCGCGGCCCCCGCGAGCCGCGGGACCCTGCCCTCCGCCAGGCGCTCGCCGCCCTCGCCGAGCTGACCAACAAGACCCTCAAGGGCGACATGTCGAAGCTGGGCAACCTGTTCGAGGATGCCCAGGTGCAGCAGGGCCTGCGCCCGCTGATCGCCAATATGGAGGAATATCGCCGCATCCGCGCGGCGGCGCTGGCGGCCGGCGGCACTACCGATCGCGACTTCGCCGAGCGCATGAAGGACTCGGCCGAGCAGACCAGGCGCCTGCAGGTGAGCGGCACCGCGCTTGCGGTCACGCTCGGCGCCAAGCTGCTCCCCACCGTCAACGCCGTGCTCGAGCGCGCGAACGCCTTCACCGACCGCGTCACGAAGTGGACCGCCGCCAACCCGGGCCTGGCGCGGTCGCTGGCCGTGGGGGCCGCCGCCTTCGCTGCCCTGTTCCTTGTGCTCGGCGGCGGCGCGATCCTGATCGCCGGCCTGGCCGCGCCCTTTGCGGCACTTGCCGCTACGGCGTCCCTGATCGGCGTCGGCATGCTGCCGCTGATCGGGATCGTCGGCGGCGTGGCGCTCGTCGCCGCGGTCTATGCGATCTACGCCAATTGGGGAGCGATCAGCACCTGGTTCGCCGGGCTGTGGGAGAGCATCAAGTCGGCGACTTGGTCCGCGATCCAGTTCGTCGGCCGCGTACTGCTGAGCTTCTCCCCCGTGGGGCTGATGATCCAGGGCTTCATGGCACTGCTCGCCTGGATGCGCGGGCCGCTGGGGCAGCGCATGATTGCAGCGGGCGGCGATATCGTGCGCGGCATCATCACCGGCATCACCGGCATGCTGGGACGGCTCAAGGATACGATCGTTGGGGCGGCATCGGCGGCGGCGAGCTGGTTCAAGAGCAAGCTCGGTATTCACTCGCCCTCGCGCGTGTTCGCGTCGTTCGGCGGCTTCATGATGCAGGGGCTCGATCAGGGACTCGCACGCGATCAGGACCGCCCCGTCGACCGGATCGACGGCCTCACCAGCCGCCTCGCCAACGCGGTCGCCACCGGCACTGCGGCGCTGGCGATCGGCGCCGGCAGCGCAGCACCGGCAGCAGCGCGGCCGAGCGCTGCCCCCGCCGCGCTTGGCCCGGTGACGATCGTGATCCAGCAGCTTCCCGGCCAGTCGGAGCGCGATCTCGCCCGCGCCGTTCGCGCCGAGCTCGAGAGGCTCACCCGCGTCGGCGCCGGCCGCCGCACGTCGATGGCCGACCGCCCCGATGGAGATGACCTGTGAAGCTCTTGAGCCTGGGCATGTTCGTCTTCGCGATCGACACGCTCGCCTATGACGAGCTGCAGCGCAAACGCGCCTGGCGCTTCGCGACGAACGGGCGCGTCGGCGCCAAGGATGCGATCCAGTTCACCGGCGCCGATCTGGAGACGGTGACGCTCTCGGGCAGCACCCATGTCGAACTGGCGGACGGCCGCGTCTCGCTCGACCAGCTGATCGACATGGCGGCCGAGGGCGAGGAGTGGCCTTTGGTCGACGGTCGCGGCAATGTCCTCGGCCACTTCGTCATCACCGCGATCGACGAACGACACCGCCACTTCCTCCCCGATGGCCGGCCGCGCCAGATCGATTTCGGCATCGACCTGCTCGAAGCGCCGGATGCCGCCGCATGACGCCCACCGCCGATTTCCGCATCACGCTGGACGGCAAGGATCTGTCGCCCAGGATCCGCCCGCGCCTGATCAGCCTGCGCCTCACCGAGAAGCGCGGGGGCGATGCCGACCAGCTCGACCTGGTGCTCGACGACAGCGACGGCCGCCTGGCCCTGCCGCCCGAGGGTGCGGTGCTCACCGTCGCGCTCGGCTGGAAGGCCGGCGACGGCGTCGCGATCGGCCTGGTCGACAAGGGCCGCTTCACGGTGGATACGGTGGAGCATAGCGGGCCGCCCGACACCGTCAGCATCCGCGCCAGCGCCGCGGACTTTGCCGGCAGCCTCACCACCCGCCGCGAGCAGAGCTGGCACGACACCACGCTCGGCGCGATCGTCCAGGCGATCGCCGGCCGGCACCGGCTCCAGCCCCGCTGCGCGCCCGCGCTCGCCTCAATCGCCGTCCATGCCAAGGCGCAGGAGCGCGAAAGCGACATCGCGTTGCTGCGCCGCCTCGGCCGCGAGCATGACGCGGTGGCCACGATCAAGGCCGGGTGCCTGATCTTCGCGCCCATCGGCGCCGGCATCACCGCCACCGGCAAGCCCCTGCCCGGCGTCACCATCCGCCGCCGCGACGGCGATCGGCACAGCTACCGCGTCGAGAAGCGTGAGGCCGCCGGCAAGGTGGTGGCCGAGTGGCACGATCGCAAAGGCGCGAAGAAGCAGCAGGTGACGGCCGGCAGCAGCGACGGCGCCGAGCGCAAGCTATCCCGCGTCTATGCCAGCGAAGCGGAAGCGAAGCGCGCCGCCGCGGCCGAGGCCAGGCGCGCGGGCCGCGCGCCGCGCAGCCTGGATCTCACCCTCGCCTTCGGCCGCGCGGATCTCGCTCCCGAGCAGCCCGCCACCGCCCAAGGGTTCAAGGCCGATATCGATGCGCAGCGCTGGCTTATATCGGGGTGAACCACCGGTTAGACGATAGCGGCGGCTTTACCACCGCGGTGAAGCTGGAGCTTTCAGGAGGAACGCCGTTTGTATGATGCGGTGGGAACAATCGCCGACAGTCCTGAAACGCGGTAGCGCGAGAAACACAATCTATTGACCTGTACCTCTCATCGTAGTTGCTTCGTTTCGATACTGGAACAACGTCCAACGGCGAGCGACTCGCTGGGCATGATATGATTTCGCAGGGGGGCGAAATGTACTACTCGAGAGCGGAATTGGAGCGATGGGTCGCGCGCGTAGACGACCACTCACGCGCGAGGGCGGATCGCGTCGAGAGCAGGCTCAACGAAGACGACGATCTTCGCAGCCGGGTTTTGGCGAAACCCGACCACCGCGAACGCATCTTCGCCGCTCTCGCTACCGGCGAAATTGGATACCTGCGCGACAGGCAGCGACAATGGGTTTCCTGGATCGAGGATAACCCACCGCACCTCTGGTTGAGCACATCGCCCACGGTGATTGTCGACTTGGATGATCGCACGGCTGACCTCCACGCGTTCCAACGCAAATATGGCTGTTCACCCCAGCAGTTCGCCCGACTTATTCGTCACAGGGGTCATGACCGACCAGGCCCGGTGCTCGTCAACCTGCGCGCCGACGATCTATCGCGCTATGTCACCGGCGGCGTCTCTCAGCTCGTCGGCTGCGTGCTGGCGGAGGTAGAGCATCATCCGGAGCGCTTCTACCGGCTGCAGCACGTACGAGCGGCCGCCTTCCGCCTGATGGGAGTGAATTGGTCGGAACTGTCAGCGCGGGCAGCTTGGGCCGGCCAGGGGTATCGCAAGCTGCACTCCGCGTTGCTCGCGGAAAGATCGGAGGCAGGATACGAGGTCACCCGCGACGCCCAATGGCCGGTGCCGAACCAATTCGAGGGCAGGATAGCCTATTACCTCGCCGTTCGCGACTTGGCCGCAAGGCACGGTGGCCCTCTGCTTGATGATCCTATCCTAGACGACTGGCTCCAGGGCGGCGGCGATGGCGTGCTAGAGGTTATGAAGGTCGGCGGGCAGTTGAAGGACCGGATGTCGCGGCTCTACCTGCACCATCATCTCCTGAGCGCACCACTCACAGGTGCCCTGGGCGGCGACTATGCCATGCTCGCGCGTGAGGTAGACCATGCATCCAAGACGCTGATCGATAAAAACGTTTTCACCCATGCGCTCGGTGCCGCGGCCGAGGGAGGACGCGTAGGACTGGCCACATGGATGTTCCGGCAGCAAGCCGGCATGGACCCAAGACCAGGACAAACGCCTCAGCATGTCGGCAAGGCACCTGTTTCGCGCTACCCCGACGACGATGAATTTGGCCAGTTCCTCAATCGCGTCGACCATAATCGAGTCGCGATATTGGCGAACCGAGGCGAAGTCTTAGACGAAATGAACCAAGTGGTCGAACGCATCGCCAAGCGCCGCCGCCGCGCCCCGCGCCCACTCGATGTAGAGGAGGAAATCGCTCTTTTTCGCGACATGGTCGCTATCGGCGCAAAAGATGGTTGTCAGATTCCAGCAACGGTCTTGGCGGCCGCAGGCATGGCTGCGGCGGTTGCGACCGTAGCCACCGGATCCGATACTCCGACGGGAGTGGCTGCAGTGAGTCTAGCCGTTGGAAACTTCTGCACGGTGATCGAGAAGGCCAAAGGGGTACTCTCGAATCACAGCTGGGGCGAACCTATCGCAGAGCGCCTTGATCGTCTGGGAAATGGATTGTGTAAGAAGCGTCTAGACCGAGTTCGGATAGATCGGTTCGTCGGCACGCTGCGCGTGTGAGCACGCTGGGGGGAATTCAAAATCTTCAGCAGGTGGCGGGCGAGCTGCAGTCCGCAGTCGACCACAATCGGTCAGCCTTTCGAACGATTGAACGTCCGATACTGCCGAAAGCAGCCGATGGCGCTGGTAAGAACGCCCCTCACCCGTCAAAGGGATGGCCTAGTTTGGTCCGGACGGGATCGTCAGAAACGCTTGATGATTCTCCGCCAAAGTCCTCGAACTGGCGGTAGCACGCTGCCACAAACGCAGTCGGTCCCCGCATCGCTTAACGGCAGGTGCCCGCCGCTATGCGGATGCTGGCGCCGTCGTCCGCTGTGCTCTAAGCAGGCTGAAAGCCCAATATCCCTGGAGTTCTGATGGCGCTGGTGAAGAAATCGACCCTTGGTGCTCGCGCAAAACGCGACAGGGAAGAATCCACGGCGGCAGAGGCCAAGGTGGCATCGGCGCCCCTGCCGCAGGCGCGGGTCACCCGCCGGACGCGCCGCCCCGCCAATGCCATCGAGGGGATCGACCAATCCGTTCAGGAACTGGCCAGCGGCATCGCCGAGGCCTCCGCCGCAGCGAGCGAGTTGCAGCGGGCGATGGACCATATCGCGAGCGGCGCCGAAGAAGCCGCCGGCGCAGCGCAGGAATCGCAGGGCCTCATCGCCTCGCTCAACGCCAATTTCAGGGACGCGAGCACGCGGGCCGAGGATGCGCGCCGCCAGATCGAGATCGTCCAGAACGCCTTTGCCGAGGTCGGCGTGCAGATCGAGATGTCGGTCGTCGCGATCGAGCTCAACGCCCAGCGCCAGCTTGCGACCGTCGCCGTGATCGACGCGCTGGAGCAGGTAGCCGGGGAGATCGGCACGGTCGGCGTCAGCGTCGCCGATGTCGCCGACGAGACCAGCCTCCTTGCGCTCAACGCGACGATCGAGGCAGCGCGGGCCGGCGATGCCGGCAGCGGCTTCGCGGTGGTGGCGGACGAGATTCGCGCACTGTCCGAAAGCTCCGAAGCCGGCGCGGGCGAGATCCAGCAGCTGGCGGCGAGCGTCGTCGGCGAGGTGAACCGGGTGGTGCAGCAGGTGCGCGCGGCTTCCGAACTGGCCACGCGGGAGGCGCAGTCGGGCCGCGCTGTCGTCGTGCAGCTCAAAGAGGCGCGCGAGGAGCTGGCGGCGCTGGGTGCGGGCACGGCGGCGATCGTCCAAGCCTCGGCGGAGGCCGAGGCCGCCGCCGCGGAAGCCGAGCAAGGCGCCGAGCAGGTCGCAAGCGCCGCCGAGGAGCAATCGGCGGCCATCGCGCAGGCGCAGCAGGCGGTCGAGCAGCAGGGCACGTCGCTGGAGGAAAGCCAGCGCACCGCCGAGATGCTGGGCGATCTGATCCAGGCGCTGGAGGGCGACGGCGCGAACCAGGGCGCGGTCGAGCAGATCGCCGCTGCGGCCGAGGAACTGTCGGCAACGGTGCAGGAGCTTTCGGGTGCCTCGGGCGAGATCCTGGTCGCGCTCGAACAGATCGCGCGCGGCACCCAGGTCCAGGCGTCCGCGACCATGCAGGCCGATACGGCGATGGGCCAGATCGAGGGGTTGGCCGAGGTGCTGCAGGCGCGCGCCTCCGCGGCCGCCGAGCGGATCGGCGCCATCGTCGAGGGCGTCGTGATAAGCGGCGCGGCGATCGAACGGGTGGCGGGCGGCGTCGAGCATGGTCTGGCGGAGCTTCGCGCCGTGCTCGATCTACTGGCCGCGCTGGCGGATACGGCGCGCGGCATCGACAAGATCATCGGCAAGCTCGCGCTGATCTCGGTGCAGACCAACATGCTCGCGGTGAGCGGCTCGGTGGAGGCGACGCGCGCGGGCGAGGCCGGGCGCGGCTTCACCCTGGTGGCGGGCGACATCCGCAAGCTCGCGCAGGATTCGGCGACGCGCGCCGATCGCGCGGCGGACATCGTGCGCACGATGCAGGAGCAGATCGCGACGGTGCGCCGCGACCTCGAACAGGTGATCGGCGCGGCCGAAGTGGAAATCGGGCGCAACCGTGCGTTCGTCGAGCGCTTCCGCTCGATGATCGAGGACCTGCAGGCGGCGCGCGGCGCGAACGATGCGATCCTCGCGGGAACGCAGGACATCCTGCGCTCCGTGCGCGAGATCCGCAGCGGCACCACCCAGATCGCCGAAGCGGCGGATCTGGCGAACGGTGCCGCGCGCGAGGCCGGCGCCGCCGCGCGCCAGCAGGCGCAGGGGGCCGAGTTGCTGGCCGCCGCGATCGAGGAAATCGCTCAGATCGCGACCGCAATCGCCGCGCAGGCGGCCTGAACGCGATGGGCAGCGAGGGCGCGGCGGGGCTGCGGGTGCTGAAGCTGCAAGCCGGCGGCGAGCGGCTTGCCGTGCCCGCGCCGATCGTCCGCGAGGTCGCCCGCATCCCGCGGCTGACGCGGGTGCCGCATGCGCCCAGGGCGCTGCTCGGGCTGGCCAATATCCGCGGGGCGGTGGTGCCGGTGTTGTCGCTGGCCGATCTGGTCGATCGCACGGTCGGCATCGAGCGGCGGGTCGTGATCGTCGACGACGGCGCGCTGTTCGGGCTCGCGGTGGACGCCGTCGATACGCTGGCAGAGGACGGCGATAGCGGCGCCCGCATGCTCGACCTGCCCGCGCTGATCGCGGCGAGCCTGGCCACGGATGGCAACCGCCGGGCCGTCGGCCGCGTCGTAGCGGAGGAAACGGTGGCCGACGCCGCGGACCATGCGGTGCTGCCGCTCGTCGTCTTCGCGCTCGGCAGTCAGGAATTCGCGCTGCCGCTGGGCGCCGTCGAGAGCGTGCTACGGCTGCCCGAAACGATCGCGGCAATGCCGCACGCCGACGCGGTGGTCGTCGGCAGCGCCACCGTGCGCGGCGCGCTGCTGCCGCTGCTCTCCCTCCGCGCGCTGCTCGCCATGCCGGCGGCGGCAGCGACCGCGCGCACCCGCGTCGTGATCGCGCGGATCGGGCAGCACCGCGTGGGCCTGGTAGTCGATGTGATCCGCGGGGTGGAGCGCGTGCCAGAAACCGCGATCGACGCGATTCCGCAGGTGCTCACCCGGGGGAGCGCCGAGGCGCGGATCCAGGCGATCTGCCGGCTGGACGCGGGGCGGCGGTTGGTGTCGCTGCTCGCCGCCGAGCATCTGCTGCGCGAGGACATCACCGCGCGGCTTGCCCAAGCGAGCACCGCGAACGAGATCGAGGAAAGCGCCATGGACGCGACGAGCGAGCAGTTCCTCCTGTTCCGGATCGGCGACAGCGACTTCGCGCTGCCGATTGCTGCGGTGGAGGAAGTCGCTCCGCTGCCGCGCAAGCTCACCCGCCTGCCCAAGGCGCCCGCCTTCGTGCAGGGGGTGATGAACTTGCGCGGCGCGGTGGTGCCGGTAATCGACCAGGCCGAGCGCTTCGGTGCGGCCATGGCCGCGGGCGGCAAGCGGCGCGTGGTGGTGGTCCGCATCGGCGAGTTGCAGGCGGGCTTCGTGGTCGATTCCGCCTCCGAGGTCCTGCGCATCGCCGCCGAGGCGGTGGGCCCGGCGCCCGACCTGGGCGGCGCGGAGACGCGCGTGTTCGAACGGGTCGCCAATCTGCCCGATCAAGACCGGATCGTGCTGATCGTCTCGCCGCGCGAGCTGCTCGACCGCGCCGAACAGGATCTGCTGCGGGGCATGGCCGCCGCATCGTGATCAAGCTGCTCGTCGTCGACGATTCCCCGCTGATGCGGCGCCTGCTGGTCGACATCTTCACCGAGGCCGGCGGGTTCGAGGTGGCGGTCGCGCGGAGCGGCGCCGAGGCGCTCGACCTGCTCGACGAGGTCGCGCCCGACGTGATCACGCTCGACATTCACATGCCCGGCATGGACGGCCTGGCCTGCCTCGACCAAATCATGGTGACGCGGCCGTGCCCGGTGGTGATGGTCTCGGCGCTCACCGCGGAAGGGGCGGACGAGACGCTGGAGGCGATCGAACTCGGTGCGGTGGACTTCATCGCCAAGCCGCGAGGCGCGCTGTCGCTGGAGATCGATTCCGTCGTCCCGGCGCTGGTCGAAAAGGTCCGTAGCGCAGCGGGCGCGCGGATCTCGCGGACGACGCGGCTGCGCGAGCGCGTTCGGGCACGGGCAGCGGGTGCCGCCGAACCCAAGCCCGCCGCGTCGCGTCGCACCGCGCCGCTCGCCGCGCCGCTGCCGCCCGAGGGGCTGGTGCTGGTCGGCTGCTCGACCGGGGGGCCGCCGGCGCTCGATGCACTGCTCGGCAATCTGCCCGAGGATTTCCCCTGGCCGATCCTCGTCGCGCAGCACATGCCGGCGAGCTTCACCGGCCCGCTCGCGCGGCGGCTCGACAAGCTGTGTGCGCTGAGCGTCCAGGAGGTGACGGGCACGACGGTGCTTGCGCCCGGCAACGTCTATATCGGTCGCGGCGATGCCGATCTGGTCGTCACCCGCCGCGCGGGCGCGCTCGCCGCTGCCGCCACGCCGAGCAGCGGCGAGCATTTCTGGCATCCCAGCGTCGATCGCCTTGTGGCGAGCGCGATGAAGAGCGTCGCACCCGAGCGGCTGGTTGGCGTGTTGATGACCGGTATGGGTAATGACGGAGCCGGCGCCATGACGGAATTGAAGGCGCTGGGCGGCATGACGCTTGCCGAATCTGCCGATAGCGCGGTGATCTGGGGCATGCCGGGGGCGCTGGTCGCCGCCGGTGGTGCCACGATCGTGGCACCGCTCGATCGGCTCGCGGCCGAACTGCTCGCCTGCTTCGCACGGTGACGCGGGAGAGCACCATTGCCAGCGCACCCCCGGCGGCGCTTTCCGACGACGAGGTCGCGCGGGTGGGGGCGCTGCTCTATCGCTGGACCGGCATGATCTTCGGCGCCAATAAGCGCTATTATATCGAGCGACGGATCGGCGCGCGGATGGCGCGGAGCGGCATGGCCGAGGCGGCGCGCTATCTCGATTTCGTCGGCACCAACCCGGCCGAGCGCGAGGCGCTGATCAACGCCTTCACGATCAACGAGACCTATTTCTACCGCGAGGAACACCAGTTCGCCGCGCTCGCCCGACAGATCCTGCCCGAGCTGATCCGCACGCGGCGCCCCGGCGACCTGATCCGGATCTGGTCGATGCCCTGCTCGACGGGCGAGGAAGCCTATTCGATCGCGATCTGGCTGCTCGAAAACTGGCCGCTGGTCGATGCCTATCATATCGAGATCGTCGGATCGGACCTCGATACCGCCGCGCTCGCCCAGGCGCAGGCGGGGCGCTACGCGGCGCGCGCGCTGGCCAGGCTGCCGGCGGACGTGGTCGAGCGCTACTTCGAGCCCGAGCGCGGCCATCGCCGCAAGATCATCGACGATCTGCGCGAATCGGTGCGCTTCACCCCCGCCAACATCGTCGATCGCGCGACGCTCACCGGGCTCGGCCGGTTCGACGTGATCCTGTGCCGCAACCTGCTGATCTATTTCGACGATGACTCGCGGCAGCTCGCCGCCTCCAACCTGTTCGAGAGCCTCAACAGCGGCGGCTTCGTCTGCCTCGGGCACAGCGAATCCATGGCGCGGATCACGGACCGGTTCACAATGGCTCGCCTTGAAGACGCAATCGTCTATCGTAAGCCGTGATGGACGAGCTGCTGGCGCAATTTCTGGTCGAGGGGCGAGACCTGGTCGCCCAGGCGGCGGCGGCGTTCGATGTGCTGGCGCGCGATCCCGGCAACGCTGCCGCGATCGACGACGCCTTCCGCGCGATCCATACGCTGAAGGGCTCGGTCGCGATCTTCCCGATGGCGGCGGCGGAACGCACGCTCCACGCCGCCGAGGACGTGCTCGAACGCGCCCGCAAGGGTGGCATGGCGCTCGACGGCGCGGCGACGGGCGCGCTGGTCGCGTGCCTGGACGGCGTCGACCGCTGGATAGACGATGTGGAGCTGCGGGGCGCGCTCGGCGAGGATGCAGACGGTGTCGCGGCGGCGTTGATCACGGGCCTGCCTGGGCGGGAGGCCGCTGCACCCGTATCGTCCTCCGCTGCCACCCCCGACTGGGCCCGGCAGCTGGCCGACGGCGCCGAGGGCCCCGTGGTGGCGTTCCGCTACACGCCCGATCCCGATTGCTTCTTCCGCGGCGAAGATCCGCTGGCGATCGTCGCCACGATCCCAGACCTGCTCCGGCTCGATATCCGTCCGGCCGAAGGTCGCTGGCCCGCGCTCGACGCGATCGAGCCGTTCCGCTGCATCTCGATCCTCGAAGGGCTGAGCACAGCCTCGCCGGAGGTGGTGCGCGCCGCCTTCCGGATGATGCCGGACCAGATCGCGCTGCATCGCTTCGAGGCGGCCGCCCCGGCGCCCACCCCCGACGCGCCCGCCGAAGCAGGCCCCGCGACCACGCTGCGCATCGACGCCGCGCGCATCGATGCGCTGGCCGACGGCCTCGGCGAGCTGCTGGTGGCGGTCAATGCCCTTGCGCCGCTCGCCGCCCGCATCGAGGCCCAGGACCGTACGCTGGCCGCTGCCGTTCGCACCGCGCAGGCGGGCATCGAACGCAGCGCAGCCAACCTGCAGCGTAGCGTCGCGGCGGTACGGCTGGTGCCGCTCGCGCCGACGCTCCGCCGCCTGCCGCGCCTCGCCCGCGAGATCGCCGCGACCCTCGGCAAGCCGATCGCCTTCGCCATGGTGGGCGACGGGCTGGAGGTCGACAAGCAGATCGCGGAAGGGCTGTCCGAGCCGCTGCTGCACTTGCTGCGCAACGCCATCGACCACGGCATCGAGGATGCGGCAACGCGCGCCGCCGCCGGCAAGCCTGTCGAGGGGCGGGTCACGCTCACCGCGAGCCGGGAGGGCGATGCGGTGGCGATCACCCTGGCCGATGACGGCGGCGGGATCGACCCGGCGCGGATCCGCGCTACCGCCCAGGCGCGAGGTCTGCTGGACGTCGAAGCCGCCGACCAGCTGACCGACGCCGCCGCGCTCCGCCTGATCTTCGCGCCCGGCTTTTCAACGGCGGAGACAGTCACCGGCGTCTCCGGGCGCGGGGTAGGCATGGATGCGGTCCAGGCGGCGGTGGAGAAATTGCGCGGCACGATCGCGATCGACAGCACGCCTGGTCGCGGAACGCGCTTCCTGCTGCGTTTCCCGGCCAACGCCCTCACCACCCGGCTGCTCGTCGTAGAGGCGGCCGGGGATCGCTACGGGGTGGCGCTCGAGCACGTGGTGGAGACGGTCCGCGTCGAGCAATCGGCGCTGCTGCCGGTCGGCGAGGGGACCGCCTGCGTCCTGCGCGGCCGCACCGTGCCGGTGCTCAGCCTCGCCCGCCTGTTGGGAGGCACCGAGCTGCCCGGCGCCCATGCCAAGCTGCTCGTCACCAGCGCCGAGGGCGAACGGGTCGCGCTGCGGGTCGACGATTTCGCGGATCGCATCGATGCGGTGGTGCGGCCGCCGAGCGGACTGCTCGCGGGCGTGTCGGGCATCGGCGGCGCAACTCTGCTCGGGGATGGCGGGGTGCTGCTCGTTCTCGATCTGCCGGCGCTGGTCGCATGACGGTCCGGGTCGACGCCGATGCCATCTATCTGGTGGGCCGATGCCCTGCCGAGGATGCGGACACGTTGCTGGTGGCGTTGCAGGAAGCGCCCGACCGGACGGTCGATCTTGGCGCGGCGCAGCGGCTGCATCTTGCGGTGGCGCAGGTGCTGCTTGCCGCGCGGCCGCCGGTGTGCGGTGTGCCAAGCAGTGACTTTCTGGCACGATACCTGCTTAATCTGTTGCAATGACATCGGGACGATTCGCCGCTAGGACCGTTGCGGAGCCGAACCACTTCGCGCTGCAAAGGCCTTGATCTGGAGTCCCGAATGCCGGTTACCGTCCTTATCGTCGATGACAGCAAGCTTGCGCGCATCGTCGCCGGCAAGGCGCTCGCCGAGCTACAGCCGGAGTGGCAAAAGGCCGAGGCGGGCAGCGCAGCGCAGGCACATGAGGTGGTCGCCGCCCAGCCGGTGGACGTCTGCCTGATCGATTTCAACATGGCCGAAAAGGACGGGCTGGAACTTGCCGGCGAGCTCCGCGCTTTGCGCCCGGACATGCCCATCGCCATCATCACCGCCAACATTCAGGACGAGATCATCGCCCGCGCCCGTGCGATCGGGGCCGCCTTCGTTCCCAAGCCGGTCAGCGCGGACAGCCTGGAAGCGTTTCTCTCGGGCGCCGCGCTCCGCCTGCGATCGGCGAAGGCGTGATCCGCGACAGCGTGACGCTCGGCGAACTCGAGCGCGATGCGCTGACCGAGATCGTCAATATCGGCGTAGGGCGCGCCGCCTCCAGCCTGCGCAAGATGATCGGCGACCAGGTGACGCTGTCGGTGCCCGCGATCGACATCGTCAGCCAGCGCCGCGCGGCCCGGCTGATCAGCGAACGCGAGGCGGCCGAACTGGTCGCCGTGCGGCAAGATTTCGACGGTGCCTTTGCCGGCCGTGCGCTGCTTATTTTCCCCGAGAGCAACAGCCTGGAGCTGGTCCGAGCCGTAACCGGCGAAAGCCTGTCCGCCGAAGACCTGGCCGAGATGGAGCGCGAGGCGCTGACCGAAACCGGCAACGTCATCCTCAATTCCTGCCTCGCCACGATCGCCAACATGCTCAAGCGCTCGCTGGCGATGACCATTCCCGAGGTACTGCACGGCAACAGTGCGGCGCTGTTCGAGATCGACGATGCCGGTGACGAGGACGGGCTGGTGCTGTTCCTCTATATCGACTTCGCCGTGCGCAAGCGCGACATCCGCGGCTATATCGCGATGATCATGGACATCCCCTCGCTCGAAAAGCTGAAGGAACTGCTCGACGAGTTCATCGCCCGGGTGGTTGGGGACGATGGCTGAGGCAGGCGCCGAGCAGGTTCGGTCGATCCTCGCCGCCGCCGGTGCGAGCGGCAGCTGGGACTGGAACATTGCGGCCGACGCCCTGCGCATCGATTCGCGCTTTGCGGAGCTGTACGGGCTGGAACCCGAAGCCGCCACGAGGGACCTGCCGACGGCGACCTTCTTCGCCGCGATCCATCCGGCGGATCGACCGCGGATTCGCATCGCCGTGGCCGGCATGCTCGCCGGGGCCGAGCGTTTCTCCAAGGAATTCCGCGTACTTGCGCCGGACGGCTCGACCCTGTGGATGCACGGGCGCGGCCAGGCGCATCTGGACGAGAATGACGCGCCGGTGCGCTTCACTGGCTTGCTCATCGACGTCACTGAACGCAAGCGGACCGAGGAGCGGTTGCGCATCGCCCAGTCGGCGGGCGGCGTCGGCACGTTCGAATACAGTGACGGCTTCGCCACCGCCACCGTATCCAGCGAGTTCTGCCAGCTGCTCGGCCTGCATCCCGCCGCGGTGCTGCCGGTGCGGACGATCAACAGTGTGCTGTGCGATGGCGAGCCGCTGCTGCTGCCGCAACCCGGCAGCGATGCGATCGGGGATACGCTGGAGGCGGTGTTCCGCATCGTCCGCAATGACGATGGCAGCCATCGCTGGATCGCGCGCCGCGGCGAGGTCGTCCGCGAAGGATCCGGCTATCGCCTGATCGGCGTGATCTATGACGTCACCGCGGCCAAGGAGCAGGAAGCCAAGCTGCGCGAGCTGGCGGATACGCTGGAGATGCGCGTCCAGCAGGAAGTCGCCGAGCGGCGGGAGGCCGAGGAAGCGCTGCGCCAGGCCCAGAAGATGGAGGCCGTCGGCCAGCTGACCGGCGGCATCGCGCACGACTTCAACAACCTGCTGACCGTCATCATCGGCAATATCGACACGGTCGTCCGCCGGATGGACATGGACCACGATCCAAGGATGCGGCGTTCGCTGGAAAATGCGCTGAAGGGGGCGGAGCGCGCGGCTTCGCTCACCCAGCGACTGCTTGCGTTTTCGCGTCGCCAACCCCTCGAGCCCAAGACGATCGACATCGCGCGCGTGCTGACCGGCATGTCGGACCTGCTCACCCGCTCGATCACCGAGACGATCGCGATCCGGATCGACACCGACGCGGAGCTTTGGAAGGTCGAGGTCGATCCGCATCAATTGGAAAACGCGGTCCTCAATCTGGCGGTGAACGCGCGCGATGCGATGCCCAGTGGTGGCGGCCTGACCATCGAGGCCCGCAACGTCGAGGTGCGAGATGCACTTCCCGGCGGATGCCTGCCGGGCGCCTATGTCGTCGTCTCGGTGATCGACAGCGGCACGGGCATGTCGCCAGAGACGGTCGCCAAGGTCTTCGACCCGTTCTTCACCACCAAGGAAGTCGGCAAGGGTACCGGGCTGGGTCTGTCGATGGTCTATGGCTTCGTGAAGCAGTCCGGCGGCCACATCACCATCGACTCCACCGAGGGTCACGGCACGGCCGTACGGCTCTATCTGGCCCGCAAGCAGCAGGACGTCCTCCTGGAGGCCGAGGAGCGACGCCCCTCAGCGCGGATGGGCAACGCCGACGAGACCATCCTAGTGGTCGAGGATGACGACGACGTCCGCGCCTACACGGTCGGCATCCTGCGCGAACTGGGCTATCAGGTGGTCGAGGCGCAGGACGGCGATGGCGCGCTGCGGTTGCTCGGCGGCCACGACGTCGGCGCGACGCTGCTGCTGACCGACGTGGTGATGCCGCGCATGTCCGGTCCCGAACTGGCCAGCCGTGCGAGGGCGCTGCATCCGGAGCTGCGCGTGCTGTTCACGTCGGGCTATACGCGCGATGCCATCATGCGGGACGACCGGCTCGACCCCGATGTCGATCTTCTCTCCAAGCCTTTCACCTATGCCACGCTGGCCGCCAAGGTGCGGGAACTGCTCGACCGCGGACATTGATGCGGAGGAACAGGATCAGTAGGAAAGATTCAAAGTACGGTATTTATCGCCCGAGAGCTCAGCACCAGCACCTCCTAATGCGACACTGCAAATCACCCTGCAGGCCGCGCCCGGTCAGATGCGCTGCCCACCTATACGGCTTTCTCAAAAATGAGCCACGTATGGTTTTTGGTCCGCCGCGCTGTGCAGATACAGACTGGTGAGACGGAGGAAAGATTGCTTCTTCCGAAACCCGTCGTTCCCAAACATCCCCTTGAATGGCAGCAAAGTCCCACATCCCGCCCCGCCGCGCGTCAGCGCCACGGGCGGGCAAGGCGTCGGTCAACCAGGTACTGCCCCGCATCGCGCCCATTGACCGCGAGCGTCGCAAGCGTGCGGCCATAACGGTCCTCGCCCTGGCGCCGTAGCGTCACGCGTCCTTCCTCTAGGAATCTCGCCAGTGCGTCGCGGCTCCGCGTGGCCAGGGCATAGTCGCACCAGCCACGGCGCCGGCGATCGCGGCACTTGGGGCTGCCGCGCATTTCCGGCGCGTCGATGTTCGCGATTCGGATGCGCTCGCCGTCGCAACTTCGGATGGTGTCGCCGTCATGCACATTGGCGATGCACAGAGAGGCTGCGGAGAAGCATAAGCACGACCATGAGCGCCGGCTAAACCGGATCGCGGCGCTGTCCCAGCGGGGACCGGGCCAGGATCTGAAAGCGTTACCGCAACCCCTTCGTCACGATGCATATTTTTGGGGTTTCCTACACATCCGCGCGCCGGATATCGGAACGGAACAAGAACGTTTCACGAAGGGTCGACGGTGATGTGTAAGCCGGTGCTGCGGCTGACGCCGGGGTGCGAGCATGGGTGCGAGGAATGCGAGGCAACCTGCGCGGTCTTCGCGGCGCTGCGGGACGATTTGTGGCGGGAACTGGAGCAGCTGCACCGCGAGCGGGCATTGCACCCGCACCGGGTTAAGGCGCGAGATCTCGAAGCTGCGAAAGCGCAGCTGGCAAACGCCGAGCGAGAATTTGAGCGCGCTCGTCCTCCGTTGCGTCCTCAGGCACGATTCGAAGCATGGCCCGGAACATGGTTGCCAGCGCTTCCTCACTAGGCAGGGCGACCTGCAGGGTGACGAACTGCACCGGCCGCTCCGGCTCCAGGATAGGAGCATCGGGCGCGGGGTCTTCCGTCTCACCAGTCAGGTAGGCCGGGGACGTGCGTAGGATCCTCGCGATTACGTGAAGATGCTTCGACCCGCGCGACTCCCCCCGGATGAGGCCGTTGATCGTGCTTTGCCGCACGCCCACACGTCGCGCTAGCTCAGCCTGCGAAATGCCAATGGCCTTTAGCCGGTTATCGATGCGCTCGCCTATATTCATTGGGCAATTCCTAACGGCTTGCCGTTAGCGCGCCACAACAGACCTACGGTTGCCTCAACTACCGGAGCTCCGTTAGGCGAGCGACATGAGCATGGAGCTTTCCTTGGACACACCGCTGGCCAGAGCAGTTCGAGTGGCGGGTTCGCAGTCGTCCTTCGGGCGCATGATTGGTCGACGGCAATCAACTGTGAACCACTGGCTCAAGTACAATCGACCCCTTCCCGCGGAACACGTCCTTCGAGTCGAGGAACTGACAGGAGTTTCCCGCACCTTGCTGCGACCGGACATATATCCGGAAGGCCTTGATGTACCCCGCCCCTTGCTTCGCGTCGCGTGCGATCCAAGTCTGGCATCGAACGCCTACCACTTCTCCGATAACCCCGCGGGTCGCACTGCGGCGGAGGCTCCGGCGGCTCTGGCCGACCGGAGCCCCATCTCCTCCTTGTCGGCGCAGGTGCGCGCATGACGAAGCAGCGCATCCCCGGCACCTGGTCTGCCGCCGTTACGCAGATCGCCGAGCATCTGGGCGTTCGCCATGCCGCGCGCGCCGCCGGCGTGGGCGATCGGACGATCTACAAATGGTCTGATCCGATATGGCGACCACGCCTACCCTGGCGCAGGCCGCCGCGCTCGACCGCGCCTATGTCGCCGCGGGCGGCGCTTCGATGCCGCTGCTCGAATGCTATGCCCGCATGGTCGATCCGGCGACCGTCGAACTTGCCGCCTGCCCGCACGCGCTGGTGATCGAGATCGCGGACGTGGCCAGGGAAGCGGGCGAGGCCGTTTCGTTCAGCCTCGTCGCGAGCCAGTCGGACGCCAGCCGCGCCGCCATGCTCCGCGCGATGCACGAGACGCACGAGTCGATCCAGGCCGTCAGGTCGCTCTCGCGCCGCCTCAGCTCGATCTTCCGCCGCGGTGCGGAGCTGCGATCATCCATGCGGGGGAGCCTATGACCAGTCGACGTCGATTTTTCCGCTGCCCGGAATGCGGCGCGGGCGTGACGTGCCGCACGAGCGAGCAGGTGACGCCCACCGTCCGCGAGGCGCGGCTGCTGTGCGACAGTGACGATTGCGGCTGTGCCTTCGTCGTCCAGATCGTCGCCGTGCGCTTGGTGGTGCGGGGCATGAAGCCGAACCCGGCGGTGCACCTGCCCGTCGGCCGATGGCGCGAGCCTGCCAACGACGATGCACCGCGCCCGCCGGCCAATGATGACGAAGCGCCGCCGGAGGTAGCCGACACCGTCGGCACCTGATCGGCCGCCGCCCCACCCCAGCCTGAATGCCCGCCCCCGGCGCAACCGCGCGCCGGGCAACGCCCCCGCTTGCCTGAAAGGAAGCCATCGCGATGCAAGCCTATGCTCCCCCCTCGCCCCGCCCGCTGCGGATGGGCGCCTGCGCCTGCCCGGCGTGCCGGCGGACGCGCTGGATCCTCCGCCCGCTCGATCGCGCCTGCCTGCGCCTGCTCGCCGGCATCGGCGCGGGCTGGGCGGCGGTTCTGCTGTGGGAGGCGCTGCAATGATCGCGCCCCTGCCCGGCCCCGCGCCGTTGCGCCGCCGCGTGTCCGCCGCCTTGGTGCTGCAACCCAGCCTGTGGCCGGAACTGGTGGAGGCACCGCGCCTCACCCCTTCGGACTATCTGCGCCTCCGGCGGGTTGCCGCGCGCCTCTCGATCGCGGAAGCCGCCGATCGGCTGGTCGACAGCCGCGCCGATCACCGGCGCGCCGTGGCGTTTCTCCGCCGGCTGGAGACGCCGGGCCGCACTGCGCTCTATCGCTCCACGATCGCGCATCTGCTGCGGGCCTTCCCGTTCGATCCCGACGTCTATTGGCAGCTCGCCGAGGAGCCGCCTCACCGCCACCCGCGCATCTGCCGGGGCTGCGGCTGCTCGGCGCATGATCGCTGCGGGGACGGCGAAGGCGGCGCCTGCCGCTGGGTCGAGCAGGATCGCTGCTCCGCCTGCAGCCGGGGAGGCCGGACATGCGCCTGATCGCCAGGGCCGCCCGCGTGCTGCTCGTCACGCTGCTCGTCTGCGCCGCGCTGTGCAGCGTGCCGCTCCACCTGGTCCTGCTGCTCACCCGCGCCCAGGCGGCGCGGCGCTGATCGGCGCGAGGCGCGCGGGCGCCAGCCGCACCCACGTTGCACGCCATTTCCAACCATGGGCGACCGCTGCTCGCCCCCAATCCGAAAGAGCTGAACCATGTCGGAACTGATGCCCTTCACCGCACCCACGACCCATAGCGGCCGCCTGCTGAAGATGACCGAGGTCCGTCGCGAAACCTCGCTGCACCCGGCCACCATCTACCGCCAGATGCAGGCCGGCACCTTCCCAAACAGGTGCGAATCGGCCTTGGGCGCGTCGGATGGTGGGAGAGCGACATCGAAGCCTGGAAGCGGGCGTGCACGCCTAAGGCAGGCACCTAGCCGGCTCTCAAATCGGGCGCGCGAAATGGGGGCATTCGCGGGGGCACGGACTGAAAGGCTCTCAGAACATAAACGGTATAACAGGATAATAGACGATGCAGTCGACGGCCACCCCCTTCGCCACCGGACACTCCTCTACGGCGATTCGACCACGGGCAGCCGCGCCAGCGCGGCGGCGTCGAGCGTACTCACCAGCGCATTGTCCTTTACGCGCACCTCGGCCCAGGGCAGTCGCCGCAGGGTTTCGCCGACGCCGCCCACGCCCCCCTCGCGGATGACGAGGTGGGACAGGCCGCCGCCGGCGCACGCCAGCATGGCATCCACCGCATAGGCAAGTACCTCGCCGTCGCGGCCCTTCACCGGCATGCCGTCGAGGCCGGAGGCGGCGAAGAGGTTTTCACCGGGGCGCTCCCGGCTGCGTTCCTGCTCGACCTCGGCGGCGTCGCCGAAGCGGGCGCGGCGGCCCAGCCAACGCCAGATGCCGAACAGGTCGACCAATCCGAGGAAGATGTTGCTCCACAGCAACTGCGTCTGGTGCGTGGCGATGCCGACGACGATCCACGCGCCGGCGCCCACGGTGAACACGACGAAGCCCCAGCCGGTGACGCGCGCGCCGAGATTGGAAGCCGTCATCAGGGCGGCGATGCACGTGGCGGCAAGGGCCAGCCAGCCGGCGATGTCTGCCATCGTTCCTCCTTCGCTCCCGGTAAGCGCCGGCGACAGCGGAAATCGCGGCCGGTGCGTCGCTCTCAACGAGGCGATGCGGCGAAGGCTCCGCAGGGCCAAGCACGGCGAACCATGCCGCGCAGGACTGCTTTACATCGGCAATACAGCTGCTAGCTTTTCTGCGTGATTCCGACGGGGGAGTATCCTATGCTGCAGATCGACAATCTCACGCATGTCTACGGCAACGGCACCCGGGCGCTGGACGGGGTGACGCTGGCGATTCCGCCGGGCATGTTCGGGCTGCTCGGCCCCAACGGCGCCGGCAAGTCGACGCTGATGCGGACCATCGCCACGTTGCAGACCCCGACCTCGGGCAGCATCCGGTTCGGCGACCTCGACGTGATCGCCACCCCCGAGCTGCTCCGCCGGACGCTCGGCTATCTCCCCCAGGATTTCGGCGTCTACCCGCGCGTTTCGGCCTATGACATGCTCGACCATATGGCGGTGCTGAAAGGCATTGCGAGGCGCGGCGAGCGCAAGGAGACGGTCGAGGCGCTGCTCCACCAGGTCAACCTCTGGGCGGTGCGCAAGAAGGCGCTGGCCGGCTTCTCCGGCGGCATGCGCCAGCGCTTCGGCATCGCGCAGGCGCTGATCGGCAACCCCCAGCTGATCATCGTCGACGAGCCGACCGCGGGGCTCGACCCCGAGGAGCGCAACCGCTTCCTCAACCTGCTCGCCGAGATCGGCGACACTGTCGTGGTGATCCTCTCCACCCATATCGTCGAGGACGTGGCCGACCTCTGCCCGCGCATGGCGGTGCTCGCCGGCGGGCGGGTGCTGCTCGAAGGCGCGCCGCTCGCGCTGATCGACGAGACGCGCGGCCGGGTGTGGCAGAAGACGATCGCGCGCGACGAACTGGAGGCTCACCGCGAGCGCTACCGGGTGATCTCCACCCGGCTGTTCGCCGGCCGCACGATCATCCATGTCGTCGCCGACGGCGTGCCGGGCGACGGCTTCACGCCGGTGCAGGGCGGGCTGGAAGACGTGTATTTCTCGACGCTCGACGCCTCGCGTCGCGCTGCCTGAGGGAGGTGGCCATGTTCGCCGGCATCCTCGGCTTCGAGTGGCGCTACCAGCGCCGCAACCCGGTCTTCTGGGTCGCGATCGTGATCTTCTTCCTGCTCGCCTTCGGCGCGACCACGGTGGACCAGATCCGGATCGGCTCGGGCGGCAACGTCCACAAGAACGCGCCGTTCGCGATCGCGCAGATGATGCAGATCCTGACGCTGTTCTACATGTTCGTGGCAACCGCATTCGTCGCGAACGTGGTGGTCCGCGACGACGAAACCGGCTTCGGTCCGATCGTCCGCGCCACCCGCGTCACCAAGAGCGCCTATCTGTTCGGCCGCTTCGCCGGCGCTTTCCTGGCGGCGGCGCTCGGCTTCCTCGCGGTGCCGTTTGCGGTGTGGATCGGCAGCCACATGCCCTGGGTGGACCCCGAAACGCTCGGGCCGAACCAGCTCGGCTATTATCTCTCCGCCTATGTGGTGCTGGCGCTGCCCAACATCCTGCTGACCTCGGCGATGTTCTTCGCGCTGGCGACGATCACCCGATCGATGATGGCCACCTATGTCGGCGTGGTCGCCTTCCTGATCCTGTTCTTCGTCGCCAGCCTCGTGCTCGATCGCAACCCCGCCTATGAACTGGCCGGCGCCTATGGCGAGCCGTTCGGCGTCGGCGCGACCAGCTACCTGACCAAATACTGGACCGCAGCCGATCGCAACACGCTCACCATCCCGCTCGCCGGGCTGGTCCTGTGGAACCGGCTGATCGTCCTCGGCGTCGCTGCGGCCGCACTGGCGCTCGCCTATGCCCGGTTCGGCTTCTCGACCCGCCCGTCCAAGCAGGCGCGCAAGGCGGCCAAGGCCGCGGCAGCCGTATCCGAGACCATGGACGCCCCCCGCCCCGTAGGCCCGCTGCCGATGCCGCGCCACGACCGCGCCACTGCCTGGGCCCAGCTCGCCGTGCGGACCCGGCTGGAAATGGCGCAGGTGTTCAAGAGCCCGGCCTATTTCGTGCTGCTCGCGCTCGGGCTGTTCAATGCGATGGCGTCGCTGACAGATCTCGGCGAGATCGTGGGCACGCCGGTGGTGCCGGCGACGCGCGTCGTGATCGATCTGCTCAAGGGCGCCTTCGGGCTGATCCCGCTGATCATCGCCATCTATTATGCCGGCGAACTCGTCTGGCGCGAGCGCGACCGGAAGATGCACGAGATCGTCGACGCGAGCGCGATCCCCGACTGGGCGTTCGTGCTACCCAAGGCGCTGGCGGTGACGCTGGTGCTGTTCTCGACGCTGGTCGTCAGCGTGCTCGGCGGCATGATCATGCAACTGGTGCATAGCTACAGCCATTTCGAGCTGGGCAAATATCTGCTCTGGTACGTGCTGCCCGAGACGGTCGACTATGCCCTGCTCGCGGTGCTGGCGGTGTTCCTCCAGGCGCTCAGCCCGCACAAGTTCGTCGGCTGGGGACTGATGGTGGTCTACATCATCGGCCGGATGACGCTGGGCAATCTCGGCTTCGGCGACGTGCTGTACAACTACGCCCAGGGCCCACGCGTGCCGCTGTCCGACATGAACGGCCAGGGGACCTTCTGGATCGGCGCCTGGTGGCTGCGGCTCTACTGGTCGGCCTTCGCGGTGCTGCTGCTGGTGCTCGCCCACGGTGTGTGGCGGCGCGGTACCGAGACGCGGCTGCTGCCGCGCCTCCGCCGCCTGCCGCGCAAGCTCGCGAGTGGCGCAGGCCTGCTTGGCGGCGCGGCGCTGGCGGTGTTCGTGGCGACGGGCGTGTGGGTCTATATCAACACCCATGTCTGGAACATCTACCGGACGCCGGTCAGCGACGAGCGCGAACTCGCCGAATATGAAAAGACGCTGCTGCCGTTCGAGCGCGTGCCCCAGCCTTCGATCGCGGCGGTACGCGTCGCGGTGGATATTCGTCCGCAGCAACCGGGCCTGACCGCCGCCGGCCGGCTGACGTTGGTCAATCGCACCGGCAAGCCGCTCGATGCCATCCATGTCCGCATGGGCGATCGGATGACCAGGCTGATATCGGTGACGATCCCGGGCGGCACCGTCGCCAAGGACTTTCCCCGCTTCCAGTACCGCATCTACCGTCTCGCTACGCCGCTGGCGCCGGGCGGGACGACCACGCTCGACTTCCGCACCGAGCGGCGCCAGCGTGGCTTCGCCAATGGCGGCAACGACACCCGCGTCGTCACCAACGGCACCTTCGTCAACAATGCGGAATTCGTGCCGGTGCTGGGCATCGATCGCTCCGGCATGCTGCAGGACCGCGCCAAGCGCCGCAAATACAGCCTTCCCTCCGAACTCCGCCCGCCCAAGCTCGAGGACCTGGCCGGCACCCGGTTCAGCGCCTTCCACACCGACTGGATCAAGACCGACATCACCGTTTCGACCGATGCCGACCAGACGCCGATCGCGCCGGGCGACAAGGTGGCCGATCGCACCCAGGGTGGCCGCCGCACCGCGCGGTTCGTCACCACGGTGCCGATCCTCAACT
Source organism: Sphingomonas trueperi (assembly GCF_011927635.1). Taxonomy (GTDB): domain Bacteria; phylum Pseudomonadota; class Alphaproteobacteria; order Sphingomonadales; family Sphingomonadaceae; genus Sphingomonas; species Sphingomonas trueperi. The sequence goes on from NZ_JAATJB010000004.1 coordinate 34,415, forward strand.
TCTATTCGGTGCAGTCGGCCCGCTACCGGGAAAAGCATCTCCAGCACAACGGCATCGATCTGGCGGTCTATTACGACGCCCAGCACGGCGCCAATGTCGACCGGATGCTCGCCGCCTTCCGCCACGGGCTGGACTATTACCAGCCGGCATTCGGGCCCTATCAGTTCCGCCAGGCGCGGATCATCGAGTTCCCGGACTATGCCCAGTTCGCCCAGGCGTTCGCCGGCACCATGCCCTATTCGGAAGGCATCGGCTTCATCGCCGACCTGTCGGACCCCGAGAAGATCGATTACGTCACCTATGTCGCGGCCCACGAGCTCGGCCACCAATGGTGGGCGCACCAGGTCGTCACCTCGGACAACCAGGGCGCGACCATGGGCGTCGAGACGCTGGCGCAATATTCGTCGCTGATGATGATGGAGCACCTCTACGGCCGCGACCAGATCCGCCGCTTCCTCAAGTACGAGCTCGACCGCTATCTACGCAGCCGCGGCGGCGAGGTGATCGAGGAACTGCCGCTCGCGCGCGTCGAGAACCAGCCCTATATCCATTATCGCAAGGGCAGTCTCGCCATGTACCGGCTCAAGGACGAGCTGGGCGAGGCGCGGGTCAACGCGGCGCTCAAGCGCTATGACGCCAGGTGGCGCTTCCAGGGCCCGCCCTATCCGCGCAGCCTCGACCTGATCGCCGAATTCCGCGTCGGCGCGACGCCGGCCGAGAATGCGCTGATCACCGATCTGTTCGAGCGCATCACGCTGTACGACATCAAGACCCGCTCGGCGGTGGTGAAGAAGATGCCCGACGGCCGCTGGCGCACCACGCTGACGATCGAGGCGCACAAGCTCTACGCCGACGGCAGGGGCAAGGAGACCGAGGCGCCGATGGCCGAGCACGCCGAGTTCGGCGCGTTCCTGGCGATGCCCGGCCGCGGCAGCTTCGCCGCCAAGGACGTGCTGTTGCTCCAGCGCCTGCCGATCCGCACCGGCGTGCAGACCATCACGCTGCATACCAAGGCGAAGCCGGCGTTTGCAGGTGCGGATCCGTACAATGTGCGGATCGATCGCAACTCCGACGACAATGTGATCGGCACCACCAGCGGCTGAGGCGCCGCTTTGACGCCATGGGCGGGATCGGGCGCTGTTCGAGGCGCTTGATCCCCCCTGCCCTTGCCCCTAGACGCTGCCGGGAACCAACCTGTCTCAGGAAAGCGAGCTTATGGCGAAGATCAAGGTAGCAACGCCCGTCGTGGAGATCGACGGCGACGAAATGACGCGGATCATCTGGGAATGGATCCGCGAGCGCCTGATCCTTCCGTACCTCGACATCGATCTGAAGTATTACGATCTCTCGGTGCAGAAGCGCGACGAGACCAACGACCAGATCACCATCGATTCGGCCAATGCGATCAAGCAGTACGGCGTCGGCGTGAAGTGCGCGACGATCACCCCGGACGAGCAGCGCGTCGAGGAATTCAGCCTCAAGAAGATGTGGAAGTCGCCCAACGGCACGATCCGCAACATCCTGGGCGGCGTGATCTTCCGCGAGCCGATCGTGATCTCGAACGTCCCGCGCCTGATCCCAGGCTGGACCAAGCCGATCGTCGTCGGCCGTCATGCCTTCGGCGACCAGTACAAGGCGACCGACTTCAAGGTGCCCGGCAAGGGCAAGCTGACCATGAAGTGGGAAGGCGAGAATGGCGAGACGATCGAGCACGAGGTGTTCGATTTCCCGCAGGCCGGCGTCGCCATGGGCATGTACAATCTCGACGAGTCGATCCGCGATTTCGCGCGCGCCTCGATGAACTATGCGCTCGGCCGCAACTGGCCGCTGTACCTGTCGACCAAGAACACGATCCTCAAGGCCTATGACGGCCGCTTCAAGGACATCTTCGCCGAGGTGTTCGAGACCGAGTTCAAGGACCAGTTCCAGAGCGCCGGTATCGTCTACGAGCACCGCCTGATCGACGACATGGTCGCCTCGGCGCTCAAGTGGCACGGTGAATTCGTCTGGGCCTGCAAGAACTATGACGGCGACGTCCAGTCGGACCAGGTCGCGCAGGGCTTCGGCTCGCTGGGCCTGATGACGTCGGTGCTGATGACCCCAGATGGCAAGACGATCGAGGCGGAAGCGGCGCACGGTACCGTCACCCGCCACTATCGCCAGCACCAGCAGGGCAAGTCGACCTCGACCAACCCGATCGCATCGATCTTCGCCTGGACCGGCGGCCTCAAGTATCGCGGCAAGTTCGACGGCACCCCGGAGGTGACCCGCTTCGCCGAGACGCTGGAGAAGGTCTGCATCGAGACCGTCGAGAGCGGCAAGATGACCAAGGACCTCGCGCTGCTGATCGGCCCGGACCAGGCCTGGATGACCACCGAGCAGTTCTTCGAGGCGATCCGCGTCAACCTCGAGACTGCGATGGGCAGTTGGCAGTAAGCCGCCTCCCTCTACGTAAAGCTACGGAAAAGCCCGCCACTGGCGGGCTTTTCTACTTGCAATGCCGGGCCTCGCATCGTCTCTAAGGGGCATGACCGAGCGAGCAAAATCCGCCACCGGCCATCGGCCTTTCTGTTCCTCCCTTCCCCGCCCCGCGCCTGCACCTCGCCACCGGGACATCGCATGCTGAGCCTGTCCAACCACGGCTTCAGCGATACGCTGGTAATCCTCGGCGCTGCGGGCCTCGTCATTCCCGCCTTTGCGCGCTTTCGCATCAGCCCAGTGATCGGGTTCATCCTCGCTGGCCTGCTGGTCGGGCCGTTCGGGCTCGGCAGCCTGGTCGGCCGGGCGCCCTGGCTCTATTACCTGACCATCTCCGACGCGCACTCGATCGAGCCCTTCGCCGAGTTCGGCATCATCCTGCTGCTGTTCTCGATCGGGCTGGAACTCTCGTTCAAGCGGCTCTGGGCGATGCGCGCGCTCGTGTTCGGCACCGGTGCGGCCGAGCTGTTCGGGTCGGGGCTGATCCTCGCGGCACTGCTGTACCTGACCGGCCTGAGTACCGGTGGCGCGATCGGGCTCGGCCTCGCACTCGCCCTCTCCTCCACCGCGCTGGTGATCCCTATTGCGGGCACGACCAGCCCGGTCGGCCGCGCCGCCTTTGCGATGCTGCTGTTCGAGGATCTGGCGCTGGTGCCGATCATTTTCGGTCTCGGCGCAATGGCACCCAACCCCGATGGTGCCGGCGTCACCAAATTGCTGATGACACTGGGCATCGGCGCGGCGACCGTCGCCGCGCTGTTCGTCGGCGGGCGCATCGTGCTGCCCCGCATGTTCGCCCAGGCCGCGCGGACCAAGAGCCCCGAGCTGTTCCTCGCCGCCAGCCTGCTGGTGGTGATCGTTGCCAGCCTCGCTACCACGGCCGCGGGCCTCTCGCCGATCGTCGGCGCGCTGATCGCGGGCCTGCTGATCGCCGAGACCGAATATCACGGCGAAGTCGAAGCGATCACTGCGCCGTTCAAGGGCCTCGCGCTCGGCGTGTTCCTGCTCACCGTCGGCATGCAGCTCGATCTCGGCTTCGTCGCCGCCAACTGGGTCGCGCTGTTCGGGGCGAGCGTGCTGGTGATGGTGGTCAAAGTCGCGGTGACGACCGTGCTGCTGCGCTGGTCCGGTGCGCGCATGGGTACGGCCGCCGAGACCGGCGTGCTGATGGCGAGCCCATCGGAGACCACGCTGATCGTGCTCGGCGTCGCCGGTGCCGCCGGACTGATCGCGCCGGGCACCGCCGCGTTCTGGAGCGCGGTGACCGCGATCGGCCTCACCGCCACGCCGCTGCTCGCCAAGGCGGGGCGCAGCATCGCGCGCAAGATCGAGGGCAAGAATGGCGCGCAGATTGCCGACGAGGATCTTGCCCAAATCGAGGGCGGCACCGTGGTGATCGGCTTCGGCCGCGTCGGCCGCACCGTCGCCGAGATGCTGCGCCGACATGACAAGCCCTATGTCGCGGTCGATGCCGATATCGACACGGTGGTCCGCGCGCGCCGTGCCGGCTTCCATGTGCTGTTCGGCGACGTCACCCGCAGCGAGCTGGTCGACCAACTCCAGCTCGGCCGCGCGCGTGCGCTGGTGCTGACCATGGACGATCCGGTGCTCACCGTGCGGCTCACCAAGCGCGTGCGCGGCTGGGTGCCGACGCTGCCGATCATCGCTCGCGCCCGCGATGCCGGCCATGCCGCCGAGCTTTATCGCGCCGGCGCCACCGATGCGGTGCCGGAGACGCTGGAGAGTTCGCTGCAACTTTCGGAGGCGCTGCTGGTCGATCTCGGCCTCGGCGTCGGGCCGGTGATTGCATCGATCCACGAAAAGCGCGACGAGATGCGCCGCTCGATCAAGGAGGCCGCCGGTCTGCAACGCGACCCGCGGCTGACGCGCTCGCGGCTGAACGCCACCGCCGAACCCGACAAGGTCTAACCAAGATGCTGCTTCCCCTCGCCCTCGCCCTGCTCACCCCCCTGCAGGCCGAAGCCGTTCCCGATCCGCTAGCCCCGGCCAAGGCCGGGCGTATCCGCTGCATCGATCCCGACCGCAGCGCGCGTACCTGCGGCACTATCGTCCACTACACGCTGCGCGGCGACGGCGCGTTCGACGCGCTGGTTACCGGCGTGGTCAACCGCGACCCGCTGATCGTGCTCGAATATGCCACGTTCGGCCAGGTGCGCGACGGCATGGTGTGCAGCCGCATCCGCCCCGCGGACTTCAACAGCGGCAAGCTCACCAGCAACGGCACCGCGCTGAGCCCTGCGCTGGAGGCCAACACCCGCCTCAAGCTGATGGAAGCGCTCCAACCGCTCGCCGGGCATGAGCGCTGCTATCGTGATGCCGGCGCCGGCGAACTGACCGTCAATGTCACCATCGACGGCCTGCTGCGTCCGGAGATGAGCCAAACGGCGATCTGGGTGCTGCCCGAGGACGGCTACGCCCCCGGGCGCTGACCCTTTTGATCAGGCGGCGACGACAGCCTCTGCCAGCGCCGCCTTCACGGCCGCAAGCGCCTCGGCGCCCTTGGTCCCGTCCGGACCGCCGCCCTGCGCCATGTCCGGGCGGCCGCCGCCACCCTGGCCGCCGAGCACCGCGACGGCGACCTTCACCAGGTCCACCGCGCTGACGCCGATGCCGTCGGTGACGCCGACCGCGACCGATGCACGGCCCTCGTTCACCGCGACCAGCGCGACCACGCCATTGCCGATCCGCGCCTTGGCCTCGTCGACCGCACCGCGCAGGGCCTTGGCCTCGAGCCCGTCGAGCACCTGGCCGACGAAATTGATGCCGTTCACCTGCTCCGGACCCGCCGGCGCCGCGCCGGCACCGCCGCCGAGCGCCAGCGCCTTCTTGGCCTCGGCGAGCTCGCGCTCGAGCTTTCGGCGTTCCTCGACCAGCGCGGCGACGCGCGCCGGCACGTCGTCGGGTGCGGTCTTGAGGGCCGCCGCTGCCTCGCGCAGCCGCTCGTCGCGGGCGTTCAGCCAAAGTCGCGCGCCTTCGCCGGTCAGCGCCTCGATACGACGCACGCCCGAGGAGACGGCGCTTTCCGAGACGATCTTGAAGATCGCGATGTCGCCCGTCGCATTGACGTGCGTACCGCCGCACAGTTCGACCGAGTAGGACGCATCCTCGCCCAGACCCATCGACAGCACGCGAACCTCGTCGCCATATTTCTCGCCGAACAGCGCCATCGCGCCCGCGGCGATCGCATCGTCCGGGGTCATCAGCCGCGTCTCGACCGTGCCGTTGTGGCGGATCTGCGCATTCACATCGGCCTCGACCTGGGCGATCTGCTCGGGGGTCAGCGCGGAGGGGTGCGAGAAGTCGAAGCGCAGTCGCTCGGGCGCCACCAGGCTGCCCTTCTGGCTGACATGGGTGCCGAGCCGTTTGCGCAGCGCCGCGTGCAGCAGGTGGGTCGCCGAGTGGTTGGCGCGGACCTGGTCGCGATGCTCGACGTCGACCGACAGGTGGACCGCGTCGCCGACCGCGACTTCGCCGCTCTCGATCTTGGCATGGTGGGCATGCAGGCGGCCGAGCGGCTTCGACGTGTCATCGACGAGCGCGCGCAGCTTGTCGTTGCCGATCATGCCGACATCGCCCATCTGGCCACCGCTCTCACCATAGAAGGGCGTCTGGTTGGTGAGGATGGTCACCGTGTCGCCAGCAGCCGCCTTCTCGACCCGCGCGCCATCCTTGACCAGCGCCACCACCTGGCCTTCGCCCTCGGTGCTGACATAGCCGGTGAACTCGGTACCGCCGAGCTCGTCGGCGAGGTCGTACCACAGCTCTTCCGACGCCTTCTCGCCCGAGCCCTTCCAGGCGGCGCGGGCGGCGCGCTTCTGCTCGGCCATTGCCGCGTCGAAGCCGGCGCGGTCGACGCCGATCTCCTGCACGCGCAGCGCGTCCTCGGTCAGGTCATAGGGGAAGCCGAACGTGTCGTAGAGCTTGAACGCGGTCGCACCCGGCAGCGTATCGCCGGCCTTCAGCCCCTGCGTCGCCTCGTCGAGGAGGCGCAGGCCGTTGGCGAGCGTCTGGCGGAAGCGGGTTTCCTCCTGGAGCAGCGTCGCCTCGATCAGCGGCTGCGCGCGGACCAGCTCCGGATAGGCGGCGCCCATCTCGGCGACCAGCGACGGCACCAGCCGGTGCATCAGCGGATCCTTGGCCCCGAGCAGATGGGCATGGCGCATCGCGCGGCGCATGATGCGGCGGAGCACATATCCGCGGCCTTCATTGGCAGGCAGCACGCCGTCCGCGACGAGGAAGCCCGACGAGCGCAGGTGATCGGCGATCACGCGGTGGCTGGCGACCTGCTCGCCCGTAGCCGAGGTGCCGGTCAGCGCCGCCGACTGGTCGATCAGCGCCTTGAACGTGTCGATGTCGTAATTGTTATGGACGCCCTGCAGCACGGCGGCGATGCGCTCCAGCCCCATGCCGGTATCGATGCTCGGCCGCGGCAGGTCGCCGACGATCGCGTCATTTTCCTGCACGAACTGCATGAAGACGAGGTTCCAGATCTCGACGAAGCGGTCGCCATCTTCCTCGGGCGAGCCCGGGGGGCCGCCATAGATATGCTCGCCGTGGTCGTAGAAGATCTCCGAGCAGGGGCCGCACGGTCCATCCGAGCCCATCGCCCAGAAATTGTCCTTGGTCGGGATGCGGATGATCTTGTGGTCGGGCAGCCCGGCGATCTTCTTCCACAGGTCGAACGCCTGGTCGTCGGTGTGGTACACCGTCACGGTCAGCTTCTCGGCCGGGATGCCCCATTCCCTGGTGAGGAGCGTCCAGGCATGGGTGATCGCCTGCTCCTTGAAATAGTCGCCGAACGAGAAATTGCCGAGCATCTCGAAGAAAGTGTGGTGCCGGGCGGTATAGCCGACATTGTCGAGATCATTATGCTTGCCGCCCGCCCGCACGCACTTCTGACTGCTGGTCGCGGTGCTGTAGGGACGCGATTCCAGGCCGGTGAACACGTTCTTGAACGGCACCATGCCCGCATTCACGAACATCAGCGTGGGATCGTTGTGCGGCACCAGCGGCGCGCTGGGGACGCGGGCATGGCCCTGGCCCTCGAAATAGTCGAGAAACGAGCGGCGGATATCATTGGTCGACGTCATGAGGCCGACTTAGGGGCGGAGCGGCTTTCGCTCAAGCGAAACACGTCGATCAGCATGATCGTTCCGCATTCGCATCGGCCAGGCCTGCGCCCGGTGCGGATCAGCCCATCGGCTGGTCGATCGAGACCGGCGGGGTCGAGAACCACTTCGGGCCCGCTTCGGTCATGTGAAAGCAATCCTCCAGCCGCACGCCGAAGCTGCCGGGGATATAGATGCCCGGCTCGTTCGAGAAGCACATGCCCGGCGCCAGCGGCGTCTTCTCGCCGCGGACGAGGTTGACCGGCTCGTGCCCGTCGAGCCCGATGCCGTGCCCGGTGCGGTGCGACAGGCCCGGCAGCTTATAGTCCGGCCCATAGCCGAGCGAGGCATAATAGCCCCGCACCGCGTCGTCGACGCTGCCGGCCGGCGCACCGAGCTTGGCCGCGGCGAACGCCATTTGCTGGCCCTTCGCCACCGCGTCCCACACCTTGCGTTGCTCCACACTCGCGCTGCCATGGACGAATGTGCGCGAGACGTCGGACTGGTAGCCCATCACGTTGCAGCCGCAGTCCATCAGCACGATCGCGCCGTCGCTTACCGGCGAGGGCGTCTTGGTGCCGTGCGGATAGGCGGCACCCTCGCCAACCAGCACCATGCTGAACTCGGGATCGCCGCCCAGCTTGCGCGTCGCCGCATCCATCAGCGCCGAGACGTCGCGCTGGCGCATGCCCTTCTCGACCCGCGCATATACAAAGCGATAGGCGGCAATGGTGATATTGGTTGCGAGCTGCATCAGCGCCAGTTCGGCCGGGCTCTTGATCATCCGGCAGCCACGCACGACCGGGTTGGCCGAGGTGACCCGCAGTCCGTTCTTCTGCAGCCCATCGATCGCGAAGAAGCGCACCGTCTCCTCGATCCCGACCGGCAGTCCCGCCAGCTTGCGATCCTTGAGAAAGCCGGCGACGATCTTGAGCGGATCCTCGTCCTCCGGCCAGACGCGCACCTCGGCCGAAATCGCAAGCGTCTCGCGGGTGCGCGGTTCCTCGAAGAACGGCGTGACGATGCAGGGCTCGCCCTCGGCCGGCAGGATGGCGGCGGTGAGCCGCTCGCTGCGGCCCCAGCGGATTCCGGTGAAATAGACCAGGCTTGCACCGGGCTCGATCAGCACCGCCCCAATGCCGTTCGCCTTCATCAGCGCTTGTGCCTTGGCAAGCCGCGCGCGCCGCTCTTCGGGGCCGATCGGGCGGGCATTGCCGGTCATGTCCTGCAGCTGGGCAAGATCGGGCTCGGCCGCGCGGACGATTGCCGGCAGCCCGAGCAACGGCAGCGCTACCATGCCCCCGATCAGGTTCCGTCGCGTCGTTGCCCAAGCCGTCATCTCACGCCCTCGCTCTTGTATCGTCGCTCGCGTAGAACGAAGCGGGTCGGGACGGCAAGGATTTCGCGCCGGGATCGAGGATATGGGTATCAGACGCATCGCTGCCATCGTGCCGCTCTTGCTGCTGCTGGGGCTCCCGGCGGCAGCGCCGCGGCCGCCGGTGGTGCCCGGCCCCGCCTGGTGCGACCCGCGATTTGCGACCGAATCCTCGCCCGATGCGCCTCCCCGGCCCCGCCGGACAGTGCCTCGGTGAGACCGGTCCTGCGCCCCCGGGCTTGACCCGGGCGCAACAATCCCCTTCCCTCCCGCGACGATTCTACGGGGAGCATGTGTGGGTAAACGACTAACCTGGTTCATCCTGGCGGCGCTGCTGCTGGGCGGGCTGATCGGCTGGGGGCTGAACCTCGGCTATGGGGGGACCGCGGCGGGCAAGGCGACGCTCGAATCGATCGCCTATGGCCTCGACATCCCCACCCAGATGTTCCTCCATCTCATCAAGATGATCATCGCGCCGCTGGTCGTCTCCACGCTGGTCGTCGGCATCGCGCATATGGGCGGCGGCGGAGCGATCGGGCGCGTTGGGCTGAAGGCGTTCTTCTGGTTCGTCTGCGCAAGCCTCGTCTCGCTCACCCTCGGGCTGCTGCTGGTCAACCTGCTCCAGCCGGGCACCGGCCTGCATCTGCCGCTCCCGCCGGCAAACGCCTCTAGCGGGGTCGACCGCTCGTCCTTCGATGCGGCCAAGTTCTTCACCCATATTGTGCCGACCAGCGCGATCGAGGCGATGGCGAGCAACGACATCCTCCAGCTGGTGATCTTCTCGCTGTTCTTCGGCGTCGGCATGGCGGCGGTGGGCGACAAGGCCAAGCCGCTGCTGCGCGGGCTGGAGGCGCTGGTCTCGGTGATGCTGACCGTCACCGGCTATGTGATGCTGTTCGCGCCGGTCGCGGTGTTCTGCGCCGTGGCGCGGACGCTCGCCACCAAGGGGCTGGGCGTGGTCGGCGACCTCGCCTTCTTCATGGGCAGCTTCTATGTCGGTCTCGCCGCGCTGTGGGCAGTGCTGCTCGGCGCCTGCTTCCTGGTGATCGGGCCGCGCACCGGCCTGCTGTTCCGCTATCTGCGCGATCCGATCCTGCTCGGCTTCTCGACTGCGTCGTCGGAAGCGGCCTATCCGCGCACGCTCGATGCGCTGGACCGGTTCGGCGTGCCGCCGCGCATCGCCAGCTTCGTGCTGCCGCTCGGCTATTCGTTCAACCTCGACGGCTCGATGATGTACATGACCTTCGCGTCGATCTTCATCGCCCAGGCCTACGGCATTCATCTCGACTGGGCGACGATGATCCAGATGCTGCTGATCCTGATGGTCACCAGCAAGGGGATCGCCGGGGTGCCGCGCGCCAGCCTGGTGGTGATCACCGGCACGCTGGCGCATTTCAACATTCCCGAGGCGGGCATATTGCTGATCCTCGCGGTCGACCACTTCCTCGATATGGGCCGCACCGCGACCAACGTTGTCGGCAATGCCGTGGCCGCAGCCGTGGTTGCGCGCTGGGAAGGCAAGCTGGACGAGCCGGACGAGGCCGAGCCAGCGGTGCGGCCGCTCCCGACTGGCGGGCCGCACGATGCTGACAGGTTCGAGGACTATGCCGGGAGCTGAGCGCTCCCGGTCGCATCACGCATAGGCATAGGGTCCGCCTGCCTTCAGCGCCCGCTGATAGGCCGGGCGGGTATGAATCTTCTCCAGGAACGCCGCGATATGCCGGCGCCCTTCGAGGATGCCTGCGCGCTTGACCGCTGCCTCGATGGGGAAGCTCATCATCACGTCCGCTGCGGTAAAGGTATCGCCGGCAAACCAGGGACGCTTCGCCAGTTCGCCTTCGACATAATCGAAATGCACCTCGGCCATCGGGCGGAACTTCTTGAGGCCCATCTTGCCGAAGAAGGGCACCCGAGCGAGCACCAGCATCACCAGGAGCGGCGGCATCAGCGAGCCCTCCGCATAATGCAGGAAGTGGCGATAGCGCAGCGCATCCTCGCGGTTCGCGGGCGCGCCGAGCTTCCCGTCGGCCTTGTCGACCAGATATTGCAGGATCGCGCCGGTTTCGGCGACCACCGTGCCGCCATCCTCGATCACCGGCGACTTGCCGAGCGGGTGGACTTGGCGGAGCTCGGGCGGGGCGAGCATTGTCGCCTTGTTCCGCTCGTAGCGCTTCACCTGATAGGGAAGCGCGAGCTCCTCCAGCAGCCACAGCACGCGCTGCGAGCGGGAATTTTCGAGATGGTGGACGATGATCGTCAAGTCGGCCCCTCCGGTTGGCGCGGCGTTCGCCGCCGCTGTCTGCACAGGCCTGCAGCTTGCGCGACGCCGAAGCGCCGCGCAAGCCGCAGTGGCGCCGGTCAGGCGAGCGTGCGCACCTTGGGTTCGCGATCCCAATAGCGCTGCTTGGCCGCTTCGACGAAGCCGGCCAGATCGGTGACGCCTTCGTCGGGTTCGACGCCCGCCTTGTCGAGCAGCGGCTGGGCGGCGGCATTGGCGCCGATCGCCTTGAGGTGGCCGAACGCGTCCATCACCCACTGGACGGCGGCACCTTCCTTGACGAGCTTGGCGGCTGCTTGATCCGACAGGATCACCGCGCACGCATCGACCGTCACCGACGGCTGGCCGAACAGCTGGGCGTCGGCGGCGATCTTCGACCCGTCGGAGAGTGGCACCGCGCCGACCTTAGGGGCGATCGTCATCGCGTTGCCGCCGGCTGCCTTGATCGCATCCTTGAGCGTCGCGAGCTCGCCCGCATCGGTGCCGTCGGCGATCAGGATGCCGACGGTCTTGCCTTCCAGCGTGTGGAGTTCGCGGGGCCCGCGGATGATGCGGAGCGCAGGCGACGGGTCCATGTCGAGCACCGGCGCTGCCGTGGGCGCGGCCTCGGGCAGGTCCATCGCCAGGCCGTCGGCGACGCGCTCGGCCAGCGTCTCGTCGACATTGCGCAGATTGGCCATCACCTGCACGCGGATATGCTCGAGGCTGACCTTGGACAGCTCGAACACCAGCGCCGAGGCGATATGCGCCTGCTCGGCCGGGTCCATCGAGCGGAAGAACAGCCGCGCCTGGCTATAGTGATCGGCGAAGCTTTCCGGACGGATACGGAGCTTCTGGCCCTGCTCCTCGGACGGGAAGGTCTTGTAGCCCTTCTCCGGATCCTCGCGCGCGCCACCTTCCTCGCCCGCCTTGGCAAGGCTGTTGGGCTCGTAATTGGCGCGGCCCTTGGGCACCGCCATCTGCATGTGCCCGTCGCGCTGCTGGTTCAGGAACGGGCAGCCCGCTGCCGCCGCGCGGCCCTTTGCGGCGTTGATCGGGAGCTGGTGGAAATTGACCGAACCGAGCCGCGACAACTGGGTGTCGGTATAGCTGAACAGCCGGCCCTGGAGCAGCGGGTCGTTGCTGAAGCCGATGCCGGGGACGACATGGCTGGGCACGAACGCCGCCTGCTCGGTCTCGGCGAAGAAATTGTCGGGATAGCGATCGAGCACCATTCGCCCGACGATGCGCACCGGCAGGACTTCCTCGGGGATCAGCTTGGTCGCGTCGAGCACGTCATAGGGCTGGGCGTTGGCGAAGTCCTCGTCGAACAGCTGCACGCCGAGTTCCCATTCCGGATAATCGCCGCGCGCGATCCGCTCGAACAGGTCGCGGCGCTGGAAATCGGGATCGGCACCGGCGATCTTCACCGTCTCGTCCCAGATCGTCGAGGCGAGGCCCGCCTTGGGCTTCCAGTGGAACTTGACGAAGGTGCTCTTGCCCTCGGCATTGATGAACCGGAACGTATGAACCCCGAAACCCTCCATCGTCGCGAAGCTGCGCGGCAGCGTGCGGTCGGACATCGCCCACATGATCATGTGCGTCGATTCGGGCATCAGGCTGATGAAGTCCCAGAAGGTGTCGTGCGCGGTCGCCGCCTGAGGATAGCCGCGATCGGCTTCCATCTTGGCGGCGTGGATCAGGTCGGGGAACTTGATCGCGTCCTGGATGAAGAAGACCGGGATGTTGTTACCAACCAGATCCCAATTGCCCTCGCGGGTGTAGAACTTGACCGCGAAGCCGCGGACATCGCGCGGGGTATCGATCGAACCCGCGCCGCCGGCAACGGTGGAGAAGCGGACGAACACCTCGGTGCGCTGGCCCTTCTTCTGGAACAGATCCGCGATCGTCACGTCGGAGAGGCTGTCGGTCACCTCGAAATAGCCGTGGGCGGCCGAACCGCGGGCGTGGACGATGCGCTCTGGGATGCGCTCGTGATCGAAATGGTTCATCTTCTCGCGGAAGACTTCGTCCTCGATCAGTACCGGGCCGCGCGCGCCCGCCTTCAGCTGGTTCTGGTTGTCGCTGATCGGCGTGCCGTGATTGGTGGTGAGCACCGGGTGCTCGGCATCGGTCACCTGGTGGGTTTCGCCACCGGCTGGGGCGTTGCGTTCGATATGGTCGGTCATGGGGAGTCCTCGCAATGCGTGCGAAGGTCCAACGAACCGTGGGTCAGGCAGTTGCGCCAGGTTTGTGATCTATGTCGATTTCGGTCGTGGCGGAGGCGCCAGCCGCCGCAACGGCGATCAGCGCCCGCAGCGCCCGTTCGTCGCCGGAAGCGACTGCGCCCAGGCAAACAAAGCGACCGCGCCGCCCCTCGCCCCGCAGCAATCCCGCGGGGTCGGGCAACCCGGCGCCTTCGGCGAAATGGAGCAGCAGGTTGGGCGGATCGACGACCAGCCGCAGTACCGCTGCGCCGCCACCCGACGATGTGTAGAGGAGCGTCCGCCCCGGCTCGCGTGCCGCTTCCCGCTCCACCGCCTCGGGCCATGCCGATTGCAGCAAGGCCCGGGCAGCGGCGAGGCTGATGGCGAGATCTGCCGAGGACGCGGCATCGCACGTCCCGTCAGGCCCCGCCACCGCGGAGGTCGTCCGATCAGATATCGTCGTCGGGCTCCGGACCCGCCATCAGGCCCTCGGCGACCTGCTCCGTACGGCCGCGGATCGCGGCTTCCAGCCGGTTGCAGACCTCGGGGTTCTCGCGCAGGAAGTTCTTCGAATTCTCGCGTCCCTGGCCGATGCGGATGCTGTCATAGCTGAACCAGGCACCCGACTTCTCGACGAGCCCCGCCTTCACGCCGAGATCGAGGATCTCGCCGATCTTGGAGATGCCCTCGCCGTACATGATGTCGAATTCGACCTGCTTGAACGGCGGCGCGACCTTGTTCTTCACCACCTTGACGCGCGTGGCGTTGCCGATGATTTCGTCGCGATCCTTGATCTGGCCGGTGCGGCGAATGTCGAGGCGGACCGAGGCGTAGAACTTGAGCGCGTTGCCGCCCGTCGTCGTCTCCGGGTTGCCGTACATCACGCCGATCTTCATGCGCAGCTGGTTGATGAAGATCACCATGCAGCGCGAGCGGCTGATCGAGCCGGTCAGCTTGCGCAGGCTCTGCGACATCAGGCGTGCCTGGAGGCCGACATGGCTGTCGCCCATCTCGCCCTCGATTTCGGCGCGCGGCACCAGCGCGGCGACCGAGTCGACCACCAGCACGTCGATCGCGTTCGAACGGACCAAAGTGTCGGTGATTTCCAGCGCCTGCTCGCCGGTATCGGGCTGCGAGACGATCAGCTCGTCGATATTGACGCCCAGCTTCTTGGCATAAACCGGGTCGAGCGCGTGCTCGGCGTCGACGAACGCCGCCACACCGCCATTCTTCTGCGCCTCGGCGATCACGTGCAGCGCCAGCGTCGTCTTGCCCGAGCTTTCCGGACCATAGACTTCGATCACGCGGCCGCGCGGCAGACCGCCGACGCCGAGCGCGATGTCAAGCCCCAGCGAACCCGTGGAGATCGCCTCGACCTGCATCGTCTCCTTCGAGCCCAGCCGCATGGCCGAGCCCTTGCCGAAGGCGCGGTCGATCTGCGCGAGGGCGGCGTCGAGCGCCTTCTGCTTGTCCGTGGGATTGGCCATATTGCCGTCGATCACCTTGAGAGATGCTGCCATTGGGAAGCCCCGTCGCTAGAGGGTTTACGCACTGCGTTCAACCGTGTTGCAGTGCTTGTATCGCATTTGTTCCGTGAGAACAAGAGGTGAACTTCGCGAAGGTTGCGCACATGCGGTACGCGCGCTAGCTGCGGTGCCGTGACCTTGATCGTCGGCCATGTTTCCGCCCTTGCCCGCTTTCCGGTGAAGTCCATGGCGGGCGAGGCGCTGCCGATCGCCGAGCTGGACTGGCAGGGCATCGAGGGCGACCGCCAGTACGCTTTCGTCCGCGCGCAAAATGGCACGCGATTTCCGTGGCTTACCGCACGCGAAGTGCCGGGCATGGTACTCCACCGGGCACGCTTCGCCGATCCGTCGGCTCCCAAGACCTGCGCAATTGCTATCGACACGCCCGACGGCGGCAGCCGCTCCCTCCATGACGCTGGCCTGCATGCGCACCTGGCGGAAGCGGCGCGCGAGCCGGTGTCGCTGATCCAGGTGGCGCGCGGCGTCTACGACTCCATGCCGGTCTCGCTCCAGACCAGCGCCGGCCACCGCGCGCTGGAGGCCGCACATGGCGGCCGGATCGACCCGCGCCGCTTCCGCATCAACGTGACGATCGAAAGCGAGCTGCTGCCCGAGCAATGGCAGGGCCTTCGCCTCGCCTTCGGGGACCCGAGCGAGGACGGCGCAATCGTGCAATGCGCCGATCCGATCCAGCGCTGCGTGCTGATCACCATCGACCCGGATACCGGCGCCAAGGACCCGACGATCCTGCGCACCGTCGCCCAGCGCTTTTCAGCCTGTTACGGGCTGTATTCGGCACCGGCACGACCCGGACTGATCCGCGTCGGCGACCCGGTGCGGGTAGTTGGATAGAATTTCAGGCCGTCATCCCGGCGGAAGCCGGGATCCAGACGCCACTCGAGTTCGGCAAGGGCCGCAACGGAGGCGCCAATGGATTCCGGCTTTCGCCGGAATGACGAACGGGGAGAGGCGGCCGGCGCCCCCCTCCCCCATCCGTTACTTCGCCGCCTTGCCGGTCCACTGGTCCATCCAGCCGAGCACCTCGCCATACCATTGCAGCGAGTTCTTCGGCTTGAGCACCCAGTGGTTCTCGTCCGGGAAGACGAGCAGCTTGGACGGGATCTCGCGGCGCTGGAGCGCGGTGAAGGCGGCCAGCCCCTGGGTGTAGGGGATGCGGAAGTCCTTCTCGCTGGTGATCACCAGCTGCGGGGTCTTCCACGCGCTGACATGGTTGACCGGGTTCCAGCGCTCGAACGCCGCAGGGTCCTCGAAATAGGCCTTGCCGCCATGTTCCCACTCGTCGAACCACAGCTCCTCGGTCTCGTATGCCATGGCGCGCGCGTCGAACACGCCGTCATGCTGGACGATGCACTTGAAGCGATCGGGCCACTGGCCCTCGATCCAGTTCATCATATAGCCGCCATAGGAGGCGCCGAGCGCGCAGGCCCTGTCGCTATCGAGGAAGGCGAAGCGATCGGTCGCGGCGCGCAGGCCCTTCTTGAGGTCCTCGAGCGGCGCGCCGCCCCAATTGTTGCGGATCGCATCGGTGAAGGCCTGGCCATAGCCGGTCGAGCCGTGGAAATCGACCGCGACCACCGCATAGCCGGCACCGGCGAACACCGCCGGGTTCCAACGATAGGACCAGCTATTGCCCATGCTGCCCTGCGGCCCGCCATGGACGATGAAGGCGATCGGCGCCTTGGCGCCCGTCGCCAGCCCCGCCGGTTTGGCGACATAGCCCCAGACGGTGTCGCCATTGGCGCCGTTGAAGCTGTAGCGGGTCACCTCGGGCATCGCGATGCCGGCAAGCTTCTCGGCGTTCACCGCGGTGAGCCGCGTGCTCTTCTTGCCCTTGAGCCGGTAGAAATCGTCGGGTGCGGTGAGGCTGTTCATCGCATAGACGAGCCCGCCTTTGGTCGGCACCACGGCGGAGACGCTGCCCTTCTCGGTCAGCCGCTCGACCTTGCCCGCCAGCGACACGGCGAAGACCGGCTCTTCCTGCACGTCCTGCGCGGTGACGTAGATCGTCTTGGAGTCCGATCCCCAGGCGATCGAGGCGACCGAGCGGTCCCAATGGGCGGTCAACGCACGCACGTCGCCGGTGGCGAGGTTGCGGAGCATCAGCACCTGGCGATCGGCCTCATAGCCCGGGCGCGCCATGGCGAACCAGGCGAGCCACTTCCCGTCGGGCGACGGCGTCGGCAGATTGTCCATGCCGCCATTGCCCTTGGTGAGGTTCACCGGCGCCGACGACCCATCCGCAGGCGCGGCGAAGATGTCGAGATTGGTCGAGAGCGACTCGATCCGCCCCGCCTCGCGCAGCGCGAAGTAGACGGTCTTGCCGTCCGCACTCCAGGCGACTTCCTCGCCGCCGCCATAGGGCTTGGAGGGGGCGTCGCCGACCAGCCCGCCCTCGATCGCGACGCCGTCACCGGTCGCCCCCTGGGGGCCGAAGGGCAGGACGAACAGCTGCGAGCGGGTGCCGTCGGCCCAGCTGTCCCAGTGGCGCACGAACAACTGCTGGTAGACGCGTCCCGAGCCGGCATTGGGATCCTTCTTCTCCATCGCCGGGGTGACGGTCGGCGCGCCCGGCTTGCGATCGGCCCAGACGAGCAGCTTCGCGCCGTCCGGCGAGACCTTGAAGCCGCTGAAGCCGCCCTGGATATGGGTCAACTGGGTGGGCGTGCCGCCCGTGATCGCAACCGACCAGACCGCATCCTCGCCGCCCTTGTCGGACTGGAACCACACGGTCTTGCCGTCGGCGGAAATCTGGGGCGCGGTCTCGTTGACCAGCGGCTCGGCGACCAGCTTCTCGGGCTTGGCACCCTTGGCGGTCAGGTCGAGCCGCCACAGATCATAGCGGCCCTTGTTGGCGGCCAGATCGGTCTCGCGCTGCTGCCAGACGAGCCAATGGCCGTCGGGCGACACCGCAGGCGCCCCCACACGGGAGAGGCCGACAACGTCCTGGATGGTGAGGTCTCGCGCCGAAGCCGGCGCAGCGATGGCAGCGAGCGCGACGCTCGCGACGAGGAACTGCTTCATGCCGGCGACGATAGCCGGAAGGTAACGCCCGATACAATCGCAGGATTTGCGGTTCAGCGGGTGCCGGTGATCCGGGCGATCTCGCGCGCGACGATCTGCTCGACGAGCTGGGGCAGGTTCTGGTCCAGCCAGTCGCGGAGCATCGGCTTGAGCATCTCGCGGACCAAGCCCTCCAGCGTGTCCGACCCCGGCACCTGCGGCTTGACGATCAGCCGCGACAGCGCCTCGAGCTTCTCGCGGCTGGCCTCGGCGACGCGGTCGGAGAGGATCGGGTCGACCGGGGCTACCGCAGGCTGAGGCTCAAGCGCAGGCGCTTCCGCGATCGGCTCGTGCAGCTCCAGCACGTCCTCGTGCGGGGGCTCGGCCAAGGCTTCCTCGGGCGCGTCCTCGACCGCGGCTTCGGGCACCGCGCGCAGCGGGCGGCCGCGAGCGAACGCGCCGGGTTCGTCATCGGCGATGATCCGTTTGATCGATGCGAGGATCTCCTCCATCGACGGCTCGCTGCTGGCAGTCCCCATCGCGTCCATCCTGGCGTTCGAGTACGAACCCCCTCAATCAGGGATTTGGCCGGTCGCTGTCAACCGAACGCTGGAGCGTGGGGTCGAGCGGCACGCCGATCACCTCCGCCCCCTGCGCGGGCGTGGCGCGCGTGCTGGTCGCCACCGGCTGCGGCGCCTTGTCGTCGCGCCAGTCGTTGATGCGGTTGCGGACGCGGGTGTAGTTCACCGCCGGATCGTAGAGCAGCCGGCTGTCGAAATTCAGGTCCTTGGCCTGGGCGCGCCCCATCGCGGCGAGCAGGCTGAACCCGGCGACATAGGCGTCGCGCTCGGCGGTGACATATTGCACCTGCGAGTTGAGTAGTTCCTGCTCGGCGTTGAGGATGTCAAGGATAGTACGCGTGCCGACGCTGTTTTCCGCGCGCACGCCCTCGAGGCTGAGCTGGTTTGCCTGCACCGCGGTGCGCGACGATTCGATCACGCGGAGCGCCGCCTGATAGCTGGCATAGGCCGAGCGCGCCTGCGCGATCACGCCGCGTTCGGTGAGCGTCACCGTCTCGATCGCGGCGCCCTCGCGCGCCTGCGCCTGGCGGACCTGTGCCGCCGGACGGCCGCCCTGGAACAGCGGAAGGGAGACCTGCAGGCCGACGGTCGCGGTGGTGGCGGTGGGGGTCAGCCCCGCGCGCCGGCCGATATCGCCGACCGAGCCGAGATAGTTGAGATAGGTGCCGCCGGCGCCGATGCTCACCTGCGGCAGCCGCCCCGCCTTTGCCACGCGGGTATCGTAGCGCGACGCATCGCGGGCGAGCTGCGCGGCTTCGAGGAACGGGTTGTTGGCGAGCGCCACCTGCTCGGCGGTCTGCACGTCCTCCGGCAGATTGGGCAGCGGCGGCGGCGGCGCGAGCACGCCCGGCGGCGTGCCGACGACCTGGATATAGGTCTCGCGGCTGCCGATCAGCTGTGCCTCGGCGCTGCGCAGCTGGGCTTGGGCGAGCGCCAGACGTGCTTCGGACTGGGCGACGTCGGTGCGGGTAAGATCGCCGACCTGGAAGCGGTCGCGGGTCGCCTGGAGGTTCACCTCCAGGACGTGGACGTTTTCCTGGTTGAGGCGGACGATCGATTCGTCGCGGATGACGTTGAGATAGGCGGTCACCGTCTGGGTGAAGATGTCCGCCTCGGCCCCGCGCAGATTGGCGCGGCCGGCATTCACCCGCACCTCGGCAGCGCGCACCGAATTGCGGATGCTGCCGCCGCTGTAGATAGGCTGCGACAGGTTGATGCCCAGCTGCGCCTGGCGCGACGGCGTCAGCGCGGTGGCATTGGTGTTGTACAGGCTGTCATTGGCGCTGCCGGTGGCGTTGAGGCCGGGCAGCCCCTGCGAGCGCGCGATCGGCACATTCTCGTCATTGGCGCGCTGGTTGGCGCGCTGGGTCTGAATGTCCGGGTTGGTCGCATAGGCCTGGGCCAGCGCGTCCTGCAGCGTCGTCGTCGGCGCCGCGGTCTTGGCGCCGGGCGCGGGCACGTCCTTGCGGCCGCTGGGCGCGGTCTGGGCGAACGCCGGCGCCCCGAGGGAAACGAGGCTCACACCAATGAGCAAAATGTTCAGTCGCATGAGCCCCGCTTTTAAGGTTAAAAGGTAAATTTTCTCGGTTTTTCAAAGCCCGGCAGTGTCGCCACTTCGATGTCCAGGAAATCCGCCAGACCGAAGCCCCCCTCGGTACGGCGACCGAGCGCCAGCCGCGTCACGCCGCGGTCGATCACGCCCGTCACGATGCGGCCGCCGACCTTGACCTGGTCGACGATCGCCTGCGGCAGTTCCTCGACGGCACCGTCGATCACGATCAGGTCGTACGGCCCGCGCGCGGCCCAGCCGGCGTTGAGCGGGCCCTGGACCAGCTCGACATTGGCCGCACCGGCCAGCCCGCCGCGTGCGATCGCGACCAGCGCCGGTTCTTCCTCGAGCGCGACGACCGACGCGACCAGCGGCGAAAGCAGAGCCGCGGCATAGCCACCGGCGGCGCCGACCAGCAGGACATGATCGCTGGACTGCAGCTCCGCCTCGGTCAGCAGCCGGCCCGTCGCCAGCGGCGAATCGTGGCGGCGGCCATTGCCGAGCGGCAGCAGCGTGTCGCGATAGGCGAGCGCGCGCTGCTCCGGCGGCAGGAACACTTCGCGCGGGACTTGCGACATCGCCGTCACCACGCGAGGATCGTTCACTGCGTTGGTACGCAGCTGGCTCGCCACCATGGCGTGGCGCATCGCTTCGAAACGGGGCGCTTCGAGGGGCGCAGGGTCGACCATAAGGGCCATCATCACTCCGCTTGTCGCACAACCGTATTAGTTGTGCAATACACTTGTTGCTGTCCCGAGGCTTCTATCGCGGAGTGCGGGGCTCGCCAAGCGAGTGCGACGTTATTTTGAAACTCTGTTGACATCACCCCCGCCCCGAGGGCATTTGCCGCGCCTCACCTCCGGATGGCCCGATGGCGGAATGGTGACGCAGCGGACTGCAAATCCGTATATGCCGGTTCGATTCCGGCTCGGGCCTCCACCGGCGCCAGGCGCGCCCTTCTCCATCTTCCACATACGCAAAGGGCGCCCGCTGCCCCGTGCAGCGGACGCCCTTTCGTTCTTGTCGGCCGGGATCAGCGGCCGTTGCGGCAGTCGCCACCGTCGACCGCGCGGCCGGCCAGCGCGCCGGCGCCCGCACCGATGATCATGCCGGTGCCGCTGCGGCGATAGGAGCTGCCGCGGCCGATCTCGCCGCCCAGCAGGCCACCGGCGATCGCGCCGAGGATGGTGCCGGCGGTGCCGTCGCTGCAGCGGCGATAGTTGCGGCCGCGATAGGCGTAGCGGGGACGATCGTCGCGATAGTCGCGGTAGTCACGATAGTCCCGTGCATCGCGGTAGCCGTCGCGATAGTCGCGGTCATAATGGTTGTAGCCGTCGCGATAGCCCCAGTCCTGAGCGGCCGCCGGGGTCGCGGCGATCGAACCGGTCATCAGCGTGGCAGCCATGGTGGCGCCGACCAGAAACTTCTTCATCTCGTATCTCCTCGCGGCGGCAGCCTGTGCCGCCGTCTGAAGCCTGATTCGCACAAACACGCTGTTCGCATCCTGAATGCGCTGGTTAGGTCATGTTCAGCTAATCCATTGGCCCGGAACGGGACGGCCCACGCTCCACAGGCGCGCGGAACCATGACACCTGGGAAACGTTCTTTCGGCCTATTGGAGGGAACCTTCCGCATGTACGATTTCGGCATCCGCCGCGCGCTGACCGGCTATCGCATGGCCTACCGCCCGCACGAGACCAATCCCTGCCCCGGCTGCGGCCAGTCGCACTGGATGGTCGGTCGGACGACGGCCGAATGCGCCTTTTGCGGCACTGCGCTGCCGCTCCACCATGGCGCGGTCGGCGGCAGCGCGCTCCACGCCCGCCCCGCCGATCCGCCGCTGGCCGCCTGAGCCATGACCAGCGTTTCCAACACCTCGCCGATCGAGCGAATCGCCCGCGTCATCGCCGCCGAGATGCTGAGCCCCAATGCCGAGGGCGCGGGCGAGCTCGGCCGGCCGGTGAGCGAGATCGTCGACACGATCTGGTCGCGCGAGACCGATCGTGCGCTGGCGGTACTGCGCACGCTGCGCGAGCCGACCGCGACGATGATCGAGGCCGGCCGCGCCGCCGGCGACGATCCCGCGCGGATCTGGAGCGCGATGGTCAACGCCGCAATCGCCGAGGCCTCCGCACCGGCCGACTAAGCCGGGTTTGTCGCGAGCATTTTGTTCGCTATGCGCACGCCATGCACGACGCACCGCTGACGCTCTACAATTCGCTTTCCCGTTCGCTCGAGCCGTTCCAGCCGCTCGACCCCGCCAAGGGCGTGCGCGTCTATTCGTGCGGGCCGACGGTCTACAACTACGCCCATCTCGGCAATCTGCGCGCCTATGTGTTCACCGACACGCTGAGCCGGGTGCTGCGCTGGAAGGGCTATCCGCTCACCCACATCATCAACATCACCGATGTCGGCCACCTCACCTCGGACGCCGATGCCGGCGACGACAAGATGGAAGCGGCCGCGCGCGCCCAGGCGATGAGCATCTGGGACATCGCGGCGCACTATACCGCCGCGTTCAAGCAGAACATCGCCGACCTCAACATCACCGAACCCAGCAAATGGTCGGTGGCGACCGATCACATCCAGCAGATGATCGCCTTCGCCGAGAAGATCGCGCCCGAGCATTGCTACGAGCTCGACTCAGGCCTGTATTTCGACGTGACGACCGTGCCCGACTATGGCCGCCTGGCCGGCGCTGCCGATGACGCGGCGGAAAGCCGGATCGATCCCGTCGACGGCAAGCGCCACCCGCAGGACTTCGCGATCTGGCGCAAGTCGCCGCCGGGCGAGCAGCGCCAGATGGAATGGGATTCCCCCTGGGGCAAGGGCGCGCCGGGCTGGCATCTCGAATGCTCGGTGATGAGCATCCAGTATCTCGGCGCGCCGTTCGACATCCACACCGGCGGCATCGACCATCGCGAGATCCACCACCCCAACGAGATCGCGCAGAACCAGGCCTATTGCGGCTGCGGCGATACCGGCGCGCATTTCTGGATGCACAACAACTTCCTGGTCGACCGCCAGGGCAAGATGTCCAAGTCCAAGGGCGGGTTCACCACGCTCCAGTCGCTGATCGACGCGGGCGTGCACCCCCTCGCCTATCGCCTGCTGTGCCTCCAGGCGCAGTATCGCAGCGAGCTGGAATTCTCGGCCGAGAACCTCGCGGCGGCGCTCACCCGGCTGAAGCGGCTGGTGATGACGGTGACCGCGCTCCGCGCCCGCGCCGAGGGCGAAGGCACCGCGCCGGCGGCGTGGCTGGAGAAGCTCGACGCCGCGGTGTCGGACGATCTCAACACGCCCAAGGCGCTGCCGGTGCTCGACGAGATGCTGGCCGACAAGCGGACGTCGCCGGCGGACCGGCTGGCCGCGCTCGCCGAGTTCGACAAGGTGCTGGGCCTGCGGCTCGCCGAGCTGACCCGCGAGGAACTGCGCGTGCAGCCGAAGGGCGCGACGATCACGCCCGAAGCGATCAGCGACCTGCTGGTCGAGCGCAAGGAAGCGCGGGTGGTGAAGGACTTCCAGCGCTCCGACCGGATCCGCGACGATCTGGTCGCGGCGGGGATCGAGGTGATGGACGGCGATCCGCTCGGCTGGGACTGGAAGCCGGCGCTATAACGAAAAGCTCCTCTCCGGCACGGGGAGGAATTTGCTTGCCTTCCCGCCTTTACCTCCCCCACAAAACGCGACGAATTTTCGGGGGAAGCAATGCGCGGGCAAGTGTTGGGGGTGGATCGGTCCAGCGGCGAAGGCCAGATTTCCGGGGAAGACGGCAGCCGCTATGTCTTCACCCAGGAAGACTGGAGCGACAGCCGCCACCCCGCGGTCGGCGCCAAGGTCGATTTCGACGTCGACGGCAAGCGCGCCCGCCGCATCTTCCGCCTGCTCGAGGGTGGCGACGTACCGGCGCCGGTTGGCGAGCCGCGGAGCAAGATCGTCGCCGCGGTACTCGCGCTGTTCCTGGGCACGCTCGGCATTCACCGTTTCTATCTCGGCCGTACCGGATCGGGCGTCGTGATGCTGCTGCTTACCTGCACCATCGTCGGCGCGTTGGTCACCGGCGTCTGGGCGTTCGTCGATGCGATCCGCTATCTGCTGATGAGCGATACCGAGTTCGCCCAGCGCTATCCGCGCCGCTGATCAGGCCGCGAGGAAGTCGGGCACCAGCCCCCAGACCTGGTCGAGCTGTGCGCGCGTGATGCTGTAGGGCGGCATCACGTACACGGTGTTGCCGAGCGGCCGGAGCAGCACGCCACGGTCGCGCGCGAAGGCCATCAGCCGCGGCGCAATCGCCGAGAGATAGGTATTTTCCGGTTGTTCGATCTCCAGCGCCGCGATCGTGCCCATGCGGCGATGGCCGATCAGGCCGGGCACGCCGGCGAGCCGGTCGAGCGCCGCCTGCTGCCATTCGCCCAGCCGGGCGATCCGCGCCAGCACCGGCTCGTCGCGCCAGATGGCGAGGTTCGCCACGGCGGCGGCGCAGGCGATCGGGTTGGCGGTATAGCTGGAGGAATGGAAGAACATCCGCGCGCGATCCTCGGACACATGCGCCTGGAAGATCGGTGCCGTCGCCAGCGTCGCCGCCAGCGGGATCGCGCCGCCGGTGATGCCCTTCGAGAGACAGAGGATGTCGGGCACCACGCCCGCCTGTTCGCACGCCGTCAGCGTGCCGGTGCGGCCCCAGCCGGTCATCACTTCGTCGGCGATGAAGAGGACGTCGTGACGCGTGCAGATGGCGCGCATCTCGGCGAGCAGCGCGGGGGTGTAGAAGAGCATCCCCCCTGCCCCCAGCACCAGCGGCTCGACGATGAAGGCGGCGGCACCCGCGCGGCATTCGGCCTCCAGCGCGTCGAGCGTCGCCTGTTCGGCACCGGCGCTCGGGAATGGAATGGTGCCGACATCGAACAGCAGCGGCTGATAGGGCCGGTTGAACACGCCGCGCGCGCCGACCGACATGCCGCCGATCGTGTCGCCGTGATAGCTGTGCTCGAGCACCAGGATGCGGCTGCGGTCCTCGCCGCGATTGTGCCAATAGCCGAGCGCCATCTTGAGCGCGACTTCGACCGCGGTGGAGCCGCTGTCGCTGAAGAACACATGTTCGAGCGCGCGCGGCAGGATGCCCCGCAGCCCGGCGGCGAGCGTCTCGGCGGGCTCGTGGGTCCAGCCGGCGAAGATGATCTGGTCGAGCTTGCCCGCCTGTTCGGCGATCGCCGCCATGATGCGCGGGTTGCAATGGCCGTGGGTCGTCACCCACCAGGACGAGATCGCGTCGATGAAGCTGCGACCGTCGGCGGTGTGGATCACCGCGTCGCGCGCGTGGCTTACCATCGGGATCGGCTCGCCCAGCCCATGCTGGGTGAAGGGGTGCCAGACCGACGACATCAGGCGAAGTCCGCCAGGTCGAACGCGTCGGCAAAGGCCTGGGCGAGTGCGGCCGACGTGAGCTCGGGCAGCATCGGCAGGCGGCCGAGCCGCTTTACCTTGCCGATCGCGGCGATGGTCGCCTCGCTGTCCTCGACCGGATCGCCAACGAACGCGATGCCATGGATCGCCACGCCCCGCGCGCGCAGCGCCTCGATCGAGAGCAGGCTGTGGTTGATCGTGCCCAGCGCGGTGCGCGCGACGAGCACCACCGGCTTGCCCCAGCGGGCGAAGACATCGGCATAGAGGATATCGCGCGTCACCGGCACCAGCGCGCCGCCTGCGCCTTCCACCACCAGCGGACCGTCAACCTGCGGCAGGGCGAGGCGATCGAGGTCGATCGTCACGCCGTCGATCTCGGCGGCCAGATGCGGCGAGCAGGGCGTGACCAGGCGGTAGGCTTCCGGGAGGATGTGCCCGATCGGCAGGCCCGAGAGCGCTGCCGTACGTTCGCTGTCGCTGCCGTCGTCGAGCCCGGCCTGAACGGGTTTCCAGTAGCGCGCGCCCAGTGCACCGGCGAGCGCGGCGGCGAACACGGTCTTGCCGATGCCGGTATCGGTACCGGTGACGATGAAGGTCTGAGTCATGCTGCGATAGGCTCGGCTGCGGGGAGAAGCGTCGCCAGCCGCTCCGCGAGCGCGGCGATCTGGCCGGGCGACACATTGTTGGTGATCGAGATGCGCAGGCGCGCGGTGCCCGCGGGAACGGTCGGCGGGCGGATGCCGCGGACGTCAAAGCCGCTTTCCTGGAGCGTACCGGCGACCGCCATGGTCCGCACGTCGTCGCCGAGGATCAGCGGCAGGATCTGGGTGTCGCCCACTGGCACACCGAGCGGCGCGAGCGCAGTGCGGGCGGTAGCGATCCGCTCGGCCAGCTCGGATCGGAGATCGTGCCCTTCCGCGACGATCTTCACTGCCGCGCGCACGGCGGCTGCCATCAGCGGCGACGGCGCGGTCGAGAAGATGAAGGCCCGACCACGGTTGACGAGGAAGTCGCGGACGATCGCCGGGCCGGTGACCAGCGCCCCCTCGCAGCCCAGCGCCTTGCCGCAAGTGTGCAGCGTGATCAGGTTGGCGGTCGGCAGGCCATAAGCCAGCCCCTGCCCCTGCGGGCCGTAGACGCCAGTCGCGTGCGCCTCGTCGACGAGCAGAATGGCACCCTCTGCCTCGGCCAGCGCGGACAGCGCGGCGATCGGCGCGACATCGCCGTCCATGCTGTACAAGCTCTCGACCGCGATCCAAACGCGCCCTGCCCCGCCCTCGCGCCGCCAGCCGGCGATCGCCTCGGCGAAGGCAGCGACGTCGTTATGCGCCGCCTGTCGGGTCTCTGCGCGCCCAAGTCGCATGCCCTCATGCGCGCTGGCGTGGATAAGTGTGTCGAACAACACGAGGTCGCCGCGCTGGGGCAAGGTGGCGAGCAGCGCCGCGTTGGCCGCATAGCCGCTGGAGAAATACAGCGCCGACTCGCGCCCGAAGAACGCCGCCGCCTCGGCCTCCAGCGCTTCATGCTCGGCATGGTTGCCGCGCAGCAGCCGCGAGCCGCCCGAGCCGACCGGCACGCCTCGTGCCAGCGCCGCCGCCACTGCGTCGCGCAGCGCCGGCGAATCGGAAAGGCCGAGATAATCGTTGGACGCGAAGTCCGCGCCCTCGCGGTCGATCAGCCTGCGCCCGCGCCCGCGCGCAGCGAGATCGGCAAGGTCGCGCGCCTGTGCTTCAAATGCGTGCATTGCGGCGCGGCTACACCCGGCGGCGCTCGCGTGCAATCGATCCGCCCATCTTTACCCCGCTGGGGTAAGAAAACGCTTGCCTCCATTTACCCCAGCCGGGTAAGGGGCCGACATGACGACGTTAGCCGGTTCCAAGATCCGCCAGTTTCGCGAGGAACGCTCCCTCACCCGCGCCGCCTTCGGTGCCTGGTTCGATACGCCGGGCTCCACCGTGCAAGGGTGGGAGACCGACGGCAAACGCGCCAACACCAAGGTGATGAACCAGATCGCGGCGATGGGAATCGCCGAGCATGCGGACTGGCACGTCGCCGTCCGCGACGTGGAGAGTGCAATGGCAAGCTGGACCCCCGATAGCTGGACGCGCGCCGAAGCGCGCCAGATGCCGCAATATCCGGACAAGGGCGCGCTCGACGCCGCCACCCGGCAGCTGAGCAGCTATCCGCCTTTGGTCTTCGCCGGCGAGGCGCGCGAACTTACCGCCGAGCTGGGCAAGGTCGCGCGCGGCGAGGCGTTCCTGCTCCAGGGCGGCGACTGCGCCGAGAGCTTCGCCGAGTTCCACCCGAACAACATCCGCGACACCTTCCGGGTGATCCTGCAGATGGCGGTGGTGCTCACCTTCGCCTCCAAGCTGCCGACGGTGAAGCTCGGCCGCATGGCGGGCCAGTTCGCCAAGCCGCGCTCGGCCGATACCGAGGTGATCGACGGCGTCGAGCTGCCCAGCTACCGCGGCGACAATGTCAACGACATCGCCTTCACGCCCGAGGCGCGGATTCCCGATCCGCAGCGGATGGTGCAGGGCTACAGCCAGTCTGCGGCGACGCTCAACCTGCTGCGCGCCTTTGCAAATGGCGGCTATGCCAATTTGCACCAGGTGCACAAGTGGACGCTCGACTTCATGGGCAAGAGCCCCTGGTCGGCCAAGTTCGCCGATGTCGCCGACCGGATCGGCGAGGCGCTCGACTTCATGGAAGCGTGCGGGATCAACCCCGATACCGTGCCGCAGCTCAAGGGCACCGATTTCTACACCAGCCACGAGGCGCTGCTGCTCCCCTATGAGCAGGCGCTGACCCGGCAGGACAGCCTCACCGGCGACTGGTACGATACCTCGGCACACTTCCTGTGGATCGGCGACCGCACCCGCTTCGAGGGCTCGGCGCATGTCGAGTTCCTGCGCGGCATCGGCAACCCGATCGGGATGAAGTGCGGGCCGAGCCTGGAGCCGGACGCGCTGCTGCGGCTGCTCGACACGCTCAACCCCGGCCGGGTGCCGGGGCGGATGACGCTGATCACCCGCTACGGCCATGACAAGATCGAGGCGGGGCTGCCCAAGCTGGTCCGCGCGGTGAAGCGCGAGGGCCATCCGGTGGTGTGGAGCTGCGACCCGATGCACGGCAACGTGGTCAAGGCGGCGAACGGCTACAAGACGCGGCCGTTCGACCGGATCCTCGCCGAGGTGCGCGGCTTCTTCGCCGTCCACCGCGCCGAGGGCACCTTCGCCGGCGGCATTCATGCCGAGATGACCGGGCAGAATGTAACGGAATGCACCGGCGGCGCGATCGCGATCACCGAACAGGGCCTGGCCGATCGCTACCACACGCATTGCGACCCGCGCCTCAACGCGGGTCAGAGCCTGGAACTGGCGTTCCTGCTCGCCGAGATGCTCAACGACGAAATGGCCGAGCGCCGCAAGGCCGCGGCCTGACGTCCGGCGGCGCGTTGCTCAGCGGAGCAGCGCGCCCGCCAGCGCCCACAGGCCATAGCCGATCGCGAAGACCAGCATCCAGGCGAGCACCGCGCTGCCGACGATGATCGCCAGCCGGGTGCGGACCGAGAATTTCACTTCCCTGGCAGATGCGTTCCACCCCTCGACCACCGGCGGGGTGGGCTGGGGCGTCGGCAGCGGCGTCTTGGGGAAGGCGATCGGGGTGGCAGCAGGACCGGACACGGCGGTGCGGAGGTCCGCATCGCTGAGCGGGGTCACGAACTCGCAGCCATAAATGCCGGCGGTGCCCCATACGACCGATGCTTCGCGCGTGCCGATGCCGGCGATGCCGAGCGCGATCGCGTCACCCACCTTGAGCTCGGCGCCCGCGACGACGCGGAAGCCGCCGTTGGACAGATCTTCGATCGTCACGTCGACCGGCGCCCAGTCCGAGTCGCGGAGCGTCGCTTCGAGCTCGACACTGTGCCGCTCGGCCCAGCGTCCGTCCTGATACAGTCGTGCCGCGATACCCATAAGCGCTCCACTGGCGTGCGTTGGGCTCCGCTTTGCACGCGCAGGCGTTGCGAGGCGGTAAACGCCGCGGAAATTATCTTAAGAGATCATGGTTAACGAAGGCTTTGTCGGCGCCCGCGACAATTTTTCGGCCGCATCGCAACGAAGCGACACGCGGCTGCAACACGGGCCGTGCAGATCACTGCCTGTCGACGCGTTTCGTTCCCCCTCGCGTCGACTCTCCCCGAACTAAACGGGGCAGTCCCACGGGGCTGCCCCGGCCTTTTTGGGAGATCAGGCGTAGAGGTCGATCACCTCCGCCCCCTCGCCTTCGGCTTCCAGCAGCAGCGTCCGGTGGCAATGGCACGGATCGCGTTCGTAGCAGAGCAAGGCGCTCGGCTTCTCCGCCGCCAGCGCCCGCATCTGCGCGACCTGCGCCTGTGCCTCGGGCAGCCCGAGCTGGACGTCATAGACTTCGCGCAGCGTCGCCACGTCGCCCTTCTTCGCGGCGTCGCGTCCGCGCTTGGGGGTGCCGAGCTGCTTGAGATGGACATAGTCGATCCCCGCCTCGCGCAGGCTCGCGGCAAGGCTCGACTTGGAGAAGCCCGGGCGGCGCGACAGCGGCAGCGCGCGGACGTCGATCACCCGCTGCACCCCCGCCCTGGTCAGCGCAGCGAGGAACTCGGCCATCGTCGTGGCTTCATAGCCGATCGTGTAGATTCGCATCCTCGCTCCTTTGTCATCGTGCCGTCATGCCGCTATGGGCGGCTGCGTGACTCACGACATCCATATCATCGGCGGCGGGCTTGCCGGCTCGGAGGCCGCGTGGCAGCTCGCTCAGGCGGGATATAAGGTCCGCCTTTCCGAAATGCGCGGTTCGGGCGAGATGACCCCCGCGCACCAGAGCGACCGGCTGGCCGAGCTCGTCTGCTCGAACAGCTTCCGCTCGGACGATGCCGACAGCAACGCGGTCGGGCTGCTCCATCAGGAGATGCGCGCGCTCGGCTCGCTGATCCTCACCCAGGGCGACATCCACAAGGTGCCCGCCGGCTCGGCGCTGGCGGTGGACCGCGACGGCTTCGCCGACGGGGTGACCGCAGCGCTGGAGGCGCACCCCAACGTCACCATCGTCCGCGAGCGGGTCGACTCGCTGCCCGCCGAGGGCCGCACCATCATCGCGACGGGTCCGCTGACCGCGCCGATGCTGGCGGAGAGCATCGGCCGCGCGACCGGCAAGGACAGCCTCGCCTTTTTCGATGCGATCGCCCCGATCGTCCACCGCGAGTCGATCGACATGGAGACCGCCTGGTTCCAGAGCCGGTGGAACAAGGGCTCGGGCAAGGACTATATCAACTGCCCGATGTCCAAGGAGCAGTATCTCGAATTCCACGCCGCGCTGATGGCGGGCGAGAAGACCGAGTTCCGCGAGTGGGAAAACGTCCCCTATTTCGAAGGCTGCATGCCGATCGAGGTGATGGCAGAGCGCGGCGTCGACACGCTGCGCTACGGCCCGATGAAGGGCGTCGGCCTCGACGATCCGCGCACCGGGCGCTGGCCCTATGCGGTGGTGCAGCTGCGGCAGGACAATGCCAGCGGCACTTTGTGGAACATGGTCGGCTTCCAGACCAAGCTCAAATATGCCGAGCAGGTACGGCTGTTCCGCACCATCCCGGGGCTGGAGAATGCCGAGTTCGCGCGGTTGGGTGGCCTGCACCGCAACACCTTCCTGCGCTCGCCCGAACTCCTCGACGGCACGTTGCGGCTGAAGAGTGCGCCCAATATCCGCTTTGCCGGGCAGATCACCGGCTGCGAGGGCTATGTCGAGAGCGCGGCGATCGGGATGCTGGCGGGACGGTTCGCCGCGGCGGAGATTGCCGGCGTGGACCTGCCCGCGCCGCCGCGCGAGACGGCGCTGGGGGCGCTGCTGTCGCACATCACCGGCGAGGCGGAAATCGAGACCTATCAGCCGATGAACGTCAATTTCGGGCTGTTCCCGCCGATCGAGGGGCGGACCAAGAAGGCCGATCGCAAGCGGATGTATACCGATCGGGCGCGGGCGGCGTTGAAGGACTGGCTGGCGGCCTGAGGGGGGGCACCTTCTAAGCCGTCATCCCGACGAAAGTCGGGATCCAGAAGCCTCTACGTTCCAGATGGAGCCGGGAGCGCTAGGCCAATGGATCCCGGCTTTCGCCGGGATGACGGCGTAGAGCCCAGGTTCACGTCTCCAGCACCGGCTCCTTCGCCATCGCCAGCGCCAGCGCACGGTGGCGCTTCTCCACCGCCTCGCCATAGAGCGGCTCGTCGCCATCGGCGAGGCTGAGCACCAGCGACGACCCTTCCAGCCGCAGCCGCGACCGCTTGAGCGGCCGCGCGACGCCGCCGCTCAGCCGCTGGCCGAGTCGCATCGCCAGCCCCCAGCGCTTGGCTTCGGCCAAGGCTTCGGTCGTAGCGAGCCGTTCGAGGGGCGCGGGGCTGTCGATCGCGCCCCCCAGCGAAGTGTACAGCGCCTGCGCGACCATCGCGCGACCTGCGGCGTCGATACCCACCCAATTGCCGTGCAGCCCGATCTCCATGCCGCGTTCGGCGCGGAATTCCGGGTTGGCCCGCCAGCCCACATCGGCGAGCAGGCAGGCGGCATGCCGCAGCCGCGACCATTCCGGCCCGTCGCGGAACAGCGGTGCCAGCCAGGCATCGAGCAGATCGCCATGCTCGGGGAAGCGCCCCGAGCGCTGGCCCTCCTCGCGCGCGGCGACGATCAGCGGATCCTGCTGCCGCTCCTCGGCAGAGAGGCGCTGGAACAGCAGGCCTTCGCGCAGGCCGTACGCAGAGACGATCGTCCCGGTGCTGCCGAGCTGCCGGGTCACCGCCACCAGCAGCGCGGCGGCAT
This sequence comes from Sphingomonas trueperi, assembly GCF_011927635.1. Classification (GTDB taxonomy): domain Bacteria; phylum Pseudomonadota; class Alphaproteobacteria; order Sphingomonadales; family Sphingomonadaceae; genus Sphingomonas; species Sphingomonas trueperi. The sequence goes on from NZ_JAATJB010000004.1 coordinate 66,787, forward strand.
CGGCCAGCGAGGGAATGCGCGCGCTCGACAGATCGGGAACGGTCTTGAGATCGGCCTTGGTCGCGCCCTCGACGCGGCGGCCGAGTTCCTCGACCCGGTCGATTGCCAGCGGGTAATGATGGACGATCGGCAGCGGATAGTTGCTGAGGTGCATGTCGAGCTTGGCGAGCGAGCGCCACGAGCCGCCGACCATGTAGAAGGGCAGGCCCTTCCCCCGCCCCTTCCAGCCCGCCGCCTCGATCATACGGGTGACCTCGCGCTCCAGCACGCCCTTGCCCCGCGCGCGGATCGCGCCGAGGCGGAGCACGCCGAGCGGGAAGGAGACGCGGTCGGTCACCGTGCCGGCGACGACGCGAACCAGTTCCAAGCTGCCCCCGCCGAGATCACCGACGACCCCGTCGGCTTCGGGGATGCCCGACAGCACCCCCAGACCGGCGGCGGTCGCTTCCTCGACGCCCGAGAGCAGCTCGACCTCCAGGTCGAGCGCCTTGGCCATCGCCATCAGCTCGCCGCCATTGGAGGCATCGCGCACCGCGGCGGTGGCGACGGTACGCAGCTCGCTCACCTGCATCTCGCGGGCGAGCAGCGCGAACCGACCGAGCGCGGCGCGTGCGCTGGCAAGGCCGCCGGCATGGATCGCGCCGGTCTCGGCCAGGCCCTTGCCGAGCCCGGCCATCACCTTCTCGTTGAACAGGATCGCGGGCAGTCGTGCCGGGCCTTCATAGACGACCAGGCGGATCGAATTGGAACCGATATCGATGATCGCCGTGCGCGGCCGGGCGCCTTCGGACTGGGCGCGCGGCTTGCGGAACAGGACCGTGGCCACCCGCTCAGCCGCCCTTCGCCGCGAGGCGACGCTTGCGCGGCGACAGCTTGGGCACGGGCTTGCGCGCCTCCACGGCGGCGCCGCGGCCCGAAAGCGAGGGGTTGGTCATGAAATAGCGATGCAGGTTGAATTCCCCGTCTTCGCCCGGAACGATCCGGTCGTAATGGCCGTCGGGCGCGAGCAGCCAGCTCTGTTCGTTGTCCAGCAGGTTGGCGACCATCACCTGGTCGAGCACCTGATCGTGCACGGTTTTGTTGAGCAGCGGCAACATGAACTCTACGCGGCGATCGAAGTTGCGCTGCATCCAGTCCGCGGAGGAGATATACAGCTTTGCACCGTCATTGGGCAGCGCCTTGCCGTTGCCGAACGCCCAGATGCGGCTGTGCTCAAGGAAGCGGCCGACGATCGACTTCACCCGGATGTTCTCGCTCATGCCCGCGACGCCCGGGCGGAGGCAGCAGATGCCGCGCACGACCAGCTCGATCTGCACGCCGGCAGCGCTGGCCTGATAGAGCTTCTCGATGATCGCCGGATCGACCAGCGAGTTCATCTTCGCCCAGATCGTGCCCGGGCGCCCGGCGCGGACATGCTCGATCTCCTCCTCGATCAGCGCGGTGAGGCGCTTGCGGAGGTCGCGCGGCGAGATGCCGAGCAGCTCCAGATGCTGCGGTTCGACATAGCCGGTGACGTAGTTGAAGATCTGCGCCGCATCGCGCCCCATCCGCGGATCGGCGGTGAAGAAGCTGAGGTCGGTGTAGATGCGCGCGGTGATCGGGTGGTAGTTGCCCGTGCCGAAATGGCAGTAGGTGCGATAGCGATCGCCCTCGCGGCGCACGACCATGGAGACCTTGGCGTGGGTCTTCCAGTCGATGAAGCCATAGACGACCTGCACGCCCGCCCGCTCCAGCGCGGTCGCCCAATAGAGGTTCTGCTCCTCGTCGAACCTGGCCTTGAGCTCGACCACCGCGGTGACCGACTTGCCGGCTTCGGCGGCGGCGATCAGCGCGTTGATGACCGCGGGCTGCTTGCCGGCGCGATAGAGCGTCTGCTTGATCGCCACCACGTCCGGGTCCGCCGCCGCCTGCTGGAGGAAGCTGAGCACGACGTCGAACGTCTCGTACGGGTGGTGGACGATGATATCCTTGGCGCGGATCGCCGCGAAGCAATCGCCGCCATATTCGCGGATCCGTTCGGGGAAGCGCGCGGAGAAGGGGGTGAATTTCAGGTCCGGCCGGTCCTCGTCGACCAGCATCGAAAGGTCGCCGACGCCGAGAAAGCCGCCCGTCTCGGTGAGCAGCGCATCGCTGCCGCCCAGCTCTTCCTTGAGCACCGCTTCGAGATCGGGGGCGATGCCCTCCTCCATCTCCAGACGGATCACGCGGCCACGGCGACGCCGCTTGATCGCCGAGCGGAAGGTAAGGACCAGATCCTCGGCCTCCTCCTCGATTTCGATGTCGCTGTCGCGCAGCACGCGGAAGGTGGCGGCGGCGAGCATCTCGTAGCCGGGGAAGAGCAGCCCCCAGAAATGCTTGATCAGCGTCTCGATCGCGACGTAGCGCGCTGGGCTGCCTGGCAAGCGGACGAAGCGCTTGAGCGTCGTCGGCAACATCACCAGTTCCTGGATCGGCTCGCGATCGGACTTGCGCAGCAGGTTGAAGATCACGCTCGATCCCTGATTGGGGATGAACGGGAACGGGTGGGCGGGATCGAGCGCCTGCGGGGTCAGGATCGGGAAGATCTGCTCGCGGAAGTGATTGGCGAGCCATTGTTCGGTCTCGCCCTCGATCGCATCGGCTTCGAGCACGAAGATGTTCGCCACCGCAAGCTGTGCGCGAATGTCCACCCACACTGCCTGCTGCTCGTCGGCAAGCGTCGCGGCTTCGGCCGAGATCGCCTCCAGCTGCTGCGCCGGGGTGAGCCCGTCGGCCGAGCGGGTGTCGATATTCTGCAGCTGCTGGCCCATCAGGCCCGCCACGCGGACCATGAAGAATTCGTCGAAATTGCTCCCCGAGATGGAGAGGAAGCGCAGCCGCTCCAGCAGCGGATGCGCGGGGTTGCACGCCTCTTCCATCACGCGGCGGTTGAAGGCCAGCCAGGAGAGCTCGCGGTTGAAATAGCGTGCTTCGGTGGGATCGGCGGGGGCGATGGTCGCAGGTGCGGCGGATTCGGTCATTCGCTCTCGCTATCGTCGGAATGCGTCAAAAGGCTTGCAGCCTGGAGTGTAGTCTTCACCACCGGGATCGACAAACGGCCGTCGGTCTCCATCTCCAGCACGTCGGCAACGCGCAGGATGGCGACATGGCTGCGCTCGATCCGCCTGGCGATCCAGGCGATCACGGCCGGGGTCGCGTGGAGCAGGTGCCGGGTGAAGGCGCGTTCGAGCAGCAGCGGGATCAGCGCGTCGTCGGGCGGGCCGATCTCGAGCAACGGCGAGGCGGCGAGGCGCGAGCGCAAATCGGGCAGCGTCACCTCCCAGAGCGGCGGCGCGGCGTCGGCGACGATCAGCAGCGGGCGACGCGCGCCCTGGGCGTCGTTCCAGGCATGGAAGATGTCGGCCTCGTCGGCGCGCTCGGCATCGTCGATGATCGTCGCGCCGTTCTTGGCGGCAAAGATCCGCGCGAGCAGGCTGCGGCCGGACTTTCGCGGGCCCACCAGCAGCGCGGCCATGACGGGCCAGGTCGCCCAATGTTCGAGCTGTTGGACGGCGCGGGCGTTCGAGTCGCTGACCAGGAAGTCCGTCTCGCTCGCCTCGGGCAGCCCCAGCGGCAGGCGAAGCTGGCTCATTGCGCCTTGGGGGTCGGCGATGCCTGCGGCGCGGCCCCGCGACGGATGCGGAGCACGCCCGGCCCTTCCTGCACGCTCCAGCCGCGCGACTCGAGCGCGGCGCGCAGCGCAGCCTGCGATCCGTCGAACGCGACGCGCATCACCGAGATGCCGCCCAGCGCGAGGCTGGTGGTGGTGGCACTGCGCACACCCGGCACGCCGCGCACGGCGCTTTCGGACGCGTTGACCGCAGCGGCATTGGGCGTCTCGACCTGGACCGACAGCGACGTGGTCGCGGCGGTGGCGCCCGGCGTGGCCTCCACGCTCGGCAGCGGCGTCGGCAGCGGCACTTCCTCGGGTGCCGGCGCGGCCGGCTGGGCGACCGGGGGCCGCGCGGCGAGCACTGCGTCCGTATGGAGCCGGCCGGCGGCCAGCGCCGCCTGATAGGCCTTGTCGATGCGCGCGACGGCGGTGTCGAACAGCGCGTCGATCGCGTCGCCATTGTCGATCCGCAGCGCGAAACTGGTAATCGGATCCTTGTCCGGGCCGTGCGTCGCCGAGAAGATGCCGACGATCGGCCCGCCCGGATAGTCGCGGCGCAGCTGCACCTCGGCGACGAGCATGTCGACCGCGCCATATTGGTCGAGGATCGTCCGCCACCAGTTGCGGCCATGGCGGAGCGTCTGCCCGGTATCGACCAGCAGCTTGTCCGCGCCGGTGCCGCGCAGGCGGACATAGTCGATCGTGCTGCCCGCGGCGCGCAGCCGGTTCCAGGCGCGCGCCCAGGCGGTGTCGCGCTCGAACACCTGCCCGACGCCGCCCGAATATTGCAGCGGCACCAGCAGCATCGGCGGCGAATGGGTGACCGCGATCGACACGCCCAGGATCGAGCCCGCCTTGGCGCGATCGAACTGCACGCCCAGGCTGGCGATGTAGCGATTGGGCCCGATCTGCTCGCGCTCGACGACGATGCCGGTGACGATCGCGTCCAGGGCCGAATCGGAGAGCGATCCCGGCGTGCCGGTGAGCTGCTGCGACAGCATCGACCAGCCCTTGCGCTGCGCGATCCGCCAGCCGCCCTGGCGCGCGATCTCGGCACTCTTGCCCGAGACGTCGACCTTCACGCCGCTCACTTCGAAGCTGCCGGCGGCCCCCACCGGCCCGGCGGGCGCCCCGCCCTGCCCGCGTGCCGCCATGATGCCCGCACCGGCGAGCGCGAGCACCGAAAGGGCGCCAAGGACGGTTTTGGGACGGCGAAACTGCATGCGGGCGCCCTTTTGGCGAACCGGGCGTGGAAATCCAAGCGCGTTGTGGCTAGGGCGCTCTCCCATGAGCGAGACCAAGGCGGGCCATGGCCCCTACACCTATGCCCAGGCGGGCGTTTCGATTGCGGCGGGCAATGCGCTGGTGCGCGCGATCGGCCCGCTTGCCCGTTCCACCCGGCGCGCCGGCGCGGACGCCGATCTGGGCGGCTTCGGCGGCATCTTCGACCTGAAGGCGGCGGGCTTTACCGATCCGCTGCTGGTCGCCGCGAACGACGGCGTCGGCACCAAGCTGAAGCTGGCGATCGAGCACAACCATCATGACGGCGTCGGCATCGACCTTGTCGCGATGTGCGCCAACGATCTGATCGTCCAGGGCGCCGAGCCGCTGTTTTTCCTCGACTATTATGCAAGCGGCAAGCTCGACAATGCGGTTGCCGAGCGGGTGATCGCGTCGATCGCCGAAGGCTGCCGCCAGGCCGGCTGCGCGCTGATCGGCGGCGAGACCGCCGAGATGCCGGGCATGTACGCCGACGGCGACTATGACCTGGCGGGCTTCTGCGTCGGCGCGGTCGAGCGCGACCGGCTGCTCGACGGCAAGAAGATCGCGCCCGGCGACGTGCTGCTCGGCCTCGCCTCGAACGGCGTGCATTCGAACGGCTTCTCGCTGGTGCGGCGACTCGCGGCGGACAAGGGCTGGAAGCTCGATCGCCCGGCGCTGTTTGACCAGGAGCGGCTGCTGATCGACGCGCTGATGGCGCCGACTCGCATCTATGTCGCCAGCCTGCTGCCGGAACTCCGCAAGGGCACGATCCACGGCCTCGCCCACATCACCGGCGGCGGCCTGCTCGAGAATGTCCCCCGCGTGCTGCCCGAGGGCACCCATGCCCGGATCGACGCCGATGCCTGGCCGCTGCCGCGGCTGATGGCGTTCCTGCAGGCGCAGGGGAATATCGAGCCCGAAGAGATGGCGCGTACCTTCAACTGCGGCATCGGCATGGTCGCGGTGGTCGCTGCCGACCAGGCCGAGGCGGTGTCGGCGGCGCTGACCGCGGCGGGCGAGACCGTGTTCACCATCGGGACGATCGAAGCCGGCGAGCGCGGCTGCACCGTGGTCGGCGGCGACGAGACCTGGAGCGCGCGTGCGCCATGGAGCGCCACGCACCATGGGTGAGGCGTCTGCCGGCGCCTCAAGTCCGAAGAAGCGACTCGGCATCCTGATCTCGGGCCGCGGATCGAACATGGCCTCGCTGGTCGAGGCCGCCGCGGCGCCGGACTGCCCCTACACCGTCGCGCTGGTCGCCAGCGACAAGCCGGAAGCGGCCGGGCTCGCCTGGGCCGCCGAGCGCGGCGTGCCGACCTTCGCGCAGAGCCCCAAGGGCATGCCCAAGGCCGAGTACGAGGCGAAGATCGACGCCGCACTGCGCGCGGCAGGCGTCGAGGCGATCGCGCTTGCCGGCTATATGCGGCTGCTGTCCGACGATTTCGTCGCGCGCTGGCGCGGGCGGATCGTCAACATTCACCCCTCGCTGCTGCCCAAGTACAAGGGCCTCGATACCCACGCCCGCGCGATCGCGGCCGGCGACGCCGAGGCGGGCGCTTCGGTCCATATCGTCACCGAGGAACTCGACGGTGGCGAGGTGCTCGGCCAGGCGCGGGTCCCAATCCTCCCGGGCGACACCGCGGACAGCCTTGCCGCGCGCGTTCTGGCGGAGGAGCACAAACTCTACGCCAAAACGCTCGCCGACTGGCTCCGCGACTGACACGCCGCGGATATTTGGCCGTCATCCCGCGTTCATCCTCGTTCATACCGAACAAGGGGAAATGACCGACATGGCCAAGGACTCGGCGCTCACGCCGGAGGAAGAAGGCGGGATCGCCACCGCCGAACTCGGGCTCGTGCTGCTCGACGGCCCCAACGGCGTCGCCGTCGCGATGACCCCCGAGGCCGCCGAGGCCACCGGCCGCAGCCTGCTCGCCGCGGCCGAAGCGGCGGCAGGCCAGCGCGAACGGGGCGAAACGGGTTATTGAGACTTGTGCTGCCATAGTGCCCGCGCCGATAAGGGGCGCGGATGATCAAGGTCGCCAGCTATAACATGCGGAAGTCGATCGGCACCGACCGACGACGCCGACCGGAGAGGACGCTCGAGGTTCTGCTCGAGGTCGACGCCGACGTGATCGCCTTGCAGGAGGCCGATCGCCGCTTCGGCGCGCGCGAGGCGGTGCTCACCCAAAGCCTGCTCGCCGAGCACAGCCCTTGGAAGCCGGTGCAATTCGGCATGCGCGCGCGATCGATGGGCTGGCACGGCAACGCGCTGCTGGTCCGCAAGGAAGCCGAGATCCTCGGCTGCGCGGCACTCCATCTGCCGACGCTGGAGCCGCGCGGCGCGGTGATGGCCGACCTCCGCATCCAGGGACAGAAGCTGCGCGTCCTCGGCATGCACCTCGATCTGTCCGGCCTGTGGCGCCGGCGCCAGGCGCATGCGATCCTCACCCAGCTGGCGGACCTCCCGCCGATGCCGACGGTGATGATGGGCGATCTCAACGAATGGAGCGCCGAGCGCGGCTGCCTGCGCGATTTCGCCCAGCATTTCGCCTTCGCCGCCACCGGCAAGAGCTTCCACGCGCGCCGCCCGATGGCGCGACTCGACCGGATCATGGCCTCGCCCGAACTGGCGTTCGGCGATGCCGGCGTGCACCACAGCCTGGCGGCGCGCACCGCCTCCGACCACCTCCCCGTCTGGGCGGAGGTGCGGCACCGCTGATGCAGGAGACGCAGGAAAAGGAACTGCGGCTGGCGCTGGTCTGCTATGGCGGGATCAGCCTGGCGGTGTACATGCACGGCATCACCAAGGAGGTGTGGCACCTCGCCCGCGCGAGCTGCGCCGAGCGCGAGGGGACGCCGCTCCACAGCGTCTATCGCGCGCTCATCGAGGACATTCGCGAGCGCAGCGGGCTCAACCTGCGCGTGCTGGTCGACATCCTGTCGGGTGCCAGTGCCGGCGGGATCAACGCGGTGTTCCTCGCGCAGGCGATCGCCACCGGCCAGTCGCTCGACCCGCTGACGGCGATGTGGCTCGACCATGCCGATGTCGACGCGCTGCTGGCGCCGAGCCAGGGGCCGTCGCACCGCTTCGCCAAGATCTGGGCCAAGCCGATCGCCTGGATGCTCTCCAACCGCGAGCATGGCGTCGAGGAAACGGTGGAGGCCGGGGCACGCGCTGAGGTGCGCGAAAAGCTCGAACGCTTCGTTCGCTCGCGCTGGTTCGAGCCGCCCTTCGGCGGCGAGCAATTGCTCAAGACGCTGCTCGCCGCCTTTGACAAGATGGCCCGGGGCCCCGCCGAGCGCCGGCTGCTGCCCGAAGGCCAGCCGCTCGACCTGTTCGTCACCGCCACCGATTTTCGCGGCCATGCCGAGACGCTGCGGCTCAACACGCCCCCGGAAGTGGTGGAGACCGAGCATCGCCTCGTCTTCAGCTTCACCGATCACGGCCGCGGTACCGGCATCGCCCATCCCGCCGCGCTGGGCTTTGCCGCCCGCGCGACCTCCAGCTTCCCCGGTGCCTTCCCGCCGCTGATGGTGGAGGAGCTCGACAAGGTGCTCGCCGATCGCGGCGAGGCCTGGGCGGGACGCGACGCTTTCCTGCAGCGCGCGCTGCCCGAGCAATGGGCGGAGAGCCGCGCCGAGAAAGCCGTGCTGATCGACGGATCGGTGCTGGCCAACGCGCCGTTCGGGCCGGCGATGGACGCGCTGCGCGAGCGCCCTGCCCGCCGCCAGGTCGACCGGCGCTTCGTCTTCCTCGATCCCACGCCCGACATGCGGTTCGACTTCTACGGGCCACGCCGCGAGCGCCCGGGCTTCTTCTCGACGCTGATCGGCGCGCTGTCGGAACTGCCGCGCAAGCAGCCGATCCGTGACAATCTCGATGTGATCGCCGCCCGCTCGGACCGGATCGAGCGGATGCTCGCGATCGTCTCCGAGATCCGCGCCGAGGTGGAGGCGCAGGTCGAGTCGCTGTTCGGCTATACGCTGTGGCTCGATTACCCGACGCCCAAGCGGCTCGCTGCGTGGCGCAAGCGCGCGCAGGTCGCTGCCGCGGCGAAGGCGGGCTACGGCCATACCGCCTATGCGCTGCTCAAGGTCGACGGCGCGATCGACCGGACCGCGCGCCTGCTCCAGGCGCTTGCCGGACAGCAGGACGGATCGCGGCTCCGCTCGCTCGGACGCCGGCTGCGCGAAACGGTGCGGACGCGCGGGGCCGACCGCTTCGGCGCGTCGCTGCCCGGCGGCGCCTCGCCCGAAGCACTCGACTTCCTGCGCGGCCACGACCTCGGCTTCCGCATCCGCCGCCTGCGACTGCTCGCCCGGCGACTCGCCGAACTCGAGCAGTCCGCCCCGCGGGGCGCGATGCGGCCGATGCGGGACGCGATCTACGGCGCGCTCGCCGCCTATCTCGAGCTCAAGCGCTCGGACACCTTCGCCGATCTCCAGGACAAGCTGGCGGGCGATCCCGCCATGGTGCTCGACACGCTTGCCGAGCGCATGCAGCTCCGCGCGCTCGACCGGCAGACTGATGAGGTGCTCTCCGCCGGGTTCAGCGCGCTGTCGAAGGAGCTGCGGCGGCCGATGCTGCTCGCCTATCTCGGCTTCCCCTTCTTCGACATCGCGACGCTGCCGCTGCTCCAGGGCGAAGGCATGGACGAGTTCGACCCGATCCGCGTCGACCGGATCTCACCCGAGGACGCCAAGGCGATCCGCACCGGCGGCGTCGCGGCGATGCTCAAGGGCAACCAGTTCAACAATTTCGGCGCGTTCTTCAGCCGCGCGTACCGCGAAAACGACTATCTCTGGGGTCGCCTCAACGGCGCCGACCGGCTGATCGACATCGTGCTGTCCACGCTCGACCGGGAAGCGCGCCCCGATGCCGAGCAGATCGCCACCCTCAAGCGCCGCGCCTTCCACGCGATCCTCGACGAGGAGGCCCCCGCCCTCACCGCAATCCCCGGGCTGATCGCCGAACTGCGCGCCGAAATCGGCTGAGCCTTGGCAAGCGGGCCCCCTCGGGCCTAGAAGGCGCGCAGGGTTTGCCAGGAAGGGAGCGGAATGCGGTTTCTGAAGGTGCTGTTGTGGCTCCTGCTCGGCGGCGTGATCGCCGGGTTCGTGATCTACAATGGCGAGCAGCGCGTGAGCATCCAGCTCTGGGGCGGTCTCGTCGCCGATATCAGCCTGCCGCTCTTGCTGATCGTCGTGTTCCTCGCCGGCTTCCTGCCGATGCTGATCGCCTATCAGACGCTGCGCTGGCGGATGCGGCAGCGCTTCGCCGGGCTGGAGCGCGCGCTCGCCGACCTGCGCGCCATCCCCGCCACCCCCGCCCCGCGCTTCGAGCCGGTTGCCGAGCCCGTCGCCATCGAGGAGCCGCGCGCATGAGCAGCCGCATCTATGTCGCGCTCGACACGCCCGAGCTGGAAAAGGCCAAGGCGCTCGCCCAGAAGGTCCGCCACCATGTCGGCGGGATCAAGCTGGGCCTTGAATTCTTCATGGCGAACGGCCGCCACGGCGTGCACGAGATGGCCGAGATCGGCGTGCCGATCTTCCTCGACCTCAAGTTTCACGACATTCCCAACACCGTCGCCAAGGCGATCCAGGCGCTGCGGCCGCTCAATCCGGCGATCCTGACGGTGCATGCCGCCGGCGGCCGGGCGATGCTGGAGGACGCCAAGGCGGCCGCGCCCGAGGGCACCAAGGTCGTCGCGGTTACGATGCTGACCAGCCTCGACGGCAACGACATGACGTCGATCGGCCTCAAGCCCGATCCGCACGAGCAGGTGATGCGGCTGGCCGAGCTCGCCCGCTCGGCGGGTGTCGACGGCATCGTCTGCTCGGGCGAAGAGGTGAAGGCGGCGCATGCGGCGTGGAAGGACGGCTTCTTCGTCGTCCCCGGCGTGCGCCCGGCCGATGCGCATGTCGGCGACCAGAAGCGCGTGGTCACGCCGCGCAGCGCGGTCAATGCCGGGGCGTCGATCCTGGTGATCGGCCGGCCGATTACCCAGGCCGAGGATCCGGACGCAGCAGCGCGGGCGATCGCGGCGACCTTGTAACTCGCCGCAAGGCCCCCCTCACCCTCCCCACTGCCTCCGGCAGCGGGTCCCCTCCCTCCCCCAAGGGGACCATGGCTCCTACCATCCGCCCCGCCACCACTGCCGACCTGCCGGCGATCCACCCCGTGATCGAGCGCGCCTATCGCGGCGAAACCGCCCGCCAGGGCTGGACGCACGAGGCCGACCTGATCGAGGGCCCGCGCACCGATCTGCCGACCCTCAACGCCATCGTCGAAGATCCGGCGCAGGTGCTGCTCGGCGCCTGGGAAGGTGAGACTGCGATCGGCTGCGTCAACGTCGCGAACCGGGGCGGCGGGACGGCCTATCTGGGCCTGCTCTGCATCGATCCGCTGCGCCAGGACGCGGGGCTCGGCCGCCAGCTGATCGCCGCCGCCGAGGCGCATGCCCGCACCGTCCTTGACTGCACGCGGATGGAGATGACGGTGATCGAGCAACGCCGCAAGCTGATCGATTACTATGTGCGCCGCGGCTATGCCGAAACCGGCGCGCGCTGCGACTTCCCGATCCCGCTGGATCCGCCGCTGTTCATGACGGTGCTGGCCAAGAAGCTGGTCTAGCGCCTACAGGGCAGCGATGCCCGCAACCGCGAAAATCTGTGGCCTGTCCACGCTCGAGACGCTCGACGCCGCCGTAGCCGATGGGGCCAGTCATATCGGCTTCGTCTTCTTCCCGCCCAGCCCGCGCCACCTGAGCCTCGACAAGGCGCAGGGCCTTGCCGCGCGCGTGCCGGGGCATGTCGCCCGCGTCGGCGTGTTCGTCGATCCCGACGATGCGCTGCTCGACGCGGCGATTGCCGCCGGGCGGCTGGACGTGATCCAGCTCCACAAGGTCAGCCCCGAGCGCGCCGCCGCCGTGAAGGCGCGCACCGGCCGCGAGACCTGGGCCGCGCTCGCGGTGAAGACCCGCGCCGATCTCGTCCCCGCCGCTGCCTTTCGCGGCGCCGCCGACCGGCTGCTCTACGACGCCAAGGCCCCCGAAGGCGCCAAGGTCCCCGGCGGCACCGGCCTGCGCTTCGACTGGACCCTGCTCGACGGCTTCACCCATCCCCTGCCCTGGATCCTCTCCGGCGGGCTCGACGCGGGCAATGTAATCGAGGCGATCCGCGTCACCGGTGCCCGTGTCGTGGATGTCTCTTCGGGCATCGAGGCCGCGCCGGGCATCAAGGATGTGGACAAGATCGCCGCATTCCTTAAAGCCGTGGCCCGATCATGACCGCACCCAACTCCTTCCGCGCCCAGCCCGACGACCGCGGGCATTTCGGCCAGTTCGGCGGACGCTTCGTCGCCGAGACGCTGATGCCGCTGATCCTCGACCTGGAGCGCGAATATACCGCCGCCAAGGCCGATCCCGCCTTCCAGGCCGAGTTCGACGATTTGCTCGAACATTATGTCGGTCGCCCCAGCCCGCTTTATTATGCCGAGCGGCTGACCGAGGCGCTGCGCGAGAGCGCGCCCGACGGCATGGGCGCGGAGGTCTGGTTCAAGCGCGACGAGCTGAACCACACCGGCGCGCACAAGATCAACAATTGCATCGGCCAGATTCTCCTCGCCCGTCGCATGGGCAAGACGCGGATCATCGCCGAGACCGGCGCCGGCCAGCACGGCGTGGCCACCGCCACCGTCTGCGCGCGCTTCGGCCTTCCCTGCGTCATCTACATGGGTGCGACCGACGTGGCGCGGCAGCAGCCCAACGTGTTCCGGATGAAGCTGCTCGGCGCCGAAGTGGTGCCGGTCACCTCGGGCGCGGCGACTCTCAAGGACGCGATGAACGAGGGCCTGCGCGACTGGGTCGCGAACGTCGAGGACACCTTCTACATCATCGGCACCGCCGCCGGCCCGCACCCCTATCCGGAGCTGGTCCGCGACTTCCAGTCGGTGATCGGCCGCGAGGCGCGCGCGCAGATGCTGGCACGCACCGGCAAGCTGCCCGACCTGCTGGTCGCCGCGATCGGCGGCGGGTCGAACGCGATCGGGTTGTTTCATCCGTTTCTCGACGATGCGGACGTGAAGATGCTCGGCGTCGAGGCTGCGGGCGAAGGGCTCGACAAGCGCCACGCCGCCAGCCTCGCCGGCGGCGCGCCGGGCATCCTCCACGGCAACCGCACCTATCTGCTGCAGGACGAGGACGGCCAGATCACCGAGGCGCATTCGATCTCGGCGGGGCTCGACTATCCGGGCATCGGCCCCGAGCACGCCTGGCTGCGCGACATCGGCCGCGTCGACTATACGGCGGTGACCGACACCGAGGCGCTCGACGCCTTCCAGCTGCTCTGCCGCACCGAGGGTATCATCCCCGCGCTCGAGCCGAGCCATGCCATCGCCGCAGTGGCCAAGGTCGCCCGCGCCATGCCGCGCGACAAGGTGATCCTCGCCAATCTCTGCGGTCGCGGCGACAAGGACATCTTCACGGTGGCCGATGCCCTGGGAGTGAAGATGTGACCCGGCTCGCCAACGCCTTTGCCCGCGCCGCCGATCAGGGTCGCGCCGCGCTGGTGACCTTCGTCACCGCCGGCGATCCGACGCCGGGCGCGACCGCGGCGATCCTCGACGCGCTCGTCGCGGGCGGCGCCGACGTGATCGAGCTCGGCATGCCGTTCACCGATCCGATGGCGGACGGCCCGGCGATCCAGGCGGCGAACCTGCGCAGCCTCGCCGCCGGCACCACCACGGCGGACGTGCTCGCCGTCGCCGCCGCGTTCCGCGCGCGCCATCCGGACGTGCCGCTGGTGCTGATGGGCTATGCCAACCCGATGACGCGCCGCGGGCCCGAATGGTTCGCCAATGCCGCCCGCGACGCCGGCGTCGACGGTGCGATCTGCGTCGACATTCCCGCCGAGGAAGACGACAGCCTGGGCGAAGCGCTCCGCGCCGCCGGGCTCGGCAATGTTCGCCTCGCCACGCCCACCACCGATGCGGTACGGCTGCCGGCGGTGCTGGAGGGCGCCTCGGGGTTCCTCTATTATGTCTCGGTCGCCGGGATCACCGGGCTGCAGCAGGCCGCCACGGCCTCGATCGAAGCAGCGGTCGCCCGCCTCAAGGCCGCGACCGACCTGCCGATCGCGGTGGGCTTCGGCGTCCGCACTCCCGAACAGGCCGCCGCCATCGGCCGCGTTGCCGATGGGGTCGTCGTGGGCAGCGCGATCGTCGAGCTGGTCGGCCGCCACGGCGCGGATGCGGCGGAGCCCGTCCGTGCCTATATCGCTACGCTGAAGACGGCGCTGGTCGCCGCACGCAAGGAAGTCGCATGAGCTGGATTACGCGCGTCCGCAACGCGCTCGCCTATGTCACCACCCGTGGCGAGGAGAGCCCCGACAATCTCTGGCACAAGTGCAAGGGATGCGGACAGATGGTCTTCATGAAGGAATTCGAGGAGAACCAGAATGTCTGCCCGCATTGCGATTTCCACGATCGCATCGGCGCGACCAAGCGGTTCGAGCAGCTGTTCGACGAGGGCAAGTTCACCCTGCTGCCCAGCCCCAAGGTCGCCGAGGACCCGCTGAAGTTCCGCGACTCCAAGCCCTATACGGCACGGATCAAGGCAGCGCGGGCGAGCACCGGTGAGCAGGACGCGTTCCAGAACGCCAGCGGCACGATCCACGGCCACAAGGCGGTGATCGGCGTGCAGGACTTCGCCTTCATGGGCGGATCGATGGGCCAGGCGGTGGGCGAGGCGTTCATCGCCGGCGTCGAAACCGCGATTGCCGCGCGGGCGCCCTATATCGTCTTCACCGCCTCGGGCGGCGCGCGCATGCAGGAGGGCATTCTCAGCCTGATGCAGATGCCGCGCACCACCGTGGCGATCGAGATGCTCCACGATGCGGGCCTGCCCTATATCGTCGTGCTGACCGATCCGACCTCGGGCGGCGTGATGGCCGCCTATGCGATGCTGGGCGACGTCCAGATCGCCGAGCCGGGCGCGACGCTCGCCTTCACCGGTCGCCGCGTGATCGAGAACACGATCCGCGAGAAGCTGCCCGACGACTTCCAGACCAGCGAATATTATCGCGACCACGGCCTGGTCGACATGGTGACGCACCGCCGCGACCTGCGCGACACGCTCGGCCAGCTGATCGGCCTGCTCTGCGAGGCCCGCGCGGCGGCGTAATCCTGCCTAAGCCCCTCCCCCTCGGGGGAGGGGTTTGGGGTGGGGCCGTGTCTCACCGAGACTAATGTTCGTTCTGGAATCCCTCCACCCCAACCCCTCCTCAAACGAGGAGGGGCTGAGTTCATAAGCGACATGCCCGATTTCGCTCGCTCCACCGATCCCGCCGTGCAAGCCCAGCTCGACCGGCTGACCCTGCTCTCCCCCGGCGCCGACATTCTCGGCCTGGACCGCATCACCCGTCTGCTGGAGCGCGTCGGCAACCCGCATCTCCGCCTGCCGCCGGTGCTGCATGTCGCCGGGACCAACGGCAAGGGTTCGACCTGCGCCTTTCTCCGCGCAGCACTCGAAGCAGCGGGTCTGCGCGTCCATGTCTATTCCAGCCCGCACCTCGTCCGCTTCAACGAGCGTATCCGCCTCGCCGGCACGCTGATCGACGACGCCACCCTCGCCCCGCTGCTCGCCGAGGTGCTCGATGCCGGCGGCGATATCGGCGCGAGCTTCTTCGAGGTCACCACCGCCGCCGCCTTCCTCGCCTTCGCGCGCACCCCCGCCGATGCCTGCGTGATCGAGGTCGGCCTGGGCGGGCGGCTGGACGCCACCAACGTCGTCCCCGCGCCGATCGCCACCGGCATCGCGCAACTCGGCATCGACCATCAGGCGTTTCTCGGCGACACGCTGCCGCAGATCGCGCGCGAGAAGGCCGGCATCGCCAAACCCGGCGTGCCGCTGGTGACGATGCGCTATGCTCCCGAAATCGCCGAGGTGATTGCGGGGGCAGGCGTGCCGGTCCTCGCGGAGGGCGCGGACTGGGACTATGGAGTGGAAGGCGATCGCCTGATCTACCGCGACGCGAAGGGAACGGTGGAAACCCCGCTGCCGACGCTGTCCGGCCCCCACCAGCCCGGCAATCTCGCGCTCGCCATCGCGATGCTGCGCCACCAGGACGCGCTGGCCATCCCAGATACCGCCCTCGCCGCTGCGGCGACCGGCGCCCGCTGGCCGGCGCGCATGCAGCGGCTCGGCGACGGCCCGCTGACCGCGCCGCTGCCCGCCGGCACGCCGGTCTGGCTCGACGGTGGCCACAACGCCGCCGCGGGCGCTGCGATCGCGGGAACGGTGGCCGCGGTTGCTGCCGACCGCCCCTGCCACCTCGTGCTGGGCATGCTCGCCAACAAGGACCCGGAAGGCCTGATCGCGCCCCTCGCCGCCCGGCTGGCGAGCGTGACCACGGTGCCCATCCCCGGCCATGCCCATCATGCGCCTGCCGAGCTTGCGGCGCTGGTCGCGCGGCTCGGGGTGCCCGTTACCGGTACCGCCGAGCACGTCCCCGACGCGCTCCACGTCGTTGCACACCGCATCGCAGGAGCCCCGCCGAGCGCGGTCCTCATCCTCGGCTCGCTCTATCTGGCGGGCGTGGTGCTGGAGGCGAACGGCGAATTGCCCGACTGACGCCGCAACCCGCCTTATTGCGATTGACTATTAATAACAGAATGCGATGATTGCTCCGACGCCCATCGGAGAATCACATGCAGCCGTCCGTCCAGACCCTCGTCACCGCCCTGCCCCAGCTCCAGCCCGAGGATCCGGGCGTGCGGCTGCTGCTGTTCGGCGTCCGCCAGACCGGCGGCAACGGACTGCACGACGCCAGCACCGCGCACGCCTTCCTCGTCGCGTTCGGCAAGGGTTTTCGTCGCCCGCTGATGCTGCTCCGCGCGCTGATGCACGAGATGTCGGCCATGGCCACGGGCCCGGTGCAGATCGCCCCTTGGTGCTGCCCGCGCATGACCGCGTCCGAGGCGGCGCTGATCGGCGCGCTGGGCAAGGTCCGCACCAACCCGCACGCCGCCGCGCTGCTGCTCGCCGACCTGATCGGCGTGCGCGACGCCACCGGCCTGCTGCCGACCGCGCACGCGCTGGCGCAGAGCTTCGCCGACCTGGCGCTGCCGCTGGAGCCGTGAGCGCCTAGCGCGCCTGGCCCGCGCTGCCGATCGAGCGGTCGACCAGCCCGCTGCGCATCATCCACCAGTAGAGCGCGACGCCCGGCAGCGCGATGACGGTGGTGAACAGGTAGAAATTCGCATAGCCCATCGCCTCGATCAGGCTGCCCGCCGTCGTGCCGGTGATGAACCGGCCGACGATGCTCGCGCCCGCCGAGATCAGCGCATATTGCGCCGCGGTGAAGCGCAGGTCGGTCAGCGCCGAGAAATAGGCGATCACCACCACCCCGCCGACGCCGCTGGCGATGTTCTCGAAGCCGATCGCGCCCGCCATTCCGAGGTTGGAATGCCCCGCCGCCGCGAGCGCCGCGAAGCTGAGGTTGGAGACGGCCATCAGGATCAGGCTCAGCATCACCGATCGCTTCATCCCCATCCGCGCATACAGCACGCCGCCGAGGAAGATGCCGAGCATGTACGCGAGGAAGCCCAGCGACACGTCGTAGAAGGCGATCTCGTCATTGGAAAAGCCGAGATCGTTGAACAGCAGCCGGAAGGTGAGGTTGGCCAGCGTGTCGCCGATCTTGTGGACCAGAATGAACAGCAGCACGATCAGCGCGCCCTCGCGAGCGAAGAACTGGACGAACGGTCCCCAGATGCCTCGCGCCACCGTCGCGATGCTGCGCCGCTCGGCAGGCGCGCGGTGCCGCGCGGGCTCGCCGACGATCAGGCCGGTGAGGATCGCGGGCAGCGCGAACACGGCGCAGGCGGCATAACCTGCGGTCCAGCCCGCCTGCCCCGCCACGACCAGCGCGATCGCACCCGCCGCAACCGAGCCGATCCGCCAGCCATATTGCGACATGCCCGAGCCATAGCCGAGCTCGTGCGGCTGGAGCACTTCGATGCGGTAGCCGTCGATGACGATGTCATAGGTGGCGCCCGCCGCGCCCATCAGCACCGCCGCGGTGACCGTCGGCCAGATGTTCGCCGGATCGGGCACGACCAGCGCGAGGTTGATGGTCGCCGCGACCACCAGCAGGCCGGCCACGATGAGCCACGAGACGCGCTGGCCCAGTCGCCCGAGGACCGGGATCGGCACGCTGTCGACGATCCACGCCCAGAGGAACTTGAAGTTGTAGACGAGGATGGCGAGCGTGAACGCGGTGACGGTCGACTTGTCGATGCCGGTCTGCGCAAGCCGCGTGGTGAGGGTCGCTCCGATCATCGCGAACGGGAAGCCCGACGAGACGCCGAGCGCGAAGGAGGCGAGCGGCCCCTTTGCGAAATAGGGCCGCACACCCTCGGGCAGGTCCGCGCGCCAGTCCGCCGGCGCCGCCGTTTTGGCGAGGAGGAATGCCGCGACGAACGCCGCGAGCGCAGCGCCGCCGCCCCAGTCGAGCGAGAGCGGCGCCCCCGCCAGCGACTTGGGCGGCGAGAACAGCGTGAACAGCACCGCGAGCGCCAGCAGCGCCGCGCCGACGAGGCTTCCGGCGACGAGCAGGCTCGCCCCGCCCCGACGGCGCCAGGCGATGCTCAGCACCAGCGTTGCGCCCAGCGCGAGCAGGCCGAGCAGGAAGGTCATCGACGGCGCGAGCTTGGCGGCGCCGTCGCTCCAGCCCGCCGCGAAGCCATAGCCCGGCAGTACCGCGCCGCCGATGCGCACCCAAGGCACCGCCAGCAGCAAGAGCCCTGCGACAAGCGCCGCCTGGGCGAGGACATAGAAGGTGCTGGCGCGGTCGTTCGCCGCGATGGGGGCTTGTTGGTTCGGCATAGAGGCGCGAAACTAGCCGAAAATTCGGGAGAGGATAGCCATGAACGCACCGACCCAGGGCCAGCGCGCGCTGGCGGCGATGCTGGCGCAAGGCGGCGACGTCGGTGCGGGCCCGATAAGGCACATCGACGCGAGCGTTTATACCAGCTCCGAACGCTTCGCCGCCGAGCGCGCGCGTATCTTCGATCGCGCGCCGCTCGTCCTCGCGCCCTCAGCCTTGCTGCCCGAGCCCGGTATGGCCGTCCCGCACGACGGTTTCGGCAAGCCGCTGCTGATCACGCGCGACAAGCAGGGCGCGGCGCATGTCTTCCTCAACGTCTGCCGCCATCGCGGCACGCGGCTGGTGGAAGGGTGCGACGCGGTCACCGCCCCCCGCCTCGTCTGCCCCTATCACGCCTGGAGCTACACGCTCGACGGCCGCCTCGCCGGGATACCCCGGGCCGAGGCGTTTCCCGGCCTCGACAGGGCCGCGTTCGCGCTGCGCCGCCTGCCCACCCACGAGGCCGGCGGGCTGATCTGGTTCGCCTTCGACGAAGCCGCCGATTTCACCCATGCCGGCACGCTGGCGGAGGATTTCGCCGCGTTCGATCTTGCGGGCCAGCATTGCTTCCGCCGGCGCACCCACCGCGTGCCGGCCAATTGGAAGCTGGTGATGGACGCCTTCCTGGAGAGCTACCATATCCAGCGCCTCCACGCCGGCAGCATCGCCCCCTTCTTCCAGGACGGCGTCTCCGCCGCCGACCGCATCGGGCCGCACCAGCGCTCGGCGGTGGGACGTGCCGCGAGCATCGCCGCACTCGAGTCGGAGGACTGGCCCACCCTGCGCGGTGCGATCACCTATACCTACCAGATGTTTCCCGGCGCCGTGCTCGCCGTAAGCCCCGATTACATCAACCTGATGGTGCTGATGCCGCGCGCGGTGGACGAGGTCTGGGTCGAGGACTTCATGCTGATCCCCGAGGCCCCCGCCACCGACAAGGCCCGCGACCATTGGGAGCGCAGCTGGCAGTTGCTCGACGGCGGGGTGTTCGCATCCGAGGATTTCCGGGCTTGCGCGCTCGCCCAGCAGGGCCTCGAAGCGGGCGCGATCGAGCAGGTGACGCTCGGCCAGCTCGAACAGGGGGTCCGCGTTTTCCACGATGCGGTCGATGCGTGGGTTTCGTGCGACAACATGCCGGTGATCGGTGCGACTCGCCCCTTCGGTCAGGCTTCTGTTCAGGAAGGGGTGCTATAACGCCGGGATCGACAAAGGAGTTCGCTATGTCCCGTACCCGCACCCGCGCCGCCGCATCCGCCAAGCAGGCCTCGCCGCAGGAAATGGTCGCGAACCTCGCGGTGCTCGCCTCGGTGTTCGCCTGGGCCGGGGTGGTCGTGACGCTGTTCGTCCACTGATCGGCGTCAGCCGCCCAGGAACAGGTTGAAACTGCTGGGCAGGCGGCGCGGTATCTTGCCGCCTTCCAGCACCGCCTCGATCGCATTGATCGCCAGCACCAGATCGCGCTGCGCATAGGGTTTGGCGAGGCATCCCGCCGCGAGCGCCCGCGCATCCGCCGGGCAGGCGCCGGTCACGAACAGCACCGGCACCCCGCGCGCGAAAGCATTGCGCGCCACCTCGATCCCGCTCCCATCTGCCAGGTTGATGTCGGCCAGCACCAGATCCAGCACCTCATGGGTATCGACGATCCGGGTCGCATCCGCCACCGAGTCGACGGTCGCGACGATGGTGAAACCCGACTCGCGGAGGAAATGCTCGGTATCGAACGCCACCAGCGGCTCGTCCTCGACGACGAGCAGATGTTCGATCCGCCGCTTCTTCCTTCCGAACAGCATCCTAGTTGCGCCCCCGAATCAACCGCTTGGCAAAGCCCGTAACGCGCAAGTCACAAACTGGCACCGTATATATTTTTGCCAGCACCGTCGAAATCGCTATAGCGCTGCGGTGTCTGACTCCAAGCCTATCAAAACCGCCGGTACGCCGCAGCGTATCGCCAAGCTCCTCGCCCGTGCCGGCATCGCCTCGCGGCGCGAGATCGAGCGGATGATCGCCGAGGGGCGCATCGCGCTCAACGGCACCACCCTCGATACCCCCGCGACCATCCTCACCTCGCTCCACGGCGTCACCGTCGACGGCAATCCCGTCGCCGCGGCGACTCCTGCGCGGCTGTTCCGCTACCACAAGGCCGCCGGCCTGCTCACTGCCGAGCGCGACTTCACCGGCCGCCCGACCATCTACGATCGGATGCCCGAGGGGCTGCCGCGGGTGATGCCGGTCGGCCGACTCGACCTCAACACCGAAGGCCTGCTGCTGCTCACCACCGACGGCGAGCTCAAGCGCGAGATGGAGCTGCCGGCGAGCGGCGTCGAGCGCACCTATCGCGCCCGTGCCTATGGCCAGGTGAGCCAGGAGCAGCTCGAGGACTTGATGCTCGGCATCGAGATCGAGGGCGTCCGCTACGGGCCGATCAACGCCAATATCGAGCGGCGGACCGGCGCCAATCTCTGGATCGAGATGACGCTGACCGAGGGCAAGAACCGCGAAGTCCGCAACGTCCTCGAATTCCTCGGGCTCCAGGTCAGCCGGCTGATCCGCACCCGCTATGGCCCCTTCTACTTGAACGATCTTCCCACGGGCGATGTCGACGAGATCCGCCAGGCCGATCTGATCACCTTCCGCACCGTGCTGGGCAAAGCCGGCGGCGGCAAGGCGGCGTCCAACCTGCAGTTCGCCACCCGCCAGCGCGCGATCGAGCCGGTCGAGAAGCCTGCCAAGGTCGAACCCCAAGGGCGTCGCCGCATCGCCAAGCCCGCCCCCGTGGCAAAAGGACCGGTATTCACCGCCCGCGCCACCCCCAAGGCCAAGCCCAAGGACGACGAGGAACGGCCGCGCACCGGCGGGCGGCTCGGCGTCCGCGAAGGCAGCGAGGGCGGTGTCGGCAAGCCCGCGCGTGCCGCCCGCGCCAAGTCCTTCCGCGACACCCGCGAGCCGCGCGCTGGCGATCTGGTCGATCGGCCCCGTGGCCGCCGTGATGCGCGCGGCGAGCAGGGTGCCGAGCGCCCGCGCACGCCGCGGGACGGCGAGCGGACTTGGTCGCGCAGTGGCGAGAGCGGTCGTCCCGCCGGCCCGTCGCGCTTCGGCGGTGCCGACGGGGATCGTTCTCGAGGCCCGCGGACAGCCCGAGTTGACAGCGACTCGGCCGAACGCAGTCGCGGGCCGCGGCCCGCTCGGTTCGGCGGAAATGACGGCGAACGGCCGCGTGGGCCGCGGGGCGCAGAGCCGCGCGGCGACGGAGCCGACCGCAACCGAGCACCACGCCCGTCGCGGTTCGGCGGCGACGAGGGCGAGCGCCCGCGCGGCCCTCGCACACCGCGTCCCGGCGGTGGTACCACGTCCGAACGTCCGCGCACGCCGCGGCCCGGCGGCAGCGGCGGGGGCAATCGCCCGCAACGGCCCGGCGGTCCCGGCCGTCCGCCGAGGGGGCGCAGCTGATGCGGATCATCGCTGGAGACTGGCGCGGCCGCCCGCTCGCCGCGCCCAAGGGCGACACCACCCGCCCCACCGCCGATCGCACCCGCGAGGCGCTGTTCTCGATGCTCGCCTCGCGGCTCGGCAGCTTCGACGAGCTCGCAGTGGGCGATTTCTTCGCCGGATCGGGCGCGCTCGGGCTGGAAGCACTGTCGCGCGGTGCCGCCTCGTGCCTGTTTGTCGAGCAGGACCGCGCCGCGCTCGATGCGCTCAAGGCCAACATCGCCAAGTTGGGCGCCAAGGGCACCGATGTCCGCCCCGGCTCGGTGATGGCGCTGGGCCCTGCCCGCGCGCCGCTAGACCTGATCCTGATGGACCCGCCCTATGGCACCGGCGCCGGCATCGTCGCGCTCGACAAGCTGGCGCGGCTCGGCTGGACCGGCCCGGGCACCTGGATCAGCATCGAGACGGGCAAGACCGAGGATGTCGAGCTTGCCGGCTTTGTGGTCGATGCCGACCGCGTCTATGGCAAGGCGAAGCTGACCCTGCTTCGCCCCGCCTGAAGGATCAGCGCCGCCGGGTGAGCAGCAGCCCGATCAGGCTGAGCCCGGCGGCCCCTGCAAGATACCAGCCGACCATGCCGATCCCGCCGCGCTCGACCAGGGTCTGCGCGATCAGCGGGGTGAGCCCGCCACCGAGAATGCCGCCCAGGTTGAAGGTCACTGAAACACCCGTGTAGCGGACCTGCGCCGGGAACAGGCTGGGCAGCCAGCCGCCGAGCGGCCCGTAGACGAAGCCCATCACGAACAGCCCCGCGGCGAGCCAGACGAACACCGCGAGCAGCGAGCCCGGCACCAGCAGCACGGGCATCGCCAGCCCCAGCGGCACCATCGCGATGCAGCCGAGCGCCAGTACCAGGGTCGCGCCGCGCTTGTCCGCCAGCCAGCCGGCGACGCCGATGCCCAGCGCCATGAACAGGATCGCGGCCAGCTCGGCGCCGAGAAAGGCTTCGCGCGGATAGCCGAGCGTCTTTGTACCGAAGCCGATCGCAAACAGCGTGGCGACGTAGAACAGCGCAAAACAGGCAACGGTGCCGAGCGTCCCCGCCAGCGTCGCACCGAGATGGTTGCGGAGCAGAACACCCAGCGGCACCTGCGGTGGCGGGGCATGTTCGGCCGCCTCGACGAAGGCGGGCGTTTCCGCGATGCGCAGGCGCACCCATAGCCCGAGGCCGACCAGCACCGCGCTCGCGAGGAACGGCAGGCGCCAGCCCCAGTCGCGGAACGCATCCTCGGTGAGGAAGGCGCCGAGCAGCAGGAACAGCCCGTTGGCGGCGATGAAGCCCACCGGCGCGCCGAGCGGTGGGAAACTGCCATAGCGGTACGCCCAGCCCTTGGGGGCATATTCCACCGCCAGCAGGCTCGCCCCGCCCCATTCGCCGCCCAGCCCCAGCCCCTGTCCGAAGCGGAGCAGGCAGAGCAGCAGCGGCGCCACCCAGCCGATCATCGCATGGCCGGGCAGGCACCCGATCAGCACGGTGGAGGCACCCATCAGCATCAGCGAGGCGACCAAGGTCGACTTGCGCCCCAGCCGGTCGCCGAAATGGCCGAACACCAGCCCGCCCAGCGGTCGCGCGAAAAAGGCGACGCTGAAGCTCGCATAGGCCGCGACCTGCTGCAGCCACGGCTCCTGCACCGGGAAGAACAGCGGGCCGAACACCAGCGCCGTCGCGGTGGCATAGATGTAGAAATCGTAGAACTCGACCGACGTCCCCACCAGGCTCGCGAACAGGATGCGGCGGTGGGAGGCGGGCGTGGCGGCATGGGCCATGTGCGATCCTCCGGCCGCCTCCCTCGGGCCAGTTATCGCGCGGGTCAAGCCGCGTTCAGCCGGGCGTCAGTTTCGCCGCGGTATCGAACCCCCGCAATCGCAGCACCGGAAAAAGGGAGTCGGATATGCGCGAATCGCCCATCAAGCGTCTGGTCTATGCGGCCGTCTTCAGCCTGCTCGCGGGCGTGCTGGTCGCTGCTTACAACCCCGTCGAGCATGTGAAGGCGGATCTCCGCGCCGATACCAGCGGGGTCCGGGCCGGCCTGCACCTCGCCGCGCACGATCTGCTGCGCGGCTGATGCGAAAAGGGCGGGACGTGCGTCCCGCCCTTCCGATCAGTGGATGCCGAAGAGGCGGATGCCGGTGAGCATCAGCCAGTAGAGCCCGCCCGAGAGCAGCATCGCCGCGGGCAGCGTCATCAGCCAGGCCAGCGCCATGTTGCGGATCGTCCGCGCCTGCAGCCCGGAACCGCTGCCGACCGAGGCGCCTGCCACGCCCGACGACAGGATGTGGGTGGTCGACACCGGCACGCCGAGATGATCGGCGCCCATGATCGTCGCGGCGGCGACGATCTCGGCGGCGGCACCCATGCCATAGGTCATGTGCTGCTTGCCGATCTTCTCGCCGACGGTGACGACGATCCGCTTCCAGCCGATCATCGTGCCCAGGCCCAGCGCCAGCGCGACGACGATCTTCACCCACAGCGGAATGAAGCGCGTGCCGCTCTCCAGGCTGTCCTGATAGGCCTTCAGCGCCTTCAGCTCTTCCGGCTTGAACCCCTCCGGCTTCTTGGTCGCGAGCTTGCTGGTATCCAGCACGAGATACATGTCGTTGCGGATGTTCGAGCTCGCGCGCGCCGGCACCTTGCTCAGCGAACCATAGCTGGCCACCTGCTCGGTCAAGGACTGCGACAGCGCCCCGAGAGCGGCATAGACCTTCGCCCCCTCGGCCTTGCGATGCTGCAGGGCGTCGGTGAGGGTGGTACGCGCCTGGGCCGGCGTCAGTGTCGTGGCGCCGCTGCGTGAGTCGAACACGGCGGTGGCCGCGTGCGAGGTCTGGACGAAGGCCGCGGTGGCGCTCGTCGGCAGCGTGCGGTTGAGCGCATAGGCGGTGGGAGCGCAGCCGATCAGGATCAGCATGATCAGCCCCATGCCCTTCTGGCCGTCGTTCGAGCCGTGGAAGAACGAGACCGCGGTGCAGGTAGCGATCAGCAGCGCGCGAATCCCGCGCGGCGGCGGCGCATTGCCTTCCGGCGCCCGGAACAACGTCTTCCGCTTGGCGAACACCACCCGCATCACCAGGAGGAGCAGCAGCGCGCAGGCGAAGCCCATCAGCGGGCTCCAGAACAGCGCGGAGAATACCTTGGTCGCCTGGCCCCAATCGACGCCGGCGGTGCCCCCGCGCGATCCGCCGAGGATCAGCTGGTTGGCGAAGCCGACGCCCAGCACCGATCCGATCAGCGCATGGCTCGAGGAATTGGGCAGCCCGACATACCAGGTCGCCAGGTTCCACAGCACGGCGGCGCTCAGCAGCGCGAAGATCATCGCGAAGCCGGCCGAGGACCCGACGTTGAGGATCAGGTCCACCGGCAACAGAGTGACGATCGCATAGGCGACCGCGCCGCTCGACGTCATCACGCCCAGGAAATTGAAGAAACCCGACCAGACCACGGCGAACTGTGCCGGCATCGAGTTGGTGTAGATCACGGTCGCCACCGCATTGGCGGTGTCGTGGAAGCCGTTGACGAACTCGAACCCCAGCGCGATCAGCAGCGCAAGCCCGAGGAACGCGAACACGCCCAATGCAAGCTGCTCGCCCGCCTGGCGAGTGTCGACGACGATGCTCCACCCGGCAAAGGCCAGGCCGCCGACCAGGATCGCGACGAAGAGGAGCTTGGCTATGGGGTGAGTCTTGTCGGTGAATCGGGGACTTCGCGGCAATTCTGCCGACGGAGCCTGGTCCATTGCTAGCGTCGCCATGATGTTAGCGCCTTTGGGGATGGCTTGTGACGGGGTGATGACAAAGCATGGCGGCCACAGGGCTCAGCGCAGGCATTCGGTGTGCCGGATACGCACAAGCTTACCGCTGGAATCCCGTTCTTCCTGCCGCCCAGGCACGCAGGCGGGATCTTTCGTCGGCGGCGCACGCCAAGCAACCACCGCTGCGACGATGGCGAGCGTCAGCACCGCTGCTAGCCGGACCTTCGTCCGGCGCGAGGAAAACCAGTTTGCCATGGGTTAATCTGACGCCGCCCATAGGCGCCGCGTCGCGCCAGGGCAATCCGCCGCACGATGCACCGCTCGGAAATTCGGGTTACGGCAGTAAGCGACCCGCGCGGTGCTCAGAAATCGAGTTGGGCAAATACCCGGGGGCCGGAAGGCGCACCGCCGCCAGCGACCCGTGCCATCCAGGCAAGCCCCAGCTCCAGGCCCGAATGCGCGCTGCGATAGGTCAGGCTGGGCCCGATGTAATGCTGCCCGGCGGGCGCCACATCGTCATCCCCGGCAAGTCGAACGGCGCGGCCGGAGACCTCGATGCCGTACCAGAGCGGCGCAGGCCCGTGCTGGATCGACGCGACATAGTCGAGGCTCGTCCCCGCCTCGCCCTCCTCGCGCCGGTGGCGGAGCATGACGTTGGCCTGAAGCCACCAGCGCGTGCTGCGCGACTCGGCGATGCCGCGGAGCTCGGATCCGGCATAGCGCCCCGCACGATCGACCGAGACCTGCCCCATCATTCCCAGCCCGACCGGCCGATCGTCCGGCTCGATCAGGCGAAGCAGCGCGACCGCGGAAAGGCCGTCCAGTTGCAGATGGCCGTCCACAGCTTCCACCTCGGCCCCCACGCCGAGAGCCCAGTGGCGGCCGACGCCGCGGCCGATCTCGAGCTCATGGCCGTCGGCACCGCCATAGGCACCTGAATATTGCAGCTGCCATTCGCCCGCCCCGGGTTCGAGCTGCTCGATCTGCTCGGGCCCACTCTGGGCATGCGCGGCAGCCGGCAGGGCGAGCGCGGCGATCGCCCACCCCCACCCCCGCCACATCATGCGCGATCGACCTCGGTCGGCCCGTCGCTGCGCTGCTCGGCAGCGCGGGGCGCCGGATCGGCGACCGGCCTGGGGCGACCATAGAAGAAGCCTTGCGCCTGCTCGCAGCCCATTTCGCGCAGCGCCTCTGCCGCAGCGGGTGTCTCCACGCCCTCGGCGGTCACCGGCATGCCGAGCGCCCGCCCCAGCCCCGCCACCGCCCGAACGATCTTGCGGCTCTCCGCCGAGTCCATCGTGCGGACGAAGGAGCTGTCGATCTTGAGATGGTTGAAGCGCAGCTGGCGCAGATGCGACAGGCTCGAATAGCCCTTGCCGAAATCGTCGAGCGCGATGCGGATGCCGGTGCGCTGCAGCGAGCGGAACAGCTCGCTCACCGCGTCGATATCCTCGATGATCGCATTTTCCGTCACCTCGACGATCAGTCGCCCCGGCGCGAACCCGGTCTCGCTGAGCACCGCGAGCAGCCGCGCCGACAGCCAGGGGTCCTTGAGCTGGATCGGCGAGATGTTGATCGACAGCGTCGCATCGGGCGGCCAGTCGCGCGCGGCGATGCAGGCCTGGTGGAGGATCCGCACCGACAGCATGTCAATCAGGCCGAGATCCTCGGCGATCGGGATGAATTCGTCGGGCGCGATCATCCCGCGCGTGGGATGCTGCCAGCGCGCGAGTGCCTCGTAGCCGACGACCCTGCCATCGGCGAGCGCCATCACCGGCTGGTAATAGGGCATCACCTCGCCCCGCTCGATCGCGCCGCGCAGATCGGCCTCCAGCGCCGCCCGGGCGCGGAGCCGCGAATCCATCTCGGTCTGGAAGAAGCGGCAGGTGCCCCGCCCGGCCCGCTTGGCCTCGTACATCGCGACATCGGCGGCGCGGAGCAGTTCGTCGGCCTGGAGCGCGTCGTTCGGGCTGCGCGCGATGCCGATCGTCGCGCCGATCTCGATCCGCCGATCGCCGACCTGATAGGGCGCGCTGACCCCGCGGATGATGCGTGTCGCCAGCCTTTTGGCGGTATCGCTGCCGTCGCCATGGACCAGCGCGAGCACGAACTCGTCGCCGCCCACCCGCGCGAGCAGGCCGCCGCGCGCCAGCGTGGCGAGCCGTTCCGCGACCTGCACCAGCACGGCATCGCCGGTTTCATGGCCATGGACGTCGTTGACCGGCTTGAAGTGATCGAGATCGATGCAGAACAGGCTGCACTGCGCGCCCTCATCGGCGGCGCGCTCGATCAGCAGCGGCAGCTCGTCCTGCAGCACCCGGCGATTGGCGAGTCCGGTCAGCGGATCGTGCCGCGCGAGCTGGTTGGCCCGGGCTTCCGCCGCCTCGCGCTGGTCGATCTCGCGGGCAAGGTCCGCGGCACGGCGTACCGCGAGCACGATGAAGCCGATGCCCGACAGCGCGATGGTGATGAAATATTCATCGAGCTGCCACGCCTCATGCGCGGCCATGAAGGCGAGCAGTTGCTCGAACATGTCCGTCCGATCGAAAAACGTCGCGGCCAGGGCCGCGCTGCCCAGCATCACCACGGCCTCGATCGGCCGGATGACGTGGTGGCGAGTCTTTTTGGACGGCCGGCGCATGCTGTCTCCACGGCCGGGGGGCCAATTTCATTGTAGAGCAGATATGCAGAGCGCCGCTTCCGTAGCGCTACGGAGGCTCTCCACCCTTCCGGCGCTTGCCCCCGCCGGCGACGTTCCCTAGTTGTTCACGGATGTCGCTTGCCCCTACTCCCCAGGACGCGCCCTATCTGCAGGGCCTGAACGAACCCCAGCGCGAGGCCGTGCTGACCACCGAAGGCCCGGTGCTGGTGCTGGCCGGCGCGGGCACGGGCAAGACCGCAGCGCTCACCGCCCGGCTGGCGCACCTGCTGTGGACGCGAAAGGCCTATCCGTCGGAGATCCTCGCCGTCACCTTCACCAACAAGGCGGCGCGCGAGATGCGCGAGCGCGTCGGCCGGTTGGTTGGCGAAGCGGTGGAAGGCATGCCCTGGCTCGGCACCTTCCACGCGATCGGCGCGAAGATGCTCCGCCGCCATGCCGAGCTGGTCGGGCTGCAGAGCAATTTCACCATCCTCGATACCGATGACCAGCTCCGCCTGCTCAAGCAGCTGATCATCGCCAACGATCTCGACGAGAAGCGCTGGCCCGCGCGCCAGCTCGCCGGGCTGATCGACGGCTGGAAGAACCGCGGGATGATCCCCGCCGACCTCGACGCCGGCGAGTCCGAGAGCTACGCCAATGGTCGCGGCCAGTCGCTCTACGCCCAGTATCAGGAGCGGCTGCGGCTGCTCAACGCCTGCGACTTCGGCGACCTTCTCCTCCACATGTTCACCATTCTTAAGACAAATCGTGAAGTGCTGGACCAGTATCAGAAGCGCTTCCGCTATATCATGGTGGACGAGTATCAGGATACCAACTCGGTCCAGTATCTGTGGCTGCGGCTGCTCGCGCAGGAGCGCAAGAACATCTGCTGCGTCGGCGACGACGACCAGTCGATCTACAGCTGGCGCGGCGCGCAGGTGGAAAATATCCTGAAGTTCGAGAAGGACTTCCCCGGTGCCGTTGTGATCAAGTTGGAGCAGAATTACCGCTCCACCCCGCATATCCTCGGCGCCGCTTCGGGCGTGATCGCCAACAATGGCGGGCGGCTCGGCAAGACGCTGTGGACCGAGGTCGACGTCGGCGAGAAGGTCAAGGTGCTCGGCGTGTGGGACGGGCCCGAGGAAGCCCGCCGAGTCGGCGAGGAGATCGAGGGGCTGCAGCGCGGCGGGCTCAGCCTCGACGCCACCGCGATCCTCGTCCGCGCCCAGCACCAGACCCGCGAGTTCGAAGACCGGTTCATCGCGATCGGCTTGCCCTATCGCATTATCGGCGGCTTCCGCTTCTACGAGCGCCAGGAAATCCGCGACGCGCTCGCCTATCTCCGCGTCGTCGCGCAGCCCGCGGATGACCTCGCCTTCGAGCGCATCGTCAACGTTCCCAAGCGCGGCCTCGGCGACAAGGCGCTGGCCAAGGTCCACCAGTTCGCGCGCGCGCAAGGACTGCCGCTGGCCACGGCCGCGGCGCGCATCCTCGATACCGACGAACTGACCCCGCAGGCGCGGCGATCGCTCGGCAACCTGATCGGCGACATGGCGCGCTGGCGGAGCATGGGCGACGACCTCCAGCACCCGGATCTTGCCCGCATCATCCTCGACGAAAGCGGCTATACCGCGATGTGGCAGGCCGACCGCACCGCCGAGGCGGCGGGGCGGCTGGAGAACCTCAACGAACTCGTCCGGGCGATGGAGGAGTATGAGAGCCTCTCGGCCTTCCTGGAACATGTCAGCCTGGTGATGGACAACGAGGCCTCCGCCGAGGAGCCCAAGGTGACGATCATGACGATCCACGCCGCCAAGGGGCTGGAGTTCGACACGGTCTTCCTCGCCGGCTGGGAGGAAGGCATTTTCCCGTCGCAGCGCGCACTCGACGAGGGCGGGCTGGCGAGCCTCGAGGAGGAGCGCCGGCTCGCCTATGTCGCGATCACGCGGGCGCGGCGGCGGGCGATCATCCTCCACGCCGCCAATCGCCGCATCTACGGGCAATGGACGTCGAGCCTGCCGAGCCGCTTCGTCGGCGAGCTGCCGCCCGAGCATGTCGAGTCGGAAAGCACGATGACCGGCGGCGAGAGCCTGTGGCGGGCGAACTGGAGCGAGCGGAGCGATCCCTTCGCCGACGTCTCGCGCGGCGCGGGCCGGGGTCCGGGCTGGCAGCGCGCGGCGGGGGTCGACACGAAGAACCCGGGCGGCGGCTTCACGCCCCGCACCTTCACCCGCGACCAGCCGCGCGTGCTGGAAAGTCGTGCTTCGGCGGTCAGCTTCGGCGCCAAGCCGCGCGGCGACCTGTCGCTCGGCATGCGCGTGTTTCACCAGAAGTTCGGCTATGGCACGATCGCCGAGATCGAAGGCAACAAGCTCGAGATCGATTTCGAGCAGGCCGGGCGCAAGCGGGTGATGGACAGCTTCGTCAGCGTGCCCGAGTGACCAACGAGGTCAGGCTTCGGGCTCGACCTTCATCAGCGTGTTGCCGACATATTTGTCGAGCTCGGGATCGAACATCTCGCCGATCTCGAACGCACGATCGAGCACCGAGACTTCCTTGAGGCCGTCGACCTTGAAGGTGGCGATCTTGGGCTCGCGCGGCAGCATACCTTCGCGCGAGACGATCTGCGCATCGGTGTAGAGCGACTCGTTGCGCGTGTAGAGGATGTACGGCGCGACGATCATCCGCGTGCGATTATAGGTCACCTGCAGGCACCGCAGGCGGACGATGCCTTCCAGCACGAAAGGCGTATTGTTGACGGGAGCTTCGGTCACGGCGGCGCTAACGTTCATGAGACAAATATGATACCAATGCTGCAGGGCAGCAAGCGCAAACCGCATATACCATCGGACACTCCCCTCCCAGCCTTGTTTCGCGCATAGCTTCGTTCAGCCGCGCTTCACGCGCAAGGGCGGATGGAACCGCCGACCCGGCCACTGCGCCGGCCGGGGTGAATGAAGGAGACTCGCATGAAGCATGTCCTGGCCCTGGTTGCCCTCGCGACCGCAGGCCTTTCGGTCGCCGCGCCGGCCTCGGCGCAGCAATATGCCTCGCCGGACCAGGAGCGCGCCCGCTTCGAAGCTGCGCGCGATCGGTTCGACCGTGAATATCGCCTGTTCCAGCAGGCCTCCGAGCGCTACGCCAATTACAGCGACTGGCTCGCCCACGCCCCGCCCCCACCGCCGCGGGTCGACATTCGCGATGAAGGCGATTGGGAGCCGTCGCGCTACTACCGTCCCGGCGGCAGCGAGCGCGTGCTGAGCCGCGACGACCGCGTGTATCGCGGCGACGACGGGCGCTATTACTGCAAGCGCCCGGACGGCACCACCGGCCTGATCGTCGGCGCGGCGGCAGGCGGCCTGTTCGGCAACGTCATTTCCGGTCGTGGTTCCAGCACCGTTGGCACGCTGCTGGGCGCGATCGCCGGTGGCGCGATCGGCAACTCGGTCGATCGGAACAACCAGATGAACAACCAGGACGTGCGCTGCCGCTGAGGCGCGCTCCGGGGCTTCGCACATTTCCGTCGCGAAGCCCCTTGTCCTTCGACGACCCATGCCTATGTTGAACCTGCGGGACCGGGCCCCTCTGGCGGCGGCTTCACCTGAAGCCCCGTGATGTCGGACCGCATCGAGCGTGCTCGGTGCAGGATCGGCGGTGTTCTCCCACTCCCTCGCACCACCCTCTCCATCGGGCCGCTCGATCGATGCAATCATCGATTTGGAGCCATGACGATGACGATTGTTGAACGCCTGATCGCCACCCACCGGATGCTCGAGCGCGAGATCCGCAGCGAATTGCGCCGCCACCTGCCGGACGCGTTCCGCCTGGCGCAGCTCAAGAAGCACAAGCTTGCGGTGAAGGACCGGCTGCACCTGCATCTACCGGGGCCGGCCGCGCGGCTCGCGCTGGTGCCGAGCCGCCGCTGAGCGACGGCGGGCTGGGTCCGGCGATCGCCGCCGGACCCTATGTCCTCAATGCCAGAAGATCAGCAGCAGGATGATGATGGGAAGCGGAATCCCCAACAGCCACAATAGGATGCCCTTGCCCATTTCAATCTCCTGGAAGCGTCGTTTCGCGTTCGACTAAACCATGGTTTGGCCCCTTGTTCCGGGGTGGGAACCGAGCGCGCGCTGGTGCACTAAGCTGGCGATGCAAACCGACGGCCTTCCCATGCCCCGTCGCCTCACCGCCATCGCCGCCGTGTCGTTCGGCACGGCGCTGGTGGTGATCGACGGCGCCATCGCCACCGTGGCGCTCCCCACCATCGCGCAGGACCTGCACGTCGACTCTTCGTCCGCCGTGGCCGTCGTGACGGTGTATCAGCTGGTGCTGGTCATGCTGCTCCTGCCCTTTTCCGGACTCGGCAACCGGGTGGGCCTCAAGCGGCTGTACCAATGGGGCCAGATCGTCTTCACGGTCGCGACCATCCTCTGCTTCTTCGCCAAGAGCCTGCCCTTCCTGCTGATCGTCCGCGCCGCGCAGGCGGCGGGTGCGGCGGCGGCGCTCAGCGTCTCCTCGGCGCTGGTGCGCCAGATCTACCCCGCCAAGCAGCTCGGGCGCGGGCTGGGCGTCAACTCGGTGGTCGTCTCGGTCTCGGCGGCGATCGCGCCGACGCTGGGCGGCCTCGTGCTCGCGATCGGACCCTGGCCCTGGGTGTTCGCGTCCGCGGTCCCCTTCGCGGTTGCGAGCCTGTTGCTCGGTCGCTCGCTGCCCGACATTCCGCGCTCCAAGGCGCCGTTCGACGTGCTCGGCGCCGTGCTCTGCGCGACGATGTTCGGGCTGGTGATCGGCGGCGCGGAAAGTGGCGTCCATGGCGACAGCCCGGTCGTCTCCGCTGCGGTCGTACTGGCTGGCATCGCGATCGGCGTGATCTTCGTCCGCCGCGAGCAGGGCGAGGCCGAACCGATCCTGCCGGTGGACCTGCTCGCCCGCCCGGTTCTCGCGCTCTCGACGATGGGCGCATTCACCGCCTTCATCGCGACGATGACGCTGCTGCTCTCGCTCCCCTTCCGGCTCCAGCACGGCTATGGCTTCGCCCCGTCCGAGGTCGGCGCGGCGATTGCACCCTGGCCGCTGACCACCATGTTCGTCGCGCCGCTCGCCGGCACGCTGTCCGACAAATATCCGGCCGGCGCGCTGGGCGGGATCGGCATGGGCATCGCCATCGCCGGGCTGGTCGCCCTCGCCTTCCTGCCGCACGACCCGAGCTATTTCGACATTGCCTGGAGGATGTCGCTGACCGGTGCAGGGTTCGGCATGTTCCTTTCGCCCAATGCGCGGCTGATCATCGGCTCGGCCCCGGTCGAGCGCGCGGCGGCGGCGGGCGGGCTGATCTCGACGACGCGGATGGTCGGCCAGACCACCGGCGCGACGCTGGTCGCGGCCCTGCTGGCGATGGGCGTTGGCGCCGGCACGACGCCTGCGCTGGTCGCGGCGGGCCTGGCGCTGATTGCCGGGATCTGCAGCCTCGCCCGCCTGCGCCCCTCGGTCCGCAACCCGGCCAAGGTCGAGGCGGACCAGGCCCAGCCCGCGCAGATGGGGTAAAGCTTTAGCCGCTCAAACCACGGAAGCATTGCGCAGGGCAGGGCACCGCGCCAAGAGCGAGACCATGTCACCGCATCCGTTCGCCATCGGCAATTTCCGCGCCTATTTCGTCGCCCGCCTCGCCGCCACTCTGGGGCAGATGGCGATGGTGATCGTGATCGGCTGGCAGGTCTACGACATCGCCCGCCGGACGATGAGCATCAAGGAAGCCGCCTTCCAGCTCGGCATGATCGGCGTCGCGCAGTTCCTGCCGCTGCTGTTCCTGTCGCTGTTCGCGGGGTGGGTGGCGGACCGGATCGACCGGCGCTGGATCGCGCGCGCGGCGGTAGCGCTGGAGGCGTTCTGCGCGCTGGCACTCGCCTGGCTGACCTGGCAGCAGACGATCACCCTGCCCGCCTTGTTCAGCATTGCCGCGCTGCTCGGCGTCGCCCGCGCTTTCGCAAGCCCGGCGCTGGGAGCGCTCGCCCCGAACCTGGTACCCAAGTCCGTGCTGCCGACCGCGATCGCGCTCAGCTCGCTCGCCTGGCAGAGCGGCACCGTGATCGGCCCGGCGATGGGCGGGTACCTTTACGCCGCCGCCTCCTGGCTCGCCTATGCCGTGTCGGGCGGGTTGTTCCTCGTCTCGCTGCTGATGCTGTTCCTGATCGGACCGGTGCCGGTCGCCAATCGCAAGTTCACCGGCAGCCCCTGGTCGCAGATGGTCGACGGCCTCCATTATGTCCGCCGCAACCGGCTGGTGCTCGGCGCCATCTCGCTCGACCTGTTCGCGGTGCTGCTCGGCGGCGCGACGGCGATGCTGCCGGTCTATGCGCGCGATATCCTGCAGGTCGGGTCCGAGGGGCTCGGGCACCTTCGCGCGGCCCCCGCGTTGGGTGCGGTGGTGACGGCCCTGTTCTTCTCGTGGCGCCCGCTCAAGACCAATGTGGGCGTGAAGATGCTGGTCGCGGTCGCCTTGTTCGGCCTGGCGACGGTGGTGTTCGGCGCCGCCGCACCGCTGCTGGTTCCGGTGCTCGGTCCCAAGGCGGTCGGCACCGACCTTTCGCCCGCGGTGCTGATCTCGCTGGCGGCGCTGTTCGTGCTGGGCGCGGCCGACATGGTCTCGGTGTATGTCCGCCAGTCGCTGATCCAGCTCTACACGCCGGACGAGATGCGCGGCCGGGTCGGCGCAGTCTCCACGCTGTTCATTTCCGGCTCGAACGAGCTGGGCGAAGCCGAAAGCGGCTTCCTCGCCGCGCTGATCGGGCCGGTCGCCGCGGTGATCGGCGGCGGCGTCGGCGCGATCCTTGTCACGGTCCTGTGGTCGAAGCTATTCCCTGAGCTCAAGCGGGCTCGAACCTTCGATCCTCCGGCCACCCTCGAAGTTCCTCCCAAGGAGATGACGACATGAAGGCCAACACGATCCTCGAGACGATCGGCAACACGCCGCACGTCCGTATCAACAAGCTGTTCCCCGGCGCCGAAGTGTGGATCAAGTCCGAGCGCGCCAACCCCGGCGGCTCGATCAAGGACCGCATCGCGCTGGCGATGGTCGAGGCGGCCGAGAAGGACGGCAGCCTCCAGCCCGGCGGCACGATCGTCGAGCCGACCAGCGGCAACACCGGCGTCGGCCTGGCGATGGTCGCGGCAGTGAAGGGATACAAGCTGATCCTGGTGATGCCGGAGAGCATGTCGCTCGAGCGGCGCCGGCTGATGCTCGCCTATGGCGCGAGCTTCGATCTTACTCCGCGCGAGAAGGGCATGAAGGGCGCGATCGAGCGCGCGCTCGAGATCGTCGAGAGCACGCCCGGCGCCTGGATGCCGCAGCAGTTCGAAAACGCTGCGAACATCGACGTACATGTGCGTACCACCGCACAGGAAATCCTGAACGACTTCCGCGACACGCCGATCGACGTGATCATCACCGGCGTCGGCACCGGCGGCCATATCACCGGCGTGGCGGAAGCGCTGAAGAAGGAATGGCCGAACCTGAAGGTGTTCGCGGTGGAGCCGGAACTGTCGCCGGTGATCTCGGGCGGCCAGCCGGGTCCGCACCCGATCCAGGGCATCGGCGCGGGCTTCGTGCCGAAGAACCTGCACACGGACGCGATCGACGGGGTGATCAAGGTCGATGCCGCCCTCGCCAAGGACATGGCGCGCCGCTCTGCCGCCGAAGAGGGCATGCTGGTCGGCATCTCCTCGGGCGGCACGCTCGCGGCGATCCTGCAGAAGCTGCCCGACCTGCCCGACGGCGTCCGCGTCCTCGGCTTCAACTACGACACCGGCGAGCGCTATCTGAGCGTGCCGGACTTCCTGCCCGAGAGCTGATCGGAGGTCGAGGGCGCGGCCCCTCCACCCGTCATCCCGGCGAAAGCCGGGATTCATTTGCCACTCGGTTGCAGCAAGAGCCGTAACGCTCAGGGCAATGGATCCCGGCTTTCGCCGGGATGACAGCGCGTTGTTTTCTATTGCGACTTGGAATCGACGATCGAGTCCTCGACCGCTCCGTTGTCCGGAACGGCTGCCGCCGGCTCCGTACCTGCGGGAAGCGCCACATGGACTTCGACCCGCCGGTTCTTGGCCCGCGCCTCGGGATCATCGCTGCCGTCCGCCTTGGCATTCGGTACCAGCGCGCGGGTCTCGCCGAACGCGATCACGGTCATTCTGCCGGCCGGCACGCCCTTCGTCAGCAGATAGTCACGGACAGCCTCGGCCCGCTTGCGCGAGGCGACGAGGTTGTCGCGATCGTTGCCGCGCGTGTCGGTATGGCCGCTGATGGTGATCGCTCCACCGGCTGCCATGGTCGCGTTGGCGAGCATCTCGTCGAGGAGCTTCCTGCCGGCATCGTCCAGCTTGAGGCCAGAGGCGCCGAACGGCACCACGAGATCTACGGGCTTGAGCTCCGGCTTCTCCGGCTCGTCCGGCACCACTTCCGGCCGCAGGATCGACTTGGGAGCCTCGGCCGCACTGTTGTTCGCGAGCCCGTCGTCCTCGGCGAGGATGCTCCGGTTCTCAGCCGCCGCATTGTCGCGCGCGGGCTCCCGCACATTGCAGCCCGCCAGTACCACCATGAGCGCCAGCATCGCCCATCTGCTCATGCAACCTCCTCCTGCAGTCGTCGCGCCGCCGGCACGGGGGGCACGTACGAGATGATCGTGTCGCCGGGCTGCGGCGTCGGCCGGCTGGCGTGCGAGAAGAAGCGGAGCAGCCCGCCCTTGCGCACCAGCAGCAGCATGTCCGCCGCGTCGGGCAGGTCGGCCTTGGCGGCGTCGAAGTCGAACTGTTCGGTCAGCCGGGTCTTGCGGAAGGTCCAGCCGCCCTGCTCGCGCTCGACGATCTCGTCGACGCCGTGCCCGCTGGTGAACAGCGCGCGGCCGCGCAGCGACTCCGGCAACGCCCGCGCATCCTCGTCATCGCCGCCGCTGCCGAGCTGGTAGACATTGTCGCGCCCCATCTCATGGGCGAATTCGTTGCAGACCAGCGCGTTATACGCCTCGTTGTCGCTCGTCGCGGCGAGCACCTGGAATTGCGACATGTCCAGCCGGTCCTCGGTCGCCTCGGCGAGGATCTCGCCATGATAGGTGGCGATGCCCGCCGAGCGCGCAGGCCGCAGCCGCTGCCAGCTGGTGTCGCAGATCGTCACCGGCACCTCGAGCTGGCGGAGCTGGTCGGCGAGCGCCAGGCTCCACGGCGTGCCGCCGACGATCAGCAGCCCGCGCTCGGTGGCGCCGGTCACCTTGAGCAGCCGCGCGACGGGGCCGATCGAGAAGCCGTGCGCGAGGATCGTCGCCACCACCACGGCAAAGGACAGCGTCACCAGGATCGATCCGTCGCTGTACCCCAATTTGTCCAGCCGCAGCGCGAACAGCCCGGAGATCGCCACCGCCACGATACCGCGCGGTGCGATCCAGGCGACCAGCAGCCGCTCGTTCCACGGCACCTTGGTGAAGGCGAGGCTCAGCAGCACCGTGATCGGCCGCACCAGGAACAGCAGCGCGGCGAGGAAGGCGAGGAAGCGCCACTCGAAGTGCCGCAGCACCTCGAAATCGAGCGAGGCGGAGAGCAGCACGAACACCCCCGAGATCAGGAGGACGGTGACGTTCTCCTTGAACGGGTGGATGTCGCGCAGCGAGTCCAGCCGCATGTTGGCGAGCGCCACGCCCATCACCGTGACGGTGATCAGCCCGGTTTCCTGCTGGATCAGGTTCGAGCCGACGAACACGCCGATGACGGCGACGAGCAGCACCGGCGCCTTGAGATATTCGGGCACATGCCCGCGCTGGAACGCCCAGCCGATCGCCTTGGCGACGACATAACCGATCAGCCCCGCGACCAGGCTCGCCGCGAGCAGCGACCCCAACACGCTGAGCAGCGTACCGCCATCCCCGGCGCGGCGGAGATATTCATAGGTCACCAGTCCGCACAGCGCGCCGATCGGGTCGTTGACGATCGCTTCCCATTTCAGGATCGCGCGCGGGCGCTGCGCGACATTGCTCTGGCGGAGCAGCGGCAGCACCACCGTAGGCCCGGTTACGACGAGGATGCCGGCGAACAGCGTGGCCACAGGCCATACCAGCCCAGCGGCATAATAAAGCGCCAGCGCCCCCAGCCCCCAGCCGATCGGCACGCCGAGCAGCACCAGTCGCGTCACCGCGCCGTCGGTGCGCCGCAGCTCGCGGAAATTGAGGCTCAGCCCGCCCTCGAACAGG
Organism: Sphingomonas trueperi; assembly: GCF_011927635.1. GTDB lineage: Bacteria > Pseudomonadota > Alphaproteobacteria > Sphingomonadales > Sphingomonadaceae > Sphingomonas > Sphingomonas trueperi. The sequence goes on from NZ_JAATJB010000004.1 coordinate 105,709, forward strand.
ATCAGCGCGACGGCGATCGACACGATCGGTTCGAGCAGCTCGCCGAATACTGCGTGCGGCTCGATCGCGCCCGCCACCGGCCCGGCGAGTACGCCGGCAACCAGCATCAGTGCGATCGCCGGCCAGCCGGTGCGCCAGGCAATCCACTGCGCACCGATGCCGAGCGCACCGATCAGCGCGATGACGAGCGCGGGTTGATGCATCGGGAGAACATACCTTCTTTCTTGCGCAAAGTCGTTGCGCGCCCCAACCCAATACGGTTGCACCGCCGTATCGGTTCCGTTTCGCTGGCGATCGGAACTGTGTTGTTCCCAGTTCAGGCGCATTCGGATACAGGCGGCCTCCCTGATTTCGGAACATCGCCCCCGCCTGTGACGCCTGCCCTTCCCACTGCTTCTCCTCCCTTGTGGCTGCGCCTCGTCCTCGGCATCGTCGCGCTTGCCGCGCTGGTCGTGCCGACGCTGCTGGTGCTCAACGCGCCCAAGGTGTCGCACGGCGCCCGTCGCGCGCCGCCGGTAGCACTCCCCAATCGCGTGGTGCCGAAGGAAGAGCTGCCGCCGGTCGAGCCGGTCGCGATCGCCGATCTCGACCCCGAGGATGCCCGTGCGTTCAACGCATCCATTCCCTTTGCCACCGGCCCCAACCCCGCGGCGCGGCCCTTCCACCTCGTCGGCGCGGCCGACAGCCAAGAGCGCGCGGTCGACTGCCTCGCCGCCGCCGAGGTCTATGAAGCGGGTGACGATGCGCTGGGCGAGCGCGCGGTGGCGCAGGTGATCCTCAACCGCGTCCGCCACCCCGCCTTCCCCAAGACGGTGTGCGGCGTGGTGTTCCAGGGATCGGAGCGCAGCACCGGCTGCCAGTTCACCTTCAGCTGCGACGGCGCGATGCTGCGCTGGTCGCCGACGCCCGCCGCCTGGGCCCGCGCCCGCGAGATCGCGAAGATGGCGCTCCACGGCACGGTGTTCCGCCCGGTGGGCCATGCCACCCATTACCATACCGACTGGGTGGTGCCCTATTGGAGCGCGAGCCTCGACAAGATCGTCGAACTGCACACGCATCTGTTCTTCCGCTGGGCCGGCTGGTGGGGCACGCCGCCTGCCTTCAACCGCGCCTATGTTGCCGACGAGCCCAAGATCGCACTGCTCGGCCGGCTCTCGCCTGCCCACCAGGGTTTCATCGCCCCGGACGTGATCGATCCCGCCAGCCCGATCGGTGACCCCGGTGCAACCGGCCTACTGTTCGATCCGCGCAAGGCGGCAATGTCGCTGCCCGCCAGCGCGATCCCCGCGCCGACCCCGGGCGATCCCAACGTGTTCCTCGTGATCCTGCCCGAAGACTTGCTGCCGGACCTGTTTCCCGCCGTCGCGCTCCGCGCCTGCGGCGACCGGCCCTATTGCAAGTTCATGGGCTGGGTGGATGCGACAAAGAAGCCGCCGCGCCTGCCGCCCAGCGGCGAACAGGCGGCGGCAATGTCTTTCAGCTATCTGCGCGACGAGAAGGTGCGTTACGTGAAAGCGCTGTGGAATTGCGACCAGTTCCGCAAATGGGACGGCACGCAATGCATGCGGCGCCCGCTGCCACTCAAGCCCCAGCCCCAGCCAACACCCAGCCCAACCGCCACGGCTGTCTCGACGTCCGGCGATGCGGCGCCGCTCGACGGCATCCGCCGCAAGGCCGCGCCCGCACAGAACAAGGCCGGCGCAGCGGCTCCCGCTACGCCGGCCTCGTCGGTCCCCAGCAGCGATTAGGCTGCCTTGAACATCTCCGGATCGAGCGCCATCACGCTCTCGCTGCCCGCCTCGATCTTGCGGCGCAGGCCGCTCGCATCGGGGAGGAAGCGCTCGGCATAGAAGCGCGCGGTGACCAGCTTGGCTTCGAGGAAGGCGACGTCCTCGGCCCCCTGCGCCAGCGCCTCGCTCGCCGCCTTGGCCATGCGCAGCCACATCAGGCCGAGTGCGACCAGGCCGGTCAGCTGCATGTACGGATAGGCGCCCGCGCCGACTTCGTTCGGGTTCTTGAACCCGTTCTGCGCCAGCCACATCGTCGCCCCTTGGAGATGGCCCAGCGCCTTCTCCAGCGCCTCGGCAAAGCCCGCGAGCTTCGCGTCGCCCTTGGCCGCGGCGACTTCCTCGCCGACGACGCGGAAGAAGGCCTGCACGGCGCGGCCGCCGTTCAGCGCCAGCTTGCGGCCGACCAGGTCCATCGCCTGCACGCCGTTGGTGCCTTCGTAGATCATCGCGATGCGGGCATCGCGGACATACTGCTCCATGCCCCATTCGGCGATATAGCCATGGCCGCCATAGACCTGCTGGCAATCGGTCGCGACCTTGTAGCCGATATCGGTGCCGACGCCCTTGATCACCGGGGTCAGCAGCCCGATCAGGTCGCCGGCGAGCTGGCGCTCTTCCTCGGTGGCGGCGGCATGCTCCATGTCGACCTGGAGCGCGCCCCACAGGCACAGCGCGCGCAGGCCCTCGATCTGCGCCTTGGCCTCCATCAGCATGCGGCGCACGTCGGGGTGGACGAACAGCGTGTCGGCCTTTTCCGCCGGCTCCTTCGGACCGGTGAGCGCGCGGCCCTGGCGACGGTCGCCGGCGTACTGGACCGCGTTCTGCATCGCGACTTCGGCGATGCCGAGGCCCTGCAGGCCCACGCCCAGACGCGCCGCGTTCATCATGATGAACATCGCGGCGAGACCCTTCATCTCCTCGCCGACCAGCCAGCCGGTGGCGCCGTCATAGTTCATCACGCAGGTCGAGTTGGCGTGGATGCCCATCTTGTGCTCGATCGAGCCGCAGGTCACCGCGTTGCGCGCGCCCAGCGACCCGTCGTCGTTGACCAGGAACTTCGGCACCACGAACAGCGAAATGCCTTTGGTGCTGTCCGGCGCGCCGGGCGTCTTGGCCAGCACCAGGTGGATGATGTTGCTGGTCAGGTCGTGCTCGCCCGACGAGATGAAGATCTTGGTGCCGGTGATGCTGTAGGAGCCGTCCGGGTTGGGCTCGGCCTTGGTCTTGATGAGACCGAGATCGGTGCCGCACTGCGGCTCGGTCAGGTTCATCGTGCCGCCCCATTCGCCCGAGACCATCTTGGGGACGTACTTGGCCTTCTGCTCCTCCGATCCCTTGACCAGCAGCGCGGCGATCGCACCATGGGTGAGGCCGGGATACATGGCGAAGGCCATGTTCGAGGCGATCATATATTCCTCGAACGCGGTCGCGACGACATGCGGCATCGCCTGGCCACCGAACTCCGCCGGCGCGCTCAGCGTGCCCCAGCCGCTCTCGACGAACTGCTGGTACGCTTCCTTGAAGCCTTCGGGCGTGGTCACGCTCCCGTCGGGGTGGCGGGTGCAGCCCTGCTGGTCGCCGCTATGGTTGATCGGGAACAGCACCTCGGCGACGAACTTGCCGCCTTCCTCCAGCACCGCATCGACCACGTCGGGGGTCGCCGCCTGGAAGTGCGGCAGGTTGGTGTAGCGATCGAGCCCGATGACCCGATCGAGGACGAAGCGCGTGTCGCGCACGGGCGGGGTAAACTGCGGCATTTCAGGTTCCTCAGTGCTCGTTGTTCTTAATGTTCGTTGTCTTTGCTTCTGATCAGGTCGACGAACTGCGCCAGCTCGGCGATATGCGCGTCGATGTCGCGCTTCTGCGCTTCGAGATGGCGGATGCGGTCCATGCACCGCTCCAGCGTCACCTGGCGCTGGACCCGCCGGCCGTCGCCGAGATCGTAGAGATCGATCATCTCCTTGATCTCGCCCAGGCTGAAGCCGACGCGCTTGCCGCGCAGGATCCAGGCGAGCCGGGCGCGGTCGCGGTGCGTGTAGATACGCTGGGTGCCGCGCCGCTCGGGCGCGATCAGCCCCTCGTCCTCGTAGAAGCGCAGCGCGCGGGGGGTCACCCCGAACTCGGCGCACAGGTCGGAAATGGAAAAGGCGTCGCGGTCGGGACGCGGTTCGATCGGCGCCAGGGCCTCGATCGGAGCGGCAGCAGCGGTCATGCCGCCTTTGTAGTTTACCCTTACGTGAACGTCAAGCGGCGCGCGCTAGTTGTTGGGCGGCTTGGCATCGCCGTCGAAGCGGGCGCGGACGATGTCCTCGTGGAGCAGGATGGCGCGGGTCTCGAGCTCGGCGACCTCGCTCTGGGTGAGCCCGCCACGGGCGAGCCGCTCGGCGATGTTGCCGTTGACGACATCCGCGCGCCCGAGCCGACGCGCTTCGCCACGGGTCAGCTGGCCGCTACGCGCGCCGGCGCGGATCTCGCTGCGCGCCGACCGCGCCTGCGCCGGGACATGGATCCCGCGTCCGGCGAAACTGCCGCCGACGCTGGAGGGTACCGGGCCGCCCCAGATCTGGGCGGAGGCAGGGAAGGCAGCTACCAGGCAGGCGGCGCTCGCAAGGACCAGAACACGCATCGGCTCTCTCCCATGGCTGCCGGTCGGCCTCGGCAGCCCTTGGGGAGGGTATCATATGCAAACGCCGCGTCTACTCCCCGCAGAGCGCATGGCCTTCGGTGTCGCGCATCGCCTGCGCCTCGGGCGCCGATTCGCCCAGCCGCGCGAACTGGGCACCCGCAAGGGCCGCTCGCCCGGTGCACCACTGCGCGCACGCCTTGGGCAACGCACCCGGTAACGCGAGGTGATCGCCGTCAAAGCGCGCGGTAAAGCGGCAGCCGCCGTCAGGTCCGAGGGCCAGCACCAGCCCCTCCCCGTCGCGGCGGATCGATCCGGTCGCGCGGCAGCCATTGCCCTCGCCATAATCGATGACGATGCCGATCCGGTGCGCCGTGCCGGCCGGCACGATGCAGAGCCGATCGGGCCCGCGCGCATAGGCGCCGGCGATGCTCACGTCCTTGGGATCGCGTACGAGACCGCGCTGGATCGCGGCATTCTCCAGATCGACCGCGGTGCCCGAAGACGGCGCAGGGGCAGGCCCACCGCACGCGGCGAGCCCGAGCAGCAACGCCAGCCCCGCCCGCTTCATGCGTCGCGCACCAGCGCTCCGTTCTCGATCCGGCGATAGAAGCAACTGGGTGCCCCCGTGTGGCAGGCGGGGCCGTGCGGCTCGACGCGCAGCCACAGCGCGTCCTGGTCGCAATCGATCCGCGCCTCGACGACGTGGAGAAAATGCCCCGACGTCTCGCCCTTGGTCCAGAGCCGGCCGCGGCTGCGCGACCAGAAGGTGGCCTTGCCGGTCGCCAGCGTCACCGCCAGCGCCTCGGCATTCATATGCGCGAGCATCAGCACCTCGCCGGTGGTGGCATGGGTGGCAACGGCGGTGATCAGGCCGTTGGCGTCATATTTCGGGTCGAGCGTGGCGCCCGTTTCGCGGATGTCGGTCACGCGCGCGCTGTAGCGGGGTTCGGGCGCAGCGTCATCCCTCGCATGTCCGCACGCAGCGGTTTAGAGGCGCAGGCGTCCTGCGCTCCAACGGAGAAGATCGTGATCCTGTATGCCCTGGCCCCGCTCGTGCTCGCGGCGGCTCCCGTTCCGGCGCAGACCGGCCCCAGCTTCGCCTGCGCGACGGCCGCGACGCCGACGGAGAAGGCGATCTGCGCCGATCCGAAGCTCGGCGCGCTCGATCGCGAAATGGCGCAGCTGTTCGGGATCGCCAAGGAAAGTGCGCTCGGCAGCGGCCCCTCCAGCCAGCTTGCCGCCCAGCGCGCTGCCTTGCAGGAGATGCGCGCCTGCAAGCCGCCGCTCGCCCCCTGCCTGCTGGACCGCTACGCCATGCGCAACCAGGAACTGGCGATCGCGGCACTTCCCAAGGCGCCCGCCATCGCGCTCGCCGTACTCCGCCGCGGCGACCCGGCCTTCGCGCCGATCCTCGAGGCAGTGCAGCTCTGGTCGGAAGCACCGGTCGACGCCAACTGGTCCGCGCCCGAACGCGCACAGCGCCGCACCCGCATCGCCGCGTTGCTCAAGCCCTATCTCACCGGACTCCAGACCAAGCCGGACCAATCGTTCGGCAATTCGGTCCTGCGCGAGCCCGGCACCGACGGCGTGACGGTGAAGACGATCGACGACCTGTTCAGCTCGGATCGCCATTTCGCCGCCTTCCTCAACGTGCTCGGCCCCTATCTCGACGAGCCGAAGATCACGGGCGCGCCGCGCGCCCTGCCCTGCGCCGCGATCGTCCGGCACCCGAAGCTGCTCGACGCGACCGGCCCGATATTCGGATCGACGATGGACAACTTCGTCTTGCGCAACGACTGCAGTGACACCCTGCCGCCGCTGCCGTCGCTCGGCGCGCTCCAGACCAAGCTGTTCCGCGGCTGGCCCGACTGCGAGGGCACCATCCGCTACATGGCATACAGCAGCTTCAACCGCGACGTGGATGCAGCGCGGCTGGGGCTGGTCGATCCGGGCAAAGCCACGCCGCTGCCCGCGCGCAAGGGCGTGACCAAGGCGGATCTGGACGGCGTCGAACGCGACCTCTCCGCCTATTACGCCACCTACTTGCACCGTGCCCCTGTAGCTGCGGCGAGGATGGCTCGCAGCGCGCTGTTCCGGCTGATGACCGACGCCCACCAGTGCGAGTAAGGTTCAGTGCTTGCGGATCGCCTTGACGAGGTCGTCCTTGTCCATCTTCGATCGCCCCTCGATGCCGATCTCCCTGGCTTCGTCGTACAATTCGGCCTTGCTGCGGTCCTCCAGCTTGCCGCCACCCGAATCGAGGCTGCCGTTCGCCTGCGCATTGGCGATGCGCGCTGCTTTCTCCTTCGAAGCGCCCTCGTCGCGCAGCTTCTCGTAGAGGTCGTCGTTCTTGATCTGCGAACCGTGGTTCTTGGCCATGATCGCTCTCCTTTCTCAGGGGGTTAACCTGCAAAAAGGGTAAACGGTCCTTTTCCCTGTTACAGACCGGAGACAAAGCGGGAGGAAGCGCTTATATGCCCGCCCATCGTCCCCGTTCCCCCCCGAGGGCCAATGCTTACCACACACCCGTTCGATGACGACAAGCTGCGCGAAGAGTGCGGCGTATTCGGCGTTTCCAACAGCGAAGGCGCGGCCGCGATGGTCGCGCTGGGGCTGCATGCGCTCCAGCACCGCGGCCAGGAGGCGGCCGGGATAACCAGCTGGGACGGCCATCAGTTCCATACGCACCGCGCGATGGGCCATGTCGCGGGCAATTTCGATCGCGACGACGTGATCCGGTCGCTCCCCGGCACCACCGCCTGCGGCCATGTCCGCTACGCGACGACCGGCGGCTCGGCGATCCGCAACGTCCAGCCGCTTTATGCCGAGCTGGCCAGCGGCGGCTTCGCGGTGGCGCACAACGGCAACATCTCGAACGCGATGCGGCTGCGGCGCGATCTCGTCCGGCGCGGCGCGATCTTCCAGTCGACCTCGGATACCGAGGTGATCATCCACCTCGTCGCCACCTCGCAGTACCGCACGCTGATCGACCGGTTCATCGATGCGCTCAAGCAGGTCGAGGGCGCCTATTCGTTGATCGTCATGACGCCCGAGGGCATGATCGCCTGCCGCGATCCGCTCGGCATCCGCCCGCTGGTGATGGGCCGCCAGGGCGATTCGGTGGTCTTCGCCTCCGAGACCGTCGCGCTCGACGTGTGCGACGCGCAATATGTCCGCGACGTCGAGCCGGGCGAACTGGTAATCGTCAAGGCCAATGGCGAGATGACCAGCCACAAGCCCTTCGCGCCCCAGGCGCCGCGGCCGTGCATCTTCGAATATGTCTATTTCTCGCGCCCCGATTCGATCAGCGACAATCGCTCGGTCTATTCGGTGCGCAAGGCGATCGGCGCGCAGCTGGCGATCGAATCGCCGGTCGAGGCCGATCTCGTCGTGCCGGTGCCCGATTCGGGCGTGCCGGCGGCGATCGGCTATGCCCAGCAGTCGGGCATTCCGTTCGAGCTGGGCATCATCCGCTCGCACTATGTCGGCCGCACCTTCATCCAGCCGGGCGACAAGGTCCGCCACCTCGGCGTCAAGCTGAAGCACAACGCCAATCGCGAGCTGATCGCGGGCAAGCGCATCGTGCTGATCGACGATTCGATCGTGCGCGGCACCACCAGCCTCAAGATCGTCCAGATGATGCACGATGCCGGCGCGAAAGAAGTGCACATGCGCATCGCCTCGCCGCCGACCCGCCATAGCTGCTTCTACGGCGTCGACACGCCCGAGCGCGCCAAGCTGCTCGCCGCCAAGATGGACGTGGGCGGGATGACCGACTTCATCCATGCCGACAGCCTCGCCTTCGTCTCGATCGACGGCCTGTACAAGGCGCTGGGCGAGGCCCGCCGCGCCGACATCCATCCCAAATATTGCGACGCCTGCTTCACCGGCGACTATCCGACGACGCTGACCGACCAGGACGAGCTGGCCCCGCCACCGGACCAGCTGGCGCTGCTCGCCGAGAAGGTCGGCTGAGCCGGTGCGCGACGGTCCGCTGGCGGGACAGACCGCCCTCGTCACCGGCGCCAGCCGCGGCATCGGCGCAGCGACCGCGATCGCGCTGGGCAAAGCGGGCGCGCATGTCATCCTCACCGCCCGTACCGCGGGCGGGCTGGAGGAAGTGGAGGACGCAATCTTCCAGGCCGGCGGCAGCGCGACGATCGCGCCGCTCGACCTTGCCGAGCATGCCGCGATCGGCCGGCTGGCCGGTGCGATCGGCGAGCGCTGGCCGACGCTCGACATGCTGGTGCTCAACGCCGGCATGCTTGGCACGCTGAGCGCGGTGAACGCGATCGACTTTGCCGAATTCACCAAGGTGCTGGCGCTCAACGTCAGCGCGCAGGGCGCGATGCTGGCGGCGTTCGACCCGATGCTGCGCAAGGCGCCGGGTGCGCGGGTGCTGGGCGTCACCTCCAGCGTCGCGCGCACCCCGCGCGCCTATTGGGGCGTCTATGGCGCCTCCAAGGCGGCGTTCGAGAATCTGCTGCTCAGCTATGGGCACGAGCTGGAGAATGTCAGCCAGGTCCGGGTCGGCATCGTCGATCCCGGCGCCACCCGCACCAAGATGCGCGCGCGCGCCTTCCCGGGCGAGGACCCGGCGACGGTGAAGGTGCCCGAAGTCGTCGCCGAGCGAATCGTCGCGCTGATGGCCGGCGGGTTCGAGCGCGGCCATTTCGAGCGGGTCGGCTGAGCCGCTAGTTCTCCTCCTCGCCGTTCTTGGCGGCGGGGCTTGGTGCCGGCGCGGGCTTGCCACAGGCGCAGCGGGCGCTTGCCGGCTTTCGCGTCGGGGCGGTGGTCGCGAACTCGACGCGGGTGAGCGCGCCCGACTTGTCGGCGTCCGCACCGGTGAACTTGGCGATCGCCTTGACCGACCATTCCTCGAAGCTCAGCCTGCCGTCGCCATTGACGTCGAGCCTGGCGAACGCCTTGTGCCGGTTCGCGAAATACTCGTCGCGGGTGACCGCATCGTTGCGGTCCTTGTCATAGCGATCGAAGCGCTTCTGCTCGCGGGTCTTGGCATCGGCCTCGGGCGCGACATCAGGGAGCGGGGTGGTCGTGCCCGCAGCGGCCGGCGCTGGCTGCAGCACCGCTGCGAGCGGCCCCCGCCCCGGCGCGTGCTGGAACAGCAGAAACCCTCCGAACGCCAGCAACAGCGCCGCACCGGCGCCCACCGCATATCGCCACATGCCAAGCCTCCCCCGAGGAAGGTGCAGCCTACACCTTCAAGGGGATGCAGCCAAGACCTAGCGGCCGCTGAGCCGATGCCAGAGCAGCCGCGCGACTCGCTTGGGCGCGCCGATCGGCAGCGGGGCATCGACGGGCAGATCGAGGTCCATCCGCGCGCGGTGCGCCATGGCGCCGAGCGCGCGGGCATTGCGGCTCCAGCGCTGGCCCAGCGCTTCGGCGAGCTTCGGCGCGGCGAGGCTGCGAGCGGCATCGGCCTCCACGCCGTCGCCGAGATGGCGGGCGAGATCGGCCAGCGCCCAGCCCTCGCCTCCCTGCGCCAGCGGATCGCCCGCGGCGCCGAGCGCGGTGCCGGCCGCGACGAACAGGCTCCCCCGCCCCGCCCCGTAGCGGGCGAGCGCCAGGCCATCGAGCGCCTCTTCCTCGACCAGCACTTCCCAGCCATGGACGATCGGCACCAGCGACGCGCCGGTGACGCCGCGGGGAAGCAGCTCGGCGGCGAGCCCGCGCAGCACCGGCTCGGCGGGCGGCGGCGCGGTGTCGAGCTTGGCCAGCGCCTCGCGCCACCAGGCGAGCCGCAGCTGGCCGACCGCGGGCTGGCTGGTGGTGCGCAGCAGCTGCGCCAGCGCCTCGTCCAGCGCCAGCAACGCGGCGAGCGCGGGGCGCCCGGTGACGGGCGCATAGGACAGGATCAGCACCCGTTCAGGGTCTTCGGGGGGCATGTTTAGCGAAGCGTTCACCCCTTCCCTCTATGGCGGGAGGATCGGCGACGGAAGAGCGAAGGCTCCCGCGCCCAGGGGTTTCGATCGATCGCCATGCGCAGAACGGTTCTCGAGCGGTTTCAGCGGTGCCTCTCCGGGACGATCCCCAGGGTCGGGCTGCTCGCGCGCCTGCGCCGTAATGTCGCCGGCAACACGCTGGCGATGATGGCGATCGCGCTGATCCCCTTGCTGTTCATCGCCGGCTCGGCGGTCGACACCGCGCGGCTCTACATGGTCAAGAACCGGCTCCAGCAGGCGTGCGATGCCGGTGCGCTGGCCGGGCGGCGGTTCATGGTGTCGAGCAGTTCGACGACGCTGGACAGCGCAGCGACCACGCAGGCCAACGCCTTCTTCTCCAACAACTTCAAGATCGGGCTGTTCGGCACCAAGGCGGTGACGTTCACCCCGTCCAAGACCAGCGAGAACCAGGTCGCCGGCACCGCCACCGCGACCGTACCGATGACGCTCACCGGCATGATGGGCTTCCGGGACCAGGCACTGACGGTTACCTGCGAGGCGCGCTACGATGTCGCGGATACCGACATCATGTTCGTGCTGGATACGACGGGCTCGATGGCGTGCACGACCGCCGACGGCACCGCCGGATGCAGCCAGCCGGTGTACAGCTATGTGCGCCCGGCGCCGGACGGCACGACCGGCTACGCCGTGACGGAAAAGCCCGGATCGAAGATCTCGGGTTTGCGCCAGGCCGTGCTGAACTTCTACGACACCCTAGCCGCCGCGGTCGATCCGGCAACGCATCTGCGCTACGGCTTCGTCACCTATACGTCGACGGTTAACGCCGGCTATGCGGTCACGGCGCTGTCGCCAAGCTATCTCGTAGACAGCTGGACCTATAACAGCAGGACGCTCGCCGGTGATGCGAACAACGGTACTGCCACCACCAGCACCTATTCGAACAAGACGCAAAGCCAGTGCAACGCCTACGCCAACCGCAATCCTGCGTCAGGTTACACCGCGGCAGGCAGCGCCACGGTGACCAGCGTGAGCTGGAGCGCGAACACCAACGGCAACATCAGTTATGGTACCTGCACGGTAACCGCCCAGCCTGTAAAGCCGAACTGGCGCTACCAGAAGGTCACCTACGACACTAGCCAGTACAAGCTCGGCACCACGATAACCGATCCCTCTAAGATCAGTGGCGCGACCTCGCGTTGGCAGGGGTGTCTCGAAGAGCGGAGCACCACCGCGTCGAGCAGTTTCGACTATTCCAACCTGCCGGCAGACCTGGACCCGGACCTCGTTCCTTCCAGCGATGCAACACGATGGCGGCCGATGTGGCCGGATGTCGTCTATTATCGCGGCGGCTATTCCAGCCTCACCTATTCGGGCAACAGCACCAATCCCTATGGGGATGGCACCAGCACCGGGACGCTCGACTATTATACCCCCCTGAATGCCTATCAGAACATTGCGTATGGCTGGGTGTCCTGTGGAAAGCCGGTGCAGCGGCTGAAGGTGATGACGCGGACCGACGTCAGCAACTACGTCAATGCGCCCGATTTCGTGCCGCAGGGCGGCACCTATCACGATACCGGCATGATCTGGGGCACGCGGCTGCTCTCGCCGACGGGCCTGTTCGCCGCCGACACCAGCGCCTGGCCCGGTCGCAATCCGCCCAAGCGCTACATCGTGTTCATGACCGACGGCGACATGGCGCCCAACATGTGCCTGTACGGCATGTATGGCATCGAGAATTACGACCAGCGCGTCACCAATGTCGGCTATCAATCGAGTTGCTCGAGCAGCACCCAGCTCAACAACCATTATGCCCGCTTCCTCGCCGCCTGCGCCGCCGCCAAGGCGCGCAACATCTCGATCTTCGTCGTCGGCTTCGGGCAGACGCTGACCACCCAGCTCAGCCAATGCGCCACGCCCGGGCAGGCCTTCTACGCCGCCGACAACACGGCGCTCAACGCCGCCTTCCAGACGATCGCCAAGCGCGTCGCGATGCTGCGGGTCAGCAAATGACCCGCCCCCTCGCCTCCGACGAGCGCGGCGCGACGCTGGTCGAATTCGCCATCCTGCTGCCGGTGCTGCTCGGGCTGCTGATGGGGCTGATGGACCTGTGCTATCAGGCCTATGTCCAGGCGGTGCTGGAAGGCGCGGTGCAGAAGGCGGCGCGCGATTCCACCATCGAAGCGGCCAATACCACCACCATCGACAACCGGGTGATCGCGGCCGTCCGCCAGGTCGCCGGCAAGGCGACCGTCACCCCCAGCCGACTGTTCTATTCGAGCTTCTCGGTGATCAAGCCCGAGGACTTCGTCGACGGCAACGGCAACAACAAATATGATTTCGGCGAGTGCTTCACCGACATCAACGGCAACGGCCAGTGGGACATGGATCCGGGCCGCGCGGGCCAGGGCGGCGCCAGCGATGTCACCATCTACAAGGTGACGGCGACCTATACGCGGCTCTTCCCCGTCGCGCGGATGATCGGGCTGGGCAACCAGGTGGTGCTCACCGCAGCGACCCGCTTCAAGAACCAGCCCTACGGCACCCAGTCGATTCCGATGCCGCAGAAGATCTCGTGCTCCTGAGCGTGTGCCTGCTGCTCCGCCGGCTGATCGCCGACCGCTCGGGCGCCGCGCTGCTCGAATTCGCGCTCGGGCTGCCGATCGTGCTGACCGCCGGGCTCTGGGCAATCGAGCTGACCAACTATGCGATCACCAACCAGCGCCTCAGCCAGATCGCGCTGGCGCTGGCCGACAATGCCAGCCGCGTCGGCGAGTTCAAGGGGACCGGCTTCACCCAATTGCGCGAGGTCGACCTCAACGACGTGCTGCTCGCCGCCAAGCAGCAGGGTACCCCGCTCAATCTCACCGCCAATGGCCGTATCACGCTGTCCAGCCTGGAGAACAGCGGCGGTACCCAGCGCATCCACTGGCAGCGCTGCATCGGCGCGAAGAGCGGCCCCGCCTACGACTCGCACTATGGCAAGACGGTGAAGGCCGACGGCGTCACCTATGACCCGGACGCGGGCGTCAACACCGCCAGCTCGGGCGACAACAGCAGCCAGCACCCGGGCACGCTCGCCTCCAACGGCATGGGCGAGAACGGCGCGCAGGTGAGCGCGCCGACGGACTCCGGGGTGATGTTCGTCGAGATCAACTATCTCTACACGCCGCTGGTCGGCAAAGGCTGGTTCACGAGCACCAAGACGATGCGCTACGTCGCCTCGTTCGTCGTCCGCGACAATCGCGACTATGGCCAGGTCTACAACCCCGCGCCGACCGCGAACCGCTCGACCTGCGATCGCTACGGCGCCTGACGAAAAAGGCCCGCCCGACGGACTGTCGGACGGGCCTGTTTTCTGCTCGAGCGCAGAAGATCAGCGATAGGTGACCTTCTTGACGACCGCGACGGCCTTGTCGGCAGTCACCATCGCGAGCTTCTCGAGGTTCGCCGCGTAGGGCAGCGGCACGTCCTCGTTGGTCACGCGCAGCACCGGCGCGTCGAGATCGTCGAAGCCCTCTTCCATCACGAACGCGGCAATTTCCGACGCGATCGAGCAGACCGGCCAGCCTTCCTCGACCACCACGATGCGGTTGGTCTTCTTCAGGCTTTCCAGCACGGTCTGCTTGTCGAGCGGACGCAGCGTGCGCAGGTCGATCACCTCGGCGTCGACGCCCTCGGCCGCCAGCTTCTCGGCAGCTTCCAGCGCCACGCCCACGCCGATCGAGTAGCTGACCAGCGTGACGTCCTTGCCCTCGCGCACGATCCGCGCCTTGCCGATCGGCAGGACGTAATCGTCGAGCTTCGGCACGTCGAAGCTGCGGCCGTACATCAGCTCGTTCTCGAGGAACACGACCGGATCCTGGCTGCGGATCGCCGCCTTGAGCAGGCCCTTGGCATCGGCCGAGTCATAGGGCGCGATCACGATCAGGCCGGGAACGCTGGCATACCAGGGCGCATAGTTCTGGCTGTGCTGCGCGCCGACGCGGCTCGCCGAGCCGTTCGGACCGCGGAACACGATCGGGCAGCGCATCTGGCCGCCGGACATGTAGTTGGTCTTCGCCGCCGAGTTGATGATGTGGTCGATCGCCTGCATGGCGAAGTTGAACGTCATGAACTCGATGATCGGCTTCAGGCCGCCCATCGCCGCACCGGTGCCGACGCCGGCGAAGCCGTACTCGGTGATCGGCGTGTCGATGACGCGCTTGGGGCCGAATTCGTCGAGCAGGCCCTGGGTCACCTTGTAGGCGCCCTGATACTCGGCGACTTCCTCGCCCATCACGAAGATGCGCGGATCGGCGCGCATTTCCTCCGCCATCGCGTCGCGCAGTGCTTCGCGGACGGTGGTCTTCACCATCTCGGTGCCGGCGGGCACGGCGGGATCGGCCGGACGGGTCTTCTCGACGGCAGCGGTCAGCTGCGCGGTGCCGGTTTCGGGTGCCTTGTCGGCAGCCGGTTCCGGGGTCGGCTCGGTCTGCTGGCTGGCCGGGGTCGGGGCTGCGGCCGCCGAAGAGGCATCCTCGCCCTCGCCCGCGATCATCGCGATCACGGTGCCGACCTTCACGTTATCCGTGCCCTCGGCGACCAGGATCTTGGCGATCATGCCTTCGTCGACGGCTTCGAATTCCATCGTCGCCTTGTCGGTCTCGATCTCGGCGAGGATGTCGCCGGACTTCACGACATCGCCTTCCTTGACGAGCCACTTGGCGAGCGTGCCCTCTTCCATGGTCGGCGAGAGTGCCGGCATCTTGAGTTCGATCGCCATCTCAGTAGGTCTCCACCAGCACGTCGGTATAGAGTTCGGCCGGATCGGGCTCCGGCGTCTGTTCGGCGAAGTCCGCCGATTCGTTCACGATCTTGCGGATCTCGGCCTCGAGCGGCTTCAGCTGCTCTTCGGTGACGCCCATCGTCTCGAGCTCGCGCTTCACCGCCTCGATCGGGTCCGACTTGTCACGGACCGACTGGACTTCCTCGCGGCTGCGATACTTGGCCGGATCGGACATCGAGTGGCCGCGATAGCGATAGGTCTTCATCTCGAGGATGATCGGGCCCTTGCCGGCGCGCACCCAGGCGAGCGCTTCCTCGGCCGCACCGCGGCAGGCGAGCACGTCCATGCCGTCCACCTGGATGCCGGGGATGCGGAAGCTCTCGCCGCGCTTGTACAGCTGGTCTTCGGCCGAGGAGCGGTTGACGCTGGTGCCCATGGCGTACTGGTTGTTCTCGATCACGTAGATGATCGGGAGCTTCCACAGCTCAGCCATGTTGAACGATTCGTACACCTGGCCCTGGTTCGCGGCGCCGTCGCCGAAATAGGCCATGGCGACGCCGCCATCCTCGTTATACTTGTGCGCGAAGGCGAGGCCCGTGCCGAGCGAGACCTGCGCGCCGACGATGCCGTGGCCGCCGTAGAACTTCTTCTCGGTCGAGAACATGTGCATCGAGCCGCCCTTGCCGCGCGAGATACCCGCGCCGCGGCCGGTCAGCTCGGCCATGATCACCTTGGGGTCGATGCCGTAGGCGAGCATGTGGCCATGGTCGCGATAGCCGGTGATCACCGAATCCTTCTCGCCGTCCAGCGCCGACTGCAGGCCCACCGCAACGGCCTCCTGGCCGATGTAGAGGTGGCAGAAGCCGCCGATGAAGCCGAGGCCATAGAGCTGGCCCGCCTTCTCTTCGAAGCGGCGGATCAGCAGCATCTGGCGATAGAATTCGAGCAGCTGTTCCTTCGAGGCCTTGAACCGTTCCGGTTCGCTGGGCCGCTCGCGATTCGGTACGGCGGGTGGGGTCGGTGCGTTGCGTGCCGGTGCTTTGGCCACGATCAGATATTCCTCATCCGGGGAGGGGAAAGGCGGGTGCCTATACGCGCGTTCGTGCAAAGCTTGCAACCAACGCGCGGGTTCGGCCCACGTTCATCCGCACTAAGACGCGAAGCCGTGCCTGGCAACAGGTGCCGCTACGGCGATCACTTCTTGTCGAGCGGGATGATCACTTCGTCGGGGCGGACGACGTTGAGCTGCTTGCGGGCAAGCTCGTCGACCATGTCGGGATCGGCGCCGTGCTTCGGATCGAGCAGGTCGACTCGATTCTTGAGCTCGGCACGTTTCTTGTCGAGCACCGCATATTCGCGCTGCTTGGCGGCAAGCTCGTGCTGCACTTCCTTGGCGGCGACGATCCCGTTAGGCCCCAGAACCGCGTTATAGGCGAAGAAGCCGATGGCGATCAGCGCCGCGGCGGGGAGCCCCGCGCGGCGCAGCAGCGTGGACATGGGCGAAGCGCGCTTCATACCCGTGTTTTTCGCTGATCGATCGGCCCTTAGCAAGATTGCGGTTCCTACCTAGGTTCAGGCGCGGCGAAGCACCGAACGGCCGGCATAGACCGCCGCGTCGCCCAGCTCTTCCTCGATGCGGATCAGCTGGTTGTACTTGGCGAGCCGGTCCGAGCGCGCAAGGCTGCCGGTCTTGATCTGGCCGCAGTTGGTGGCGACCGCGAGATCGGCGATCGTCGCGTCCTCGGTCTCGCCCGAACGGTGCGACATGACCGCGGTGTAGGACGAGCGCTGGGCGAGGCTGACGGCTTCCAGAGTCTCGGTCAGCGTGCCGATCTGGTTGACCTTCACCAGCAGCGAGTTGGCATAGCCGCCCTCGATGCCGCGCTGCAGGCGCTGCGGGTTGGTCACGAACAGGTCGTCGCCGACCAGCTGGACCTTGCCGCCGAGCAGCTCGGTCAGCGCCTTCCAGCCTTCCCAATCATCCTCGGCCATGCCGTCCTCGATCGAGAAGATCGGATAGTCGGCGGCGAGCTTCGCCAGGAACTCGGCATTCTCGATCGAGCTGAGCGTCTTGCCCTCGCCCACCATCTTGTAGGCGCCGTCCTTGAAATATTCGGTGGCGGCGCAGTCGAGCGCGAGCATTACGTCGTCGCCGGGCTTGTAGCCGGCGGCTTCGATGCTGGTCATGATGAAGTCGAGCGCTTCGGTGGTCGAGGCGATGTTCGGCGCGAAGCCGCCCTCGTCGCCCACGCCGGTCGCCAGGCCCTTCTCGTGCAGCTTCTTCTTGAGCGTGTGGAAGATTTCCGAACCGCAGCGCACCGCCTCGACGATGTTCTCGGCGCCGACCGGCACGATCATGAATTCCTGGAAGTCGATCGGATTGTCGGCATGCTCGCCGCCGTTGATGATGTTCATCATCGGCACCGGCAGGACGTGCGCGTTGACGCCGCCGACATAGCGATAGAGCGGCAGCCCGCGCGCATCGGCCGCGGCCTTGGCGGCGGCGAGGCTGACGCCGAGGATCGCGTTGGCGCCCAGGCGGCCCTTGTTGGCGGTGCCGTCGAGCTCGATCATGGTGCGGTCGAGATCGGCCTGGTCTTCGGCGTCGAGGCCGAGAACCGCCTCGGCAATCTCACCGTTCACCGCATCGACGGCGCCCTCGACGCCCTTGCCGAGCCAGCGGGACTTGTCGCCGTCGCGCTTTTCCACGGCCTCATGGGCACCGGTGGAGGCGCCCGAGGGCACGGCGGCGCGGCCGAAGCTGCCATCGTCCAGCAGGACATCCACTTCCACCGTGGGATTGCCACGGCTGTCGAGAATCTGGCGGGCGTGGACGTCGATGATTGCGGTCACGTGATGGTCTCCGTACCATGTCAGGATTGAGGCGCGCGGTGCCTCTAGCGGTTCGCAAGGGAACTCGCAAACGGGGCCGTTGTTGTTTCGACGCGACATGGAGGGTTTTTAATCATGGCAGACGAAACGGCCAACATTGCGGGCGATCCGCTCGCAGGCAACATGGGTGAGACCGGCGCGGCAAGCGGCGGCACCGAGGGCGGCAGCGGCGCCGAAGGCAGCAGCTTCACGCGCAACGCCACCGACACGATTCGCGAGGAAGCCGCCAAATATGCCGATCAGGCCAAGGAGCACATCCTGGGCTTCGCCGGCACCGGCAAGGACCGCGCGACCAGCGCGCTCGACGAAGTCGCCGAAATGATGCGGACGGCTGCGGGCGATGTCGACGCCAAGCTCGGCTCGCAGTACGGCCAGTACGCCCGCACTGCGGCGGACGGCATCGCGGGCTTCGCGGACTCGCTGCGCGGCAAGGACGTCAACGAGCTGCTCGACGAGGCGACCGAGTTCGTCAAGAAGAGCCCGGCGATCGCGGTGGGCACCGCAGCGGCGCTCGGCTTCGTGCTGGCGCGCGTGATCAAGTCGGGCATCGAGGCCTCGGGCACGACCCCGACGGACACCGATACCACGGCCGCCCCGACGGGCAACACGCCGTCGACCGAGGATCTCAAGGTCGAGCCTGCCGGCTTTGGCAGCGGTCCGTCGGCATCGCCCGGCACCACCCAGAGCTAAGGACGGGCAGCACAGGGCATGGACGCCCCCCGAATGGAAGACGCCGGCATCGGTGAGCTGATCGGCCAGCTCACCGAAGACGCCAAGGATTATGCCCGCGCCGAGGTCGACTATGTCAAGGCGGTCGCCCAAGCCAAGGTGGCCGAGGTCAAGGGCGCGGCAATCGCCGCCGTCCTCGCCCTCGCGCTCGCCCTGGCGGCGGCGATCGGGCTGATCGTCGGCGCGATCCTGACGCTGGCGACCTTGGTCGGACCCGGCTGGGCGACGTTGATCGTCGTCGGCATCAGCCTCGTGATTGCGGCCCTGCTCGGCTGGGCGGCGGCGCGCGGCATCCGCAAGGCGTTGGGAGCGCAGGCATGACTTTACCCCGCGATCCCGATGCCGCCCGGGCGCGTGCCCGCGCGGCGCGCGACAAGCTGATGACGACGGTCGGCACGATCCAGGAACGGCTCAAGCCGCGCAACATCGCGCAGGAAGCGATGGAGAACGCCAGGCAGAGCGTGACGACCATCGCGCGCGAAGGCACCGAGGCGGTCCGCGAACGGCCGTGGCTCGCCGCGGCGGTGACGAGCGGCATCGGCCTGGTGCTGGCGCGCGGCTGGATCGTCGACATTTTCCGCAAGGGCAAACACGAAACCGACGGGCCCACAAAGGGTTCGGAACCCAAAGACAGCAATACAGAAGGATGACGCCATGAGCACCGAAATCGAAACCGGATCACGCCTCACCGAAAACCCCGCGCTGCTGCTCGCCGGCGGCGTCGCGGTGGGCGTGGTGATCGGCATGCTGCTGCCGCGCTTCGAGCGCGAGAGGGCGGCCCTCGAGCCGCTGGGCCGCAAGCTTGCCGACGGCGCCGCCGCCGCGGTCCAGGCCGCCAAGGACAGCGGCCGCGAGCAGATCGAGTCGCTGATCCCGAACAGCGACGCCACCAAGGAACGCGTCTCGGCGCTGTTCGGCACGGTCATCGACGCCGCCAAGGACGCGACCGCCAAGCGCTAAGCCGCCTATAAGGGGGTTGAGTGCAATGCTGCAGTGCCGGTAAGGGCTGCAGCATTCCCCCACCCCCCAGGAGGCGCAATGAGCAAGCTTCACCTGGTCTTCGGCGGCCGCGTTGCCGACCCGACGACCCTCGATTTCATCGATCCCTCGAAGCTCGACGTGGTCGGTATCTTCCCCGATTATGCGAGCGCCGAAAAGGCGTGGCGCGCCGCGGCGCAGCGCACTGTCGATGATGCCGAGATGCGCTATGTGGTGGTGCACCTCCACCGCCTGCTCGATCCGGATGTCGAGGCCGGCAAGGCCTGAACAGGGCCGCGACGCGCACTCTCGCAGGAGTTCGCGCTCGCCAACAGCACAATCCTCGTCATCCCCGCGAAGGCGGGGATCCATTGGCGCCGGTGTTTCGGCTCCTGCTGCAACGCACAGGCGAATGGATCCCCGCCTTCGCGGGGATGACGGTGGTTTTTGCTGATATTTAAGTCTACCCTTTACCGCAGCGGTGCCAGGTCCGGCTCCACGAAGCCGCGCCGCGCCGGCACCGAGAACAGCCGCTCCCGGCTGTAGAACCGCAGCGGCCAGTCGCGTCTCCCCATTGGTGATGCCAGCAGCCCGTTCACCCGTGCCAGTAGATCGGCTTCGGGCACCTCGGCCAGATACAGCCGGACCCCGGCGACATAGGCGCGCGTGATCGTCTCGTGATAGCCGCCATGATCGTCGTTGATGCCCCCGACACTTTCGTTGAAGCGCCGGATGATCCCGCCGATCTCGGTATCCACATCGACATCTGGCCGCGCGCTCAGCAGATAGCAGCACGCCGCGAGATGCGCCTCATGCGTCCAATCGTCGCGCGGGAGCGTGCAGGCAAGCAACCCCTCCCCGATTCGGACGATCGCTGCGGCGCTGGGGAAGCACCGCGGCGGAAGGTTGGCGGCATCGCTCAGGCGAGTGCCTTTGCTTTTGGTGCAGCCGCGCGGACGCCGGCTTCGACATGGTCCTCGAACTGCGCGAAATTCTCCATGAACTGGTCGACCAGCCGCTCGGCGGTCGCGTCATAGTCGGCTTTGTCGGGCCAGGTTTCGCGCGGGTCGAGGATCGCCGCGTCCACCCCCGGCACCGCCACCGGTACCTCGAAGCCGAAATACGGATCGACGCGGAACGCGGCCGCGTTGAGGCTGCCGTCGAGCGCGGCGTTGAGCAGCGCCCGCGTCGCCTTGATCGGCATGCGGTGGCCCACGCCGTACTTGCCGCCGGTCCAGCCGGTATTGACCAGCCAGCAGGCGACATTGCCCTCCGCGATCCGCTTCTTGAGCAAATTGCCATAGACCGAGGGGTGCCGCGGCATGAACGGCGCGCCGAAGCAGGTGGAGAAGGTCGCCTCGGGCTCGGTCACCCCGATCTCGGTACCCGCCACCCGCGCGGTATAGCCCGAGAGGAAATGGTACATCGCCTGCTCGGGCGTCAGCCGCGCGATCGGCGGGAGCACGCCGTACGCATCGGCGGTGAGGAAGATCATGTTCTTCGGCACCGGCCCGAGATTGTCGGCCGAGGCATTGGGAATGAAGTCGATCGGATAGGAACCGCGGCTGTTCTCGGCGAGGGTCGCGTCGTCGAGGTCGAGCGTGCGCGTCACCGGATCCATCACCACATTTTCCAGCACCGTGCCGAAGCGCCTGGTGGTGGCGAAGATCTCGGGCTCGGCCTCGGGCGAGAGGCGGATCATCTTGGCGTAGCAGCCGCCCTCGAAGTTGAAGACCGCGGTGTCCGACCAGCCATGCTCGTCGTCGCCGATCAGCGTGCGGCTGGCATCGGCCGAAAGCGTCGTCTTGCCGGTGCCCGAGAGGCCGAAGAAGATCGCGGTGTCGCCCTCCGGTCCGATGTTGGCCGAGCAGTGCATCGGCATGATGCCCTGCTCCGGCAGCAGATAGTTGAGCAGGCCGAACACGCTCTTCTTCATCTCGCCGGCATAGGCGGTGCCGCCGATCAGGATCAGCCTATCGGTGAAGTTCACCGCGATCACCGTCTCGCTGCGGGTACCGTGGCGCGCGGGATCGGCGCGGAAGCTCGGCAGGTCGATGATCGTATATTCGGGGATGAAGTCCGCCAGCGCCTCCGGCTCAGGGCGCACCAGCATCGTGCGGATGAACAGATTGTGCCAGGCAAGCTCGTTGATTACCCGCACCTGCACGCGATGCTCGGGCTGCGAGCCGCCATAGAGGTCCTGCACGAACAGTTCGTCGCGCTTGCCCAGTTCGGCGAGGAAGTCCGCCTTGAGCGCGGCAAAATGCGCGGGCGTCATCGCCTGGTTGGTCTTGCCCCACCACACGCTGGTCTCGGTCTCGGCGTCGCGGACGATGAACTTGTCCCTGGCCGAGCGCCCGGTATGTCTTCCCGTAGCAACCACCAGCGGACCTTCGGCGGCAAGGCTGCCTTCGCCGCGTTGGATCGCGTGCTCGACCAGCGGCGCGGTAATCAGGTTCCAGTGGAGCACTGCCGAGGTGGCAATCCCCTGCTCGCCAAGACCATGGCGCGACTGACGCATGTTCAAACCACCCTCCTCAACCATTGTCGCGCTATTTATATGACAAAGCAGATGATTGTTTTGCCGCGCAACTTTATTTCGAGTCGCCTCCTGACATGCCCCTGCCGAGGGGGTCAATCTGGGTAAGCGTTGTCGGTCGGTTGAGGCGGAAGAAACTTTGGTCTAACGGGTGTCGATGCTGATTTTGCGCCAGCCCCGGGTAGCCGGATGACCGCCACGATCGCGCTGGTCGATGACGACCGCAACATCCTCACCTCGGTGTCGATCGCGCTCCAGACCGAGGGTTTCCTGACCCGCGTCTATTCGGACGGCGAAAGCGCGCTGAAGGCGCTGATCGAGAACCCGCCCGAGCTGGCGGTGCTCGACATCAAGATGCCCAAGATGGACGGGCTCGAGCTGCTCCGCCGGCTGCGCGAGAAGAGCCAGATCCCGGTGATCTTCCTCACCAGCAAGGACGACGAGCTCGACGAGGCACTGGGCCTGGCGATGGGCGCGGACGATTATATCGCCAAGCCCTTCTCGCAGCGCCTGCTGATCGCCCGCATCCGCGCGATCCTGCGCCGTACCGAGCCGGCCCAGCCAGTGGCGGAAGGCGCGGCGCCCGCCGAGCCCGCCGAAGCACTGGAGCGCGGCCGCCTCAGCATGGATCCGGCGCGGCACAAGGTGACCTGGGGCGGCGTCAACGTCACGCTGACCGTCACCGAATTCCTGATCCTGGAGACGCTCGCCCAGCGCCCGGGCATCGTCAAGACGCGCAACCAGCTGATGGATGCCGCCTATCAGGACGACATCTATGTCGACGACCGCACGATCGACAGCCACATCAAGCGCGTCCGCCGCAAGTTCCGCCAGGTAGACCCGGCGTTCGACGCGATCGAGACGCTCTATGGCGCGGGCTATCGCTTCTCGGATGAATGATGAGCGCGACCTGGCGCTGCGATGGTCGGGCCGGGTCAGCCTCACGCCGCGAATCCTGGCGGTCAACATCTTCGCGCTGGCGCTGCTGTGCGGCGGCTTCTTCTATCTCGACAGCTATCGCAGCCGCATCGTCGACAGCCGCGTCGAGCAGACCAGCCGCGAGGTGCGACTGATCGCCCAGGCGCTGGCCTCCGCCACCGACAAGCGCCGCGACCTGCTGGTGCTGAGCCTCGCCCGCGACATGGGCACGCGCATCCGCCTCTACGATCCGCAGGGCAAGCTGCTCAGCGACAGCCGCGAGCTGGGCCTGCACAACCTGGTGCTGCGCGATCCGGACAAGGATCCGGTGGGCCAGACCATCGCGCGGTTCCTCGACGCGGTAATCGACAAGGTTGCCGGTGCCGATCGCGCGCCGCTGTACCGGGAGCGACCGCGCGATGCCGGGCTCGACTGGCCCGACGTGAAGACGGCGCTGGAAACCCACGCTGCGGCGGCGTCGGTATGGCGCGCCCCCGATCGTACTCCGGTGATCACCGCCGCCGCGCCGATCACCGGCCTCGGCGTGGTGATGACTGCGTTCAACGCGCGCGACATCACCCAGACGGTGCGGCTGGAGCGCTACCGGCTGGGCGTGGTGCTCGGCATCGTCTCGCTGGTCTCGGTGCTGCTGTCGCTGTTCCTCGCCCGCACCATCGTCCGCCCGCTGCGTCGGCTGGCGCTGGCGGCGATCCGCGTCCGTCTCGGCCGTGCGCGCGAAGTGGTGGTCCCCCGCCTGCCCGAACGCCGCGACGAGATCGGCATGCTCGCCCGCGCCCTCTCGGACATGAGCGGGGCGCTGCGCGCCCGCATCGACGCGACCGAAACCTTCGCCGCCGACGTCACCCACGAGCTGAAGAACCCCCTCGCCTCGCTGCGCTCCGCCGTGGAAGGGTTGTCGAACGTCAAGGACCCCGCGCTGCGCGACCAGCTGCTCGACATCGTCCGCGACGACGTCCACCGGCTCGACCGGCTGATCACCGACATCTCCGAAGCCTCGCGGATCGACGCCCAGCTCAGCCGCACCACCTTCGAGCCGTTCGACCTGGGCGACCTCATCGCCGCGCTGATCGGCCAGCGCGAGACCCGCGGCGTGCCCGAGGACATCCGGATCCGCTTCGATCGCCCCTATGGCGTCTCGATGGAGGTGATGGGTGATCCGACGCGGCTCGAGCGGGTATTCGAAAACCTGATCGAGAACGCCTTGTCCTTCTCGCCGCCCGGCGGCCTGATCGCCATCTCCGCGCAGGAGGAAGACGACACGCTCGCCGTCTGGGTCGAGGACGAAGGCCCCGGTGTGCCCGAAGAAGCCCGCGAGGCGATCTTCCGCCGCTTCCATTCGGTCCGCCCCTCCAGCGAGGCGTTCGGCCAGCATTCGGGGCTCGGGCTTGCCATTGCCCGCACCATCGTCGAAGGCCATCAGGGGAGCATCATTGTGGAATCGCGGGAGGATCGATCGCAGGGCGCACGCTTCGTCGTTCGGCTGCCGCTGGCGGCCCGCGCATGAACAGGCCCGTCGATCCGACCGCGCGAAGCGAGAACAACATGCAACGGCGTCGCCCCAAACATATCCTGCTCGTCACCGGCATGTCGGGTGCCGGCAAGTCGACCGTGCTGCGCACGCTCGAGGATCTCGGCTGGGAGGTGGTCGACAACCTCCCCCTCCTCCTCCTCAACCGGCTGCTCGATACCGCGCCCGGCGCGGACGGCGGCGACGACGAGCGCCCGCTGGCGCTCGGCATCGGCACCCAGACGCGCGGCTTCGATGCCGAGAGCATCGTCCAGCGCATCAAGAAGCTGCGCGAGGACCAGGGCCTCGACGTCGGCACCCTCTTCCTCGAATGCACCGGCGCCGAGCTGATCCGCCGCTTCTCCGAGACCCGCCGCCGCCACCCGCTCGCGCAGGACCGCCCCGCCGAGGACGGCATCGCCCGCGAGCGCGAGCTGCTCGGCCCCCTGCGCCGCTGGGCCAATCGGCTGCTCGACACCACCGACATGAAGGCGAACCAGCTGTCGCAGGCGATCCGCCAGATCTTCTCGGCGGACGGCGGCAAGACCACCTTCAGCGTCACGTCCTTCGGCTTCTCGCGCGGCCTCCCCCGCGACGCCGACCTCGTCCTCGACATGCGCTTCCTGCGCAATCCGCACTGGGATGCCCAGCTTCGTCCCGGCACGGGACTCGACGCCGACGTCTCCGCCTATGTCGCCGCCGACCCCGCCTATGATGCGGCCATGGCGCAGATCGAGTCGCTGCTGCTACTGCTGCTCCCCCGCTACCAGGCGGAGGGGAAGGCCTATGTGACGATCGCGTTCGGCTGCACCGGCGGACGGCATCGCTCGGTCCATGTCGCCGAGCGGATGGCCGCCCGGTTGCGCGCCGAAGGATTTTCGCCCACGGTGACACACAGAGATTTGCAGACCGCGCCACAGGACTCCCTGGAGGGGGCGCCGGTGTCCATGGCTAGGGGCGGAGAATAGAATGATCGGGTTGGTGCTCGTGACGCACGGACGACTCGCCGAGGAGTTCGTCGTCGCGATGGAACATGTGGTGGGGAAGCAGGAGCAGGTCGCCGCGATCTGCATCGGCCCCGAGGACGACATGGAGGGCCGCCGGGCCGACATCGCCGCCGCCATCGGCGCGGTCGATTCGGGCGAAGGCGTGATCGTGCTGAGCGACCTGTTCGGCGGCACCCCCTCCAACCTCGCCATCTCGCTGATGAAGGCGGGCAAGGTCGAGGTGATCGCCGGCATCAGCCTGCCGATGCTGATCCGCCTCGGCAGCGCCCGCAAGACCATGTCCGTCACCGACGCGGTGCTCGCCGCGCGCGACGCCGGCCGCAAATATGTGACGGTCGCGTCGGAAATGCTGGGGCCGCCGCAATGAGCCGGGTGTCGCGCGAGGTGCTCATCGAGAACCGCCGCGGCCTCCACGCCCGCGCCAGCATGGCCTTCGTCACCCTCGCCAGCACCCAGCCCTGCGAGCTGACCGTCGAGAAGGACGGCAACAGCGCCGCGGGCACCTCGATCCTCGACCTGATGATGCTCGGCGCCGCCAAGGGCGACACGATCACGATCTGGGCCGAAGGCGACGGCGCCGAAGGCGCGGTGCAGGCGCTGGTCGCGCTGGTCGAGGCGCGGTTCAACGAGGAATAGCAGCCGCTGGTCTGGCTATCTCGACCAGACGCAAAACCACCGTCATCCCCGCGAAGGCGGGGATCCATTGGCGCTGACGCCGCGGTTCCTTTCCCGAACGCACAGGCGAATGGATCCCCGCCTTCGCGGGGATGACGGCGTATCTTCAATTACGACTAGCCCCTGCCCAGCGCGCGCCGCACCCCAACTAGCCCCCGCCCCCATCCCGCCCTATAGCGCCGGGATGCCACGCGAAATCACTGCCTATTCCAACCCCCTCATCAAGCGCATCCGCAACCTGCGCGACAAGCGCCACCGCCGCGAAGAGGGGCTGTTCCTCGCCGAGGGCCTGCGCATCCTGACCGAGGCGCGCGAGGCCGGCCGCATCCCCGAATACCTGTTCTACACCGCCGAGACCGCCCGCCACCCGCTGGTCACGGCCCTCGTCACCGCCACCGAGGCCCGGGGCGGCGAGGCGATCGAGACCAATGCCGACATCCTGTCGAAGCTCTCCGGCAAGGACAATCCGGGCGCGGTCGTCGGCGTCTACCCCGAGTTCGCGCTCGACCTCGCCGAGATCGACCGCAGAACCGCGCCGATCTGGCTGGTCGCCGAGCGCTTACGCGATCCCGGCAATCTCGGCACCATCCTGCGCACCGGCGACGCGGTGGGCGCCGGCGGGCTGATCCTGATCGACGACTGCGTCGACCCCTTCTCGGTCGAGGCGGTGCGCGCCAGCATGGGCGCGCTGTTCACCGTGCCCGTCGCCCGCGCCCGCTGGGAGGAATTCGAGCCCTGGCTGCGCGCCGGCCCCGGCCAGCTCGTCGGCCTCAGCCTCGATACCACCCACGACTATCAGGCCCCGCGCTACGCCGCGCCGACCTTCCTGCTCACCGGCAACGAGGCGCAGGGCATGCCGCCGCATATGGAAGCCGCCTGCGATCTTCTGGTAAAGATCCCCATGCTCGGCAAGGCAGACAGCCTCAATGCGGCAGTGGCAACGGCGGTGATGGCCTATGAAGTACGCAACCAGTTCCGGAATGCTTGAGCGGGCGCGCCGCGCCGCCGCGCCCCTCACGCTGGCGTGCGGCCTCGGCGCCGCGCTCCCCGCCGCCGCACAGCTTGCCGAGCCCACCCCGCCCCGCGAGCAGCCCCGCGCCGAGGCCCCTCCGCTCTCTCCCGAGGAACAGCTCCTCCTGGGCGACTGGCGCATCACCGGCGTCGACGGGCACGCGACCGTGCCCGGCAGCCGCGCCCGGCTGAAGCTGGAGGGCCTGCGGATCAGCGGCTATACCGGCTGCAACGCGCTGGGCGGCAACTACCGGGTGGAGCGCGGCTACCTCACCACCGGCGGCGTGATCACCACCCGCCGCGCCTGCTCGGCGGCGCTGATGCGGCAGGAAAAGGCGCTCCTCGCCCTGCTCGACCAGCGCCTGGCGGTCCGCCAGAGCCATCGCGGCCGGCTGCTGCTGACCGGGCGCGATGGGAAGACGCTGGTGCTGGTGCGGGCGGGAGCCTCCTAAGCCGATCTCGAATCACAGTTCTAAATTTCATTCGTCATTGGCAACCTCAGCGCTACCCTGGATTAGAGACAGTGCGGGCCTATACAGAAAAGGCACTCGCCACGTAGCAGGAGAGCCACTTAGCCGCTCGAAAAAACCGATCGTTTCTAATTGACTTGCAATGTCCATTGCCGCCGCGTCTTCAATACTCCAGAGAGTCTTCAGATTAGACAGCGGCTGAGTTGCCTTCTGCTCCTTCAACGCCTCGATCTATCGCCTAAGCGCCGGATATTCAGCAAATATCGTTTGCTCCAGCCTGGTTTTAGAAACTTCAGGAAGCGCGTCTTTGAACGATATTTGCTCGAAAAGCCTACCATGAGCCAGCTGTTTCTCACCGCGCTCGAGTCTATTAATTTGTACATCCCTCAACTCACTCAGGAAGTGAATTAACTCCCTAGGTGCCGTTGACGAAAGAGCGTCCTTCGTTCGGCCCAAAATCCAACCGAACGTCTTCGGCTTGTTCGGTCCAGTTTCAACTTGATCAGGAAAGATCATACTCAGAAACTTTTCCTGAGAGTCAAAATCAGCCAAAATGCTCTTGGAGTCAAATTGATAATGGTTGCAAATAGATTCATTTGCCACCATCCTCTTGACTACCAAGTTCATGAGATCCTCTTGGCTCCAGTTTATATTCAGAGCCCTCTCAATATGACTAGCCTCTCTAAATCCCTCTTTAGTGATCTCGCCCCAAATGTCGGTTCGCAGAAATATTTTCGTAGAAATATTTTTGAAACGCTTGGTGTCTAGATAGAATTTAAAGAGCGCACGAAGTGCAGAAGCTTCGAGGCCGACCTTGTTCGCGAACGCAACGTCTAGGCGGTCCAGCACGATCCAAAGCGAGTATCCTGCTTCCTCCAGCGTCTCATTCGTTAGCTCGTAAAGCTCATCAATTGACACAACCCCGCGCCTTTCCTGAGAGGCGCTGGGCTCACGAAACACAATTTTTCCTTTAACGCCAGCGGGCATTCCAGACATTGGATCGAGAGCCATCTCCGTCTCGATTGCCTCGGGCCTCGTCAGCGATCGAACATAGTCCAAAGCATATTTCAAAACCCGGCCGAGGGACCATTTCGCTGGAATTAGCTCGGCCTCTTCAAGTTTTTCGAAGAGGCTATCGACCTGTTTTCCTTGGATGCCGTAATCACGAATAGCATGGGCGCATAGTGTGAGCGCATATAGCTTCCAGACATTGACGAACTGGAATTCGTCGTATGGCGGATCATCGACAATGTCTTTGAACGCCGGGGTTCCCTGTGGATTCTCTCCGGGAACAAGCAATATGTGGCGATCAAAGAGGTCGTCCGCACTCTGCGTGATCAGATTGTAGATCGCGCTCTTTCCGCTTCCTTTCGGACCATAAACAACATCAACCTCGCCGTTGAAGACCTGACTCCACTGCTCGGTTTCAACAAAATACCGCCGCAGCTGCTCAGCTTCTTCCTCAGCCGTCCGTCTACCAAATGTAGCTTGGCGTAAGACGTCCAACGGCTCCATAATCCCCCCCCTAGAAACTAGTCTGCAAACGAAATGAAATCAGAAATGGAAGCCGAGGTCACTCCGCCGCAGCCGCTTCCTCGACCTCACCCCCCTCAGGCGCCGGCAGTTCCGCCGTCGGTGCCCGCGCGATCACGTCGACCGTGTCGATCGCGTCCAGCGCGCTGTTGCCGGTATCCACGTTGAGCGCCTGGAAGCGCCGCGCGGAAACCATCACCCGGCCTTCGAAGCTCGCGACGAACTTGTTGTAATTCTCCACCGCGCTGTTCAGCCCGCCGCCGACGCGCTTGAGATGGCTCGCCGCCGTCGCCAGCCGCTCGTACAGTTCCTTGCCCAGCTTGCCGACTTCGCGGGCATCCTCGGTCAGCTTCTGCTGGCGCCACATCGCCGCCACGGTGCGGGCGAGCGGCAGGAAGGCCGAGGGGCCGGCGATGATCACTCGGTTGCGCGCGGCGCGCTCCCACAGCTCCATGTCCACTTCCAGCGCGCTCGACAGGAAATTGTCGCCGGGGATGTACATGATCACGAAATCGGGCGCCTTTTCGAACTGCGCCCAATAGGCCTTGCGCGACAGCGCATCGGCATGGGTGCTCATCGCCTTGGCATGGGCCTTCAGCGCCGCCGCGCGCTCCTCGGCGCTGGTCGCCTCTGCCGCCTGGAGATAGCCGTCGAGCACGCATTTCACGTCGACGATCAGCTGCTGGTCGCCCGGCAGGCGGATGATGAAGTCGGGTCGCAGCATGCCGTCCTCGGTGGTAACCGAGACCTCGGCGGCGAAATCGACATGGCCGGAAAGCCCGGCGATCTCGATCAGGTTGCGGAACTGCTGCTCGCCCCAGCGGCCGCGCGTCTTGGGCGCGGCGCGCAGGGCATTGACCAGCTTCGAGGTTTCCGCGCGGGTTTCGCCCAGGCTGGCATGGACGGCGCTGATCGCCTCGCGCAGCTGGCCATAGCTGTCACTGCGATCCTTCTCGACGCGCAGCAGCCCTTCCTCATAGCGCTTGAGCGTGGTGTCGATCGGCTGGAGCAGCGTGCGCAGCCGCTCCTCGTTCTTCTCGCCCGCCTGGTGAAAGCGCGCCTCGGCGCGTTCGAGAAAGGCGCGCTGCGTCTCGCCGAGCATGGTCGAGGCGAGTTCGCGGAACTGGCCGGCCATCAGCTCGCGGGCGTTGACGAATTCGGCGAGCCGCTCCTCGAACGAGCCGGCCTTGGCCTTGAGCTCGGCGAGCTCGATGCGGGCGGCGTCGCGCTCGTTGCGGAGCATCGCGGTTTCCTCGCGCAGCCGGGGGAGCTGCGCCACGCGTTCCTCGGCCATGGCGAGATCGGTGATCGCGGCCTTGAAATCGGCCTCGCGCCGGGCGCTTTCGGCCCGCGCCTCGCTCGTGCCGCGCGCGCCGATCAGCCAACCGACCACCACGCCCACGACCAGGGCAACCATCACAAAGGCAACAACAAACGGATCCAACACACGCCTCCCGGGGAACAGGACGCGAACTTACCTGTCCGGGGGCGGGGCTGCAAGGGTGGCAGCGGTCGGTTGGGCGCGGGTTGGGGCGGCTCCGGTGGATAAGTGGCGTACACCCGTCATCCACCCACCGTCATTCCGGCGAAAGCCGGAATCCATTGGGGTCACCGTCGCGGCTTCAGCCCAGGCGGCGCGGCGAATGGATTCCGGCTTTCGTCGGGATGACACGGCAGTTGCGGGGGGAATGGCAGCCCTCAGGCGGCCTTGCGCGCCTTGTTGAGCTTCTTCAGCAGCATGTCGCGCTTGAGCCGCGAGAGATGGTCGAGGAACACGATGCCCTCCAGATGGTCCATCTCGTGCTGGATGCAGGTGGCGAGCAGGCCCTCGAACAGTTCGTCATGGGCCACGCCCTTCTCGTCGAGCCAGGTCACCCGGCAGCGCGCGGGGCGCTCGACATCGGCGAACTGGTCGGGGACCGACAGGCAGCCCTCGGTATAGACCGAAAGCTCCTCGGCGGGCTCGTGGATCTCGGGGTTGATGAAGACGCGCGGGTGCCGGATCGGCTTGCCCTCCTCGTCCTCTTCCTCCTGCAGGTCCATCACGATCAGCCGCTTGGGCACGCCCACCTGGATCGCGGCGAGGCCGATGCCCGGCGCATCGTACATCGTGTCGAACATGTCGCCGATCAGCGTGCGGATGTCGTCGTCGACCGCCTCTACGGGAGTGGAGACGAGACGCAAACGCGGATCGGGTACTTCGACGATGGGAAGGATGGCCATCGCCCAAATTTAGGAGCGCGGCCCCAAAGCGTCAAGCAACCGGCCGCCGCGCGCGGAGTGCCTGGGCGAGCGTCCCCTCGTCGAGATAGTCGAGCTCGCCGCCCACCGGCAGGCCATGGGCGAGTTGGGTGACGCGCACCGGGAAGGATTCCAGCCGCTCGGAGACGTAATGCGCGGTGGTCTGGCCCTCGAGCGTGGCGTTCATCGCGAGGACGACCTCGTCGATGCCGCCCGCCCCCACCCGACGGACCAGCGCGTCGATGCGCAGGTCTTCGGGCCGCACCCCGTCGAGCGCGGAGAGCTTGCCGCCCAGCACATGGAAGCGGCCGGGGAACAGCCGCGCGCGGTCGAGCGCCCAGAGGTCGGCGACCTCCTCGACCACGCACAGCGAACGGTCGTCGCGGCGCGGGTCGGCGCAGATCGCGCAGGGGTCATGCGTGTCGACATTACCGCAGACGTGGCAGGTCGTAAGCTTCTGGCTGACCGCACTCAGCGCCGCGAGCAGCGGGTCGAGCATCGTCTCGCGCTTCTTGAGCAGGTGCAGCACCGCCCGCCGCGCCGATCGCGGCCCGAAACCGGGCAGCCGCGACAGGGCCTGGGTCAGCGCTTCGATTTCGGGAGAGGCCATGGCGCTTCACATAGGGGCTTGCATGCGCGCCTGCCAAGCGGTTGAGGGGAAGGCATGCGCATCCTCTTCATGGGAACCCCCGATTTCGCCGTGCCGGTGCTCGATGCCCTGGTCGAAGCCGGGCACGACATCGCCGCCGCCTATAGCCAGCCGCCCCGCCCCGGCGGCCGGCGCGGCAAGGTGCTGACCCCCTCCCCGGTCCATGCCCGCGCCGAGGTGCTGGGGATCGAAGTGCGGACGCCGCTGAGCCTCAAGGGGGCGGAGGAGCAGGCAGCGCTGTCGGCGCTCGAGGCGGATGTGGCGGTGGTTGCCGCCTATGGCCTGATCCTGCCCAAAGCGGTGCTGGCGGCGCCGCGGCTGGGATGCCTCAACGTCCATGGCTCGCTGCTACCGCGCTGGCGCGGTGCGGCGCCGATCGAGCGGGCGATCCTCGCGGGGGATGCCGAGACCGGCGTCGGCATCATGCAGATGGAGGCCGGGCTCGATACCGGTCCGGTACGGCTGGAGGGGCGCACGCCGATCGACCGCAAGACGGCGGGCGAGCTACGCGCCGAGTTGAGCGCAACGGGCGCGCGGCTGATGGTAGAGGTGCTCGCCGATTTCGACGCCTATCCTGCCGTATCGCAGCCCGAAGAGGGCATCACCTACGCGTCCAAAATCGACAAGGCCGAGGCCCGGCTGGACTTCACTCGCAGCGCCGTGGAAGTCGAGCGGGCCGTGCGGGCGTTCAATCCGGCCCCTGGGGCCTTCTTCGAGCTGGGTGAGGAGCGCTTCCGTATCCATTCCGCCGATCTGGTCGACGCTAGCGGACCGGCAGGCACCGTCGGAGAGAACCTGCTGATCCATTGCGGCGCAGGCGCGATCCAGCCGACTTCGATCCAGCGCGCCGGCCGCGGCGTGATGACGGTGCCCGAACTGCTGCGCGGCTTCCCCATCTCGGCGGGGACGCAGCTTTGACGCGCTTCGCCCTGACGGTGGAGTTCGATGGCCGGCCGTTCATGGGCTGGCAGCGGCAGGATCATGGCCCCAGCGTCCAGCAGGCGATCGAGGACGCGGCCTATGCGGTGACGGGGGAGGACGTGGTGGTCCATGCCGCCGGCCGTACCGATGCGGGCGTGCACGGCCTCGGCATGCGCGCGCATGTCGACATCGCCAAGCCGATCGCCCCCTTCCGGCTGATGGAAGCGCTCAATGCCCGCATTCGCCCGCATCCGGTCGCGATCCTCGCCTGCGAGGAAGTCTCTGAGGAATGGCATGCGCGTTTCTCATGTCTTAGTCGCCATTATGAATATCGCATCGTAACGCGCCGCGCCCCGCTGACCTGGGAGAAGGGTCTCGCCTGGCGTCTCTCCGGGCCGCTGGATGTTGGGGCAATGCAGGCAGCCGCGGCCTATCTGGTGGGCCGCCACGACTTCACCACCTTCCGCTCGGCGCACTGCCAGGCGGAGAGCCCGGTGCGCACGCTCGACAGGCTAGAGGTCGTCGAGACCGGCGACCGGATCAGCATGTTCGCCTCGGCACGCTCCTTCCTGCACCACCAGGTCCGCTCGATGGTCGGTTGCCTGTCCTTGGTTGGCCAAGGCAAATGGGCGCCGGAAGACGTCCGCGAGGCGCTGGTGGCGCGCGACCGAACAACATTGGGCTTGAATGCGCCGCCCGATGGCCTGTTTTTCCTTTGGGCCGAATATCCTAGCGTGTGAACTTCGCTGCGAGTTCGACATGGGTTGACCAGCGGAACTGGCCCACCGGCTGCACCCATTCGAGGCGATAGCCGCCCTTGCACAAGACCTCCGCATCGCGTGCGAAGGTACTGGGATTGCAGGAAACATAGGCCAGAATCGGCGCCTTGGAGCCGGCCAGTTCGCCCACCTGCTCGCGCGCACCCGCGCGCGGCGGATCGAGCACCACGGCGTCGAACCGATCCAGTTCCGCAGTCGCCAGCGGCCGCCGGAACAGGTCACGATGGTCGCCGAACACCTGTCGCCCCGCGGCACCGCCCGCCGCTTTGAGCGACAGGATCGCGTCGCGCGCCGCCTCGCCCGCATAGACCCTCGCCTGGTTCAGTGCGAAGGTGAAGGTGCCCAGCCCGGCGAACAGGTCCGCAACGGCTCCCGCCCCGCCCGCGATCTCGCGTACGGCCGCCACCAGTGCCGCTTCACCCTCAGGCGTGGCCTGGAGAAAGCTGCCGCTCGGCAGCGGCACTGCGATCCCGCCCAGCGTGATCGTTACCGGCACCGGCTCCCAACGCGCGGTGGGGCCGAAGCCCTCGTCGATGGCGAAGCGGGCCAGCTTCTCGGTTTGGGCAAAGGCGGTGATCGCCTCGGCCGCCGCCAGACCTTCGGGATCGATACCCTCGACCAGCACGTCGCGCCCTTGGTCGCTCAGCGCGAGATGCACGTTCACCCGCCGCGCATCGGGCAGCAGCGTCGCGAACAACCGGCGCAGCGGTGCCAGCAGCGCGAACAGCTCGGGGGCAAGAACATGGCATTCGGCGAGATCGATCAGCTTGTGGCTGCCCGCCTCGGTAAAGCCGATCCGCACCTGCTTGCCGCGCCGCTCGGCATGCAGCGTCGCCCGACGGCGCGTGCGCGGCGGCGAGAGCAAGGGCGTGCGGATCTCGGTTTCCAGCCCCTGCGCTGCGAGCGCGGTCCGTACGCGCTCGGCGAGGAAGTGGCTCCACATTTCATCGTCGAGATGCTGGAGCTGGCAACCGCCGCAGCCCGGGAAATGGCGGCAGGGCGGCGTCTGGTGGTGCGGGCCAGGGCGGACGGCGCCATCCTCGCCGACCCAGTCGCCGGGCGCGGTGAGCGGGAAATGCCGTCCGTCGCTGGTCACCCCATCGCCCCGCGCCGCGACCCGCACCACTTCCACTTCGCTCACAGACATTCCGAACACGCTTCCGGCAGTTGAGCGACGAGCTGATCGGCGAAAAAGGCGGGACCTGCAAGCTGCGCCGCACGGCCGTGCAGCCACACCGCGGCCGCGGCCGGATCGACCCCGCTGCCGCCCTGCCCGATCTGCGCGCCCAGCAAGCCGGCGAGGACGTCGCCGGTCCCCGCAGTCGACAGCCAGGGCGAGGCGCCCGCGAGCACGCGAACGCGGCCATCGGGCCCGGCGATCACCGTGTCGCCCCCCTTGTGAACGACCGTCGCGCCGCTGGCCGCCGCCTGCAGCGTGCGATCAATCTTGCTGCCCGTGCCGGCGAACATCCGGTCGAACTCGCCGCCATGCGGGGTGATCCACACCGGCGCCTCGCGCGCGGCGAGCGTGGCGGCCGCGCTGGTCCCGAGCAGGCTCAGCGCGTCTCCATCCAGCACCAGCGGCTTGTCGACGGCGAGACCTGCCCGCAAGAACGCCTCGGCCCGACGATCACGGCCGAGCCCGGGGCCCAGCACGACGGCATCGATCCGGTCGCCGGCCAGGAAATCGGCAAGATCATCGGCGTCGTCGATCGTCCGGCGGACCAGCGCGTCAGGTGCAGGCCCCGCGGGGTCGGGCCCAGCAAGCATCACATAGCCCGCGCCGCTTGCCATGGCCGCGCGCGCGGCCAACCGGCCCGCGCCGGGCATCGCACCTTCGACCACCGCGACCAGCCCACGGCTGTACTTGTGGGTCCGCGGACCCGGCGTCTCCATCTGCGGCCGGGCAACGCTGCGCCAGGCACTTTCAACCGGGATTCCGATATCGGCAAGCAAGACATGGCCGCAGCGCGAGAGCCCGTCGCCAAGCACATGCGCCGGCTTGAGCGCGCCGAGCGCGACCGTGGCGTTCACGCCGCGCGGGGCGCCGAGCTCGTCGCCGCTATCGGTATCCATCCCCGAGGGCAGATCGATCGCCAGCGTGAACTCGGCCCCGCGCACCAGTTCGGAGAGCACGGCGGCGATGCTGCGCTCCAGCGAGCGCGTGACACCGATTCCGAACAGCCCGTCGATCACCACCGGCCGCACCGGCGCGCCATAGAGCGAGGTCGTTGGCCCCTTCCAACGGGCGTGCATCCGTTCGGCAGCGCCCTGCTTGGGTGCGCCCGAGGCGGCGACCAGCACATCGAGCCCTGCTTCGCGCAAATGTCGAGCGACGACATAGGCATCGCCGCCGTTGTTGCCGGGGCCTGCGAGCACCAGCACCGACCGCCCCATCGCGAAGCGCACCGCCTCGCGCGCAACCGCGGCGCCGGCGCGCTCCATCAGTTCGTCCTGGGAAACGCCGCGCGCGAAGACCGCCTCCTCGGCGGTACGCATCGCGTCGGCAGTGAGGATCGGGGCGCCGGGCGGGATCATTGCCCCGCTGTAGCGCCCTTGCCCGCAAGACGATAGCGCATCCCGCCGATCGCCACCTCGGTGGCACCGCCGACATGGCGGGTCGCTGCAAGCTCGGCGCCATCCGCCGCCGTGATCGCGTTGCCTTCCATCCGCAGCCGCCGAAAGCCGCCGTCCGGATGGTGGAGGACCAGCAACCCATCCGCGCCGCGCTCCAGCGTGCAAACCGGCAGCAGGGTCTCGCCGACCGGCCCGCACGCGACCGTCTCCCCCGCTTGCGCAGCGGGCTGCGATGCCGGATCGGCACCGCAGCCCGCCACAAGCAGCATCAGCGCGAGACTAGATATCCGCGTAGACATGGCGCTCGGCCTTGGCTCCGGGGTGCGTCACCGCCCCCTGATAGGCCGGGCCGACATTCTGCGCATAGCGGTAGAGCGCGCCCGATTGATAGTCGTTGACCCGCGGCTGCCAGCGCGCCCGGCGCTCGGCGAGCACGTCCTCGGCGACGTCGAGGTCGATCGTACCGGCTTCCGCGTCGATGCGGATCGTGTCGCCATCCTCGACCAGTGCAATCGGGCCGCCCTCCGCCGCCTCCGGGCCGACATGGCCGATGCAGAAGCCGCGCGTACCGCCCGAGAAGCGGCCATCGGTGATCAGCGCCACCTTCTCGCCCATGCCGAGGCCGTAGAGCGCCGCAGTGGTCGACAGCATCTCGCGCATGCCCGGGCCGCCCTTGGGGCCCTCATAGCGGATGATGATGACCTCGCCCTCGTTGATCAGGCGATTCTCGACCGCCTGGAAGGCATCCTCCTCGCAATCGAACACCCGCGCCGGACCGGTGAACTGGAGCCGATGCATGCCCGCCACCTTCACGATCGCCCCTTCGGGCGCGAGGGTGCCGCGCAGGCCGACGACGCCGCCCGTCGGGGTGATCGGCGTCTTCACGTCGTAGATCACCTTCTGGTCGGGGTTCCAGGTGACCTGGTCGATATTCTCGCCCAGCGTCTTGCCCGTCACCGTCCTGCAGCTGCCGTCGAGCAGGCTGTTCGCCAGCATCGTCTTCATCAGCATGTAGACACCGCCCGCCGCGTGCATGTCCTTCGCAACATACTTCCCACCCGGCTTCAGGTCTGCAATGTAAGGCGTTGATTTAAAAGCTTCGGCAACGTCGTGCAGATCGAAGTCGATGCCCGCTTCGTTGGCCATTGCCGGCAGGTGCAGCGCGGCGTTGGTCGAGCCGCCGGTCGCCGCCACGACGCGTGCGGCGTTGATGAACGCCGCGCGCGTCGCAATGTCGCGCGGGCGCAGGTTCATCTCCAGCAGGTTCATCACCTGCGCGCCGGCAGCGATCGCGATCTCTTCACGGCTCTTGTACGGAGCGGGCACCATGTTGCTGTTCGGCAACGACAACCCCATCGCCTCGCCGACGCACGCCATGGTGTTGGCGGTGAACTGCCCGCCGCAGGCACCGTGGCCGGGGCAGGCGACCTTCTCGAGCGCGGTCAGGTCCTTGAGCGGGCAGTTGCCGGCGGCGAACTTGCCCACCGCCTCGAACACGTCGACCACGGTGACGTCGCGGTCCTCGAACCGGCCCGGCAGGATCGAGCCGCCATAGACGAAGATCGACGGGATGTTGAGGCGGAGCATCGCCATCATCATGCCGGGCAGCGACTTGTCGCAGCCTGCGAAGGCAACCAGGGCGTCATAGCAATGACCGCGCACGCTGAGTTCCACCGAGTCGGCGATCACTTCGCGGCTGACGAGCGAGGACTTCATCCCCTGATGGCCCATGGCGATGCCATCGGTCACCGTGATGGTGTTGAACCGGCGCGGCATGCCGCCATTGGCGATCACGCCCTGGCGGGCGGCGTCGGCCTGGAAATCGAGGGTGGTATTGCACGGCGCACTGTCGTTGCCGGCGCTCGCCACGGCGACGAACGGCTTGGCGATATCCTCTTCGTGAATCCCCATGGCATAGTAATAGCTGCGGTGCGGCGCGCGCTCGGGCCCCACGGAGACGTGGCGGCTGGGGAGCTTGGACTTGTCGAATCGGTTGGTCATGGCGCGCAAGCCTATGTCGCGGTAACACCCTTTGACGCAAGAGTGTTGCGCAGAAAAAGCGCAAGTTGCTGGAGCCGCGCTGCCCACGCCTGCACGCCAGCTGTGTCGCGGATCAGGTCGTTGCGGATCTCGATCGCGATCGAGGGGATGCCCTGCGCCTCGGCATGGCGGTTGAGCGTCGCGTTGAGCAGGCGGCCGGAATAGGGTTCGTTGTCGCCGGTCACCAGGCCCTGCGCGCGCAGCCACTCGACCGCCGGACCGGCGGCGCGGGTGTCGCGGTTGTAGAGAATCCCGATCTCCCAGGGCCGCGGCGTACCGCCATGTTCGAGGCACGGCGTGAAACTGTGGATCGACAGGATCAGGCTAGGTCGCTGGCGGCGGACCCGGTCGCGCAGCACGCGGTGATACGGCGCATGGAAGCGCGCGATGCGTGCGGCACGGTCGGCTGCCTCGTTGCCGGGGATGGCATGGCCATCGCTGCGATGGGGGATCAGGCCGATATGGTCCGGCTCGCGGTGGAGGTCGATCACCAGCCGCGATACGGTGGCGAGGATCGCCGGGGCATCGAGCCTGGCGGCGAGCGCGCGCGTTACATCTGCGGCGCCGATGTCGATGCCGATATGCAGATTGAGCAGCGCGGGATCGATGCCGAGATCGATATCGGGCGGCACCGCGTTCGAGGCATGGTCGCACAGCAGCAGCACGTCCTGCGCACTGCCGGGAAGGATCTCCGCGACGCTCATGCGAACACCGGGCGTCGGCGGGCGTGGAACGCGGCCAGTCCCTCGGCGAGCTCGGCGCCGCCAAATGCGGCCTCGAAGGCGGCGTCGAGGTGGGAGTCGGCAGGGTTGCGCAGGGCCCGCTTGAGCTGGCGGACGGCAGCGGGTGCGTTCTCCGCGATGCGCTGCGCCAAATCGAGGGCCGCGGCGCCAGCATCGGGGGCGCGGCGCTCGACCAGGCCGATCCGCGCCGCCGCATCGGCGTCAATCGCTTCGCCGGTGAAGAGCAGCTCGGCCGCCCGCCCCTGCCCCACCTGCGCCGCCAGTCGCACGACATCCTCGCGCGGATAGCCGAGCCCGAGGCGCGCGGGGGGTACCGCGAATTGTGCCCCGTCTCCGGCAAGCCGCACGTCAGCGGCGAGGACCAGTGCCACCGCCGCGCCGAAGCAGCCGCCGTCGATCGCCACGAGGACCGGCATCGGCAGCGCGGCCAGTGCATCGATTCCGGCACGCATGGCGAGGCGGAAGCGGGTGCGCGCGTCGGGATCGGTTTGCAGCTGGGGAAACTCGCCGATGTCGGCACCGGCCGAGAAGATGCCGGGCATGTCCGAGCGAAGGATCACCGCGCGGGCGGCGTCCAGGCCGGTGGCGGCGGCGGCAAGGTGCTCCCAGCCGGCGATCGGCACCGCATTGCGCGCCGATCCGCGTGCGAGCGCGATCGTGGCGATCGGCCCAATCCAACGAACTTCGATCATGCGGAGGCTCTGCCCGATCCACGCGCCCAAGTCACGCGATGGCGCGCGGGGGGACTTCCCAAAGGGAAGCGCACCCGCGGGCCAAGGGCAGACGTTCGCGAACGCGCCAGATCCGCCGCGCAAAACCCTGTCGCAAAACAGTAAAGATTCGCTTACCGGCTCAGCAAAGTCGGGTCGCGGCGAGCCACCATTCGGGTCGCCGCAGGGTTGCGGCCGCAGCATCCCGCGCGGCCTCGGTCTCGAACAGCGCGAAGCAGGTCGCGCCCGAGCCCGACATGCGGGCGAGCAGCACCCCCGGCTGCGCAGCGAGCGCTGCCAGCACGGCGTCGATGGCAGGCGCAATGGCGCGCGCCGGAGGCTCGAGGTCGTTGCGCCCAACCTGCGCGACCGCCAGCAGGTCCCCTGCGCCGATCGGGCCGCGGTCCTCGCCATCCCACGCCTTGAACACCGCCGCCGTCGAGACGCCCACGCCCGGGTTGACCAGCAGCGTCGGCGTGCCGGCCAAGCCCTCCAGCGGCGCCAACCGCTCGCCCCGCCCCCTGCCAAGCGCGGTGCGGCCGAGCAGGCAGGCGGGCACGTCGGAGCCGAGCGCATCTGCAATCGCGAACAGCTTCGGGTCCGCCAGATCCACCCCGTGGAGTGCAGCCAGCGCACGGAGCGTCGCCGCCGCGTCCGCCGAGCCGCCGCCGATGCCCGAGGCGACCGGCAGGTGCTTCTCCAGTTCGATCGCATGCGCGCCGCCGCCGAACGCCTCGCGGAACCGCGTGGCGGCGCGGGTGACGAGATTGTCCCCCTCGCCTGCCAGCACTGCCGCGAACGGCCCGGCCAGCGTGAAGCTGTCGGTCTCCGCCGGCGTCACCCGCACAAGATCGCCATGGTCGACGAAGGCGAACAGCGTTTCCAACTCGTGATAGCCGTCGGGGCGGCGATGGCGGACGTGGAGCGCGAGGTTGAGCTTGGCGCGCGCGGGCTCGGTGACGGTGCGGAGGTCGTGCATCGTCGCCGCCCCTAGCGCGATCAGGAGGCGGCCGTCAGCCCCTCTCGCAGCTTGCGCGCGATCCGCTCGGCATCGGCGGGTGCGGCATGGATGGCTGCGGCCCGCCAGGCATAGCGCGCCTCGAACTGCCGCCCCAGCCGCCAATAGGCGTCGCCCAGATGTTCGTTGGCAGCACTGCCCGCCGGATCGCTGCGCGTCGCGGCTTCGAGCAACGCCGCGCCGCGCGCGACCTCACCCTGGCGGACATAGGCCCAGCCGAGCGCGTCGGCGACTTCGGCATCCTCCGGCGCGATCTTGCGCGCGCGTTCGAGCAGCCGCAGCGCTTCGACACCGTCGCCGCCATGGGCGATCAGCCCGACGCCCAGCGTCCGCAGCATCTCGGCGCGGTTGGGCGCGAGTTCGGCGGCTTTGCGGAGTTCCGGAAGCGCCTGGTCCCAGCGGCCCGCCTGTTCCAGCGCCAGCCCGTAATCGAGATGGAGGTCGGCGCTGCCCTCTCCGCCGCGCCGCAACGCCTCGGCATAGACCCGCGCCGCCGCCTCGTGGCGACCGGTATCGGTGAGCAGCTGGGCGTAGCGCTCTACCTCCAGCGGGGTCGCGCCGCGGTCCTCGGCGAGTGCCTTGGCATCGGCGAGCGCGGCATCGGCACGACCGGCATCGCGCAGCACGGCGACGCGGACGCCGGCGGCGCGGCGGGCGAAGGGACTGTCCTTGGGGATCGCCGCCAGAGTCTGCAGCGCGAGGTCCGGTGCCCCTGCACCGTTGAT
The DNA here is from genome assembly GCF_011927635.1 of Sphingomonas trueperi. Taxonomy (GTDB): domain Bacteria; phylum Pseudomonadota; class Alphaproteobacteria; order Sphingomonadales; family Sphingomonadaceae; genus Sphingomonas; species Sphingomonas trueperi. Next base: position 147,500 of record NZ_JAATJB010000004.1, read on the forward strand.
CGCATCGGCAAGCACGATCCGCGCTCGGGTCTCGCCGGGGTCGAGGATCAACGCGCAGCGAGCGAGCACGATGGTCAGCGTCGCCATCCGGTCGCCGCCCAGATCGCTCGCCATCGCGCGGAACATGCGCGAAAGGCCGTAGATGATCGTCACCGGCTGCGGCGCGCCGAGCGACCGCGCGACCGCCTCCAGCTCCGGACCGCCGCCGTCAAGCAGGAACCGCCCGCCCTCGCGCCCGCGCACGGTCGCCAGGTCGATACGGGTGTCGGCATCGCCGTCGCCGACCAGCGTTGCCATCGCGTCCAGCGCGACGGTTGTATCCTTGCCCTGCGCCAGCAGCATCAACGTGCGCTGCGGCGCGGCATAGCGGCGACCGAGTGCGCCAAGGTCGAGGCTTTCGATCACCGCGACACCGTCCAGCCCGCGCGCCTGGGCGAGCCAGGCGGTGAAGATCGGCATCAGGAAATCGAACGGGGTGCCCTTGAGCCGCTTGACCGCATCGGCGGCGCCGGGCTGGTTGCCGGCGGCGAGCGCCACCGCCATGTCGACCAGCGCCGTGTCGGGCGGGGCGACGCCCGCCTTCTCCATCACCGCCGCGGCGCGGGTCGCGAGCGCCATGTCGCCGACCATCAGCGCCTGGCGATAGGCGCGCAGCGCGATCACCGGATCGCCGGGGGTCGCCGCCAGCGCCCGGCCATAGCCTTGCGCCGCGATCCCCGCCGCGCCCGCCGCATCGGCGGCGCGGGCGCGGACATAGTCGGTCAGGTCCGCGGTCTGCGCCGCTGCGGGTCCCGCCAGCAGCAGCGCGAGACCAAGGCTACATGTTCGGATAATTGGGGCCACCGCCACCTTCTGGCACCACCCAGTTAATGTTTTGGGTGGGATCCTTGATGTCGCAGGTCTTGCAGTGCACGCAATTCTGCGCGTTGATCTGGAACCGCAGATCATCGCCTTCCCCTACGACCTCATACACACCGGCCGGACAATAACGCTGCGCAGGCTCGGCGTACATCGGCAGATTGTAGCCGATCGGAATATCCTTGTCCTTCAGCGTCAGATGGACCGGCTGGTCCTCCTCATGGTTGGTGTTCGAGACGAACACCGAGGAGAGCCGATCGAAGGTCAGCACGCCGTCGGGCTTGGGATAGTCGATCTTGGGCGCCTGGTCGGCGCGGAGCAGGCCCTCATGGTCGGGCTTGTGCTTCATCGTCAGCGGCCAGCGCAGGCCGAGATGCTCGCTCCACATCGCGGCGCCTGCGAGCAGCGTGCCCCAGGTATCGCCGAACTTCTTGACCAGCGGCGCCACGTTGCGGACGCCGCGCAGCTCCTTGTAGACCCAGCTCGCCTCATAGGCTTCCGGATAGGCGGTGAGCTCATCGCTCGCCCGCCCCCCCTGGATCGCCGCGAACGCCGCTTCGGCCGCCATCATCCCGCTCTTCATCGCGGTGTGCGTGCCCTTGATCCGCGGCACGTTGAGGAAACCGGCACTGTCGCCGATCAGCGCCAGACCGGGCGCGACCAGCTTCGGCACCGACTGCCAGCCGCCGTCGGAGATCGCGCGTGCGCCATAGGAGACGCGCTTGGCCCCCTTCAGCAGTTCCGCAATCTCCGGATGCGTCTTCCAGCGCTGCATTTCCTGGAAGGGCGACAGCCAGGGGTTCTTGTAGCCCAGCCACACGACGAAGCCGATCGCGACCTGACCGTCGGCCTGGTGATAGATGAACCCGCCGCCATTGCTGCCGTCGGTTAGCGGCCAGCCCTGGGTGTGGATCACCCGCCCCGGCATATGCTTGGCGGGATCGATGTCCCAAAGTTCCTTGATGCCGATGCCGTACACCTGCGGCTGGCTCTCGGCGTCGAGCTCGAACTGGCGGATCATCTGCTTCGAGAGATGCCCGCGGCAGCCTTCGGAGAGGAAGGTGTACTTCGCGTGGATCTCAAGTCCCGGTTGGTAGTCCGGCTTGTGGCTGCCGTCCCTGGCGACGCCCATGTCGCCAGTGGCGACGCCCTTCACGCTGCCGTCCTCGTTGTACAGCACTTCGGCGGCGGCGAAGCCGGGGAAGATCTCCACGCCCAGCTCACCGGCCTTCTCCGCCATCCAGCGGCAGAGATTGCCGAGGCTGCCGGTATAGGTGCCCTTGTTGTGCAGATAGGGCGGCGTGAGGAATTCCGGATAGGCGGACTTGCCCTTCTCGCTCAGCACCCAGTGATGGTTCTCGGTCACCGGCGTGCGCGCCAGCGGGCAGCCATCGTCGCGCCAGCTAGGCAGGAGCTCGTCGAGCGACTTGGGATCGACCACCGCACCCGACAGGATGTGCGCGCCGACCTCGGAGCCCTTCTCCAGCACGCACACCGAGAGCTCGGCACCGGCCTCGTTCGCCAGCTGCTTGAGCCGGATCGCCGCGGAAAGACCGGCAGGCCCCGCGCCGACGATCACGACGTCATAGGGCATCGACTCCCGTTCGCTCATCCTTGTTCCCCTAGGTCCTTCGTACTAACACGCCCGTTCGGGCACCTGTCGTCGCGCGCCCGCAACGTTCCGTCTATCCGGCGATGAAGCCAGATTGACCCCGCCGTCAACTGGGATTCAAAGAATGGGTATGGGGGCAGAACCAGACAATAGCTGGCACAAGTCGCTCGCAAGCGCGCTCGAATGGTGGGATTCCGCCGGGGTCGACGTGCTCGTGGAAGACGAAGTGCGCGACTGGTTCGCCAAGCCGGCGCCGCTCTGCGCCGAGCCGCAGCCCGAGCCTGCCGTAGCGGCGCCGACGCCCGCGCCTCCGCAGACATTGCCCGAATTCCTCGCCTGGCGGACCGGCGAAGCAACCCCCGAGGCCGGGTGGCACAGCCCGCTGATCGCCCCCGCAATCGTCGAAAACCCGGCCTGGACGATTTTTGTCGACATGCCCGAGCCCGAGGACAGCCATATGCTGTGGAGCGGCCCGGCGGGTGCCCTGCTCGACCGGATGCTGGCCGCGGTGGGCCTGTCCCGCGACTCGGTGCAGCTGGTGCCGTTGTGTTTCGCGCGTCCCGCCACCGGCCAGGTGCCTGCTGACGTCGCGCCGAAGCTGGTAGAGCTCGCGACCCAGTTCCTGTCGTTCGTCCGCCCGACGAAGCTCCTCCTGCTCGGCCATGCGGCGACCCGTGCGGTTCTCGGGGCGGATGCCTGGCCGCCGGAACTTCGTTCGCACGACGTTAACCGCTACGAAGCCAATACCCAGGTGGTGGCGACCTACCATCCGCGTTCGCTGATCGAGCGCCCGGCCGCCAAGAGCGAAACCTGGAAACATCTGTTGCTGCTGAGCCGGGGACCGAGCCTTTGACCTTGCGCATCCTGCTTGCCGCCACGCTGATGACGGCGCCGATCGCCACGCCGGCCCTTGCCGCATGGTCCGACGACACCAGCCCCGCGGTCATCGACGAGGACTCCCCACCGCCCGCCACCGCCAAACGCAAGGGCGACGGCATTCCGCCGCAGCTCGATGCCGACCAGCGCGCCGATTACCGCTTCGTGTTCGATGCCATCCGCGCCGGCCGCTGGGCGGATGCGCAGATCAAGCTCGATTCGATGAAGCCGGGCCCGCTCCACGCGATCGCCCGCGCCCAGCTCTACACCGCCAAGGGCTCGCCCCGCGTCGAGGCCGACCAACTGGTCGCGCTGATCACCGAAGCGCCCGAACTGCCCCAGGCCGAACAGCTCGTCCGCCTCGCCAAGATCCGCGGCGTCAGCGACCTGCCGACGCTGCCGGTCGCCCAGCGGCTGATCTGGTTCGACGGCGCGCCGATCCGCAGGCGCGCCCGCTCGGTCCGCAGCGACAATGCCGCGACCGAAGTCGCGATCCTGATGGCGCCCTATGTGAAGACCGACAACGGCCCCGCCGCCGAGGCGGTGGTCGCGCGCTTCGCCAATGACCTGACGCCCGAGGCGCTGACCGAGTGGCAGCAGAAGGTCGCCTGGATCTATTATGTCGCCGGTGACGATGCCAATGCCCGCCGCATGGCTGCCAAGGCCGAGCAGGGCCTGGGCGAATGGGCCGCGCAGGCCGACTGGGCCGATGGCCTCGCCGCCTGGCGCCAGCAGGATTGCGCCGGCGCCACCGCCGCCTTCGAGCGCGTTGCCACCCGCGCCGGCGACACCGAGCTGCGCGCCGCGGGCCTGTTCTGGGGCTCGCGCGCCGAAATGGCATGCGGCCGTCCCGATCGGGTCGCCGCCAAGCTGCGCGCCGCCAGCCAATATGGCGAGACCTTCTACGGCCTGCTTGCCCGCTCCAGCCTCGGCCTCGAGGAGAAGCGGCTGGAGGGCGATCGCTTCGTCAGCAAGGACTGGACCGCGCTCGAACGGCGTCCGAACGTCCGCGTCGCCGCCGCGCTGAGCGAGATCGGCGAGACGACGCTGGCAGACCAGGTGCTCCGCCACCAGGCCAAGTTCTGCACGCCCGACGATCACGGCGCACTCACCCGCCTCGCGGCGCAGCTGAGCCTGCCGCAGACCGAGCTGTGGCTCGCGCATAACGGCCCGGCCGGCGCCAAGCCGATCGTCGAGGCGCGCTATCCTGTGCCGAACTGGTCGCCCGATGGCGGCTGGCGCGTCGATCGCGCGCTGGTCTTCGCCCACACGCTCCAGGAATCGCGCTTCAACGCCGAGGTCCGCAGCGCCGCCGGCGCGATGGGGCTCATGCAGGTGAAGACGGGCGCGGCGATCGACGTGGGCCGTCGTCGCGGCATCACCTATGCCGCGAGTGACCTGACCAAGCCGTCGGTCAACATGGAGATCGGCCAGTCCTATCTCGAACAGCTGCGCGACATGCCGCAGACCCAGGGCCTGCTGCCCAAGGTGATCGCGGCCTATAATGCCGGCCCCAGCCCGGTCGACGCCTGGAACCAGGCCTCGCGCGACGGCGGCGATCCGCTGCTCTACATCGAGAGCATCCCGTACTGGGAAACGCGCGGCTATGTCGTGACGGTGCTGCGCAACTACTGGATGTACGAGCTGCACGACGGCAAGCCCTCGCCGAGCCGCATCGCGCTGGCCGGCGGCATGTGGCCGCGCTTCCCGGGCATGGCCGGGGCCAAGGCGGTCAAGCTCAAGACCCAGCGCGCGCCGGCGCTGACCTTCCCGGCGCCGCAGCCGGTGGAACCCGCGCCGATCCAGCAGCAGTTCCAGCTGCCGGCCACGGGTGCCGCGGTGACGATCAGCGCCGCCAAGCTGCCAAGCGAGGTCACGCGTGGCAATTGACGAAAGCATCGCCTTCCGCCCCGTCCGCATCGCCGTCCTCACCGTCTCCGACACCCGCACGCTGGCCGAGGATCGCTCGGGCGACCGGCTGGTCGAGCGGCTGACCGAGGCGGGGCATCTGCTCAGCGATCGGGCGATCCTACGCGACGATGTCGACGCGATCACGGCGCAGTTCGAGGCGTGGATCGCGGCACCCGGCGTCGAGGTGATCCTCGCCACCGGCGGCACCGGGGTGACCGGCCGCGACGTGACGCCCGAGGCGCTTGCCCGGGTGTGGGACAAGGAAATCCCCGGCTTCGGCGAGCTGTTCCGCTGGCTGAGCTACGCCAAGATCGGCACCTCGACGATCCAGTCGCGCGCCACCGCCGGAGTCGCGCGCGGTACCTATATCTTCGCGCTGCCGGGCTCGACCGGCGCGGTCACCGACGCTTGGGACGGCATCCTCGCCAGCCAGCTCGACATCCGCCACAAGCCCTGCAACTTCGTCGAGCTGATGGGCCGGCTGCAGGAGCGGTAGACGCTTACGAAAGGCTCCACGGTGCAGTGCCCCTGCGAAAGCAGGGGCACCGAAATCACAGCGCGCTTCAATCCTCCATCACCCACGCCGCCAGCTCATGCCCCTGCGGGTCGCGGAAATGGAACCGCCGCCCGCCGGGGAACGAGAAGATCGGCACCGTCACGACGCCGCCCCCGGCTTCCACCGCCGCCAGCGTCGCCTCCAGATCCTCCACCGCGATGACCGGCAGCAACTGCGTCCGCCCCTGCGCATCGCCGTCGATCCCGACATCGGTATCCCCGCTCATCGTCGCAGCATAGCTCGGTCCGAAGTCGGTGAACTGCCAGTCGAACACCGCGCCGTAGAAGCCCTTGAGCGCGCCCACGTCGCCCGCGGGCAGTTCGAGATAATTCAGTCGCGCCATCGCCAACCCCCTCATTGTTCTTGCTTCGTTCTATCGCTCAGCTTAGCATCGCGCAATGGCAAAGAGTCGCCCCGTCCGCGGCGCCACGTTCAACGACGCGAGCGCGCGCTTCAATCTCCTCGCCCGCGAGGCGGACGGCGACTGGCGCGACGCGCAGGCGGTGATTGACGGCGCCCCGCCGCCGCTGCGCACCACGGTGACGGTGGAGACCTCGCGCACGATCATCAGCCGCAACCAGTCGCCCGACATCAGCTTCGAGCAGTCGGTGAACCCCTATCGCGGCTGCGAGCATGGCTGCATCTACTGCTTCGCCCGCCCGAGCCACGCCTATCTCGACCTCTCGCCCGGGCTCGATTTCGAAAGCCGGCTGTTCGTGAAGCCGACCGCACCGGACCTGCTCCGTGCCGAACTCGGCAAGCGCGGCTATATCTGCAAGCCGATCGCCTTCGGCACCAATACCGATCCCTATCAGCCGATCGAATCGACCTGGCGGATCACCCGCAGCTGCCTCGAACTGCTCGCCGAATGCCGCCACCCGGTGACGATCACCACCAAGTCGAACCGGGTGGTGAAGGACCTCGACCTGCTCGCCCCCATGGCGGCGCAGGGGCTGGCAGCGGTGATGCTGTCGGTAACCTCGCTCGACCCCAAGATCGCGATGACGGTGGAGCCCCGCGCGCCGCATCCCGAGCGCCGCTTGGCCGCAATCCGAACGCTCACCGATGCCGGCGTGCCGGTGTTCGTCTCGATGTCGCCGGTGATCCCGCACGTCACCGATCACGAGATGGAGCATATCTTCGAGCGCGCAGCGGAAGCAGGCGCGCGCGGTGCCTTCTTCCTGCCGGTGCGGCTGCCCTGGGAGGTCGCCCCGCTGTTCCGCGCCTGGCTCGACGCGCATTTCCCCGATCGCGCGGGCAAGGTGATGGCGACGATCCAGTCGATCCGCGGCGGCAAGGACAATGATCCCGGCTTCTTCACCCGCATGCGCGGCCAGGGTCCCTGGGCGGAGCTGCTCCGCACCCGCTTTACCCGCGCGGTCAAACGCTACGGGCTGGACGGCGAACGAATGCGGCTCCGCACCGATTTGTTCCGCCCGCCCGCCGGACCGCAGGGAGAGCTGTTCTAGCGCAGCAGCGCCAGCGGCACCGCCTGCGCCATCGCCGCATAGCCCGCGATCGAGGGGTGCAGCCCGTCGCCGCTGTCATAGTCCTTGCGCAGCCGCTTGGGGTCGGCCGGATCGCGCATCGCCGCGTCGAAGTCGATCACCGCGTCGAAATTGCCCGGCGTGCGGATCCAGCGGTTGACCGCCTGGCGATCGGCCTCGTTCTGCGCATCGGGATGGTAATAGCCCGAGCCCGCATAGGGCATGATCGTCGCGCCGATCGCCCTGATGCCGCGGGCATGCGCGCGCGCGACGATCTGGCGATAGGCGTCGATCATCCGCGCCACCAACGCCGCGTGCGCCGCTGCCGGCACCGGCGTCTCGCGGGTCAGCGTGCCGAGGTCGTTGACGCCCTCCAGCACGATCAGGTGGGTGACGCCGGGCTGGCCGATCACGTCATGGTCGAACCGCGCCAGCGCGTTCGGGCCCAGCCCGTCGTTGAGCAGCCGGTTGCCGCCGATCCCGGCGTTGAGCACCGCGACCTCGCCCATCCCCGGTGCCGACCGCAGCCGGCGCTGGAGCGCATCGGTCCAGCGCGCGTTGGTGTTGGGCTTCACGCCGTACCCGTCGGTGATCGAATCCCCGAACGCGACGACCGCGCGCGCCTTGGGCGCCACCGCCTCGATGCCGGCGATCTGGAACCAGTGGTCGACCGTCTTGGCGCCCGTCAGATCGGGATCGGCGCTGTGGTTGCCATGGACGAGATAGGAGGTCGCGCGCGAGCCCGGATGCCCGGTCTGCTGCGCGGGCGGATTGGCGACGTAGAGCGAGATGGCAAGATCGGTGCCGCCCGCACCCTTGAGGTCCACCGGGTCGCTCCAGTAATCGGCACCCGCCGGAATCGTCACCGCCGTCGCGCCGCCGAAGCGGAGCGGGCGCAGCGTGGCGGCCTCGATCCTCGGGCTCGCAACATCCACCGCACGGGCGATCGTCGCGCCGTCGATGGTCAGCGGCGCGCTGCCGAAGCGGTTGGTGAAGCGCACGCGCAGCCGCGTCGCGGGTCCCTGCAGCCGAACGATCTGGCGCAGCGTCGCATCGGTGAGATCGGCGGCGGGCAAGCCATTTTGCGCATCGAGCGCCAGCTGCGAGGTCCACCAGGCCGTCGTCCAGCGATCGCCCGGCGCGGCCTGCGCCGTCGCCGCCGCAAGCAGCCCCACCGCGACCCAGCGCAGCATCTTCGCCATACACCGTCTCCGTTAACGCGTTGATAGCGGTACCATAGTCCGGAGCGGAGACAGGGCAAGCCGTTCCGGCGTACCGCTGTGCTATTGCGGCAATGCAGCAGCAGACCTAAGCAGTTGGCTTCTTCGACCAAGGAACCTTGATGCGCGCGCTTCTCTTCGCTTCCTCCGCCTTGTTGCTGCCCGTCGCCGCCCTCGCCCAGACGCCCGCCCAACCCACCGGCAAGCTGCCCGATGCGGCCACGCCGATCGCCTATCGGCTCGATTTCACCATCCTGCCCGAGAAGGATCGCTTCAACGGCCATACCGAGATCGACATCGACCTGAAGGCGCCGGCGCGGACGATCTGGATGCACGGGCGCGACCTCCACGTCGCCAAGACGATCGCGCGGAGCGGCGGCAAGTCGGTGACCGCCACCTTCACCCAGAAGAGCGCCACGGGTCTCGCCCAGCTCGACTTCGGCAAGACGCTGCCCGCCGGCCGTGTGACCCTGGTGTTCGATTATGACGCCGCGTTCGGCACCGGCACGCAAGGGCTCTACCATGTGAAGGTCGACGACGCCTGGTACAGCTGGACCCAGTTCGAATCGATCGAGGCGCGCGCTGCCTTCCCGTCCTTCGACCAGCCCGGCTACAAGACGCCGTTCACCGTCTCGATCACCACCAAGCCCGGCTTCACCGCGGTCAGCAACGCACCCGAGGCGAGCAGCCGCAAGGCGGGCGCGCTGGTCCGCCACCAGTTCGCCCCCACCAAGCCGCTGCCGACCTATCTCATCGCACTCGTCACCGGGCCCTTCGCCACCGCCGCCACGATGATCCCGCCGACGCCGCAGCGCAGCACGCCGATGCCGCTAGGCGTGGTCGGCACCAAGCCCAATGCCGGCCAGATGGCCTTCGCGCGCGACGAATCGGGCAAGATCGTCTCGCTGCTCGAGAAGTATTTCGGCCAGGCCTTCCCCTTCCCCAAGCTCGACCAGATCGGTTCGCCGATCATGCCGGGCGCGATGGAGAATGCCGGCGCCGACATCTATGGCGACGGCATCCTTTTCCTCGACGAGAAGGCCTCGAGCGAGCGCAAGCAGGCGTTCGGCATGGTCGTCGCGCACGAGTTGGCGCACCAATGGTTCGGCGATCTCGTCACCCCGGCATGGTGGGACGATATCTGGCTGAACGAGAGCTTCGCGAACTGGATGGGCTATCGCATCGGCAATGAGTGGCGCCCGGGCCTCCAGATCGAGCTCAACGCGATCGAGGAAGGCTTCGACGCGATGGACCTCGACGCGCTCGCCGCCGGTCGCCCGATCCACCAGCCGATCCCGAACGACGGCGACATCGACGCGGCATTCGACCAGATCACCTATGGCAAGGGCGGCCAGGTCGTCGCGATGATCGCCGCCTATATGGGCGACGAAGCCTTCCGCGAGGGCGTTCGGCTGCACATGCAGCGCCACGCCTATGGCAACGCCAGCACCGACCAGTTCTTCACCTCGCTCGCCGATGCCGCGCATGATCCGCGCGTGCTCGCCTCGCTCAAGAGCTTCGTCGACCAGCAGGGCGTGCCGCTGGTGACGCTGCATCGCGAGGGCGACGCGCTCACCGCCACCCAGTCGCGCTACGGCTTCTTCGGCGCCAACCTGCCCGCCGAGCAGTGGATCGTGCCGCTGTGCGTGCGCCAGGGCGAGACCAAGAACTGCACGCTGCTCGACAAGCCGAGCATGGCCGTCTCCGCCAAGGGCAGCGGCGCGCTGGTGCCCAATGCCGGCGGCTGGGGCTATTATCGCTTCGAGCTCGATCCCGCCGATTGGGACGCGCTGATCGCCGCCGCCCCCACCCTGCCCGCGGCCGAGCTGCTCGCCGTGGACGACAGCGTATGGGCGAGCTTCTATGCCGGCCGCAGCCCGATCGCCCGGCCGATCGCGCTCACCCGGGCCACCGCCACTAATGCCTCGACCAAGATCGTCTTCGACAATGCGCATCGCCTGCGCGACCTCGAGAAGCGCGGGCTGATCACCGCCCAGGCGCTGCCGGCCTATCGCAAGCTGTTCGTCGACCTGTACGGCCCGATGCTGACCAAGATCGGCTTCGATCCGACGACGGACGCCTATGCCAAGGAAGAGGCCGACCAGCGAGAGTTGCGCAAGGATCTGGTGGGCCTGGTCGCGGTCACCGGGCACGACGCGGCGCTCCGCGCCAAGCTGACGACCGCGTTCGATGCGTTCGTGGGCGGTGACGACAAGGCACTCGACCCGGCCTGGCGCGGGGTTGCGGCGGGCATCGCGCTCAACGAGCGCGGCGTGCCCTTCGCGCAGACGCTGCTCGCCCAGAGCGTCGGCAAGCCGGCGCTGTTCCAGGCCCTCGGCCAGGGCGTGACGGCGTCGAACAATCCGGACATCGCGCGCTGGTTCCTGAACGACTTCCAGGATCCGCGCGTCGATGCCCGCCAGCGGCTGTTCACCGTCGCCGGCTTCCTCCGCTCGCCCTATACTCGCGACCTCGCCAGCGACTTCATGATCGCGCATTTCGACGAGTTCGTGAAGAATGGCGGCGGCGGCGGGGTGTTCTCCGGCCGGGCCGCGCAGATGTTCGGCGGGCTGTGCTCGAACGCGCAGGCCGATGCGGTCGACGCCAAGCTGCGGCCGACGACCAAGGGCAGCACGCTCAACCTGGATCGCGCGATCGAGACGATCCGCACCTGCGCCCGCTTCCGCGACGCCAAGGCGGGCGAAGTGAGCGCGGCGATCGCCGCGGGGAAGTAGCCTTGACGTGGTGGGGGTGCCGTCGCGCCTCCACCATCCTTCCGACGTAAGCCGGCGAACGCCGTGCGCGTCGCCGACTTGCCAGCGTCATCTTCCGCGCTTAGCGATGGAAGATGACTCAAGCCTCCGATATCGTCGCCGACCTCGATCGGCTCTATCGCGCCTCGGTCGAACGACTGCAGCAGGCGCTCAACCGCTACATCACCGACGGCACCACGCCCGATCCCGAGACGCGGACCGACGGCAGCTTCGCCTATCCCGAACTGCGCGTCACCTATCGCGGCGGCGTCAACAAGCCGATCCCGCGCCGCTCGTTCGGCCGGCTGGTCGAGGCGGGCGATTACCGCATCTCGGTGACGCGCCCGGCGATGTTCGCCGAATATCTGACCGAGCAGCTGACCTTCCTGATCGAGGATTATGACGTCGAGGTGCATGCGGTCACCGGGCGGCAGGAAATTCCCTTCCCCTATGTGCTGGATCCCAACACGATCCTGAGCCTGGACGACGTCTCGGCGACCGAGCTGGGCCGCCATTTCCCGGCGACCGAGCTGTCGCATATCGGCGACGAGATCGCCGACGGCATCTGGGTGAGCCAGGACGAGACGCGGCCGCTGGCGCTGTTCGATGCGCTGCGCACCGATTTCTCGCTGGCGCGGCTCAAGCATTACACCGGCACGCCGGTGGAGCATTTCCAGCAATATATCCTGTTCACCAACTATCACCGCTATGTCGACGAGTTCGTCCGCTGGGCGTGCGCGCAGCTGGGGCCGGACAGCCGCTTCACCGGCGTGTCGGGTGCGGGCGGGATCGTGATCGAGGATGCGGCGGACGCCGACCGACTGGTAAGCGACGGCGCATGGCGGCGGCACCAGATGCCCGCCTATCACCTGATGGCCGAGGGCGGCACGGGGATCACGCTGGTCAATATCGGCGTCGGCCCGTCCAACGCGAAGACGATCACCGATCACCTCGCGGTCATCCGCCCCGAGGCGTGGCTGATGATCGGCCATTGCGGCGGCCTGCGCCCGAGCCAGCGGATCGGCGACTACGTCCTCGCCCATGCCTATCTGCGCGACGACCATATCATGGACGACGTGCTGCCGCCGGAGATCCCGATCCCCGCCATCGCCGAAGTCCAGCAGGCGCTGGCGCGCGCGGCGGAGACGGTCTCGGGCCAGTCGGGCGACGAGCTCAAGCAGCGCTTACGCACCGGCACGATCGTCACCACCGACGACCGCAACTGGGAGCTGCGCTATTCGCAATCGGCGCTGCGCTTCTCGCTGAGCCGCGCGGTGGGGGTCGACATGGAGTCGGCGACGCTGGCCGCGCAGGGCTATCGCTTCCGCGTGCCCTATGGGACGCTGCTTTGCGTCTCGGACAAGCCGCTCCACGGCGAGCTCAAGCTGCCCGGCCAGGCCAACCGCTTCTACGAGCGCGCGATCGCCGAGCATCTCAAGATCGGCATCGAAGCCTGCGAGGAACTGCGCCGCGAGGGCGCCAAGCTCCATAGCCGAAAGCTGCGCGCCTTCAACGAACCGCCGTTCCGTTGAGGCGAAGCGGTGCCCCGGCTGCCGCCGGGGCACCCTCGATCAGAACACCGTTTCGAGCAGCACCACGCTGGGATCGCCCTCGACCTCGCGGGCGACGAAGCCCATCTCGCGCTCCAGCTCGATCGCCAGGTGATTCTCGCGGCTCTCGATCGACTGGAGCCGCTTCACCCCGCGCGCCTTGGCCTCGGCGGTGATATAGTTGAGCAGGCTCCAGCCCACGCCCTGCCCCTTGCGATCGGCGCGGATCGAGATCGCGACCTCGGCGGTCTCCAGCGTGTCGTCGCAGGCGAGCATGCCCGAGCCGACCAGCTGGCCTTCGGGGGTGAACGCAAGGTAGCTCTCGGTCTTGTGGTGATCGACCTCGATCAGCGCCTTGGCCTGGTGCGGCTGGAGCTGCGGGCTGGCGGTGAAGAAGCGGAAGCGGCGATCCTCGTTCGAGACATGGTCGAAAAAGTCCTTGAGCAGCGCCTCGTCGTCGGGACGTACGGTGCGCACGTCGATGACGAGCCCGGAGCGGGTCGGCAGCTGGACAGGCTCGGCGTTGGTCGCGGTCATGACGAAATCTCCCGGTGTTAGCTGGCCTGCCCGTATCATGGCGGGCCGGTTCGGCCATCCGTAAACGCCCGATGGCTGGCAATTTCCGCGAAAAGCCCTATGTGCGCCAACGATCATGGCAACGCGACTCCCCGAAGCCCCCAAGGTGGGCATGGTGTCGCTCGGCTGTCCCAAGAATCTGGTCGACTCCGAGCGTATCCTCACGAAGCTCCGTTCGGATGGCTATGCGCTGTCGCCGGACTATGCCGGCGCGGACGTCGTGCTGGTGAATACCTGCGGCTTCCTCGACAGCGCCAAGGAAGAATCGCTCGAGGCAATCGGCGAGGCGATCGCCGAGAACGGTCGCGTGATCGTCACCGGCTGCATGGGCAAGGAAGCCGAGGTGATCCGCGCCCGCTTCCCCAATGTGCTCGCGGTCACCGGCGCGCATCAATATGAGGAAGTGGTCGGCGCGGTGCATGACGCAGCGCCGATGCCGCCCTCGCCCTTCGTCAACCTGGTGCCGGACAGCGGGCTCAAGCTCACCCCGCGCCACTACAGCTATCTGAAGATCTCGGAAGGCTGCAACCATCGCTGCAGCTTCTGCATCATCCCGTCGCTGCGCGGCGACCTGGTCAGCCGCCGCCCCGACGCGATCCTGCGCGAGGCCGAGAAGCTCGTTGCGGCCGGCACCAAGGAACTGCTGGTCATCAGCCAGGACACCTCGGCCTACGGGATCGACATCCGCAAGGAGCCGCGCGCCTGGAAGGGCCGCGAGGTGGTGCCGCACATGACCGACCTCGCCCGCGAGCTCGGCCAGATCGCACCCTGGGTGCGGCTGCACTATGTCTATCCCTACCCCCATGTCGACCAGGTGATCCCGCTGATGGCGGAGGGGCTGGTGCTCCCCTATCTCGACATCCCGTTCCAGCATGCGGCACCGAACGTGCTGCGCGCGATGAAGCGCCCGGCCAACGAAGCCAAGGTGCTCGAGCGGCTTCGCGGCTGGCGCGAGATCGCCCCGGACATCACCATCCGCTCGACCTTCGTCGTCGGCTTCCCCGGCGAGACCGAGGAAGACTTCCAGTATCTGCTCGACTGGCTGGACGAGGCCCAGCTCGACCGCGTCGGCGCGTTCCGCTTCGAGCCGGTCGAAGGCGCCTCCGCCAATGACCTCCCCGGCGCGGTGCCCGAGGACGTCAAGGAAGAGCGCTACGCCCGGATCATGGAGAAGACCGCTGCGATCAGCGCCGCCAAGCTCCAGGCCAAGATCGGCCGCCAGCTGGAGGTGATCATCGACGCGGTCGACGAGGACGGCGGCGCCACCGGCCGCAGCCAGGCCGACGCGCCGGAGATCGACGGCGAAGTCTTCCTGCGCGACGCGGGGCATCTGGGGCAAGGCGACATCGTGAAGGTCCTGATCGAGGACGCCGACGAGCACGACCTCTACGGCGTCCCGATGGGCTGATCGTCGTTGGCAGGGTGCGCCGGCAGCGCTAAGCCTCCGGGACCATCTCCCGGAGGCCCGATGTTCCGTTCCGCTGTTGCCGCCACCCTGCTGATCGCCACCCCCGCCGCCGCGCAGCAGCTCACGCCCGAGCAGAGCGCCAAGGTCGACACCATCGTCGCGGATGCGCTCAGGAGCAGCGGCGTGCCATCGGCCTCGATCGCGATCGTGCGCGACGGCAAGATCGTCTTCACCAAGGCCTATGGGGACCAAGGCCCCGGCATCGCCAAGGGGCCGGACGTAAACGCCAAGTACCAGATCGCATCCGTCTCCAAGCAGTTCACCGCCGCGGCGATCCTGCTACTTGAGAACGAAGGCAAGCTCAGCCTCGACGACAAGGTGTCGAAATGGGTGCCGGACGTCACCGACGCCGACAAGATCACCATCCGCCAGCTGCTCAGCCACACCGCTGGCCTGCAGGATTACTGGCCGCAGGACTATAGCTTCAAGGCGATGGAGACGGCGGTGACGCCGCAGCAGATCGTCGATCGCTGGGCCAAGAAGCCGCTGGATTTCACTCCCGGCACCGCATGGCAATATTCGAACACCGGCTATGTCGTCGCGGGCATGATCATCGAGAAGGCGTCGGGCAAGAAGCTGCTCGACTATCTCCAGGCGAAGATCTTCAAGCCGCTGGGCATGCAGGCGATCGATCAGGACAAGGCGGTCGGCAAGGGCTTCCCGCAGGGCACCCATCGCTATGCCCTCGGTCCCGTGCGCCCCGCCAAGCCGGCGGCGGACGGATGGCTCTGGGCGGCGGGCGAGCTGGCGATGAGCGCCGCCGACCTCGCCAAATGGGACATCGCCCGGATCGATCGAAAGCTGCTCACGCCCGAGGATTGGGCGATGCAGGAAACCGAGGTGAAGCTCGCCGACGGCACGCCGACGCGGTACGGCCTGGGCGTGTCGCTGGGCGAGCATGGCGGCAAGAAGGAAGTCTCGCACGGCGGCGAGGCGGTCGGCTTCCTGTCGAGCAACGTCGTGATCCCTGAGGCGCGCTTCGCCGTGGTCTCGCTGGTCAGTGCCGATTTCGGCGGCGCGAACGACGTCATCGCCCAGGGCATCACCGATCTGCTGCTGCCCGTCGCCAAGCCCGCCGCTGCGCTCACCCTGGATCAGCAGCGCGATGCGCTCGCCCGGAAGCTGTTCGACCAGCTCCGCGCCAGCGCCCCCGATCGCAGCCTGATGACCGAGGATGCCAATTACTTCTTCGATGCGACGGTGCTCGGCGACTATCGCGCCAGCCTCGCCCCGCTCGGCGAGCCGCTCGCGTTCGAGCCGATCGGCAAGCCGCGGCTGCGCGGCGGCTTCGTCAACCGCAACTACCGGATCCGCTACAAGGATCGGATGCTCGTCGCGGTGACCTATGCCGAGCCTGGTGCCGACGGCAAGTTCGAGCAGTTCCTGGTGATGCCGCGATGAAAGACGACTCCGAGAACCGCGCCAAGGACCGCGCCGAAGCCGCCAAGGTGCGTAAGCGCTGGATCACGCTGGGCGAGGTGCTGGGGGTCGCCGCGGTGCTGATCTCCGGCCTCACGCTCTGGAACAACTGGAGCGATCGCCGCGAGACCAAGGCCGAGAAGGCGGCGACCGAGCAGCGCGCCTCCGCCAAGGTGGCGAAGCTGGTGCTGGTCGCAGCCGATGGCGGCAAGCAGACGCTGGCGCTGAAGCCTGCCGCTGCCGAGCAATCCGTGCAGAGCCAGACCATCCTGTTCCCGTCCGCGCTGGCCGTCTCGCCCGCCGCCACCACCGGCGAACCGCGCATCGAAGGCGGCTGGTTCGAGCATGCGCTGGTCAAGGCACGCGAGGCCGCCGGGCTGGCCGACAACAGCCGCGGCGACGAGCGGCTGCCGGTGGTGATCGTCACCCAGTACCTTGCCGATGGCGACCCCCACGAGGATGTGGCGCTGTACGATGTCGGCTATACCATCTCGGGCAAGTTCCTCGGCGGGCACAGCGTCACGCTGCGCGGCATCTCGCTGGTGGCGAAGGTGAAGCGCGACCATGCCCAGGCCAGGCTCGACGCGCGGTGGAAGACGCTGCTGCCCCCCGCGAAGTGATCCGGCGCCCCTGGCCAAAAAACCAGGGGGGTCCGGGCTAGGCGCGGGGCGCGCGGCGTCCTAGATCAGGCGCATGACGGATCTCAACACGCTCGTTCAGCCCGACCGCGGCCAGGCCGCTCGCACCATCCACCTGATCGACGCCAAGGGCTATGACGCCTGGCTCGCCGCGCAGCCGCCGCGCCATCGTGCCGCCGCCGCCGCGCAGAAGCTGGCCCCGGTGGGCTATGCGAGCGCGATCCTGCCCGGCGACTCGCCCGAGGACTGGTCGGTCGTCTCGGTGGTCGCCAATGTCGAGAAGCTGTCGCCCTGGTGCCTCGCCAAGCTGGCCGAGACGCTGCCCGAGGGCAGCTACCGCGTCGAGGGGATCGAGCCCGGCAAGGCGATCTATGGCTGGCTCGTCGCCCAGTACAAGTTCGATCGCTACAGGAAGGCCGATCCCAAGGCACAGGGCCCGCGCGTGCTGCTCACCACCGATCCGGTGAAGATGGAGGAAGCGGTGCGCATGGCCGCCGTTACCTTCAAGCTGCGCGACCGGATCAACACCGGCGCCAACGACATGAGCCCGGCCGATCTCGAAGAGGCCGGTGCCGAACTCGCCAAGGCCTATGGTGCTACCTTCTCGGTGGTGAAGGGCGACGAGCTCCAGCAGGGCTATGGCATGCTGCACGCCGTCGGCCAGGCCGCCGGCAAGGGCCGCGAGCCGCGGCTGATCGAGCTCGAATGGGGCAATCCCGAGCATCCGCGCATCGCGATCATCGGCAAGGGCGTCTGCTTCGACAGCGGCGGGCTCGACATCAAGCCGGCCAGCGGCATGCGGCTGATGAAGAAGGACATGGGTGGTGCTGCCCATGCCTTCGCGCTCGGCGAGCTGGTGATGCAGAACAAGCTGCCGGTGCGGCTGCACCTGCTGGTCCCGGCGGTCGAGAACTCGATCTCGGGCGAGGCGACGCGCCCGGGCGATGTGATGATTTCGCGCAAGGGCATCACCGTCGAGAACAGCAATACCGACGCCGAAGGCCGGCTGATCCTGGGCGACGCGCTCACCAAGGCCGAGGAGAAGGATCCCGAGCTGGTGTTCGACTTCGCGACGCTGACCGGAGCCGCGCGCGTGGCGCTGGGCGCGGACCTGCAGGCACTGTTCGCCAATGACGACACACTGGCGGCCGAGATCCTGGCGGCTGGCGAGGAAGAGAGCGACCCGATCTGGCGGATGCCGCTCTACGATCCGTACAAGGATCTGCTGAAGTCGGACGTGGCGGACATGGTCAACGCGGCCGAGGGTCCGTTCGGCGGCGCGATCACCGCAGCGCTGTTCCTCAAGGAATTCGTGCCGGCCAAGGCCCAATGGGCCCATTTCGACATCTTCTGCTGGAACGGCAGCCCCAAGCCGGGCCGCCCCAAGGGCGCCGAGGCGGTCAGCCTGCGCGCCACCTGGAAGGTGCTCAAGGACCGCTACGGCGGATAAGCGCTTCGGCCGCCGGCGGCATCACGCCGTCGGCGAGCCAGCGCTCGACTTCTTCCTTGTCCATCGGGCGACCGAACAGATAGCCCTGCCCCTGCGCGCAGCCGAGTGACCGCAGCATTTCGGCCGTCTCCAGCGTCTCGATGCCCTCGGCCACCACCGGCAGCTCCAGCGTGCCGGCCAGGCCGAGGATGGCGCGAACGATCCGCAGCTTCTCGGTGCTCTCATTCAGCGAATCGACGAAGGAACGATCGATCTTGATCTTGTCGAACGGCAGCATGCGGAGATGCTGGATCGAGGCATAGCCGGTGCCGAAATCGTCGAGCGCCAGCTGCACGCCCTGGTTCTTGAGCGACTCGATCGCGTGGTGCGCCTTCTCGGCATCGACGATCAGCGCATTCTCGGTGATCTCGACGGTCAGTCGCTGCGGCGGGAAGCCGGTGCGGGCGAGCACCGACAGGATCTTGTGGCTCAACCAGTCGTCGCGCAGCTGGCCCGGCGAGATGTTGATCGCGATGCTGGCGGGCACTGTCCAGTCGCGCGTCTCCGAACAGGCGCGATCGAGCAGGTCGAGCATCAGCGTATTGAGCAGCCCGCATTCCTCGGCGATCGGGATGAACTGGTCGGGCCCGATCTCGGCATCCTCGCGGCGCCAGCGGGCGAGCAGCTCGAAGCCGGTGACATGGCCGGTGCGCAGATCGATGATCGGCTGGTAACGCGGGTAGAACAGCCCCTGGGTGAGCCCGTCGCGCATTTCCGCCTCGATCGTCGAGCGGCGTCGGATCTCGGCGTCCATCTGGCTGGCAAAGGCGCAGTAGCAGCCGCGGCCGGCTTCCTTGGCCTGATAGAGTGCGACATCGGCGCGCCGCATCAGCGTGTCCGCGTCGGAAGCGTCGTCGGGATAGAGCGCGATACCGACGCTGGCGCCGATATGGTGCATGCGCTCGTCGATCAGGAAAGGGCGTGCCACCTCGCGCACGATGGCGTGGGCGACGCTCCGCACCCGGTCGAGGTCGTCGCCGTCGTATGGAAGGGTGATCGCGAACTCGTCGCCGCCCAGTCGGTAGCTGCGGCCGCCCTCCCCCACCACCCAGCTCAGCCGGCCGGCGACGGCACGGAGCAGTTGGTCGCCGATCGGATGGCCATGCACGTCGTTGATCGACTTGAAGCGGTCGAGATCGACCAGCATCAGCCCGAAGCGATGCGGCTCGGCGCTGCGAAGATACTCGGCCAGTGCGCGGCGATTGGGGAGGCCGGTGAGCGGATCGTGATAGGCGAGCTGGTGCGCGCGCTGTTCGGCCAGTCGCGCGCGGCGCTGTCCGGCGGCCATCTCGGCCCGTGAGGCAAGCACGTCGACGAAGCCGGCATGGGTGGCGCCGAACATCCGCAGCACTACCGCCGAGACGAGGATGATGTTGATCCCCAACCCGATCAGGAACCGGTCGCCCGAGGCGATCAGGCACAGGATGACCGGCGAGGCGCCGAAGCCCATCACGAGCCAAGCCGCGACCGGGAAGGTCTGCAGGCAGTAGCAGCAGGTGATTGCCCCGATGAAGATGTAGAGCGCGATGCAGGTGCGTCGCGCAAGGTCCGCCTCGAAGAAGAGCAGCAGCGCCCACCCGCCAAAAGCGAGGCTGAGCAACGCCCCCGCTATGACGGTACCGATCAGATAGCGGCGGATCTTGCGGAGGCTGGGAATGGCGTCGCCACGTCGGGCAACCCACAACAGGCTGCGCGTTGCGGCGGCGATCCCCAGCAGGATCGGCGCGAGGATGCTGAGGCGAGTCGATACCGATCCGTAGGAGGCGAAGCCAAGGAACACCGCGTCGAGAAAGACGAGCGTGTACATCAGCGGGATCTGCTGGCCGAGCACTCGATATTGCTCGGTCAGGATCGCCCGGTCGAGCTTGGTCCTTCCCGATCGTACGAGGTGAATCCGCGGCAGCATGGAGGCCTTGTAGCGCCAGACCCCCGACAACAGGTTAATCCCCTGTCGCTATTTGCGCCGCCGCTTCGATGATCGGCACGAACTTGGCGGCGGTCAGGCTCGCCCCGCCGACCAGCGCGCCATCCACATCGTCGACCGCCAGGATCGATGCCGCGTTGGCGCCGCTCACCGAGCCGCCATAGAGGATCCGCATCTCGTTGGCCGAAGGCCCGATCATCCCGCGCAGCTTGGCGCGCAGGATCGCATGCATCGTCGCGATCTCGTCCAGCGTCGGCGTCTTGCCGGTGCCGATCGCCCAGCGCGGCTCATAGGCGATGGTCAGCCAATCGGGTGCGGCGCCGTCGGGCAGCGACTTTTCGATCTGCGACTGGACGATGCGCTCGGCGCGGCCTGCATCGTGCTCCGCTTCGGTCTCGCCGCAGCAGAGGATCACGTTCAGCCCATGGCGACGCGCAGCGGCTGCCTTGGCCCAGGTGTGGTGGCTGGTCTCGGCATGATCGGCGCGGCGCTCGGAATGGCCGACGATCACCACCTTGGCGCCCGCCTCCACCAGCATCGGTGCGGAGATGTCGCCGGTATGGGCGCCCTGATCGCTTTCGTGCACGTCCTGCGCACCGATCGTGAAGTCCGGGGCGATGTCCGCGGCGGCCGCGATCAGCGTGTACGGCACGCAGAGCAGCGCATCGACCTGGGGGTGTGCCCGTGCAGCGGCGGCGATCGCGTCGATCTCGCGCAGATGCGGCCGCATGCCGTGCATCTTCCAGTTTCCGGCGACCAGCTTGCGGCGCATCCATCACTCCCCGAATGTTTCGGCACAGTCGATACCGATTGCGCCGCGCGGCACAAGCTTGAAGGCGCGCGACACCGGCCCTAAAGCGGGCCCAAATTCCTCGAACGAACGGCTCTCCATGCTCAACGCCTTCCGGAACTTCACCAAGTCGCGCTACGGCCTGATCATCGTCTTCATCTTCCTGGGCCTGCTCGCGATCGCCTTTGCGGCAAGTGACGTCACCGGCATGCGCCAGGGGATCACCGGCAGCAGCGGCGCGCTGGCGACGGTGGCCGGCGAGAAGGTGACCGAGCAGCAGGTTCGCGATCGACTGGAGCGCTATGTCCGCAACGCGCAGGCGCAGGGGCAGAACATCACGATGGCACAGGTGCTGGCGCAGGGCGGGTTCGAGGCCGCGCTGAACGATGCCGTCAACACCGCCGCGATGGAAGCATTTGCAAACCAGAACGGCATGGCCGTCGGCAAGAAGCTGATCGATACCGACATCGCCAACAACCCGCAGTTCGCCGGCATGGACGGCAAGTTCAGCCAGCAGACCTTCGAGCAGTTGCTCGCGCAGAACCGGCTCACCCCGGCGGTGTTCCGCGAAGGCATGACCACGCAGCGCTACGCTGCCTGGCTGGTCGGCCCGGTCGCGCTGCGCGCCCCTGCCCCCGCCGGCGTGGTGACCCCTTATGTCGCGACGCTGCTCGAGCGCCGCACCGGTATCGTCGGCTTCGTTCAGTCGCTGGCGATGGACCCGGGCCCCGCGCCCGACGCCACCACGCTCGCCGGCTATTACGCGCAGAACCGCAGCCGCTATCAGGTGCCCGAGCGCCGCATCGTCCGCTATGCGCTTGCCCAGCCCGATGCGCTGAAGGGCCAGGCGACGCCGACCGAGGCCGAGATCGCCGCCGCCTACAAGAAGGATTCCGCCAAGTACGCCGCCAGCGAGAAGCGCGGCGTCGAGCTAGTGCAGGCGATCAGCCAGTCGGTTGCCGCCAAGGTTGCGGCCGCTGCCAAGGGCGGTGACCTCGCCGGTGCCGCCAAGGCCGCTGGTCTCGAGGCCCGCACCATCGACGCCGGCGACAAGGCCGGCCTCGCCAAGCAGGTCTCGGCACCCTTCGCCGACGCCGCCTTCGCCGCTCCGGCGAGCGCGCTGCAGGGCCCCGTCCAGCTCGGCGGCGCCTGGTTCGTCTACCGCGTGAGCAAGGTCGAGAAGATCGCCGCACGCACGCTCGACCAGGTCCGCGCCGAGCTCACCGAGGAAGTCGCCAAGCGCAAGCTCGCCGCGCTGCTCGCCGATTCGCGTCAGGCGATCGAGGATGCCGTGGGTGACGGCGCGACCTTCGACGAAGCCGTCGCCAAGGCCAAGCTGACCACGGTGCGCAGCCCCGCGCTGATCGCCAACGCCACCGATCCCGACAATGCCGCCTACCAGCCCGACGCGACCGTCACGGCGGCGATGAAGGCCGGCTTCGGCTTCGAGCAGGCCGGCGACGAGCCGCAGGTGGTGCCCGTCGGCCCGGACGGCGGTTTCGCGCTGGTCTCGCTCGACAAGATCGTGCCCGCCGCACCGCGGCCGCTCGCCCAGATCACCGACAAGGTGAAGGCCGACTATCTGCTCGACCAGGCACTCGCCAAGGCGCGCACGGCCGCCACCGCGATGCTGCCCAAGCTGCAGAAGGGCGTGCCGATGGCGCAGGCGCTCGCAGAGGCTGGTGCGACCAAGGGTGCCCCGCCCAAGCCGTTCGACTTCAAGCGCAGCGAGCTGCGCGGCAAGGAGAATTTCATTCAGATGGCGTTCGACATGCCGGCCAAGACCGCGCGTCTCGTCGAGGCGCCGAACCGCGCCGGCTATTACGTCGTCTATGTCGACACGATCCAGCCGGGGTCCATCGCGGGCGACCCGCAGGGCCCGCAGATGCTGCAGTCGATCACCCAGGCGCTGGGCCAGGTGGGCGCGCAGGAATATGAGAGCCAGTTCGCCGCCTCTCTGGTGAGCGCGCTCAAGGTCCGCCGCAACGAAGCCGCGATCGCCCGCCTCCGCGCCGATCTGCAGCGCAACGGCGGCCAGTGATCCAGGGCATCGACGCCGCCCGTGCCGCGCTCGCCGCCGGCCGGCCCGCCTTGGTCTGGCGCCGACAGGTCGCCGATACCGAGACACCGGTCGCGGCCGCGCTCAAGCTGATCGAGCCGGGTCGGGGCGACTTCCTGCTGGAGTCGGTCGAGGGCGGGTCGGTCCGCGGCCGGCACAGCCTGATCGGGCTCGCGCCCGACCTGGTGTTCCGCGCGACCGGCACCACGGCCGAGATCAACCGGCACTGGCTCACCGACCGCAACGGGTTCGATCCGCTGTCGGACGACCCGCTCACCGCCCTGCGCACGCTGGTCGCCGATTGCCGGATGGACGTGCCGGCCGAGCTGCCGCGCGCGCTCGCCTGCCTCGTCGGTTATTTCAGCTACGAAACGGTCGGGCTGGTCGAGAAGCTTCCCCGCCCGCCGCAGAGCCCGGTCGGCGTGCCGGACATGATCTTCGTGCGCCCGACGGTGCTGCTGGTCTTCGATCGGCTGGCGGACACGCTGTTCTTCGTCGCGCCCGTCTGGCCCGGCGCCGATCCGGCAGTCGCAGCCGAGCGCATCGATGCCGTCGCCGCGCAGCTCGCCAGCGCGCCACTGCCGGCACCCGTTCGCGCCCACCCGCTGCCGATCGTGCCGACCCCGGTGCTGCCGGAAGGCCGCTATGGCGCAATGGTCGCCGCGGCGAAGGAGTATATCGCGGCAGGCGACATCTTCCAGGTGGTGCTGGCCCAGCGCTTCACCGCACCCTTCCCGCTGCCGCCGTTCGAGCTCTACCGCGCGCTGCGGCGGATCAACCCCTCGCCCTTCCTCTACCATCTCGACCTGCCGGGCTTCGCGCTCACCGGGTCGAGCCCGGAAATCCTGGTCCGCGCCCGCGACGGCGAAATCACCATCCGCCCGATCGCCGGCACCCGCCCGCGCGGCCGCACCGCCGCCGAGGACGAGGCCAACCGCGCCTCGCTGCTCGCCGATCCGAAGGAGCGCGCCGAGCATCTGATGCTGCTCGATCTCGGCCGCAACGATGTCGGCCGCGCCGCTGCGCCCGGCACGGTCAAGGTGACGGACAGCTATACGGTCGAGTTCTACAGCCATGTGATGCACATCGTGTCGAACGTGGTGGGCAGGCTACGCAAGGACGCCGATGCGATCGACGCGCTGTTCGCCGGCTTCCCGGCGGGAACCGTGAGCGGCGCTCCGAAGGTGCGCGCCTGCGAGATCATCGCCGAGCTGGAGGCGGAGACGCGTGGGCCCTATGCGGGCGGCGTCGGCTATTTCTCGCCCGACGGCTCGATGGATTCGTGCATCGTGCTCCGCACCGCGCTGGTGAAGGACGGAGTGATGCACGTGCAGGCGGGCGCCGGCATCGTCGCCGACTCCGATCCGGCCTATGAGCAGCGCGAATGCGAGGCCAAGTCCGGGGCATTGTTCGCCGCCGCGCGCGAGGCGATCGCGCGGGCCGGCGAGGCGGGCTTCGGCCAATAGGCCGGACCCCGCCTGACCTCCGCGGCTAATCACCACAATCGTCATCCCGGCGGAAGCCGGGATCCAGTCGCCTCTCGGCTGCAGCAGGAGCCGAAACGGAGGCATCAATGGATCCCGGCGTTCGCCGGGATGACGGCCTGTGAAGAGCAATCAGGGCGCCCGATCAGGGCACGCGCGAGCCCTTCACTTCGCGGTCGAGCTTCTCCTGATACCATTGCTGCAGCGCCTGGCGGCTGCAGCCCGTCTGGCCGCCGGTGCCGATGGCAGAGCAGCTGTTGGGAAGTCCCGCGCGGTTGACTTCTTCCACCACTTCCATGCGACGGGACCAGCTGGTCGAGGGTGCATCTTCCTTGGGCTGGTCGCGGAAGCGCTTGGGGATGCGATAGGGCGAGTCGCCCGCATTCGAACAGACGACGATCTCGTCGGGGTTGGCCGGCTTGGGACAGCTCTCCTCCCCATAGAGCAGGATGCTGCGCACCCGCTTGGGCGGGCCGTCCTGCGCCGTCTGGTCCTGGGTCTGGGCATACGCCGGTGCGGCGAGCAGGGCGGTGGCAAGCATCAAACGGGCAAGCATGAGGATACTCCTGGAAGGCGACACAACGTCCCTGCCCCGCCAGCGGTGCCGCCGCACTGTGGCACCCGCAAGGCCGGATTGTGTAAGCGCGCGGGAGCGCCTAGGTCTGCGCCCATGATCCTCGTGCTCGACAATTACGATAGCTTCACCTGGAACCTCGTCCATTATCTGATGGAATTGGGGGTGGAGGTGCAGGTGGTGCGCAACGACGCGCTGACCCCCAACGAGGCGATCGCCAGCAACGCGCAGGGCTTCCTGATTTCCCCCGGCCCGTGCACGCCGAACGAAGCCGGGATCAGCCTCGATCTGGTCGCCGCCTGCGCCGATCTCGGCAAGCCGCTGCTCGGCGTCTGCCTGGGGCACCAGTCGATCGGCCAGCATTTCGGCGGCAAGGTGGTGCGCGGCGGGCTGATGCACGGCAAGACATCGCCGGTCACCCATGACGGCACCGGGCTGTTCACCGATCTGCCCTCGCCCTTCACAGCCACGCGCTATCACTCGCTGATCGTCACCGACATTCCCGACAGCCTGGTGGTCAACGCCACCGCCGAGGACGGATCGGTGATGGGCTTTCGGCACGCGTCGCTGCCGATCCACAGCGTGCAATTCCATCCCGAAAGCATCGCTACCGAGCACGGCCACGCGATGCTCGCGAATTTCCTGCGGCTGGCCGGCATCGAGGCGACTGCCACCGCCTGACCTGCTTCAGCCTCGGTTCATCGCAGATGCGCTAGGAGAATTGCCATGAAACCGATCCTCGCCTCCCTGCTCGCCGGTGCCGCGCTGCTTGCGGCACCTGTCGCCAACGCCCGCCACCGCGATACGCCGGAACAGCAGCTCGCCAAGCTGCTCGCCGGCCGAGTCGCGGGCAAGCCGGTGGACTGCATCAGCCTGGTCCGTACCGGCGCCAGCCAGATCATCGACGGCAAGGCGATCGTCTACACCGTCGGCAACACGCTCTATGTCAACCAGCCGCGCGGCGGTGCCGATCAGCTGGACGACAACTCGATTCTGGTGACCAACACCTTCGGGTCGCAGCTGTGCAGCATCGACACGGTGCGGCTGATCGACCGCAATTCCTTCTTTCCCCGGGGCTTCGTCTCTCTCGGCGAGTTCGTGCCCTACACCAAGCCTAAGAAGAGCAACTAAGCCCCCCAAGCAGGATTTGCTCGACAGGCTGGCCGCGCCCCGGAATAGAGGCGGCGTGACCAGCCTGAGCCTGCTTCCCGATCCGTCCTCCCCGCTTGCCCGCGAAACCGCGGCGCAGGCGTTCGCCGACATTCTCGACGGCACCGCGCCCGAGGTGGAGATCGAGGCCTTCCTCATCGCGCTTTCCGTGCGCGGCGAGACCAGCATCGAGATCGCCGAGGCCGCGCGTGCGCTGCGCAACCGGCTGATCCCCGTGACGGCGCCCGAGGGGGCGATCGACGTATGCGGCACCGGCGGCGACGGGCACCACACGCTCAACGTCTCCACCGCCGTCAGCCTGGTCGTGGCTGCAGCCGGGGTGCCGGTGGCCAAGCACGGCAACCGCGCCGCCTCGTCCAAGGCGGGTGCCGCGGATACGCTGGAGGCGCTGGGGTTGAACCTCGACCGCGCCGCGGCGCGCGCTGAGGAAAGCCTGAACGAAATCGGCATCGCCTTCCTGTTCGCCCAGCACCACCACCCGTCGCTGGGCCGCATCGCGCCGATCCGGCGACGGATCGGGCGGCGGACGATCTTCAATTTGATGGGTCCGCTGGCGAACCCCGCGCATGTCCGGCACCAGCTGATCGGCATCGCCCGGCCCGATTATGCGCCGGTCTATGCCGAGGCGCTGGAGCAGCTCGGCGTCGAGGCGGCGGCAATCGTCTCCGGCGAGGATGCGCTGGACGAACTGTCCACCGAAGCGGCGAGCGTCGTCGTCAATGTCGGCCGCGCCAAGCTGCCCACGCGGATCACCCCCGAGGACGCCGGCCTGCCCCGCCGTCCGCTTTCCGCCATTCGCGGCGGCGATCCCGAATACAACGCCCTCGCCCTGCGCCGTCTGCTGCAGGGCGAGCACGGCGCCTATCGCGACGCGGTGCTGCTCAACGCGGCCGCCGCACTGATGGTCGCGGGTCGCGCCGATGACCTTCGGGACGGGGTGGAGGAAGCCGCCGAGATGCTCGACAACGGGCTTGCCAACGCGCTGCTCGACTGCTGGATCGCCTTCGCATGAGAACCATTCTCGACACGATCATCGCCACCAAGCGCACCGAAGTCGCCGCCCGCAAGGCAAGCCCCCGCGCTTGGCCCGCGCCCACCGCACCACGCGGCTTCAAGGCGGCGCTCGATGCGCGCGCAGCGGCGGGGGGCTATGGCCTGATCGCCGAGATCAAGAAGGCCAGCCCCTCCAAGGGCCTGATCCGCGCCGATTTCGATCCGCCCGCCCATGCTCGCGCCTATGCCGCTGGCGGCGCCGCGTGCCTGTCGGTGCTCACCGACCACGACTATTTCCAGGGGCACGAGGACTATCTGATCGCCGCCCGCGCCGCCTGCGATCTGCCGGTCATCCGCAAGGACTTCCTGATCGACCCCTGGCAAGTCGAGGAGTCGCGCGCGATCGGCGCCGATGCGATCCTGATCATCGTCTCCGCGCTCGACGACGGCCAGATGGCCGAGATCGAGGCGGCGGCGATCGCGCAGGGCATGGACGCGCTGGTCGAGGTCCACGACGCCGCCGAACTCGAGCGCGCGCTCAAGCTCAAGTCGCGGCTGATCGGGGTGAACAACCGCAATCTCAAGACCTTCGAGGTCGATGTACAGAAGACGTACGACCTCGTCCGCCATGCCCCCAAGGACTGCACCTTCGTAGCGGAGTCCGGCCTCAACAATCGCGCCGATCTCGACGCGATGGCCGAGCACGACATACGCTGCTTCCTGATCGGCGAGTCGCTTATGCGGCAGGCCGATGTCGAGGCGGCGACGCGGGCGCTGGTCGGATGAGCGGGCTCACCCATCTCGACGAAAGCGGCGCGGCGCACATGGTCGATGTCGGCGGCAAGGCGGTCACCGCGCGCGAGGCGGTGGCGCGCGGCCGCATCACCATGTCGGCGGAGGCCGCCGCGGCGATCCGCGACGGCAGTGTGAAGAAGGGCGACGTGCTCGCCACCGCGCGCATCGCCGGCATCATGGCGGCGAAGAAGACCTCCGAGCTGATCCCGCTCTGCCACCCCCTGCCCCTCACCCGCGTCGCGATCGACCTCGATCTCGACGAGACCGGCGTAACCGCCACCGCAACCGCCGCGACCGAGGGCAAGACGGGCGTGGAGATGGAAGCGCTCACCGCCGTCTCGGTGACACTGCTCACGCTCTACGACATGGCCAAGGCGCTGGATAAGGGCATGGTGCTCGGCGACATCCGCCTGCTGACCAAGACCGGCGGCAAGTCCGGCGACTGGCGCGCGGAAGGCTGAGACGCGGGCGGCAAAGAATCCCTTAGCCGCCCCAAACCGATCCTCCATTGCCCCGCAGCGGCCACCGGGCCATGTGCGGCACCATGGCAACGCTTCTCGACCCCAACTCCCGCGGCCGCGTGATCCTCGTCGGCGCGGGTCCCGGCGACCCCGGCCTGCTCACCGTTCGTGCCGTCGAGGCGCTGAAGATCTGCGACGTGCTCGTCCATGACGGGCTGGTCGACGATCGCGTGCTCGATCTCGCCCCCCAGGCACACCGCATCTCGGTCGCCAAGCGCCGCTCGAAGCACACGCTTCCACAGGAATCGATCAACGCGCTGATCGTCGCGCATGTGAAGACCGGCGCGGTCGTCGTCCGGCTCAAGGGCGGCGACCCGTTCATCTTCGGCCGTGGCGGCGAGGAAGTGGAGGCCGTGTGCGAAGCCGGGCTGCCGGTGGAAGTGATCCCCGGCGTCTCCGCAGCACTTGGTGCCGCCGCCGAGGCAATGCTGCCGCTCACCCATCGCGACTGGTCGAGCGCGGTCAGCTTCGTCGCCGGCCAGTGCAAGGGGCTGACCGACCAGAACTGGTCGGGCCTCGCCGGCAAGGGCCGCACGCTGGTGATCTATATGGGCGTCGCCACCGCCTCGGCGATCGCCGACAAGCTGATGGCCGACGGCGTTGCGCCCGACATGCCGGTCGCGGTGCTGGAGCGTGCCACGCTGGAGGGCCACCGCGCGATCCGCACCCTGCTCGCCGATCTCGGCCCGATGGTCGAGCGCGAGAATGTGCAGAGCCCCGCGATCATCGTCGTCGGCGAGGTGACATTGCTCGCCGACGCCGAGGACAAGCTCGCCCGCTGGGCGCGCACTGCCGAGACTCTGGGGGAAGACCAGGCATGAAGCTGCTGACGGGCAACGATCTTTCGACCGGCGACGTGGTCTGGTGGACCGGCGAAAGCTGGTCGCGCCACCTCGCCGAAGCCGTCGACGTGGGCGACAAGGGCGACGTGCTCGCCGCGACCGAGGAGGCCGCGCGCCGGGTCAACGTGCCCTATGTGATCGATGCGGAGGCGACCCCCGAAGGCCCCCGCCCCGCCCACATCAAGGACCGCATCCGCGCGCTCGGCCCCACCGTGCGCCCGGACCTGACCCTCAAGCCCGCCGACCCGCAGGCCGGCAGCTGGGTGATCTGAACCATGTACAAGTATGACGAATATGACGCCGGAATCGTCGCCGCGCGCGTCGAGGAATTCCGCGACCAGGTCCAGCGCCGCCTCGCCGGCCACATGACCGAGGACCAGTTCAAGCCGCTCCGGCTGATGAACGGGCTCTACCTCCAGCTGCACGCCTATATGCTGCGCGTGGCTGTGCCCTATGGCACGCTGAACAGCCGCCAGATGCACCTGCTCGCGCACATCGCCCGCAAGTACGACCGCGGCTATGGGCACTTCACCACCCGCCAGAACCTCCAGTACAACTGGATCAAGCTGGAGGACGCGCCCGACATCCTCGCCGAGCTGGCGACGGTGGAGATGCATGCCATCCAGACCAGCGGCAACTGCATCCGCAACATCAGCTCGGACCAGTTTGCCGGCGCCGCCGCCGACGAGATCACCGATCCGCGCCCCTGGGCCGAGCTGCTCCGCCAGTGGAGCACGTTCCATCCGGAGTTCAGCTACCTGCCGCGCAAGTTCAAGATCGCGGTGATCGCCAGCGATACCGATCGCGCGGCGATGCGGCTGCACGACATCGGCATCCAGATCGTCCGCAACGACGCGGGCGAACTCGGCGCGCGCATCTATGCCGGTGGCGGCATGGGACGCACCCCGATGATCGCCTCGCTGATCAAGGAGTTCGTACCCTTCGCCGACTTCGTCAGCTATCTGGAGGCGTGCCTGCGCGTCTACAATCGCCATGGTCGGCGCGACAATATCTACAAGGCACGGATCAAGATTCTCATCCATGCGCTGGGGGCCGAGGAATATGCACGCCAGGTGGAGGAGGAGTTCCAGGCGGTGAAGGCTCTTGGCATCGATCCGCCCCAGGCCGAGTTCGACCGCATCGCCGCGCATTTCGCGCCGCCGGCGTTCGAAGCCGATGCTCCCGACACCGTGGATCGGAGCGACCCGGATTTCGCCGTCTGGCTCGACCAAAACGTCCACGCGCACCAGGCGCCGGGCTATGCCGTCGTCACGATCAGCCTCAAGCCGATCGGCGGCATCCCTGGCGACGCCTCGGCCGACCAGATCGACGTCATGGCCGATCTCGCCGAACGATACAGTTTCGACGAGCTGCGGGTCACCCATGCCCAGAATATCGTGCTGCCGCACGTTCGTAAGGCGGACCTCTATACTGTCTGGCAGGCGCTGCGGGAAGCGGGGCTGGCCGAGGCCAATCTCGACCTGATCAGCGACATCATCGCCTGCCCGGGGCTCGATTATTGCAGCCTCGCCAATGCCCGCTCGATCCCGCTCGCGCAGAAGATCAGCGAACGCTTCGCCGAACCGGCGCGCCAGCGCGATCTCGGCGAGCTGAAGCTCAAGATCTCGGGCTGCATCAACGCCTGCGGCCACCACCATGCCGGCCATATCGGCATCCTCGGCGTCGACCGGAAAGGCACCGAGAACTACCAGCTGCTGCTCGGCGGCTCGGGTGCGGAAGATGTCAGCCTGGCCGACATTACCGGCCCCGGCTTTAGCGAGGACGGCGTGGTCGACGCGATCGAGCGTGCGACGGACCTCTATGTCCGCGAACGCACGCCCGGCGAACGCTTCGTCGACACCTATCGCCGCATCGGCATGGCACCGTTCAAGGAGGCCATTTATGGTTGAGTTCCTGCGCTACCGCGACGACGAGGCGCATGACGAGCCGGCCGTCACGCTCGACAGCTTCTTCGGCCAGTCCAACGCTACCGCCGTCCGGATCGAGTCCGGCGAGGATGCCCGCGCGCTCCTCCCCCATCTCGATCGCATCGCGCTGGTCGAGGTGAGCTTCCCCAGCTTTCGCGACGGCCGCGGCTATTCCACCGCGCGGATTCTGCGCGAGGCAGGGTACAAGGGCGAGCTGCGCGCGCAGGGCGACGTGCTGGTCGACCAGATCCCGCTGATGCGCCGCTGCGGCTTCGACAGCTTCGCACCCGATGCGCCGATCGACGAGGCCACGCTGGAAGCCGCGCTCGACCGCTACGACGTCCGCTACCAGGCGGCGGCGGACACCATCGTGCCGGTGTGGAAACTGCGCCATGGCTGAACCCGCGCGCCAGATCGACCGGATCGACGTGACGCCCCGCTTCACCGAGGCGGATGCGGTGCGGCTCAACACGCGCCTCCTCGGCGTGCCCACGCTGGAGATGCTGCGTACGGTGCTTTCCGAGAAGCTGACCGGCGAGACGGCGATCGTCTCCTCGTTCGGCGCGGAGTCGGCAGCGCTGCTGCATCTCGTCGCCAGCGTCGATCGCTCGGTGCCGGTGCTGTTCCTCGATACCGGCAAGCATTTCCCGGAGACGCTCGCCTATCGCGACCTGCTGGTCGAGCGGCTCGGCCTGACCGACTTCCGCAACCTCCGCCCCGACCCCGAGCTGCTGGCCAAGCGCGACGGCACCGAGCTTCGCTGGTCCTATGATCCGGACGGCTGCTGCGAAATCCGCAAGGTGCTGCCGCTCGAGGCCGGCCTGGCCGGCTTCGACGCGACGATCACCGGACGCAAGGCGTTCCAGGCGAGCACCCGCACCGCCCTGCCGCGCTTCGAGCTCGACGGCGACCGGCTCAAGATCAATCCGCTGGCGGACTGGACCAAGGCCGATCTCGACACCTATTTCACCGCGCACGACCTGCCGGTGCATCCGCTGGTAGCACAAGGCTACCCCTCGATCGGCTGCGCGCCGTGCACCAGCAAGGTCAAGCCCGGCGAAGACCCCCGCGCCGGCCGCTGGCGCGGCTGGGACAAGACCGAGTGCGGCATCCACACGCCGACCAGCGACGACGACGCCAACCAGCCGGTGTTCTAATACCGGAGGTGTTGGCGCGGTTTGATCCTGCCTCATCCAGTCATCCCGGCGGAAGCCGGGATCCATTCAGCCCTCCGTCTCAGCAAGCGCCGATAGCGAGACCGCAATGGACCCCGGCTTTCGCCGGGGTGACGATTTGGGAGCAGCGATAGGTTCTTATTTGTGCAACGTGTTCGATCTCGCCTCAGAACCCGCCGTGCAGCCGCAGCGCCAGCACGTTCGCCGGGCCGCGATCGCGATTGTAACCGGGATTGGCGACGAACTGATAATCGAACGTCACGTCGAATCCCTTGCGCGGCTGCCAGTCATAATAGGCCTCGGCGATGGCCTCGCTGCCCGGGTGCGGCAGCTTGCCGTCGCCGACCAGCACGCCCAGCCCACCAGCATCGAGATAGCGCTGATGGTCGCGCGAGATGCCGTTGACGATGCCGACCAGCCCGATGCGGTCGTTCGTGCGCCCCCAGCCCGCGCCGTTCAGCGATGTGCCGAGCTGCGCGGTGCGATCAATGTCGGTGAAGTCATAGGGCTCGATCGCGCCGTCGGCGAACCCTGCGCGCGCGAACAGCCCCAGCGTCGAGGTCACCGCCTGCTCGACGTTCACGTCCGCGCCCATGCGGGTGGTGCGCTGGCGGACGAGCGAGGTGTCCGCCGCCTGCCCCTGCGCCGCGCCAAGCGCCAGCGCATCGTCGAACCGCCCGAAGCGCCCGCGATTGCGGAAGGCGGTGATGCGGATCGCGCCGGGCTGGCCGCCGAGCAGGTGGCGATGCTCGACCTCGATATCGACCTGATATTGTCGGAAGTCGCGCTCCAGCGTCTCGCCATTGGGCACCTTCGAGAGGTTGAACAGTCCGGCACGCAGTGTCCATGCGCCCTGATACCATTCCGTCGCCACGCCGGTCGAATAGCCCCAGGCATCGGCGGCATAGTCGAAGCTGCCGGTATCCACCGCCGACCAGTTGAGGAAGTCGCTCCGCGGATCATGCGCATAGCGGTTGGTATCGAACACGTCGCCGATACCGAACTTGCCGAGCGTCAGCACTAGCCGGTTCGCCGCCTGGGTGCCGCCCAGCACGTTCATCGCCGGCGCCACCGCGCTCGCCTCGCCGTCCAGCCCGATCGTCTGGCGGAAGAACAGCCGCTGGAGCCGCAGATAGGGCTCGTCCTTGCCGACCTTGTAGGCCTCGGCGCTGGGAAAGCCCGCCACGCCCAGCGTGTTCGAGAGGCCGAAGCCCTGGTCGATCTCCGGGTTCACCCACAGTTCGCCGCCCGCCCAGGGCCGCACCCCGGCATAGAGCGTCACGTCGATCGTCTCGCGCACCTGCTCGGGCGTCAGGCTGTTCGGCCCGCGATAGGGATCGTCGAAGCCGCCCACGCCCTGCACCACCATCGTCGCCTGGCCGTGCACCGCAAAGGCCTGCGGGTCGCCCGTGTCCTGCGCCTGCGCTGCGACCGGGAGCAGGAAGAACAGCGCAGCCGCGGCGGCGGCCGACTTGGGGAACACAGAAACCATGACGTGCATCCTGGAAGGGGAACGGCCGCCCGACTCGACGGCGGCGCCCCTATAGCCTAGGCCGGAGCCTCGGTCGCGATGGCGCAGATCGGTCCCTTTGGAGCGCAGACGCGGACATGCAGACCAGCCTCGCCGACCGCGCCGCCGACCTTCTCAGGGTGCCGGTCTCGGGCGCGGCCGCGCTTTCCGGCGGCGACCTCTCCGCGGTGCATCGGCTACGGCTGGCCAATGGCGGCAGCGCGATTGCCAAGCAGGGGCCGCTGGTTTCGGAAGAAGCGGACATGCTGGCAGCCATCGCCGCGACCGGGGCGCCCGCCCCGGCGGTGCTTGCGGTAGGCGAAGACCTGCTGCTGATCGCGGAAATGCCGAACGACGGCCATCTCGGCACCAGCTGGGACAACCTCCTCACGGTGTTGCAAACCCTGCATGCGGCACCGGGCCGCGCCTATGGCTGGCTGGCGGATTACGCTTTCGGTCGCGTCGCCATTCCCAACGGCGCGACGAGCGACTGGCCGAGTTTTTGGGCCGAGCGGCGGCTGCGGACGCATCTGTCGCACGTCCCCGCGCCCCTCGCGCGTCGACTCGATCGGCTGGCCGATCGCCTCCCGAACCTGCTACCGATGCACCCCGCGCCGTCGCTGCTGCACGGCGACCTGTGGGGCGGCAATGTGCTGACCTCCGGCGGCCGGGTGACCGCGCTGATCGATCCCGCCTGCTATCATGGCGACCGCGAAGTCGATGCCGCCATGCTCACCCTGTTCGACGCGCCGCCCGCCCGCTTCTTCGATGCGCTCGCGCTGGCGCCCGGATGGCAGGAACGGCAGCCGATCTACCGGCTATGGCCGTTGCTCGTGCATCTGCGGCTGTTCGGCAGCAGCTATGCCGGCGCGGTGGAAACAGCGCTGGCCGCGGTCGAGTAATTCAGCCAAACAGCCGCGCCAGGCTGCGCTCCAACATGACCAGCTGCCACAGCGTGCGGCCATGCTCCGCGCGGCCGGCCCGGTGGTCTTCGGCGAGCCGCGCGATCGTGCGCGGCTCGAACCAGCCGCTCTGGAGGAGCAGCGGCGCGCGGGCGAGCGCCGCCGCCTCGTCGGCCAGCGCATGGCGGAACCAGGCGCTGATCGGGGTGACGAAGCCCATCTTGGGGCGATAGAGAATCTCGCGCGGCAGCCAGGGCTCCAGCGCCTTCTTCATCAACCACTTGCCTTGCCCCCCGCGGATGCGGAGCGACGGCGGCAGGCTCGCCTCGAACTCGACCAGCCGGTGGTCGAGCAGCGGCTCGCGCGCCTCCAGCCCCACCGCCATGCTGGTGCGGTCTACCTTGGTGAGAATGTCGCCGGGCAGCCAGTGGCGGATATCGGCATATTGGGCGCGATCGATCGCGTCGCGCGCGGGCGCCTGCCGCATCGTCTCGACATAGCGCGCCTCGGCGCGATAGCCGTCGAGCGCCGCCCGTGCCGTGTCGCTGTAGAGCTGGTCGCGCAACGCCGGCGTGGTGACGCCGACCGCCCTGGCATAGGCCTCCGCCCCACCCTCGGCGAGAGCGAGCAGCGTCGTCTTCGCGCGAAATGGCCGCGGTGCCCAGTCCGCCTTGGGATAGAGCGCGCCGAGCTGGCCGAACACCCGCGCCCGAACGTCCGACGGCAGCAGGCCGCGGACCCGCTCCTCGGCGGCGAAGAAGCGGTGGCGGCGGTATCCGGCCAGCGCCTCGTCGGCCCCGTCGCCCGAAAGCGCGACGGTCACGCTCTCGCGCGCCAGCTGGCAGACGCGGTAGGTGGGCAGCGCCGATGCATCGGCAAAGGGCTCGTCGAAGGCGGCAACCAGCGTATCGATCAGGCCGTAATCCTCATGCCCGACCGTGCGGGCGCGATGGCTGGTGGCGAAGCGCTGGGCGACCTTCGCGGCATGCGCGGTT
This sequence comes from Sphingomonas trueperi, assembly GCF_011927635.1. Lineage (GTDB taxonomy): Bacteria > Pseudomonadota > Alphaproteobacteria > Sphingomonadales > Sphingomonadaceae > Sphingomonas > Sphingomonas trueperi. The sequence goes on from NZ_JAATJB010000004.1 coordinate 183,575, forward strand.
TCGTCCAGCCCGGCCTCGTCGAAGCCGATCGTGCACGTCTTCACCGCCGCCTTGCTGCGCTCGGCCATCAGCGCGACCACCGCCGAGCTGTCGACGCCGCCCGAGAGGAACGCGCCCAAGGGCACGTCGGCAATCATTCGCGAGCGCACGGCGGTGCGCATCCGCTCGATCAGCTCGGCCTTGAGCTCTCGCGTGCGGCCGGCGGCACGGCGGGTGAAGTCGATGTCCCACCAGCGCACCGGCTGCGGTGCTGAGCGGCCGCGCTGGAGCAGCAGGAAATGCCCCGCCGGCAGCTTCTGCACGCCCGCGACGATGCAGGCGTCGTCGGGGACATAGCCCAGCGCCAGATAATCCTCGACCGCGCGGAAATCGGCGGCGCGGCGGAGCAGCGGGTGGGCAAGCAGGCCCTTCAGCTCCGAGGCAAAGGCGATCGCGCCATCGGCCAGCTCGGCATAATGGAGTGGCTTCACCCCAAAGCGGTCGCGGGCGAGGAACAGGCTCTGGCTGGTCGCGTCGTAGAGCGCGAAGGCGAACATGCCGTTCATCCGAGCAAGCAGGTCAGGCCCCCAGGCGCGCCAGCCGTGGAGCAGCACCTCGGTATCGCTGTCGGTGGCGAAGCGGGCGCCCAGCGCCTCCAGCTCGGCGCGGACCTCGCGGAAATTGTAGATCTCGCCGTTGAAGGTGACGGCAAGGCTCTGGTCTGGCAGCGCCATCGGCTGCACGCCGCCTTCGAGGTCGATGACCGCCAGCCGGCGATGGCCGAGCCCCACGCCCGCCACGCACCACACCCCCGAACCGTCGGGGCCGCGATGCGCCTGGGCGTCGCTCATCGCGACGATGCGGGCGGGATCGATCGGCTTGGGAAGGCAGGGATAGAAGAGGCCGGCGATGCCGCACATCAGCGCATGCCCTCGCGGTCGTCCATCCGTCCCCTATCGTCGCCGTTCATGATCCGCATCGTAGCGGCCCGGTACCAAGCGATCGCCGCGCACGCCACCCCGCTGGTGGCGCTGGCGTGCAGGAGCCTCGAGCAGCGCGTCGAGCGGTGCCAGCCGCGCGTCCCAGCTGTAGCGGGCAATCACCCGCGCACGGGCGGCGGCGCCGAGTGCCGTGGCGGTATCGGGGGCGTCCAGCAAGCGCAGCACGGCGTCGCCGAATGCGTCTGCGCCCTCGGCGACGCAGAGCGTTCCGGCATGATCGATCCCCTCGGCGGCAGCCGGCGAGGCGACGACGGCGCGCGCCATCGCCATGCCTTCGAGCACCTTGTTCTGAATGCCCCGCGCCAGCTGCAGCGGCGCGACCACCAACGCTGCGGCGGCAAGCCAATCGCGAACGTCCGGCACGGTGCCGGTCACGAGTATGCCGGGCCGCTCCGCCAACGCCTGGACGGCCTGCGTCGGCGCACGGCCCACGATCGCAAAGCGCGCCGCCGAATGGGCCAATCGGACGCGTGGGAACACCTTGTCGGCGAACCAGGTGACCGCCTCGACATTCGGCCGGTAATCCATCTGGCCGGTGAAAACGAGCAGCGGCCCCGCCCCGCCAGTCGGTTCGAAACGGCTGGCGGGATCGTAGAAGACCGTGTCGATGCCGTTCTCGATCGCATATACGTGGGAGGCGTTCGTGCGCGCCCGGAACAGCGCCGCCTCGGCCTCGCTGACGAACAGGCTGGCATCGGCCGCCCCGGCGACGCGGCGCTCATGGGCGAGCAGCAGCGACGCCTCACGCCGGTGGACCCAGGCCATCGGTCCACGCCCGCCCTCGGCATAGGCGGCGAACTTGGCCGAATCCATGTCGACGAAGTCCATGATCACCCGCTGCCGGGGTGCCGGCGGCAGATATTGCGCCATCTGGCTGGAAAAGAGGAAGATCGTCTCGATCGGCTCCGCCGCCAGCAGCGCATCCACGGCGCGGCGCGCCGCCGGATCGGCAAAGGCGACGAGCGACACCGGCCGCCGCTGCAGCAGCGCCCGCGCCCCCGTCCAGACGGTCGGCGCGTCCCGCCAGACGATCGTGCGCGTCGCGGCATAGGCCGCAAGGCCGTCCTGGTGCCTCAGGTCGTCGGGGTCATCGGCGAAGGCGACCAGATGAAGGCGATGGTTCCGGGCGAGATGGCGCAGCAGGTGATAGGCGCGGATCTTGTCGCCGCGATCCGGCGGAAAGGGCATGCGGTGGGCGAGGAACAGGATGTCGCCCATCAGCCGAGACCGCGCGAGAGCAGCGGGCCGATGCGGTTGGCCGCCCAGAGCGGCAGCCGCTTCCACGCGGCGATCTGCAGCCGGTACTTCGGATCGAGCGGGTTGATGCTGCGCGGTGCCGCGCCCTCGGCGTGGCGGGAGAAATAGACTAACGGCTCGGGCGTGAAGCCCCAGTTCTTCTTGAACGCCGCCGCCCCGGTGCCGGCCTTGGAGCGCCCGAAATCGAAGCGCGCACAGCCGCGCTCACGGGCATGCGCCATCAGTGCGAAATACATCCGGTCGTTGGCGCGCAGCCCGCGCGCCGCTTCGGTCCCGCCGCCCCAATAGGGGTAGACGGTACCGCGCCAATAGAGGCTGAGCACGCTGGCCACCGCGAGACGCTGGTGGCGGACGGTGAGGATGTCCGCCTCCGCCCCGAACGCCTCCAGCACCGCGGCGAACAGCGCGGTGGGGAAGACCGGCGTGCCGAGGTTGCGGACACTTTCCGCATAGACGCGGTAATGCGTGCGGCGGGCGGCACGATCGGCACCCACCTCCACCGTCAGATCCGCAGCGAGCGCCTTGCGCAGTTCGGCGCGCTGCTTGCGCGGCACCGCGAGCAGTTCGGCCTCGTCATCGGCCGCGAGCCGGCGGACGAAGCTGAGATAGGTCATATCGTCCCGTACCCAGTCTTCGCCCGGACAGGGTCCGCCGCGCAGGTCAAGGCTGGGGCAGCGCAAACGTGTGGCGAGGCTCCAGGCGGCCTGTCCCAGCGCGGCGACGGCATAGCCCTGCTCGGCAAGAATGCCGCCGCCGACGCCGAAGCCGGTCGAGACCAGCGCCCGGCCGAACAACGGCGAGGCGATCGCCGTCAGCGGCAGTACCCCAACGATCCGCCCGCCACCGCCCTCCGCCACCAGATAGTGGCTGCGCTGACGACAACCCTTCGCCACCGCCATGCTCCATTCGGGCAGATGGAAGGGCGTGGCATCCGCCTGCGCATCGACCCAGGCGGCAAGACGCCCGCGCTCGCTCGCATCGTGCAGGTCGGCGGTGCGGACGGACAGGGTCACGCCAGCCGCTCCGCCGCCTGTGCCGCGATCGCATCCACCCGGCCCCAGTCGTGGCGCGCCAGCAGCGTCCGCAGCTTGCCCTCCATCGCGCCCAGCCGGGCATAATGGCGCAATCGCGACTTGAACGGTGCGGCACGCACCCGCGGCTGGCCGGGGTCGATCTCCCAGGGATGGAAGTAGAACATCGCCGCCTCACCGCGTGCATTGGCGCCGCGGATCGCACGATCGGCAACCCCCTGCGGCAGCAGCCGGAAGAACCCGCCGCCCGCGGTCACCTCGCGCCCCAGCACCCGCGCGATCGTGATCGGCAGCTCGATCAGCCGCGCATCGGGCAGCGGGCGGAACGGCGTGCGCGGCGCATCGGGCCAGCCATAATGATCATGCGCGATCGGCGCGATGCTCGAAGAGTAGCAATAGCCCGCCTCGGCGAGCACCGCATGCGCCCAAGGCGTGCGGCGGTCGATCGAAAAGCTCGGCGCGCGATAGCCGTTCACCGCGACGCCCGCGGCATCCTCCAGCGCGGCGCGCGCGCGGGCGAGATCGGCGCGGAACTGGTCGGGCGTCAGCGTGAAGACGCGGGCATGGTCCCAGCCATGGCTGGCGACCTCGTGCCCCGCCTCGGCGATGCGGCGGATCAGCCTGGGATGACGCTCCGCCACCCAGCCGAGCGTGAAGAAGGTGCCCTGCACCCCCGCTTCCGCGAACAGCGCCAGCACGCAATCGGTATTGGCCTCGACACGTCGCTCCAGTCCGTCCCAATCGCCACGCGCGATCGTGGTCTCGAAGGCGCCGACCTGGAACCAGTCCTCGACATCGACCGACAGGCCGTTGCGCACGCCCATCGCTCAGGCAGCACTGCCGCGCAGCGCGTCGAGGTCGATGCCGCTGCGACCATCGTCCTTCTCCACCCAGTCGACCAGCAGCGAGAGCACCCGGCGCAGCGCATCCGACTGCGAGGCGACCTGCGCCTCCAGCTCGGCGACGCGGCGCTCGAGCGCCCGAGTTTCGGCCGAGCCCTCCGGCACCGCGCGCAGTTCGGCGACGCGGCCGGCGCGCACCGGCGCCGGTTCGGGCACCGGCTCGGGCGCCGGCTCGATCACATCCTCCTGCTCGATATCCTCGATCACCGCCGCGACATCGGGCGCGCCGAAATTCTCGATCTGCTCGACGGCGCCGTAGAGCAGCACGCGGCTCGCCAGCTGGTTGAGGCGGCGCGGGATGCCGCCCGACCAGCGGTGCATCGCCGCCAGCGCATCGGCGGTGAAGCGCGGGCGGCCGCTCCAGCCGACCAGCATCAGCCGATGCATCAAATAGGCCTCAACCTCCTCCACCTCCATCGGCGCGAGGTGATGCATCGCGATCACCCGCTGGCGGAGCTGCTCGAAGGCGGGCTGCTGCAGCACCAGCCGAAACTCGGGCTGGCCCAGCAGGAAGATCTGGAGCAGCGGATAGCCGCCCGCCTGGAAGTTGGAGAGCATGCGCAGCTCGTCCAGGCTCTCGCCCGGCAGCGCCTGCGCCTCGTCCACCACCAGCAACGTGCGCCGTCCGGCGCGGGCGACCTCGTGCAGGCCACGCTCGATCGCCAGCAGCAGCGCCGCCTTGGAGAGGTCATCCCCCGGCAGCCCCAACCCCTGCGCGACCAGCCGCAACATGTCGTCGGCGCGCAGATGGGTGGAGACGATCTTGATCACGTTGAGCCGTTCGCCGTCCAGTTCGGCGAGCAGGTGGCCGAGCAGCGTCGTCTTGCCCGCCCCCGGATCGCCGGTGATGACGACGAAGCCTTCGCCCTGGCTGAGGCCATAGCCGAGATAGGCCATCGCCTTGCCGTGGGTGGCGGTATCGAACCAGAAGCGCGGATCGGGGGTCAGCTGGAACGGCCGGCCGCGCAGCCCGTAATGATCGTCCATCATGCGTGCAGTCTCTCAAAAACCATAGCGCGCTCCGATCAGCGCCTGTGCCGATGCCTGATCGGGGCCGTCGCGCATCGATCCGTAGAGGCCTGCGGTCGCGGTGAGGCTCAGGCGGCCGAGGCGGCGGGTGTAGGCGGTGTTGGCGCCCCAGCCGAACACGGCGGTGCTGCCGGGGATGTCGCCGTCATAATAGCTGGCGAGCAGGTTGAGCCCGATCGTCCCGTCGCGCCCGGCGGCGAGCGCGGCGAAGGCCTGGGCGTAGAAGCTCTCGTCCCAGCTGCCGCCGGTTGCGGTCGCGGCAACCGGAGTGAGGAAGTCGCGCCGGGCGAAGCCGCCGCCGACACCCAGCCGTGTCGTGCCCCGGCGCCAAACCGCATTGGCGGTCATTCCGCGGCCGCGATAGGCAGCCGTCGCCGCCGAGGAGAAGGCCCCCGCGATGCACCCGCCCGCCGCCGCCCCGCTGGTGCCGTAGATGCAGGCGCCCGCCTGGGCCCCGAAAGGATCCGCGGTGGTGACGAAGCCCACCGGCAGCGCGGCGAGGCTGCCGCCGACCTGCTGGCCATAGGTCTCGACCGTGTCGTACACCGCCACCTGGATGCCGCTGCCGCTATTCCGCTGGAAGGTGAAGCTGCCGGTATAGCGCATCGCCCCGTAGCGGCGGCCGATCCGCACCTCGAGCGCGGTCCTCCGGCTGGGCCGCCAGAGCACGCCGCCGTCCCAGAACATGCCCTCGAAATCGTAGGCGAGCCGCACGGGCGATGCCGGATCGGTGACATAGCGCCCCGCCCCGTCAACCACCGGCTGGCCACTCTGCCCAAGCAGCGGATCACGCTGGCGCACGGTGATCTGCTCATAGCCCGCCCCGCTGACCAGCGCGACCGTGCGGCTGATCGGCGCGATCGCATCGCCGCGCCCCGAGTTGCTGGCAAAGCGCTGATCGAGCTGGCTGGCATTCTCGCGCACCAGCCCGCCGGTGACGCTGAGCCCGATCGGCAGCACCGCGCCGGGCTTGGCGCCCACGCTGGCATTCACGGCATGCGAGGTGGAATGGTCGAAGCGATCGACCTGCGGCAGCGTCGATGCGACGCCGGTTGCGACGCCGTCGTCCACCTTGGTGAAGCCGAAGCGATAGGCGCCCTGCACGAACAGCGGCCCGGCATGGGTGTCGAGCTTGGGCCCGGCATAGCCCGAATAGAGCTGGCTGAGGTTGCGCGCAGTGGCCGCATTGCCGGTCAGCGCGTCGCCGCGCGCATCGGTGCGGGTGCGGGTGGCGACGGCACCGGCCTCCAGCGTCAGCCCGCGGGCGGCGGTGATGCGCGCCTGGGCGAGGCCGTTATGGCTGTCGCCCGACTGCAGGCTGCCCTTCTCGGTGAAGCGGTGCTGATATTGGTAGCTCACCTGCACCTGCACCCGGCGGGTGCGGATGCTGCCGTCCAGCCCCGCGCCGAGCTGCGAATAGGTCAGCGTCTCGCCGCCGTTGAGCTCGGCGGTGGCGACCCGGCTCACCTCGATATAGGGCGTGAGGGTCGCGCGGCGCTGGGCGGCCGCGGGCACGATCGCGGCGGCGCAGACGGCCAGCACGATCGCGCCACGGATCACCGGCCCGCCTGCGCGTAATAGCTGCCGAAGCGCCGGCCCGAAGGCTGGAACGACACCGCGTTGAGCACGAGCTGGATATGCTCGCACCCGTCGAGCGCGGCGACGGCGGCGCGCAGGTCCTCCTCGCTGGTGCGATCGGCGCGAACCACCATCATCGTCTGCCCGACATGCAGCGCCAGCACCGAGGCGGGCGAGGCGGCGAGCGCCGGCGGCGAATCGAAGATCACGATGCGGCGCGGATTGGCCGCGGCCAGCCGATCGAGCATCGCCCGCGCGCCGTCGCTCGCCAGCAATTCGGTATCGCTGACGCTGCGGGTGCCCGCGGGCAGGATCGCGAGCTGCGGCACGTCGGTATCGACGATGCAGGCCTCGACGTCGACACGGCCGTCGAGCGCGTCGAGCAGCCCCGGCCCCTCGCCCATGCCGAGCCGCTTCGAGACGTCGGGCTTGGCGAAATCGGCGTCGACCAGCAGGATCTCGACGTCCTTCTCGGCCGCCATCGAGAGCGCGAGATTGATCGCGCAGAAGGTCTTGCCCTCGTCGGGCTGGGCCGAGCAGACCAGGATCATCCGGGCGCGATCGGCATCGACGCCGGCGACGCCCCGCGCGGTGAGCAGCAGCTGCCGCTTCACCATGCGGAACTCCTCGGCGAGCGGCGTAATCGGCCCGCCGGGCACCAGCATGCCGGCGGCGGCAAGCCGGGCGCGGTCGATCGGCACCATCGGGCGATCCTGGGCGGGGGGCGCCGCGGGCTGCCTGGCAGGTGCCTCCTCCGTCGGAAGCCCCGGCATCATCGCGATCGCGCGCTGGATCAGCGAGCCGGTGAGCCGCTTTGGGGTGTGTTCATTCATCGCTCAGGCCCCGGCAGCGTGGTGGAGCATGCCGACCAGCAGGATCGCGGCATAGGCGACACCCAGCCCTGCGACGCCCCCGAGGAAGTGCTGGAGCTGCTTGCGGCGACGCGCACGCTGGCGGGGCGTGATCACTTCGCCGATCGAGCCGATCACCGGCATGCCGCTCGCGCGTTCCAGCCGGGTGGCGGTATCGAAGGTCGTCCGCAGCTTGGACAGCAGGAACGCCGCCGCCATGCCTGCACCAAGGCCCGCAACGAGCACCGCAGTGAGCAGCATCGGCCGATTGGGCGAACGGGGCGCGCGCGGCTGGGTCGGCGGGTCGATCACGCTGAACTTCACTGCGTCGGTCTGGCTCTGCGCCTGGCTGCTGATCCGCAGCTGTTCGCGATCGGCGAGCAGCTTGGCGTACTGGTCCTTGAGTACCTGATAGTCGCGGTCGATCTGGCCCTGCTCGGAGGCGGCTTGGGGTGCCTGGCTCAGCTTGGCGCTGAGGGCTGCGAGATCGCCTTGGATCTGCGCGCGGCGCTGGCTGAGGGCTGCGACCTGTGCGGCCTTGTCCGCCTGCATCGAGCGAAGGCTGAGATAGAGCGGGTTGGCGAAGCTCCCGCCGCCGCTGCCACCCGAGGGCTCGCGCGCCGCAGCGGCCTGCGCACCGGCGATCTGGCGCTTGAGCGCGACGACGTCGGGATGTGCCTCGGTGAAGCCGCGCGCCCGGGCATCGGAAAGCTGGGCCTGCAGATCCGCGAGACGCGCGCGCGCCGGCCCCGTTCCCACCGGGCCGCCGCCCTGGCCTGCGACACTCGCCGGTGTGCCCGCCATCTGCGCGTTGACCGCGCTGAGGCCGCTCTGCGCCGCCGCCAGGTCGCTCTCGATCTGCTGGAGCTGCTGCTGCGCCGCGCCGATGCGGTCGTCGAGCGACCCGGTGCCCGGCAAGCTGCCGAGGAAGCGCGTCTGGAACTCCGCGCGCTTGGTCTCCGCCGCCTGCAGCCCCTGCTGGCGCTCGGCAAGCTGCTGGTCGAGAAAGGCGAGCGACTGGCTGCTCTCGTCGCGGCTGTCGGCGAGCTTGTTGTCGCGGAACAGCGCGATCAGCTTCTCCACCACCTGGCGGCAGATGGCCGGATCGGCGCCGGTTACCGCGATCTCGAACAGATTGTCCTGCTGCGCGGTGAGCTTGATCGCCTTTTGCAGTCCGGCGATGCGCGCGGCCAGATCGGCCGGCTTGGTGACCGTCTTCGCCAGATCGGTGCCGCGGACGACCTTTTCCAGGTTCACCGAGCTGGTCAGCGTCTGGCGGATGCGGTCGATGTCCTGCTGCTGGCCCGCCGCCGCTACGCCGCCGTCGCTGGGCAGCACCTGGCGCAGCTCGACGAGCACCCGCGCCTTGGATTCATAGCTGTCCGGGATGCGCGACACCGCCACCCAGCCGACCACGCAGACCATCCAGGCAGTCGCCAGCGCGAGCGTACGCCGCATCCACACCGCGTGGAGCGCGCTGCGGAGCTCGTCGAACAGGCTCCCCATCAGAACATGCTCTGCGGGATGATGATCACGTCGCCCGGCGCCAGCCGGACATTGGCCGAGGTGTCGCCGTTCTTGAGCAGGTCGGCGAGGCGCAGCTTGAACTCGCGCTTCTTGCCGGTCTGCGGGTCGTAGCGCACCAGCCGGGCGCGGTTGCCCGCGGCGAATTCGTTGAGGCCGCCCACCGCGATCATCGCGTCGAGGATCGACATGTTGGCGCGATAGGGCAGCGACGCCGGCTTCTCGGTCGCGCCGACCACGCGGATCTGCTGGCTGAACGTCCCCGAGAAATTCTCGACGATCACCGAGACGATCGGGTCCTTGATATATTCGCTGAGCGCGAGCTTCAGGTCGTCGGCAAGCATCGCGGGAGTCTTGCCCACCGCCGGCATGTCGTTGATCAGCGGCGTGGTGATGCGGCCGTCGGGGCGCACCTGGACCTTGGTCGAGATCTCGGGATTGCGCCAGACGAAGATGCTGAGCTGGTCGAGCGGGCCGATGACATATTCGTCGCTGGGTGCTTCCTTGCCGCCGACGAAGCCTGCGGCGGGCAGCTCGGGGCGCGGTCCACCGCCGCCGCACGCCGATAGCTGCGCCATCAGCGCCAGCGTCGCCGCCGCCTTCCTCCCGAACGAAACCGCCATTGCCGTGCCTCCAAGCGGCAGCGAGGCGGCGTGTCGCGCGCCCGTGCCGGACGGCGACCTATGGCGCAGGACGCGTAAATTTAGCGTTAGGCGTCAGACTCCTGCCAAAACCTCGCGGACCGGCGGGTGGCCGAGGAACCCCTGCGGGCTGGCGCTGGCGCCATAGGCCCCCGATGCGAAGATCGCGATCAGGTCGCCCACTTGCGTGCGGGGCAGCGCGACGCGGTCCGCCAGCCGGTCGAGCGGGGTGCAGAGCGGGCCGACCACGGTCACCACTTCCTCGGGCGCGTCCTGCATCCGGTGGGCGACGGCCACCGGATAGTTGCGCCGCACGACCGTGCCGAAATTGCCGGTCGCAGCGAGATGGTGGTGGAGACCGCCGTCGACGACGACGAAAGTCTCCCCCTGGCTCTCCTTCCGGTCGATCACCCGCGCCAGATAGATTCCCGCTTCGCCGACCAGCCAGCGGCCGAGCTCGATCGCGTACTGGGTATCGAGCCGGTCCAGCTCGCCCGCCAGCGCCGCGCCGACCGCCTCGACGTCGAGCGGCAGGTCGCCGGGAAAATAGGGGATGCCGAAGCCGCCGCCGAGATTGACCAGCGGCGGCAGCGCGCCCGCTTCGTCCGCCAGCCGCGCGGCAAGGCCGATGGTTGCGGCCTGCGTCTCGATCACCGCCTCGGCCGAAAGCGCCTGCGAGCCGGCATAGATATGGAAGCCGCGCCAGGCCGCGCCCGCCGCGATCAGCCGCCGGACGAGCGCGGGCACGCGTGCGGCGTCGATCCCGAAGGGCGAGGCGCGGCCGCCCATCTTCATGCCGGAGCCGCGCAGCTCGAAATCCGGGTTCACCCGCACCGCCAGCCGCGGCGTGGTGCCCAGCCGCTCGCCGATCGCCAGCGCGCGTTCTGCCTCGCCTTCGGACTCCAGGTTGAGCGTCACCCCCGCCCGGATCGCCGCGTCCAGCTCCGCGTCGCGCTTGCCGGGCCCGGCGAAGCTGACCGCCGCGGCGTCCATCGGCGCCAGCGCCTTGTCCATCTCCCCCGCCGAGGCGACGTCGATCCCATCGACTTGGGGCGCAATGGCGGCGATCAGCGAGGGCAAGGGATTGGCCTTGATCGCATAGTGCAGCGCGATCCGCTCCGGCATCGCGGCGCGGAAGCGGGCAATCCGCGCCTGCACCGCGCTGGCATCGTACAGATAGAGCGGCGTGCCTGCCGCCGCCCAGTCGCCGGCGCTGCGGCCGGCCACCTGCAGCATCGGCTGCCCGGCATAGTCGGCGGGGATGGGCCCGGTGGGCTTGGCGTTCATAGGATCTCCGTCTTCAGCCCGGACCGATCGAGCTTGCCATTGGCGTTGCGCGGCAGGCTTTCCCGCCAGACATAGCGCGCCGGTTGCTGGAAGCTGGGAAGCTCCCGCCGCAACCGCGCGCGCAGATCCTCTTCGCGGCTGCCGTCGCCGCGCGCGACGACCAGGATCGCCTGGCCGAGCCGCGGATCGGGAACCCCGAACGCCACCGCCTCGCTGGTCTCGCCGCCGGCGACCACCGCCTCCTCGATCTCGGTCGGGCTGATGCGGTTGCCGGAGGATTTGATCATCTCGTCGTCGCGGCCGACGAAGCGGAGCAGCCCGTCGGCATCCTCGGCCACGGTGTCGCCGGACCATACCGCCACACCCTGGTGCTCGGCGAAGCTCGGCGCCGGACGGAAGCGCAGCGCCGTGCGCTCCGGATCGCGCCAATAGCCCTTGGCCACCAGCGGCCCGGCATGGACGAGCTCGCCCTGCTGCGCGCGACGCCCCTCGGCATCGACGATCAGGATTTCGGCGAAGGGAATGGCGCGGCCGATCGATTCCGGGTGCGTGTCGACCAGCGACGGATCGAGATAGGTAGAACGAAATGCCTCGGTGAGGCCATACATCGCGTATAGGTCGGCGGCGGGAAAGCGGCTGCGCAGCCCCTGCACCAGCGGCCGCGTGAGCGCCCCGCCCGAGTTGGTCAGCCGTCGGAGCGATGCCGCGGTCTCCCCCGGCCATTCGCCCTCGAGCAGTTGCACCCACAGCGGCGGCACGCCTGCCAGGGTGGTGATGCCGAAGCGCGCCACCGCCTTCACCACGTCACGCGCCGTCAGATAGTCGAGCGGCACCACCCGCGCGCCTGCCGCCCAGGTCGAGAAAAGCTGGTTCTGGCCATAGTCGAAGCTCAGCGGCAGCACGCCCAGCACGCGATCCCCGGGCGCGATCTTGAGATACTGCGCGACGCTGATCGCCCCGAGCCAGAGATTGGCATGGCTGAGCATCACCCCCTTGGGCCGCCCGGTCGAGCCCGAGGTGTAGAGGATCGCCGCCAGCGCATCGGGATGGCCGCTCGTGGGCGGCAGCCGATCGGTGCCGACCAGATCCTCCTCGATGACGATCCGGCAGTCGGCGGGCACGTCCCCCGGCGCCAGCGCGGCCAGCCGCGCCTGCTGCGTTATCAGCAACCGCGCGCCGCTGTCCGCCAGGATATGCGCGACCTGCGCGCGCTTGAGCGCCGGGTTGATCGGCACATGGACCAGCCCGGCGCGGGGTCCGGCAAGCGGCAAGAGGCACGCCGCGCGCGTCTTGGGCAGCCAGCTCGCCACCCGCTCGCCGGCGGGCAGGCCGTGCGTGGCGAGCGCATGCGCGATGCCGCCCACCGCCGCCTCGAGTTCGGCATAGGTCAGCGTGCCGGCCTTGTCTTCCAAAGCAACGGCGTCCGGCGCGCCACGCAGCGGCAGCGCGTCTATAAGATGCGGGGCAGGATCGAGCGCGATCATGCACCACCCATAGTCTTGGCAGCGCCGCCGCCAAGCCTTACGGAAGCGCAAATTTCTTGCAGGGGAACCCCATTGCGGCCTGAAGCCATGCTCGACATCGAAACCACCGTCCGCGGCGTGCTGCGCGACGTGCTCGGGTTGAGCGACGAACGCGTCGCCGCGTTCGACGAGACCACGCCGCTGTTCGGCGCCCTGCCCGAGCTGGATTCGCTCGCCGTCGCCGGTGTGCTGACCGAGATCGAGGACCGGCTGGGCATCCTGATCGAGGACGACGAGGTCGACGGCGAGATGCTGGAGAGCTTCGGCACGCTCACCCGCTTTGCCGCACAAAAGGTATTGGGGTGATCGAACCCTATGACTGGGCAGGCGGCCGCGAAGCGATGGTGCGCTTCGGTCCCGGCAGCGGCCCTGTCGTCATCGCGGCATTGCCGCTGTTCGAGGAGGCGAACCGCATGCGCGGCTTCGCCGCGACGATCCTGCGGTCGCTCGCCGAGAACCACGGCATCGCAGGCGTCCTGCCCGAGCTTCCCGGCACCGGCGAAAGCCTGATCCCGAGCGAGCGTATCGCGATTTCCGATCTGCGCGCGGGCTTCGCCGCAGCGGCCCGCACCGCCGGGGGGCGCGCCTATTCGATGGCGCTGCGCAGCGGCGCGCTGCTGGATGGCAGCGTGGTGATCCGTCGCCGCTGGCACTTCGCGCCACAGCCCGGCGACGCGCTGCTGCGCGCACTGCGCCGCATCCACCGCACCGGCGACGCGCCCGGCTATGGCGGGCACCGCCTGCCCGATACGTTTCTGGACGAGCTGCCCGACTGCCATGTCGAGCCGGCGCGCACGCTGCGGCTGGAAGGCGACACCCGCCCGGCCGATCGCCTCGTCCCCGGCCGCGCGCTGTGGCGCGAGCCTACACCCGACAACGACCTCGTTCTCGCCACGCTGCTCGCCGATGATCTCGCCGCCTGGGTGCGCATGTGCGAAGCCTGATCGGCTTTCCCTGCCTGGGCGACATGCTGGTCGGTACGCTCGACAGCGCCTCGGGCGCTACCGGCCTGCTGATCGTGTCGAGTGGCAACGAGATCCGCAGCGGCCCGCATCGCAGCATGTCGCAGCTCGCCCACCGCATCGCGGCGGCCGGCTATCCGGTGTTTCGCTTCGATCGCCGCGGCGTCGGCGATTCGGCTGGGACCAACCGGGGCTTTCTGGAGAGCGCCGCGGACATCGCCGCTGCCGCGGGCATCTTCCGGCGCGAGGCGAAGCTGCGCCGCGTCGTCGCGTTCGGCAATGGCGACGGTGCGACAGCGCTCGCGCTGTTCCACGCGCAGGCGCGGATCGACGCGCTGCTGCTCGCCAATCCCCTGGTTGTCGGGCCGCCTCCCCCGCCCGAAGAGAAGGATGCAGCCGAGCCAGGTCGAGGCTGGATGCGCCAGATGATCGGACGCGTCGCGGTCCGGCGTCCAGGCATGCATCGCAGCCTCGGCAGCGAGCTCGCCGCGGCATTCACCGAGGCGGAAGTGCCGATGACCGTGCTGCTCGCCACCCGCGACAAGATCGCTTCGGACTTTGCCGAGTTCCTGCACAAGCCGGCCTACGCCGCCGCCGGCACCCGCGTCCGCCGCAAGCAGTTCGATACCGCCAGCCATGTCTTTGCCGGCACCGCCGACAAGGCCTGGCTCTACGAGCGGGTGATCGAGGCGCTCGCCGAGCAGCGAGCGCCCTGACCCTTCGTTACTCGGCCGCCTGGGCAACCGTCTCGAAATCGGCCGCCGCCAGGAAGCGCTCGGCGTCGAGCGCGGCCATGCAGCCGGTGCCCGCAGCGGTGATCGCCTGGCGGTAATGCTTGTCCATCACGTCGCCGCAGGCGAACACGCCGGGCACGCTGGTATTGGTCGTGCCCTTCTCGACCTGGATATAACCGTCGTCATCGAGCGCGATATGGCCGCGGAACAGCTCGGTTGCCGGGTGGTGGCCGATCGCGACGAAGCCGCCGTCGACTTCGAGCATCGACAGCTCCCCGGTGACGGTGTCCTTCAGCTCGATGGCGACCAGGCCCTCGGGCTGGCCGCCGCCGATGAAGCGGACGACTTCCTTGTTCCACGCCATGGTGATCCGCTCGTTGGCGAACAGGCGCTGCTGGAGGATCTTCTCGGCACGCAGCGAATCGCGGCGGTGGATCAGCGTCACGTCATGGCTGTGGTTGGTGAGGTAGAGCGCTTCCTCGACCGCGGTGTTGCCGCCACCGATCACCGCCACCTTCTTGCCGCGGAAGAAGAAGCCGTCGCAGGTCGCGCAGGCACTGACGCCCTTGCCCTTGAGCAGTTCTTCCGAATCGAGGCCGAGCCAGCGCGCCTGGGCACCGGTGGCGATCACCAGCGTGTCGCCGGTGTAGACGGTGCCGCCGTCGCCGACGAGGCGGAACGGGCGCTGGCTGACGTCGATCTCGACGATCGTGTCCCACATCATCTGGGCGCCGACATGCTCGGCCTGGGCTTGCATCTCCTGCATCAGCCAAGGACCCTGGATGACTTCGCGAAAGCCGGGATAATTCTCGACATCGGTGGTGGTCATCAGCTGACCACCGGGCTGGATGCCCTGGACGACGATGGGGGCGAGGCCGGCGCGCGCGCCATAGATGGCAGCCGAAAGGCCGGCGGGGCCCGAGCCCAGGATCAACATGCGGGTAGAATGGGTGGCGGTCATGCTCTGCTTTCCGACGAATCTTCGACGCCGCTTCTAGAGACAGGGCATCGTCGGAAGCAACATGGCGTCGCGCGACATATCTGCAACGCCGTGCCGCAGCGGAAAAGCTGTCACGGCACCAAGGCGAAGTTGCTGCCGCTCAGCGAAGGATCCACACCGCGACGCTCGCCCAGAACAGCACGCTGCCCATGGCCATGATCAACAGGCTGCCCGATGCGGCGGGATCGACACCCCGGCCTTCGACCTGTTCCGGCGGCAATTCATGCAATGCACGCATTATACTGCGACTCCGTTCAAGCGACCCTCTTCCTGTTCTTGCTTATAGACGATCCGGAATCGCGCGCCGTTCCGGTATTATGCCTAATTTGTTACAGCGACCGGCGGATACAAGTCCAGCGCCGGAATCGCGCTGGGCGCCTCTTCGGGCCGAACGAATCCCACGACCTTGTCGTCGGCCGTTCCCGCGCTCAGCACCAACGTCCGTGGAGGCAACGCCGCCCCCTCGGCGAAGGAGTGGAAGACGAGCAGCCGCGTTCGTGTCGCCCGCTCCCCGTTTTCAAGCACCAGGGCCAGCCGATCCGAGGCCAGCCGTACCAGCATGCCAGGCGGATAGAGGTTGATGCTGCGCATGAACTGGAACAGCAATTCGCGATCGAAATGCCCGTCCCAGCTCCACATCGCGCCGAGTGCCTGCGCTGGGAGCCATGCGCGCTTGTAGGCGCGGTGCGACGTCAGCGCGTCATAGACGTCGCAGATCGCCCCCATCCGCGCCGGCAGGCTGATGTCGTCGGCCTTCAGCCCGTGCGGATAGCCATTGCCGTCCCAGCGCTCGTGATGGTGGAGGCACACCTCCACCGCCAGCGCCGGCATGGCGCCGTCTTCTCGCAGCAGCGCCACGCCCTCCTCGGGATGGGTGCGTACCAGCGCGAATTCCTCCGCCGACAGGCGGCCGGGCTTGTCGAGCACCGCATCGGGGATCGCCACCTTGCCGACATCGTGGAGCAGCCCGGCAAGCCCGAGCGTGCGCACGGCCTCCTCGTCCATCGCGAGATGCCGCGCCAGGTTGACCATCAGCGTGCAGACAGCGACCGAATGAAGATAGGTATATTGGTGCTTGCTCTTGAGCTGGAGCACCCGAAGCAGCGCCGAGGCGTTGCGATCGAGCTGGCCGGCGATGTCGTCGACCAGCGCGGCGACCTTCTCATGCGCGACCGCCCGTCCCAGCCGAACGTCATCGAACGTGCCGCGCACGGTATCGAGCGCCCCCGCGACCAGCGCAGCGGCCTCTGCCTGATCGGCAGAGAAACGGGCGGCAGGAGATTCTGGCAGCGGTCGCTTCGCGCGGGCCGCGGACCACGTCGCGGGCGCATCGGCTTCGTTTCCGTCGCGAACCGCTATGGCCGGCGTATCGCCATCCGACGCCGTCGCCTGCGACCGCGCGACATCGATGATCACACCGCCACGGAACGCACGAAGCTTCTGCAGGTCCTCCGTCTCGGTGAGCAGGAAGCGCGTTCGCCAGAAGGGATGCTCCCACCACGAGCCCTCGAAACCGTGGATGAACATCCCCAGCCGCACCTCGGCCGCGGGCACCGTCCTCAGCGCCGCCATCGCGAACCCCCTAGCCTATCCGATTCGGGCGCCCCGCAAGAGCGCCTCTCCCCTGACACATCACCACGCCTCCCGAAGACTTATGGTTTCTCGCACGCTAAACCGCGCGACCTAATCGACAATGTGCAGATATCGTTAGCCGGGTGCTAACGGGCCATGGCGACGCCGTGGGCCGCTGCGCCCATACATGCACCTCCTTGCACCTTGCGAGGAAAGAACGGTCCCACCTGAGCGCAGCCATGCGAGAACCGCTCCTGCAGGAAATACGCCCTCAGAGAAGCCCAAGAATCAGCCAGGCGGCACAACGATCCAAAGCAATACCAATCATAGCAACCAACCAAGCACAACTATTCCGTGCTTACACCTGCGGACAGCCCCATTTCACGCCACTATAGCGTTCATTTACTTTTTATCTTTCGCCACCGACGAGGCGAATCCGGCGCCGAAGTGGGAAGAAAAATTACCAGCAGAACCTTCGATAAACACCCGCTACACAAGCGATATTTTTAAACCCTCCTTAACTTCGCCGATGATAGCGCGCGCCCCGCAGCATCAGGCCCGGCCTGCCTCGAAACGACGAAAAGTCGTCGCTGCGCTAAGAGGGAAGAGCTTCAATGATTTTGATGGATTCCGCGCGTCTTCTGAACCTGCGGTATGGCATTTCGACCGCCGCGCTGCTGACCGCGATCGCCGCACCCGCACACGCGCAGACTGCGGCGCCCGTGCAGGTGGCAGACGCTGCCGCCAGCGCGGTTGAAGCGACGCAAGACCCCGCCACGCCCGATGCGCAGGATCAGGCCGCACCGGCCGATCAGGCGCCCATCGTCGTCACCGGCACGCTGTTCCGCGATTCGAACGCCAGCTCGATCTCGCCGGTAACCGTGCTGAGCGCGGCGACGCTGCAGCGCGCGAACATCACGACGGCGCAGGATGCGATCCGCTCGGTCTCGGCCGACAGCGCCGGCTCGATCTCGACCGGCTTCAAGAACGGCTTCTCGGCCGGCGGTGCCGCGGTGTCGCTGCGCGGTCTCGGCGTTTCGTCGACCGTAGTGCTGATCGACGGTCTCCGCTCGGCGAACTTCCCGCTCAACGACGACGGTCACAATTCCTATGTCGACCTGAATTCGATCCCGTTCAGCGTCGTCGACCGCATCGAAGTGCTGAAGGACGGCGCCTCCTCCACCTATGGCGCCGACGCCATCGGCGGCGTGGTCAACCTGATCAGCAAGAAGCAGTTCAAGGGCCTCGAAGGCTCGGTGCAGGCCGGCACCACCGAAAAGGGCGACGGCTCGCGCTATCGTGCGACGCTGACCGCCGGCGTGGGCGACTATCGCGAGAAGGGCTGGAACTTCTACATCAACGGTGAATACACCTATGACGGGTTCATCACCAACCACTCGCGCGGCTATCCGTTCAACACCAACGACCTGCGGCCGAGCGGCCTGACCGACCGCAACCGCAACGACGACTCGCTGACGACGTCGAACCCACAGGCGGTCGTGACCCGCGTCTCGCAGACCGACCTCAACAATCCGCTGTCCGGCCAGGTCGGCGATCCCACCACCCGGTACCAGCTGCTCAACCCCAACGCCTGCCCCTTCGGCACCTTCACGGTGAACACCAAGGAAGCAAGCGGCACCGGCTGCGCGCACAACCTGGCGGACGAATATTCGATCATCCAGCCGAAGCAGCAGCGCTATTCGACCACCGGCCGCCTCAGCGTGCGGCTCGCGGATAACTGGGAAGCGTTCGCCACCGGCAGCTACTCGCATTCCGAAGTCACGATCACCGGCGCGCCCTCGAACATCCGCGCGATCCAGCCCTTCGGCGGCTCCCCGGCAGTCGCATCGAGCAATCCGGGTATCGTGCTGCCGGTCTATATCTGTGCGTCGGGCGTCAACTGCGCCAGCGCGGCGGATCGCAAGCTGAATCCGAACAACCCCTATGCCGCCGCCTATGCCGGCAACCCTGCCGATGGTGCCGCGCGCGTCTATTACCTGTTCGGCGACATCCCTGCCGGCAGCTTCCGCTATGTCGATGTGTTCCGCACCTCGGCCGGCATCTCGGGCGACTTGGGCAACGGGTTCAAGTTCCGCCTGAACGGTGTGTATGCGCGGGACAACTTCAGCGTCACCCAGCGCGGCTTCATCAACATTCAGGGGCTGCTGAACGCGATCAACACCGGCGCCTACAACTTCGTCAATCCGGAACAGAACACGGCGGCCGTGCGCAACCAGGTCTCGCCGGATCGCACTACGCCGTCCTATTCGACGGTGGCGACGATCGGTGGCTCGCTGCTCAAGTCGCTGCTGCCGCTGGCCGGCGGCGATCTCAACGTGGGCGGCGGCTTCCAGATCCGTCGCGAGACGCTGATGAACCGCAACCAAAATGCGGACTTGGCCTATTACGGGCTGAACACCTCTTCGGCACAGGGCCGGCAGACGGTGACGGCAGGCTTCTTCGAAATCGACGCGCCGTTCACGCGGACCTTCGATCTCAACGTGTCGGGCCGCTACGACCATTATTCGCAGGGCTATAGCCACTTCTCGCCCAAGGTGGGCGCGAAGTTCAGCCCGATCGAGCAGGTCTCGTTCCGCGCAACCTACTCGCAGGGTTTCCGCGCACCGACCTTCGCGGAATATAACCCCGCCAGCAGCTACGCCGGCTTCACGACCTTCGCGCCGCCGGCGAGCTTCGTCGCCGCGCACCCGAACAATGCTGCCTATTCGGGCAGCTACAGCATTGGCGCAGCCTCCACGGGCAATCCGGACATCCTGCCGGAAGTCTCGCGCAGCGTCACGGTCGGCACGATGCTCAAGCCGACGCGCTGGCTCAACATGACGGTCGACTATTACAATATCCGCAAGTCGAACCTCATCGTCAGCGGGCCGCTGCAGGCGAAGGCAATCGACGCCTATTACGCCCAGACCACTGCCGCCGCCGGCTGCGCCGCCGTCGCAGCGGTCGGACAGGGCTACAAGTGCAACGTCGTCGACGGCGTCGACCCGGTAAACCCGACCGCCCTGCCCCGGCTGCTGGTGCTCGACGTGCCCTACGTGAACGCCAACTATCAGGTGAGCTCGGGTATCGACATGCAGGCTACCGTCGACCTGCGGCTCGCGGACAGCGTCCGCCTGATCAGCCGCATCGACGCCACCCGGGTGCTTCGCCTCGATCTCGTCACTCCCGAGGGCGTGATGCAGAAATATGCGGGTACGCTCGGGCCGTACAACCTCTCGTCGGGCGGCGGTACCCCGCGCATCCGCGGCAACTGGCAGAACGCGGTCGAGTTCGGCAAGTTTTCGCTCACTGCGACGACCTATTATGTGGGTCGCATCAAGCAGGTGGCTGCCGACACCATCAAGGCGGTCAACGGGACGATCGACCTGTCCTGCGCCAACAACAAGGCGCCGATCGTGCAGGGTGGCGACAAGAACTACCAGTGCTACATCCGCCCGTTCATCTACGCGGATCTCAATGCCGCGGTACAGGTGAATGACCAGTTCCGCTTCTTCCTCAACGTGCAGAACTTCACCAACGCCCGCGCGCCGTTGGCGGCAGGTGCCTATGCCAGCAACCCGAACTACCTGAACGCCTGGCATTATGCAGGGCTGGTCGGCCGCAGCTTCAGCGCCGGCGCGAACTTCAACTTCTGATACCAGGCCGCTGAACACCGCGCATCGGGACGGCATTCGCCGCTCCCGATGCGTCGTTCAGCCATTGTCTCGGCATCAACGCATCCGGCTCCGACCGGCGTAGAGGGCGTTCGAAATTGGACAATGCGGAGTCGCTGGACGTGCCGGCGGCACTATTTGAACTGTCGACGCAGCATCAGCGGGACGAAAACGTCAGCGGGACATCGTGAAAGGAATCGGGAAACCGAGTAGCGCCGATCCGCTGCCTGCGCCCCCTTGTTCAAGACCGATCGAGCGCCGCGATCCGCGCCGCGCCGATACTTCCGTTCACTTCTTGAAGAGGCCGCCGATCTGATTCCCCGGCGGCAGCGCAGGCTGCTCGCTGTTGATGTAATAGGCGGGCGCGACATTGCCTTGGACGGTGGCTGGCGCCTCTACCCGGATCCAGGGCGTGAAGTTCGGCCCGGCGATCACCTGATTGTACCGAATGACGACATTCCTGGGGGCGCTGTACAGGGCGATCGCGTGCCACATGGTCATGTAGAACCGGTTGTTGCTGATCTCGATATTCTCATAGCCGCGAACGCGGTCCTCGTCCCCGAAGAACACGCCCTGCGGCTCGTGGCCCGGGCTGCCGATGATCTGGTTCCGCAGGATCCGGACATTCTTGCAGCCGGACGTCTCGCGCGTCGTCCAGCACTGCACGCCGTCGGGGTGGATCGTTGGATTGGTGCGGAAATCGTGAAGCGTATTCGCAATGATCGAGACGCCGTTCGATCCGGGAATCTCGATCGCATCCGAGCCGATGAAGCCGATATCGTTGTTCTGGATCAGGACGTTGCCGCTACGTCCTGTCTTGATGCCCGCATTGATCTCGCGGAACCGCGAGTTGGTGACGCGAAATCCCTCGACGTTCTGCGCCACCACGCCGTTGACGTCGTTGACGACCTTCCCGTCGATCACGCCATGTACGTAGAGATCGTCCAGCGTGATGTTGAATCCATTGTTGACGCGAATCATCGCCTGCATATTCCCCTCGCCGCGCGCGGCTGCGTAGGAAACCTCGAGCCCCGACAGCGTCAGGTTTCGCGCATTGTTGATCGTCAGGCGGCTGAAGAACGCTCGATGGCTGGGGTTGGCGCTGCGAATCCTGACCGAGGAAGCATAGTGGGCGCCATTCAGCGTCACCACGCCATAATGCCCGGGCTGCAACAGGATGACGTCGCCCCCTCGCGCCGTCTTCACCGCCGACTGCAATTGGGCGGGTGTCGCAACGGTGATGGCGGCAGCGATGAGCAGGAGCATGGGGTCCTCCGTGATGAGACGAGAAGGTCGAAGCGATTCGGGTCCGCCGCCTTCGGATCCCACTCGATATGGCCATCGGGGGGCGGTGTCGCGGCTCCCGCTACCGCGCTGCGGCGAAGCGTTGCTTTCGTCGCGCGCATCGAGCGGACCTCCCACGAAAGGCGCGTTTTCCGGCAATCTAGCCGCACGCGAGGATGGCAAATCCGGATCACGCGGTTGAACGTCGCGCCCTTCGATGCTGCGGTCGCGAAATCCCGAACGACCGCGACGGGCACCTCGAAATAGCGACCGCGCGGGCAAGTGCACCAAACGCAACTCCCTTCCCGGGCGTTGCGCTTGCGACTCGCCGGTGCCGCTGCGATGCTGGGGCGATGGAAAATTTGGACGCTTTCATCGCCGGCCTGCCCAAGGCCGAACTCCATCTCCACATCGAAGGCAGTCTCGAGCCCGAGCAGATGTTCGAATTTGCCCGGCGCAACGGCGTGGCGATCCCCTATGACAGCGTCGAGGCGGTGCGCGCCGCCTATCGGTTCTCGAACCTCCAGGACTTTCTCGACATCTATTATGCCGGCGCCGACGTGCTGCGCACCGAGGCCGATTTCCGCGACCTCGCGCTCGCCTATTTCGAGCGCTCCGCCGCCGACGGCGTCCGCCATGCCGAGATCTTCTTCGATCCGCAGACCCACACGCATCGCGGCATCGCGATGGCCACGGTGGTCAAGGGGCTGCTTGCGGGCATGGCCGAAGCCGAGACGCGCTTCGGCATCACCTCGCAGCTGATCCTCTGCTTCCTGCGCCATCTCGACGAGGAAGACGCCTTCAAGACGCTGGCCGAGGCCGAGCCCTGGCTCGATCGCATCGCCGGCGTGGGGCTGGATTCGTCCGAGCTCGGCCATCCGCCGTCGAAGTTCGCCCGCGTGTTCGCCGCCGCCGCCGAAAAGGGCCTCAAGCGCGTCGCCCATGCCGGCGAGGAAGGCCCGGCGGCCTATGTCCATGAAGCGCTCGACCTGCTGCAGGTCGACCGGCTCGACCATGGCAATCGCAGCCTCGACGACCCCGCGCTGGTCACCCGGCTGGCGCGGTCGGGCATGACGCTCACCGTCTGCCCGCTGTCCAACGTCAAGCTGTGCAACGTCGAGACGATCGACGCGCATCCGATCGACCGGATGCTCGAACTCGGCCTGCGCGCCACGGTGAACTCGGACGACCCCGCCTATTTCGGCGGCTATGTCGGCGAGAATTATCGCGCCGTCGCTTATGGCCGCGGCCTCACCAAGCAGCAGCTGGCCACGCTTGCGCGCAACAGCTTCCTGGGCTCGTTCCTGCCCGACGAGGCCGTGGCGACGCACCTTGCGGCGATCGACGCCTGGGTGGCGGAGGCGGCGTGATGGGCGACATCGTCTTCACCCATTTCACCCATGACCAGCTCGTCGCCGGCGTCCACACGATTGCGGGCGCAGTGGCGGACTGGTCCCCCACCCTGCTGGTCGGCGTCGGCCGCGGGGGGCTGACGCCTGCAGTGTATCTGTCGCACCGCATCGCGCTGCCGCTCGTCTCGATCGACTATTCGACCGGCATCGCCCAGTTCGCCGAGGAGCTCGTCGCGGTGCTCGCCAAGCGAACCCGCGACGGCGAGCGGCTGCTGTTCGTCGAGGACATCAACGACAGCGGCAAGACCATCGGCGCGTTGCGCGCGGCGCTCGCGGCCGAGGGGGCGGTTGCCGAGCAGGTGCGCTTCGCCGTGCTGCTCGACAATGTCCGTTCGTCACAGCGAGTGGAATATGGCGCCGAGACGATCGACCGCGCGGTGCAGAAGGACTGGTTCGTCTTCCCTTGGGAAGCGATGGCGCCGCAGACCAGCCTCGATGCCGATGCGCGCGAGGTACCCGATCGGCTGGCTTGACAGCCGCCGTTCAGCAACCGTCAATCGCGCGCATGCCACGCCTCATCGCGTGAACGCGCGGGAGAGTTTCGCCGGCTCGCGCGTTCGAGGGGCATTCGGCGACGTTTACTGTTTGGAAGTGTCGGAGGAACAATGCCAATTTCATCACAGAAGGGCCGGCGGCTGGCAGCACTCGGCCTGATGGTCGCGGGCAGCCTCTCGCTCGCATCGTGCATGACCGCCACGCCGTACCAGCCCGCTTCGGCGAGCGGCTCGGTGCGCAACGGCTATTCGGACGAGCAGATCGAGGACAATCGGTTTCGGGTGAGCTTTTCCGGCAACAGCCTGACCTCGCGCGAGACGGTGGAGCGCTATCTGCTTTACCGCGCGGCCGAGCTGACGCTGCAGAACGGCTATGACTATTTCCTGCTCGCCAACCGCGACACGGAAAAGAAGACGCAGACCTATGCGACGCCGGGTGTCGGCGGTGCGGGCTTTGGTGGTCCCTGGGGCTATTGGAACCCGTACTGGCGCTATTACAGCCCACGTTGGGGCTGGCGCAGCTGGGATCCCTTCTGGGGCGATCCCTTCTTTGACCGGAGCGTCGATATCCGCACCGTCGACCGCTACGAGGCGATGGCCGAGATCGTGATGGGCAAGGGCCCCAAGCCCGCCGACAACATCCGCGCCTTCGATGCGCGCGAGGTGAAGGAACGGCTGGGCCCGAAGATTCAGATGCCGCAGACCCGCTGATCGCGGGCAGCGGAGAAACAGAAAAGGCGGCGCCGGGACCACCGGCGCCGCCCTTTTCTTTTGGTGTATGGGGGGGGCAGCCCCCTCAGCCGTCATCCCGGCGGAAGCCGGGATCCATTGGGGTCTCCGGCTCGTGGGGTCTCCGGCTCGGCGCTAGCTGGCGCCGCGAGGCGACTGGATCCCGGCTTTCGCCGGGATGACGCCCGCGGCGGTGGCGCCTTCTTCCCCCGCCCCCTCCCGCAAGCGCGAGGGGGACCAGCAGCGTTACGCCACCTGGCCGTGGCAGTGCTTGTACTTCAGCCCCGAACCGCACGGGCACGGCGCGTTGCGGCTGACCACGCCCTCCCACTGCGACGGATCGGTGCCATAGTCGTCGCCCGCCGGCTGCGGGATGCCGAGCGGTGGCAGGCGGGTGGTGACCAGCCCGGCCGAGCCGCCGTCCCAGTCATTGGTGTTGTCCATGCCGGTCAGCGGATCGATGTGGGTGGTCAGGAACGCCGGCAGCTCGGGCAGTTCGGGCGGGGGCGCCATGCGGAACTGGGCGAAGGCCATGGTGCGCGTCACGTCCTCGCGGATCGTGTCGAGCATCCGCTGGAACATCGAGAACGCCTCGTGCTTGTATTCGTTGATCGGCGTCTTCTGCGCATAGGCGCGCAGGTGGACGACCTGGCGCAACGCGTCGAGCATCGCGAGATGCTCCTTCCAGTGATGGTCGAGATTCTGAAGCAGGATCGACTTCTCGATCGAGGTCCAGGTCTCCGGCTCGAGATCCGACGCCTTCTCGGCGATCGCGGCGTCTGCGGCCGCGCGGATGCGCTCCTCCAGCATCTCCGGATCGATCGCTTCCTCGTCCTTCACCCAGTCGTCGATCGGCAGGTCGAGGTTGAGCGTGTCGGCAAGGCGCTCCTTCAGCCCGGCGACGTTCCACTGCTCGGGATAGCTGTTCGGCGGGCAGGCCTCGCCGACGATCGCATTGACCGTCTCGTGGCGCATGTCCTCGACGACCTGGCCGACCGTGTCGGCATCCATGATGTCGGCGCGCTGCTCGTAGATCACCTTGCGCTGATCGTTCATCACGTCGTCATACTCGACGACCTGCTTGCGCACGTCATAGTTGCGCGCCTCGACCTTGCGCTGCGCGGTCTCGATCGCCTTGCTCAGCCAGCGCGACGGCGGCATCGCCTCGCCGTCCTCCAGGCTGGAGCGCATCATCCGCGAGAACAGGGTGTTCGAGCCGAAGATGCGCAGCAGGTCGTCGTCCAGGCTGAGGTAGAAGCGGCTGAGGCCCGGATCGCCCTGGCGGCCCGAGCGGCCGCGCAGCTGGTTGTCGATGCGGCGGCTTTCGTGGCGCTCGGTGCCGAGCACGAACAGCCCGCCGGCGGCCTTGACCTGCTCTTTCTCGGCGGCGACTTCGGCCTTGATCCGCTCGATCGCGGCGTCGCGCTCGGGGCCCTCGGGCATGTCGCGCAGCTCGTCGGCGACGCGGAACTCGACATTGCCGCCCAGTTGGATGTCGGTGCCGCGGCCGGCCATGTTGGTCGAGACGGTCACCATGCCGAGACGGCCCGCCTGGGCGACGATATGCGCCTCGCTCTCGTGAAAGCGCGCGTTGAGCACCTCGTGCTTCACGCCCTCGCGGTGGAGGAATTCGGACAGCAGCTCCGACTTCTCGATCGAGACGGTGCCGACCAGCACCGGCTGGCCGCGCTCGGCATGCTGCTTGATCGTCTTGGCTATCCCGGCGAACTTGTCCTCGGTCGACTTGTAGAACACGTCCTCCTCGTCGACGCGCTGCACCGGCAGGTTGGTCGGGATGGTGACGACGTTCATCTTGTAGATGTCATAGAACTCGGCCGCTTCGGTGGACGCGGTGCCGGTCATGCCGCCCAGCTTCGGGTACATGCGGAAATAGTTCTGGAAGGTGATCGAGGCGAGCGTCTGGTTCTCGGGCTCGATGTTGACGCCTTCCTTGGCTTCCACCGCCTGGTGCAGGCCGTCCGACCAGCGCCGGCCGTCCATCATGCGACCGGTGAACTCGTCGATGATGACGATCTTGCCGTCCTTGACGATGTAATCGGTGTCGCGCTTGAACATCACGTTCGCGCGCAGCGCCTGGTTCAGGTGGTGCACCACCTGGGTGTTCTCGAAGTCGTAGAGATTGGCGCCGACCAGCACACCGGCATCCTCGAGCAGCCGCTCGACCGTCTCGGTGCCTTCCTCGGTGAGCACGATCGTGCGCTGCTTCTCGTCCTTCTCATAGGTCGAGGGATCGAGCTGCTTCACCACCGCATCGACCTTCATGTAGAGCTCGGAGCGGTCGTCGGTCGGGCCGGAGATGATCAGCGGGGTGCGCGCCTCGTCGATCAGGATCGAGTCGACCTCGTCGACGATCGCATAGGCGAACGGACGCTGCACCATGCTCGTGCGATCATATTTCATGTTGTCGCGCAGATAGTCGAAGCCGAACTCGTTGTTCGTGCCGTAGGTGATGTCCGCGGCATAGGCGTCGCGGCGCTGCTGGTCGGTCAGGTTGGGCACGATCACGCCGGTGGTGAGGCCGAGGAAGCCGTACACCTGCGCCATCCACTCCGCGTCGCGGCGGGCGAGATAGTCGTTGACGGTGATGACGTGGACGCCGTCGCCCGGCAGCGCGTTGAGATAGGTGGCGAGCGTCGCCACCAGCGTCTTGCCCTCGCCGGTGCGCATCTCGGCGATCTCGCCGCGGTGGAGCACGATGCCGCCGATCATCTGCACGTCATAGTGGCGCTGGCCGATCACGCGCCGCGCCGCCTCGCGTACCGTGGCGAAGGCCTCGGGCAGCAGGTCGTCGAGCTTGGCGCCATTGGCCAGCTGCTCGCGGAACCGAATCGTCTGCTGGGCCAGCGTGTCGTCGTTCATCGCCTGGAGCGCGGGCTCGAAGCTGGCGATCTTCTGGACGATCGGGTTGAGCGACTTGACGTAGCGATCGTTGGACGAACCGAAAAGCGACTTGGCAATACCGCCGAACATGCGAATTCCTGACCTGTTTGGATGGGATGCGCGACGGCTGCCGGACGCGGCAGAGCCATCACGGGGCGCACCGCGCAGACGCGCGGCGACGAAAGGAAGAAGGCCCGGACGCGCGGGCCGGAAAGGCTATTCGCGCCGCTGCTCGAAGGCGAGGCGAAGCGCAGGCCGCGGCGTGGCGGCCAGATGGAACACCGGGATCGTGACGACCCGCACCAGCGCGGGGAGCGCCGCCGCAGCCGCGACGATGTGGCGCGACGGGGCAACCGCCGCCTGCGCCGCTTCGGCCACGCGCACCACGGCCACGCCCTGGATCGGACGCAGGCCACGCTCGCCCGACACGCCGGTCAGGCTCGCGAAAAGCGCAGTGAGAAGCAGCAGCAGTTCCAAGCGAAACCCTGTGGTACACGGTGGTGATGTCGCAACCGACGGGCGGCAACGCACGACACATAGGGATCGTCGCACGGTTCGTCTAATCAAAAGCTAGGGCTTGGCCGGCGCTTCGGTGCGGAATGAGACGATGTACTCCGCAGTCTTGGCGGCCAATGCGCCACTTTTTGACGATGGCGCCGTGGCGAGCGACAGCAATTGCCCGCATGCCGCACGATCGATCGCACTGTTTCCGCTTGATTCCAGGATGCGACAATCGACCACGCGCTGGTTGGCCTCGAACGACACCGCCGCTATCACCGGCTGCCGATAGTCGGATGGCAGCCTCGCCACCGTCAGCTGCAATTCGGCAGGCGGAATCGGTGCTCCCGCGCCTACGCCGCCACCGACACCGTTGCGATGGGGCGGCGCACTGCCCAAGCGCCACGTGAAGCGGTTCGTGTAAGTGAAAGCCATCGCATTGCCTGCAGCATCGCGTGCGGGCCAGAATCGTGCGCGGCGGACGAGCAGGCTACAAGCCCGCTCGTCCAATTCATCAAAACTCGAAGATTGCGTAACCGTGCAATCGATGGGGACGCCGCCCGGACCGACCTTAAGCCGGAACTCAACGGTGCCTTCATGCCGCTGCCGTTTAGCAGACGGTGGATAATCATCGTCGGTTATCCAACTGCTGGGGTTCGTCAACGGTGTCGGCGGCTTCGGGCCCTTCGCACTATCCTGCGCCTGCACCGCCAGCAGCGCCATCACCAAAAACATTGATCTTTCTCCCCCCATGCACGAAGCACGCGCGCATCCTAATCACAGGCGGTTTCATGTCCACCAGCACCTCCCCGCTCGCGCAGCCCTTCCCCGCTCTGCCCGCGATCCCCGGCGTCAGCCTGCGCGTTGCCCGCGCGCGGTACAAGAACTGGGACCGCTGCGATCTCACCTTCGTCACCCTCGACGAAGGCACCAGCGTCGCCGGCGTGCTGACCAGCAGCAAATGCCCCTCCCCCGAGGTGGAGTGGTGCCGCAAGGCGCTGGTTCTCGGCAAGGCGCGTGCGCTGGTGGTGAATGCCGGTAACTCGAACGCCTTTACCGGCAATCGCGGCCGCGCGGCGGTGGAGGCGATCGCCGCCCGCACCGCCCAGCATCTCGGCTGCGATCCCTCCGACGTGTTCGTCTCCTCGACCGGCGTGATCGGCGTGCCGCTGCCGATCGAGAAGGCCGAGGCCGGGCTCGATGCCGCCTACACGGCCGAACCCTGCGCCTGGGAAGACGCCGCCGCGACGATCATGACCACCGACACCTTCGCCAAGGGCGCGGTGACCACCGCGGTGGTCGACGGTCGCACGGTGACGCTCGCCGGCATCATCAAGGGGTCGGGCATGATCGCGCCGGACATGGCGACGATGCTCGGCTTCATCTTTACCGATGCGGCGGTGGACCCGGTGTTCCTCCAGCGCGCGCTCAGCGAGGCCAATGGCGCGACCTTCTCGTGCATCACCGTGGACGGCGACACTTCCACCAGCGACACCGTGCTCGCCTTCGCGACCGGCAAGGCCGGCAATGCGCCGCTGACCAGCGACGAGGATGCCGGCGCCGACGCCTTCCGCGCCGCGCTCGCCGATCTCTGCCGCCAGCTCGCCCTGCTCGTCGTCCGCGACGGCGAAGGCGCGCAGAAGCTGATCGAAATCACCGTCGAGGGCGCCGAGAGCGACCGCAGCGCGCACCGCATCGCCATGTCGATCGCCAACTCGCCGCTGGTCAAGACCGCGATCGCCGGCGAGGACGCCAATTGGGGCCGCGTGGTGATGGCGGTGGGCAAGGCCGGTGAGCCCGCCGAGCGCGACAAGCTCGCCATCCGCTTCGGCACCACCCAGGTGGCCCGCGACGGTCTGGCGGTAGACGGCTATGACGAGGCGCCGGTCGCCGCGCATCTCAAGGGCCAGGAAATCGAAATCGGCGTCGATCTGGGTCTCGGTGAGGGCCGCGCCACGGTTTGGACCTGCGACCTCACCCATGGCTATATCTCGATCAACGCCGATTACCGGAGCTGAGCCGCTTGCATCCCCATCATGACGCGGTCTCCGCGCTGATCCGCCGCGTCGCCGAGACGGTCGTCCTCCCGCGCTTCCGCAACCTCGCCGCGCACGAGGTGCTGGAGAAAACGCCGGGCGAACTGGTCACCATCGCCGATCGCGAGGCCGAAGAGCGGCTGACCGAGGGCTTGGCCGCGATCGCCCCCGATGCAGTGATCATCGGCGAGGAAGCCTGTGCCGCGAACCCGGCGCTCGTCGACCAGGCGATGGCGGCGCGCGCCTGGGTCATCGATCCGATCGACGGCACCGGCAATTTCGCCGCGGGCGAGCCGCCCTTCGGCATCATGATCGCGCTGATCGAAGCGGGCGTCATTCAGGCGGGCTGGATCTACGATCCGGTCGCCGAACGGATGTGTCATGCGGCGCTGGGCGGCGGCGCGTTCGTCAATGGCACGCAGGTCCAAGCCCGACAGAGCGACGGCCCGCGCCCTCATGCCGCGGTGTCGAAGGTCGCCCAGTCCGAGGCCGAGCATGCCGAGCGGATGCGCCGGTTCGAGCAGGATTTCGAGCTTTGGGCGATGCCGCGCTGCGCGGCGGAGAACTACCCCCGGTTGGCGCTGGGGCAGAACGACGTCGCGGTGTTCCGGCGCACGCTGATCTGGGATCATGCCCCCGGGGTCGTCTTCCTCGGGGAGGCGGGCGGCTATGTCGCCCATTGGAACGGTACGCCCTATCGCGGCGACGGCAAGGGTGTGGGGCTGATCGCGGCCTCGACACCCGAACTGGGCCGCCGCGCTACCGAATTGCTGTTCGGCTGAAAAACGCTCCTCCCCTCTCGCGGACGGGAGGGGAGAACGCGTGACGCGATCAGATCTCGCGTTCGATCCACTGCTTGATCGCACTCTTCGGCAGCGCGCCGACCTGGGTGGCGGCCTGCTGGCCGTTCTTGAACAGGATCATCGTCGGGATGCCGCGCACGCCGTACTTGGTCGGTGCATCGGGATTGTCGTCGATGTTGATCTTCACGATCTGCACCTGGTCCGCCAGCTCCTCGGCGAGTTCTTCGAGCGCCGGGGCGATCATGCGGCACGGGCCGCACCATTCGGCCCAGAAATCGACGAGGACGGGCTTGTCCGCCTGCAGCACGTCGGTTTCGAAATTGGCGTCGGTCGTCGCCACAGTGGCCATGTCGGTATCTCCTGAACTTCGTGTTGGTCGGCTATCTATGGTCGCCGGGCCCGTTGCTCAAGCGCAGAGCCCCAAGCTTTGCTCCTACCCCGCGTAGCCCGGCTTGTGCTCGTCGAGAAGGGCCTCGGGCAATGCATAGAGCACCGGACCGGCGGAATAGAGCAAAGCCGCCTCCACGGCGCGCTCGGGGAAGATCACCCGCAGCGCCGCGACATAGGCCGCCATCTGGCGGAGGTGATAGGGCGGCACGTCGGCGAGCGACGCCGGCGCACGGCGACCGGTCTTGAAGTCGACCACCCGTACCCGCTCGGGCGTCACCACCAGCCGGTCGACCGTGCCCGAGACGACCACGCCGTCCGCCACGACCGCGGCGATCGGCGCCTCGCCCAGCGCATCGGGCCCGAACAGCTCGGCGAAGCGCGGATCTTCGGTGACCGCCAGGGCCGCATCGATCAGCGCGGCACGCTCGGCCGCATCGGCGAGCCCCCCTGCCCCCGCCAGCCAGCGATCGGCCGCCGACCGCCGCGCCTCCGGAGCGACGCCGGGCAGCCGCTCGAACAGCGCGTGGAGCAGCCGCCCGCGCTCCGCGGCCGCACGCATCGCGGGACCCGGCGGCGGATCGGCCACGCGGTCTTCGCCCAGCGACGACGGCGCCAGCGGCCGCGGCGGCCGGGCTTCCTCCGGCGCACGCGTGTGGAGCCAGTCGGGCAGGACCGGCGCGGGCGCAACTGTCATGACCGCCGGCGCTGCGACCGGCCGCACGGGCGCCTGCGGGACCACGCCGTGGAACTCCCGCACCCCGGCTTCGTCCATCGGCACGCCCAGCGCATCGAGCGCGGCGACGCTGGCGGCATACCAGCTTGCCTTGGGCGGTTCGCCCTTGGCCTGGGGACCGAGCGCTCCGGCGATCACCAGTCGCTCCTCGGCGCGCGTCGCGGCGACGTAGAACAACCGCCAATGTTCCTGCAGCTCGCGCGCATCGGCCTTCTCCAAGGCCTCGGCCAGGATGCCGTCGCGTTCAGCACTGCGGGGACGAAAGATCGGGAAGGCGTCCTGATCTTCCTCGGGCGCCCATTTGAGCACGCCGCGCGGGCTGCGCGTCGGGTCCACGGTCGCGTCTGCCAGGATCACCAGGGGCGCCTGGAGGCCCTTCGAACCATGCGCGGTCATCACCCGCACCGCCGGCTGCGGCTGCGCCGCATCGCGGACGATCTCGACATCGCCGCGATCGAACCAGTCGAGGAAGCGCTGGAGCGATGGCGTCGCCCGCGTCTCGAAGGTGAGCGCGGCGTTGAGCAGTTCCTCGATCGGATCGCGCGCCTCCTCGCCGAGCCGCAGCAGCAGCTTGCGCCGCCCCTGCATCGGCCCGGACAGAATCTCCTCCAGGAAGCGATAGGGCGTGGCGAGGTCGGCGCGGCGCAGCAGATCGTAGAGCGGCGCCAGCTTCTCGGCCGACTGGCGTTCGCGCAGGTGCCGCCAGAGCCCGCCCCGCTCGCGCACCGCCGCCGCCATCAGCTCTTCCTGGGTCCAGCCGATCAGCGGGGAGACGAGCAGCGCCGCCAGCGACAGATCGTCCTCGGGCTGGAGTGCGAAGCGGATCGCGGCGAGCAGATCCTGCACCGCCAGCGGGGCGTTCAAGCGCAGCCGATCGACGCCCGCCACCGGCACCCCCTCGGCGTAGAGCCGCGCGACGATCAGCGAGGCGAGCTCGCCGCGCCGCTTGACCAGCACCATCACGTCGCCGGGGGCAAGCATCCGCCCCTTGGCGGAAAGCGGCAGATTGCCCACCCATCCCTTGATCTGCCGGGCGATGCGGGCGGCGAGCGCGCGGGTGGCGTCGCCGATCCACTCTTCTTCGTCGGCCTCGCTGCCGCCCCCGATCACCGGCGGCCACAGGGTCACCGTGCCGGGACCGGGCACTTCACTCGCATGCGGCTCGCTGTCGCTCATGGGGCCCATGCCCGGCTCGGGCAGCAGGCCCAACGCGGTATCGACGAACTCGAGCACCGGACGGGTCGAGCGGAAGCTGTGAGTCAGCGAGAGCGATTCCAGCTCCCGTGCTTCCACCTCGTAATCCGGACGGAAGTTGGCCAGTCGCTTGAACCGCTCGAACGCCGCCTGGAAGAAGATCGGGTCGGTGCCCTGGAAGCCGAAGATCGCCTGCTTGTAATCGCCCACGGTGAACAGCGTGCGCAGCCGGTCGCCGCGCGCGCCCTCGCCCGCGAAGAACTCGTCGGCCATCGCCGAGACGATCGCCCATTGCCGCGGATTGGTGTCCTGCGCCTCGTCGATCAGCACATGCTCGGTGACCTGGTCGAGCTTGAAGCGCACCCATTCGCCCATGCCCTCCTGGCGGAGCAACGCGATGGTGCGGCCGATCAGATCGTCGAAGTCGACCGCGCCGAGCCGGCGCTTGGCAGCGGTATAGGCGCGGGCATACGCGCGTCCCGCCTCCAGCCCCCGGGCGAGCAGATCGACATAGGCGGCGCGCACCCGCATCGCGAGCAGTTCGCCGCAGCGGCCATGGAGCCGCATCGCCGCCTCGGCATAGTCCGGGTCCTGCGGCGCCTGCCCCTTGGCGAAGCTGCGCGGATCGCCCTTGGCGGTGGCCCAGACGAGGTGAAGATCGGCCAGCGTTTCCGCACGCTCCTCCGGCGAACGCGCCAGCCAGGCGGCGATCACGTCAGCCCGCTCCAGCCCGCGCGCGGTGCCCCAGGCGGCGTTCGCCGATGCGATAGCGCGTAGCGTTCGCACATCGAACCCGTCGTCGCAGCAGCTCGTTGCGAGCGATTCCGCAATGTCCCCCGCAGGCAGATCGAAGGCCCGGCGCAGCCAGGGCTGGATGCCGCTGGGCAGCCCTTCCAGTGCCTCGCCCGCGCGCGCGCATTCCTGGAGGAAGCCTTCCGCCCCGCCCTCCCCGAGCCGCAGGCTGAGCGCGCCGATTGCGTCGATCACGCCCTCGCGACCCTCCCGCCGCGCCTCGACCAGCATCTCGGCAAGCGTTTCGCGCGCCAGCACCGCCTCCTCGCGCGCTTCCAGCGGGCGGAAGCCGGGCACCAGCCCCGCCTCGATCGGGAAGGCGGACAGCAGCGACTGGCAGAAGCTGTGGATCGTCTGGATGCGGATGCCGCCGCCGGGCGCATCGAGCACCTTGGCGAACAGCGTGCGGGCGGCGGCACGGCTTTCGGGGCCGATGCTCTCGCCCAGCGCGGCAAGATCGGCGGTAAGCTCCTCGTCCTTGGCGCGCACCCAATAGGCGAGCCGACCGGTGATCCGCTCGGACATCTCGGCCGCACCGGCCTTGGTGAAGGTAAGGCACAGGATCGCCGAGGGATCGGTGCCCGCGAGCAGCAGCCGCCACACCCGCGCGGCGAGCACCTGGGTCTTGCCGGTGCCGGCCGAGGCCGACAGCCAGATATGCCGCGTCGGATCGCTGGCGCGCTTCTGGTTGCCCTTCAGCGGGTGGAGCTTGGCGGGACTGCGGCTCATCGCTGGGACACCACAAATTCCTCCCCGGTACGGGGAGGGGGACCATTTGCGCAGCAAATGGTGGGGCGGCCGCCGCGCACGCGGCGGTGTACCCTCGATCCGAGCCCGTCCCCGCGCCTGTCGGCGCGGCCCCTCCACCACGCGCCTGCGGCGCGCAGTCCCCCTCCCCGCACCGGGGAGGAATTGGGGATACCGTTACTCACGCCCATACCATTCATCCCGGCGCATCAGCTGGTCATATTCCGCATAGGGCGCATATTCCGGCACCAGCTTGGCGGTGAACGGGCGCTCCCCGGTCAGCCACTCGCCCGCGGCCGTCGCGAAATGCTCGGCGGCGATGCTGACGAAATCCTCTGCCGGCACCGGCTCGCGCTTCTTCGGATCGACCGGCGAGTCGACATAGCCGAATCCGCCGCTCCTCGGGTTGCGCGCCAGCGACCAATATTCAAACGCCCGAGCGGCGCCCTCAATGCCTTCGAACCCGCCCCGCTCGGCGATCAGCCCCAGCAGCCCGAGCTGCAGGCTGAACCCGGCCTTTACCGCGCGCGTGCTCGGCGGCTGGCCGGTCTTGTAGTCGACGATCGCGAGCGCGCCGCCCTCCAGCCGGTCGACCCGGTCGAACTTGCCGCGCAGCGTCACGCCCGCGAAGTCGATCGAGCCATCCCGCTCGACTGCCAGCACCGTGCGCCCCTTCAGGCCCTGCTCGACCAGCTCGCCGGCGATCCAGTCGATCGCCTCGATCAGCCGCGGCTGCCACAGCGCACGGATCAGCGGGTGGGTGCGCGTGTCGGCGAGCATCGCCTCGGCGCGGGCGCGAAGCAGGTCCGGGCGGCAGTCATCCTCCTCGAACCAGCGCTGCAGCACATCGTGTACCGCCGTTCCCCGCCACGCCGCGCTGGGATCGGCATCGACCGGATCGAGCGGCATCAGCCGCAGCATCCGTCGCGCGTAGAAGGCGTAAGGGTCCGCCTTGAGGCGATCGACTTCGGTGACCGAGATGACCTTGGGCCGGTCCTTTGCCGGCGGCGACGGCTCCGGCCGCGCGACCGGCGCGAACGCCCCCGGTGCGTCGATCGCCGCCATCCACGCGGCGAGGTCCCCTGCCCGCTCCAGCCCGCCCGACAGCGCCTCCAGCCGCAACCAGAAGCGCGAGGCGATGGTCGGCGCACTCGCATCGCGACGGGCGCGGGTGAGCAGTACTTGTCGCGCGCCCAGCCCGATCGCGAGATCGTGCGCCGATACGCCGATCCGCCGCTCCAGCCCGGGCAGCCCCAGCTCGGCGCGGATGCGCGGCGCCAGCCAGGGGTCTGGCGCGGGCAGTCCCGGCCAGACGCCTTCGTTGAGCCCGCCCAGGATCATCAGGTCGGCGCTGTGCAGCCGCGCCTCGATCAGGCCGAGAATGGCGAGCCGCGGATGCCCGCCCTGCGGCGGCCGCACCGCGACCTCGTCCATCAGCGTCCGGAGCATCGGCGCGAGGCTGTCGGGCTCGGCCAGCGCCGGCCCGTGCGCGGCCTCGCGCTCCAGATCGTCCAGCAGCAGCGCGGCGGCGCGGCCATCCTCGCGGCTCCACAGCATGTCACCGCCCAGGGCCTGCGCGGCCTCGCGCAGTGCGGCGACCAGCCCGGCGAGCGGCTGCGCGCCGCCGGCGAACACTGCCTCCAACGGCGCGAGCAGCGGCCGCGCCGTCTCCCACCAGCGCGCGGCGGTGCGGCGCAGCGCCCCTTCCCGCCCGCCCTGCTCGGCGAGGTGCGCGTCGATGCCCGCCAGCCCCGGCGCCGGGCGCGGGCCGCGCAGCGCGAGGTCGAGCGCTCGCGCGCCATCCAGCCAGGCGGCACGGTCGCTCGGCTGCACCAGCGGGTGCTTGAGCAAGGTCAGCAGCGGCATCGGCGCGAAGGCCTGCGCCGCCGCATCGGCCAGCGCCAGCAACAGCGTGCCCGGCGGGGTGAGCGACAGCGGCTGGCCGGCGGAATCGTCGACCGCGATACCCCAGCGCGCGCAATGCGCCGCCACCCGCCGCGCCAGCGCGCGATCGGGGGTGACCAGCGCAGCGGTACGCGCCGGCGTCTCCAGCGCCTCGCGCAGTGCCAGCGCGATCACCTGGGCCTCCTCGGCGGGGGTCGCGAGCTCGAGCGCGCGGACGCCGTCCAGCCGCCGCTCGCCGGCGGGCAGGTCGGTCCAGCGATGGGTGAGCTCGGGCGGCTGCATCGCCGAGGCGATCGCCTTGCTGCGCGCGGGCGGCGCGTCGAGCTCGCTGGCGACGCGCCATTGCTGGAACTCGCCGCGCGCCACGCCCATCCGGTCGAGCAGCAGCTTGAGATGGAATTGCGGGTGCGTCTCGAGCGCGCGGCGGCGGCGCCCGGTACCGGGGTCCGGCCTGTGCGGCCCTAGCGACTCCCACTCGTCGTCGCCCATCGCGGTGGCGAGCGCAGGCAGGACCACCATCCCCTCGGGCAGCCCGGCGACCACCCGCAACAGCCGCGCGATCGCGGGCGCCGCTGTGGTGATCCCCGCGGCGCAGACGAAGCCCGACGGCGCCGCCGCCTTCCACCGCGCCGAGACGCGATCGAGCAGCCGCCGCCGCCGCTCGGGCAGGTCGACGCGGCCCAGTGCCGACAGCTCCTCGGGCCAGCGGGTCAGCACGATCTCGAACAGCGCGAGCGAGCGCTCCCAATGCGCCGAAAGCTCGGGCCCCAGTTGCAGGTCGCGCAGCCGCCGGGGCGAGACTTCCTCGACCAGCAGCTGGTCGAGCGTGGTGCCGAGGTCGCCGGCCAGCCGCACCGCCTCGGCGGCGTCCAGGCGGGCGTCATGCCCCTGGAGCAGCCGCGCGAGGATCATCCGCCGCTGGAGCGGATCGACCGCGGGCGGCACCGGTTCGGCATCGTCGACCGTCTCGAACACCGCTTCGTCGAGCTCGGGATCGCCGATCGCGACCAGCCGGGGGAGCAGCAGCCCGCCGCCGCTCTCGCGCACGAACGCGTCCTGCATCGCCCGCTTGGCGCGGTTGTTGGGCAGCAGCACCACGCCGCGCGCCAGCCGCAGCGGATCGCTGCCGAAGCGGCGGATCAGCCCGATCGCCAGCGCATCGGCAAAGGCCCGGTGCGGCGGGATCGTGTAGAGGTGCAGGGCGTGCGACATGCGGCTCGGCGAAAGGGGAACGGAGCGCGAACCTTAGCGGGGTTGGCCCGACGAGCGCAACCGCCGCGACGCGCACGAAGGCGGATCCGATCGCCCTGCCCGCAGCCATGGCGACGCCCCCATTGCCGTACGGCACACCCCCGGCCATTCTCGCGCCACCACCATCGGAGGAACTTCATGCGCCCGCACCGCGAACAGCATCTCGTATCCCGGATCGGCTGGCTGCGCGCCGCCGTGCTGGGGGCGAATGACGGCATCGTCTCCACCGCCAGCCTGATCCTGGGCGTCGCCGCCTCGGGGGCCGGGCGGCCCGCGCTGCTGGTCGCGGGCGTGGCGGGGCTGGTGGCGGGCGCGATGTCGATGGCGGCGGGGGAGTATGTCTCGGTCAGCTCGCAGGCCGATACCGAACGCGCCGACCTCGCCCGCGAGCGGCAGGAACTCGCCACCACGCCCGAGGCCGAGCTGGCCGAGCTGACCGCCATCTATGTCGGCCGCGGCGTCGATGCCGGCACCGCGCGCACGGTGGCCGAGCAGATGATGGCGCACGACGCGCTGGAGGCGCATGCCCGTGACGAGCTCCACATCACCGAGATGACGACCGCGCGGCCGGTGGTCGCCGCGCTCACCTCGGCGGCAACTTTTACGGCGGGTGCGGCGCTGCCACTACTGCTCGCCGCGCTGCTGCCGATGCGCTGGATGGCGATGGGGGAAGCGGCGGGTTCGATCCTGTTCCTTGCCCTGCTCGGCGCGCTGGGCGCGATCACCGGCGGGGCCAGGCCGCGCAAGCCGGTGGTGCGTGTGGTGTTCTGGGGCGCGCTGGCGATGGCGCTGACCGCTGGGATCGGGCGGGTTGTGGGGACGAGTGTTTAACTAAGAGGTCGCAGCTGCATAAGCTTCCCGCGGTGCTTCAGCCAAAGAGATCTCGCGCCGATATTCCTTAAGGCGGCATCGGGGGCTCTTCCTGCAACGTCGTCCGCATCTCTTCCGATATGTGGAAATCGTGCTATCGAAGCGGGATGAATGAGAGGCCCAGCTTCAAAGAGTTGAGGAATGGCGTTGAAATTTGCCGCTATTTCTTCCGGTGCAACATCATGCGTGTTCACCTTGAAGATCTAATTCGAGAGAACGGCGGCTTCACTGAAGCAGTTACAAACGAATGAGACCGCTTCTGGGCTTACTACACCTTTTGGTTGTCCGGACTCTGGGTAACGTGCGAAGGAATTGTAAGGATTAAATTCGGAGATGAAGACTACATAAGCTTCGCCAAGATGCTTATGTCAGAACTTAGATCAGTTCGACAGTCAAATTTTCACTATAAGCCCCAAATCAAAGAGATTCTCGAGCACCTCAACACAGAAAGGCTATTAGCCGATTTGTGGAAAATTCATGACAGAATAAAGGAGAGTGTTACAGAGTTCCTTCGACAACTACCGCCAGATTTTATCGAGTCGCCACCAGACTGAACCGGTTTAAAGTGCGGAAAAGCTGCCCATCGCAAGCGATGTCCCCCACTCCAACCCATCCCCTGAAGGGGAAGGGCTAGGCAGGAGGCTCAGCCGCCTGCCCCTCCCCTCAATACCCCTCCGGCGCCAGATCGCTGAACTTGGTGAACTGCCGGTCGAAGCGCATATGCACCGAGCCCGTGGCACCATGGCGCTGCTTGGCGATGATCACCGTCGCCTTGTTCGCCACTTCCAGCTGGCGCGCCTGCCATTCCTCATAGGCCATGCGCTCCTCGGCGGTCTCGGTGCCGTCGGGGATCTTCGTCGGCGCCTTGAAGTCGTGATAATATTCGTCGCGATACACGAACAGCACGATATCGGCGTCCTGCTCGATCGAGCCGGATTCGCGAAGGTCGGAGAGCTGCGGGCGCTTGTCCTCGCGGCTTTCCACCGCGCGGCTCAGCTGGGAGAGCGCCAGCACCGGCACATGCAGTTCCTTGGCCAGCGTCTTGAGGCCGCGCGAGATCTCCGAGATTTCCTGCACGCGCCCATCGCCCGAGGCCTTGGCCGATCCGGTGAGCAGCTGGAGATAGTCGACGATCACCATGCCGATCTTGTGCTGGCGCTTGAGCCGCCGCGCGCGGGTGCGCAGCGCCGCGATGGTGAGGCCGGGCGTGTCGTCGATATAGAGCGGCAGCCGCTCCAGATCGCCCGCGGCGCGCGCGAACTTCTGGAACTCGGCATTGCTCAGCTGGCCGGTACGCAGCTTTTCCGAGACGACCTCGGCCTGCTCGGACAGGATACGCATCGCCAGCTGGTCGGCCGACATTTCGAGGCTGAAGAACGCCACCGGCGCGCCGATCGACTTCTCCTCGGCGATGCCCGCGTCGAGATCGTCCATCCAGCGCTTGGCGGCATTGAACGCGATGTTGGTCGCGAGCGAGGTCTTGCCCATGCCCGGGCGGCCGGCGAGGATCAGCAGGTCCGATCGGTTGAAACCGCCGGTCGAGGCGTTGAGGTCGCTGAGGCCCGTGGTGATGCCCGAGATGCCGCCGCCCGAGTTCATCGCCTTCTCGGCCTGCTTGACCGCGAGCGTCGCGGCGCGGGTGAAGGACTTCACGCCGGCTTCCGAATCGCCCTGCTCGGCAACCTGGTAGAGGCGGAGTTCGGCCTGCTCGATCTGCTTGGAGGGGTTGATGTCCTGGCTGGTGTCGAGCGCGCCCTCCACCATGCCGCGGCCCACGTCCACGAGCGCGCGGAGCTGGGCGAGGTCGTAGATCTGGTCGGCGAAGGAGCGTGCGCCGATCAGGCTGGCCGGGTTGCCGGTCAGCTGGGCGAGATAGGCCGGGCCGCCCAGCTCCTTCATCGCCGGATCGTTGGCGAACAGCGGGCGCAGCGTCACCGGGGTGGCGAGGCGGTTGTCGCCGACCAGATGGGCGATCTGCTCATAGATGCGGCCGTGCAGCGGTTCGAAGAAATGCTCGGGCCGCAGCTTCTGGAGGACGTCTTCCGCGACTCGGTTGTCGATCATCATCGCGCCGAGCAAAGCTGCTTCGGCTTCGACGTTCTGGGGGAGACTCAGGCCCTCTTGGGGCTCGGGTGCAGGAAAGGGAATCGGCTGTGCCATGGCTTCCTCATCGGCTTATGTGCGGGGCACGGCAACCGGCATGGCTTGTGGAAAACGGGGAATGCTTCCAAAGCTGCGCCCTATGGCCGATCCGCGGATCATCGACGTGACCCTCGACGAGCGCACCATCCTGTGGCGCTCGGCGGACATCGAGCAGGAACGCCGGATCGCGATCTACGACCTGATCGAGGACAATCACTTCGCCCCCCAGCGCGCACAGGCCGATGGCTATGCCGGGCCGTACAAGCTGCACCTCAGCGTCGAGGAAGGGCGCCTCGCGCTGGCGATCCGGCGGGCGGACGATACGCCGCTGGAGACGATCGTGCTCGGCCTCGCCCGCTTCCGGCGGCCGATCCGCGACTATTTCGCGATCTGCGACAGCTATTACCAGGCGATCCGCAACGCCACGCCCGCGCAGATCGAGACGGTCGACATGGCGCGGCGCGGCATCCACAACGACAGCGCCGAGCTGCTCCGCACCGCGCTGGAAGGCAAGATCGACGTCGATTTCGACACCGCGCGGCGGCTGTTCACGCTGATCTGCGTGCTCCACATCAAGGGATGAGTTTCATGACCACCGAACGCGATGCGCTGATCGCAGCCGCCCGCACTGCCGCGCGCCACGCGCACGCGCCCTATTCGAACTTCGGCGTCGGCGCCGCGGTACTGCTGACCGACGGCACGGTGGTGACCGGCGCCAATTTCGAGAACGCCAGTTACGGCCTGTCGCTCTGTGCGGAGACGGTGGCGCTGGCGACGGTCTCGGCCCAGGGGCGGCTGCGCGACGTGGCGGAGATCGCAGTCATCGGCGGGCCGATCGGCGCGGACGGGCTGCCGACGGGGACGGCGCCGGTCAGCCCCTGCGGCCGCTGCCGGCAGGTGATCAACGAGGCGGCCCAGCTCGGCAAGCGCGACCTGCCCGTCCATTGCGGCGCGGCCGAGGGCGATGCGGTGGCGAGCTACCGCCTGTCCGAGCTGCTGCCGCAGGCGTTCGGGCCGGGCGATCTCGGCATCGCCTGACCGGGCGCCTTCCCGGCGCGCCGATCCGTCATGCCGCCTTGAGCGAATAATCCTTGTAGCGCTGGCGGATCTCCATCTTGAGCAGCTTGCCGGTGGCGGTGTGCGGCAGGCTGTCGACGAAGTGGATCTCGTCGGGCAGCCACCATTTGGCGACGTGCGCGCCGAGATGCGCGAGGATCTCCGCCTCGCTCACCGCGC
Organism: Sphingomonas trueperi; assembly: GCF_011927635.1. Taxonomy (GTDB): domain Bacteria; phylum Pseudomonadota; class Alphaproteobacteria; order Sphingomonadales; family Sphingomonadaceae; genus Sphingomonas; species Sphingomonas trueperi. The sequence goes on from NZ_JAATJB010000004.1 coordinate 225,537, forward strand.
TCCCCGGCTTGCGCACCACGAGCAGGATCGGCCGCTCCTCCCAGCGCGGATGGTGCACCCCGATTGCCGCCGCCTCGGCAACGCCTGCGCAGCCGATCGCGCAATTCTCCAGCTCGACCGAGCTGATCCATTCGCCGCCGGACTTGATCACGTCCTTGGCGCGATCGGTGATCTGCATCACCCCGTCCGGGTGGAGCACCGCGACATCGCCGGTGTCGAACCAGTTGTCGGCATCGATCGCCGGCTGCTCCTCGCGATAATAGCGCGACACCACCCAGGGTCCGCGCACCTGCAGCCGGCCCGAGCTCCTGCCGTCGCGCGGCAACACCCTGCCCTCGTCGTCCACCGTGCGCAGCTCGACGCCGTACGGCACCTTGCCCTGCTTGCTGACCTGGTCGACCTGCGCCTCGAAGCTGAGCTCGTCCCAGTCGGGCGAGGGCGCGCCCATCGTGCCGATCGGGCTGGTCTCGGTCATGCCCCAGGCATGGTTGACCCGCATGCCCATCCGCATCAGCCGCTCGATCATCGCGCGCGGCGCCGCCGACCCGCCGATGGTGACGATCCTGAGGTGCTTGGGCGTCTCGCCGGTCGCGTCGATATGCTGGAACATCGCAAACCACACCGTCGGTACGCCGGCCGAGTGGGTGACCTTCTCGCGGTTCATCAGCTCGCAGAGGATCTTGGGGTCGTTGACCGCCGAAAACACCATCTTGGCGCCCACCGCCGGCGCCGCCCAGGGCAGCCCCCAGCCGACCGCGTGGAACATCGGCACGATCGGCATCGCCACCGATTGGGTGGAGAGGTCGAACTCGGCGGGCTGCAGCTCGGTCAGCGCGTGGAGCACGGTGGAACGGTGAGTGTACACCACGCCCTTGGGATTGCCGGTGGTGCCGCTGGTGTAGCAGAGCATCATCGGCTCGCGCTCGTCACCCTGCACCCAGGCATAGTTCCCGTCCTCAGCGGCGATCCAAGCCTCGAAGCCATCGGGACCGAGATCGTCGAAGCAGATATAATGCTCGACGGTCGTCCAATGGGGCTTCAATCGCTCGACCACGGGCGCGAACATCCGGTCGTAGAGCAGCACCCGGTCCTCGGCATGGTTGCCGATAAAGGCGAGCTGGTCGTCGAACAGCCGCGGGTTGATCGTGTGGATCAGCGCGCCCATGCCGGTCGCGCCGTACCAGGCGACGAGGTGGCGGCTGTGGTTCATCGCCAGCGTCGCCACGCGGTCGCCCTTGCGGATGCCGAGCCGCTCCAGCGCCTGCGCCATCCGCCGCGCATCGTGCGCGATGCCGGCCCAGGTCGTGCGCGTCTCGCTGCCGTCCGCCCAGCGGGTGACGATCTCGCGGGGGCCATGTTCCCGCGCCGCGTGGTCGATCAGCGTGGATACCCGAAGCTCGAAATCCTGCATGCCGCCCAGCATATGCCTCTCCATTGCGTGGCTGTTTTGGGCGCAGGATACGCCTTCAACACTGGAAGTCGAGGGGTGCGGGCGTTACATTGCGTTTCCGGCAGGTTCCATACCCGAACGACGGCAGGCCTGGCTCAGGCCGCTGCCGCCAGCTTCATGCTCGCCGGCATCAGCGACGCCGCCTTCACGCCCGGCATGCCCTCGATCCGCGCCGCCAGCTCGGTATCGAGCCGGAAACCCCGGCCGAGCATCACCGTCGCCTCGCCGCCGTCGATCGGGGCGTGGAGCAGGATCTCGCCCCTGCCGCCACCGCGCAGCTCGCCGACCAGCGCGGCCAGCTGCGCCGGCACGGTCGGATCCTCGATGCGGATTTCGAGGATCAGCTGGGTGGTGCCCGCCAGCGTGTCGAACGGCTGCACCCGCTTGACCGCCGCGCGCGGCGTATCCTCGCCGGGGCGCTTGTCGAGCTCCAGCGTCAGGATCGCGCAGCCGGTGCCGGCGGCGCAGGCCTCCATGTCCTTGGCGATCAGCTCCTCGAAACACGAGGTCTGGATCTGCGCGCTGCGGTCCGAGATCGTCGCCATCAGATAGCGGTTGCCCCGCGCCGAGGTGCGGTAGCGGCAATCCTCGATCAGCGCGGCGATCTGCGCATTGACCCGCGCGCCCTCCGGGATCTGCATGTCGGGCAGGCTCGCGATGTCGCGTACGCCCTGGCCGCGGAACAGATGCTCGTAGCGATCGAGGGGATGTGCCGAGAAATAATAACCAAAGGCATCCTTCTCGGCGTTGATCTTGTCGGACATCGACCAGACCGCATCCTTGGGCACGGTGATCCCGCCGCCCGCCGGCTCGGCATCGCCGAACAGCCCGCCCTGCCCGCTCATCCGGCTGGCATGGTCGCGCTGGGCGACCGCGAGGATCGTCTCGGCGGCGGCATGGACGCCTGCGCGGTTGGGCTCGATGCTGTCGAACGCACCCGCCGAGGCGAGCGTTTCCAGCTGCCGCTTGTTCAGCACGCGTGGATCGACACGCTTGGCGAAATCGTCGAGGCTCGCGAAGCGACCGTTCTTCTCGCGCTCCTCGACCAGCAGCTCCATCGCCCGCTCGCCTACGCCCTTCAGCGCGCCCAGCGCATAGCGCACCGCCAGCCCCTCGCCATGCGCCTGCACGGTGAAGTCGGCCTCGCTGGCGTTGATGTCGGGCGAGGTCGCCTCGATGCCCAGCCGCCGCATATCGTCGGCGAACACCGCCAGCTTGTCGGTCTGGTGGATGTCATAGGCCATCGAGGCGGCGAAGAATTCGTGCGGATGGTGCGCCTTGAGCCACGCCGTCTGGTAGGCGAGCAGCGCGTAGGCAGCCGCGTGCGACTTGTTGAAGCCGTAGCCGGCAAACTTGTCGATCAAGTCGAACAGCTCGTTCGCCTTGGCCGCCGGGATGTCGTTCACTTCCTTGCAGCCCTTGACGAAGATGCTGCGCTGCGCATCCATCTCCGCCTTCACCTTCTTGCCCATCGCGCGCCGCAGCATGTCGGCGCCGCCCAGCGTGTAGCCGGCGAGGATCTGCGCGGCCTGCATCACCTGTTCCTGATAGACGAAGATCCCGTAGGTCTCCTTCAGGATCGGCTCGAGCAGGTCGTGCGGATAGATGATCGGCTCGCGGCCCGCCTTGCGCGCGCCGAAGGTCGGGATGTTGTCCATCGGGCCCGGACGGTAGAGCGATACGAGCGCGACGATGTCGCCGAAATTGGTCGGCCGCACCGCGGTCAGCGTGCGGCGCATGCCTTCGGATTCCAGCTGGAACACGCCGACCGTGTCGCCGCGCTGGAGCAGGGCATAGACGCCCTCATCGTCCCAATCGAGCCGGTCGAGATTGACCTCCACGCCGCGCTTGGCGAGCAGCACCACCGCCTTCTTGAGCACCGACAGCGTCTTGAGGCCGAGAAAGTCGAACTTCACCAGCCCGGCGCCTTCGACATTCTTCATGTCGAACTGGGTGACCGGCATGTCCGAACGCGGATCGCGATAGAGCGGCACCAGCCGCGCGAGCGGCCGGTCGCCGATCACCACGCCGGCGGCGTGGGTCGAGCTGTGGCGCGGCAGGCCTTCCATCCGCATCGACAGGTCGACGAGCCGCTTCACATCCTCGTTGCCGTTATATTCTGCGAGGAATTCGCTCACGCCGTTCAGCGTGCGCTCCAGCGTCCAGGGGTCGGTCGGGTGGTTGGGGATCTGCTTGGCGAGGCGATCGACCTGGCCATAGCTCATCTGCAGCACGCGGCCGACGTCCTTGATCACCGCGCGCGCCTTCATCGTCCCGAAGGTGATGATCTGCGCCACATGATCCCGGCCATATTTCTCCTGCACGTAGCGGATCACCTCGCCGCGCCGGGTTTCGCAGAAGTCGATGTCGAAGTCGGGCATCGAGACGCGTTCCGGGTTGAGGAAGCGTTCGAACAGCAGGCCCAGCTTGAGCGGATCGAGATCGGTGATGGTCAGCGCCCAGGCGACCGCCGAGCCCGCACCCGAACCACGCCCCGGCCCGACCGGGATGTCGTTCGACTTGGCCCATTGGATGAAGTCGGCCACGATCAGGAAGTAGCCCGGGAACCCCATCTGGATGATGATGTCGAGCTCGAACTGGAGGCGCTTGTTGTATACCTCCACTTCGGCGGGATCGGTGATGCCGGCGAAGTCGAGCCGGTCCTTCAGCCCCTGCCAGCTCCGCTCGCGCAGCATCGCCGCCTCGCCCTCGCGGTCGCCGGCGAGGCTGGGGAGGATCGGCTTGCGCTTGGGCGCGGCATAGGCGCAGCGCTGCGCCACGACGAGGGTGTTCTCGATCGCCTCGGGAAGGTCGGCGAAATTGGTCTTCATCGTCTCGGCCGGCTTGAGCCAGGCTTCGGGCGAGGAACGCGGGCGATCATCGGTCTCGAGATAGGTCGAGTTGGCAATGCAGAGCATCGCGTCGTGCGCGTCGTAGAAATCGGCCTCGGCGAAGCATGCCGGGTTGGTGCCCACCAGCGGCAGGCCCCGCGCATAGGCGAGGTCGACCAGCTTGTCCTCGGCGCGAGTCTCCACCTCGTTGTTGCGCCGGGCGATCTCGACATAAAGTCGCTCGGGGAACAGCGCCTCGAGCTGCGCGACATAGGCTTCGGCGGTCTTGTCCTGCCCCTCGGCATAAAGCCGGGCGAGCGCGCCCTCCGCCCCCGCGGTCAGGCAGAGCAGCCCGTCGGTATGCCCGGTAAGCGCCGCGAACGGGACATGCGCATCCTCCTCAATCGGGCGGTCGAGATGCGCCTGCGAGACGAGGTGGCAGAGATTCTCATAGCCGGTCTGGTCCTGCGCGTAGAGCGCGAGCCAGTCGATCGGCACGTTGAGGCCCTCGGCGAGGTTCGAGCGCTTCACCGCCAGCAGCGTGCCGACGATCGGCTGGACGCCGGCCTTCTTGGCGGCGTCCGAAAAACTCATCGCGGCATAGAGGCCGTTGCGATCGGCGACGGCGATGGCGGGGAAGCCGTGGCTCTTGGCGTGCTTGGCGATCGCCTTGGGGTCGATCGCCCCTTCGAGCATGGTGTAGCAGGAGAAAACCCGAAGCGGGACGAAACCGGAATGCGCCATGCCCGAACCTAGGAGCGCACGCGCCCAATTGCCAACCCACAGCTCCGCTTCTCCACAGCTTTTGCGCCCGGCCGAGCGATACCGCCGAAACGGATCGATCTACACCTGCACCACCATGCAGATATGGTAAACGAAGCGTGCGGCCGGGGCATCCACACACCTCCCGCTCCGGCCGTGCTTTTTTTTTCGACATCTCCGGCTTACACCAAGTTGCGCTGCGATCATCCATTCTGCCGCAACGCCGTCATCCCGGCGGAAGCCGGGATCCATTCACCTCTCGGTCTCCGCAAGCGCCGAAAGCGAGACCCCAATGGACCCCGGCTTTCGCCGGGGTGACCGCCAGGGGCGCAGGAATGGGTTCTTGTCCGTGCGGCGTCGACTTAGAGCAGTGCCTCGATATCGGCGCCGATCGTGCTCGGCGCCGTCGTCGGGGCGTAGCGCGCCACCACCTCGCCCGCGCGGTTGACCAGGAACTTGGTGAAGTTCCACTTGATCGCCTCGGTCCCGAGCACCCCCGGGGCCTGCGCCTTGAGCGCCTGGAACAGTGGCGCGGCGTTGCTGCCATTGACGTCGACCTTGGCGAAGATCGGGAAGGTCACATTGTAAGTTAGCGAGCAGAAGCTGGCGATTTCCTCGGCATTGCCCGGCTCCTGCGCGCCGAACTGGTTGCACGGGAAGGCCAGCACCGAGAAACCGCGGTCGCGATAGGCGCGCCAGAGCTGCTCCAGCTCCTTGTATTGCGGGGTGAACCCGCATTTCGACGCCGTGTTGACGATCAGCAGCACCTGGCCCGTGAACTTGGACAGATCGCTGGTGGTACCGTCCGGCAGCGTCACCGGCAGTTCCGTGATCGCCTCGCTCATGCCATTTCCTCCAGGCGCCCCTCGTGGAGCCGCACCACGCGGTCCATGCGTGCCGCCAACCGTTCATTGTGGGTCGCTACCAACGCCGCCGAACCTTCGTTGCGCACGAGGTTGAGGAACTCGCCGAACACGCGGTCCGAGGTCGCCTCGTCGAGATTGCCGGTCGGCTCGTCCGCCAGCACCAGCGGCGGCCGATTGGCGAGCGCGCGGGCGACGGCGACGCGCTGCTGCTCGCCGCCCGAAAGCTGGTTGGGCCGGTGCATCAGCCGGTGGCCGAGGCCGAGCTGGGTGAGCAGCTCGGTCGCGCGCGCCTGCGCCGCCGCGCGCGTCGCGCCGCGGATCAGCTGCGGCAGCACGACATTCTCGGTCGCGTCGAAATCGGGCAGCAGATGGTGGAACTGGTATATGAAGGCGAGCTTCTCGCGCCGCATGTCCGTGCGCCCGCCTGCGGGCAGCTGGGCCGCCTCTTCGCCGCCGATGCGGATCGATCCCTCGAACCCGCCTTCGAGCAGCCCCACCGCCTGGAGCAGGGTCGACTTGCCCGAGCCCGAGGGCCCGAGCAGCGCCACGATCTCGCCGGGCTGCACCGCCAGGTCGACCCCGCGCAGCACGTCGATGCGCACCCCGCCCTGCTCGAAGCTGCGCCGCAGATCGCGCGTCTGGAGGACCGGTTCATTCATAGCGCAGCACCTGGACGGGATCGGTGCTCGCCGCCTTCCACGCAGGGTAGAGGGTGGCGAGGAAGGTGAAGAGCAGCGCCATCGCGCAGATCGCGATGGTCTGCAGCGGATCGGTCTTGGCGGGCAGCTCGGTGAGGAAGCGCATCTGCGGGTCCCACACCTTCTGGCCGGTGACCAGGCCGATGAAGGTCGCCACGCCCTCGCGATAATTCACGATCAGGAAGCCCAGGATCATGCCGGCCAGCACGCCCAGCGCGCCGATCGTGGTGCCGACCGTCACAAAGATGCGCATCAGCCCGCGCTTGCTCGCACCCATCGTCCGCAGCACCGCGATGTCGCGCCGCTTGGCCTGGACCAGCATGATCAGCGACGAGATGATGTTGAACGCCGCGACCACGAGGATGATCGATACCACGGTGAAGGTCACGGTCCGGTCGAGCGAGATCGCCTCGAACAGCTCGCGGTTCATCTGCCGCCAGTCGGTGATCTGGCCGATATTCGCCACCTTGTCGGCGAGCGGGCGGATCACCTCGTCGATCTTCTCGGGCTTGTTGGTGTCGATACGGACCATCTGCACCGAATCGCCGAGCAGCAGCAGCGTCTGCGCGTCCTGCATCGGCATGATGATATAGGCCTTGTCATAGTCGTACACGCCCACCTCGAAGATCGCGGCGATGCGGTACTGAACGATGCGCGGCATGGTGCCGAAGGGCGTTGCGGAGCCCTGCGGGTTGATGATCGAGATCTGGCTGCCGATCGATGCGCCCAGCGCCTCGGCCAGCCGCGATCCGATCGCGATCTGCTCGCTGCCGGGCTTGAGGTTCTTGAACGAGCCGAGGATTTCCTTGCCCTTCAGCGTCGGGTTGTTGAGGATGTCCTCCAGCCGCAGCCCGCGGACCAGTGCGAATTCGACCCGGCCGTTGTACGACGCGAACAGCGGCTGCTCGATCAGCGGGGTGGCGGCGGTGACGCCGGGGATCGCCTTGGCCTCGTCGGCGATGCGGCGCCAGTCGCGCAGCTGGCCGTTATAGCCCTGCACCACGGCATGGCCGTTGAGCCCGGAGATCTTGTCGAACAGCTCGGCGCGGAAGCCGTTCATCACGCTCATCACCACGATCAGCGCGGCGACGCCGAGCATCACGGCGACTAGGCTGAAGCCGGCGACGACGGCAATGAAGGCTTCGCTGCGCCCGGGCAGCAGATAGCGGCGGGCGATCATTCGCTCGTAGCGCGAGAGTAGCATGGGGATCCTCTAGGGCCGGTTGTGCGGCGTGGGAAGCGTTCTGTTGCCAATTCGACACAGGCTTGCCGCAATCTGCTGACGCCAAGCTGTCGACCGGTGACAAAGGCGCTCCGGCCTTCTACCAAGAAAGCGTCGAAGCGCAGGCGCAAAAAGGCCACGGTTCGGGGATGGTTTCCAGCTCCACAGGCGAGCAATCGCAAGTGTTTGTAGCGGGAACCTACTAAGGGGGCTGACGAGCAGTCGTCACGCAGGCGCCCGGGTCGGCAACGGCTCGGGCGTTTGCTTTTCCGGGGCCTCTGCCGGCTGTTTCATCTCGGCACGATCTTCGCGCGGACTTGTTGCGCGCCAGCCCTGGTGGCGGCTTTCGCGACCATCCCCCATCGCCGTCATCCCCGCGAAAGCGGAGCTCCATTGATGGAGTCGGTGCGGCAGGTACCGAAACGTCCTGGCAAATGGATCCCCGCCTTCGCGGGGATGACGTCAGTAGCAATTATCGGGCGGAGCAGGTCGCCCCGCCCCGCCCGCCAACCTCCCCCGGCCATGGCGGGAGGCCAGTGCGTGTCACGATCAGAAGGAACCGCTGATCGTGAAACCCCAGGTACGCGGGTCGCCCGGCTGGCCGACGACCAGCCCGGTATTGCCCGACTGCACCGAGAGCAGCTCGAAATAGCGCTTGTCGAACGCGTTCCGCACCCAGGCGAAGGCGTTCACCTTGCCCTTGCGATAGCCGAGCCGGAAGTTGGACAGCGCGAAACCGTCGATCCAGGTATAGGCCGACGGCGACGGGTTGGACGAGAAGCGCGAGCGCCAGCTGCCGTCATAGCCGAGATAGACCTGCCCTTCCTGCACCGGCGCATTCACCTCGCCGCCAAAGCCGAGCGCCCATTCCGAGATGCCCGGCAGCATCTGGCCCGAAATGTCGCAATTGGCCGGACTCACCCCGCCCGGCGTCCCCGGCGCGCTCGGCGTCGTGCCCGTGGTGCCGCCGGACAGCTCGGGCGGGCACGGCGCGTCGCGGAAGCGGACGTACTTGGCATCGGTATAGGCGCCGTTGACGTAGAGCTTGAAGCGATCGGTCGGCTGGAAGTTCGAATCGACCTCGACGCCGCGCACCCGCACCTTGTCGGCATTGGCGAGATAGCCGCGGATCACGCCCAACTGGCCGTTGGTGACGGTCGCCTGGTAATCCTTCACCTCGGTCCAGAAGCCGGCTAGGTTCAGGGTCGCGCGGCGATCGAGGAACTGCGTCTTTAGGCCCAGCTCGAAATGGTTGACCTTCTCGGGCTTGACCGAGGCAGCACCCAGGATCGGGTTGTTGTTCGCATCGAGCGGCAGGCCGGACAGGTTGATCCCGCCCGACTTGAAGCTGCGCGCATAGGTCGCATAGCCATGCACGTCGCGGGCGAAGTCGTAGGAGAGCGTCGCGTCGCCCGAGACGTTCCAGTCGCTGAACCGCGCCGAATAATTCTGCGGGGCCAGTACGCCGCGCTGATCGGCGGTGAGGGTCGTGCTGCCCGCGCCGTTGATAACGACCGCGCGGTACGAGCCGGTCTTCTTATCGTAGTTCAGCCGCAGGCCGGGCTGGAACCGCAGCTTGGGCAGGACTTCCCAGTTCAGCTTGCCGAACACCGCAAAGCTGGTGTTGTCGAACCCGATCGTGTTCTTCGAGGTGAGGTCGTTGAGCGTAGCCGGAGTGTTAGCGGCCGCGCTGGTCGGGTTGAGCAGCCAGCGGCTCGCCGCCGGGCCCTGGACCTGCGAGCCCTGAGTGTCGATCGTCTGGTGGAAGACGAACACGCCCGCAGTGTACTCGAGCCGGTTCCTGCCGTTGGAGGCGATCCGCAGTTCCTGCGTCACCTGCTTCTGCTGCGACGGGTTCTGCGAGACGGTGGTGATCGGCAGCCCGACGAAATCGCGGTCGTTCGCCGGCTGCCAGTCCCAATAGCGCCAGGCGCTGACCGAGGTGATCGTCGCCGGCCCGAGGTCCCAGTTCGCGACCAGCGAGGCACCGCCGATCTCCTGGCGCGAATTGATGTCGGCATCGAGATCCGTGCGGCGGTCGAACGGATCGGTGCTTGGCGGCGTGTAGCCGAACGCCGCCGCCAGCGCGGCATATTGCCGGTCGAGCGGCCGCTGGGTGGCGCCGATGCGGACATAATATTGCACGCAGCACAAGGGGTTCTGCAGGTTGAAGTCGCCCGAGAGCGCCAGGTCGAGATTGGGCGCCGCGCGCCACAGCAGCTGGCCGCGCACGCCGTAATTGTCCAGCCGGTGAAGGTTGCTGTCCGACCTGGTGTCGTAGATCGTGCCCTTTCGTTTGCTCACCGAGGTCGACAGCCGCACCGCCAGCTTGTCGTCGGCGATCGGCGCCGAGGCCGAGCCCTTGATCTGCAGGAAGTCGTAATTGCCCGTGCTCGCCTCGAAGCGCACCTCGGGGGTGAAGCTCGGCTTCCGCGTGGTGATGTTGATCGCGCCCGCAGTGGTGTTCTTGCCGTACAGCGTGCCCTGCGGCCCGCGCAGCACCTCGACCCGCTCGACATCGACGAAGTCGAAGGTGGAGGCGCCGACCCGGCCGATATAGACGCCGTCGACATAGAAGCCGACGCCCTGCTCGATGCCGTCATTGGTAAGGCCGAACGGCGCCCCGAGCCCGCGAATGTTGATCGCGGTGTTGCGCGGGTTGCTCGAATAGAATTGCAGCGCCGGCTGCGACTGCTGGATACGGGACACGTTGAACGCCCCCGCCTCCGCCAGCGTCGCGCCGCTCAGCACCGAGAGCGCGACCGGCACTTCCTGGATCCGCTCCTCGCGGCGCCGGGCGGTCACGACGATGTCGCCGTCTTGGCGTTGCGGCGCCTGGGCGACGGGGGCCGGCACATCGGGTTCGTGCGCCGCAGGCGTCGAAGCGGATAGCAGCAGCGGAATCAGCGGCAGGCTCATCATGTTCCCCTAGAGCGTCGCCTCAATTTCCACTGATTTGATAGGATTTATCGAGAAAGGAGATGTTTAGGCCCGGCTAGCGGGAATTGGGCCACCTCTTGAATTAGCAGACCGCAACACCAGATCAGCGTGGCGAGGCGCCGAACGGGCTTCGCACCGATGTCGCGGCAGTCGGCCGGGCATCGAGATGATCGACGTTCAAATTGCTCACAGGAGAATCTGAAGATGCGTCAGCTCGACTTTACTCCCTTCCGTCGCTCGGCGATCGGGTTCGACCGGCTGTTCGACATGCTCGAAGCCAGCGCCCGCCAGGCGAATTCGGAAAACTATCCCCCCTTCAACCTCGAGCGTCTTGCCGAAGACCGCTATCGCATCACCATCGCGGTGGCCGGCTTCAAGGCGGACGAGATCGACATCACCGCGCAGCAGAACCTGCTGCTGGTCGCCGGCAAGAAGGCCGGGGAGAATGAGAACAACCAGGGCAATTATCTGCACCTGGGCATCGCCAACCGCAGCTTCGAGCGCCGCTTCGAACTCGCCGATTTCGTGCGAGTGGAGAATGCGAACCTGGCCGACGGCTTGCTGACGATCGAGCTGCTGCGCGAAGTGCCCGAGGCGATGAAGCCCAAGAAGATCCAGGTGGGTACCGGCAGCGCGCCGGCCGCGATCGACCATCGCACGGCCAACGCAGCGTAACGGCACCTGGCAAGTTCGCGGCGCTCCCCTCCCTTAGGCGCCGCGACGGGGCGCCCGGGCTTCGACCCGGGCGCCTTTTCTTTTGGGGGCGGGGCGACGCAAGGGGGTGCGACCGCCCGCTTACTACCGCCACCAGCTCGGTCGCTTCCTGCCCGACCGCCTCTAGAGCATTTTCAAGTTGACCGTGTACGGTCAACGACTCGGAAAATGCGGCAAACAAACATCCAGAGCGTCTTCACCCATGGTGAAAACGCTCTGGGCCGAGCGCACCGGACCGCTGCAGGAACCCGCCTTGTAGCCTGGTCCGATCGCATGCGTTCGTCCAAGGGCGCATGCGAGGTGCTGGCATGCTTACGGGAAGAAGAGAAGGTGGCCCTGGAGCCCTATAGGTTTGCCGATCAAAAGTGATAAGCCAACACCGCTGGGTTCCAGCAGGAACGGAGACGACCGACGATGATCGTGGTAGCAGGGGCATCCGGGGACCTTGGCGGACGCATTGTTCAGGAACTCTATGCGCTCGACGCGCCCGTTATTGCGCTTGCGCGGCCCGGTACATCGGCGGCTAGCCTGCACGATAAAGGATTTGTCGTACGGGAATGCGATTTCAGCAATGTCGACTCCATCGCGCGCGCACTTTCCGGCGCGCAATGCGTGGTCTCCGCGCTGAGCGGGCTGGACCCGGTCATCGTCGGAGCACAAGGGCGCCTGCTCGATGCTGCGGTCCAAGCCGGGGCGGCGAGGTTCATACCGTCCGACTTCGCCATCGACTTTCGCCGCGTACCGCCCAAGTCCAACCGGAATCTCGCGCTTCGCCGCATGTTTCTTGAGAAGGCACAATCGGCCCCGATCCGTTTGACGTCGATCCTCAACGGTGCGTTCATGGACATGCTGACCGGGACGATTCCGATCATTCAGCACCGTATCAAGAGGGTGCTGTACTGGGGCAGCGCCGATCAGCCGATGGACTTCACGACCATCGCCGACACGGCTCGCTATACGGCCAGGGCTGCAATCGATCCGGAAGCGCCGCGCTGGCTCAAGATTGCAGGCGCGCAGGTCAGCGCCCGGGACATCGCCGCAGCGGTCAGCCGCGTGCGGGGAAGCACATATCGCGTCCTTCCCGCCGGGACGCTCGGTTCGCTCGGGCTGATCATCCAGATTGCAAGACGGATCGCACCGGGCGGGCCGGACGATCTCTATCCCGCGTGGCAAGGCATGCAGTACATGCGAAACCTGTTCGCCGGGGAAGGAGCGTTCGAGCCTCCGCTCGACAATGATCGTTACCGCGACATGACATGGACCTCACTCGATGAGGTGCTGCGCGCTGCCCGAGCAGCCTGAATACCGCAACCGCTGAGCGTCGGCGCGTGGCAAGCGCTGCCGTCCGGCGAAACAATCGGAAATGATTGCCGAGTCCCGAACTTCGACACCGGACGACTGGTGCGAGGGAGCTTCCCCTGAGCGCGCCAGAGGCCTGGTCCTGGCGAGAATTGGCGCTGTCCGGATTGCGCGCTTGGCTCCCGCCGCCTCACCCCGCCGGCTTCAACCCCAGCAGCCACGGCTTCACCCGCCCCGTCGGCCTGGCGACCCCGTCCAGCCGTTCGGCGCGGACGATCGTCACCGGCTTGAGGATCATCTGGCCCTTCATCACGTCGCGCCCGCCGCCGCTGGGCAGCGCGAGGATGCGCTGGACCACGTCCATCCCGCCCACAACGTGGCCGAACGCCGCGAAGCCGAGGTTCGCACCGCGCGCGTCGAGCCCCGGATTGTCGCCGACCATGATCGAGAAATTGCCATTGGCCGAATTGGGATTTGGCCCGTGCGCCATCGAGATGGAGCCGTTCAGGTGCTTGAGCCCGGTCTTGCTGGTCGGCTCGAGCGGCAGCGGGTCGAGCATCCGACGCGCATCGGTGCCGACGCCGCCCTGGATGAAGCCCTTGGTGGGCTCGGTCTTGCGCCGCGCGGTGCGGTAGAAGGTCGTGCCCTCCAGCCGCCCGTCATCCACATAGGCGAGGAAGTTGGCGACGGTCTTGGGTGCGCGCTTGGCATCCAGCGCCAGCGTGATCGCGCCCATGCTCGTCACCAGCCGCACGCGAACCTCGCCGGGCACAGGCCGCGGCTGCTGCGGCGCCGGCGCTGCGGACACCGCCAGCAGCGCCAGTCCGGCGACGAAGACCCGTCGCAGCACGCCCTTAGACGAGCCGCGAGTGCTTGACGGCGGCTTCGATGAAGCCCGCGAACAGCGGGTGCGGATCGAACGGCTTGGACTTGAGCTCGGGGTGGAACTGCACGCCGACGAACCAGGGATGGTCCGGCCGCTCGACGATCTCGGGCAGCGTGCCGTCGGGCGACATGCCCGAGAAGACCAGTCCGCCTTCTTCGAGCACCGGCTTGTAGGCGGTGTTCACCTCGTAGCGGTGGCGGTGGCGCTCGCTGATCGAATCGGTGCCGTAGATCGACGCGACCACGCTGTTGCCGCCAAGCTTGGCCGGATAGGCGCCGAGGCGCATCGTGCCGCCCAGGTCGCCGCCTTCCTCGCGCTTCTGCAGGCCGTCGGCGGTCATCCATTCGGTGATCATGCCGACCACCGGCTCTTGCGTAGGGCCGAACTCGGTGGTCGAGGCGTCGGCGATGCCCTGGGCGCGGACGCCCTCGATGCACGCCATCTGCATGCCGAGACAGATGCCGAAGAACGGCACATTGCGTTCACGCGCGAAGCGAACGCCGGCAATCTTGCCCTCGCTGCCGCGCTCGCCGAACCCGCCGGGGACGAGGATGCCGTGCATCGGCTCGAGCATCGCGGCGACTTCGGCCTCTTCCTGCTCGAACAATTCGGCGTCGAGCCAGCGGATGTTGACCTTCACGCGGTTGGCGATGCCGCCATGGACCAGCGCCTCGGTGAGCGACTTATAGGCGTCGGGCACGCCCATATATTTGCCGACCACACCGATGGTGACTTCGCCCTCGGGGTTCTGCAGCCGCTCGACGATGCCGCTCCAGCGGCTGAGGTCGGGCGCCGGGCCCGGCTCGATGCCGAAGGCCTTGAGCACTTCGCCGTCCAGGCCTTCGCCATGATATTGCAGCGGCACCGCATAGATGCTCTTGGCGTCGAGCGCCGGGATCACCGCCGAGGTCGGCACGTTGCAGAACTGCGCGATCTTGGCGCGCTCGCCGGCCGGCAGCGGACGCTCCGAGCGGCACACCAGCACGTCCGGCTGGACGCCGAGCGCGGCGAGCTCGCGCACGCTGTGCTGGGTCGGCTTGGTCTTGAGCTCGCCGGCGGCGGCAATGTATGGCACCAGCGTCACGTGGATGCTGACCGTCTGGCCGCGGCCGAGATCGTTGCGGAGCTGGCGAATCGCCTCGATGAACGGCAGCGATTCGATGTCGCCCACCGTGCCGCCGATCTCGCACAGCACGAAATCGAGATCCTCGGTCTCGGCCTGGGCGAACGCCTTGATCGCGTCGGTGACGTGCGGGACCACCTGCACGGTGGCGCCCAGATAGTCGCCGCGCCGTTCGCGCTCGATGATCGTCTTGTAGATCCGGCCCGAGGTGACGTTGTCGGCCTGGCGCGCGGTCACGCCGGTGAAGCGCTCGTAATGGCCGAGGTCGAGGTCGGTCTCGGCGCCATCGTCGGTGACGTACACCTCACCATGCTGGTGCGGCGACATCGTGCCGGGATCAACGTTGAGATAGGGATCGAACTTGCGGATGCGGACTCGATAGCCACGGGCCTGGAGCAGCGCCGCGAGGCTCGCTGCCATGAGACCCTTGCCGAGCGAGGAGACCACGCCGCCGGTGATGAAGATGTACCGCGCCATGGGAGAAAACGCCTAACGTCAAAGGGCGCAGACCGGCAAGCGTTAGAATCCGCCGGTCGCGCAAATTTTACGGTGAATCCGCCGCAAGTGCGGCGAACTACGGATGCTTACTGGCTGAACGGAACCGCGCTGTTGCCGGTCGGTGCCGTATCGTTGCCGGTCGGCGCCGGAGCGCTCGGGACCGTGAGCGGGGCGACCGCGGCGGGCGCCTTCTGCAGGCCGGCGTCGATCTTGGTCGAGTGCCGGGTGGCCGCCAGGAAGGCGAGCACGATGCTCATCAGGATGAACGCGGTCGCCAGGATCGCGGTCATGCGCGTCAGGAAATCGGCCGCGCCGCGTGCCGACATGAGACCGGCCGGGCTGCCGCCCGAGGTGAGACCGCCACCCTCCGACTTCTGAACGAGGATCACCCCCACCAGCAGGGCGGCGATGATGAACTGAACGACGAGGAGGAAGGTGAACATGAAATCCGGTGCCCGTTAGCGAAGGGCGCGACATAGGCGAGCCGCCCGGCGCAATCAACCGCCTGTTCCGCCCCCGGCTCCGGTGCCTGTGCGCAACCCCATGGCAGACCGGCATTTTCATCGCGATTTTTGCACAACATTTCGCCCGCGCACTGAAACCTAGTTGTAAAATGCGCGTTTGTTTCTTCGGTTCGATGCCGTGCCGGGCCTGAAACGAACGAGTGGTGCTTGTGAACGCTATGTCCGAACAGACCCTGTGGGGGTGGAAGAATACGCTGATCGATTATGTGCGCTCGGGCGAGCCCGATCTCACCAATCGGCAGATGGCGCTGCTGATGCTTGTATATCTGGACCCCGGCCCCCATACGGTGCGCGGTCTGGCGCGGGCGCTCAACGTCTCGAAGCCGGTGGTCACGCGTGCCTTGAATCGACTGGGCACGCTCGGCTATCTGCGCCGCCAGCGCGACGACACCGACAAGCGCAACATCTTCGTAGCGCGTACCGCGGAAGGGGCAGAGTTTCTTGCAGAGTTCGGGCATTTCCTCGCTGGCAACACCATCAGCGAGCCAGTCCCAGAGCGCGCCGACGCGTAAGCGTCTGGCGCTGGACGGCCGTTCGGCCGCGATCGATCCCCGGGTGGACGCCGTCCGCCCCGACATCGCCGATATCCGCCTCGCCGGCCGCGTTTTCGCGCCGCATTATGCATCGCCGATGCCGCGCGTGGTCCATTTCGAGACGCCGCTGCGCGCGACCGCCAAGGGCGACGAGCCGGCGCTGACCATGCTCCAGAAGGGCGATGTGTTCGAGGTTCTCGAAATCGCCGGCAGCCACGCCTGGGGCGTCGCCCCCGGTCCGGCCTTGGTCGGCTATATCGACGCATCGGCCTTGGGGGAGACCGAATGATCGCGCATGTATTCATCGACGGTGCCGCCGGCACCACCGGCCTGGAGATTCGCGAGCGCCTCGCCGGCCGTGCCGAGATCGAGGTGATGGTCCTGGACGACCAGGACCGCAAGGATCCGAAGAAGCGCGCGCAGGCACTCAACGCCGCCGATTTCGTCATCCTCTGCCTGCCCGACGACGCGGCGCGCGAAGCGGTGGCGATGATCGAGAACGAGCGGACGCGGGTGATCGACGCCTCCACCGCCTATCGCACCGCCGCTGACTGGACCTATGGCTTCGCCGAGCTCGAGCCCGGCCAGGCCGCGGCGATCGCCGAGGCGGCGCGGGTGAGCAACCCCGGCTGCTACCCCACCGGATTTCTTGCGCTGGTCCGCCCGCTGATCCGCGCCGGGCTGATCCCGCACGACTTCCCGCTGAGCGTCAACGCCGTCTCGGGCTATTCGGGCGGCGGCCGTGCGATGATCGCCGAGTTCGAGGGCGACGGCCCGGAGGCGACCGCCACCGCCTTCCGGCCCTATGGCCTGTCGCTTGCCCACAAGCATGTGCCCGAGATGCAGAAGCATGCGCGGATCGAGCATCCGCCGATCTTCCTGCCCTCGGTGGCGCGCACCTATCGCGGCATGATCGTCGAGGTGCCGCTGCCGCTGTTCGCCTTCACCCGCAAGCCCTCGGTCGAGGCGCTGGAGAACGTCCTGCGCGACGCCTATCGCGATTCGCCGGTGGTGCAGGTGCTGCCCGCCGATGTGCCGACGGTGTCGATCGAGGAAAATGCCGGCACCGATCGCCTGTCGGTCCGCGTGTTCGGCAATGACGAGACTCGCCAGGCGCGGCTGATCGCCACGCTCGACAATCTCGGCAAGGGCGCTGCGGGTGCCGCGGTGCAGAACCTCAACATCATGGCCGGGCTCGATCCGACCGCCGGGCTGGTGCTCTAACTACCCCGCTCCTGCCTTCTTGTCCCCCTCCTGCCTGCGAGAGGGGACAAGAAGGCAGGAGCGGAATAAAACTCCAAAATTTGCCGCCTTCGCATACCTATTCCTCCCCTCCGGCTTGATCTTTCGGCCGCATTGGTGTCTCGCGGGGCGAACCAATCGAGAGGGAAATGATGCAGCAGCCCGTCGGCAAATTGCTTCTGTTCGGTGCCACCGGTGATCTGGCGCAGCGCATGCTGCTCCCCTCGCTCTACGCGCTGCACGCCGATGGCCTGTTACCCGATGGCCTCACCATCACCGGCACCGCGCGCTCCGAGCATGACGACGAGGGCTATCGCGCCTTCGCCGCCAAGGCGCTCGACCAGTTCCTGCCCGCCGATCGGAAGGACGACAGCGCTGTCGCCGGCTTCCTCCAGCGCGTGCATTACCAGACCCTCGATGCCTCGCAGACCGAAGGCTATGCGGCGCTGAAGGAGAAGCTGGGCGACATTTCCGGCGGGCTCGCCATCTTCCTGTCGACCGCCCCCTGGCTGTTCGGCCCGACGATAAAGGGCCTCGAATCGGCAGGCCTCGCCGGCGACAATGTGCGCATCAGCCTGGAGAAGCCGCTCGGCCGCGACCTCGCCTCCAGCTGCGAGATCAACGACATCGTCGCCAAGGCCTTCCCCGAGGATCGCACCTTCCGCATCGACCATTATCTCGGCAAGGAGACGGTGCAGAACATCCTCGCACTGCGCTTCGGCAACTCGCTGTTCGAGCCGGTGTGGAACGCGCGCGGGATCGACAGCGTGCAGATCACCGTCTCGGAGACGGTGGGCCTCGAAGGCCGCGCGGGCTTCTACGACGATACCGGTGCGCTGCGCGACATGGTGCAGAACCATATGCTCCAGCTGCTCGCGCTGATCGCGATGGAGCCGCCGGCGCATTTCGACGGCACCTCGATCCGCGACGAGAAGGTGAAGGTACTGCGGTCGCTGCGCAAGATCCCGATCGCCGAAGCGCCCAACCTCACCGTGGTCGGCCAATATGGCGGCGGCGCGGTGAAGGGCCAGATCGTCCGCGACTATACCAGCGAACTCGGCAAGGACTCGCGCACCGAGACCTTCGTCGCGATCAAGGCGCATGTCGACAATTGGCGGTGGCAGGGCGTGCCCTTCTACCTGCGCACCGGCAAGCGCCTCGCCGAGCGGCGTTCGGAAATCGTCATCCGCTTCAAGCCGGTGCCCCACTCGATCTTCGCCGAACGCGGCGGCATGCTTCAGTCCAACGCACTGGTGATCCGCCTCCAGCCGGAGGAATATGTCCAGTTGCTGGTCATGGCCAAGCAGCCGGGGCTCGACCGCGACGGCTACCGCCTGCGCGAAGTGCCGCTCAACCTCAGCCTCGATACCGAATTCGCCGGCACCCGCCGCCGCATCGCCTATGAGCGGCTGCTGCTCGATCTGATCGAGGGCGATCCCACGCTGTTCGTCCGCCGCGACGAAGTGGAGGCGCAGTGGGAATGGATCGACGCGATCCGCGCCGGCTGGGACGCCAACGATCTCAAGCCCAAGCCCTATGCCTCCGGCAGCTGGGGCCCTTCGCTCGCGATCGCGCTCACCGAGCGCGACGGGGTGCATTGGCACGAATGAACGGGGCAAGCGCCTTATCTACAGACGTCATCCCGGCGAAAGCCGGGATCCATTGCCCTCACCGTCTCGGCTCCATCCCCGGCGTCGCTGTAAAATGGATCCCGGCTTTCGCCGGGATGACGGTTGAAGGGCGAGCGAAACCGCGAGCCAAACCCTATATCGGACCCGCGCGGCGCCTGCGCCGCTGACCAGGTCCCACCGAAACCCAAGGAGCTTACATGACGACCGAAATCGAATGGTGGGACTATGACGACTCCGCCGAGATGGGCGACGCGCTCGCCGGCGACGTGCAGTTCATCATCGAAAGCGCGATCGATGCGCGCGGCGCCGCGGTCATCGCGCTCGCCGGCGGCCGCACTCCTGGCCCGATCTATGCCAAGCTGAGCAAGGCCAAGCTCGACTGGAAGCGCGTGACGATCATCCCCACCGACGATCGCATCGTACCGATGGGCGACCCGATGTCGAACGTCACCGGCCTCGCCAAGGTGTTCCTGCCGCTCGGCGCCCGCGTTATCCCGGTCGTCAGCGAGAAGGCCGACGACTACAAGGCCGCCGGCCGCGCGGCGGACGCACGCCTGCAGGATTTTCACTGGCCGCTCGACCTTTGCCTGCTCGGCATGGGCGCCGATGGCCACACCGCCTCGATCTTCCCCGGCCCCGATCTCGCCGAAGCGCTGACCGGCCCCAAGGAGCGCCGCGCGTTGGGCGTGATGCCCGATCCGCTGCCGCCCGAAGCCCCGGTCCCCCGCGTCTCGCTGTCGCTCGCCGCGATCGTCTCGGCCCGCGCACTGATGATCGCGATCACCGGCCAGGAGAAGAAGGACGTGCTGGAGCGCGCGATTGCCGAAGGCGCCGGCTCGACCCTGCCGATCGGCCGCGTGCTCGCCGAAACCGAACTGCCCGTCGACATCCACTGGAGCCTGTAAATGGCCACGCTGAACGCCGAAATCGCAGCCGTCACCGATCGGGTGATCGAGCGGTCCAAGGCGGGCCGCACCGCCTATCTCGACCTGATCCGCCGCGAGCGCGATTCGGGCAATGATCGGCCCAAGCTGGGCTGCGCCAACCTCGCCCACGCCTATGCCGGCACCGAGGAACAGCGCGACGCGCTGAAGACCGGCAACCGCATGAACATCGGCATCGTCACCTCGTACAACGACATGCTGTCGGCCCATGCGCCCTATTATCGCTATCCCGAGCAGATGAAGGTCTGGGCGATGGAAGCCGGTGCCACCGCGCAGGTGGCGGGCGGCGTGCCTGCGATGTGCGACGGCGTGACCCAGGGCTATCAGGGCATGGAGCTCTCGCTGTTCAGCCGCGACACCATCGCGATGGCGACGGCGGTGTCGCTCAGCCACCGCGTGTTCGAAGGCGCTGCGCTGCTCGGCATCTGCGACAAGATCGTGCCGGGCCTGCTGATGGGCGCGCTCCGCTTCGGCCACCTGCCGATGGTGCTGATCCCCGGCGGCCCGATGCGTTCGGGCCTGCCCAACAAGGAAAAGGCCGCGGTGCGCGAGCGCTATGCCGAGGGCAAGGCGACGCGCGAGGAGCTGCTCGAGTCCGAGATCGCCGCCTATCACGGCAAGGGCACCTGCACCTTCTACGGCACCGCCAACTCGAACCAGATGATGATGGAGGCGATGGGCCTCCACGTTCCCGGCTCGGCCTTCGCCAATCCGGGCACCAAGCTGCGCCAGGAGCTGACCCGCCACGCCGTCCACCGCCTCGCCGAGATCGGCTGGAACGGCGACGACTATCGCCCGATCGGCCATGTCGTTGACGAGCGCGCGATCGTGAACGCGGCGATCGTGCTGCTTGCCACCGGCGGCTCGACCAACCACCTGATCCACGTCCCCGCCTTCGCGCGCGCGGCCGGCATCACCATCGACTGGGAGGATTTCGATCGCCTCTCGCGCGTGGTGCCGCTGATGACCCGCGTCTATCCGAACGGTTCGGCCGACGTGAACCAGTTCGAGGATGCCGGCGGCCCGTCCTTCGTCATCAAGGAACTGCTCCGCGCCGGGCTGATGCACGGCGACGCGCTGACCATCGCCAAGGACGGGATGGCCGCCTATGGCCGCAAGCCCGACATTGCGGGCGACGCGCTGGTCTGGACCGAGCATGGCGCGACGAGCAACGACGAGAATATCGTCCGCACGGTCGAGACCGCCTTCTCCCCCGAGGGCGGCTTCCGCATCCTCAAGGGCAATATCGGCCGCGCCTGCATCAAGGTCTCGGCGGTCGAGCGCGAGCGCTGGATCATCGAGGCCCCGGCCCGCGTCTTCTCGGACCAGCTGGACGTGCTGGAGGCGTTCAAGGCCGGCGAGCTGGAGCGCGACGTGATCGTCGTGGTCCGCTTCCAGGGTCCGCGCGCCAACGGCATGCCCGAGCTGCACAAGCTCACCCCCCAGCTGGGCGTGCTCCAGAATCGCGGCTTCAAGGTGGCGCTGGTCACCGACGGGCGCATGTCGGGCGCGAGCGGAAAGGTGCCGGCGGCGATCCACCTCTCGCCCGAGGCCCTGGGCGGCGGCCCGATCGGCAAGGTGCGCGACGGCGACATCCTCCGTCTCGATGCCGAGGCCGGCACGCTCGAAGCGCTGGTCCCGGCCGACGAGTGGGACGCGCGCGAGCATGCGGTCGCCCCGCCGCCGGCGGTCGGTACCGGCCGCGAGCTGTTCGCGATGATGCGCCACCACTGCGACGAAGCCGAGAAGGGCGCGTCGGCGATGCTGCACGAAGCCGGCCTGTAAGACTGTAACGCATGTAAATCATGCCCCGTACGACCGCGCGGACTTTACATCCGCGCGGCGGACGGGAAGAAGGACGGCCGCCCACTGGCAACGTTGACAGGGGCGCCAGAGAGAGGATCGAAATCGGATGGAAGTCGTCGCCGTCGACATCGGGGGGACCCACGCGCGCTTCGCAGTGGCGGAGGTGGCGGAAGGCCGCGTCGTCTCGCTCAGCGAGCCGATCACCCAGAAGGTGGCCGAACATCCCAGCCTGCAGCTCGCCTGGCGCGCCTTCGGCGAGAAGCTCGGCCGGCCGGTGCCAAAGGCCGCCGCGATCGCGGTCGCCTCGCCGATCAACGGCGATCTGATCAAGCTCACCAACAATCCCTGGATCATCCGCCCGCCGCTGATCCCGGATCGGCTGGGCGCCGATACCTGGACGATCGTCAACGATTTCGAGGCGATCGGCCATGCCGTCGCGCAGCTCGAGGACGAGGCGTTCCTCCATCTCTGCGGGCCCGATACGTCGCTGCCCGACAAGGGCTCGATCACCGTCTGCGGCCCGGGCACCGGCCTCGGCGTCGCGCAGGTGTTCCGCCACCGCGGCGGCTACGACATCATCGCGACCGAGGGCGGGCATAGCGACTTCGCCCCGCTCGACGCGATCGAGGACGCGCTGGTGAAGCGCCTGCGCCGCACCTATCAGCGCGTCTCGAAGGAACGCATCGTCGCCGGCCCGGCGATCGTCTCGATCTACGAGACGCTGGCCGATCTCGAAGGCGTGCCGGTCGCCCGTCTCGACGACAAGGCGATCTGGACGCTGGCGCTGGAGGGCAAGGACAGCCTGGCCGTGGCCGCGCTCGACCGCTTCTGCCTCAGCCTGGGTGCCGTCGCGGGCGACCTCGCGCTGGCGCATGGCCCGAAGGCCGTGGTGATCGCGGGCGGTCTGGGCTTGCGCCTGAAGGACCATCTGCTGCAATCGGGGTTCGGCGAGCGATTCGTCGCCAAGGGGCGCTTCCGCTCCCTGATGGCGACGATCCCCGTCAAGCTGATCACCCATCCCCAGCCGGGCCTGTACGGCGCAGCCGCCGCCTTCGCCCAGGAGCATGCACAGTGAGCGACACCCGCCTTTCGATCGAAGCCATCATGCGCACCGCGCCGGTCATCCCGGTGCTGGTGATCGACGACGCCGCCAAGGCGCGTCCGCTCGCCGAGGCGCTGGTGAAGGGCGGCCTGCGCGTGCTCGAAGTGACGATGCGCACCCCGGCGGCACTCGAAGCGATCCGCGAGATGAAGAAGGTGCCGGGCGCGATCGTCGGCGCCGGTACCGTGGTCAACACCCAGCAGTTCGAGCAGGTCATGAAGGAGGACGCCGAGTTCATCGTCTCGCCCGGCCTCACCGATCGCCTGGGCGACGCGATCGTGCGCAGCGGTGTGCCGTACCTGCCGGGCATCGCCAATGCCGGCGATCTGATGCGCGGCATGGATCTGGGCCTCAGCCACTTCAAGTTCTTCCCGGCCGAGACCTCGGGCGGGCTCAAGGCGCTCAAGGCGCTTGCAGCACCCTTCTACCAGGCGAAGTTCTGCCCCACCGGCGGCATCAGCCTGGCGAGCGCGCCGGAATGGCTGGCGTTCGATCCGGTGCTTTGCGTCGGCGGCAGCTGGATCGCCAGCGGCTCGCTGGAAGAGGTCGAAGCCAAGGCCCGCGAGGCGGCGGCGCTGCCGCGCTGACATTTCGCATCTAAGCCCCTCCTCCCCTGAAGGGGAGGGGCTTGCAGTCCTACCCCCCTTGCCCCTCCCCAATATACGAACCATATACGCTCCGTACGTTCACCTCTACCGGAGCACTCATGGGCATCGTGAAAATCGCCGACGACCTCCACGAGGAGGCCCGCCGCGCCAGCGCGGTGATGTGCCGCTCGATCAACGCCCAGGCCGAGTACTGGATGAAGATCGGCATGCTCGCCGAGGCGAATCCCACCCTGCCCTTCCACGAGATCGTCCGCCGCCAGCTCGCCGAGGCGCAGGTCGGCGCCGCCGCGCTCGAGGCCGCCTGAGATGGTCAAGACGCCCCAGGAGCTCGACCTGATGCGCGAGGCCGGCCGGCTGCTCGCCAAAGTGTTCGAGATGCTCGACCGCACGCCGCTCGCCGGCATGTCGACGCTCGAGATCGACACGCTGGTCGAACGCTACATCACCGACGAACTCCACGCCCGCCCCGCCAGCAAGGGGCAATATGGCTATGGCTTCGTGCTCAACTGCTCGATCAACCATGTCGTCTGCCACGGCGTGCCCGATGCCGGCACGATCGTGCAGGACGGCGACATCATCAACCTCGACATCA
This sequence comes from Sphingomonas trueperi, assembly GCF_011927635.1. Lineage (GTDB taxonomy): Bacteria > Pseudomonadota > Alphaproteobacteria > Sphingomonadales > Sphingomonadaceae > Sphingomonas > Sphingomonas trueperi. Next base: position 249,808 of record NZ_JAATJB010000004.1, read on the forward strand.
CGCTGGAAAAACACGGCTTCATCGCCGACTCGAGCAAGACCTACATGGTCGGCACCGTTTCGCCCCAGGCGAAGCGGCTGGTCAAGGTGACGCAGGAGGCGCTGTGGAAGGGCATCGCCCAGGTCCGCCCGGGCGCGACGCTGGGCGACATCGGCGCCGCGATCGAGCGCCACGCCAAGCAGCACGGCTATGCCATCGTGCGCGACTATTGCGGCCACGGCATCGGCCGCGAGATGCACGAGGAACCCTCGGTCCTCCATTTCGGCCGTCCCGGCACCGGCATGAAGCTGCGCGAGGGCATGACCTTCACGATCGAGCCGATGCTCAACCAGGGCACCCGAAAGGTGACCACGCTCGACGACGGCTGGACGGTGGTAACCAACGACCGCAAGCTCTCCGCCCAGTTCGAGCATACCGTGGCAGTGACGGCCACGGGCGTGGAAGTGCTGACGCTGCGCGAGGGCGAACGCGCGCTGGCCTAATCGCCACGGTTGCGAAACGGCCCGGCGATCCCCACTTACATGCTATCGTCGGCTTCCCCTCCCGTAAGCGCCGGCGGCTGGGTCCATCATGTTCTCGCTTGCGCAGCTCGGATATGCCGATGGATCTCGCCTATCTCCTTTCCCGCCACCAGAACGCCCTGACCCGCGCCGGCACCGCCGCGTGCATATCCTCGCGTGCGGCGCATCGCGCGTTCGCCGCTGGCTATGCCGAGCGCATCGCCGCCTATCGACAGGCCCATGCCATGACGGTCGCCGCCTGATGGGCGCGATCACCAAGGTCGCGGTGGGCGCGACGTCGGACGAGCTCGATCGCAAGCGCTTCCGCGGCACCACCAAGACCAAGCTGGCGCCCGAGGTCATCGCGCGCCAGTCGCGGGTAGCGCTGCTCGCCTTCCAGGCGCTCCCCGATCGCGAGACCGCGCGGCTGTTCCTCAACAGCGAGGACGAGGCGCTCGGCGGCCGCCCGATCGACGTGGCGAGCGCGAGCGAGGCGGGCGCAGAACGCGTCGCCGCGATGTTGCGCGCCCGGATGGCACCGGCCGCCAAGATCGATTAAGCCCGCGCCATGGCCGAACGCTTCGAACGACACCGCCAGCCCTGGCGCCCCGACGAGCTGCAAAAGCTCCACACCCTCGCCAAGAAGGGCATGCCGCTGCGCGCCATCGCCAAGGCGCTCACCCGCAGCGAGGAATCGGTGAAGGAACGCGCCAAGCTCGACGGGCTGTCGATCGCCAAGCTGCACTGAGCCGGGCAGGTCGCCCGCTTAGGCGCAGGTGACCGAAGTCCGCCGCCGCCGGGCGCGGAGCGCGCCGCCCATCAGCCCGAAGCCGCCGAGCATCAGCGCCCATGCCGCCGGCTCGGGTACCGGGCTGGCGGTCAGGCGCGCGCCGACGGTGAAGGGGCCCACGCCGGCATAGGCGGCGTTGATCGCATCGACGCCGGCCTGGTTCAGCTCGATCGTATAGCCCGCGGCCCCGGCGCTCACGGTGATCTTGCCGAGTACCGCGCCCGAGCCGAGATCGTCGAAAATGCCCTCGGCACCATTATATTGCTGCAGCCCGACGATCGAGCTGGTCACGTCGTACAGCGTCAGCTCGAGCGGCCGCCCGGTCGCATTGCCATAGCCGTCGACGAGCGCGTTGCCGATGGTCAGCGATGCACTGGTCACCGGTCCCGTCGGGAAGAAGCTGAAGAAGGAGCGATACTCCGTCGTCGAGCCCCAGCTGGTCACGCTGCCGGTGAAGTAATTGGTCCAAGCGTTATAGTGCGTGCCGTTGCTGTCGAACCAGCCGGTCTGGAAGGCATTGATGCTGCCGGCCCCGTTCACCGTAAGCTTGACCGAGCCGCTGGGCGAATTGTTGAAGAGGTAGAAGTCCGCCGCGAGGGCAGGCGTGGTGCCAACGGCGGCAAGCAGCAACGCTGCGCTCGCCAGAACTCGACTTTGCATCGCAAGACCTCCCCGGAATGCATCCCCATGCATTGATAGTTAACGGTGGAGTATCCCAAACCATGGTGGAGTCAAGACAAGCGATTCCGTCGCTGTCCCGTAATTGATCAACAGCTTAGCCGGCTATATTCCAGATCATCCGGCAGCGGCGCGCTTCGCTCGCACCAGCGCCGCATCGAGCGCGGACAGGAAGCGCGAGCGGTCTTCCTTGCCGAAGGGCGGCGGCCCGCCGATGCGATCGCCGCCGGCGCGCAGATCGGCCATGATCGCGCGCACCGCCACCGCGCTGCCGATCGAACTGGTCGTGAAAGGCTTGCCGTTGGGCGCGAGCACCGCCGCCGCGCCGGCCTTGAGGCAGCGATCGGCGAGCAGGATATCCGCGGTGATCACCACCGAACCGGCATCGGCATGGTCGGCGATCCAGTCGTCGGCGGCGTCGAACCCGTCGCTCACCACCACGCGGGTGAGCAGCGGGTGCTGCGGAATGCGCAAATGGGCGTTGCTCACGATCGTCACCGGCACCTCCATCCGCCAGGCGACCTTGTAGATTTCCTCCTTCACCGGGCAGGCATCGGCATCGACGAGGATATGGGGCGTGATCGGCATGGCCCCCCCCTGCCACAGCCGCTCCCGAAACGCGACCTCCCCGCCGCTTGCAAAAAGAACAAATGAGAAACAAATCGCTTTCCTACAGATGCGATCCATGCCTATCCTCGGCTCCATGCAGCCCGAAGACGACGATCCCTTCGACTTCGCGCCGGTCGCCACCAGCCCGCGCGTCGATGGCTGGAGCGCCGAGCGGCAGCGCGCCTTCATCGCCGAGCTCGCCAGCCATGGCGGCGTCGCCGCGGCGGCGCGCGCGGTGGGGATGACGCCGCAGAGCGCGCGGCGGCTGCGCACCCGCCCCGATGCGGCCGGCTTCGTCCGCGCCTGGGATGCGGCGGTCGACCAGGGCCGGCTGATGGCGCTCGATCTGGCGATGGAGATCGCCCGCGAAGGGCGACTGGTGCCGATCACGCGGCGCGGCAAGATCATCGGGCATCGCCGCCGCTTCGACAGTCGGCTGCTGTTCGCCGCCTGCTATGGCGAGCCGATGCAGCGCTACGAACGCGAAGCGCGGGCGGCGCTGGAACCAGCCCCGCCCGCGTCGCGGCCGGGATCGCGCTGATGTCGATTTCCCGGAACTTTCGGAACTTTTGCGGCCTCAGAAACGCAAGCTGATCCAGCCGGCGAGGAAATGCGATCCCTTCGATCCCACTGCCTTGAGCACCGCGCCGGGCTCGAAATATTCGTAGCGGCCGATCACCGAGACGCGCGGGCTGACCTTCCAGGTCGCCTGCAGCCGCGCCGCGTCGCCGACATGCGCGCCCTTCACCAGCTGGGTGCCCGCATAGGCGGTGCCGGCGCCGCGATAAACGGCGTCGGTCGCGTCGACACGCAGGCTGTGCTGCAGCTCGGCGGTGAGGTCGAGCGACTTGCTCGGCGAAATGGTGACGTTCGGCGAGACCTGGAACAGATTGCTCAGGCCAAGCACCAGCTGGTAGCTATAGGCGATCGACCCGGCGGTGATCACCCGCGTGTTGCGGATCGTGCCGGTGCCATAGGCACCGCCGCCGCTGCCATAGTCGAAATGGATGCCGGGCTTGGGCTTCAGCCCCTTCTTGCTCAGGCTGTAGGTCTGCGCCGCCTGGAGGAACCAGGCATCGATCGGCCGGCCGGCAAGGTCGCCGCCCTGGTGGTTGACCAGCCAGTCGAAGGTCAGCTTGCCCATGCTGCCCCAAAGGCGGGCGCCGTAATAATGGCGGATTTCGACCCCGCTGGTCTTGCCCCACTTCAACATGTCGTTGCGCTCGCGCCAGAAGAAGGGATCGAAGAAGATCTTGCGCTTGGCCTGGTTGGCGAGGACGACGCCGAAGGTGACGCCCGAGAATCGCGTACCGTCGTCGATCCGGTCGTCGCCGCTGCCGCCCAGGCCGAGCGTGGTCTGCTTGAAATCGAACAGATCGGCGCGGAACTGCGCGAACGACACCCAGGCACGGCCGCCGTTGAGCTCCGTGTGCATCGAGTTGTCGTCCTTCACCGAGATCAGCCCCGGCGCACCGTCGGTGAACTCCTGCCGGCCATAGCGCACCCCGGCACTGACGCCCGGCAGCACGGTGCCGCTCAGCTCGACGAAATATTGCTGGGCGAACAGGTCGTTGCGCGATTTGCCCGCCGGCGTGCCGATATTGTACCCGGACAGCCCGCCATGAGCGAGCTCGCCATAGGCGCGCAGCGGGCCGACATGCACGTCCGCGCCGGCGAAGATGCGCAGCAGCTGCTCCTCGCGATGCGGCCCCTTGGAGAGCCCGGGCTGCGATACGAGCTGCTCGCGCAGCCGGATCTCACCCGACAGCGTGACATAGGCCAGGCCATCCCCGGCGATCGGCAGATATTTCAGCCGATCGAGCGGATCGTCGCGCTTCTTGGGATTGCGCATGCCGCGCCAGTCCTCGGCCCAGCGCGAGGTGTTGTAGCCGCCCAGCTTGATGCCGAACCCGTCGGCCTGCGACGGATAGGTGAAGGTGGCCGGGGAGGAAGGCGCGCGCGGCGTCACCGCCTCGGCGGGGGGCGTCGACTTCTGCGGCGGGATGCTCTGCTGCGGCCCGTCCTGGGGCACTTCGGCGATCACCAGCAGTGCGGCGGGTTCGATCGCCGCTTCGGTCTGGGCGAATGCGGGCGCGGCGCCGAGCGAGAGGCCGATCGTGGCGACCAGGGGCAGGAACAATTGGGAACGCGACATGGGAAAATCCGTGCTGGCACGGCGCCGCAATGCCTCGTCCCTGTCCCTGTGAACGGGGCAATGCTGCGCCTCGGGAGGGCGGCGGGCCGCCCCCGGATATCGGGTCTTGCGAAGGTGGCGGGCGGTGCCGTCGCGGCACTGCCCGCCGGGCAATCAGAAGCTCGCCCACTCCTCGGCACCGGCCATGGCCGGTGCCGCGCGGGGTGCCGCTGCCGGAGCCGGACGGGGCGCGGCGGATGCCGAGCGCGCCCGCGCACGTACCGGCGCTGCGTTGCCGATCTTGAACCGCGCCGCCTGCTGGGTGAGGCCGCTCACCTCGCCGGCCAGGTTGCGGGCGGCAGCGGAGGTCTGCTCCACCATCGCCGCGTTCTGCTGGGTCGAATGGTCCATCACACCGACCGCCGTGGCGATCTCGCTGATCGCCGAGGACTGGGCGCGATTGTCGATGGCGACCACCTCGATGAACTCGTGCACCTGGCTGACGCTGCTGGTGATGTTGGCGAGCGCCGCATCGACCTTCTTCACCGAGTCCACCGCGACGACGATGTCGGCCTGGGTAGTGGTGAGCTGTTCGCGGGCACGGCGGGCCTCTTCTTCCGCGCGCATCGCCAACGCCGAGACGAGGTCGGCGACGACGGCAAAGCCACGGCCCGCCTCGCCTGCCCGACCGGCCTCGACGGCGGCGTTCATCGCAAGGACGCGGGTCTGGAAGGCGATCTTGTCGACGCCCTCGATCACGGTGTCGATGCCGCGCGCGCTTTCGGACACCCGCTCCATTGCCGCCGTTGCATCGGTGGCGGTGGTACGGCCGGAGTCGACGATGCCGATCGCTTCCTGGGTGAAGCCCACCGTCTTGTCGGCCGCGTCGGCGCTCGACTTGAGGCGATCGTTCATCTGCTGGAGCGCGGCCGAGGTCTGCTCGAGGCTGGCGGCGTTGCTTTCGGTGCGGCGGGCGAGATCGTCCGACGCCGCCGAGATCTCGGTCGAGCCGGTCTCGATGCTGCGCGAGGCCTCGGACAGCACGCCGATCAGCTCGCGGAGATTCTCCAGCGCGGTGTTGAAGTTGTCGCGGAGGCTGCCGTACGCTGGCGGTACCTGGGTGGTGATCGCGCTCGTCAGGTCGCCCTCGGACATGGCGTGGAGCTTTTCCGAGAGCAGCTGGACGATCGTCTGCTGGTCGGCGTCCGCGGCGGCCTTGGCGGCCTCGGCATGGACCTTGGCCTCGGCATTCTGGCGGAACACCTCCAGCGCCCCTGCCATCGCGCCGATCTCGTCCTTGCGGCCCGAGCCCGGGATCGCCGCGGCCGTGTCGCCGCCGGCCAGGCTGCGCATCCGGGCGGTGATGGCGCCGAGCGGCAGCGTGATCGAGCGACTGACGAAGAGGACGGCGACGACCAGCACCAGCACGATCACCAGCGCTGCCATGGCGAGCTTGATCTCGGCATCCTGCACCGCTGCCTGGATTTCCTCGTCGAACACGCCGGTCGCGACCACCCAGCCCCAGGGCTTGAAGGCGCGGACGTACGAGATCTTGGACTTGATGCCCTTCCCGCCCGGCAGTTCATATTCGTACGATACGACGCCGGCGCCCTGCTCGGCAGCGACCTTCACCATCTCGCGGAAATGATGGGCGCCCGCGGCATCGGTGCTGTCATAGGCCGACTTGCCGACCTTCTCCGGCTTCACCGGGTGCATCACCATCATGTGATTGGTGTCGAGAATGAAGAAATAGTCGCTCGCGCCGAAGCGCATCGAACCGATCACCTTCTTGGCGGCGGCCTGGGCGTCCGCCTGCCGCATCCGGCCGGCGCGCTGCTCGGCTTCGTAATAGTCCAGCTGGCTATAGGCGATGTCCACCGCCTGCTTGGTTCGTTCTTGAAAACTCTTGGTGAGCGAGCTGTCGAGCTGGTTGATCGACAGAAGAATGACCAGCACCAGGCCGACCAGCGACCCCGCGCCTATGATAAATAACCGGTTACCAATGCTGATATCATTCAAAAAGCGCACCACGACCTCCGGATATGTCCATTCCGGATTGTTATAGAGCGATGCAGTTCGAGAGATTCTTTTTCGTATGACTTATTTCGCATTCGCAGCAAAACGAATCGAAACGTTTTCAAATGCTAACAACAGTCGAACTGGACCTTCCGGAATTATGCGGAGGTGGAGGAGCGCCCAGCTGGCACTCCTCCTTGTCCAGCGTCAGTTCTGGGCTGCCTTGGCGGCGGGCCGAGCCGGCGGCTGGGCGGAGGCGGCAGTGCGCAGCGCCTCGTCATACCAGGCCGCGAGGTCGCGGTGCATCTGCGGCATGGTCGTGGGGTTGAGGTAGACCATGTGGCCCGCGTCATAATAGGTGAAGCGGATGTTCTTCTGCAGCTGCGCATCGAGCAGCATGTGGCTGACGTCGAACTCCGCGCCGTAGAACGGGGTGGCGAAGTCGTAATAGCCGTTCATGAAGAGCACCTTCAGATACGGATTGGTCCGCATCGTATAGGCCAGGTCGACGGCACTGTCCGGGGCGAGATGGGTGCCGCTGCCGTCGGGCGCGCGGTGCTTCCAGTCCCAGTCGAAGCCGGGGCCGCGCGCCGTCATGCGATAGGGCATGTCGGTCTTGTAGCCGAGCACGCGCGTCGCATAGTCCTGGAAGGTGGCGACGAAGGCGCCGGTGACCGCGGTCGAGGCCGGATCGTCGCTCGGGCTGTCGGCATTGGCGTCGGTCATGTTGAGCAGGTAGCGCGAGTCCAGCCGGCCGACGGCAAGGCGACGATCGCGCAGCAGCTCGGTCTGGAAGCGCGGCAGGGTCAGGCGCAGGTCGGCGCGCAGGATGTAAGCCTCGCTGATGCCGGTGTATTCGGACATCTTCCTGGCCACCGCCGCCTTCTCCTCGGCCGAGATGGCCGAGCCCTTGGCGAGCGCCGCGGCATAGGGTCCGCTGGTGAAGGCGCGAACCTCGGCGAGGAAGGTCGGCAGGTCCGCGGGGCGGTTCTGCAGCCGGTTATGATACCAGGCCGTCGCCGCCATGGTCGGGAACAGGGTGAGGAAATTCTGGTCGTAGCCGGGCTGGCGAACACCATAGTTCATGATCGTCGAGAACTGGACCATGCCGTTGAGGCTCAGCCCCGCATCCTCCAGCTTGGCCGCGACCACCGGGTTGCGCAGCGTGCCATAGCTTTCGCCGAACAGGAACTTCGGCGAAGGCCAGCGATCGAACTTGCTGGTGTAGCGCAGGATCGCGCGGGCAAAGCCGTCGGCATCCTGGTCGACGCCCCAGAAATCCTTGCCGGTCTTGTCCCCCAGCGGCCGCGACCAGCCGGCGCCGAGCGCGTCGATGAAGACGAGGTCGCTCTTGTCGATCAGCGAATCCGGATTGGGGCCGAAGCCATAGGGTGCCGGGCGGATATATTCGGGATTGGCGGTGGTGACGCGGACCGGCGCGAAGCTGCCCATGTGCAACCAGATCGTCGGCGATCCCGGCCCGCCATTGTAGAAGAAGGTCACCGGCCGCTGCTCGCGCGCCGCTCCGTCACGGGTGTACGCGGTGTAGAAATAGGAGGCGGTGGGCTTGCCGTCATCGTCGCGGATGGTGAGCGTGCCGGCGGTGGCGGTATAGGCGATCCGCTGGCCGCCGACGGTGACGGCGCCATGGCTGACCGCCGTCGTTTCCTCCACCGAAGGCTTGGCCCAGGCGGCCTCGGCCTCGGCCTTCATCTGCTCGCGGTGGTCCGGGCCCTTTGCCGCCGGCTTGTCCTGCGCCCAAGCCGGGCTGGTGGTGGCGAGCAACAGGCACAGAAAGGCAGCACGACGCATTCAAATCCCCCTATGTTCTTGGATCAGGGAGACTTTGTTACATGGCTGCGCCGTCGAGACAAGCGCGCGAAAGTCGCGTTACATTTCCCCGCGCGCACGGCGGATGGCGTACCACTTCGCCACGTTCGCCTGGTGCTGTTCATAGGTCTCGGCGAAGACATGACCGCCGGTGCCGTCGGCCACGAAGTACAGCGCCTTGGACTGCGCCGGGTGCAGCACCGCGTCGATCGAGGCGCGCCCCGGATTGGCGATCGGGCCCTCGGGCAGGCCGCGCATCGCATAGGTGTTGTAACCGTTCTTCGTCCGCAGCTCCGACTGGAGGATGCGACGGCCGAGCGGCTTGCCCTTGGTGATCGGGTAGATGATCGTCGGATCGGCCTGGAGCGGCATGCCCGCCTTCAGTCGATTGGCATAGACCGCAGCCACCGTGGTGCGCTCGGCCGGCTTGGCCGTTTCCTTCTCGACGATCGAGGCGAGGATGATCGCCTCGCGCGGCGTCGTCACCACGAGCGCCTTGTCACGCTTGGCCCACGCCTTGGCGAGATAGTCGGTCATTGCCTTCTGCATCCGCGCCAGCACCGCCGCACGCGGTTCGTCGCGCACATAGGCATAGCTGTCGGGCAGCACCGAGCCCTCTTCTGGCGTCTTGGCGGTGCCGGTGAGCGCGGGCGCCTTGGCCAGCGCCTCGGCGACGAGGATCGAGGGCATTCCCTCGGGCACCGTCACCAGCCGCTGCAGCGTCTTGCCATCCTGCAGCATCGCGAGGATCTGGCGCGCGCTGCTCCGCGGCGCGATGCGATATTCGCCGGCGCGTATCGTGCCATTGCCGCCGAACGCCTTGGCGAAGGTCAGAAAGATCGGGCGCGACGTGATCGCCCCCGCCTTTTCCAGCTGCCGGGCGGCGCGGGAGAGTGTCGCGCCCTCGGGCACGACGACGCTCAGTTCCTGCGTTGCCGGCCCCGGCCCTGCCCAAAGGAACCAGCCCCCGCCAAAGGCCGCGACCAGCAGCAGCGCGGCGACGAGAAGGACGCGCGGCCCCCGGCTCCTGCGTGCGGGCGCACGCCTGGCGGGTCGAGGTCGCGCGTTCTTCGCCATCGGATCAGAGCGCCTTCATCACCAAGCTGGCATTGGTGCCGCCGAAGCCGAACGAGTTGTTCAGCACGGCCTTCACCTTCCGCTGCTTGGCGACGTGCGGCACGAGATCGATGCCCACGCAATTGTCGCTCGGATTGTCGAGGTTGAGCGTCGGCGGCACGATCTGGTCGCGCAGCGCAAGAATGCAGAAGATGCTTTCCACCGCACCGGCACCGCCGAGCAGGTGGCCGATCGCCGACTTGGTCGAGCTCATCGACGCGCCGCCGATGTCGTCACCGAACAGGCGACGCACCGCGCCCAGTTCGAGCTCGTCGCCCATCGGCGTCGAGGTGCCGTGCGCGTTGATGTAATCGATGTCGCCGAGCGCAAGGCCCGACTTGCGCATCGCCATCTGCATCGAACGGAACGCGCCCGAGCCTTCCGGATGCGGCGCGGTCACGTGATAGGCGTCGCCCGACAGGCCATAGCCGACGACTTCGGCGTAGATCTTCGCCCCGCGGCGCTTGGCATGCTCATATTCCTCGAGCACGACAACGCCCGCGCCTTCGCCCATGACGAAGCCGTCGCGGTCCTTGTCCCAGGGGCGGCTTGCCTTGGTGGGATCGTCGCGGAATCCGGTGGAGAGCGCACGCGCCTGGCCGAAGCCGGCGATGCCGATCGGGCACACGGTGCTTTCCGCGCCGCCGGCGAGCATGATGTCGGCATCGTCCATCGCGATCATCCGCGCGGCGTCGCCGATCGAGTGGGCGCCGGTCGAGCAGGCGGTGACCACCGCGTGGTTCGGACCCATCAGCCCATACTTGATCGAGACCTGGCCGGAGATCAGGTTGATCAGGCGGCCATGAACGAAGTGCGGCGAAACCCGCTTCGGGCCCTTCTCGGCGAGGACGAGCGATTCGCTCTCGATACCCGGCAGGCCACCGATGCCCGAACCGATCGAGCAGCCGGCGCGGAAGCGCATCTCTTCGGGCATGTCGGTGAGGCCGGCATCCTCGATCGCCTGGCCGGCGGCATCGATGCCGAAGACGATGAACGGATCGACCTGGCGCTGGATCTTGTGGTCGACGCGCTTGCCGGCATCGAAGCCATATTCATGATCGGCCGGCTTCACTTCGCAGGCATAGTTGCTCTGGAAATCCGTCGCGTCGAACTTGGTGATCGTGCCCGCGCCGGACTTGCTGGCGAGGATGTTCTTCCAGGCGGTTTCGACATCGGCCCCCAGCGGGGTGACGAGGCCCAGGCCGGTCACGACTACGCGGCGCATGGCAGTTCTCCAGTCAATTTCTGTTCGGTTCGTTCGTAATACAAAACGGCTCCCCGTCCGCATCGCCAAAGGCACGGGACGGGAAGCCGCCTAGTCGCAATTCCTGCCCATCGGGCCGGGAGCGCGTTTCGAGCGTCAGCCCTGCTGATGCTCGGAGATGTAGGCAACGGCGTCGCCGACGGTGCTGATCTTCTCCGCGGCGTCGTCCGGGATCTCGACCCCGAATTCTTCCTCGAAGGCCATCACCAGCTCGACGATGTCGAGGCTGTCCGCGCCGAGGTCATCGGTGAAGCTCGCGGTCGGCACCACGTCCTTGGCGTCGACGCCGAGATGGTCGACAACGAGCGCCTGCACGCGGGTGGTGATCTCTTCCTGGTTGGCCATGGTCCCTGTTTTCCTTTGTGATGGGGCTCTGAATCCGTTTTCCCGCACCTAGAATGCCGCCGGGGCGGTTGCAAGAGGGTGCCGCAAGGGCCCGCTCCCGTTATCGGGAAAAGTCGGCTGAAGCATATTCCAGCGTGTTGAGAAACGCAAAATATTGCGCGAGCAGTTCCGCATTGGCGCGGGTCTGTTGCGCTTCATCGGTAACGGCGGCGCGGATCAGGTCCTGCGTCGCCTTGGGGGTCAGCGGCTTGCGGCGCACCTCTTCGGGCAGTGCGGCGAACTGCTGGTCGAGCGTCGCGGGGTCGAAGCCCTTCGCCTGGACCACGCGCTTCGCCACCGGCAGGCCCACTTCCGCCAATGCATAGACGCCGGAGGCAGTGGCTGCCGCGCCGCTCCACCCGCGCTCATTGGCGCAGGCGGTGGTAGCGTCGTTGAGCCCGCGGGTGACCGCCGCCGAATAGCGCGGCCGCTGACCGGGCGTTCCCAGGTTCCGCTCGACATCGGCGGCCAGCTGCGCCTTCACCGCCGCGTCGAGCTTCTGCCCGACGCAGACAATCGAGGTGGGATCGGCCGGCGCCGCGAAGGCCGGGGCTGCGGTGGCAAGTGCAAGTGCTGCAGCAACAATCAAACGCATCGTCTTCCTACTCCACGCCCCCCGGCTGCTCGGCTCAGAGCATCGCCATCCCGCCGTTCACATGCAAGGTCTGGCCGGTGACATAGGCCGCTTCCTTGCTGGCGAGATAGACGACCGCCGCACCGATATCTTCGCCCTCGCCCAGCTTTCCGGCAGGAATGCGGCCGAGCAGCGCCTCTTTCTGCGCATCCGGCAAAACGTCCGTCATCGCCGACCGGATGAAGCCCGGCGCGACGCAGTTGACGGTGATGTTGCGGCTCGCGAGTTCCTGCGCCAGCGCCTTGGACATGCCGACCAGGCCGGCCTTGGACGCGGCATAGTTGGCCTGGCCCGGATTGCCGGTTGCACCGACGACCGAGGTGATCGAGATCATGCGGCCGAAGCGCGCCTTCATCATCGGCTTGGCGGCGGCGCGCATCAGGCGGAACGCGGCTTCCAGATTGACCTGGATCACCTGCTCCCACTCCTCGTCCTTCATCCGCATCGCAAGATTGTCGCGGGTAACGCCGGCATTGTTGACGAGGATGTCGAGCTTGCCACCCAGCGCTTCCACCGCCTGTGGTACCAGCGCATCTACCGCCGGGCGATCGGAGAGGTTGCAGGTCAACGCGACATGCTCGCCGCCCAGGCCGGCGCGGAAGGCTTCCAGCTTCTCGGCATTGGAACCCGACACCGCGAGCTTGGCGCCTTGTGCCGCGAGCGCCTTGGCGATCGCCGAACCGATGCCGCCCGATGCGCCCGTGACGAGCGCGGTCATTCCCGTAAGATCGAACATTTCCCGTATCTCCTCAGAGCGCCTTCACGAGCGCTTCAATGTCATACATCGACACCACGCTGGTCACGCCGGCATCCGGAGTGATGCGCTTGACCATGCCGCCGAGCACCTTGCCGCCCAGCTCGACGAAATCATGCACGCCCGCATCGAACATCGCCGAAACCGATTCGCGCCAGCGGACCATGCCGGTCACCTGCTCGACGAGCAGAGTGCGGATCGTCGCCGGGTCGGCGACCAGGGCCGCAGTTACGTTGGCATAGACCGGCACCAGCGGCGCCTGGATCGCCACCTCGGCGAGCGCGGCGGCCATCGCGTCGGCGGCGGGCTGCATCAGCGGGCAGTGGAACGGCGCCGAGACCGGCAGCAGCAGCGCGCGCTTGGCGCCGTGGTCCTTGGCGATGGCCACCGCGCGCTCGATCGCGGCGCGGGCGCCCGAAATCACCACCTGGGTGGGATCATTGTCGTTGGCGACGGTGCACACCTCACCCTCGGCCGCGGCATCGGCGATCGCCTGCGCCTTGACGAGATCGGCCCCGAGCAGCGCCGCCATCGCCCCCTCGCCCACCGGCACCGCCGACTGCATCGCATCGCCGCGCTTCCGCAGCAGCTTCGCGGTCGTGGACAGGTCGAGCGCGCCGGCGGCGCACAGCGCGGTATATTCGCCGAGCGAATGGCCCGCGACGCAATCGGCCTTGTCGGCCAGGCGGATGCCGCCTTCCTTCTCGAGCACGCGCAGCACAGCGATGGCGTTGGCCATGATCGCCGGCTGGGCGTTGGCGGTCAGCGTCAGGTCGCCTTCGGGGCCCTCGCTCATCAACTTGAAGAGGTTCTGGCCCAGCGCCTCGTCGACTTCCTGGAACACTTCGCGCGCGGCGGGGCTCGCTTCGGCCAAGGCCTTGCCCATGCCGACGGCCTGGCTGCCCTGGCCGGGGAAAAGAAACGCGCGCATAACTATGTCTCCTGCGGAAGCGCCGTGAATGGGCGAGCGCGTTACGGCGAGACATGGGGCGGACGCAAGCCTGCCGCTCGGCTACACCCGCCACAAAGTCGATGCCGAGCAGCATCCAACCGACAAGTCGACCCTTCACCCCATCAGCCCATCGACTGTAGCGATCTGGGGCAGTTGCCCGCTTTTGGCACGATTAACCAAAGTCCTTATCGTTGTTACAGTTACACGTCAGCCGTACCGTCCTCTCAAGTTCACTGATGCAGTAGCGGGAGGATTTGAAATGAAGATGAAGACGATGCTGGCCGGCGCGGCCGCCCTGATCGCGGCAGCACCTTGCGCCGCAAATGCCTCGATCATCGTTCCTGGAAAGTGCTCGTCGGTCGCGGCCTCGAGCGGATGCCTGTTTCTGGGCAATATCAACGGCAACGACAACGTCTTCAATCCGAACAGCTACAAGCAGGCGGAGCTCGTCTACAACGTCTACAACAATTTCGTCCCGAGCGCGCAGCCGAACATCACGCTCAACTATCTGTTCGACACCAGCAGCACGTCGGGCCTGATCACCGGCGCAGGCACCTCGTCGGGCACCTGGGCGACGCCGGGCTATGTGATCGACTATATGGCGGTGAAGGCCGGCAATTATTTCTCGCTCTACAAGGTCGCGGATCTGAGCAGCGGCAGCTGGAGCACGATGGACATCCCGCACGGCAAGAATGCCAAGGACCTGTCGCACATCGCCTTCTTCGGCTCCGCGGCAGTGGCGGGCGTGCCCGAGCCGGCGACCTGGGGCATGATGATCGCCGGTGTCGGCATGGCCGGGGGTGCCCTGCGCCGCCGCCGCGCCCGCCAGCAGCTGCGCGTCGCCGCCGCCTGATTGCGCTTGCATCCGCCCCCGCATTTGCGTAAGGGCGACCGATCGGAGCGGAGCAGCAATGCGTCCGCTCCGTTTGCTTTATCGAGACGACAGCCGGAGGGGCGACCGCATGGGGCGGCGTCAGCGATCGGCCAACAGGAAGAGAACGAATGGCTCTGTACGAGCATGTGTTCCTTGCGCGCCAGGATCTGGCACAGGCGCAAGTGGACGCGCTGGCGGAAACCGCCACCAAGATCGTCGAAGACAACAACGGCAAGGTCGTCAAGACCGAGACCTGGGGTCTTCGCAGCCTCGCCTATCGTATCGCCAAGAACCGCAAGGCGCACTACGTGATGCTCGAGATCGACGCACCGGCCGGCGTGGTCGCCGAACTGGAGCGCCAGACGCAGATCAACGAAGACGTGATCCGCTACATGACCGTCAAGGTTGACGGCCATGAGCAGGGCCCCTCGGTGATGATGCGCAAGGGCGACCGCGAGCGTCGCGGCCGTCGTGACCGCGATGGCAACTTCGAAGGCGAATAAGGAGCGTATAGACCATGGCACGACCCTTTTTCCGCCGCCGCAAGAGCTGCCCCTTCTCCGCGAAGGATGCGCCCCGGATCGACTATAAGGACGTCCGCCTGCTGCAGGGCTTCGTCTCCGAGCGCGGCAAGATCGTCCCCTCGCGCATCACTTCGGTGAGCGCGAAGAAGCAGCGCGAGCTGGCCCAGGCCATCAAGCGCGCCCGTCACCTGGGCCTGCTGCCCTACATCGTCAAGTAAGGAGCGGATCCATGGAAGTCATTCTGCTGGAGCGCGTTGAGAAGCTCGGCCACATCGGCGACGTGGTGAAGGTGAAGGACGGCTTTGCCCGTAACTTCCTCCTGCCGCGCAAGAAGGCGCTCCGCGCCAACGAAGCCAACCGCAAGGTCTTCGAAGCCAATCGCGAGCGCATCGAAGCCGAGAACGCGACCCGTCGCGTCGAGGCCGAGAAGGAATCGAAGACGCTCGAAGGCGTTTCGGTGACCCTGATCCGCCAGGCGTCGAACACCGGCCAGCTGTACGGCTCGGTCGCGGTGCGCGACCTGGTCGACGTGCTGACCGCCGACGGCCACAAGGTCAACAAGGCGCAGATCGTGCTCGACCGTCCGATCAAGGCGATCGGCGTGTACGAAGTGCGCGTCGCGCTGCACCCGGAAGTCGCGGTGACCATCAAGGTCAACGTCGCACGTTCGCCGGAAGAAGCCGAGATGCAGGCGCAGGGCGTCGACGTCACGGCGGCGATGTTCGAGCGCGAAGAGACCGGCTTCACCGAGGATTATGATCCCAACGCCGAGCCGGGCGAGATCGCGACCGAAGCCCCCGCTGCGGAAGACGCGCAGGGCTGAGTCGAGCGACTCTACCAACAAGGCAGGGGCCGTACCGAGCAATCGGTGCGGCCCTTTCCTTTTGGGCGAATGGAAACATGCCACACCTGTCCTGAAATCGGCTGGCGATGCCAAAGGCTGCCCCTCGATGCCTCTAGTGTAGGAAAATCTGCAGGCGTACCGCGTGGCACCCCGAATCGGTCGGGGCACGGAGACCTGCAGTGGAGCAGTTGGCGAGCGACGGGGATGCCCCCGCGCATCCGCATCAGGAGCGGTTCGCCGCGCTGGCGATCGGCGCGATCGGCGTGGTGTTCGGCGACATCGGAACGTCGCCGCTATATTCGCTCAAGGAAAGTTTCATCGGCCATCACAAGCTGGCCCTGGATCCGGCGCACATCTACGGGGTGCTATCGCTGATCTTCTGGACGATGACCTCGATCGTCACGATCAAATATGTCGCGCTGATCCTGCGCGCCGACAACAAGGGCGAAGGGGGCAGCCTGGCGCTGCTCGCACTGATCACCCGCAAGATGGGCGACACGCGCTGGCGCGTCGCGATCACCATGACCGGCGTGATCGCCACCGCGCTTTTCTATGGCGACGCGATCATCACGCCCGCGATCTCGGTGCTCTCGGCGGTCGAGGGCCTCACTACCGTCCAGGCGGGATTCACGCCGCTGGTGCTGCCGGTGACCGTGGCGATCCTCGTCGCGCTGTTTGCGATCCAGGCACGCGGCACGGCGGCCGTGGGCAAGCTGTTCGGGCCGGTGATGCTGGTCTATTTTGCGGTGATCGCGGTGCTCGGCATCCGCGGCATCATCGCCGCGCCAGAGATCCTCTGGGCGCTCAATCCCTGGTACGCGATCAAGTTCTTCACGCTCGACCCCGGCCTCGCCTTCCTGGCACTAGGCTCGGTGGTGCTGGCGGTGACCGGCGCCGAGGCACTCTATGCGGACATGGGCCATTTCGGCCGCCGCGCGATCATGGTGTCGTGGCTCTACGTCGCCTTTCCGTGCCTGATGCTCAACTATCTGGGCCAGTCGGCGCTGATCCTGCGCAATCCGGCGATGATCGAGAACCCCTTCTTCCTGATGGCGCCGGACTGGGCGCGCCTGCCGCTGGTCATTCTCGCCACCATGGCGACGGTGATCGCCAGCCAGGCGGTGATCTCGGGGGCCTTTTCGGTCTCGCAACAGGCGGTGCAGCTCGGCTTCCTGCCGCGGCTGCGCATCCTCCATACCAGCGCCAAGGCGGCAGGACAGATCTACATCCCGCTGGTCAATTGGGGCCTGCTGGTGATGGTGGTGCTGCTGGCGCTGGGCTTCCGCAGCTCGAGCAACCTCGCCTCGGCGTACGGCATCGCCGTGACCGGCACGATGTTCATCACCGCCTGCATGCTCGGCGTGCTGACCTTCGCGGTGTGGAAGTGGAACAAGCTGCTCGCCGGCCTCGTCACCGGCATCTTCCTGCTGATCGACGGCGCCTATTTCGCCTCGAACATCACCAAGATCCCCGACGGCGGCTGGTTCCCGCTGCTGGTGGCGGCGGTGGCGTTCGTGCTGCTGACCACCTGGTCGCGCGGGCGCCGGCTGGTGCTCGATCGGCTGCAGGAAGGCGCAATGCCGATCGCGCTGTTCATCCGCTCGGCGGCGCAGACCGCCACGCGGGTGAAGGGCACCGCGGTGTTCCTCACCTCGACGCCGGACAGCATCCCCCCCGCCCTGCTCCACAACCTCAAGCACAACAAGGTGCTGCACGAGCGGATCGTGCTGCTCACCGTCGCGATCGAGCCGGTACCGCACGTCCGCGGCGCCGAATGTAGGTCCATGGAGCCGCTCGGCGACGGCTTCTTCCGCGTCGTCCTCCATTATGGCTTCATGGACGAGGTCGACGTACCGGTGGCGCTTGCGGCGATCCAGGAGTGCGGCGCGCCGTTCCGGCCGATGGAGACCAGCTACTTCCTCGCCCGGCAGACGCTGCTGCCCTCGTCGCGCCCCGGCATGGCGATCTGGCGCGAGAAGCTGTTCGCTTGGATGGTGCGCAATGCGGAAAGCGCGATGGAGTTCTTCAAGCTTCCCACCAACCGCGTGGTCGAGCTCGGCAGCCAGCTGGAAATCTGAACATAAAAATGGGGCGGCTTCCGCAAGGGAAGCCGCCCCAGGCCTTCGGGGTGTGCCCCTTCTTAGCCGGCGAGAACCGCGGTCTTGCCGCTGGCACCCTGGACATCGACCGGCGAACCGCCCGCACGGCGGCGCTGCAGCCAGTCCTTGAGCAGTTCGGCGCAGCTGTGATCGACCGCGTCGAGCCGCGACACGTCAAGCAGCACCGACTTGCCGCCCGGCACCGACTCCAGCCGGTCCGAAAGCTTGGGCAACGTGATGAAGGTCGCCGAGCCGGCGAGCGCGATCCGGTGTTCACCCGCTTCCTCCTGCTGGTCGACCTTGAGGCCAAGGCGACGGAGGTTCGGCACCAGCTCGAGCAGCGACAGCGCGATGCCGACGAGCACGCCGGTGAGCAGGTCCTCGGTCACGACGAGCAGGCAGGTCACCGCCCAGATCGCCGCCGGCAGCACACCGTAATGCGCGAACAGGTGGCGGACATGCTTGAGGTTGACCAGCTTGGCACCGGTCACGACCAGCACCGCACCCAGCGCCGCCATCGGGATCTCGCGCAGCAGCCAAGGCAGCAGGGCGACGAAACCGAGAATCCAGGCGCCGTGCAGGATCGCGGAAAGCCGCGTCTGCGCACCGGCCTGGACGTTGGCCGAGCTGCGGACGATGACGCCCGTCATCGGCAGCGCCCCGGCGACGCCGCACAGCAGGTTGCCGATGCCCTGCGCGCGCAGTTCCTTGTTGTAGTTGGTGCGCACGCCGTCGTGCATGCGATCGACCGCGGCGGCCGAAAGCAGCGTCTCAGCGCTGGCGATGAAGGCGAGTGCGATCGCCGCGGTGATGACGCTCGGGTCCATCCACTTGGCGAAGAAGCCGTTCTCCGGCAGCGCGATCGCCGAGACGATGTTCGAGGGCACGCTGACGCGGGTCACGTCGAAGCCGAAGCTGAACGCCACCAGCGTCGCCGCGACCACGCCGACCAGTGCGCCGGGGACGAGCTTGACCGCGGCGGGCTTGAACTTGTCCCAGCCGAGCATCGTCGCGATCGTCAGCAGGCCCAGCGCAAGCGCCATTTCCGTCGAGGCGAGGTCGCTCGACAGGCCCAGCACGCGGCCGGGCATCGCCGCCAGGTTGGCGAGGCCGCTCGACAGCGGCTTGGCGTCGAACAGCACATGATATTGGCCGACGACGATCAGGATGCCGATACCGGCGAGCATGCCGTGCACAACGGCAGGCGAGATCGCGCGGAACCAGCCGCCAACGCGCAGCACGCCGGCAATCACCTGAATGGCGCCGGCGAGGATCAGGATGGGGCCGAGCGCGGACAGGCCCTGCTCGCGCACCAGTTCGAACACGATGACGGCGAGGCCCGCCGCCGGGCCGCTGACCTGCAGCGGCGAGCCGGCGAGGAAGCCAACGACCAGGCCACCGATGATGCCGGTGACCAGGCCCTTTTCGGGCGGCACGCCCGAGGCGATGGCGATGCCCATGCAGAGCGGCATCGCCACCAGGAACACGACGATGGACGCCGTGAAGTCGCGCACGAAGCTCTTAGGCTTCGGTGCTTCCGCGACCGTGCTCATTCGGCTGCCTCCGCATATTCGATGTCGCGCGCCAGCCGCTGGCCGGCCGGGAGCGCCACCGGCATCGGACGATCTTCGCGAATCGGCATGAAGCGGCCGCTCTCGCCGTCGAGGCCGAGCACAACGCCCGCGCCGATATCGACGAACCAGCCGTGCAGCGCGATCTCGCCGCGCGCGATGCCGGCCGCGACCGATGGGTGGGTGCGCAGGTGCGCCAGCTGGACGACGACATTCTCGAGCGCGGCGGTGCGGACCGCATCGGCGCCCTGCAGATTGTCATAGCCGCCGTCGACGACGCACTTGGCGGCGTGGCTGTGGCGCAGCCAGGCGGTGACGTTCGGCATGCCTTCCAGCATTTCCGGGTTCATCAGCGCCTTCATCGCGCCGCAGTCCGAATGGCCGCAGACGATGATGTCGCGCACGCCCAGCGCCGCGACCGCATATTCTACGGTCGACGAAACGCCGCCATTCTGGGTGGCGAAGGGCGGCACGATGTTGCCGGCATTGCGGCAGACGAACAGGTCGCCCGGGTTGGCCTGGATGATCTGCTCGGGCACCACGCGGGAGTCGGCGCAGGAGATCATCAGCGCCTTCGGGCTCTGCCCGTGCGTGGCAAGCTTGGAATAGAGGGCGTGCTGGTTCGGGAAGACCTGCTTCTCGAAATCGACGACGCGTCCGATCACTTCGTTCACGGCTTGCTCCTGTAACACACCCGCGACGCGGGCATCTCTTCAGGATCGCACACTACCGATCGCCATTTGCTGCATCGCGGCGCGTTCGTAAGAAAACGTTGCTAAGCCCCTGCGCCATTGCGCGGCAGGAGGATTTCGGCGCAGAGCCCGCCGCCCTCGCGATTGGCAAGGCGAAAGCTGCCGCCCTCCGCCTCCGCCGCCCGCGCGACGATCGACAGGCCGAGGCCGAACCCCACGGTGTCGCGCGAACGTGCCGCGTCGAGCCGGACGAAGGGCTGCATCACCCGCTGAAGATCCTCCTCGGGAATGCCCGGCCCCTTGTCCTCGACGCGGATCGCCACCGCGCCGTCCGCGGGCACCAACCGGATGCAGCATTGGCCGGCATAATGAACGGCATTGTCGACGAGGTTGTTGAGCGCGCGCTTGAGCATCAGCGGGCGCAGGACATGCTCGAAATGGTCCGGGCCGTCATATTCCACGTCGCGGCCGTGATCGGCATTGTCGTCGGCGATCGTCGCGCACAGCACCGCGAGATCGACGCGCGCCGGCGTTTCCTTGTCCCCCTCCCCGCCAAGGAACGCGAGCAGCGACGAAATCATCGCCTCCATCTCGGTGATGTCGGTCTCGACCGCGGCGTGCACGTCCGGATCGGCGATCGCATCGGCGCGCAGACGCAGCCGGGCCAGCGGCGTGCGCATGTCGTGGCCCACGGCCGCGAGCGCCTGGGTGCGATCGGCGATCAGCCGCTGGATGCGCTCCTGCATGCGGTTGAACGCGCTGATCACTCGGCGCAGTTCCTTCGGACCCGCTTCCTCCACCTTCAGGATGGTGCCGGTGCCGAAGCGGTCGGCAGCGAGCGCCAGCCGTCGCATCGGCAGCAGCATGCGCCGGAGCAGGATACCGCTGATCAGGATCAGCGCCAGCGCCGGTGCCAACGCGAGCAGTATCCGCGAGAGGCCAAGGTCGGCAGCATGGACATGCTCGCGCGTTCGAAAATACATCCAGCTGCCGTCGGGCATCGGCACGGCGCCGACGATCAGCGCCTTGCTCCCTTGCGAGGTGAGTCGCAGGCGCAGGCCGTTCGAGGCGAGCGTCGGCTCCCAGAGCACGACCTGCTCGTAGAGACGGTCGAGGTCGGGCTGCTCGCGCAGGCCGCTCGGCAATTGCGGCATCCACCGCACTTCGTAGCGCGAGGTGGTGAATTCGACCGCGAGGTCCTCGCGCCGCGCGGGCGGCTGCTCGGCGAGCAGCTTGCGCGCGATCACCAGATGCTCGGCCAATCGCCGCGCTTCGTCGTCGCGCACCGCGAACTGGCTGGCCCGCTCGTAGAGCAAGGTCGATACGGCGAATTCGATAAGGATGGTCAGCAGCAGGATCGCGAAGACCTGCCCGATCAGCCCGGAGGGACGCTTGAGAAACGCCCTCAACTGCGCGTCACGGGCACGTTGAGCGTATAGCCGATGCCCCGCACGGTGACGATCGGCGCCTGGTGACCGGCATCGGAGAGCTTGCGTCGCAGCCGGCTGACCAACACGTCGATGCTGCGGTCCGAGCTGTCGCCCAGTCGGGTGCGCGAGAGTTCGATCAGTCGCTCGCGCGAGATCACCCGGCCCGAATGGTCGCACAGCGTGACGAGCAGGTCGAACTCGGCGCCCGTCAGATCGACCACCGCACCGGTCGGCGACAACAGCTCGCGCCGCGGCAGGTTGACCGTCCAGCCGTCGAACTGGATCTCGCCCTTGGGCCGCTCGGCGGTATCGCGCTCGCCCGCGCCGCGGCGGAGCACCGCACGCACCCGCGCCACCAGCTCGCGCGTGCCGAACGGCTTGGGCAGATAATCGTCCGCACCGAGTTCGAGCCCGACCACACGGTCGGTCTCGCTGCCCTTGGCCGAGATGAAGATGATCGGCACCGAGCTCTTCTGCCGGATGGCACGGCACAGATCGATGCCGCTGGTGCCGGGGAGCATCACGTCGAGCAGCACCAGGTCCACCGGCCCCTGCTCCAGCGCCAGCCACATCTCCGGCGCGGAGGAGGCAGGGCGCACCGTATAGCCGTTTTCCTGGAGCGCGCGGGCGGTCAGCGTGCGCAGCTGGGGATCGTCCTCGACCAATATGATCGTGGGAAGGCTCAGCGGGGGTTCACCTGCATACATCGCGCAGGAACCTAGGGACGGCGATCCGGAGGGTCAACGCCGCCGCGCCGTATCGCGGCGTGACGCGGGTCACGGGCGCTGCGTTTCGCGCGCGATACAAGGCGCCATATCGTGGGGAAATTATCATGCAGATGCCGCGCCTCCATCGTTCCGTCCTGCCCGGCCGCACGCGTGCGGATCGCGGCGCGCTGGCGGCCATCGAGCTGCAAGGCCTGAGCCAGGAAATGACCCCGGCGCGCGACGATTCGGCATTCGGCCCCCGCCACCTGCTCGCGGCGCTCGACGGTCTTTCCGCGGCGGTGATCGAGGCGACCGGAAGCTGGGCGTTCCTCACTGCCGAGCGGATCCAGCTGATCGACGCGGCACACAAGCTCGCCTGGCTGCTGGTCCGCGTGAATCGCAGCGAAGCGGCGATCGCCCGTGCGCCGGATCTCGCAGGCACCACCCGTGCGATCGCCTCCGCCACCTACAGGCTGCGCGCGGTGCAGGAGTTGGGCGAAGGCGCCGATGCGATCCAGCCGCTGTTCGACCTGATCGTGCGCATTGACCAGCTGCTGCCGCGCACCGCCCAGCTGTACCAATAAGCACGCGCGGCGCTGGCATATCGCCGGCAGCGCGGCTAGAGGGTCGGCGAAGGTTTGACCTTCGAACCCATGCCGGTGCCCGTTCGCGGGCGAGAAGGGAATGCGGTACGGGCGCCTCGGCGCCCAAGACCGCAGCTGCCCCTGCAACTGTGTGCGGCGAGCGGCCGGGCAAAGGCCATTGGGAGCGATCCCGAGAAGGCGCCCGAACCGCGACGACCCGCGAGCCAGGAGACCTGCCGGCACGGGGTCGCTCACGCCTGGTCCAGGGTGCGGCCACGGCGCGGAATCCTCCGTTCGAGCGACGAGAATGTGCCGGGCACGCGACTGTGCGCCCGGTCGATTGTCATTGCAGGAACGAGGCGACGAACGTGTACATCAATGCTTTCCCCAAGCGCGGCGCAGGCGCGGCATGATCGATCTGTCGAGCGTCGCCGCGTTCGGTCGCGCGCTGGCTTCGCTGCCTTCTCGCGACGCGGCTGCCGCGGATGCCGCGCGGCAACGCCAGCAGCAGCTCACCAAGCCGCCGGGTTCGCTGGGGCGGCTGGAGGACCTCGCGATCTTCCTCGCCGGTTGGCAGGGCCGTGCGCACCCCTCGATGGATGCGGCGCGGGCGGTGATCTTCGCCGGCAACCACGGCGTCGCCGCGCAGGGCGTCAGCGCCTTCCCCGCTGAAGTGACCACGCAAATGGTCGCCAATTTCGCGGCGGGCGGTGCCGCGATCAACGCACTGACCGGCGCGATCGGGATGCGGCTGGACGTGGTCGCACTCGACCTCGACCGCCCCACCTGCGACTTCACCACCGGCCCGGCGATGGACGAAGCCGATTGCCTTGACGCACTCCAGCAGGGCGCCGCGGTGGTAACTGCCGATACCGATCTGCTGCTGCTCGGCGAGATGGGCATCGCCAACTCGACGGCGGCCGCGGCGCTTTGCCTGCGCAGCTTCGGGGGCACGCCGGCGGATTGGGCCGGCCCCGGCACCGGCCTCGACGCGCACGGCGTCGGCCACAAGGGCGCGGTGATCGCCCGCGCGATCGAGGTCCATGCCGAGGCACTCCACACGCCCTTCGAGACGCTGCGGCGGCTGGGCGGTCGCGAACTGGCGGCGATTGCCGGCGCCGTCCTCGCCGCGCGCCATGCGGGGGTGCCGGTGCTGCTCGACGGCTTCATCTGCTGTGCATCGCTCGCGCCCTTGGCAGCGACGGCACCCGGCATCGTCGACCATTGCATCGCCGGCCATTGCTCAGCCGAACCCGGCCATGCACGGCTGCTCGCGCGGCTGGGGCTGGAGCCGCTGCTGCGGCTCGACATGCGGCTGGGCGAAGGCAGCGGCGCAGCGGTGGCCGCAGCGGTGCTGCGCTCGGCGCTGGCCGCGCACAACGGCATGGCGACCTTTGCCGAGGCAGGCGTCGCCGGCGGCGCATGAGCGGCATCGTCCTCCACCTGCTGCGCCACGGCATCACCGAGGCCGACGGCCGGCTGATCGGCCGCACCGACGCGCAGCCGCTCGCGGAGGGGGTCGACGCCTGCGTCGCGCGCGCAAACGGGCTGGCGGTGGACGCAGTGGTGAGCTCCGATCGCGCCCGCAGTGCGGTACCTGCAAGGCAGATCGCGGCCGCCCTGTCCCTTGAAGCCGGCGAAGACCCTCGCTGGCGCGAACTCGATTTCGGCGCATGGGACGGGCTGTCCTTCGACGCGATCGACGCCGAGGCACTCGCCGCATTCCAGGCGGAACCGGCGCGTCATGTGCCCCCCGGCGGCGAAACCTGGCCGGCACTTGTTGCGCGCGTCGGCGACGCGATCGATGCCATCGACCGCCCGACCCTTGTGGTAACCCATGGCGGTGCGATGCGGGCGGCGCTCGCCAGCCTGTGCACCTTCGACTTCCCCCACCTCTGGAACATCGCTTTGCCCCATGCCGCGCTGCTGAGCCTGCGCGTTTGGCCCGGCACCCCGCGCGTCGGCCAGATCATCGGACTCGTGACATGAGAGAATTCGTCCTCGCCCTCCAGTTCCTCACGCGCCTGCCGCTGCCCGCGGTTAAGGCGAACGACGCGACCTTCGCCCGATCGATGCGCTGGTTCCCTGCGGCCGGGCTGCTGGTCGGGCTGGTGCTGCTCGTCGCCCTGTTGCTAGGCAATTTGCTCGATCCCTGGACCGGCGCCCTGCTCGGCCTCTTCGCCTGGGTAAGCGTCACCGGCGCGCTCCATCTCGACGGGCTCGCCGACCTCGCCGATGCCCGCGGCGCGCTGCACAAGGGGGGCGAGCGGCTGCGCGAAGTGCTCGCCGACCCGCATGTGGGCAGCTTCGGGGTAGTGGCGATCGGGCTGCAGCTGCTTGCCAAGCTGGTGCTGCTCCACGCGCTGCTGGCCAGCCCCGGCTGGTGGACCATCCTGTTCGTCCCCGCCGCCGCCCGCTTCGGCCCGCTGGTGTGGACGCGCTGGCTGCCGCCGCTGCACGAGGGGCTGGCCAGCCGCTTCCGCAGCGCGGTGCGCCCCGCCGACCTGATCGTCTGGCTGGTGCTGCTCGCCTTCGCCGCCGCGCTTGCGGCCCCCGCGCTGCTCGCAGCGCCCGTGCTGATTGCCGCCTGGGGCTGGCGGATCCAGCGCCTGCTTGGCGGCATCTCGGGGGACGGGCATGGCGCCGGGATCGAGCTGGTCGAGACCGGCCTGCTGCTGGCGCTGGTGATCGCGCCACACCTAGGATGAGCGATCCGCTGCGCCACCATGGCGGCAACCTCGCCGCTGCCCGAGCGAGGTATGGCGACGGGCCGTGGCTCGACCTTTCGACCGGGATCAACCCGGTGCCCTGGCCGGTGCCCGTCGATCTCGACGTCGACCTGGGGCCGTTGCCCGATCCGTCGCTGCTCGCCGATCTCGAAACGGCGGCGGCAGCCCATTTCGGCCTGGTGCCCGAACAGGTCTGCGCAATCCCGGGCAGCGAAATGGGGCTGCGGCTGCTGGGACAATTGCTGGGCGGCAGCGCCTACCACCGCGTGCCGGGATACCGCACCCATGGCGCGGCCTTCGCCGACAGTCTGCCACTGTCCGCGGACGGTCCCGTGTCGGGCGACGCAGCGCTGCTCCTCGCAAACCCGAACAACCCTTGCGGCACGCTGCGCGACCGGGCGGCGCTGGAGGCGATGCTCGCCGAGCGCACCGCCGCGGGCGGCTGGTTGATCGTCGACGAAGCCTTTGCCGATGCGCATCCGGAGGCGAGCATCGCGCCGCTGGTGAACGATACGCGCCGGCTGATCGTGTTCCGCTCGTTCGGCAAATTCTTCGGACTGGCCGGGCTTCGGCTCGGCTTCGTCCTGGCCCCCCGCCTTATCCTCGCCCGCTACCGCGCCCTCCTCGGCGACTGGCCGATCGACGCGAGCGCGCTGGCGATCGGCACCCGCGCCTATCGCGACCGGGCTTGGATCGAGGCGACGCGGACCGCGCTTTCGGCCCGAGCTTCGACCTTTGACCGCCTGCTCGAAACGCACGGGCTGCTACCCGGGGGCAAGTCGCCGCTGTTCCGGCTGGCCTCCCACCCGGACGCCGCAGCGATCTTCGAGCGGCTGGCCCAGGCGCACATCCTCGTCCGCCCGTTCGACTATGCCCCGCGCTGGCTGCGCTTCGGTGTCCCGGCCGACGCCGCCGCGCTGGACCGTGTAGACCGGGCACTCCGCCATGGCTGAGCCGGTCGCGCTCGCCGCGCTGGCGCTGGAGGCGGCGGTCGGCTGGCCGGCCTGGCTCTACGCGCGGATCGGACATCCGGTCGGCGGCTTCGCCCGGCTGATCGCCGCCTGCGAGCGCCGCTGGAACCGGCCCAAGGCTCCGGAGCAGCGCCGCCGGCGGTTCGGTGTCGCAACGGTGTTGCTGCTCTTTCTGATCGCGATCGCGGCCGGACTTGCGATCGAAGCCGTTGCGGCGCATTCCTCCTTCGGCTGGCTGGTGCTCGTGATCGCGGCCTTTCCGGGGCTCGCCCAGCATAGCCTCTACGTCCATGTCCGCCCCGTCGCAGCAGCGCTGGCGCGCGGTGACCTGACTGCGGCGCGCACGGCGGTCGGCTATATCGTCGGGCGCGACACCGCACGGCTCGACGCACCCGGTGTTGCTCGCGCCGCGATCGAAAGCCTCGCCGAGAGTTTCTGCGACGGCGTCGTCGCACCGCTGTTCTGGCTGCTCGTCGCCGGGCTGCCCGGTCTGTGGGCGTACAAGGCGATCAACACCGCCGACAGCCTGATCGGCCATCGCGAGCCCCGCTGGCGCGCCTTTGGCTGGGCGGCAGCGCGCACCGACGACCTGCTCAACCTGGTGCCCGCACGGCTATCGGGCATGCTGCTCTGCCTGGCCGGTGGGCGCGGCTGGCGGACCTTGTGGCGCGACGCCGGCAAGCACGCGTCGCCCAATGCCGGCTGGCCCGAAGCGGCGATGGCCGGTGCCCTCGGCCTGCGGCTCGCGGGGCCGATCGCCTATGACGGGGTGGTCGCCGACAAGCCGTGGATCGGCGACGGCCGCGCCGAGGCGACCGCGCACGATATCCGCCGCGCGCTCGCCCTCTATGTCCGCACCTGCGGGCTGCTATGGATCCTCGCCGGAGGGGTCGCATGGCTGCGCTGATGCTGCAGGGGACCGGATCGGACGTCGGCAAGTCGGTGCTCGTCGCCGGGCTTTGCCGCGCGCTCGCCAACCGCGGCCTCCGCGTCCGGCCGTTCAAGCCGCAGAACATGTCGAACAACGCCGCGGTGACCGAGGATGGCGGCGAGATCGGCCGCGCCCAGGCGCTCCAGGCGCTCGCCTGCCGCGTGGCGCCGCATACCGACATGAACCCGGTGCTGCTCAAGCCCCAGGCCGATCGCACGTCCCAGCTGGTGGTGCACGGCAAGGTGCGCGGCACGCTCCACGCCGGCAATTACCGCGAGGCGCGCAAGGCGCTGCTCGGCGAGGTTCTGACCAGCTATCACCGCCTCTCGGCCGCGTGCGACCTGGTGCTGGTGGAAGGCGCAGGTTCGCCCGCCGAGATCAACCTGCGCGCCGGCGACATCGCGAACATGGGCTTCGCCCGCGCCGCGAAGGTGCCCGTGATCCTGGTCGGCGACATCGATCGCGGCGGGGTGATCGCGGCGGTTGTCGGCACCCGCGCGGTGCTCGACGCCGAGGATGCGGCGATGATCCGGGGTTTTCTGATCAACAAGTTCCGCGGCGATCCTGCACTGTTCTCTGACGGCTATGCGCAGATCGAAGAACGCTCCGGCTGGCGCGGCTATGGCCTGATCCCTTGGCTGCGCGACGCATCGCGGCTGCCGAGCGAGGACGCGGTGGTGCTCGAGCGCGGCGCGAAGGCGGAGGGCGGCCGCATGCTGATCGCCTGCCCGATGCTGCCGCGCATCGCCAATTTCGACGATCTCGATCCGCTCAAGCTCGAACCCGGCGTCACGCTGGCGATGATCCCGCCGGGCAGGCCGCTGCCGGGCGACGCGGCGCTGGTGATCCTGCCCGGCTCCAAGGCGACGATCGCCGACCTCGCGGCCTTGCGCGAACAAGGCTGGGACATCGACCTGCTGGCGCACCACCGACGCGGCGGCGCCATCCTCGGCATTTGCGGCGGCTATCAGATGCTCGGCCGCACGATCACCGACCCGCACGGGATCGAGGGCCCGGCGGGCAGTGCCCCCGGGCTCGGCCTGCTCGACGTGGACACGGAACTCACCCGCGAGAAGGCGCTGCGGCCTGCGCGGGGCACCGCCCTCGGCGCGGAGATCCATGGATACGAGATGCACATGGGCGTCACTAGCGGCCCGGACACCGCCCACCCCTTCGCGACGCTCGACACCGGCTCGGACGGCGCCATTGCGCAGGATGGCCGCGTATTCGGCACCTATCTCCACGGCCTGCTCGCCAGCACGGAGCTTCGCCGGGCGCTGCTCGCGCGGATCGGCATCGCCTCAAGCGGGATGGATTATGCCGCCTCGGTCGATACCGCACTCGATGCGATCGCGGCCGAGCTCGAAACCCATGTCGACATCCCCGCGCTGATCGCGCTCGCCCAGGAAGCACCCCGATGACCAGCCTTTTCGTCCTCGGCGGCGCCCGTTCGGGCAAGAGCCGCTACGCGCAGGCCCGCGCCGAGTCGCTCGCCGGTGACCTGCTCTACCTGGCCACCGCGCAGGCGTTCGACGCGGAGATGGAGGAGCGCATCGCCCGCCACCGCGCCGACCGCGGCCCGCGCTGGTCGACGCTCGACGTGCCGCTCGACTTGCCCGCCGCGATCCTGGCCAATGCGGCGCCGGGCCGCGTGCTGCTGGTCGACTGCCTGACGCTGTGGACCTCGAACCTGATGTTCGCCGAGCGCGATCTCGACGCCGAGACGGAGGCGCTCGCCACCGCCGTGACGCAGGCCGCCGGTCCGGTGATCCTCGTCGCCAACGAAGTCGGCCTCGGCATCGTGCCCGACAACGCCCTCGCCCGCCGCTTCCGCGACGCCGCCGGGCGGATCAACCAGGCGATCGCCGCGACAGCGGACGAAGTGCAATTCATCGCCGCCGGACTGCCGCTGCCGCTGAAATAGGCGGCAGTTGACGGATCGGCGACAGCGCCACCGACACGCCCGAATGGCGCGGCTTCAGCCCGCTCGGGCGGCAATGGGTGGCGGAGATGAACCGGCTGGGCATGGTGATCGACGTCAGCCACGCCTCGGACGACGTGTTCGACCAGGCGCTGGCACTGTCGAAGACGCCGATCCTCGCCTCGCATTCCGGACCCAAAGCGATCTTCGATCATCCGTGCAACCTCGACGACGCGCGGATGCGCAAGCCGGCGGCGGCGGGCGAGGTGCTGCAGATCAACAGCGTCTATCTCGCGCCAGCGGTGTAGGTACCTGGCGGCGATTCCCTGAGCGAGCGGCCGCGGCGCATCCCACATAAAAAACATCCTGCCCATACCAGCGGAGAGCTTGACCTGATTAGTTAGCGTCCTAACTAACGGCCCTCATGGCCGATCGGCAAACCCTGGAACGCGCGCTCGCGACGCGAATGAACCCCGCATCGCGGGCGTGGCAGCGGCTGGGCGACGCAGCCCTTGCCTCGCTCGATATCTCCAGCTCGACCGGATGGACGCTGGTCTATCTTCAGCGACTGGGCGAGGACACGCGGCAGGCGGACCTCGCCCGCGCCGTGGGTGTGACCGAGGCGTCGCTGGTTCGGACGTTGCACGCACTGGAAGACGCCGGGCTCGTCGAACGCATCGCCGATCCGCGCGACCGCCGTGCCAACACGCTGCGGCTGACAAATGCCGGCGTTTCGCTTGCGTCACGGATCGACGCGCGGCTCGCCGCGTTGCGCAGCGAGTTGCTCGATGGGGTGAGTGACGAAGCGCTGGAGACGACCTTGGCGGTACTCGATCATCTGGCGGCGCGTCTCGCCGAACGGCGGCCGCAGCCATGAACGATCGCTGGGGCATCGACGCCGCCGTCTTCTCGCTCAAATCCTATGCGGCGGCGATGCTCGCCATCTATCTGGCGCTGTCGATCGGGCTCGACCGTCCCTATTGGTCGTTCCTCACCGCCTATATCGTCGCGCAACCGCTGGCGGGCGCGGTGCTCTCCAAGGCGCTGTTCCGCGTGATCGGCACGGTCGTCGGCGCCGCCGCCGCCGTGGCGATGGTGCCGCCGCTGATCAACACCCCCGAGCTGCTGGTGCTCGCCATTTCCGGATGGCTCGCTCTCTGCGTGTTCGTCTCGCTGCTCGACCGGACCCCGCGCTCCTACATGTTCGTGCTGGCGGGCTATAGCGCCGTGCTGATCGTGCTGCCGAGTGTCGATGCGCCGGGCACCATCTTTACCGTGGCGAGCCTGCGCGTGCAGGAGATCACCCTGGGCATTCTCTGCGGCAGCCTGGTGCACGCCGTGGTCTTCCCCCGCTCGGTCGCCGCCTTCCTGCTCACCCGCGTCTCGTCCATCCTCAAGGATGCCGAGCGCTGGTCGCACGATTCGATCGCGCTGGAGCCGGTCGCCGGCGTGGATGCCGAACGCCGCCGCCTCGCCGCCGACATCACCGAGCTCCACCAGCTCTCGATCCATCTGCCGTACGAGACCGCCCGCACCACCCCGCGTGTGCGGACGGTCCGGGCGCTACAGGACCAGCTTTCGCTCCTCATGCCGCTGGGCGCGGCGGTTGACGATCGCACCGTGCAGTTGCTCGCGCATGGCGGGCTGCCGCAGGACGTGGCCGCGTTGCTCGTCGATACGCAACAATGGCTGAAGACGCTCGATCGCGACCGCGACGAGCGCGCCGCCGACGCCGCCATCCTCGAGGCGCGCTGCGCTGCGCTCGAGCCCGACGTCCACCCGGGCAGCACCTGGCACGACCTGCTGCTGCTCAGCCTGCTTTCGCGCCTGTCCGCGCTGATCGGCGCGCATCGCGACTGCCGCGAACTCGCCGAGCAGCTCGCCACGCTCGATCGCCGCCCGGTGAGCCCGCGCGTTGCCGAGCTGCTCGAAGGCCGCCGCGGTCGCGAACTCCATATCGACTGGATCGGCGCGGCGCGCGGTGCGCTCGGCGCCTTCCTCACCCTGGCCGTCGGCTCGGCGATCTGGATCGCGAGCGGCTGGTCGGAAGGGTCGACCGCGGTGATGCTCGCGGGCGTGTTCCTCGCGCTGTTCGCCGCCGCGCCCGATCCGCTGCTGCCGCTGCGCACCTTCTTCTGGGGGACGTTGGTCGCGACGATCCTGGGAGCGATCTACGGCTATGCGATCATGCCGCGGCTCGACGGATTCGGGCAGCTCGCCGCGGCGATGGCGCCGCCGCTGCTGATCCTCGGCGCGATGATGCATTCGCCGAAGTGGATGGGCCTGGCGCTGCCGACGCTGCTCGGCCTCGGCAGCCCGCTGCTCATTTCGGCAAAATACACCAGCGCCTTCGCCAGCTTCGTCAACGGCGCGATCGCGCAGCTGATGGGAGTCGCCTTCGCCATCGTCATGGCGCGGCTGCTACAGTCTGCGGGCATCGAGCAGGCGATCCGGCGGACGCTCCGCGCCGGCTGGGCCGACATCGCCGAGCGCAGCACCTTGATGACGCCCCCCGACATCCGCGGCTGGATCAACCGCATGCTCGATCGCATCGCGCTCCTGGCACCGCGACTGGCGCTGAGCGGCCGCTCCCCGGGCAAGCCGCTCTATGACGCGCTGCGCGACCTGCGCACCGGTGTGGCGATTGCGGAATTGCGCGCGCTGCGGCTCGAACTACCCCCCGAACGCTCGGCGCCGCTCACCGAGGTGCTTCGCGATGTCGGCGACTATTACCGCCGGCTCGAACCGGAAGTGGAAAAGCCCGAGGACCCTGGCTTGCTTGCCCATATCGATACCGCGCTCCACGCCATTGCGCAGGACAATGACGCGACCGTCCGCCGCACCGCCGCGCTCGGCCTGCTCGCGCTGCGCCGCAATCTCTTCCCCAACGCAGATCCCATGCCGGAGGCCAGGCTGTGACCGGCGAAATCTCCATCGACGGCGTGTTCGTGCCGACGCTGCTGCTGCTCGGGGTGCTTGCCATGGTGCTGACGATGGCGCTCGCCCGCCTGTTCAACGCCTTCGGCCTGTATCGCTTCGTCGCCTATCGGGCGCTCGTTGATCTGTGCCTGTTCATCCTCCTGCTCGGCCTGCTCGCCTGGGCCACCCCCTCGATCGGATTCCACCCATGAAACGCTACCTTCCCGCCCTCGGCCGCAGCGCCGCGACGATCCTGATCGTGATCGCCGCCGCCTTCGTCGCGTTGTGGTTGTGGCAGCATTATGCACGCAGCCCCTGGACGCGCGACGGGCGCGTGCGGGCGGACGTGGTGCGGGTGACGCCGGACATTGCCGGGCTGGTGACGGCGGTAGCCGTGCACGACAACCAGCAGGTCAAGGCGGGCGACCTGCTCTTCGTGATCGACCAGCCGCGCTATGCGCTGGCACTCGCCCAGGCGCGCGCCAGCGTGGAGAGCGCGCGCGCGACGCTCAACCAGGCGCAGCGGGAGGCGCGGCGCGACCTTGCGCTCGGCAATCTCGTCGCCGCCGAGACGCACGAGCAGAATGTCGCGCGTGTCGCCACCGCCCAGGCCGCGCTCGCCCAGGCGCTGACCTCGGTGCAGAGCGCCGAGCTCAACGTCTCGCGCACCCGGGTGAAGGCGTCGGTCAACGGCACCGTGACCAATCTCGATCTGCACCCCGGCGACTATGTCGCGGTAGGGCAGCAGGCGATGGCGCTGATCGACACCGACAGCCTGCGCGTCGAAGGCTATTTCGAGGAAACCAAGCTGCCCAGCATCCGCATCGGCGCACCGGTGACGGTGGAGCTGATGGGCGAGCCGCGGCTACTCCACGGCGTCGTCGAGAGCATCGCCGCGGGCATCAACGACACCACGCGCAGCAATTCGGGCAACCTGCTGCCCAGCGTCGACCCCACCTTCACCTGGGTCCGCCTCGCCCAGCGTATCCCGGTTCGGGTGAAGCTCACCCGGCTGCCGCCCGATATCCGCCTGATCGCCGGCCGCACCGCCACGGTGACGATCCAGCCGGTCGCGACCGCACAGCCCGTGCAGGCCAAGCCGACGCCGACTCCCTCCGCTACCCCGAAGGCCCAGTGACCATGCGCCGCCTCACCCTGCTCGCCGCGCTCGCGCTGATCGCCGGCTGCACCCGCGCCGGGCCGGACTATCACCCGCCGGTCGCCGGCCCCGCCAACGATCCCGCAGCCACCGGCAAGTTCCTCTCGGCGCAGGACAAGGCCTTCGCCGACGAACCGCTGCCCGATCGCTGGTGGCGGCTCTATGCCGATCCGCGGCTGGACGCGCTGGTCGAGCAGGCGCTGGCGGCAAATACCGATCTCCGCGCCGCCGACGCCAATCTCCGCCGTGCCGAGGCGGTCGTCCGCCAGACCGAGGCCTCGCGCCAGCTGACCACCGATCTCTCCGGCGGCACGACGCTGTCCCGCCCTTCGGGCACCGGTACCACCTTGCCGGGGACGCTCGGCTACAATCTGGGCATTTCCGTCGGCTACCCGCTCGACGTGCGCGGCAAGATCGCGCGGGCGATCGAAGCCAGCCTTGCCGACCGCGATGCCGTCGCCGCCGCACGCGATGCGGTGCGGATCAGCGTCGCCGCCGCCACCGCCCGCGCCTATGCCGATGTCTGCGCCGCCAATTTCCGGCTCGCCGCAACCCAGCGTATCGTCGCCCTTCAGCGCCAGACCTTCGGCGCGACCCAGCGGCTCCAGCGCGCCGGCCGCGGCACCGCCTTCGACGTGACGCGCGCCCAGGCGGCGGTGCAGACCAGCGAAGCTAATCTGCCGATCTTCGCCGCCCAGCGCCGCGCCGGGCTCTACACGCTCGCCGCGCTGCTCGGCCGTCCTGCGGCCGACTATCCGCGCGATGTCGAGAGCTGCGCCGCCCTCCCCGCCCTGCCCCGCCCGATGCCGGTGGGCGACGGCGCCGCGCTGCTCCGCCGCCGCCCCGACATTCGCCAGGCCGAACGCACCATCGCCGGCGACACGGCACGGATCGGGGTCGCCACCGCCGATCTCTACCCGCAGATCAACCTCGCCGGCTCGGCGGGGCTGAGCGGCCTGGTCGATCGCGCCGGCGGCCCGACCTCCTTCGGCTTCAGCCTGGGACCGCTAATCAGCTGGAGCTTCCCCAATCGCCCCGCTGTCCGCGCTCGGATCGAGGCGGCAGGTGCGCAGGTCGATGCCGACATCGCCCGTTTCGATTCCACCGTGCTCAGCGCACTCCGCGACACCGAAACCGCGCTGGAGACCTATGCCCGCGACCGCGACCAGGCCGAGGCGCTCCGCCAGGCGCGCGACAGCGCGGCGACGGCGGCGGACCAGGCCGGCCGGCTGTTCCGCTTCGGCCGCAGCGATTTCCTCGCGCTGCTCCAGGCGCAGAGCAGCCTCGCCCAGGCGGAAGCCAGCTATGCCACGGCCGAGGCGAAGCTGCCCGACGACCAGATAGCGATCTTTC
Source organism: Sphingomonas trueperi (assembly GCF_011927635.1). Classification (GTDB taxonomy): domain Bacteria; phylum Pseudomonadota; class Alphaproteobacteria; order Sphingomonadales; family Sphingomonadaceae; genus Sphingomonas; species Sphingomonas trueperi. The sequence continues at coordinate 284,777 of NZ_JAATJB010000004.1, forward strand.
TCGCACTTGGCGGCGGCTGGGAATAAGAAGGCGCCATGACCTTCACCGATATTGCGAGCCGGACCTACAACCATAATTTCCGGCTCGATCCGATCGTCCGCAGCCTGCTCGACACGGACTTCTACAAGCTGCTGATGCTGCAGATGATCCGGCGTCTCCATCCCGAGACGCAGGTCACCTTCTCGCTAATCAACCGCAGCAAGTCGGTGCGGCTCGCCGAGGTGATCGACGAGGCCGAACTGCGCGCCCAGCTCGACCATGCCCGCTCGCTGCGCTTCGCCAAGAAGGAACTGATCTGGCTCGCCGGCAACAGCTTCTACGGCAAGACCCAGATGTTCGCGCCGGACTTCCTCGCCTGGCTCGCCGAGTTTCAGCTGCCGGAATATGAACTGGAGCGGCGCGACGGCCAGTTCGTGCTCCACTTCCACGGCCCCTGGACCCACACGACGATGTGGGAAATTCCGGCGTTGACCATCGTCAACGAACTCCGGTCGCGCGCGGCGATGCGGGGTCGCGACCGGTTCGCGCTCGACGTGCTCTATGCCCGCGCCAAGGCCAAGCTGTGGGACAAGGTCGAGCGGCTGCGGACGCTCCCCGATCTCGTGCTGTCGGACTTCGGCACCCGCCGCCGCCACGGCTTCCTGTGGCAGCGCTGGTGCGTCGAGGCGCTCAAGGAAGGGCTCGGCCACCGCTTCATCGGCACGTCGAACGTGCTGCTCGCCATGGACGCGGACCTGGAGGCGATCGGCACCAATGCGCACGAGCTGCCGATGGTGGAAGCGGCGCTTTCGCCCGACGACGCCAGCCTCGCGGATGCGCCCTACCGCGTGCTCGAGCAGTGGCGCGCCCATTATGGCGGCAATCTGCTGATCGCGCTGCCCGATGCGTTCGGGACCACCTCGTTCCTCGCCCGCGCGCCCGACTGGGTGGGCGACTGGACCGGCTTCCGCCCGGACAGCGCGCCGCCGATCCCGGGCGGCGAGCAGATCATCCGCTGGTGGCAGGCGCATGGCCGCGATCCGCGCGAGAAGCTGTTGATCTTCTCCGACGGCATGGACGTCGAATCGATCGAGGCGACCTATCGCCATTTCAATGGGCGGGTGCGGATGAGCTTCGGCTGGGGCACCAACCTCACCAACGATTTCCGCGGCTGCGATCCGGAGGGTGAGGCCGGGCTGGAGCCGATCTCGCTGGTCTGCAAGGTGGTGGCGGCGAACGGCCGCCCGGCGGTTAAGCTCTCCGACAATCCGGCCAAGGCCACCGGCGAGCCTGCCGAGATCGAGCGCTACCTACGCGTATTCGGCAGCGAGGGCCGCACCGAGCACGCGGTGCAGGTCTAGCCGCGCCAGTCGACCGAATTGCCATAGGGGTGGCACGTCGCGAGCACGCGGCGTTCCTCCCCGCCGGGGAACCAGCTGAGCGACAGCCGCACTTCGCTGCGCGTCTCGGTCCATTCGAAGCCGACCCAGGCGAGCGGTCGCTCGGGCGTGGCATATTGCCCGGCATCCTGGATCATCGCGACCACCGCGGCACGGTCGCGCGGCGGCAGATATTGCAGCACCATCGAGTGCATCACGACGCGGCAGACGCCCGCTTCCTGCGGCACGGCGAGTTGGCGGGCGAGCCACTCGGAAGCATCCCCCTTCTCGATCTGGGGCGGATGACGCCGCGCCATGCCCAGTGCCTCTTCCAGCCGGTGTAGCCGTAGCGGCTGGTCGGCGAAGATATAGGCCATCAGGCGCTCGCAGGTCGCCGGATCCGAAGCGCTGAGCGGATTGAGGTCGACGCCGCGTGCAGAGACGACTTCCAGCGGCGCAGGCTGCGGCGCCGGGCCGTGCCAGTCGGGCGTCACCTGCACCGGCGACTGGCGATCCCCGGCGAGCGCCCCGCCGAGATCGAACCCGTAGCGGCCGAGATTGAGGTTGAGGCCGCAACTCGAACCGATTTCCAGGATCTCGAACGGCAGGCCGAAGCGGCGGCGCACCTGCATCAGCGCCGCGACGATCGCCCCGGAGCGACCGACTTCATTGGTCTGCGGCGTGCGGCGCAGGAAGCCGGCGATCAAATCGTCTTCGACGGCCAGCGCCTCGCCGATCGCGCCGTCGAAATCGTCATGTTCGTGGCGATACAGCGCCGCCAGGGCCGGCGGATTGCCGCGGCGGGCGAGGAAGTGGAGCGCAGCGTTGAAGCGCATCGCGAGTGCCGCGGAGGCAGGATCGCCCTCCCAGTGCGTGATCAGCGCCTCGCTGTGCGGGCCGCGGCCAAGCTGGCGCAATCCGGCCGCCAGCACCTCGCCGATGAACGGCGAGCCCAGCTCGGTGGCGACGCGCGCCATGCGCGCGATCTCCGCAATACCCGTCCGGGGTGCGATCATGTTCATTACCATTTCCCGGGCAGAAGCCGCGTCGGATCTTGTCGCCGGGGGCCGTCCGATTCGCAACCGGATCGAACGGCCATGCCCGGTCTTCACGTGCTTCCGACGATCAGAAGCTCTGCCAGTCGTCGTCCGCGCCGTTGCTGCGGACGAGGGCCGAGACGGCGGCCGCCGGAAGCGGCTTGACGCTGCCGCCGTTGAAGCGGCTGGGCGCCACTCGCGAAGTCTGCATCGGAGCACCCCCGCCATTGCCGACCTTGAAGCGGCTGGCCTGCTCGGAGAGCACGCTGACTTCGCTCGCCAGGTTGCGCGCGGCGGCCGAGGTTTCCTCCACCATCGCGGCATTCTGCTGGGTCGACTGGTCCATTTCGCCCAGCGCGGCGCTGATCTCGGTGACCGCGCTCGACTGCGCCTGATTGTCCGAGGCCATGTTGCCGAGCAGCTGGTGGACTTCGCCCACGCCGCTGGAAATGTCGGCCAGCGCGCCGTCGACGCGCTGCACCGCCTGCACGGCAGTGACGATGTCGCTCTGCGTCGCGGTCAGCTGGTCGCGGGCGCGGCCGGCCTCCTCTTCGGCGCGCATCGCGAGCGCCGAAACGAGGTCGGCGACGACAGCGAAGCCGCGGCCCGCCTCACCCGCACGACCGGCCTCGACCGCGGCGTTCATCGCGAGAACGCGAGTCTGGAATGCGATCTTGTCGAGGCCTTCGATGACGCTATCGATGCCCTTGGCGCTGTCCGACACGCGGGTCATCGCCTGCACCGCTTCGTCGGCGGTGCTGCGGCCGTTGTCGACCGTCGACATCGTGCCGTCGGCGCGCTCCACCGTGCGACCGGCGGCGGCGGCGGTAGCCTTGAGGCGCTGGTCCATCTGGGTGACGGCGGCAGCGGTTTCTTCGAGGCTGGCTGCATTGGCTTCGGTGCGGCGGGCGAGGTCTTCGCTGGCCTGGGCGATCTCGTTCGAGCCGGTGCGGATCGACGCGGTCGCCTCGATCACCGACGCGATCAGCTCACGCAGGCTCGACAGTGCGTTGTTGAAGTTGGTTTTCACCACGCTGTATTCGCCGGGGAACTCGACGTTGATCTGCGCGGTGAGGTTGCCCTGTGCCAGTTCGGCGAGGTGCGACGAGACGGTTTCGACGACCATCTTCTGCGTCGCCTCGGCCTTGGCACTGGCCGCGTCCGACGCTTCCTTGGCGAGTGCGGCATCGCGGAACACCAGCACCGCGCGGGCCATGTCGCCCAGTTCGTCGCCGCGCGCGGTGGCGGGTACCTCGACATGGTTCCGGCCGGCGGCCAGGTCCGCCATGGTGCGGGTCAGCTGACTGATCGGGCGGGCGATGATGCTGCTGAGCGTGACCGCCAGACCGATCGCGATCCCGATCAGCGCGATCGCGCCGATGATCAGCACGGTGGTGGCAGTAGTGATGGCGCCTTCCTGGCGCGCGCCGTTCTTCTCGATCGCTTCGGCCTGCGCGTCCTTGATCGCGCGCAGCGGCAGAACCGCGGCCGACACCAGCACCGCCTTGCCTGCGCCGCGGACCTCGGCCTGCGCCTCTTCGCGCTTGCCGGCCTTGACCTGCGCGATCAGCCGGTCGCCCCACTTCTCGCGCCACGACAATGTTTCGGTGCGCGACTTGCGCAGCGCCTCGAGCAGCGCCGGATCGGTCAGCAGCTTTTCCAGCTCGGCCGAAGTCTCGTCATATTCGCTGCGCCCCTCGTCGTACGACTTCAGGTACGTGGGATCGGCCGTGACGAGGAAGCCGCGCAGCTGGCTGTTCTGGCGCAGCAGCGCCGTTTCCAGCGTCAGCGTCTTCGAATGGATCTGCTGGCTGAGATTGTTCTGGTCGGTGACCGAACGGATCATCGAGATGTTCATGAAGAACACGATCATCACGATCGCTGCCGATGCACAGATCAGCAGGAACGACAGTGCGAGCTTCCTCGGAATTTTCATCGATGCAATCATTTCTGGTCTTTCCGATAGTTTTTGGCGCGCCCGAACATGCTGGTGTCGATCGCGACCTGCGCTAGGGCCGAACCGATCGCCGAAAGGGAGAGAAGGGGCGTGGTCACGCTCGGTCGGCGCCCGGCGCCGACGGTCGGCAGCCTGCGGCCGCAGGGGCGACCCAAGCACCAGCAATGGCAAAAAACCGAACCCGCACGCGCATACCCAACCCCGTTCCCGGTCTGTGGTTTATCGCATTATAGGAACGATCTCTTACCGATCGGTCACCGAGCGCAGAAACAACCTCCGGAAAAGCGCTTAGAACACTCGGAGGGAACATCGGAAATAGCGTTGTGAAGGCGCCGTTCCAGTTCAGAAAATCCGGATAGGCCGACGCTGCCTGGCATTCCCTACGTTATGGTCCGCAGGTTTGCAGATGAACACATGCACGGTGATCGGCTCGCGCAAAGCATGCGGCGGGAGCACATCGTGCCGTTCCCGCCGCAGCCGAACGGTCAATGCGTTACTTGCGGTCCTTGCGACCGCCCTTCCAGTAAAGAAGGCCGGCGACGATCGCAGCGGACCCGACGCCGATCGCGGCACCCATGCCGATCTGGCGCGAGCTCGGCATGCGACGCTTGGCCGCCTCCGCGATCTCCTTGGCGGCGGCAAGCGCCTCCCCTTCCCCGGCGTGCGGCGCTTCGGCCTTGGGATAGGGCGACTGGGACTCGGCGGGCACGGGCGGTTTCTTGGTCATCGTCTTCCTTCGAAACACACGGTCATCAACCGCCGTCTTCATGCGGCGGTTCCGCCCCGGCTTGCAAGGCGCAACCGCACTCCGCCATAGCCGCATGCGATGAACCCGATCTATTGCTCGATGGGCACCACCATCTTCGAAGCCATGTCAGCCCGCGCCCGCGCGAACGGCGCGATCAATCTTGGCCAGGGCTTTGCCGACGGCCGCGGGCCCGAGGCCGTGCTGGAGGCCGCCGCGCGCGCGGTGCTGGAGAAATCGAACCAGTATCCGCCGATGGCCGGGCTGGCCGAACTGCGCCAGGCGGTGGCGGATCACTATGCCCGCCACCAGGCGCTCAACCTCGCGGCCGAAGAAGTGATCGTCACCTCGGGCGCGACCGAAGCGCTGGCCGCCGCCCTTTTCGCCCTGATCGAGCCGGGCGACGAAGTACTCTGCTTCCAGCCGCTCTACGACGCCTATGTGCCGCTGATCCGCCGGGCCGGCGGCGTGCCACGCTTCGTCCGCCTCAGCCCGCCCGAATGGCGGATCGAGCGTGCCGCGCTGGAAGCCGCGGCGACGCCCAAGACCCGGCTGATCCTGCTCAACAACCCGCTCAACCCCGCCGCGACGATGGCCAGCGCCGAGGACCTGGCGATGCTCGCCGACTTCTGCGTCGCGCACGATCTCACCGCGATCTGCGACGAGGTGTGGGAGCACGTCACTTTCGACGGCGCCCGCCATCTGCCGCTGATCGGCTTTCCCGGGATGCGCGAGCGGACGGTGAAGATCGGCAGCGCGGGCAAGATATTCGCGCTGACCGGCTTCAAGGTCGGCTGGATGTGCGCCGCCCCGCCCCTCGCCCGGGTGGTGGCCAAGGCGCACCAGTTCCTCACCTTCACCACCCCGCCCAACCTGCAATGGGCGGTGGCCGAGGGGCTGACGACGCAGGACGACTGGGTACAGGACGCCCGCCACCGCTTCCAGGCCGGGCGCGACCGGCTTGCGGCGGGGCTGCGCGACGCCGGCTTCGCGGTGCTGCCAAGTGCTGCGACCTATTTCCTCTCGGTCGACCTCACCGCCTCCGGGCTGGCGATGAACGACGTGACCTTCAGCGAACGCCTCGTCGACGAGGCCAAGGTCGCGACGATCCCCGTCTCGGCCTTCTACGCCGAGGATCCGGTGACCAACGTCGTTCGCTTCTGCTTCGTCAAGGAAGACGCGGTGCTGGACGAGGCGCTCGCGCGGGTGAAGGCTTGGCGCGCGGCGCTGTCCTGACGCCTCAGATCCGGTCGAGCACCCCGCGTTCGGTGATGTAGCCCGTCACCAGTCGTGCCGGGGTCACGTCGAAGGCCGGGTTGAGCGCCGGGGAGTCGGTGACACGGATCGTCGCGATACGGCCAGCTTCGTCGGGGCCGGTCAGCCGCGTCACTTCCTCGGGCGCGCGCGCCTCGATCGGGATGTCGGCACCGCTGGCGGTCGCCGGATCGAAGGTCGTGTAGGGCAGCGCGACATAGAAGGGCACGCCATTGTCGTGCGCCGCGAGCGCCTTCAGATAGGTGCCGATCTTGTTGCAGACGTCGCCATTGGCGGTCACCCGGTCGGTGCCGACGATCACCGCGTCGACCTGCCCCTGCATCATCAGCAGCCCGCCCGCATTGTCGGCGATCACCGTGTGCGGCACGCCGTGGTTGCGCAGCTCGAAGGCGGTGAGCAGCGCGCCCTGATTGCGCGGGCGGGTCTCATCGACCCAGACGTGCACCGGAATGCCGGCATCGTGCGCGAGATAGATCGGCGCCGTCGCGGTGCCGTAATCCACCGTCGCCAGCCAGCCCGCATTGCAATGGGTGAGGATGTTGAGCGGCCGGTCGGGATGCCTGGCGTGGAGCCCGCGGAGCAGGTCCAGCCCATGTTCGCCGATCGCGCGGCAGAGCTCGGCATCCTCGTCGCAGATCGCATCGGCGCGCGCATAGGCGGCGGCAGCGCGCTCACCATAGGGCAGGCCCTCTACCGCCGTCCGCACCTGCTCGAGCGCCCAGCGCAGGTTTATCGCGGTGGGTCGCGTCTCTACCAGCATCGCATAGGCGGCATCGAGCCCCGTATCGCTGGCGTCCACCGCCAGCGCCATCGCCAACCCATAGGCCGCCGTCGCCCCGATCATCGGGGCACCGCGGGTCCACATCTCGCGGATCGCCACTGCGGCGGCATCGAGGTCGCGCAGTTCGACCCAGCGGATTTCCCAGGGGAGCTGGCGCTGGTCGAGGATGCGGATGCCCTTGCCGTCCGCGGTGCGCGCGATTGAACGGATGTGCTTGCCTTCGAGGATCACAGGCGAACCTCCGAGAGCGAGTGAATGTCGGCGGGGCCGCCGGCGCGATCGATCAGCAGCGCCCCCAGCCCTGCCGCGCGCGCGGCATCGACCTCCGGTTGCATATCGGACACGAACAGGATTTCCTTTGCTTCGCAGCCCATTGCAGCCGTAATCTTGGCATAGCTCTCAGCTTCTCGCTTCGGCCCGGTCGTGGTGTCGAAATAGCCGGAGAGCATCGGTGTCAGGTCGCCGGCGATCGAATGGCCGAAGATCAGCTTCTGCGCCGCGATCGAGCCAGAGGAGTAGATGTAGATCGACACGCCGGCCGTATACCAACGATGCAGCGCCTCGGGCGTGTCGGGATAGACGTGCCCCTGCAGCGTGCCGTCGGCATAGCCCTGTGCCCAGATCAGCCCCTGCAGCGTCTTGAGCGGCGTCGCCTTGCGATCCTCGGCGATCCAGGCGAGCAGGGTCGCCACCTTGTCGTCGCCCGGCACTTCGGCGAGGATCGGTGCGACCTCTTCACAATGGGCCTCGATATAGCTTGCCAAATGCCTGGCAGCATATGGGAAAAGTACCTCCGCAACGAAGGCGATACTGCTCGTGGTCCCCTCGATGTCGAGCAGGACGGCCTTGGTCTGGGTCATGGGGATACTCGCTGCGTCGCGGGTCAGGCGGCGATGGGCTCGTGGCGCGGGAAGCGGTCGGCGATGGCGTCGCCGGTGAACTGGGCGATCCACCCGTCGGGATTGGTGAACAGCCGGATCGCGGTGAAGCGGGGGCTCGGCCCCATGTCGAACCAATGTGGGGTACCGGCGGGCACCGAGATCAGGTCGCCCTCCGTACAAAGAACCGCATACACGCGATTGTTCAGATGCAGCGTGAAGAGCCCCTCCCCCTCCACGAAGAAGCGCACCTCGTCTTCGGCATGGCGATGCTCGGACAGGAACTTGGCGCGCAGCGCATCCTTTTCGGGGTGGTCGGGCAGCATCCGGATCACGTCGACCGAACGATAGCCCTGCTCGCCCTTGAGCCGCTGGACCTCGGGCGCGAAAGCAGCGAGCACCCCCGCCTGGTCGGCATCCGCTGCGATCGCACGCGAAGGCCAGCGCTCGAAGCGCACCCCGCGGATCGCCAGCTCCTCCGCGATCGTCACCGGATCCTGCGTGTCGAGCAGCGGCGTCGTGCCGGTTTCCAAGAAGATACGAAGTCGGCTCATCGTGTCCATGCCCGTCTGAAGCTGGCCTCGGCGAGCTCGGCGGCAATCATCCATTCAGTCGCCTCCAGCACGCGTTCGGCCTCGTCCACGTCCTTGCCCCAGGCATAGAGCCCGTGGCTGCGAATAAGATACGCCGGAATGGCGCCGGGTACCAGCAGCGCGGGGCGGATCGCCGCTTCGATCACCGCCATGTCCTGGCTGTTGTCGACGATCGGCAGCCGTACCTCGGCCGCATGGGTGGTATGGCCCGGATAGGCCTTGAGCATTTCGTGCCCCGCCAGCGTGATGCCGTCGGCTTCGGTCGCCCGGCTCAGCCCCACCGCCTGCGGCGAATGGCCGTGCAGCACCGCGCCGGCTTCGGGAAACAGCCGGTAGAGTGCGAGATGAAGATCCGTCTCCGCCGACGGCTTGCCGGCGGTGAGCGGCCGGCCATCCAGATCGACGCGCATGATCCCGTCGCCGGTCAGCCGGCCCTTGTGGCGTCCCGAGACGGTCAGCGCGACACTGCCATCGTCGAGCCGGGCCGAGTAATTGCCCGAGGTCGCCGGCGCCCAGCCGCGCGCGTCGAGCCGCCTGCCGGCCTCGATCAGCGCCGCGACGGCCTGTTCATAGGACATGGTCATGCCGCGCCTCTAGCGCTTCGCAGACGCGGCGCGACACAGATTTTTTTCGTTTCGGGAAGAGATCAACGATGCCAGTGCGATGCGGCGCGATTCGCCCGATGGTTCGTTCCCGCCGTCCCGAAACGACATGACGGGTCGGTGAACCGGGCAGGAGGTGCGCCGAAACGCGCCATCAAGCGGCATTAGCGGAACCATCGTTAACGATGCTTCTGCTATACGGTTTCCCGGGCATGACAGAAATTTGCGGGCGCAGAACAAAGATCATGGATTCGAACGCTTCGGTACAAACACGTCGGGCTTTGCTCAAATCCGCGCTGGTAATGGCGAGCGGCGCAGCGGTTTCGGCCTGTGCCTCGCGCACCATCGGGACGACGCTGGCGGCTGCGCCACCACCGCCGCGGATCCAGCCGGCCCCGGTGGCTTCGCTGCATGCGGCACCCAAGGTTGCCGCCCAGCCGCGGATCGTCCCCGCCGGCATCCGGCCGGACCTGTTCAAGCGTGCGACCGCGGCGCTCGACCGGCACTCGATGCATGTCGACACGCACGACCGGATCGCCGTTGCCGATTTCTCGCTGCCTTCGTCGCAGCCGCGCTTCTTCCTGGTCAACATGGGTACCGGTGAAGTCGAGCCGCTGCTGGTCGCGCACGGCATCGGTTCCGATCCGGGCCATACCGGCGTGCTCCAGCGCTTCTCCAACCAGATCAATTCCGAAGCGACGTGCGAGGGCGCGTTCCTCACCGCCGATTATTATGTCGGCAAGCATGGCGATTCGCAGCGGCTGATCGGGCTGGACCCGACCAACAACAACGCCATGGCGCGCGCGATCGTGGTCCATTCGGCCTGGTATGCGAACCCGGACATGGTGTCGAAGCACGGCAAGCTCGGCCGCAGCCAGGGCTGCTTCGCCGTCGGCGAACGCCAACTGGCCAAGGTGTTCGAACGGCTGGGGCCGGGCCGGCTTATCTACGCGGCCAAGGCGTAAACTTGCCGTAGCCCTCCCCTTCGGGCGCATCAGGTCGGCGCTGCCCCCGGCAGCGCCTGAACCGCGCGGGGCGCTGTTCACCTGATGCGGGGTTGGGGTTCGGCCCTGTCTTATCGAGGCCACCAAGCGTTCTGGAATTCCTCCACCCCCAACCCCTCCTCCAAGGAGGAGGGGCTTAAGCATCCTATCCCGGATACATCCCGCCCCCGCGGGGTTGGCAGGCCATGGTCCCCGGCATAGGACACACGCATGGCCGATCCGCATCCGTTCTTCGCGCTCCACCGTCACGGCATGATCCGCGCGGGCGTCTGCACGCCCGTCGGCACCGTCGCCGATCCCGCCGCCAATGCCCGCGCGACCATCGCGCTGGCGCAAGCGGGGGACGCCGCCGGCGCGGACATCCTCGTCTTCCCCGAACTCAACGTCACCAGCTATGCGATCGACGACCTGCATCTGCAGGACACGATCCTCGCCGCCACCGAGGCCGGCATCGCCGCGATCGTCGAGGCGAGCCGCACGCTGAAGCCGGTGCTGCTGGTCGGCGCGGCACTGGCGCGCAACGGCCGCCTCTACAATTGCGCCATCGCCATCGCGCGCGGCCGCATCGTGGGCGTGGTGCCCAAGACCTATCTGCCCAACTACCGCGAATATTACGAGAAGCGCTGGTTCGCCTCGGGCTCTGGGCTGCGCGACCTCGCCATCACCGTCGCCGGCCAGACGGTGCCGTTCGGCCCCGACCTGCTGTTCGCCGCGGAAGACCTGGCCGACTTCGTCTTCCATATCGAGATCTGCGAGGATTATTGGGCGCCCCAGCCCCCCTCCACCGAAGGGGCGATGGCCGGGGCGCTGGTGCTGTGCAACCTGTCTGCCTCGAACATCGTGATCGGCAAGGGCCGCGAGCGCGAGCTGCTCTGCGCCTCGCAGAGCTCGCGGACGATCTCCGCCTATCTCTATTCGGCCTCGGGACCCGGCGAGAGCACCACCGATCTCGCCTGGGACGGCCAGGGGCTGATCTACGAATTCGGCGAGAAGCTCGCCGCTTCGCAGCGCTTCGAGCTGACCGATGCGATCACCTACGCCGACCTCGACCTTGAACGGCTGCGGCTCGAGCGGATGCGCGACGGCACCTTCAACGACAACGCCCGCAACGCCGGGATGCCCGAAACCCGCTTCCGCCGCATCGCCTTCGCGCACCAGCCCGACTTCGCCGATCGCGGGCTGCTCCGCCCGACCCGCCGCTTCCCCTTCGTGCCCAACACCCCGGCGGCGCTGGAGGAGGATTGCTACGAGGCGTTCAACATCCAGGTGGAAGGCCTGCGCCAGCGGCTAGCCTCGACCAGGAGCAAGGCGCTGATCATCGGCATTTCGGGCGGGCTCGATTCCACCCACGCGCTGATCGTCGCCGCCAAGGCGATGGACCGGCTCGGCCGCCCGCGCACCGACATCCTCGGCTATACCATGCCCGGCTTCGCGACGAGCGAGGGCACCAAGTCCAACGCCTGGGCGCTGATGCGCGCGATCGGCATCACCGCCGCCGAGATCGATATCCGCCCTACCGCGCGGCAGATGCTGGCGGATATCGGCCATCCCTTCGCGCAGGGCGAGCCGGTCTACGACGTCACCTTCGAGAACGTCCAAGCGGGCCTGCGCACCGACTATCTGTTCCGTCTCGCCAACCGCAACGGCGGCTTCGTGCTCGGTACCGGCGACCTGTCCGAGTTAGCGCTGGGCTGGTCGACCTATGGCGTCGGCGACCAGATGAGCCATTACGGCGTCAATGCCGGCGTGCCCAAGACGCTGATCCAGTATCTGATCCGCTGGAGCGTCGAGAGCGGCCAGTTCGACGGCGAGGCGGCGACCGTGCTGCTCTCGATCCTCGATACCGAGATCTCGCCCGAGCTCGTCCCCGCCGATGCCGATGGCAAGATGCAGAGCACGCAGGACCGGATCGGCCCGTACGAGCTCCACGATTTCTTCCTGCACCATATCGCGCGGTTCGGGCTCAAGCCGTCCAAGGTGGCCTTCCTCGCCTGGCACGCGTGGCGGGATGCCGAGGCGGGCCTGTGGCCGATCGGCTTCCCGGCGGAGGGCCGCAACCAGTACGACCTGGCAACCATCGCCAAGTGGCTGGAAACCTTCCTGTTCCGCTTCTTCCAGATCAGCCAGTTCAAGCGCTCGGCGCTGCCCAACGGGCCCAAGGTCTCGGGCGCCGCCGCGCTCAGCCCGCGCGGCGACTGGCGCGCGCCGTCGGACAGCGTCGCGACGGCCTGGATCGAGGAACTGCGCGCCGCCCTGCCCTGAGCGGCCTCAGCCGCGGGCGACCGCGCGGATCTTGCGCAGCAGTTCGTGCGAATCGAACGGCTTGCGCAGGATGGTCACGTTGGGCGAGGCGATCGCGTCGAGCTTGTTCGAGTCCGCAAAGCCGGTGATCAGGATCACCGGTAGCGCCGGATCGGTAGTGGCGACCTGGTCGGCGACTTCGCTGCCGCTCAGCTCGGGCATGGCGAAGTCGACCACCAGCGCGGCGAAACGTCGGCTCTGCGCCAGCGCCACCCCGGCAGCACCGTCTGCCGCCTCCTCCACCACCGCGCCCGCCGAGCGCAGCATTTCGGCCAGCGACGCGCGAACATGCGCGTCGTCGTCGACCAGCGCGATCGTCATGCCCGCCAAGCTGATCCGCTCGTCGCGGGCGGAATCGTCGTGCACGTCGCGGCGGGGCTCGACCGTCGCCAGCGGCAACAGCAGCGTGACGGTGGTCCCCTGCCCCAGTTCGCTGTCGATCAGCAGCGTGCCGCCCGACTGGCGCAGCACCCCGAACGCCATCGACAGGCCCATGCCGGTCCCCTTGCCCACGCCCTTGGTCGAGAAGAACGGCTCCACCGCGCGCGCCACCACCTCTGGCGTCATGCCCATGCCGGTATCGGCAATGCGCAGCGCAACATAGTCGCCGGCCGGCAGGTCGGGCGCGACCTTGCCGCTGCGCAGCTCGGCCGAGATCGTCAGCACGCCGCCTTCGGGCATTGCATCGCGCGCGTTGAAGGCGAGGTTGAGCACCGCGAGTTCGAGCTGCAGTGCATCGGTCTGCACGTTCCACACGGGATCGATCCGCTCGATCCGCACGCGCCCCAGCGGCGCCACCGCGCGCTCGACCAGCCCCGCCATGCCGCCGACCAGCTCGGCCAGGCGCACCGACTTCACGTCGAGCCGCTGCTTGCTGGAGAAGGCGAGCAGCTGGCCGGTCAACTGGCGACCGCGCTCCACCGCGTCGAGCGCGCTCGACGTCCAGCGGATCACCCGGTCGGCATCGTCGGGCTTGCGCGCGATCAGCTCGAGATTGCCGGCGATCGCCTGCAGCAGATTGTTGAAGTCATGCGCGATGCCTCCGGTCAGCTGCCCCACCGCCTCCAGCTTCTGCGCCTGCAGCAACGCCGCCTCGACCGTCTCGCGCTGGGCGACTTCGCTCTTCAGCTCGGCGAGCGCAGCATCGCGCTGCTCGACCATCGCGGCGAGCTGGGCATTGGCTTCCTTGAGCTTTTCCGAAGAAGGCAATTTGGTCAGCGTCGGCAGGAGCGGCCAGAGCAGGATCGCGGTGAGCACCGATACCGCTGCCGTCAGCAGCTTGACCAGCGCCTCCAGTCCGTAGAGCGGGCTGAACAGGGTCACCACGCCCATCACATGCGTCATGCCGCAAGCGAGGATGAAGAGGGCGAAGCACCAGAACACCCAGCCGAACGCCAGATCCTTGCGGCTGCGCACCAGCGCCACCAACGCGATCGGGATCGAGAAATAGGACAACGCAATCAGCGTGTCAGCGACGATATGGGTCCACAGCAACAGCGGCTGCCACGACAGGCAATAGCCATGGGGCGAGTAGTTCCCGCTCCAGAAGGCTGCGAACACGCTTTCCATCCATCCCCCTGCCGCCGGCCGTCGCCGACAGAAAATTGCGCACGACCTAGCGCATGCGAATGAGAAGCGGAACTAAGGAAAAAACCCGGTGACCCTCGAAAGATCGTCGCAGGAGTTGATGTTGGGAATGGGTGCCCCCCAATCGATTGCCGTTGCGCCCGCGTGCGCGGCCCAGGCCTTCATCGAGGCACGCGCGCCGGAAGCAATATAGGCGTCGCATACGGGGGCGAGCGCCGCATCCCAGATGCCGAGCACCGGCAGTTGCGCAACAAAGCAAGATCCGCCGTGCGCCAACAACGCTGCCAGCAGCCCCGCCGGCAGCAGCGGTGTATCGCACGGCGCGACCAGCACCCGCGCCATCCCACGCTCGGCAGTTTCACGGAGCGCCGCATTGAGGCCCGCCAGCGGCCCCAGGCCGGACGCCGGACGATCGGGGATTCCGCCCTCGCCTGGGCGGCCGCACAGGATCACGCCGTCGCAATGGGGTGCCAGCGCTGCGGCGACATGGTCGATCAGCGCGCGTCCGTCGAGCGCCGCCAGTGCCTTGTCCGATCCGAAGCGCCGCGCCTGGCCGCCCGCCAGGATCGCACCCAGCGGCTTCATGGCACCAGCCGGAGCATGGCGTCCGGCCGCACCAGCGCGGCCAGCCGCAATCCCGCCGCGCGGGCACGCTCCGCCGCCAAGGCGGTCGGTGCGGAGATCGCCGCGAGCAGCGGGCAGCCCGCCAGCACCGCCTTTTCGACCAGCTCGAACGAGCAGCGCGCGCTGATCAACGCGAAGCCCCCGTCCCAGCCCAGCCCCTGCCGCGCCATCGCGCCGACCAGCTTGTCGAACGCATTGTGCCGCCCGACGTCCTCGCGGACCAGGCGGATCTCCCCCGCCGCCGAGCAGAGCGCCGCGGCATGAGCGGCGCCGGTCTCGCGGTTGAGCGGCTGATGGTCGCGCAGTGCCTCGGCCGCGCGGAAGATCGCGGCCGAGGACGCCCCGCTTTCCGCCTCGATCCTCGGCAGCGGGCGCAGCGCTGCTTCGAGATTGTCGATCCCGCACAGCCCGCAGCTCGAATCCGTCGTGCGGTGCCGAACCCGCTCGATCACCGTCGAGGGATCGGCCAGCGTCACCCGCAGCACCACACCCTGCTCGGCCTGGTGGCTTCCCACGTCCACCGCCGCCCCCAGCCGCTCGGATGCGACGAAGCCGGTGGCGAAATCCTCCAGGTCGGTCGGCGTCGCCATCATCACGGCGTAGCCCAGACCGTTGATTTCGATCGCGACCGGCACTTCCGCGATCAAGCTGCGTTGGAGCCGGGTCTCCGACCCGTCGGGCGTCCTGCGATCGAACCACATATCCATGGGTTGCAGATAGGCAGGCGTCCGGCCCAGGGATAGAGGCAGGATACGTGGTGCAAGGAGCGTGGCGATGGCCCGGGCGAAAGACGGAACGATACATTATGCGGGCGCCGAGGGCGGCTGGGGCTCGATGCGCGGCATGGCGCTGGTCGCCGGCGCCGAACGCCCGAGCGCCGACGCCCTCAAGACGCTCGCCAAACAGAACAAGCCCGGGGGCATGATGTGCACCTCCTGCGCCTGGACCAAGCCGGCCAAGCCGCACATGTTCGAATTCTGCGAGAACGGCGCCAAGGCGACGCTGTGGGACCTCACCACTCGCCGCGCCACGCCGGAGTTCTTCGCCCAGCACACCCTGACCGAGCTGCGCGGCTGGAGCGACCACGACCTCGAACAGGCCGGCCGCCTCACCAATCCGATGCGCTACGATCGCGCTACCGATAAATACCTGCCCTGCACCTGGGATGAAGCCTATCGCGCGATCGGCAAGAAGCTGCGGGGCTATAACCCGAAGAGCACGATCTTCTACGCCTCGGGCAAGGCGAGCCTGGAGACCAGCTACGCCTGGGCGCTGTTCGCGCGGCTCTATGGCCACAACAACCTGCCCGACAGCTCGAACATGTGCCACGAGACCACCTCGGTCGCGCTCAAGTCGACGATCGGCGCGCCGGTGGGCACCTGCGTGCTCGAGGATTTCGAGCATTGCGACGCGATCTTCTTCTTCGGCCAGAACACCGGCACCAACAGCCCGCGCTTCATCCATACGCTGACCGCGGCCCGCAAGCGCGGTGCCAAGATCGTGACCTTCAACCCGATCCGTGAGAAGGGCCTGCTCGAGTTCCGCAACCCGCAGAGCCTCCAGATGGTGACCGGCGGCAAGACCGAGATCTCGCACCAATATTATCAGCTCAAGCCGGGCAGCGACATTTCCGCCATGCTCGGCATCGCCAAGCATGTGCTCGCCGAGGAGGATCGCCGCGGCGGCGTGATCGACCGCGCCTTCATCGCCGAGCACACCCACGGCTTCGAGGAATTTGCGGAGAAGGTCCGCAGCACCAGCTGGGAGACGATCGAAGCCGAGACAGGCCTGCCCCGCGCCGACCTGATCGCCGCGGCCGAGGTTTATATTCAGGCCGAAAGCGCGATCGGCATCTGGGGCATGGGGCTCACCCAGCATGTCGGCGGCTATGACAATGTCGCGGGCGTGGTGAACCTGATGCTGCTGCGCGGGAATATCGGCCGCCTCGGCGCAGGCGTCTCGCCGGTACGCGGCCACTCCAACGTCCAGGGCCAGCGCACCGTCGGCATCTCCGAGAAGCCCGAGCTGGTGCCGCTCGACCAGCTTTCCGAGCAGTACGGCTTCCAGCCGCCGCGCGACGAGGGCTATACCACCGTCACCGGCTGCGAGGCGATCGCCAAGGGCGAGATCAACGCCTTTCTCGGCCTCGGCGGCAATTTCCTCCGCGCCGTGCCCGATCACCGCGTGATGGAGAAGGCGTGGACCGGCATGGGCCTCACCGTCCAGATCGCCACCAAGCTCAATCGCGGACACCTGTTCTGCGGCGAGACCGCCTATCTGCTCCCCACGCTGGTCCGTTCCGAGCGCGACGTGCGCGACGGCATGCCGCAGGTGGTGACGATGGAGGACAGCCTCAGCTGCATCCACGGTTCGATCGGCGAGGCCAAGCCGGCCAGCCCGCATCTTCAACCCGAGCTGGCGATCGTCGCCGGGATCGCGAAGGCCGCGCTCGACCCCAACCCCAATGTCCCCTGGGAGGCTTGGTCGAACGACTATGCGCTGGTCCGCGATGCGATCGAGGCGACCTATCCGGACAAGTTCAAGGACTTCAACCAGCGGCTGTTCACCCCCGGCGGCTTCTTCAAGGGCAACAGCGCGCGCGACCGAAACTGGAAGACGGAGAGCGGCAAGGCCGAGTTCACCGTGCCCAGCCACCTCAACGCCACCGGCTTCGCCGATGCGGACGGGGTGTACCGGCTGATGACGCTGCGCTCGAACGACCAGTTCAACACCACGGTTTACGGCTATTCGGATCGCCTGCGCGGGATCGAGGGCAAGCGCGACGTGCTGCTGATCAGCCCCAGGGAGATGGAACGCGCCGGGCTGAAGGAAGGTCAGCGCGTGGCGCTGGTCGGCGACGATTCGGATGGCGTCGACCGCGTGGTCGAAGGGCTGGAGGTGCTGCCCTTCAACCTGCCCGAGGGCTGCGTCGCGGGCTATTACCCCGAGCTCAACCCGCTGATCGCGCTCGGCCACCACGACGGCGCCTCGAAGACGCCCGCGGCGAAATCGGTGCCGGTGCGCATCCGCGCCTGATCCTGATATAGAAGACGCGCTGCAAAGACGGCCGCCGGCTCTTGTCGGCGGCCGTTCTTATGCTAGGCAGCGGACAACGTTGACAAGCGATCCGGGAGGAGAGGACGACATGAAACGACACGCTCTGAAGCTGGCAGCCCCGCTGCTCGCGCTCGCCGCCACCACTGCCTTTACGGCGCCTGCGCTGGCGCAGACCCAGGCCTCGCGCCCCTGGACCAACGCCAAGCTGTCGCCCGACGCGCGCGCCAAGGCGATCCTCGCGCAGATGACCGAGGACGAGAAGCTCACCTTGGTATTCGGCCTGTTCGGCACCGATTTCGCGCCCAAGAACTTTAAGACCCCCGCCGAGGCGCGTCCGGGCTCCGCCGGCTATGTTCCCGGCATCCCGCGCCTGGGCATCCCGGCGCAGTGGCAGACCGATGCCGGCGTCGGCGTCGCGACGCAGGGCGGCGCCGAGCGCAAGCGCGGCCGCACCTCGCTCCCCTCGGGCATCGCCACCGCCGCGACCTGGGACCCCGCCCTCGCCTTCAAGGGCGGCGCGATGATCGGCGCGGAGGCGCGCGCCTCGGGCTTCAACGTGATGCTCGCGGGCGGCGTCAACCTGCTGCGCGAGCCGCGCAACGGCCGCAACTTCGAATATGGCGGCGAGGATCCGCTGCTCGCCGGCACGATCGTCGGCGCGCAGATCGCCGGCATCCAGTCGAACCACATCATCTCCACGGTGAAGCATTACGCGTTCAATGACCAGGAGACCGATCGCAACAAGATGAACGCGGTGCTCGATCGCACCGCCGCGCGGATGAGCGACCTGCTCGCCTTCAACATCGCGATCGAGAAGTCCGATCCGGGCTCGGTGATGTGCAGCTACAACAAGGTAGACGGGCTCTGGGCGTGCGAACAGCCCTGGCTGCTCACCGACGTGCTGCGCCGCGACTGGGGCTGGAAGGGCTTCGTGATGTCCGACTGGGGCGCGACCCACTCTACCGCCGCCGCCGCCAATGCGGGCCTGGAGCAGCAGTCCGGCTGGCCGTTCGACGAGCAGCCCTATTTCCGCGAGCCGCTCAAGGCGGCAATCGCCAAGGGCGACGTGAGCAAGGCACGCCTCGACGAGATGGCGCACCGCATCCTCCGCTCGATGTTCGCGCACGGGCTGTTCGATCACCCGATCACCGGCGCGCCGCTCGATCTCGCCCCGGCGATGCTCAAGGCGCATGCCGACGTGACCCGCGCCGATGCCGAGGCGGGTATCGTGCTTCTCCAGAACAAGGGCGACGTGCTGCCGCTCGCCGCCAGCGCCAAGCGGATCGTCGTGATCGGCGGCCATGCCGACAAGGGCGTGCTGGCGGGCGGCGGCTCGTCGCTGGTCTATCCGGTCGGCGGCAATGCCGTGCCGGGGCTCGAGCCGAAGATCTGGCCGGGCCCGGTCATGTACCACCCCTCCGCACCGCTGGAGGCGCTGCGCCGCCAGCTGCCGGGCGCGACGATCTCCTATCTCGATGGCACCGACCCCGCCGCCGCCGCGGCAGCTGCCAAGCAGGCCGACATCGCAGTCGTGTTCGCCACGCAGTGGGCGGGCGAAGCCTTCGACGTGTCGCTGAACCTAACCGACAATCAGGACGCACTGATCGACGCCGTCGCTGGCGCCAATGCCAAGACGGTGGTGGTGCTAGAGACCGGCGGCCCGGTGCTCACCCCCTGGGCCGACAAGACCGCGGCGATCCTGGAAGCCTGGTATCCCGGCACCGCGGGCGGCGAAGCGATCGCCAATGTGCTGACCGGCAAGGTGAACCCCTCGGGCCACCTCCCCGCCAGCTTCCCGCGCAGCGTCTCGCAGCTGCCCAAGCCGAGCGCGCCGAACGAAGGCGAGACCCGCTACACCGAAGGCGCCACGGTCGGCTACAAATGGTACGACGCGAAGGGCGACAAGCCGCAATTCGCCTTCGGCCATGGCCTGTCCTACACCCGCTTCGCCTATTCGGGCCTCAAGGCAACCGCGCCCAAGGGCCAGGTGACCGTGACCTTCACGCTGCGCAACACCGGCAGCCGCGCCGGCGCCGACGTGGCGCAGGTCTATGTCTCGGGCGCCGGCTGGGAAGCGCCGAAGCGGCTGGGCGCGTTCCAGAAGGTGTCGTTGGCACCGGGCGCGTCCAAGACCGTCTCGGTCACCGTCGATCCGCGCCTGCTGGCGGTGTTCGACGGCGCGGCGCACCAGTGGAAGATCGCCGGGGGCAGCTACAAGGTGCTGCTCGGCCAGTCAGCGGAGGACATCGTCGCGACGACCACCGTCAATGTGCCCGCGCGCACCCTGCCGGTCGGCTGGCACCCCTGACCGACCCGGCCCCGCGCGCCTCGAACGGCGCGCGGGGCTATCCGCTCAAGCGAGCGGGATACGCCGCCCCTCTTCCGCGCTCTGCCGGGCAAGCTCGATCAACTGGAGCCCGGCGAGCGCATCCTTCGCCGCAACGGGCGGTGCCGCGCCGTCGCGGATCGCGGCCGCCACCCCGGCATAGAATCGCCGATAGTCGCCGCGCTCCGACGCGATCGTCTCGGTCGAACCGTCGGGCAGCGTCAGGACGCCATATTGCGCCGGGTCCTCCAGCCCATGGCCGGGATCGCGCACCGATCCCCCGGCGCGCATCGCCGCCTCCTGCGGATCGAGCCCGTACTTCACGAAACTGCCGCCGCGACCATGGAGCGCAAAGCGCGGCCGCGCCGCCGCGATCATCCGCGAACTCGCCAGCACCACCCGGCGCGTGCCGTAGAACAGCGTCACGGTGAAATAGTCGTCGACCGGGCTGTTGCCACGCTGTCGGGCGACATCGCCCTGCACCGCCTCGGGCATGCCGAACAGGACCAGCGCCTGGTCGATCATGTGCGGCCCCAGGTCGAGCAGCTGCCCGCCGCCCTCGGCTTCCTTCCAGGCCTGCGACAATTCGGGGCGGAAGCGGTCCCAATGCGCCTCGAACAGGAGGATCTCGCCCAGCCGGTCGCCTTGCACCAGCGCCTGTACCGCGAGGAAATCGCTGTCCCAGCGCCGGTTGTGGAACGGCACCAGCAGCCGCGCCTGCGCCTCGGCGAGGCCGATCAGCGCCTCGGCCTCGGCGGCGCTGGGGGTCAGCGGCTTGTCGATCACGACATGCTTGCCCGCTTCGAGCGCCGCCGTGGCGAGCGGGAAATGCGTGGCATTCGGCGTCGACACCACCACCAGATCGATTGCGGGATCGGCGATCAGCGCTTCGGGGCTGACGGCCGGCACCCCCGGATAGGCCTTCGCGACGGCCTCGGCCCGAGAGGAGCCAACGGCCGCCAGTTCGAGCCCGTCGACCGCGTCGATCAGTGGTGCGTGAAAGGCGGTGCCGCCTAGGCCGAAGCCGATAAGGCCGGTGCGGATCATGGCGTTCTCCCGTTGCCGTATGGCTGCGGCCTAGCGGCAACGCCCCGCCATTCCAAGCAAGTCGCCGCAGCCGCCCGGAAAAACCGGTCCGCTCAGCAGGTTCGCGGTGCAGCCCCGATGCGGTCGCCGACCGCATCGGCCAGTTTGTGCAGCTGTGCCCGCTGCCGGAACGATGCGGGGCCGTGGGGGCGGCGGTCGAGCCCGCACACGGCGCCGATCGGGAAGGGCCCGCTCCGCACCACCACGCCGGTATAATAGCGCACGCAGGGGCCGCCTGCGACCAGCGGGTTGGCGCGGAAGCGCGGATCGATGTGGAGATCGGGGACGCTGAGCAGCCCATCCGGCGCCGCGATGGTATGCGAGCAAAAGGCGATCGAACGCGGCAGCACGACCGGCTCGATCCCGACCGCGCTGATCATCCGCTGCACATCGCCGTCGGTGACCGTCACCATCGCGATCGGCGTGCGCAACACCATGCAGACTTCGCCGAGCAGTTCGTGCAGCACGGGATCGCTCGGCGATACCGCGCGCAGACCGTCTACTGCGCGCTGGCGGCGCG
Source organism: Sphingomonas trueperi (assembly GCF_011927635.1). Classification (GTDB taxonomy): domain Bacteria; phylum Pseudomonadota; class Alphaproteobacteria; order Sphingomonadales; family Sphingomonadaceae; genus Sphingomonas; species Sphingomonas trueperi. The sequence continues at coordinate 306,508 of NZ_JAATJB010000004.1, forward strand.
CCTCGTCCTCGGGCCGGAACGCGGCGGAGAAGAAGTGGAGCGTCATGCCGCCCGCCGCACGGTGCCGGGCTCGTCGAACGCGATCCGGATCGCGTTCTTGCCGTTGCGCTTCACTTCCAGCATCGCCTCGTCCGCCAATCCGATCATCCGTTCGGTATCCCGCGCCGCGTGGGCATCGATCACCACCGCCCCCATGCTGCAGGTGACCGCATGGCCGGTCGAGCGCAGTGCCTCGCTGAGCCGTGCATGGAGGCTCTCGGCGACCTGCTCGGGCACCACGCCGCGCTCGATGGCGAGGAAGGCGCAGAATTCGTCGCCGCCCAGCCGGGCGAACAGGTCGTCGGGCCGCATCCGTGCGCGGGCCTCGTCGGCGAAACGCCGGAGTACCAGGTCCCCCGCCGCGTGCCCGTGCCGATCGTTGACCGCCTTGAACCCGTCCAGATCCATGTAGAGCAGCAGCAGCGTCGAACCGCGACGGCGCGCGATCTGCGCCACCCGCTCCAGCTGGCTGCGAAACGCGCCCCCGTTGAGCGAGCGGGTGAGATAATCCGTGGAAGCGCGCCACAACTCGCCGTCGATGGTGTGGCGCAGCGTCGCCACCATCAACACGATCATGATCGCACCCGCGGCACGAGTCACCGTGTTCCAGACGACGACCGGCGCGGAGAGAGCCTGAAAGTCCAGGAACGGCAGCGATCCGAACCCGTTCAAGGCGGAGCCGAGCGCGATCGAGAACAGCACGACGATGATGCCGGCGCGCTCGCGCAGCGTCCATGCCGTGAGAATGTCGACGAACAGATAGCCGATCGTCATCGAGACCGTCGGCCCGGTCGCCCAATCGGCGACGATCGTCACGACCATCGCCGTGCAGACCGCGATCCAGGCCTGCAGGCGGCTCAGCCGCATCGTCCAACGAAAACTGCGCATCATCGCCCTGATCAAGGCCGACTGCGGCGGTGGTGCCTTCACGCGATCCAACTCCCCCACGGCGTGGATACCCCTTTACTGCCCAATGGCTTAACGGCCCCGAAACACAGGCGGCCGGTTCTCGCCGCTCCGGAATAGTACGAGTGCGGGTTTTTGACGGCGCGTCGTCCGCAATGGGGCACGAGCACGCAACGATGCCTCTAGGAGGTTCGCTCGCAACCCCCTATGCTCGGAGTTGATGACTGCAGCCTTGTTCCAGATCGACCCGCGTGACCCCGTCGCCACCGCCCTCCGCCCGCTGCACGCAGGCGACACGGCGCTGGGGGTCACCGTTACCACGGACATCCCCCAAGGCCACAAGGTCGCGATCCGGCCGATCGAGGCCGGCGCACCGGTGCACAAGTTCGGGTTCCCGATCGGTCATGCGACACGGGCCATCGCGCCCGGCGAGCACGTGCATACCCACAATGTGGCGACCGCCCTCGCCGCGAGCGGCAGCTACGCGTACCAGCCCGCCTTCGAAGCAGCACCGGCCGCTGCCGGGCCAACCTTCCTCGGCTATCGCCGGGCAGACGGACGGGTGGGCACCCGCAACGAAATCTGGATCCTGCCCACGGTCGGCTGCGTGGGCCGCACCGCCGAGAAGATCGCCGAGCGCGCCGCCGCGCGCTTCGCCGGCCGGGTCGACGGCATCCACGCCTTCGCGCATCCCTTCGGCTGCTCGCAGCTCGGCGACGATCTGGAAGGCACGCGTGCAATCCTGACGGCGCTCGCCAACCATCCCAATGCCGGCGGCGTTCTGCTTGTCGGACTTGGCTGCGAATCCAATCAGATGCGCGGCATGTTGGAGGGTATTTCTCAGCCCAACCTCCGCACCATCGGCGCGCAGGCGGCTGGCGACGAAATCGAAGAGGGAATCGCTCTAGTAGAGGAACTTATCAACCAGGCTGAACAGGCCGTGCGAACCGAGGAGCCACTCGCGTCTCTGGTCCTCGGGGTGAAATGCGGCGGTTCGGACGGGTTCTCAGGATTGACCGCCAACCCACTGGTGGGACGGATGAGCGATGCGGTCACGGCCGCGGGCGGCACCGCCATCCTCACCGAAATTCCCGAGATCTTCGGGGCCGAGCAGTTGCTGATGGCGCGCGCGGCGACCGAGACGGTGTTCGGGAAGATCGTCGATCTGGTGAACGGCTTCAAAGCCTATTTCACCCGGCACGGCGAACCAGTCTCGGAAAACCCCTCCCCCGGCAATCTCGCCGGCGGCATCACCACGCTGGAGGAAAAGTCGCTCGGCGCGGTGCAGAAGGCGGGACACGCGACGGTCACCGACGTGCTCGGCTATGGCCAGCGCGTGCAGCGTCCGGGCCTCGCGCTGCTCGAAGCGCCGGGCAACGACGCGGTCTCGTCCACCGCGCTGGCGGCCGCGGGCGCAACCGTCATCCTGTTCACCACCGGCCGCGGCACGCCGCTGGGCTTCCCGGTGCCGACGATCAAGATCGCCTCGAACAGCGACCTCGCCGCGCGCAAGCCGGGCTGGATCGATTTCGACGCTGGGCAGGTACTCGCCGAGGACATGGAGGCGGCGAGCCGTGCCCTGCTCGAACGGATCGTGGCGATCGCCTCGGGGGATCCGACGGCTGCCGAGCGCAACGGCGAGCGCGAGATCGCGATCTGGAAGCGCGGCGTTACGCTCTGAGGGGCGATTTGTTCCCAAGAAAATGCGGCGAATGCATGCTGCATCGCGGCGATCCGCAATTCCCCTGGATTGATGCTGAAAGCTGAACGGGTTAGCCCTGAAAGCGAGCAGAGATCGGGTGGTAGCAATGGCTGAATTCTTCGTGTTCCTGTACGCAATGGCCGCCGGCTTCGTGCTGCTGACGATGCAGCGCAACCGCCGCGAGCAGCGCGCCGATGCACCGATCGTGACGCTGGTCGGCTGGGGGCTGTTCTCGCTGTCCTCGACGCTCGCGCTGCTGCTCGGCGCCGTCGCGCTGGCGCTGGCGCTCGGCATGCAGATGCCGCTGCCCGCCGGCTTCGAGAGCTTCGCGCTCTAACCGGCATGCCGCTCTACGCCTTTGGGGGAAAGGCGCCGCAGGTCGCGGCGGATGCCTGGGTCGCGCCGAGCGCCGAACTGATCGCCGACGTGCGGGTGGCGAGCGGCGCCAGCATCTGGTTCGGCGCCGTGGTCCGCGCCGACAACACGCCGATCGTCATCGGCGCCCGCAGCAACATCCAGGAAGGCGCACTGCTCCATTCGGATCCCGGCGCACCGCTGACCATCGGCGACGAGGTGACCGTCGGCCATCATGCCGTGCTCCATGGCTGCACGATCGGCGACGGCTCGCTGATCGGCATGGGCGCGATCATCCTCAACCGCGCGGTGATCGGCGCCGAATGCCTGGTCGGGGCCGGCGCACTGATTACCGAGGGCAAGGAATTTCCGGCCGGCCAGCTGATCATGGGCAGCCCCGCCCGCGCGGTCCGCCCGCTCGACGCGGCGCAGCGCGCGATGCTGCGGGCCAGTGCGGCGCTCTATGCCGCCAAGCAGCGCGAATACGCGACGGGCCTCACCCGAATCGACTGATTCGCGCGCTTTCCGGGATCGGGTTGCGCGTCGGCGCTTTGGCCGCCCGTGCATGCCGTAGCGTCGCCGACACCCGCCTAGACAGGCTTCGTAGCTGCGGTATCACTCGGGCATGGCGCTACCGGCTCTCTTCGATCGTCTGCGGCTTCCCGTCATCGGCTCGCCGCTGTTCATCATCTCCTGCCCCGAACTGGTCATCGCCCAGTGCAAGGCGGGGATCGTCGGCTCCTTCCCCGCGCTCAACGCGCGGCCGCAGAGCCAGCTCGACGAGTGGCTGCACCAGATCACCGAGGAACTCGCGGCCTGGGACCGCGACCATCCGGACACGCCCGCCGCGCCCTTCGCGGTCAACCAGATCGTCCACCGCTCCAACCCGCGGCTGGAGGAGGATGTCGCGAGCTGCGCCAAGTGGAAGGTGCCGATCGTCATCACCTCGCTGGGCGCCCGCCCCGAGCTCAACGACGCGGTGCACGGCTGGGGCGGCATCACGCTGCACGACGTTATCGACGATCGCTTCGCCCACAAGGCCGTCGAAAAAGGCGCCGACGGCCTGATCCTGGTCGCAGCAGGCGCCGGCGGCCATGCCGGGCGGCTGAGCCCGTTCGCGCTGGTCCAGGAGGTGCGCGAATGGTTCGACGGACCCGTCGCCCTTTCGGGCTCGATCGCCACGGGCGGCGCGGTGCTGGCGGCGCAGGCGATGGGCGCCGACCTCGCCTATATCGGCTCGCCCTTCATCGCGACCGAGGAGGCCAACGCCGTCCAGGCCTATAAGCAGGCGATCGTCGACGGCCGCGCCGAGGACATCGTCTATTCGAACCTGTTCACCGGCGTGCACGGCAATTACCTGCGCGCCTCGATCGTCAATGCCGGGCTCGATCCGGAGAATCTGCCCGAGAGCGATCCGAGCGCGATGAACTTCGGCGGCGCCAAGGCGTGGAAGGATATCTGGGGCTCGGGCCAGGGCATCGGCGCGGTGCATGCGATCGAACCGGCAGGGGCGCGGATCGACCGCCTTGGTGCGGAATATGCCGCCGCGCGGGCACGGCTGGCGCTCTAGGCGTTCAGAAGGCCCCGGCGAGCCGATCGAGCATCCGCCGCGCCGGGCTCGACACTGCGATCGGCGACGCGTCGAAGGCGGAGTCCAGCCGGGCAACGCGGCGATACAGGTCCATGCTCGCCCGCACGATGATCACCGCCTGGAGCGGCATGTCCTCGAGCAGCGCGGCGTCGGTTTCGGGTGCGGGGCCTAGCCGGCGACCGGGGGCGCGGGCATCGGCCAGCTGCAATTCTCCGGCATCCACCGCACGCTGGGTGAGCAGCCAGGCGATGACGTGCATCAGCCGCGTCGTCACCTTGAGCGACTCGCACGAGAACGCCACCCGGCTCAGCGCCGCCAGCGCATCGCGCTCGTCGCGGCCGAGCTGGTCGAAATAGCCGCGCGCCTCATCCGCCAGCACCATCGCCTCGACATAGAGCGAGTCGACCAATCGTCGGTGCAGGGTAAGGGCGTCGGAGCGCTTCATCCCCTCTAGCTGCCACAGGATCGCGACGCGCGGAAAGCGCCAATTTTGCCGCGTCGCAGCAAAACGGAACAATCACGCAATGATGTCCGGGATCAGCTGGTCCTCGAGCAGCGAAATCTCGTCGCGGAGCTTGAGCTTGCGCTTCTTGAGGCGCGCGATCTGCAGCTGGTCGCCGGTACCGCTATCCGCCAGCGCGGCGATCGCGGCATCCAGGTCGCGATGCTCGGCACGCAGGGGCTCCAACCGGCGCCGGATCTCGCTTTCGTCCATTCTATGCCCCCAGTGCGCCCGACTCGCCGGATCGTTGCCCGGCATGCGAACCATCGCGGCTTTTCCGCGGTCTGTCGATCAGTGTTGATTCTGCACGCGACAAGCGGCGCAAAACATGATGTAGTTCGCTCCCCTCAGAGTTATCGAAGGAGGAATGCTTCATGCACGCCGGGCATCTTTCGGCACTTACCGCCAAACATTCGCAGCTGGACCAGCGAATCGCCAGCGAAACGCAGCGCCCCCTCCCCGATCACATACTGTTAGCGCAATTGAAGAAAGAGAAGCTGCGGGTCAAGGAAGAGATGCAGCGATAACCGTCCCGTTCACGGACTATTTACCGAAACCTTGGACTCGCGCGGCAGAAACTTGCCGCGCGAGCCGGGGACATACGCTCCATCAGCAATGGCTGCATGTCGGAAGCTGCATGTCGGAAAGCGCGAGATTCGGCGGAATGGGTTCGGCGCAGCTTAGCGGCGCGTGAAGATCGGCTTTACATAGGCCGGCGTCTGGGTGCCCCCGCCCACCGGCTTGCGCGCCAGCTTCGGATCGATCTCATTGTCGAACGCGACGCCCACGCGCCCTTCGGCCGCCCAGGCGATCTTGCCCTTCACCCAGCCGACGCCGCGAACTTCGATCTCCACCGGCGTGCGCAGGCCCACCGGACCGGTATATTCGGCCATCAGCCCGCCGGCCGAAAGATTACGCACCCGCACCGTACCGACATCCTCGCCATCGACGCGGAACTGCGCGGTCAGCAACAGGCTGTCGCGGGCACCGCTGCGCTTGCCCGCAAAGTCATCGGCCGAAAGCGTGGTGGCGGGGATGTAAGATTGCTGGTCCATGATTGGCTCTCGATGGCGGATTCGCACCCGCAGGGAGTAGACCAACAACTCTTAACGAAAGGATTAACCGAAATCCGCCCCGGTATTTTGCCGGAGCGGATTTGAACGTAGATTTCACTCGTCCCGGCTGATCTTCTCGTTGCGCTCGTGCCGCTCCTGGGCTTCGACCGTCATCGTCGCCGTGGGACGGGCTTCGAGCCGGCCGAGCGGGATCGGTTCGCCGGTCACTTCGCAATAGCCATATTCGCCTTCCTCGATGCGGCGCAGCGCCGCGTCGATCTTGGCGATCAGCTTGCGCTGGCGATCGCGGGTGCGCAGTTCGATCGACCAGTCGGTTTCGCTGGAGGCGCGATCGGTGAGGTCCGCCTCGCGCAGCGGCTCGGACTGGAGCTGGTTCAGCGTGCCAGCCGCCTCGCGATAGATCGCGTCCTTCCAGCCATTCAGCTTGTTGCGGAAATATTCCTGCTGCCGCGGATTCATGAAGGGTTCGTCGTCGCTCGGCCGATAGCCGTCGTCGCCATCATTCGCGGCCGGAGGAACGCTTTTATCGTGCTCGTCAAAACGGCCCAAAACAGTTGCCATTCCCACTCTCCACACCAGTCCCCGGTGGCGTGCCGCTCGAGAGACTGCATTGCCCGCAGGCGCTATACTTTCGCAAGCAGCCATTAACAAGCCAATGCCGCGAAAGCTTTTTGGCGGGAATTCCCTATAGTTCAGTAGAAATTAGCAATCCCTGAACCACTTGCACTTTTTTCCGTTTCGGACGGACACAGACGCCGTCCGGCAAGCAGCTTCCGTCCTGAAATCGAACACGGGGCGGGTCTTCGGCGCGATACTGGCGGGCGGTGGCGGACGCGACGCAGGCCCCGTCCGCCACGAGTCTTCAGGCGGACTGCAGCGCCTTTTCGATGTCCGGCACCGGATGATCGGTCAGGTCCTTGGCCAATTCGCCCTTCAGCCGATCGCTGACGCTGATATGATAATGCTTGCGCAGTTCGCCCAGCGTCTTGGGCGGCGCGACGATGATCAGCGACTCGAAGCTGTTGCGCAGCGCCTCTTCCTTGAGCATGCCCGCGACCTCGGCGGCGAAGCGATCTTCTTCCAATTGATGGAAATCGGTTTCGCCCATCGTGCCGCCGGACGATGCGAACTGCCCGCCGCCGCGCGTAGACGCCGCCGCGCCCGACGAATCGGTCTTCTGATCCGAGTCCTTAGGATTTGGGTGGAGTTCCTTCCGCACCACTTCGAGGTTGAGATATTCCGCATCGCCCTGGTTGCGCAGCATCAGCAGCTTGCGGCCGTCGGCGACCACCACCATCGCATCATGGGGAACCAGCATCGCGCTCTCCTTGTCGCTGTTCAGTTGGAGCGCAACCAACGGGCGGGCGGCGGCGGGGTTGCGTGGGGAACGGGCCCCGGCCATAGGTTCGCGCCATGCACGACATCCGCTTTCTCCGCGAACATCCCGAAGCCTTCGACCAGGGCCTGGCCAAGCGCGGCCTCGAGCCGCAGTCGGAGGCGTTGCTGGCGCTCGACGAACGCCGCCGCGCGCTGGTGACCGAGCTGCAGGCCGGCCAGGCGCGCCGCAACGAAGCCTCGAAGGCGATCGGCGCCGCCAAGGCGAAGAAGGACGAGGAAGCCGCCGCGGCGCTGATGGCGGAAGTGGCGGCGCTCAAGGAGCGGATGCCCGCGCTCGAGGCCGAGGAAAAGGCGGTGGGCGAGGAACTGGAAGGCCGGCTCGCCGCCCTGCCCAACCTTCCCTATCCGGACGTGGCGCTCGGTGCGGACGAGAATGACAATGTGTTCGTGCACGAGCGCGGTACCGTTCCCGCCTTCGCTTTCGCGCCGAAGGAACATGACGCGATCGGCCCGGCGCTGGGTCTCGACTTCGAGACCGGGGCGGCGATGTCCGGCGCGCGCTTCACCTTCGTGCGCGGCGCCGCTGCCCGGCTCCACCGCGCGCTCGGCCAGTTCATGCTCGACACGCTGACCGGCAGCTATGGCTATGAGGAATGCGTGCCGCCGCTGCTGGTGCGCGACGAGGCGCTGTTCGGCACCGGCCAACTGCCCAAGTTCGCCGAGGACCTGTTCCAGACCACCGACGGTCGCTGGCTGATCCCCACCGCCGAGGTGAGCCTGACCAACGCGGTGCGCGAGAAGATCCTGAGCGAGGAGGAACTGCCGCTCCGCCTGACTGCGCTCACCGCCTGCTTCCGTTCCGAGGCGGGGGCTGCGGGCCGCGACACGCGCGGCTTCATCCGCCAGCACCAGTTCGAGAAGGTCGAGATGGTGTCGATCACCACCCCCGACCAGTCCGAAGCGGAGCATGAGCGGATGACCGACGCCGCCGAGGACGTGCTGACCAAGCTCGGCCTCGCCTTCCGCCGGATGAAACTGTGCAGCGGCGACATGGGCTTCACCGCGGCGCGCACCTACGATCTCGAAGTGTGGCTGCCGGGCCAGGACCGCTATCGCGAGATCTCTTCCTGCTCGACCTGCGCCGACTTCCAGGCGCGGCGGATGCACGCGCGCTACCGCCCCGAGGGGGAGAAGGGCACGCGCTTCGTCCACACGCTCAACGGCTCGGGCCTGGCGGTGGGCCGCACGCTGGTTGCGGTTCTGGAGAATTATCAGCAGGAAAATGGCGCGGTGTCGGTGCCGGCGGTGCTCCAGCCCTATCTGGGCGGGCTGACGCTGCTCGAACCGCGCGGCTAATGCGGATCCTCCTCACCAACGACGACGGCTATCATGCCCGCGGCCTGGCCGTGCTGGAGCGGATCGCGCGGACGCTGTCCGACGACATCACCGTCGTCGCGCCCGCCGAGGAGCAGTCGGGCAAGGGCCGCTCGCTCACCCTCACCGAGCCGTTCCGCGTCCGCCGCCACGGCGAGGGTCGCTATGCGGTGAAGGGCACGCCCACGGATTGCGTTATGTTCGCGCTGGGCGAGGTGATGGCCGATGCCAAGCCCGACCTGATCCTCTCGGGGGTCAATCGCGGCGGCAATCTTGCCGAGGACGTCAGCTATTCGGGCACGGTCTCGGCGGCGATGGAAGGCGCGCTCGCGGGCATCCGCTCGATCGCGCTCAGCCAGCGATACGCGCGCAGCGGCATGGGCGATGCGGTACCGTTCGACACCGCCGAGACCTGGGGTGAGCGCGTGCTGCGGCCGCTGCTCGACGTCGCGATGGAGCCGCGCACGCTGGTCAACATCAACTTCCCGCCGATCGCGGCCGATGCGGTGCAGGGGATCAAGGTCGTGTCGCAGGGGTTTCGCGACTATGGCCGCGTCGCGCTCGACAAGCGGCTCGATCCGCGCGGCTTCCCCTATTACTGGCTGGCGATGGGGCGGATGCCGCACCAGGCGGCGCCCGATACCGATCTCGACGCGATCGAGGCCGGGTTCGTCACCGTCACCCCGCTGCACCTCGACCTCACCCACCGCGAGTCGATGGATCGGCTGCGCGGCGCCTATGCGGGCTGAGCAGCCATGCCGATGATGGATCGCCTGCTGCCGATCGGGCTGCTGTTCGTCTCGAACGTGTTCATGACCTTCGCCTGGTATGGGCATCTGAAGTTCAAGAACGCGCCGTTGCTGCTGGTCATTCTCACCAGCTGGGGCATCGCGCTGATCGAATATTGCTTCGCCGTGCCGGCCAACCGGCTGGGAAGCGCGGTCTATTCGGCGGCACAGCTCAAGGGCATGCAGGAGGTGATCACCCTCACCGTCTTCGCCGCCTTCTCGGTGCTGTATCTGGGGCAGCGGATCACGATGAACCATCTGATCGGCTTCGCACTGATCGCGGCAGGCGCCTTCTTCCTGTTCCGCACGCATCACTGAACCGGGCGGCGGCGGGCGCGTTTCCCTTGGACAAGGAGAGCGCCATGAACCCCGAACCGACCCGCGAGACGCCCGACACCCAGCCCGGCACCGCACACCAGCCCGACGGCACCGACAGCTCGGCCGAATGGAATGCCGAGATCGCCGACGAGAACATGATCCCGGATCAGGATCCGGAGGCGTAAAACGGGGCGGCACCCTTTCGGCGTGCCGCCCGCTTCCGATCACCATCCCTGCGGCTGGCCCTTGTTCTGCGCGTCGAGCCACGTCTTCAGCGGCGCGAAATATTCCATCATCGCCTTGCCCGAGATCTCGCGGCTGCCGGTGAAGGTCTGCAGCGCATCGGGCCAGGGCTTGGACGCGCCCATCTCGAGCATCTTGTTCAGCCGCGCGCCCACTTCCTTGTTGCCGTAGAAGCTGCAGCGATGCAGCGGGCCCTTCCAGCCCGACTGGTCGCACGCCGCTTTGTAGAACTGGAACTGGAGCAGCCGCGCAAGGAAGTAGCGCGTGTACGGCACGCTGCCGGCCACGTGATACTTGGCCCCCGCGTCGAACTTGGTCTCGTCGCGCGCCACCGGCGGCACGATGCCCTGGTACTGGAGGCGCAGCTTGTTCCAGCCCGCCTCATACTGGCTGGCGGGAATCGTGCCGTCGAAGATCTGCCAGCGATATTTGTCGACCAGCAGGCCGAACGGCAGGAACGCCACCTTGTCCATCGCCTGGCGGAGCAGCAGGCCGATATCCTTGTCGGCGCTCGGCACCTGGGCGCGATCGAGCAGGCCGATCTGCACCAGATATTCGGGCGTGATCGACAGCGCGACGAAATCGCCGATCGCCTCGTGGAAGCCGTCATTGGCACCGTTGCGGTATAGCGCCGGCTGCGCCTTGTAGGCGCGCTGGTAGTAATTGTGGCCGAGCTCGTGGTGGATCGTGACGAAATCGTCCGCATTCACCTTGATGCACATCTTGATGCGGATATCGTCCTTCTCGTCGATGTCCCAGGCCGAGGCGTGGCACAGCACTTCGCGATCGGCGGGCTTCAGGAACAGCGAGCGTTCCCAGAAGGTGCCCGGCAGCGCCGCGAAGCCGAGCGAGGAGTAGAAGCCCTCGCCGGTCTGAACCATCTTCTTCCAGTCGTAGTTCTTGGCCTTGAGCAGGTCGCCCACATCATAGCCGAGATCGCCGGCGCCCTTGGGCGCGACCACGTCATAGATATTGCCCCATTCCTGCGCCCACATGTTGCCGAGCAGGTCGGCGCGGATCGGGCCGGTCTTGGCCTGCACCGCGTCGCCATACTTCTCGTTGAGCTTGCGGCGGACATAAGTGTGGAGCGCGACGTAGAGCGGCTTCACTTCGTTCCACAGCTTGTCGGTCATCGCCGCGAACTCGGCGGGCGGCATGTCATAGCCCGAGCGCCACAGCGCGCCGGTGTCGGCGAAGCCCAGTTCCTTGGCGCCCTGATTCGCGATGCCGACCAGCTTGGTGTAATCGGGGCGCATCGGCGCGCCGACAGCGTCGTTCCAGCTGACCCACATCTCCTTGAGCTCGTTGGGATCGCGGCTGGTGCCCATTGCGGCTTCGATGTCGCTGCCGTTGATCGGCTTGCCGCCGCGCGTACCCTTGCCCTTGGCGTAGAAGGAGCCGAGCTTGGTCGAAATGTCGCTGAGCTGCTGGGCAGCGCCCGGGGTGGTCGGCGCGGGCAGCACCAGCGCGGCGCGGAGCATGGTCAGCTGGCGCTGCTGCTCCGGCGTGAGCCCCGGCGCCTTCTGCAGGCGCGCGGCATCCAGCGCGAAGCGGACCGCCATCTCGGTGCCCTTGGCGCCGTAATCGGCCGCCAGCGCGTCGGTATCGTCGGTGATGTAGGTCGCGTTGACCCAGGCGACCCGCGAGGCGGTCAGCGTGAACGCCGCCATTTCCTGCTGCGCGCGCGTCAGGAACGCGGCGGCGTCCGACGCGGTCGGCGCGGCGGCGGGCGTCGTGCTGGTCTGCGACTGGGCGGGTGCGGCGAGCATCGCGGCGAGCGCCGCGAGCGAAAGGCCGGTACGGATCATGATGCTAAGTCCCCGGGAATCAAGAAAGGCGCGACCCTGCCGCGCCTTGCCCACCCCCGTCAACCAGCGAGGAACTCGACCAGCGCATCGCCGAGCTCCGGCCGGGTGACCGCGCTCATGTGATTGCCCGGGATTTCGATGAACAGGCCGTACGGCAGCAGGTCCGCGACTTCCTTGGCCGAGCCATTGTCGTAATCGTCCGCGCCCGAGATGACGGCGGTCGGCTGGGTGATCGCCGCGATTTCGTCGCGCGGGGTGTCGACGAAGGTGTCGAGGATGCGCAGCAGCGCGACCGGATCGCCCTTGGTGGTCTTGAGGAAGGCCTCGGTCAGCCATTCGGAGCTGCCGCGCTGGAAGCTGCCGAGATTGGTGAGCACGCGGTGGAAATAGGCGCCGCGGCCCTTGGTCGCGACCAGCCCGTCCAGCCCCATGCCCGAGAGCACCACCTTGTCCGGCGTGGCGCCGTTGGCGAGCATCCGCACCACAGTGCGCGCCCCCAGCGAGTAGCCGCCCAGGTCATAGTCGGTGAGCCCGAGATGCGCGATCAGCGCGAAATTGTCGCGCATCAGCACGTCGGGCGGATAGGCGGCGGGATCGTGCGGCTTGGCGCTGTGCCCGTGCGCGCGCAGATCCGGCATGATCACCCGAAGGCCGCGCGCGGCGAGCTTTGCGGCATGGCCGTATTTGATCCAGTTGACCTCGGCAGTGGAGAAATAGCCGTGGATCAGCACCACGGGCCGCCCCTCCCCCATCTCGGTCCAGGCGATCTCCTGCCCATCGAAGCTGGCGAAGCGGTGCGTTTCAGTCGGGTAGTCGGCCAATTGCGTCCATCCATCGTTTGACGACGTTCGGGTTGTCCTCGGTGCGGTATCGGGGCAGCGCGGTCGTGTCGAGCCACTGTTCGTGCAGGCTCTCCACCGCGTAGTTGTGGCGGGGCTGGAAGCGGTCCGGCGCATCGAAGCTGCCGATCGTCAGGTCCAGGTTCTCGCCGTCGAGAAATTCGAAGGTCAGCGGGGTGCCGCATTCGCGGCAAAAGCCCCGCTCGGCGATCGGCGACGAGCGATAGCGATCGGGCTCCCGCTCCCAGGTCACGTTCGCCTTGGCCACGCCCTTGAAGGCGATCGAGACCCCGCCGGTCGCGCGCTGACACATCCGGCAATGGCAGAGATAGGCGTCGTCATTCTCGATCCGCACCCGGTAGCGGATGCGGCCGCACTGACACCCGCCGGTGGCGTCCTCCTCCATCCTTCCCTCCTTCGCCAAGATCTCGATGCGCAACGGAGAGGTCTCCGTAATTGCCCTTAGGCACCCCTGAAAACCGCCGCCAACTTCCTGCACTATAATGAATACGGAGATTACCGCATTGAGCGTGGATTACGCGTCGCGGGGCCATTTTGACGGGATCGACATGCTCAAGCGCTTTCACAACCTATCGCTAGCTTCCAAGACGACGATGCTCGCCGTCGGCGGCATGCTCCTGCTCGCCATCGCCACCTTCTTCGTCGCCGATCGCGCACTGATGCAGCAGGCCGCACAGACCGCCGCCGAGCGCCAGGAAGTGAACATGCGCGTCGCCTGGAGCGTGATCAAGGGCTATGGCGCGGACTTCCGCGTTGACGGCGACGACCTCTATGTCGGCACCCACAAGCTCAACGATTGGGACGCGCCGGTCGACGAAGTGAAGCGCCTCGTCGGCGGGACCGCCACGATCTTCCGCGGCGACATGCGCGTCTCGACCAACGTCATGAAGGAAGACGGCAGCCGCGCGGTTGGCACGCCGCTCGCGCGCAACGCCGCCTATGAAACGGTGCTCGGCAAGGGCCAGCCCTATCGCGGCACCGCCGACATCCTCGGCAAACGCTTCTTCACTGCCTATGATCCGATCAAGGACGCGTCGGGCAAGACGATCGGTATCCTGTTCGTCGGCATTCCCGAGAACGACGTGATGGGCGCGATCGGCGGCGCGCGCTGGACGCTGGCGCTGTCGGCGGCGCTGATTTCGCTGCTCGTCGCCGGCGCCGCCTGGTATGCCGGTCGCCGGATGTTCTCACCGCTGGTGCAGATGACCGATGCAATGCGTGCGCTTGCCGCCGGCAAGGTCGACATCGCCATCCCCGCCCATGCCGCCACCGACGAGATCGGCGCGATGGCCGAAGCGCTCCAGCATTTCCGCACCTCCGAGCTTGCCCGCCAGCAAGCCGAAAGCCGCGACCGGGAGGCCGAGGCAGCCCGCGAACATGCGATGGACGCGCTCGGCCAGGCCCTCGCCAAGGTTGCCGGCGGTGACCTGACCGCGGACATCGGCCACGACTTCCCGACGGATTATGCCAAGCTCGCCGATCATTTCCGCTCGGCGATCGGCAGCCTGCGCGAACTGATCGGCACGGTGCTCGAAGGCACCGCGTCGATCCGCACCGGCTCGAACGAAATCGCCAGCGCATCGGAGGATCTGGCGCGCCGCACCGAGGGCAACGCCGCCAGTCTCGAGCAGACTGCCGCGGCGATCGCCCAGATGAACCAGCGGATCGACGCGACCGCCACCGCAGCCGGCGTGACGGTGGAGCGCGCCGACCAGGCGATCGGCGTCGTCGGCTCGGGCCGCAGCACCGCCGACGAAGCGGTGCAGGCGATGACTCGCGTGTCGGACAGCGCCAAGGGCATCGACAGCGTCATCGAGGGCCTCGACAAGATCGCCTTCCAGACGCGCGTGCTGGCCATGAACGCCGCGGTCGAGGCCGGCCGGGCGGGTGAGGCAGGCCGCGGCTTCGCTGTCGTCGCCGACCTCGTTTCGGCGCTCGCGATGCGCGCCGAGGAAGAGGCCAAGCGCGCCCGCGATCAGCTCACCGTCACCCAATCCGAGGTCGTGATCGCCCGCGGCGCAGTCGAGCGCGTCGATAACGCCCTCGCGGCAATCGTCGACACGGTCGGCGAGGTTCACCAGCTGCTCGGCGGCATCGCCGCGGACAATCGCGCCCAGTCGAGCGCGATCCGCGAGATCAGCAGCGCGATCGGCGACATGGACCGTGCGACCCAGCAGAATGCCGCGATGGTCGAGGAAACCTCCGCCGCGGCGCGCCAGCTCACCGCGCAGGTCGCGCGGCTCGATGCCCATGCCGCCACCTTCCAGACCGGTGGCCCGCAGGCGCCGCTGCGCCGGCCGGTGCTGCCGTCACAGACGGCCGCAGCCAAGGCCCCGGGCACCATCCGCGCCGTCCCGGTCCAGGCCATCGCGGACGGCGACGACTGGGCCAGCTTCTAAGCTCGATCTGCTGCCCAAAAGGAAAAGCGCGCCGGCGGAGCCTGGCGCGCTTTCACCTTTTATAGCAGTACGAGAGCGGATCGGATCTCGACCCGCTCGCTGCCCGCTCAGCGCGATGCGATCGTCTGGCGCTGGCTGAGGTAGCGCAAACCGGTCTGAGCGATGGCATGGGACCCTGCGACGCGATCGGTCGTCACCGTCATCAGCACGTCGTCCTTCTGCAGCACGTCGCGGTACAGCGCGCGCGCTTCGTCGACCCTGCCGGTGGCATAATAGATGGCGGCGAGGTTCAGCTGCAGCTCGGGGCGCTGGTCGAAGCGCATCTGGTCCAGAAGCTTCTGCTCGGCGGTCGCATAGGAACCCGTCATGATTTCGCGGGCCGCGAGGTTCCTATCCTGTGCGAGCACCGGCGAGGCGAGGGCCAGGAGGGACACCGCGGCCGCTGCGACAAGTTTGATCGACATAACGCTCTCCTTTCAGTCGTGACACCAAGGTTGCATTTTTATGACACTTGGATGACTGATACGTGACACGTTCGCGACACGGTCGCAACCCCGCATTTGCGCTGAGGCGCGAGCGGCCATCGTTTGCCGGCATCGCGCCAGCAGGCGCGCCGCAATCCGGGAGATCGCTCCGCAGGCCAGCCCCTTCCCCGCCGCCACCGCTTGCCTGAGACACAAAAAAGGCGGCCCCGAAGGGCCGCCTTCCCAAAATACTCTGACCGCGCCGCGGATCAGAAATCGTTGCGGTACTGCTCGTTGCCGACGAAGCCGAGCTTCGTGACGTTCGCCCGCTTGATGATAGCCAGCACGCGATCGACCACGTCGTAGCGCGCGGCCGGATCCGGCTGGAAGTGCAGCTCGGGTTCCGGCGAACGCTGCAGCGATGCGTCCAAATACTGGCGCAGCATCACGTCGTTGATCGGCATGCTGTTCCAGAACACCTGGCCCTGCGCGTCGATATAGACCTTGTTCTTGTCCGGCTCGACGGGCTGCGACGCATTGTTGCTCGGCTGCGGCAGATCGACCTTCACCGCATGCGTCTGGACCGGAATGGTGATGATGAACATGATGAGGAGTACGAGCATGACGTCGATCAACGGCGTCGTGTTCATGTCCATCATCGGCTCGCCGTCATCACGGCCTGCGCTCATTGCCATTGTCGTAACTCCTTAAGCGAGGCCGTTCAGAGTCGGGCGTTGCCCGAACCGGGCTCCGGTTCCGAGATGAAGCCGACCTTCACGAAACCCGCCATCTGCATCGTGTAGATGGTGCCGCCGATGCAGCGATAGGGCGTGTTGATGTCACCGCGGATATGAACTTCGGGAAGTTCGAGACCTGCGGCGTTCGGGCCACCCTGACGGTCGATTTCGGCCTTCAGCTTGGCAACCGCCTTGTCGAGCAGCTCGGTGTGGTTGACCCGGGTCAGACCCCAGTAGATCTCACAACCGTCCGGACCGCCCTTGACCGAGAGCGAGACATTTTCCGGCTTCGTGGTCGTCGGTTCGAACTGCACCTTCGGCAACGCGAGGTCGATCGTCTGGACCACAACGGGAACGGCGATGAGGAAGATGATCAGAAGAACCAGCATCACGTCCACGAGGGGCGTGGTGTTGATGTCCGACATCGGTACGTCGTCGCCGCCGCTGCCTGTGCTAATCGCCATTGGGCGTTATCCTATCCTCTTGTGCGCCGGATCGCGATCCGGCGGCAGGGCCACGCGACCTGCGCAGCCCTGCGACCTTGGTCTTACGGGCGGGTCGGGGCGCCGCCGGTCTGGCCAGCGGTCGTGGTCGCCGGCTTCGCAGCAGCGGCAACGGCCGGCTTCTTCGCGGCAGCGGCAGTCGCCGGCTTCACGCGGCCGTCCGAAGCCAGGTAGCCGAGCACGTCGTTCGAGAACGCGTTGAGGTTCTCGGCGATCGCCTTGTTGCGGCGCTGCAGGAAGTTGAAGGCGAGCACGGCCGGCACGGCGACGACGAGGCCGAGTGCGGTCATGATGAGCGCTTCACCGACCGGGCCGGCGACGGCGTCGATCGAAGCCTGACCGGCCGAGCCGATCTTGATGAGCGCGCGGTAGATGCCGATAACGGTACCGAACAGACCGATGAACGGCGAGGTCGCACCGACGGTCGCGAGGAAGGCGAGCCCGCCGCCCAGCGCCGAGTTGATCGAACCTTCCGAACGGGCCAGCGAGCCGTGCAGCCAGTCATGCGCTTCGACCGGGTCGGTCAGCAGCTTGTACTGCTCCTGGGCTTCCAGGCCATCGTCGACGATCTGGCGATAGGCCGAGTTCTTCTCGAGCTTGGCAGCGCCTTCACGCAGGCTCGACGAGCTCCAGAAGGTCGCGCGGACGCGCTTCGCCTGGTTGATGATCTTCTGCTGCTCGAACAGCTTGGTGAAGAGGATGTAGAGCGACACGAAGAGCATGAGCACCAGGATGGTGAACACCGACTGCGAGATCAGGCCGCCTTCCTTCAGCGCCTGCTGGAGGCCATAGGGGCTTTCGCCGCCCTTAGCTGCGGCGGCACCGGCAGCGAGAATGGTCGTGAGCATTTTGGGTCTTTCCTCTAAAAGATAGCTTCTTGCGCAAGCCGGTCCACCTTGCCCGGCGGACCGGAAACCGGAGAGTTACTTCTGGATCTGCCACCTGAACCGGTTCACGTACGGAGCCGGAATCTTGTTGCCGTTCGCATCCTCGGCCGGCTCGAAGCGTGCACGACGCTTGAGCAGGTTGCACGCCTGGCTATCCAGACGGCTCGAGCCACTGGACGACGTGACCGTGCACGAAACCACCCTGCCCGTCGCATCGACGTCGAGGCGGAAGCCCGTGACACCTTCTTCACCCGCACGCTGCGACTCCGACGGATAATCGTCGTTCGTCACCCACGAACCCGGCGAGCTGCGCGGCTTCAGTGCCTTCGCGACCCGCGGCGGGGCCGGCGGGGCCGGGGGAGCCGGCGGCGCGGGAGGCGCAGGCGGCGTGATCGGCGGTGGCGGCGGGATGATGTTGGTGGTGGCGACCGGCGGCGCAGGCGACACCGACTGCACGATGGCCGGCGGCACCACGACCTGGGTCGGGGGCGGCGGCACCGGCGTGTCCGGCGGCGGCGGCGGCGGCGGAATCTCCTCCGGCGGGGGCGGCGGCTCTTCGACCTCGAAGGTCTTCAGCTCTTCCGCCTTCTTCTTGATATATTGGTATGCCAGACCTGTGACGAAGGCATAACCCATGCCAGCCACGATGATAGCGACGATTACGATCGCTACCACACGACTGCCACTTACATTCCGGTCAGCGTAAGCCATTCGGCAACGTCACTCCCTCTAATCCTGCTTGCGACCCTGGCCGGCTGGCAGCCGCGCACAAGTCCGCTCGCCTCGGGTCACACTGCGCCCCTGATGGCGAGAGCACCGAGTCTGTATCGTGGGCATTCCGACGACGCAAACTCTTTGTCGGACGAATTGGTCGTACAATGCGCCCATGGCAGAATTATTTCTGTATAAGATCGGCACAATCCGGTACCGGCAGCGGCATGAAAACTGCCCTACCCCTGCTGTTTTGTTGCGCTGCGGCATTTCCTGCGTCTGCGCAACCCGCCCCGCAAACCGCGCAAATCCGCCAAGAAGCGCAAAGTGGCTTACCCAGTTATGCCACCGTCGCGACGGCCGTAGTAAACGCGCCGCTGGTGATCGACGCGCGGATCAGCGACATGATCCGTATCAAGGAAAATGCGGCACCCGGTCTCGCATCGGGACGGGCGCGCCTCTACGTCACCGCCGATGTGCTGGCACTGATTCGCGGTAGCAGCGCACTTCCGACCCAGATTTCGTACCTGGCGGACGTACCCCTCGATTCTCGCGGCAAGCTACCCAAATTGAAAAAGCAGCGCGTGCTCCTGTTCGCCCGCCCGGTCGGCAACAAGCCCGGCGAGATCCAGCTGACCGGAGTCGACAGTCAATATCTGTGGAGTCCCGAGCTTGACGCGCGCACCCGCGGCATCACCCGCGAAGTGCTGGCCAGCGACGCCCCGCCGGCGGTGACCGGCATCGGCAATGCCTTCCATGTGCCGGGCGCGCTCCCCGGCGAAGGCGAGACCCAGATCTTCGTGAAGACCGCCACCGGCGCGCCGATCTCGCTGCAGGTCCTGCGGCGCCCGGGCGAGAAGCCGCACTGGGGCGTGTCGCTGGGCGACATCGTCGACCCCAATGCGGGCGCCCCCAAGCCCGAGACGCTCGCCTGGTACCGGCTGGCCTGCGGACTTCCCAGGACGCTGCCCGACAGCGCGATCACCGCGGAGACGCCCGAAAACGCGCAGGCTGCGCGCGAGGACTATCAGGTCGTGCTGCGCGACCTCGGCCCCTGCACCTGAGCCCTGCCCCGCCGCCGGTGCTCAGCGCCGGTGGCGGACCAGCGTGATGCCGATCGATTCGTCGGCCTCGGCAATCGCGAGCTTCACGATCCGCACCTCGACCCGGCGGACCCGCGAATCGGAGACGAACAGCGTCTCGCAGATATGGTCGGCCACCGCCTCGATCAGCGTGAAGTGCACGTCCTTGGGCAGCGCGTCGGTCGCAGCGTGCTTGAGGTCGATATAGCTTTTCGAGGCGCTGAGCGGCGTGTCCGGCAGAAAACGCTCGGGCAAATCGAGATCGGCGATGACGGAGATGCGCAGCGGCTGCGGCAGGTGCGTCTCCTCGGAATATACTCCGGTGAGCACCTCCACCTCGAGGTCCATGACCTGAAGCTGCAATGAATCGGGCAATCGAGCGGCCTTTCCTGGGGCGAAACAGGCGCGCGCCATAGCAGATCGCGCCGCATCCGAAAGCCCGGGCACTTCCCGTGCAGATTCTGCATGTCCATCGGCAAAATCCGCGCTTGCGCTCCGCCGAGGGAACGCTAAGGCGCGCGCCTTTCGGCATCGGGTCCGAGGCGGGGAAGGATAGGCGGTGGTTCAGATAGTTGCGCTCGATGCGGTCGATCCGCACGCCGTCGAGGCGTTGCTCGACCGTGCGTTCGGCACCGAGCGGCATCTGCGTACCGCCTATCGCGTACGGCAGAGCACCCAGCCGATTCGCCCGTTCAGTTTTGCCGCATTGAACGAAGATGGCAAGCTCGCCGGCACGATCCAGAGCTGGCCGGTGGCGCTGGCGAGCGATTCGGGGCCGATGGTGCCGCTCGTCATGGTTGGCCCCGTCGCGGTGGAGCCCGATCTGCAGCAGGGCGGAATCGGCCGCCGGCTGATGCAGGAAATGCTGGACGCGGCGGACGTGAGCGCGCTGCCCGGCGCCGAGGCGCTGATGCTGATCGGCGATCCCGAATATTATGGCCGCTTCTTCGGATTCGATGCGAACCGTACCGCCCGCTGGCGCCTGCCCGGGCCGTTCGAGCCGCGCCGGCTGCTCGCACGCGGCGCGGCGGTGCCCAGTTGCTCGGGCATGCTCGTGCCGCGCCTGCGCAAGGTCGCCTGAGCGCGCACCTGCGCGCGCAAGGGTTCGACAAAGCCGCGCGGCGCGCTAAGGGAAGCCCATGCCCAACACGCCGCCCCCCGATTTCGCCAGCCTGTCGCTCGCCGAGATCGCCCGCCTGGCGGAAGAGCATCGCCTCCCGCCCGTCGAAAGCTGGAACCCGGCGCATTGCGGCGACAGCGAGATGCGCATCGCCCGCGACGGCACCTGGTACCACCAAGGCAGCCCGATCGGCCGACCGGCGATGGTGCGGCTCTTCTCCACGATCCTGCGGCGTGAGCCCACCGGCGGCTTCGTGCTGGTCACCCCTGTCGAGAAGCTCGACATCGCGGTGGAGGATGCGCCCTTCGTCGCCGTCGAACTGAAGGTCGAGGGCGAAGGCGCGACCATGCGGCTGGCCTTTCGGCTGAACACCGGCGATGTCGTCGTCGCCGGCCCGGACCATCCGCTGCGGATCGAAGCGCGCGAAGATGGCCCCCACCCCTATCTTGTCGTGCGCCGCGGGCTCGATGCCTTGGTCGCCCGCAGCGTCTATTACGAGCTCGCCCAGCTCGCATTGGCGCAGGACGGCGCCGCGCCGGGCGTCTGGAGCCAGGGCGTGTTCTTCCCGCTCGAGCCCGAAGCATGAGGCTTGCCGACCAGCTCCGGCGCGCGCTGGACAGCCGGCCGGCCCAGGCGACGACGCTGCTCCCCGGCGACCACGCCTTTTTCGATCCCGCCCAGGTGACGAGTGCCGCCGCGGTGCTGCTCGCGGTGACTGATCGCGACGTGCCGGGCGTGCTGCTCACCCGCCGCAACGCCAATCTGCGCCGCCACGCCGGCCAGATCGCCTTTCCGGGCGGCCGCATCGATCCCGAGGACAAGGATCCCGTCGACGCCGCGCTGCGCGAGGCCGAGGAGGAGATCGCCCTGCCCCGCAGGCTCGTGGAGGTGGTCGGCACGGTCGAGCAGTACCGCACCGTCACCGGCTATCAGGTGACGCCGGTGATCGGGGTGGTACCGCCGGACCTGACCCTGGTGCCCTCCGAGGCCGAGGTCGCCGAGGTGTTCGAAGTGCCGCTCGCCTTCCTCCTCGACGATATCAACCATCAAAAGAAAAGCGCTCCCTACCAAGGGCATGAGCGCCATTATTACGAGATCATGTGGAACGATTATCGAATCTGGGGTGCCACGGCGGCGATGCTGGTCAACCTCTCGCGGCGGATGGCATGGCCGCGCTGACGCTGCCGGAGACCGACTGGCGCGGCCGCGCCGGCCTGGACGCGCTGACCGAGGTGCTGGGTGCGGACGAAGGGCTGTGCCGCTTCGTCGGCGGGGCGGTGCGCGATGCACTGCTGGGCCTTCCCGTCGCCGACCTCGACCTTGCCACCGCGCTCGCGCCCGAGGAGGTGCTGGCCCGGTTGCGTGCCGCGGGCATCCGGGCGGTGCCCACGGGCCTCGACCATGGCACGATCACCGCAGTGCTCGAAAGCGGTCCCGTCGAGGTGACCACGCTGCGCCGCGACATCTCCACCGATGGGCGCCACGCCACCGTCGCCTTCACCGACGACTGGCGCGAGGATGCCGCGCGCCGCGATTTCACGATCAACGCCCTCTATGCCGACCCGAACGGCGGTGCACTATACGACTATTTCGGAGGGCTGGCGGACCTGGAGGCGCGCCGCGTGCGCTTCATCGGCGATCCGCTGCGGCGGATTGCCGAGGATCATTTGCGGATCCTCCGCTTCTTCCGCTTCCTCGCCCGCTTCGGCGACACGCCTGATCCCGAAGGGCTGGATGCCTGCACCGCCCGCGCACGCGACCTGATGGCGCTCAGCCGCGAGCGAATCCGCGACGAGCTGCTCAAGCTGCTGGTCGCGCGCGATGCGGTGGGGGTGACGGCGCTGATGCTGGAGCGCGGCATCCTCGAGCCGGTGGTGCCGGAAATCACCTCAGCCGCAACGCTGGCAGCACTCGCCGAACGCGAAGCCCTGCTCGGCGCCGTCCCCGACCCCATCCGCCGCCTCGCCGCACTGCTGCCGCGCGATCCGGCCGCCGGCGATCTGATCGGGGCGCGGCTCAAGCTCTCCAACGCGCAGCGCAAGCGGCTGGTCCTCGCGCTGACCGACGGCGGAACCGACGATGCCCGCGCCCTCGCCTATCGGATCGGCCGCGAGGCTGCGGAGGATCGTCTGCTGCTCGCCGCCCCCGACGACGCCGAGGCCGCCCAGGGCTGGGCAGCACTTACCGGATGGGAGATCCCGCGCCTGCCGATCGCCGGCGGCGCGCTGGTCGCGCGCGGTCTCGCCAAAGGCCCGGATGTCGCCCGCGCGCTGCGCACGATCGAAGACCAGTGGATCGCGGAGGCATTCCCGGATGCTTCCCGCGTCGACGCGATCGCCGATGCCGTAGTGGCTCAGGCCTTGAACGCCTCGATCAGCGCGAAGGCGGCGTCGCCGGGGACCGGTCGCGAATAATGATAGCCCTGGCCGTAGGTGCAACCCAGCGCGCCTAGGGTCTGGGCGAGTTCCGGCGTCTCGATCCCCTCGGCGGTCGTCTGCATGCCCAGCGCATAGGCGAGGCTGAGGATCGCGCGGATGATCGCCACCTTGTCGCGATCGGCGAGCATGCCGGTGACGAAGCTGCGGTCGATCTTGAGCACGTCGATCGGCAGCTTCTGCAGATATGCCAGGTTCGAATAGCCGGTGCCGAAATCGTCCATCGCCAGCGTGGTGCCGAGGTCCTTGAGCGCCGACATGGTCTGGGCGATGCGATCGGGATCGCTGACGATCGCGCTTTCGGTCAGCTCCAGCGTGAAGCGCGAGCCGGGCATGGCGTGGCGATCGAGCGCGTTCTTCACCATCGCGCCGATCTGGTCGCGCTGCAGCTGGATCGCCGAGAGATTGACCGCGAGCTTCACGCCGCAATCGCCGCCGGCGCGGGCGTCCCATTCGGCGAGCGTGCGCGCCGCCTCTTCCATCGCCCAGCGGCCGAGCGGGACGATCAGCCCCGATTCCTCCGCAACGGGAATGAAGGCGTTGGGCGAGATCAGTACACCGTCGTCGTTGCTCCAGCGGGCGAGCGCCTCGAACGACGTGATCCGGCCGGTGCCGAGGTCGCAGATCGGCTGGAAGTTGAGCGTCATGCAGCCATTCTCGATGGCGCGGCGCAGCTCGGTCTCGATCGCGAACTGCTCGCGCGCCAGGTCGAAGGCGCGGGTATGGTAGAATTCGGTGTGGCCGCTCTTCTTGGCACGGCGGACCGCCAGCTGCGCATTGCGCACCAGGTCCTCGGGGTCGCCGTCGATATCGGTGCCGAGCGCGATACCGATCGAGCAATCGATGCGGATCTCGAAATTGGAAAGGCGGAACGGGTTGGTCAGCGCCGCATGGACGCGCTTGGCGACCTGCACGGCGTCGTCGGGCCCGTCGTCCAGCGACATCAGCACGCCGAATTCGTCGCCGCCGATCCGCGCCAGCACGTCGCGGCCGCGAAGCGCCCCCTTGACCCGCCGCGCGACCGAGATCAGCAGCTCGTCGCCGGCGAGCGCCCCCATGCAGGCATTGACCCGGCTGAAGCGATCGAGGTTGATCACCAGCACGGCATGCGCCGCCGCGTCGCCCGCGCCGATGCGGGTCTCGAGCTCGTCCGAGAAGCCGGCGCGATTGGGCAGGCCGGTGAGGCTGTCGGTCGCCATTTCGCGGCGCAGGCTCTGCTCGGTGCGCAGTTCGGAGGTCTGGTCAACCAGCGTGATCAGGCAGCGCGGTTCGCTTGAGCCCCGGCGGGCGAGCACGACGCGGAAATGGCGGCTGTCGACCTCGCCGCCAAAACGCCAGGCGATTTCCTCCTGCTGGCGGTCGGAGGCGAGAAACTGGCCGATCCGCGCGCCGAGCAGCTGGACCACCGGCGAGTCCTGCGCAGTGCAACCGAGCCCCGCGACGCGAAACTGGGTGTTGACCGCAGCGAAGCTATACCGGCCGTCCTGGATCTCCAGCACCGCGGCCGGAATCGGCATCAGTTCGAGCAGCCCGTCGGTACCCGGCGGCAGCGCCGAAGACGGGTCGTCGATCCGCGGAGCAGGCTCCGCGGTACGCATACTCAGAGCCCGGACCCTTCGAAACGCCATCTCCTTCGGCATAGCCGCAAACTAGTTAAAGCGGCCTGAAGGACGCGGAGGCATCCACAGGTTTTATCAATCAAAATTTATTATCACGCGGGAAGCCGGTGGGCGGCATCCGCCCCGCTGCCCCGCGCGCGGCACGCCACGGCATCACGTCGGGCTCGGAGCGATAGCGCTCCTGCTCGCCGCCCATGCGCCAGCGCAGGCCATCGGCAAATTTGAAGGTGATCACGTCGGACAGGCCGCCATCGCGGTAGCGCTGGAGCTGCACGCCCTGCCCGCGCGTCATCTCGGCCACTTCGGAAAGCGGGAAGACCAGCATCTTGCGATTGTCCCCGATCGCCGCGACGAAATCATCCTCGGCACCGATCGGGCGGACCAGCTTGAGGTGCGCGCCGGGCCGCGGGGTCACCACCTGCTTGCCCTTGCGCGTCTCGGCGATCACTTCCTGGCTGCTCACGATGAAGCCGCGCCCGTCGCTCGCCGCGACGAGCAGCTTGGGTGCTGCGCTTGCGGGCAGCAGATTGACGATGTGCCGCTCGGCCTCCAGATCAATCAGCAGCCGCACCGGCTCGCCAAAGCCGCGGCCGCCGGGCAGCTTGTCCGCGCCGAGCGTGTAGAAGCGGCCGTTGTCGGCGGCGAGCAGCAGCTTGTCGGTGGTCTGGGCGTGGAAGGCCAGGAAGGGGCCATCGCCTTCCTTGAACTTGAGCGCCTCGCCGCCGAGATCCTCGACATGCCCCTTCATCGCGCGGATCCAGCCGCGCTGCGAGAGGATGACGGTGATCGGCTCGCGCTCGATCATCGCCTCCAGCGGGATCTCGCGGGCCGGCGCCATCTCGACGATCGCGGTTCGGCGGGCGCCGAGCGGAGTATCGAGCCCGTAGCGGGTAATCATCTTGCCCAGCGCGCGCTTCATCCAGGTGCGCTGGCGCGCCTCCGAGCCGAGCAGCGTCTCCAGCTCGGCCTGTTCCTTCTCCAGCTTCTCCTGCTCGCGGCGAAGCTCCATCTCCTCCAGCTTGCGCAGGGAGCGCAGGCGCATGTTGAGGATCGCCTCGGCCTGGCGGTCGGTCAGGCTGAACTCGGCCATCATGATCGGCTTGGGCTCGTCCTCGGTGCGGATGATCTCGATCACCCGGTCGAGGTTGAGATAGGCGGTGATATAGCCACGCAGCAGCTCCAGCCGGTCGGCGATCTTCTCCAGCCGGTGCTGCGACTTGCGCTGCAGCACGACGAACTGATGCTCCAGCCAGCCGGCCAGCGCCTCGGCCAGGCTCATCACCCGCGGGGTTCGGTTCTTGTCGAGCACGTTGAGGTTGAGCGGCACGCGCACTTCGAGGTCGGACAGGCGGTAGAGGCTGTCCATCAGCGTGTCGGCGTCGACGGTGCGGCTGCGCGGTTCGAGGACGATGCGGATGTCCTCCGCGGATTCGTCGCGCACGTCGCCAAGGATCGGCAGCTTCTTGTCGTTGACCAGCGCCGCGATGCCCTCGATCAGCTTGCCCTTCTGCACGCCGTAGGGGATTTCGGTGACGACGAGGTGCCAGCCCCCGCCCTTCTCGGTCACCTTCTCGATCCTGGCACGCACGCGGAAGCTGCCGCGGCCGGTGGCATAGGCCTCGGCGATCGCGGCGGGGCTGTCGACCGCGATGCCGCCGGTCGGAAAGTCCGGGCCCTTCACATAGTCGAGCACGTTCGCCTGCGGATTGTCGATCAGCGCGACGGCGGCCTGCATCAGCTCGGCGGCATTGTGCGGCGGGATGCTGGTCGCCATGCCCACCGCGATGCCCGCCGCGCCATTGGCGAGCAGGTTCGGGAACAGGCCGGGGAACAGCTCCGGCTCCTCGTCTTCCCCATTGTAGGTCGGGCGGAAATCGACCGAATTCTCGTCGAGCCCGTCCATCAGGTCGATTGCGACCTGGGTCAGCCGCGCCTCGGTGTAGCGGTAGGCGGCGGCGTTATCGCCGTCGATATTGCCGAAATTGCCCTGCCCGTCGACCAGCGGATAGCGCAGCGCGAAGGTCTGCGCGAGCCGGACCATCGCGTCATAGACCGAGGCATCGCCATGCGGATGGTATTTACCGATCACGTCGCCGACGACGCGCGCGCACTTCTTGTACCCGCTCGCCGGGTCCAGCTTGAGCAGCCGCATCGCCCAGAGCAGCCGGCGATGGACCGGCTTCAGCCCGTCGCGGACATCGGGCAGCGAACGCGCGGTGATCGTCGACAGCGCATAGACGAGGTAGCGCTCGGAAAGCGCGCTGTCGAAGGGCACATCGGAGGCGCCGGAAGGTTCGGAAACATCGGTGTCGAGGCTCATCGCCATCCCGGATAGCAGGCAGGAGGGGGAAACGCCAAGGGCGTTCCCCTTATGATCCGATCGATGCCCCGAATTGTTTCGGAATCAGCCCACCAGATGGCGGAAGAAGCTGCGGTTCTTGGCGATCAGCGGCCGCAGATGCTCGGGCAGCTCGCGCAACTTCAGCTTGCGGATTGAAGGTGTGCGGTGCGACGGCCCGATCGAGACGAGCAGCGAAAGCATGCCGCGGCGGTGCGTCGGCGGTGTGCCGCGATGGAGCGCGAAGGTGTTGACGAAATAAACGTCGCCCTTATCCGCCAGCACCACCCCGGCGCCCATGGCCTGCTTCAGTGGCTCCAGATCTTCGTCGTGGAAGCGACGCACTTCGTAGAATTCACGCAGGCTCGATGTCCTTGGTATCATCTCCAGCGGTCCGTCCGCCCGCGTTTCGATCGGCGAAAGCGGCACGAACACGCGGATGAAGTTGAGCGGCTCGGCGCAATCCCGATGCCAGTTCTGGTTCTGATAGGCGAAGCCGGTGGGCTGCGAGATCCACGCCCAGGCCCAGCTGAGCACCGCGCGCGGCCCCAGCGTCTCACGGCAAAAGGCAATCAGATCCGGGTTGCTGCAGATTTCGAGGAAGGCCGGATCCTCGAAGAGACGTTGCGCATCCATGTACAGGAAAGGATGATCCGTAGCCTCGGGCGCACCGCGATGCTCAAAACCCGGCAGATAGGGATCGGTGAAGGTCTGCGGCGCGAACATCGCCGTCGCCATGCGATCGACCAGCGCGGGATCCAGCATCTTCTCGGCGAAGTGGAAGTCGATCTCGTGGAACTCGGCCGCGCGCGGCGTGCGGCCGATCCGCGCAAGCGGCTCGCGCAGCAGCCGTTCAATGCGGCTAAGCTTGCGCAGCCTGGCAGGATCGTTGGATCTCGTGCGCAGCCAGAAGATATAATTATAGGCATAGTTGTAGAACAGCCGGTGGCGCAGCCGCCCCAGCCGCGTATCGCGCCTTATGCCTTCGACAACCTGCGCGGTGTACGGCTTGATACCCGCTTCGGGAGTATGATCCAGCCCCACCAACATTGCCTTGCCGAAGCGCGTCATCGTGACCTTCCGTCCTACCCTCATCCCCCTTCATTTTAGGACGCATCTGCACCGAGCGAGCGCGGCGCGGCAATATTTGCCGGGTCGTCGCCACGTGGGCGGTAGCCGCAATCCCGCCCCAATTGCGGCGAAATTGTGACTTGACTTTATCCTAGCCCGATGATGGGATTTGCACGTCACCATCAAGGGGATGTCGATGCGCAAATTTCTCGTGCTCGGTTGTGCAGCGCTGCTCGCCGCTTGTTCCTCCAACCGGCAAGACAGCGCCAGGGACACGGTGGCGGAAGCGGAGGCGCCGGCAAACCCCGGGGCGGAGCCTCTCAAGGTCGCCCTGCCCCAGCTCAGCTATCGCTACACGCTCAGCTTCCTGCTCCCCGAGGCACGGCTCGCAGAAACGCAGGACGGGCACCGTGCCATCTGCGAGCGGCTGGGGCCGGCACGCTGCCAGCTGGTCATGCTGACCCGCAACGAGGCCGAAGGCCGCATCGGCGACGCCCTGCTGAAGCTCCGCGTTACCGCCGCCGATGCGGGCTATTTCACCGGCGAAGCGGCGCGGCAAGTGACAGCGGCGGGCGGTCGCGCGGCGAACACCGACGTCGCCGGCGAGGACGTGTCCAAGGACCTGACCGATACCGCCGCGCGCATCCGCCAGCGCGAACTGCTCGTCGCCCGCCTGACCGAGACGCTGCGCACCCGCAAGGGATCGGTCGCCGATCTCGTCCATGCCGAGCACCAGGTCGCCGCCGCGCAGGAAGAGCTCGACAAGGCGCGCAGCTGGCAGCGCGAACTCCAGGGTCGCGTGGCGATGGCCGATGTCGAGATCCGCTACCAGGCGCTCGCCGCCCCCGCCTCGGGTGCCAGCGTCGGCGCAGCGCTCGGCGAGGCGGCGCAAGGCTCGGCCTTGGCCTTCGTCTGGGGCATGCAGCTGCTGCTCTCGCTGGCGATCTACCTGCTGCCCTGGGCCGCCGTGTTCGGCGCGGGCGTAGGCGTGGCGACGCTGCTCCGCCGCTCGAAACCGGTCGCGTGAACAAGTCCTGCAAGGGGAGCGGCGCCGCATTGCACCCCCGCCCCCCTTGCGGTATAGCGCGAAGCCTTCCAGAGCCCCGGCGGTCACGCGGAGAAATCCCGTGGAGCCGGGGCAACGCATTTCCAAGGGACTAGGCCGACATGGCACGCCGCCGGCAAATCTACGAAGGCAAGGCTAAGATTCTCTACGAGGGTCCGGAGCCGGGCACGCTGATCCAGTATTTCAAGGACGACGCAACCGCCTTCAACGCCCAGAAAAAGGGCACGATCAACGGCAAGGGCGTGCTCAACAACCGCATCAGCGAGCATGTCTTCACCCTGCTCGGCGGCATCGGCATCCCGACGCATTTCATCCGCCGCCTCAACATGCGCGAGCAGCTGATCCGCCAGGTCGAGATCGTGCCGATCGAAGTCGTGGTGCGCAACGTCGTCGCCGGTTCGCTGGCGAAGAAGCTCGGCATCGAGGAAGGCACCCCGCTGCCCCGCACGATCGTCGAATATTACTATAAGGACGATGCGCTCGGCGACCCGATGGTCACCGACGAGCATATCCTGGCGTTCGGCTGGGCCGCGCAGGAGGAACTGCACGACATGGCCGACATGGCCATCCGCGTGAACGACTTCCTCTCGGGCCTGTTCGCCGGCATCGGCATCCGCTTGGTCGACTTCAAGCTCGAATTCGGCCGGATCTGGGAAAACGACTATCCTCGGATCATCCTCGCCGACGAGATCAGCCCCGATGGCTGCCGTCTGTGGGACATCGCCTCGGGCGAGAAGCTCGACAAGGACCGCTTCCGTCGCGACCTGGGCGGCGAAGTCGAGGCCTATCAGGAAGTCGCCCGCCGCCTGGGCCTGTTCCCGGAAGGCGACGGCTCCGACGTGCTCGACCTCGAGACGCATCGC
The DNA here is from genome assembly GCF_011927635.1 of Sphingomonas trueperi. Classification (GTDB taxonomy): domain Bacteria; phylum Pseudomonadota; class Alphaproteobacteria; order Sphingomonadales; family Sphingomonadaceae; genus Sphingomonas; species Sphingomonas trueperi. The sequence goes on from NZ_JAATJB010000004.1 coordinate 336,702, forward strand.
AAGAAGCGCGGCAAGTAACATTCCGTTTCCTCCCCCGGCACGCCGGGGAAGGGGACCGTTCGCATCGCGAATGGTGGAGGGGCCTCGCCGCACGCGGGGCCCTTTGTCGTTTGCCCCCTCCACCACCGCCTGCGGCGGCGGTCCCCCTTCCCCGCTTCGCGGTGGAGGAAACGACTGTTCCCACGTTTTACCGTTGCGACTTCGGCCCTCTCGCGCCATAGCGCCGCCCATGAAACTCCGCATCATCGTCACCTTGAAGAACGGCGTGCTCGATCCGCAGGGCAAGGCCATTCAGAACGCGCTAGGCGGCCTCGGTTTCGAGGGCGTTGAGGATGTCCGCGCCGGCAAGATCTTCGAACTGGAGGTCGCCGATTCGACAAGCGACACCGCGATCGACGATATGTGCCGCAAGCTGCTCGCCAACACGGTGATCGAGAACTACCGGGTCGAAAAGCTGTGAAGACCGCGGTCATCGTCTTCCCCGGCTCCAACTGCGATCGCGACATCGCGGTCGCGCTGGAGAGCGTGACCGGCACCACGCCGCACATGGTTTGGCACGGCGACAGCGAGTTGCCCGAGGGCCTGGGCCTGATCGCCCTGCCCGGCGGCTTCTCCTATGGCGATTATCTCCGCTGCGGTGCCATCGCGGCGCGCTCTCCGGTAGTGCAGGCGGTGATCGAGGCAGCCCATCGCGGCACGCCGGTGATCGGTATCTGCAACGGCTTCCAGGTCCTCACCGAAACCGGGCTGCTGCCGGGCGCGCTGATGCGCAATGCCGGCCTCGATTTCATCTGCCGCGACGTGCCGCTGGTGGTGGACAATAGCCAGTCGATCTTCACCAGCGCCTATCAAGCGGGCGAGCAGCTCTCGATCCCCGTCGCGCACCATGACGGCAATTATTTCGCCGATGCCGAGACGCTCGACCGCCTCGAAGGCGAAGGCCGCGTGGCGTTCCGCTACGCGCAGAACATCAACGGTTCGGCGCGAGGCATCGCGGGCGTGATGAACGCGGCGGGCAACGTGCTCGGCATGATGCCCCACCCGGAGCGCAAGATCGAAGCCGCGCATGGCGGCGACGATGGCCGCCGGCTGTTCGAAGGCCTGCTCGCCGCAGTCGCCTGACCGCCAACGCATCCGAATACAGGGCCGCGGTTCCCGGACCGCGGCCTTTTTGTTGTCAGAAAAGCATCTTAATCCCGACCAGCGCGAGCGTCGCGGCGAGGATCGGCACGAGCACCTTGTCCGAGGTCCGCGTCGCCAGCAGGCTGCCGATAATGATGCCGGGGATCGATCCGGCGAGCAGCGACACGAGCAGCGATCCGTTCACCGATCCCAGCATCCAGTGGCCCAGTCCGGCGAGCAGGGTCAGCGGCACGGCATGGGCGATGTCCGACCCGACGAGCTTGTTCACCGCCTGGTGCGGGTAGAGCATCAGCAGCGCGGTCATCCCCAGCGCCCCCGCCCCCACCGAGGTCAGCGACACCAAGAGACCCAGCATCGCGCCGAGCGCAATCGTGACATAGCCGATCCGCGCCTCGCCCAGCCGCTCGAACCGGGGCGCCATGATCAGCACCAGGCGGCTGCGGAAGAAGGTCGCGATCGCCGTCACCACCAGGGCGATGCCCAGCGTGACCGTGATCACCCCGCCGCTGTTCTTGGCATGCTCCTGCGCGCTCGACAGCAGCAGCAGCGTCAGGATCGTCGCGGGGACGCTGCCAGTGGCAAGCCTGCGCACAACCTTCCAGTCGATCGTGCCGTGCAGGCCGTGCACCCCCGCCCCCACCGTCTTGGTGGCGGAGGCGTAGAGCAGGTCGGTGCCCACCGCGGTGGCCGGGTGGAAGCCGAAGGCGAGAACGAGCAGCGGCGTCATCAGCGAGCCGCCGCCGACCCCGGTCATGCCGACCAGCAGCCCGACGAGCACCCCGGCGATGGAATAAAGCGGATTGAACGCGAGCACGGGAATCCCTGGCAACCGATTTCATACCAGCATGCGGGGATTTTCCCCGAACGCCAGAAAGAATTGGTTTCAGGCCGATGTCCGCGCGCGCGACCGGCTGCGCCTCAAACGCGCGTCGCGAAGGGCGTGAAGTCGGTCCCTTCGTCGAACACGTCGACGCCCTCGGCGCGCTTGAGGAAGCCGACGACGATATAGGTGAGCGGCGTCAGCAGCACTTCCCAGCCGACCTTCAGCACCCACTGGGTGAACAGCACCTTCACGACCAGCGCATTGGTCCAGCCCTCGGCGCCCCAGAAGGCGAGCGGGTAGAAGATCAGGCTGTCGACCGCCTGCCCCGCCACGGTCGAGCCGACGGTGCGGGTCCACAGCATCCGGCCGCCGGTCCACAGCTTCATGCGGGCCAGCACATAGGAATTGACGAACTCGCCCGCCCAGAAGGCACAGACCGAGGCCAGCACGATCCGCGGCACCTGGCCGAAGATGACTTCGTAGGCCGCCTGGTTCTTCCAGTCCGGCGCCGGCGGCAGCGCGACGACGACCCACGCCATGAACGCCATGAACAGCACCGCCGCCGTCCCCGCCCAGATCACCCGGCGCGCACGGGCATAGCCATAGACCTCGGTCAGCACGTCGCCGATGATGTAGGAAATGGGGAAGAACAGGATGCCCGCCCCGAACGGCCAATAGCCGACTCCCGGCAGCCAGATCTGCGCGACCTTGCCCGCGCCGATCACGTTCGACAGCAGGATGATCGCGACGAAGGCGGCCATTACGAAGTCGAAATAACGGAAATGCCCGCCGGCCAGGCTGCGGGCGGTGACATGGGTGGGAGCGTGCGGCATGTTCATTGCAGTGCAGTATGCGAGGCGTTTGCCCCCCGCGCAATCTGCGCTTAAAGGCATCCGTAACGCGCGCCCGTAGCTCAGTTGGATAGAGCACGAGCCTTCTAAGCTTGGGGCCGCTGGTTCGAATCCAGCCGGGCGCGCCATTTCGGTTCAAAGGCACGAACGCCTAGCACCGCCGCCTCTACGCCGGAGGCGGCGGTTAGCGTTCGGAGCAGCTCGCTCCGCAGCCCACGGATGCGAACCTCTTTTCGGCTCACGACTTCCACACGTTGCGCAACCGCCCGCACCTGATCGCGGGCGAACGTGCCGTCGCCGTTCCGCAGCTTCTTGCGCACGGCGGCCGCAAAGGCGCGCAGGCTTTCCGGCGTGATCGCGGGGCCGATCTTTACGATGTGCGCCACCGCGCGCTCGGCATCCCCCTTGGCCTGGTCGCGCGTCGCGGTCAGCTCGGCGATGCGATCCTTGAGCGACGGGTCGCTTACGTCGATGACGCCATTCTCGATCGCGTCGTAAAGCCGCTTGAGCTTCGCTTCCGCCTCGGTCGCACGCCGCTCAAGATCGGCGACATGCTGGCGGCGCTGGTTCACCCACTCGTCGCGCCGTTCGAGGATCTGATCCATCAGAGCTTCGAGCCGCGCCGGGTCGAGCAGCCGCGCTTCGAGATGGTCGACCACGGCCCTGTTGAGCTGGTCCATCGGCACGGTGATGCCAGGACAGCCGGTCGCGCCCTGCCGCGCCTTCGTCGAGCAGGTGTAATAGCGATATTCCCGGCCGACGCTGCTGGTGCCTGTGCGCAGCGTCATCGCGCCGCCGCAGCACGCGCAGAAGCAAATGCCGGTGAGCAGCGTCGGCCCACCCACCGCCATCGGCGCCATCATCTTCGGGCTGCGCGCCTTGAGCGACCGCTGGACCGCCTCGAACTCCGCTTCCGAGACGATCGCCGGCACTTCCATGACGGCGTGCTCGGCCTCGGGCTTGGGCGTCCTGGTCTTGTGATCGCGCGTGTTGAAGCGGTGCTGGCCGATATAGGTCGTGCGTGTCAGCACCATATGCACCGCGCCGAGACCCCATCGCCCGCCATCGCGCGTGCGGATGTTGTTCTCGTTGAGCCACGTCGCGATTGACTTGAGCCCCATCGGTCCCCGGTCACCGACACCATTCAAAGCCATGCGGTAGATGCGCCGCACCGTCTCGGCCTGGATCGGGTCGATCTCCAGCTTCTTCTTGATCTTCGCGCCGCGCTCCCCGGCTGCAACCACGCGGTAGCCGATCGGCGCCCGCGCCCCGTTCCAGAAGCCCTGCCGGGCGTTCTCCTTCATCGCACGCAGCGTGTGCTTGCCATTCTCCTTCGATTGATATTCGTCGAACAGCGTCATGATCTGGCGCATCATGATGCTCATCGGATCGTCGCCCAAGTCCTGCGTGATCGAGACGAGCTTCACCCCGTTCTTCGCCAGCTTGCGGACGTAGAACTCGAACTGGAACTGGTCGCGGAAGAACCGCGAGAAGCTGTGGACGACGATGACGGTGAATGTCGGCGGCTTCGTCATCGCCGCGTCGATCATCGCTTGAAAGGCAGGTCGGCGATCGTCCGTCGCGGTGTTGCCCGGCTCGACGAACTCGGCCGCGACTTCCCAGCCGCGCGAGAGGCAGTAGCCTTCGATCTGGCGGCGTTGGTCGGGAATCGACAGGTCGCTCTCGGCCTGCCGGCCGGTCGAGACCCGGAGATAGAGCGCGGCGCGGGCGATCGCCACGACCGGCGCCTCATCCTCATCTCGTCGCAGGGCGGCGCTGGTCATGACGCTTCACTCCTCACTTCACGGCAGCGGTCCGAACAGCTTGTCCAGCTCTTGCCGCATATGGCCTTCGATCGCGCGCAGCTCGGCGTCGCCGATCGGAACTTGCTCTGGCCAGTCGTCGGTGACGACGATCGGCCCATCATCCTCGCGCACCGGACGCGAAGCACGGCGCGGAGTGACGCGGTTGATGTAGTCGTGCAGGTCATCCGGGCTTTCGGCCCAGCGACGAGGCGCGCGCCGGCGGAGCTTACGCGGAAGGGCCATGTGCTGACCGTGCAGCACGAGCGGTCTTCGGGCAAACGACGCCACACGGTGTAGCGCAGATAAGTGCTCACGGCGTGTCCGGCGACGCCGCCTCCAGTCGTTCGCGCGCGCTCGTATCGTTCGCCGCCTTCAGCAGCGCTTCCCACGAATCGGGTGGATTGCCCTTGTCGAGCATCTTGCGGAACACGGCATAGGCGTCCGACTTCGCGCCATACGTGCGCAGGGTCGTCTCGTCGTTCACCCAGGCAAAGATGATGATCTTCGCGCTGGTGCTGTAGCGGAAGAACAAGCGGAACCTGCCGCCGCCAAACTTCGCCCGGAACCAATGCTTGCGGTCGTCGCCAAGCGTGCCGCCCTGGCGATACTCCGGGCGCGTGGGGTCTTGGGGAATGGTCTCGAATACGAGCTGGCGCAGCGCGGCGAGCAGTTTCGCATTGGCCGACTTGCGCCAACCGCGCGGGTCTTTCTGCCGCGAGCGCGCAACGGCCGTCCCCAGCTTCTCGAACTGATCGAGAAACAGCGGATGGGCAAAGAGCTGCCACCCGTTGACCGTCATCATCAGAGATCGACATCGCCGTCGATCGGCGCGTCGAGATCGACCTTCACGCCTTCCGTCAGAGCCGCAATGCGCTGGGCCAGCGCGGGAGATAGCGCCGTCAGCGCCTCGGGCCGGCGTTTGATATCCTCGGCCAGAAACGTCAGAAAGCTGTCGATCGCCGGATCGTCATGCTCGGCATCGGCGCGATGCACCGACACGCCATGCTCATCGACGCGGAAAGCGATCTTGCCGCCGTAATCGACGCCGAGCGCCTGGCGGACGGACTTCGGAATCGTCGTCTGGCCCTTGGCGGTGATGGTGCTGATTTCTTCGAGCAGCGCGGGCATGGCTCATCTCCTCTGCCCGCTGAATGTAAGGAAAACGCATTACATTGTCAAGGTGGAGCCTTCCACCGGCATCACATCCTCCTGAAAGTCCTTCCCGGTGAAGCAGGTCCGATAGAAGAGGAACTGCTTGGTTGCGTCTCGTTGGACTTGCCCAAGGCCGGGCAGAACATATGGCGAAGCCTATCTTCTTCCGGCAGTGTTGCGTGCGGGGGCTTCACTATTACAACCGCTGCGAGTCGCGGGGGAGGACGGGGGCGGGATGATTCTCACTGACAATGAGACAAGGGTCGACCTCCTCAACAATGAGGCGATCGCCAAGACTATCATCGAGCTGCTACGCGAAAAGCCCGAGCGCGCCGTGACGATCGGCGTTCACGGCGACTGGGGTGCGGGCAAATCCAGCATTTTGGAGATGATCGAAAACGGCCTCAGTTCGGATGAGGACGTGCTCTGCATCAAATTCAACGGATGGCGCTTTCAAGGATTCGAAGACGCCAAAATCGCGCTGATCGAGGGCATCGTCACCGGGCTTATCGAAAAACGCCCGTTGCTCACTCAAGCCGGCGTAGCCGTGAAAGACATCTTCCGGCGGATCGACTGGCTAAAGATCGCGCGGCACGGGGGCGGACTCGCTTTCACCGCATTCACTGGCATTCCCACAGCCGATCAGATCGGCGCGGTGGTCGGCACCTTGAAGGGGATCTTCTCCGATCCCTCAAAACTCGCCACGCAGGAGAATTACGACAAAGCGATCGACGGTGTGCAAGGTCTGCTGAAGCCAGGAGAGTCGAAAAATGTGCCGGAAGAGATCGAGGCATTCCGGAAAGCTTTTGACGATCTGCTCAAGCAGGCGGGTATCAAGCAACTGATCGTCCTCATCGACGATCTCGACCGCTGCCTGCCGGACACGGCGATCGAAACGCTCGAAGCCGTCCGGCTGTTCGTCTTCACCGCCCGCACCGCGTTCATCGTCGCGGCCGATGAGGCGATGATTGAATATTCGGTGCGTAAGCATTTCCCCGAACTGCCGGACACGACCGGACCCCGCGACTATGCGCGCAACTATCTCGAAAAGCTGATCCAGATTCCGTTCCGGATTCCGGCTTTGGGCGAGACCGAAACCCGTATCTACGTCACCCTGTTGCTCATCGGTGCCGAGCTGGGCGAGGACGATCCCGCTTATTCGGCGCTCATCACCGTCGCGCGTGAATTGCTCAAACGGCCTTGGCAAACAGCCGGGCTCGACGCGCAGACGGTCAAGACCGCCTTGGGCGACAAAGCCAGCAAGGTCCAGAACGCGCTCACCTTGAGCGACCAGATCGGTCCGATCCTGGCCAGCGGCACTCAGGGCAATCCGCGGCAGATCAAGCGCTTCCTGAACACCCTGCTGCTACGCCATCAGACCGCGCTCGCCCGCGGCTTCGGAGAAGAGGTGAAGCTGCCCGTTCTGGCGAAGCTTATGCTGGCCGAACGGTTCCTCTCTAGATTGTTTGACCAGATCGCCAGCGCCGCCGCCCGCGATCCGGACGGCCGCTGCGTAGATTTGGCGGCGCTTGAAGCCGCTGCGTCGGAGGAGAAGCCAGCCCCCAAGGCGAAGCGGGCCGGGCCTAAGATCAGTTCCACCGATGACGCCAAGCCGACCGCCGTGCCGGACTCTAAGGACAGCGCTATCCTGACGGAATGGAAGGCGGCCGACGCGATACGGGCCTGGGCGCGGCTGTCACCGGCCTTGGCCGAAGTCGATCTGCGCCCCTATCTGTTCGTGACCAAGGATCGAAAGGACTATTTCGGCGCGGCCTCCGTCCTCGGCCGTCTCGCCGCTGTGGTCGAGAAGCTGCTCGGCCCGAAACTCGCTGTCCAGGCGTTCGAAGGTGAACTCAAGCAACTCGTTCCGGCTGAGGCCGCGCAGGTCTTCGAGGAGCTGCGCGGCCGCGTCATGGGCGGAGACGCCTTTGATACCGTGCCGCCCGGCATCGACGGACTCGCGGTGCTGGTTCGCGCGCATCCGACGCTTCAAGCCAATCTTCTCGACCTGCTAGAAGCCTTACCGGCCGATCGGTGCGGGCCGTGGCCCGCGTCGGGTTGGGAGGGCGTCGTCAAGGATTCCGACGCCGTGGTTCGCTTCGAGAAGCTACTCCAGGGATGGTCAACCTCCGGTTCGTCCTTCTTGAAGCCGACGGCGAGCGCCGCGCTTCGCACGCGGAAAGGTGGGCGCTGATGGGCACCTCGAACGCCTATGAGGGTGCGGGCGGAGGCACGCCGCTAATTCCGAGTTGGTTGCAGGGTGACGGCGACGGCGGGTCCGGCGCGGGCGCGGGGGATGGCGACGGGGCGCTACCGTCGTCACCTGATGGAACACCCCCAGCAGTTCCTCCAGCACCAGCGCCTCGGCCCACCGCGCCAGCAGGTGCATCGGATCGGTTCACGTCGGCGCGAAACAATTTCACTCGCTTCGCAAGCTCGGGTGGCAGCGACCGTCGGAGCCTCGGTCGCGCGGTCTCGCAATATGTGTCCAAATCGGCAGGCGGTTCGCGCCAGGCCGCGCAACGTATGGGCTCATCGCGCGGCGCCGGCGCCGGGCTCGTCCGGTTCCTCAACGACGCTAGCGCCAATGGCGTTCGCGAAGCGCTGCGAACGCTTAATCTGGAAAGCCTCGCCGGGCGGCCGATCGAGGAAGTGTTCGCCGGCCTCGCCGACTATATCTGCCCCGAAGGCGGGTCGATCGACGAGGGCATCGCACGAGACGCCTTCGTAGAGACGATCGCCGACCTCGCTGGCGCGGGCATCACCGACATCGACGCTCTCACGCCGGGCCAGATTCAGACTGTCTTCGAGCTATACGCCACCCACGCGATCGAGGCCCGCATCTGCAACGACATCGGCACCAAGGTCGTGACCTTGCCCGCTGATCCGCGCGCGGCCGAGAGGGTTCAGGCGCAACTGCGTGATTTCATCCAGCGTGGTGTCAGCGACGCGATCAACGCCGCAGGGGTCAACATCCAGTCGCTGACCCCTGATGCGGTGATGGGCTTCGTGACCGACGTCTATCAATCCGCCTTCGACGTGTTGCAGACGATGGGCGACGGGGAGGCAGCGAAATGAGGCGCCATGTCATCATCGGCCGTTTCGGGCCGGACGATAAGACCCGCGTCCCGAAGGCGCGCGACGAGGTTGTATCGACCTTGCAGTTGGTGGCGGGCAAGCGTCTCGATCATGGGATCGGCCGCGCCTTGTCCGACCTTAAGGCGCTGCACCTGACCCCGAGCGAGATCGGCGCAGACATGCTCGTCGTCGCGGCCCATGTTCATGCGGCGGACACCCGCATCTCCCGCTCCACGGAATCGCAGGACGCCTGGACGCGCGAGATTCGGCTGGTCATCCCCGTTAGCGATCCGGTGCGATGGACAGCCGCCGCGCCCATCCTGGTCCGCGCCCTGAACTTTCTGACCGGCGACAGATGGGATGTGGGTTTCCGCAAACGGGCCAAGGGCTATGCGCCGCTGGTTCCCGTCGCGGCACCCACCCTTATTCCAGCCCCGTTCGATGGCGTGAGTCTGTTCTCCGGTGGCTTGGACAGCCTGATCGGCGCGATCGACAGCTTGAATGCCGGCGAGACGCCGCTTCTGGTCAGCCATGCCGGCGAAGGACTGGTGAGCAAGTCGCAGGAGCAGTGCTTCGACGGTTTGAAAACCGCTTATAAAGCATCTGCCTTCGATCGGCTGCGGGTGTGGATGAGCTTCGATAGCGGGTTTGTCGAGGATGTCGGATCGGAGGACACCACACGCGGTCGATCCTTCCTGTTCTTCTCGCTGGGTGTCGCCGCCGGCACCGCGCTCGGCCGCGCCTTCGTGCTCAAGGTTCCCGAGAACGGTCTGATCGCGCTCAACGTGCCGCTCGATCGGCTCCGGCTCGGTGCGCTCAGCACCCGAACGACGCATCCTTTCTACATGGCCCGGTGGAACGAATTGCTCGGTGCGCTTGGTGTCGAAGGGAAGGTCGAGAATCCCTATTGGGACAAGACCAAGGGGGAAATGGTCGCCGAGTGCGCCAATCCGACCCTGTTGAAGCAGCTCGCCCCGCTGTCGCTATCGTGTTCATCACCGACGAAGGGGCGTTGGACCAAGAAGCCGCAGGGGCACTGCGGTTACTGCCTGCCATGTCTCATTCGGCGGGCCTCTCTGCGAGGCAGGGATTCGACAGTTTACGGCGTGCCCGACCTGAAGACTGCCACATTAGACACCAGGCAGGCCGAAGGTCAGCAGGTTCGATCCTTCCAGATCGCGATCGCGCGGCTATCGAAGCGTCCGGAACTCGCCAAAGCCCTCATCCACAAGCCGGGGCCGCTCTATGATGATCCCACCCGCCACGATGGCCTGGCCGATGTCTATCGCCGCGGACTGGAGGAGGTTGGGCGCTTGCTGACTGGCGTTCGCGCCGCACCGTCGTAAGAGGCTCCATGCGATCGGGTCTAGTCGATTTTCATTGTCACCTCGATCTCTACCCCGACCACGCGGCCGCGGTGGAGCGTTGCGAGCGCGATGGCGTTTTCACCCTCACCGTAACCACCACGCCCAAGGCTTGGCCGCGAAACCACGAAGTGGCGTCCGCCACGCGTCATGTTCGGGCGGCTCTCGGCCTGCATCCTCAACTGGTCGCCGAACGCGCTCATGAGATCGGGCTATGGGAGGAATTGCTGCCGCGCACCCGCTATGTCGGCGAGGTCGGGCTGGACGCTGGCCCGCGGTTCTACAGGTCGTTCGAGACGCAGAAGGAGATTTTCGCTCGCGTGCTAACGCTGTGTGCGGCGGCGGGGAACAAGATCGTCACGACGCATAGCGTCCGCGCGACCAAGGCCGTCCTCGATATGATCGAGCAATACATGCCGCCCCCGCGTGGGCGCGTGGTGCTTCATTGGTTCACTGGCACCGCAGCAGAGGCCAAGAGAGCAGTCGATCTCGGCTGCTATTTTTCGGTGAACGCGGAGATGCTCGCGAATGAGAAGCGCGCGGCGATAACCAAGGCGCTCCCGTTGGATCGCGTTCTGACGGAGACTGATGGGCCATTCACTCAAACCGACGCCCGCCCGACCACGCCGAGCGATGTCTGGATCGCTGTCGAAGGTATGGCGCGTCTGCATGGAACGCCGCCCGCTGATATGTCCGCCACGATAATGCGGAATCTCAAAAGCCTGCTTGTAGAACAAGCGTAGACGCCACCCGTAGGATCGAAGCTCTATCGCGCTGGCTGGGTAGAGGTCGTCTCAGATTTCGTTGTCCTGCTCGCGCCGCAATTCTCTAATGCGCTCGATAACGGGTGAGCTGATCGTGGGGCGATTGATGTCGCGGAACAGCCGATTGACCTTGATGACACCAGAGTCCTCAAGGATCATCCGGCGAGTTTCTCTCCAATCCCGTTGGAACTGCGCGAGACGCGCTTGACGTTCGCTTTCGGGCAGGTCGCGCAGGTCTTCCACACCCATGAAAAGCGCGGTGCAATGGGCGCCCAGTTCCTCGTCTATATAGAGGACGCTGCGCGTTGTATGTTCCGCGATCGGCATGATGGCTGCGGAGATCAGCTCGTGCCGCTCGGCCGCCGACAGTTTCGTATTGTCGATCACTTCGTTCGCGATCCGGTGGCTCTCAAATAGGATATTGATAAGCGAGTCGTAAGCTTCGAGGCGCTTGCCGAAGATCGCCGCTGCGAATTGTTCTGCTCTTTGCCGTCGTCTCAATAACTCTCCCAAGATGATGCCCAGAGGAACACCCACGAGACCGATCAGTGCTCCGGTTAATTGTGACCAGTCCATAGACTTTCCCCAAGCTAATAGCCCTGACCCGGGCGCAATCCGATTCCGCCCGCTGTATTCTAATCCACCTCGCTTCAGTGCGCGGATGGTGTCTTTTTGCTGCTATCATTTTCCGGTTTGAGGGGGAAAGCTTTCCCCTGCTGGCGAGCCCCAGGCGGGTCTCGCCAGACCCCTTCTAGCGGGGACACCCCGCAACGCCCCGCTCGGCGTGTTCACGCCGAACCGTAAATCCGCCCCGGCGGATTTGGGTCTTTCCCATGCTGCGGAGATCGGGCCAGGGCTGCGCCGGCCCGATCGCGTCTGGTCGTTGCTCACTCCGTCTGTGGGGTGGGCGACGCTTCCCTTTAGGCCCGCCGCGCCGGGCCGCAACGCGCGTGCCGCGCTTACCTCCTCTGCGTTCCGGTCCTTCGGATGCTGCCCGGCTCTGCCGGCGGGCCTTCCGGTCGCTCTTTCGCCGCCCACCCCATTCCGGGGTGTGTGTGGTTTTAGAAGGAGTAGTGTGATGAACGCTGTTACCGAAACCGTTGCCGCCGAGCCTGTCTCGGGCGTCGAGATTTTCGTGCCGCTCGCCAAGCTCAAGAAGTCCCCGCGCAATGCCCGCAAGGTGCCGCATGGGGAAGCCGCTATCGAGGCGCTGGCCGCTTCGATTCAGCACAAGGGGCTGATCCAGAACCTTGTCATAGAGCCGGAGGTTAAGGAGGACGGAACGCCGACCGGCTACTACCTCGTAACCGCCGGCGAAGGCCGCAGGCTGGCGATGCTGTTGCGCGCCAAGCGCAAGCAGATCAAAAAATCGGAACCCGTGCGCTGCTGGCTCGATACGCAGAACGATCCCGGCGAGATCAGTCTGGACGAGAACGTGACCCGGACGCCGATGCACCCCGCCGATCAGTTCGAGCGGTTTGCGGAGCTTTCCAGCGACAAGGGCTGGGGAGCGCAAGAGATCGGCGCGCGGTTCGGCGTGTCGGCTTCCGTGGTGAAGCAGCGGCTTCGCCTTGGCGCTGTCTCGCCCAAGCTATTGCAGGTCTATCGCGAGGATGGCCTTACGCTGGATCAGCTTATGGCCTTCGCGATCACCGAGGATCATGCCCGGCAGGAGCAGGTGTTCGAGGGTCTGCACCACAATCGCGAGCCGTGGATCATCCGGCGCGACATGACCGCGAGCAATGTTCCGGCGACCGACCGGCGCGCGGTGTTCGTCGGGGCCGACGCCTATATCGAGGCGGGCGGCAATATCATCCGTGACCTGTTCAGCGAGGATCGGGGTGGCTTTTTCGAGGACGCTGGCTTGCTGGACATGCTCGCGACCGAGAAGCTGCGCGAGATCGCGAGCGAGGTTCAGGCCGAGGGCTGGAAATGGGCCGAAGCCCATATCGACTATCCCCACGCCCACGGGATGCGGCGCTTCTATCCGCAGACCGTCGCCCTGTCCGACGAGGACGAGGCGCGGCTGGAGGCGCTGTCCATCGAGTATGACGAGCTTGCCGAGGGCTATTCGTCCTATGACGAGATGCCCGAGGATGTGGCGGCTAAGCTGGAGGCGGTGTCCGACGAGATCGACGCCATTTCGGCCAAGCGTTACGCCTACGACGCCAATGTGATCGCGCATGGCGGGGTGTTCGTGGTGTTGAACCATGACGGCGTTCCCCGTCTCGAGCGCGGTTTCGTTCGTGCCGAGGACGAGGCGCTGGCCGACCCGCAGCCCGAGGATGAGGGCGAAGGCGAAGCCATCGACCCGCAGGCCGTCGCGGACGAGCAGGCCGACGACGGCGACGACGACGAACAGGAGATCGAGGAAGAGGACGAGGAACCGGGCAAGCCGATTTCCGACAGCCTCACCCGCGACCTGTCCGCCTACCGGACGCTGGCGCTTCGTGTTGCGCTGGCCGAGAGGCCCGATCTGGCGCTGATCGCCTTGACCCACACGCTCACGGCGCAACTGTTCTACAGCTACACCGAGGCCGGTTGTCTTGAGGTTCGTCCAACCGTGACGCCGCTGGGCAGTCATGCGGACGGGATCGAGGACATGCCGCTTGCCGCCAAGGCGAACGAGGCGCGCGAGGCGTGGGCCGAGCGGATGCCGCGTGACGTGGCCGACCTGTGGGGCTTCATCGTCGGGCTGGACGACGAGAAGCGGCTGGCGCTGCTGGCGCATTGCGCGTCCCGCACCGTCAACGCCCTGCGGCTGCCGTGGGACCGCAAGCCCCGTTCGCTGCAAACGGCGGACAGGCTGGCGAGCGCGCTGGCGCTGGACGTGGCGAAGGACTGGACGCCTACCGTGGACAGCTACCTTGGCCGCGTCACCAAGGCGCATATCGTGGAGGCCGTTACCGAAGGCGTGTCAGAGGACGCCGCCCGCCGTATCGTCGACATGAAGAAGCCGGACATGGCGCAGGCGGCCGAGCAGCTTCTGGCCGGGACCGGATGGTTGCCCGCGATCCTGCGGACCCCCGAGCCGGGGGCGGATCAGTCCGCACCCGTCGAGGCCGAGGATGGCGGCATCGTGGAGCAGCCGTCCGAAGCGGAGTCCCCCGATACCGGAGCGCAGGACGGCGAAGCGTCCTACGCCGTCGCCGCCGAATAGCGGCATTGGGCCGGGGCCGCGCGAGTGGTCCCGGCCTTCCTTCGTCGCCCCCAAAAATCGCGGCCGCGCCCCTGTCCAGGCGCGGCCGCTTTTGTCATGCAGGAAGAAATCGTCGCTCGCCGGGCACAGCCCGGCTCGCGGCGCCACGTGTTATCTCGATGTTTGTTTGGCGATGGCGATGGCCGACAGGTCGTTTGCCGGATCGATCGTTACGCCCGTCGCCTTGCGCTCGGAATAGCGATCCACAAGCTGCGCAGCGTGAGGGCGCAGCAGCACCGTGAACCGAACCAATTCCTCCATCACATCAACGATGCGGTCATAGTAGCTGGACGGCTTCATACGTCCGGCTTCGTCGAACTCCTTGTAGGCCATCGCCACGCTCGACTGGTTAGGGATTGTCACCATTCGCATCCAGCGGCCGAGCAGGCGTAGCGTGTTCACGGCGTTGAACGACTGCGAGCCGCCCGACACCTGCATGACCGCGAGCGTGCGGCCCTGCGTCGGGCGCATCCCCTTCATCTCCAGTGGCAGATGGTCGATCTGCGTTTTCATGAGTCCGGTGATCTGGCCGTGACGCTCCGGGCTGCACCACACCATGCCTTCTGACCACAGCGCATGGTCGCGCAGCTCATGGACGGCGGGATGATCGTCCCCTGTGACCTGGTCGGGCAAAGGCAGGTCGGACGGATCGAAGATGCGCGTCTCGGCGCCGAAGAACTGAAGCAGCCGCGCGGCCTCCTCGACTGCGAAGCGCGAGAAGGACCGTTCGCGGAGCGAGCCGTAGAGCAGCAGGATACGCGGCGGCGGATCGCCCGCGCCAAGGCCAAGGGCGGGCCGGTCATGGGCATAACGCGGATCGAGCGCGGGCAGATGATCCGGATCGGAAAGATGTCGGAGGCGGGTCAAGCGGTCGCGCCTTTCTCATACCAGCCGCGCGTCCGCTTCACGATCGCCACCACCGTCAGCATCACCGGCACCTCAACCAGCACGCCGACGACCGTGGCGAGCGCGGCGCCGGACTTGAGGCCGAAAAGGCTGATCGCCGCAGCAACCGCCAGCTCGAAGAAATTGGACGCACCGATCAGCGCGGCGGGCGCGGCCACGCACCACGCGACCCCGAACCGGCGGCTGAGCCAATAGGCCAGCCCGGCGTTGAAATAGACCTGCACCAGTATCGGCACGGCGATGAGCGCGATTACCAGCGGCTGCGCGATGATCGCCTCGCCCTGGAAGCCGAACAGCAACACCAGCGTCGCCAGCAGGGCGGTGAGCGACGCCGGGCCGAGACGGGTCAGCAGCCGGTCGAGCGCGACCTGGCCACCCGACGCCAGCACGCCGCGGCGCACGATCTGCGCGACGACCACCGGCACGACAATATAGAGGCCCACCGAGAGCAGCAGCGTGTCCCACGGGACCGTTATCGAGGCGACGCCGAGCAGCAGGCCGACCAGTGGCGCGAAGGCGAACACCATGATGAGGTCGTTCAGCGCCACTTGGCTCAGCGTGAAATTGGGTTCGCCGTCGCACAGGTTCGACCAGACGAACACCATCGCCGTGCAGGGCGCGGCGGCGAGCAGGATCAGGCCGGCGATATAGGATGAGGCTTCGCCCGCCGGGAGCAATGGCGCGAACAGCCAGCCCAGGAAAAGTGTGCCGAGCAGCGCCATCGAGAAGGGCTTGACCGCCCAGTTGATGAACAGGGTGACGCCGACGCCCTTCCAGTGCTGGCGGACACTCCCGAGCGCGCCGAAGTCGATCTTGAGAAGCATCGGCACGATCATCAGCCAGATCAGCACCGCGACCACGAAATTGACGCGCGCCACCTCGGCAGCGGCGATAGCGCCGAACAGCCCGGGTAGCGCGTGACCGAGCGCGATGCCGGCGACGATACAGAGCGCCACCCACAGCGTCAGATAGCGCTCGAAGAAGGAGATGCCGGGACGCGCCGCTGTGGCGTCGGCGGGAATGGTCGCCATCCTTCAGCTCACCCTTGCGCCGGTAGCATCGACGACCTGCTGCCCGTCCTCTTTGACGAAGGCGCCCTGTTGCGGCGCGGGCAGCAGGTCCAGCACGACTTCCGAAGGGCGGCTGAGCTTCACGCCCAGCGGCGAGACGACCAGCGGCCGGTTGATGAGGATCGGATGCAACATCATCGCGTCGATCAGGGTTGCGTCAGACAGTGAGGTGTCGCCCTGACCCAGTTCGGCATAAGGTGTGCCCTTCTCACGCAGCAGGTCGCGCGGCGTGATACCCGCGCGCTCGGTAAGCTGGACGAGCAATGCGCGCGAAGGCGGCGTTTTCAGGTATTCGATGACATGCGGCTCTATGCCCGCATTGCGGATCAAGGCCAGCGCGTTGCGGGAGGTGCCGCACTCCGGGTTGTGATAGATGATGATGTCGGTCATGCGGCATCACCGCGCCGGGCGGTAGAGCCTTCGGCATGGCCGATCTCGCGCAGCTTCGCGCCGAGCGCCTTGGCTTCCAGGGCTGCGATGGGCAGCGCGAGGAATAGCTTGATCCGATTTTCCAGATAGCGCAGCGCCGTCACAAAGGCGCGCTCGCGCTCGATCTCCGTTCCCTCGGCACGGCTTGGATCTTCGATACCCCAATGGGCCGTCATTGGATGGCCGGGCCACACCGGGCAGGTCTCACCCGCCGCGTCGTCGCAGACGGTGAACACGAAATCCATGTGCGGCGCATCCGGTTGAGAGAACTCCTCCCAGCTTTTGGAGCGCAGCCCTTCGGTCGGATAGTCGATGCGCTCCAGCAGCCGGAGCGCGATCGGGTTGACCGCACCCTTGGGGAGGCTGCCAGCCGAGAAGCCGCGGAAGCGGCCTTCGCCCAGCTTGTTGAGCGCGCTTTCCGCGAGGATCGAGCGCGCCGAATTTCCGGTGCATAGGAACAGGACATTGAACATGCGGTCGGCGGACATAGCGGTCTCCTTCAACAGCAGGGAGTGAGTTCAGCAACGAGCGGCACGCATAGCTCCGGCTTTCCGGCGCAGCAGTCCTTGACCAGAAACAAGGTGAGCGCGCGCAGCGTATCGAGGTCGGCGCGGTAGATGATCGACCGGCTTTGCCGTTCGGATTTCACCAATCCCGCGCGCGACAGGATGCCCAGATGCGCCGACATGGTGTTCTGCGGCACGTCGAGCTGGCGCGCGATCTCGCCGGCCGGCAGGCCGTCCGGCTCGTATCGCACAAGCAGTCGGAACGTATCGAGGCGAGTCGTCTGCGCGAGTGCGCCAAGGGCAAGGATGGTCGAATCGGTTTCCATATATCCAGAATAGCGGATATTTTCCTGGAACCATCCTCCTTTTTCATCATCTGCTACCCGCCTTGATGCGGGTCGCGGTCTTGGTGACGCCGCCTTGCTCGCGGCTCGCTCCATCAAGTCGGCATAGGACCGGCCGTTCCCACCTTACAGGGCGCCGAACCGTGGGAGGGCTGCGATCCAGTTTTGATGGCCGCGAGCATATCCCGTGTGCCCCTCGCCACGACCGCACGGCCTCTCGATTGGCTTGATCTAACCGGGGCCGGCTATGCCTTGCTCGGCCTGGCGCAACGCCGTCGCGCGGCTTTTTTCCGCCGCCTTCGGCTTTGCATCGCGAAGCAAAAAAGCCGCGCTTCGCCATCCTCCGCTGCGCTTCGGCCGCAAGCGGTGCGCGTCCGGTCATCCCCGCTTCACCGATCGCCATCGAGGCCGCGGCGGTCGTGGCCCGAGAGCGAAAGGAACTTTGACATGGCGACCATCGGCACCTTCACCCAAGCGGCCAACGGCTCCTTCACCGGAACCATCAAGACGCTCACCCTCAACGCCAAGGCCAGCCTCCGGCCGATCGACAAGGAGAGCGAGAAAGCCCCCGACTACCGTCTCGCGGTTGGCTCCGTCGAGTGCGGCGCAGGATGGAAGAAGACCAGCCGCGAGAACCGCGACTACATCTCGGTCAAGCTGGACGATCCCACTTTCCCGTCCCCGATCTACGCCACTCTGTCCGAGACCGAAACCGCCGGCGAATACGCGCTGATCTGGTCCCGCTGACCCCGACACGGCGCCCCGCTCCATTGGAGCGGGGCGCCTTCGTGTGGTTGTTAGCTGGTTATCAAAAGCGGACGGGCCAGTCGGCCCGGCATGTTGTCGGAGCTGCTTGGGGCGCTGCCCCTAGCGCCCTTCGGAGCAGCTTCCGCCCAGCTTCCTCCACGCTGCGCGTTCCGTGCAGCCGGTTCCCCGCGAAGCCGCCCACTCCGGTTGCACCCCCGGTCTCGCCGACGGGCAGGGTTTCAGCGCGGCGCTCCGCTGCGCGGAAACCCAAGCCCAAGGAGGCCAAAATGCACTACCAGCTTGCCACCCGGTTCGGCCGCAGCGCCCATCAGATCAGCGGCCGGGAGCCGCTCGACAACGAGGCGCTGTATCGGCACGTCCCTTCCATCTTCGCCCGCGAGGCGCACGACAGCCGTTCAGATCGCTATGTCTATGTCCCGACCATCGACATCGTGGAGGGGCTGCGCCGGGAAGGATGGTCGCCGTTCTTCGCGGTCCAGTCCGTTCCGCGCGACGGCAGCCGCCACGGCCACGCCAAGCATATGCTGCGCCTGCGCCGGGACGACGGCATCGGCAAGCCCGAGGCCGCCGAAGTCATCATCGTGAACAGCCATGACGGGACCAGCGCCTATCAGATGTTTGCTGGGATGCTGCGCTTCGTCTGCACCAACAGCATGATCGCGGGTGAGCGGTTTGAGGAGGTCCGCGTGCCGCACAAAGGCAATATCGAGCATGACATCATCGACGGCGTGTTCACCGTTGCCGAGGACTTCCCCCGGCTGATCGACGCCAGCGAGTCGATGAAGGCGATCCAGCTTTCGCCGGATGAGCAGTGCTTGCTTGGCGAGGTCAGCCTTGTTGCCCGCTATGGCGAGGACGAAAGCCCGGTTCGCCCCGAACAGATCATCGAGCCGCGCCGCCGCGAGGATGTGGACCGCAGCCTGTGGACCACCTTCAACGTCATTCAGGAGAATGTGGTTCGTGGCGGGTTGCAGGGCCGCAAGCGCAACGCCGAGGGCCGTATCCGTCGCGCGCAGACCCGCGCCATCAACGGCATCGATCAGAATGTGACGCTCAACCGTGCGCTCTGGACGCTAGCCGAGGGGATGCAGCGCCTCAAAGCGGCGTGACGCTAACTACCGCAGGGCCGGAGACTTGGACTGCCTGCGACGACTGGTCCGGTTGCATAGTTAGTTGATGCGCGCCTGTGATGCCAGCCTGGGCGGGAGGCGTAGCGTAGCGGAGCCGATC
>NZ_JAATJB010000005.1 GCF_011927635.1 Sphingomonas trueperi
CTCATCCGTCAGCCAGTACAGGTCGCTCATCCACTCTCTCCTCACGGAGCCTGAATCAGATCGCGCCTCCCACATCAATGGGTCCTGACCCTAGGTAGTTTTCCGCAAACGCACTCCCAAGCTTTATAGCAACGCCGATTCGCTTGGCGAGCCAAGTGCTTGAAAAAATGATGGTTAATCACTGTTCAACGGTGTCGCGAACAAGTGAGAAAACGGACTAAATGGCTGTTTCAGGAGGAGAATTTGTCCGGCTGGACGTGGCGATCGATGAAATCGAGTAACCATTTCCGGTGGGCGCTGGTCGCATCGCCGGCGCTGGCGATGCGCTGATCGGCCGCCGATCCGCCGACCTGCGCGGCAAGTAACGTGCGCGCACGCTCTGCATCAATATTGCCCGCAAGAAACTTCTTTGCATCGCCGAGGCCCAAATGATGGCCGAGATAGGCCGCCTTGGCGAGCGTTTCCGAATCGGCGCGCACGTTGAGGCCCGCCGATTCGAAATGTTGCAGATTGTTCTTCGCCATGTCGGCGACGCTCAGGATTGACGCTTGCGGATCGTAGCGGAGCGCGAGCAGTTCGCTGCGGCGCGCCGGATCTATCTTGCCCTTCGCGGTAAGCCAGCCGCGGGCCTGGGCGACTTCGTTCAGCCAGGTGCCGCTCTGTTCGGCGAGCGTCTGCCAGGTGCCGCTGAGGAACTGGCCGAGCCCGGCCGCGCTCGAACGCGGGTTGCGCGACAGCGGGTTCCAGCTGCCGTCCTGCCCCTTGCCGGCCTCGGCATCGACGATCGCGGCGATCGCGGAGCGCGGGATGCCGCTGCGCGCCTCGGCGGCGGCGAGGGTGTCGGCGTAACGGGCGTTGCTGCCCAGCGCGAGCCCGCCCGAAAAGCCGCCCGTCTTCGGGAAGCCGTTTGCGCCGGAAAGCGCACTCACCACCGAACCCGAGGCGGGCAGGGTTGCATGCTCGGCGACGGCCGGCGTGCGGCCGGCGCCGGGGTTGAGCGCGCGCTTGGCGAGCGCGGCGATATCGTCCGGCGCGTCCTCGTCATGGCACGAGCAGGAACACTGGCACTTGCACTTGCCCTTGGCCGATTTCGGCGCCTGGGTGCCGAGCAGTTCGAGCAGCGAATCCATCGCCATGTCCGATCCGCCGCCCAGCGGCGAGCGGGTCTTGTCGTTGTCGCGCTCGCCATCGCCGATCGCGGCCCGCCACAGGCGGGTCGAGAGTTCGGACTGGGCCTGCGCGTAGATCACGTTGGCGCGTTGCGCCGGCGTGAGCGCGGCAAGGTCGGTACGGTGGATCATGCGGCCTTCACCAGCATCCGCTTGCGCTCGCGCAGGAAACGCGCCGCGGCGATGTCGTCGATCGCCGCCTGTTCGGCGGCTTCGGCTTCACGCTCGGCCTCGGCGCGGAAACGCTCGGCGGCGCTCTCGATCGCGCGGCAGGTGCCATAGGCCTCGCGCGCCAGCTCGCGAAGATTGAGCAGGCGGGCCTGTTCGGCCACGACTTCCTCGGCGATGCGTGCCTGGGCGTGCTTGGCGGTGGCGAGCCACGCGTCCGAGGCGAAGGGCAGGGCATGCGCCAGCACGCGCTCCTCGCGGATGCGCGCGACGAGGTCGCGGCCCTGCTGCTCCAGTTCGGCGATGCGCTCGATCGCCGCGCCGATCCGGACCTTGAGGTCGTCGACGGTGCGCTGCTGCATGCGCAGCGCGGTATCGAACGGCGTCCTCATGCGGCGAGACCCACGTCATGGCCGTGGCCATGGTCCGGATCGCCCGCGGCCTCGCCGGAGAGGATCGCGGCAAGCTCGGCGAACGCCGCCTCGGCATGGCCCTGGTCGTTCTTGCCCTGGTTGAGCAGCGCCTCGATGCGGGGCGCCAGCGCGACGGCGCGGTCGACGTCCGGCGAGGAGCCCGCCTTGTACGCGCCGAGCCGCACCATCTCTTCCATGTCGGCATAGGTCGACAGCAGCTTGCGCGCGGCGAGGCGGACCTCGTTCTGCTCATGCTCGAGGCAATGGGGCAGGGTGCGCGAGACCGACTTGAGGATGTCGATCGCCGGATAGCGGCCGCGCTCGGCGATCGCGCGGCGCATCACGACATGGCCGTCGAGGATGCCGCGCACCGCATCGGCGACCGGCTCGTTATGGTCGTCGCCGTCGACCAGGACGGTGAACAGCCCGGTGATCATGCCCTGGCCGGGCGCGCCCGGGCCGGCGCGCTCGAGCAGGCGCGGCAGCTCGGCGAAGACGGTGGGGGTGTAGCCCTTGGTCGCCGGCGGCTCGCCCGAGGCGAGGCCGATCTCGCGCTGCGCCATCGCGAAGCGGGTGACCGAGTCCATCAGGCACAGCACGTTGAGGCCCTGATCGCGGAAATGCTCGGCAACGGCGAGGGTGGTCCAGGCGGCCTGGCGGCGCATCAGCGCGGGCTCGTCCGAGGTGGCGACGACGACGACCGAGCGGGCCATGCCCTCGGGCCCCAGATCGTCCTCGATGAATTCCTGTACTTCGCGGCCGCGTTCGCCGATCAGGCCGATGACGGCGACGTCGCACTGGGTCCAGCGCGCGAGCATCGACAGCAGCACCGACTTGCCGACGCCGGAGCCGGCGAACAGGCCGAGGCGCTGGCCGCGGCACAAAGGCACGAAGGTATCGAGGCAGCGCACCCCGGTCTCGATCCGCTCTGCGACGCGCGAACGGCCGGCGGCGGCGGGCGGGGAGGCCTTGATCGGCTGCGGATCGGCGCCGTTGACCAGCGGGCCGAGCCCGTCGACCGGGCGGCCGAGGCCGTTGATCATGCGGCCGAGCCAGGCCTTGGACGGGCGGACGGTGAACTGGCCCGCGCCCAGCTCGGCGATCGCGCCCAGGCCCACGCCTTGCGGATCGACGAAGGGCAGGCACAGCGCCACGCCGCGGTCGAGCGCGGTGACCTCGGCTTCCACCTTGCCGGTGGGGGACTGGATCTCGACGCGACTGCCGATCTGGGCGACGCCGGTCAGGCCTTCCACTTCGATAAGCGCGCCGCGCACCGCCACCACGCGCCCGAAGCGACGGTCGGGGACCATCTCCTTGATGGCGCGGGCGGCACTGGCGAGCGTCTGCATCGCGCGGGCTCCTTCAGGCGGCCTGCGTCGTGGCGGTGTCGGCCGCGGCGGCGTCTTCCATCGCGATCAGTTCGCGGGCGGCGGCGAGCGCCTTGTAATATTCGGCCTGGGCGAGGTCGTTGGCGAAGCGGATGCACAGCTCGCGCGCCTCGGCGGTGCCTAGGCTGGCGATCAGCAGGCTGAGCAGCTGGACGACCGCGTCATGATGCGCGTCGCGGCCCGCGGGATCGATATAGGCGAGCATCGTCGCGAAGTAGAGCTGGCGGGCAGGGGTGGTCGCTTCCTCGGGCCGCATCACTTCGCGGCCGCGCAGGATCGATACCATATTCTCGACGGCGATCTGGGTCCGGCCGACGGCGCGCAGCACTGCGCCGTTGACGATCGCCTTCTCACCGTCCCGGAGCGTGATGCGAAGCATGGCACAGGCCTTTCGATAAGCGTTCCTCAACTTATAGGTGCGTTGCAGGCGCGGGTGGGCAAACACCCGGCAAATTTTGCCGCCCCATGCGCGGATGCGGCAAAAATCGCCCCGCCGATTTGGGCGAACTGCTCACCCCTCTACAATGAGGATGTCGCCGGCGTGGGGATCGCGCGGGCATTCGAGGAGTTTTAAACTTGAGCCTCTATTCCGCTCTTTACGCTGGCGTTTCCGGGCTGAGCGCGCAGTCGAGTGCCATGGCCACCGTCGCCGACAACATCACCAACATCAATACCGTCGCCTATAAGGGCGTCGAAGCCCAGTTCCGCACGCTGGTGACCGATGGTCGCACCTCGGCGAGCTATTCGGCAGGTGGTGTCGCGGCCGCGCCGCTCGCACAGGTTTCCAAGCA
The DNA here is from genome assembly GCF_011927635.1 of Sphingomonas trueperi. Taxonomy (GTDB): domain Bacteria; phylum Pseudomonadota; class Alphaproteobacteria; order Sphingomonadales; family Sphingomonadaceae; genus Sphingomonas; species Sphingomonas trueperi. The sequence continues at coordinate 3,930 of NZ_JAATJB010000005.1, forward strand.
GGGCCTGCTCCAGGCCTCGGGCAGCAGCACCGATCTCGCGATCGACGGCGGCGGGTTCTTCATCACCCGCACCGGTCTGGCCGAGAACGACCCTGTCGCCTATACCCGCGCGGGCTCGTTCAAGCCCGACGAAGAAGGCTATCTGCGCAATTCGGCCGGCCTCTACCTCTATGGCTGGCGTCTAGATGCGACTGGTGGCTACACCAACACCGGCAATCTCGACCAGCTGACCCCGGTCCGCCTGACCGACCTGGTCGGCACCGCGGCGCCTACCAACAAGCTGCAGGCGCACATCAACCTCCAGTCGAGTGCGGCGAACTACGATCCGACCTCGCCGTCAGGTCCCTACGCGGCCGGCAAGATGGCGGACGGCACGATCACGCCGCAGTTTTCGCGCTCGTTCACCGTCTATGACTCGCAGGGCAGCGGCCACGAGATCAAGATGTCGTTCCTCAAGACGGCCGCGAACGAGTGGCAGATGGAAGCCTATGCGGTTCCGGCGAGCGACGTGACCGCCGCCAACGGCCTGCTGCGCTCCGGCACGGTCAAGTTCAACGGCGACGGCAGCCTCAATCTGGGGGCATCGACCGCAAATCTCTTCGACCCGCTCACCATCACCTATACCAACAGCTCCAGCTCGGTTCCGATCACGCTGGACATGGGCAAGGACGGCGCCACCAACGGCCTCACCTCGTTCGGTGATCCCTCGTCGCTCGTCACCGGTGGCACCAATGGCGGTACGCTGGGCAACATCGCCGCGACCGAAGTCTCGAAGGACGGCGTGGTCAGCGCGATCTTCGACGATGGTGCGAGCCGCCAGGTGTTCCAGCTGCCGATCGCGACCTTCCCGAACCCGAACGGTCTTACCCGCATCTCGGGCAATGCCTATTCGTCGAACCGCGCGTCGGGCTCGATGACGATGAACCCGCCGGGCCAGCTCGGCGCGGGCAAGATCTCGTCGAGCACGCTGGAAGCCTCGACTGTCGATCTGGCAGGCGAGTTCACCAACATGATCCGCTTCCAGCGCGCGTACAGCGCATCGTCGAAGATCATCACGACCGTCGACGACATGCTGCGCGAAGTCAGTGATCTGAAGCGCTGACGACGACTGAGGCCGGGGGACGCACGACATGGCGCTGAACGATATCCTAGGAACCGCCGCTTCCGGCCTGGCAGCTGCCCAGGCCGGGTTGAAGGCGGTATCGAACAACATCGCCAATGTCGGCGTCACCGGCTATGCCCGCGAACGGGTCAACCTGACCACGTCGGTAATGTCGGGCAACGTCACCGGCGTTTCGGTGGGCGAATTCGAACGCGTCGCCGACCGCTTCCTGGAAGCCACCGTCTATCGGCGGGCCGGCGACTATGGAAAGGCGGAGGTCACCTCCGGCTATCTCGACCGGCTCCAGTCGCTGCTCGGCGAGCCCGGCGCCAAGTCCGGCCTGCCGGCACGGCTGGATGCGATCAACGCCTCGGCCATCGCGATGACGGGCTCGCAATCCTCCACCCAGACCAGCGCCGTGTTCATCGGTAACGTCTCGGACGCGATCTCGTCGATGCAGCAGCTCACCAAGGACGTCCAAGGGCTGCGCAGCGACGTGGAGTCTGAGGTCGGCTATTCGGTCGACAAGATCAACACGTTGCTCCGGCGCATCTACGACCTGAACGGCACCGTATCGCAGGCGACCGGCCTCGGCCGCAACGCCAGCGGTGCCGCCGACCAGCGGATGAGCGCCATCGAAGAGCTGAGCGGCATGCTTTCGGTCAACGTTCGCGACCAGCCGGACGGCCGGGTGATCATCGAGACCACCTCGGGCCAGATGCTGCTCGACTCGCGCCTGCGTCAGCTCGACTATCCGAACAAGGACAGCGGGGTCGGCAACGCCTTGGCGACCTACCCGGATATCTCGATCCGCTTTTCGGACAAGAACGGCAATCAGGGCGCGCTGACCGGTGAGAAGCTGGAATCGGCAGCGGTCGGCGGCAAACTGGGCGGCCTGCTCGACCTGCGCGATCGCACCTTGCCCTCCTTCTCCGAGCAGCTGGGCGTGACGTTCAGCGGTCTTTCCGAGGCGCTCAACGCGGTATCGAACGAAGGCACCACCATGCCGCCGCCCGCCAGCCTCACCGGCCGGCAGAGCGGCCTTACCGGCACCGACCGGCTGGGCTTCACAGGCAAGGCGACCTTCTCGGTGGCCAGCGCCTCCGGCACGCTCGTCGCCAAGACCGAGATCGACTTCGACGCGCTGGGCGCCGGCGCGACCGTGAACGACATGGTGGCCGCGATCAACGCCGGGCTGGGCGGCGCGGCGACCGCAAACTTCACCAACGGTGTGCTGAGCTTCACCGCTGCGGGTGCCGGCAACGGCGTGGCGATCTCGCAATCCTCGACAACGCCGAGCAGCCGCGCCGGCGTCGGCGTGTCGCAATATTTCGGCATGAACGATCTGATCCGCAGCGACAGCAGCACGCTGGTGCCTACCGGCTTCACGGCGGCGGATCCGCACGGCTTCACCACCGGCCAGACCGCGCAGGTGATCCTGCGCGACTCGTCCGGCCTGGCGCTGACCAGCTACACGCTGCAGCCGACCACTGGCGGCACGATGGGCGACGTCATCACGCAGCTCAACGGCAGCAATCTCGGCAAGTTCGGTTCCTTCTCGCTCGATAGTCGCGGACGGGTTCGCTTCGACCCGGCGAGCGGGCTATCGGGTGCGTCGCTGACGATCGCTTCGGATTCGACCGACCGCTTCGGTAGCGGCCGGAGCTTCTCGTCGCTGTCGGGCCTCAGCGGAATCAACAGCGGCCTCGACGTGGCCCAGGTCCGCAACGACATCGCCAGCACCCCGTCGAAGCTGCCGCTCGCCCGGGTCGACACCAGCGTCGCGGTGGGCAGCAAGGCGATCGGCGCCGGTGATACCCGCGGCGCCACTGCCTTTGCCGACAAGCTGGCGAGCACGCTAGATCTCGGCAAGGACGGCGTGATCACGGTGGGCCGCTTTTCGACGGCGTTGCTCGGCCGCGCTGGCCTGGAAGCCAGCCAGGCGCAGAACCGCTTCGACGATGCCGACGCGCGCAAGTCCGACGCGGTCAACCGCCGCGACAGCTATTCTGGCGTCAACATCGACGAGGAACTCTCGCAGATGGTCGTCCTGCAGAACAGCTATTCGGCTGCAGCACGCGTGATGAGCACCGCCACGCAGATGTACGACACCCTTCTCCAGATGGTCCGTTAAGGGGAGCTGACCCATGACCCGTGTTGCCACCATTCCGCTCCAGCGCACCATGGCCAGCGCCATTTCGACCGCGCAGGAAAAGCTCGCGATCACCCAGAAGCAGCTGTCCACCGGCAAGAAGGCGACCGACTTCGCGTCTCTCGGCACCGAGGCGGTGCGCAACCTGTCGGCGCACACGCTGCTCGAGCAGCAAAAGGCGCAGTCGAACGTCGCCAAGCGCGTCGGCACCACCATGTCGCTGTACCAGGGCCATATCGAGGGGGTGCAGACCACCAACACCGACTTGCGCAAGCAGATCCTGTCGGCGATCGGCACGGGCCAGTCGGCGGGCCTGCAGCAGGCGATGGAGAACGGCTTCTCCCAGATGCGCTCGTCGCTGAACGCGGCAGAAGGCGGCGTGCCGCTGTTCGGCGGCTCGCAGACGGACAGCGCGCCCTTCTCGGTAGCGACGCTCGCCGATGCCGCGACGGTGCCGGCGGACCAGGCCTTCCATGACGACAATGTGCTCGCGAGCGCCCGCGTTGCGGACGGCCTCGACGTGCAATATGGCGTCAACGCCAGTTCGTTCGGTTCCGGCCTGTACGAAGCCTATCGGGCGATGGCGCAGATCGGCCCGATCGGCGACAAGCTCACCGACGCGCAGATGACTGCGCTCCAGGGCGTCGTCTCCAAAATGGATGCGGGCCTGAAGCAGCTCGGCACCGTCAACGCCGATAACGGCCGCAAGCAAAGCCAGGTCGAAGACCTGACCAAGCGCGGCGAAGAGCGTTCGCTGCTGTTGCAGCAGGTGATCCAGGACAATGAGGACGCGGATCTCGGCCAGGTCGCGATCGACCTGTCGCAGCAGAAGACCGTGCTCGAGGCGAGCTATTCGGTGTTCTCGCAGCTCTCCAGCCTGAGCCTCGTCAAGTATCTCTGAGCGCGATCGCGCGCGCGAACACCGCAGTCAGCATCGGCTCGGTCAACCGGCCGATGTTCTGATTGTACCGTGACACGTGATAGCTATCGAGCACCGTCTGCCCCTTCGGCAGGCGGTGCTCGGCGCCATGTGTGAAACGCGCCTTGGGCAGCTTGCCGCCCAGCGCCTTCACCGTCGACTGGTGGGCGATCTCGCCCAGCGCTACCACGATCGGCGCGCGCAACTGGCCCATGAGGAACGGGCGGCAGGCATGGATTTCGGCCGGCGTGGGGCGGTTCTCCGGCGGCAGGCAGCGCACCGCGTTGAGGATCTGCACGCCCTTCGGTTCGCCTGCTTCCGCCAGCCCGAGCTTCTCCAGCACCGTGAGGAGCAGCAATCCCGAATCGTCGCCAGTAAAGGCGCGGCCGGTGCGGTTCGCGCCCGTCCGTCCGGGGGCCAGGCCGACAATCGCGATCGGTGCGTCCGGATCGCCGAGCATCGGCACCGGCGCGTTCCACCATTCGGGCTGCTCGGCGCGCAGCTGGGTGCGCAGCGCGACGAGGCGGGGGCAGCGCGGGCAGTCGCGATCGGGTTCGGGGCTTGGCGTGGACATGCGCCCGCGATAGGCGCGGGGGCGTGTCTGTCACAAGCTACATCCTCGCCCTGGGTTCGAACCGTCGCGGCCGCCACGGCGGGCCGCGTGCCGAGGTGCAGGCGGCGCTGGCGGCGATCGGCGGCGCGCGGGCGGTGTCGCGCATCCACGAGACGCCGCCGCTAGGCCCTTCGATCCGCCGCTTTGCCAACGCCGCCGCCATCATCGAGACCGACGAGGCGCCCGAGGCGCTGCTGCGCCGGCTCAAGAGCATCGAGCGCGCCTTCGGCCGGCGGCGGGGGCAGCGCTGGGGCGCGCGGGTGATCGATCTCGATATCGTGCTTTGGTCGGGCGGCTGCTGGGCAAGTCCCGTACTGACGATACCGCACCCCCAGTACCGTGCCCGCCGCTTCGTGCTGGCGCCGCTGGCGGAGGTGGCGCCGCATTGGCGCGACCCGGTGACGGGGCGGACGACGCTTCCGTTGCTGCACGCGGTTGACCGGCGGCGCCCCTGCGCCTAGGTGGCGGGATGTGGGTCCGTAGCTCAGTCGGTAGAGCAAGCGACTTTTAATCGAGAGGTCCCGGGTTCGAATCCCGGCGGACCCACCACCGCCTCTCCACGTCCCCGACTTCCTTCAGTAAGCATCCTTCCCCGGAGTGCTCCCTCGAAGCCGTGTGGAGAGCGGTGGCGTTCTGACCGCCTGTACTAGAAGGTCTTGTACACCACGTCCGGCGCCGGGCCGTTCAGCAACACCGTAGTGCCGATGAGGATGATCAGCATCGCGGTCGACAGCGCCGTGCGCCAGTAGCGCGATGCGGGAACGGCGGCGGGATCGACCTTGCGCGCCTCGATCGGCCCCTGCACTGCCCGGAGCAGGCTGAGTGCCGGCATCGCGACCAGCAGTACCAGCACCCACCCGCAGGCAACCGCCGGCCAGCCCGCCTGCTGGATGAACTGTCCCAATTGCCCCCAGGTCGACCAGAACCACAGCAGCGTGAAGGCGAACCAGGTGAAGGTCAGCGCGCGGCAAAACACCCGGTACCAGGGCTCGGCCGAGAGTTGCTTGTAGCCCTTGCGCGACAGCCGCTTGGTCATCGCGACCTGGTAGAGCTTGTTCATCGCCACGCCGCCGCCCTGCAGCACGCCGAAGAACAGGAACATGCTGGTTTGGCCGTGCCATGCGCCGACCAGGAAGAACGTGACGAAATAGGCAGCGACCGCGAGATAGGGCTCGATCGCGGGCGACGGTATCCGCCGCATCGCCGTCATCAGGAACGGCGTATAGACATAGACCTTCAGCCAGTTGGACAGGGTGATGTGCCAGCGCGACCAGAAGGCGATGAAGTTCTCCGCGATGAACGGATGGTGGAAGTTCTCGGGCAGGCGGATGCGGAACAGGCGCGCGCAGCCGATCACGAAATCGGTGTAGCCGGAGAAGTTCGCGTAGAGGAACAGCGGATAGATCGCGCCGATCAGCGCGCAATAGAGCACCCGCATCGGGAAGGTCGACGCCACCGCGAGATCGGCGATCGCCGCTTTCTGCCCCTGCATCAGCAGGGTCGAGACGATGGCGACCTTGAACATGCCGACGATGATGCGCTCCGCCGCCCATCCCGCGGCGAACAGGTCCACCTTCTCGCCGTTGCGCTCCTGCTCGCGATAGTCCTGGTAGAACTGGATCGGGCCGGAGACCAGCGCGGTGAAATTGAGCGTGTAGTTCAGATAGTCGAGCGGGGAGATCCGCTCCTTGATCTGCCCCTGTCCGGCATCGATGATCAGGTGGAGCACGCGGAAGAAGACGTAGGACAGCCCGACCGTGGTGTAGAGGAACGGAAGGTTGATCGCGGCCGGGATGAAGGTGTAGCGCTTCAGCCAGAAGAAAGCGAAGAGGATGACGGCGATCAGCACCGGCAGGCGCCAGCGCGGACCCTGCGCCATCAGCAGCCTGGTGCCGAGGAACCCGGTGAGCAGGAAGCCCGCATAGGGCAGCGCCTGTTGCCAGCCATGCACGAAGGTCGACAGGAAGATCAGGTTGATCAGCAGCAGCAGCCCGCGGCGCAGAATGCCGGCCGGCAGCAGGTTGTACAGGATCGCACCGAGGACGGCGAAGCCGAGAAAGGGGAAGGAGGGGACGTTCATCGCTTCATTCCTTCCCGGCGGATGCGCTGCACTTGCCGTCGCGCAGCGAGGAGGCGAGCAGTCCGCTGACCATGCCGTCGGCAATCAGGCTGTTGGCCGCGCCGGTCGGGTGGCTGTCGACGTTCATGTAGAGCGACGCCGCATCTTCCCGATTGCCGAAGCTCGCGGTCAGGTCGCGGTAAATGATCCCGTGCCGCGCCGCGATCGCACCCAGCGCACGATCGATCGCGTACGGATCGACGCCCGGATAGGCCTTGCGCAGCGTCAGGATATCCGCCTGGGCCTGGTGGGGCACGAAGGCGAGGATCAGCGGTACCCCTTGCGCGTGCACCTGCCCAGCGATGTGTGCCAGCGCGTGATCGGCGAAGGTCAGGCGCCGCTGCCATTCGCCGTTGAACGGCGGGCGCAGGAAGCCAGCGCGATCCCCGGAGGTGAGGAAGCCGTTGAGATAGCTCTCGGGCTGGCGGTACAGCATGTGCTGCGCGAAGGTGGCGAAGCGGCTGACCTCGAGGCTGTCCTTGATCTTGCCGAGAAGCTCGCGTTTGGGCGCGGCCGGGGCCGCCTCGGGCTGCCAGGCCATGTCGAAGTCGCCCGGCGGCAGCCGCTGCAGATCGAAGGGGGTGACGATCATCAGCACCGCGTCGGGCTTCAGCTGGAGCGCGGGCTGGACGGTGCGGGCGACCTGGTTGAGATTGTACACGCCGCCGAGATTTTGCACGTCGACCGGCCGGCCGCAGATCTTGGACAGCGCGTCGGAGGTGCGATGCCACCAGGTCTGCGGGGTGGGGATGCGATAGCCCCAGCTGGTCGAGGCGCCGATGACCGAAATCCGGATCGTCGATGCCGGCACCGGCGCGCACGAGGTCTCCGAACGGTAGCCGCATTCGTTATAGCGATAGGTGGTCCAGTCGCCCTCGGCGACCTTGGTCCGCGAGGTGCAATTCTTGCGCGGCAGCTTTCCGAAGAAGGCATCGTCCGCGAGGCAGGCGTCGTTGGGTTGCTCGGGCATCCACCAGCGTGCCGCGACTTCGCTGCCGATCACCATCGTCAGCGCGACCGCCAGGACGACCAGCGGCAGCAGATAGCGATCACGTTTGGGAAGGCGCCGGGCAGGCGCCGTCATTGCGCCGCCTCCGCTTCGGCGCGCTGTGCGGCGCGGTGCACCGTCATCGGCGCCTCGGGCACCTCGGTCGCGGTGTCCAGCTCCCAGACGGTTCGGCCATCCGTCGCATCCGTGGCCACCTGCGTGAAGCCCAGCTCGGCGTAATGCTCGACGACCAAGGCATTGCGATCGGTAGGAATGTAGACGCCGACCAGGCGCTTCTTGCCATGCCGCCGCGCAGCCTCGACCAGCTCGCGCAGCACCATCTGCTCCACCCGGCGCTTGAGCACGCGGCAGCTCATCAGCCAGGTATCGATTTCCCACGCATCGTCGCCGTGCGGCCGGCAGACGATCACCGAGATCATGCCGTTGTCGCCGAACGCGTCGGTGAGGCGGACCTGCAGGGTGAAGACATCGGGGTCTTCCTCCAGCTCCGCCACATCGGCCTCAGTGTACCGGCGGGTGGTGAGGTTGAACTGGTTCGACTTGCTGATCAGCTGCGCGATCCGCTTCCGTCCCATCGCGTCGAAGGGCGCGAAGAAGATCTCCATGTTGAGCGAGGCGAGATAGGAATCGAGATCCCCCGCCGATGCCTGGAGCGCGACGCGCTTGGCATTGTCCTGATAGAAATCGGCGCGCTTGCGATCCTCTTCGGAGAAGGCGATCGTCTCGAAATAGCCGGCGGCCATCAAGGTCCGCACATAAAGCGCGGGGTCGGCCGGCAGTTCGGGGACGGCAACCTGCGGCAGCATCCGACGGACCAGATCACGCTCCATCGGGTTGTCGTCCAGGAACACCATCGCGTCGAGGCCGAGCGAGAGCTCGTTCGCGATCGACTTGATGTTGGTCGCCTTGTCGCTCCAGTTCGCCTGGAAGACGGCGATATGGTCCTCGCGCAGCAGCATCTCGGGATGCTCGCGGAACGGCCCGCGGGCGACCGAGTCGGTGTTTTTCGAGGATACCGCCAACACCACGCCGCGCGCGCGGAGCGCCAGCGCATTCGCCTGCACGGCAAGGAAGGCTTCGCCGACCGCGTCGCCCTGGGCGATGCGGATGCCCTCCAGTCCATCGTCGCCGATCACGCCGCCCCAGACGGTGTTGTCGAGGTCGAGGATCAGCACGCGGCGCGACTTGCCCTTGATGGCGGCGATCAGCCGCGCGACATGATCGGCGTAGAACGGCGCATAGGCGGCGTCGAACGGCAGCTTGGCCAGGTTCCACTGCTGCGGCGAATGCCAGTTTGCGAGGCCGACCAGCTCGGCGATCGCGGCGACGTCCAACAGCGCGTCATCGCTGGCGGCGACGCTGCGCGCCAGTTCGGTGTTGATCCGGTCGAGCGCGCCGCGCGGCGAGGCATCGAGCACGCGGTCGATATGGCCAAACAGCGCTTCCGCCGGCGGGGCAAAGGTCTGGACGATCGAGATCGCGCCGCCATTCTGCCGGAAGCCCTCCCGCAGCGCGCCGATGAAGGCGAGCGCGTCGTTCACCGAGGTCGGCGAACCGATGCCGGGCAGGGCGCGGTAATCGAGTGCGAGCAGCACGGCGTCGCACTTGCCGCTGTTGATGCCCGACTGCGGAGACATCGCCTCCTGCATGAGCTGGCCATATTCCGTCTGCACGACCTCGAGCGCGATGCCGTGCCGCACGGCGCTCGCCACCAGCAGCGGCGCGAGCAGGTCCAGCGTGCCGTTGCCGACGAGGCCGAGGCGGAAGGGAACCAGCGGCGACAGATCCGCGCCGGCCGATCGCAAGTCGGCAATCGACTGGGCCAGCTGCGTCAGCTGGCTGTCACTGAGCTGGTGCGTTGCGAGAAAGCGCAGGTCCTGCCCGATCGGGCCGGCCTTGTCGCTCAACGCCCGGCGCTGCTTGCGGAAGTCATCCGGCGCGCGCGGCAGCCACGACAAATCCTTCAGAATATCTTCGCTCACGGCCAAAGCCCCCCAGAGTAATCCGTCGCCGACTGCGGCCGTTCGCGGCGCGCGCGAGGCGACGTTAAGCGCTACGCTTCGCAGCGATTCCGTTGGCAAGTTCGCCGACATTGGCGAAGGCGCTGGCCTCCGCGGCGGAGAATTTCACGCCGAAACCGCGCTCGATGGCGAGGATGAAGCGGACGTGCGCCAGGCTGTCCCACCCGTCCACGTCGGCGGCGGCGAGCTCGGGCGACGCAACAATTTCGTCATCGTCGAACACGTCTTGTAAGATTTCGGTCAGCTTGTCGTAAATGTCTTGCAAAGCGATATTCCTCGGCTGAACTTGCTGCCTGGTGCAAAAGTCGAAGCGCCCACAGCGAATTTAACCGTTTGTTAACGGTAAGGCTTTCGCGCCGTCAAGGTGGCGGAGGCATCGCTTCGGCATAAATTTGCTGCAGTGCGGCGATTTGGATGTGGTCGGCAGGATGCCAAGGGCCAGCCCAGGTGCGGAGCGAAAACGAAAGGGCGCGCTCCTGGTCCTTTTCGCTGCCGTGCGGGCTTCGTGATCATCGAGTCGTCGGACAGGCATTGCCCCGTTCTCGCCGTCGCGTGATGGCATAGGTTTCAAGTTCCTGAGTCGCCCCGTTCGTTCGGCCGAGCGTTATCGTACCCGAGAAGCCTGGATCTTGTTGACCGGTAGCGCCATGAGGCCCTCGACAGCGTCGTAATCCGACGCTTCGCCGCCGGTCAGGAGGAAGCCGAGAGGGCGTCCTTGATTGTCACAGCGGGCGTGGACTTTGCACGTAAAGCCGCCGCGTGATCGACCAAAAGCCTCCTTATGAGTCCCCCTTTAGCGCCCGCTGCCGAAACATGGCCGCGAACCGTGGTGCTGTCGATCATGTGCTGCCAGTCGTCGGTCAACCCAAACTCGACCAGCGTGGCCAGCATCACATCCCAGACGCCTTGTTCTGCCCAGCGCCGGAACCGCACATAAACCGAGTCCACTTGCCGTAACGCTCATGCATGTCGCGCCAGGGGCAACCGACCCGCAAGACATGCAGCATGCCGTTCAGAAATCGCCGATTGTCATGGGCAGGGCGGGCCTTTCGGCCGCGCTCGGGCGGCAGCAGCCCTTCAAGGACCGCCCCATTCCTCGTCCGTCAGATCGCCACGCGACATTGCTGCTCCCCGCAAAGAGCAGCCTTCAATCAAAGATCAGGTCGCTTGGGAATCCACTTTGTCAACGCAGCCTAACGCATCCCTCTATATACAGGCAAGCCAGCTTTGGGCGTGATCATCTGGCCTCTGCCAATTGCGAACGTTGCTCGGATAGCGAAAATCTGCGGAACTTCTATCAGCCGGAGAGGGGTTCTCGGCAGCGCATGCCGGCCTCGCTCGGGCGAGCCCGGTGACGCACCGATCAGGGGGCGGGGTCGATCGCCGCCACGTCCTTCTTCTCGAAATCCTTGCCATGCTTATCGAAGTCCGCCTGGTCGACCAGTTGTAGCGAGGCGCGTCCGGCCATGAAGCCCTTCTTGATCGAGCACCGCACATAGCGCTTTTCGCCCGCTTCGACAGTGACGTCGACACTGCTGACCTTGTTCTCCAGCGTGTATTTGCCTTTTGGCACGGACCATTCTGCGTACTTGCCGCGCCCCAACTCGACGAGGACGTCGCCCTTGTAACGAATGGGGCAGGCGACCGCCGCACCCATGATGCTTTCGGGCCGGTAGAGGATGATGGTCCCACGCTCCTGTACCGCCGGCGCGGCGTCCTGACCGAGTGCGGAGAGCAGGGCGGTGGCGAGATATGGCAATAGCATTGATGGTACTTTCCCCCTGTTAAGGGCGAAACGGTGCGACGATTTCGTTTCGCATGTCAATCGGTCGGCAGGGGGCGCTCGAAGCGCTGCGACTTCTTCCTCGCAGTGCACCATATTTGTCTTGATACCATATATCATACCCGATACATCCCCGCGTCACGCTCCCTTCAGAAAGTGGAATCTCGATGCGTCGCGTCCTTCTCCTCTCCTCCTCGCTCGTGCTGCTGCCGGTCTCGGCGTTCGCGGATCCCGACCGCGCAACGCCTGCGCCCGCCGAATCCGGGCAGGCGAAGGATGCGCCCGCGCAGCAGCCGCCGGCGATCATCGTCACCGCGCCCTATCGGCTGAGCGAGACCGACGTGCTGTCCGGCACCTCGGTGGTCACCGGCGAGGAACTCACCCGCAACCTGCGGCCGACGATCGGCGAGACGCTGGCGCGCCAGCCGGGCGTGTCGGCCAGCTCGTTCGGCCCGAGCGCCTCGCGGCCGATCCTGCGCGGCTTCCAGGGCGAGCGCGTCCGCGTGCTGACCGACGGGATCGGCTCGATCGACGTGTCGAACACCTCGGCCGATCACGCGGTGATCATCGATCCGCTGCTCGCCGAGCGCATCGAGGTGCTGCGCGGTCCCTCGGCGCTGCTGTTCGGCTCGTCGGCGATGGGCGGCGTGGTTAACGTGATCGACAGCCGCATTCCGCGCAGTGTGCCGGAGAAGGGCTATCGGCTGAGCGGCATCGGCACCTATGGCTCGGCCGCGGAGGAGCGCTCGGTCGGCGGGGCGGGGGACGTCGCGGTGGGTAGCCATCTCGTGCTGCACGCCGACGGTTCCTATACCAAGACCAGCGACCTCAAGATCGGCGGCTATGCGCTCACCGCCGACAAGCGTCGCCAGGCGCTGGCGAGCGCCGCGCTCCCTGTCGACCCCGATGCGGAAGAGCCGATTGACTTCGCCGCCAATGCGGCCGTGCGGAACCGGCTGCCGAACAGCGCCGCCAAGACCTGGACGGCCGGCGCAGGCGCATCGATCATCACCGACACCGGCACGCTGGGTATCGCCTACAGCCATTATGACAGCCTGTACGGCGTGCCGATCCGCTTCGCGACCGAGCCGGGTCAGGAGCAGGAAGGGCCGCGACTGAGCGTCGTCCAGAATCGGCTCGATCTGCGCGCCGAGGCCGATACCGGCGGTGGCTTCCTCCAGAAGGTACGGCTCCGCGCCGGCTATGCCGCCTATCGCCATTTCGAGCTGGAGGAAGACGGCGCGGTTGGCACCGCCTTCTACAACAAGGGGCTGGAAGGCCGGCTCGAACTGATCCAGGCCGATCGCGGCGCGTGGCGGGGTGCGAGCGGCGTGCAGTATTTCGCGCGCGACTTTGACGTGCAGGGCGACGAGGCCTTCCTGCCCAAGAACAAGACCCAGCAGACCGGCCTGTTCACGCTCCAGCAGCTCGACATGGGCGCGCTCAAGGCCGAGGCGGGGCTGCGCTACGAATTCACCGATCTCTCGGCCAATCCCGTGCTGGAGGATACGCGCTTCTTCAACGGCAAGCGCAGCTTCCAGGCCCTGTCCGGCTCGGTCGGCGCCTCCTACGGCGTTGCCCGCGACGTGCGGATCGGCCTGAATCTGTCGCACACCGAGCGCGCGCCCTCGGCCGAGGAGCTGTTCGCCAACGGCGCGCATGCCGGCACCGAAGCCTATGAGCTGGGCAGCCCCGATTTCCGGCTCGAGAAGAGCTGGGGCTTGGAAGCCACCGTGCACGCGCATGGCGACGGCTACAGCTTCGATGCCTCGGCCTATTACAACTGGTTCTCCAACTATATCAGCGACAACCAGGCGCCGCAGGCGGTCTGCGAGGCGGCAGCGGCCCCCAGCGGGCGCACCGTCGATCTGCCCTGCTACCGGTTCACCCAGCGCGACGCGCGTTACTATGGCTTCGAGGCGGAAGGGTCGGTGCGGCTGGCCCAGCTCGGCGGCTACGCCATCAACCTCGATGCGCTGGGGGACTATGTCCACGCCAACATCGTCGACGAGGGGCCCGCACCGCGCATCCCGGCACCGCGCGTGCTGGGCGGCATCGAGGCGCAGTCGGACCGGATCACCGGCCGTCTGGAGGCCGAGCATGTCTTCGTGCAGAACCGCATCGCCGCGTTCGAGACGCGCACCGCACCCTACACCATGGTCAACGCCACGCTCAGCCTGAAGCCGTTCCCGACGATGCCGGGGACGACGCTGACGCTGTCCGCCAACAACCTGTTCGACGTCGAGGCGCGGCGCGCGAGCAGCTATCTGAAGGACTATGCGCCGCTCGCAGGCCGCGACCTGCGCGCGACGCTGCGCTTCAGCCTGTAGTCGAGCTCGTCGCGTCCATCAGGTCCCCGATCGCGCCCGTCGGGCTCGCTTCGGGGATCGCGGCCATCGCCGCACTGATCCGCGCCGGGTCAACCGTCGGCGACGGCTGGGTCAGGAGGTCGAACGCCTGGGCGCTGGGCAGCGCCTTGAACGCCGCGCCATAGCGGGCGCGCAGCGCCTGCAGCTTGGCTTCCTGGTTGAGCATCGCCAGCGCCACCGCCTGGCGGAGCACGATCGCCTGGGCGGGCGGCGTCATCGCGCCGGGGGCGGGCAGGGTGGCTTCGTTCTCGGTGATGAACGAGCCCCAGTTGCGCGTGCGCCAGTGGATCTCGCTGCGGACGCCGCTGCCGCCGGGCACGCCGTCGAGCGCGGCCATCGCCGCATCCTCGCGACCCAGCTTGTACAGCGCCACCGCTTCGATCCGCTTGCGATCGAAGCGCATCGCGTCCGAATAGCTCGCCTGCTCGGTGGCGTGGAGCGTGTCTAGCGCCTTCACCGGATCGCCAGAGAGGATGAACAGCGAGGCCACCTTCACCGAGAGCGGGCCCTGCGCCACGTCCTGCCGGCGCTGCATCAGCTGGTACTGGAGCAGCTCGGCCGCGCGCGGATAGAGGCCGGCGTTCTGCAGCCGCTCGGCCAGGCGCAGCGCGAGCGCGTCGCCTTCGGCACCGGCGGGCCCCAGTTCCTTGTAATCCCAGTAAAGGCCTGCGGCCTCCGGCAGCGGGGTGCCACTGTCGGGCGCGAGCATCTCGGCCAGCCAGGTCTGGATCTGCTTGAGCATCGGGCCGGAATCGCCGTCCGGACGATAGAAGCGGAACAGCGTGGCGGCGCTGCGCAGTGCCGCGCGGCGGTTGTTGGTCTCCAGCGCCAGCTGATATTCGAGGCGGAGCGCGCTCGCCTCGATCTCGTCGCCGCGCCAGCCATAGCGCAGCGCCTCGAGCCGCTTGACGCCTTCTGAGGGATCGATGCGGTGGAGCTTGAGGTCGCCTTCGATATGCGCGAGCTTGGCTTCGGCCTGGATTTCGGGCGAACCGCTCAGCTCGGCGCGCGACAGGCGGAACAGCCCCTCGGCGGGATCGCCCGAGGCGAGCAGCGCCTTGCCGCGCAGCAGATTTGCCTGTGGGTCCTGTTCGCCGAACAGCTTGAGCCAGGCGATCGCGGGCTGGCCCTGGCCGATCGCGATCGCACCGCGCGCGGCGGCGAGGGTGAAGGGCTTGCGCTCCTGCGGCGTGCGGCCGTTGATCGCGGGGACGGCGCAATTGATCTGGCGGGCGGCCGCCTTGGCGTCGCCGGTGCCGGCCAGCGCCCGCACCCGCCAGGCACAGGCTTCGGCATTGCCTTCGAGCTCGGGCAACGACAGTGCTTGGACCGCGTCGCGATTATGGCCGATCATCACCAGCGCGGCGCCGGTGGCGAGCTGGAACGGCGCGACGAGGGCCAAATCCTCGTCGTCGGACTCCATCGTCTCCAGCACGCCCAGCGCCTCGGCGCCCATGCCGCGGCGGATCAGCGAGCCGACATAGTGCCAGCGCGCGAGCTGGCGGGTTTCGGGCTTGGCGTGGATGATCTCGTCCCACGCCGCTTCCTCGCTCAGCTCGGGCCAGTCGCGGCTGTCAGTGACGATCGGCATCTGCGCGAGGGTGGCGGCGAAGGGCGGCAGCACCGGGCGGCCGGCGGGGGCCGCCGCCGGGGTCGCGGCATCGGCGGCAGGTGCCGCGGGGGCGGCGCCATGGTCGGCGGGCGCGTGCGCGGGATCGCTGGGCGGCGCGGCGGCGGTGCTGGCGAGCAGTGCGACGATCAGCAAACGGCGCATCAATGGGCTCCGACCATGAGATAGGTGACGACCGCGCCGCCGATAATGCAGGCGATGATGAAGATCATGGCAGGCACGATCGGCAGTCCGCCCGCGGCGGCGGCTTCCGCCGGCCCGGCCTGGCCGTTCTGCGTCTCGCTGGTGTCGACGGCATTGCCGCGGGCGCCCGCATCGGCGACGACGCGCATCCGGGCGGGGCGTTGATCGTGGCTCATTTGTAATCCGTTAAGTGCTTGTCCCTTATTTATAGGACGTGCGCGGCCGCAGCGGCCGCCGCACCCATATGATTAGCAGGAGAAATTTGGTGCTCGGCAAGCAGACGCTGGCGATGCTCGGACTGGTGGCAATTGCGGTTTCGCCGCTGCCTGCGGGGCGTGCGCTGGCCTCCGGCGGCGGTGGCGAAGGCGAGGGTCTGCATCTGGTGAAGATGGAGCCCATCGCGGTGCCGATCGTCGATTCGGACCGAGTCGCCGGCACGCTCAATTTTCAGCTGGTCATCGAGGCGCACGATTCCGCGAGCGCCGAAAGGCTCACCGCAGCGATGCCGAACCTGCGGATGGCGGCGATCGCCGGCGGCGTGGAGTTCGCACGATTGGACGCCTCGGCGCTGCGCGCGGTGAACGTCGCCGATCTCGACAAGACGTTGACCGGTGCGCTCAAGACCGTCGCGCCGGACCTGGGCCGCGTGCTGATCGTCGAAGTGGGCGCCTCGCAGAACTGATCGTCCGCGGCGGACGCTTCCTGTCGTCTACTGCGTGCACAAAAACGCCGTCGTTCCGGATCGGCCCGGGACGACGGCGTTTTTGCGTTCGAAGAAGGGCGTTTCAGCCCGGCTTGCGGGCCGGGCCGGCGGGGCCGGCAACCGCCGGACCTGCCTGGGCCGCGACCGGCGCCGCCACCGCCTTGGTGGCGCTCTTGCGTGCTAGTGCCATGCTGAGCGACGCCGCGCCCTTGGGCGACATCGCCGCCAGGATCGCCGCAGTGGAGGCAGGGCGCATGCGCTGCGCCACCTTCATCTGCACTTCCATGTCGAGCTGCTCGAACACCGCCGCGGCCTTGGCCGGCTTCATCGCCTGGTAGATGCGGGCGAGTTCGTCGAACTGGATTTCGGCGGCGGCGGGGGCTCCGGGCGTCCCCGGCGCACCGGCGGCATCCTTTTGCTGCGCCTCGACGCTCGCTGCCAGCCGCTGCTCGGCGGCCTTGGCCGCCTGCTCGCGCAGGTCGAGTGCGCGCTGGCGCTTGGCGGCATCCTGGTCGCGCGCGCTCAGGTCGCGCTCGATCGAATTGCCGAGCCGGGTCTTGGCGGTGCCGTCCTGATCGCCGGTGGCGATGCTGGCGGCATTGGCCACCGCGGCGATCGCGGAAGCCGCCGCCATCAGCAGCAGCAGGGAGGGGCGCGCCATCATGCGGCCTCACGCGTGGCAGGCGTCTCGTCGGCCGATGCTTCGGCTTCGGCTCCCTGGGCGGCGGCTTCCTCGCCGGCGACGCGTAGCGCGTTGGCCAGGCTCACCGCCGAGACGATGCGCTCGCAGGCGCTGTCGGCGATGCCGATCATGTCCGAAAGTTCGTCGCGCAGGTCCCGGGCCTGCTCCACCAGTCGCGCATGGCGGGCGCAATCGGTGCCCAGCGTCTGCTTCATGTCGGAAAGCACCGATCGGGCCTGCACGGTCGCATGGTCCAGCGCCTTCACCACGTCGGTGAGGGCGCCGTCCTTCACGGCGCGCAGGCTGCGCATCATGCGCATGCTCTGCACGAGCACGGCCACGCACAGGATGATCGTCAGCACATTGGCGAAAAGCGCGATACTCATGTTACTTCTTCCTCGTGCGGGAAACGTCGTTGACCAAGCGCACGGCGACGCGGCCGCTGCGCTGGCCGATCTGGGCCTGGGCGAGCTTGATGTCGCCGCACGCCATGTCGAGCGCGTCGTCGGGGCTCTTGTCGAAGGCGATGGTCTGGCCGACCTGCAGCTCCTCCAAGTCGGAGAGCGGCAGCGCCTTTTCGCCGAGCAGCACGTTGACCGTCACGTTGGTCTTGCGGATCTCGGAGGCCATATGCGCCTCCCAGATGCTGTCGCGGCCGCTCTTCTCGCCCATGAAGCGCTGGAGCAACTTGTGGCGCACCGGCTCCAGCGTGGCGTAGGGAAACACCATGGTGATGCAACCGCCGCGGCCGTCCATGTCCACGCGGAAGGTTGCAATGGCGCAGATGTTCGAGGTGGCGGCGATCGCGGCGAAGCGCGGGTTGGTCTCGATGCGCTCGAGCTTCATGTTCACCGGCTCGATCGGGGCGAAGGCATCGGCAAAGTCGCGCAGCGCCGTCTCCAGCACGCGCGAGACCAGCGAGGTCTCGATCGGGGTGAAGCCGCGGCCGTCGATCACCGTCGGGGTGTTGCTGCCGCGGCCGCCGAGCAGCGCGTCCACCACCGAGTAGATCAGGCCCGATTCCACCGTGATCAGGCCATAGCTTTCCCATTCCGCGATCTTGAACACGCCGACCATCGCCGGCAGCAGCACGCGGTTCATGAATTCGCCGAAGCGCGCCGAGGTCACTTCCTCCAGGCTCACGTCGATCGCGTCCGAGGTCATGTTGCGCATCGAGCTGGCGAAGCTGCGGACCACGCGGTCGCAGACGACTTCCAGCATCGGCAGCCGTTCGTGGCTGATGACCTTCGATTCCAGAACGGCGCGCAGGCCCTTCTTCTTCAGAACCGGTTCGCTGCCGCCGAACAGCGCGTCGATGTCCGCTTGGCCGAAATTGCCGATATCGTCGCCGAACGGAGCCGCGGGCGGATCGGGCAGATCAAAATCGTCTAGGTCGATCATTGCTGGATCAGGTCCTGAATGAGAACTTCCTTGACCATGCCGGGGCCGAGGACGCGGGTGGCGCGCACCATCAGCTCCTCCTTCAGACGGTACACGGCCGCCGAACCGCCCAGATCCTCGGGACGCAGCTCGCGCAGGAAGGGCTGGTAGGCGTCGAGTACCACCGGCAGCTTGTCCTTGAGCGCCGCGTCGGTCGTCTTGGGGCCGGGTACGAGCATCAGGTGCAGCTTGAGGAAGCGCGGCGCGCCGTCGGGTGAGCGCAGATTCACGGAGACGGTGGGCACGTCGACGAACTTGCCCTTGCCTTCCCCTTCGCCGTGGCCGCCTTCGCCTTCCTTGGCATCGCCTTCGCCATGCCCTTCGTCCGCAGCGGCGGTTTCCTCGCCATGCGCCTCGGTCTTGGTCGCGCTCTTGCCGCCCATGAAGAAGGCGGCACCGCCGCCACCCAGCGTGAGCGCGGCCACGGTGGCGGCGCCGATGATGATCAGCTTCTTCTTCTTGTTGGGCGCCGGGGTCTCCTGCGCGCTCTTATCCTCGACGATCTCGGCCGACATAATAACCCTGGACCTTCCGATTTATCGGCCGCGGCGTCCGCACGTCCGATTTCCCTCTATTATAGAACCGTCACCCGGCAATTTCTGCCTAGTGACCATTTTTCGAAGGACGGTCCGGTGGACATCTCCTCTTACGTGCTCCTCAGCCAGGAGCAGGCGCTGCGGCGCCGGATGGACGTGGTGGCGAACAACATCGCCAACATGAATACGGTGGGGTTCAAGCGCGAGCAGCCGGTGTTCCGCGAATATGTGGAACAGACCGACGGCGCGGTGAAGGCCGCCGAGAAGACCTCGTTCGTGCTCGATTACGGCGCGGTCCACGATGCCTCGAACGGCGCGTTCCAGCCGACCGGCAATCCGCTCGACGTGATGATCGACGGGCCGGGCTATCTGGCGGTGCAGGCCGGTGACGGCACCACCGCCTATACGCGCGCGGGCTATGTGAAGGTGCTCGAGAGTGGCGAGCTCGCCACCTCCGGCGGCCAGGTGATCCTGGGCGAGGGTGGCAAGCCGATCAAGATCCCGCCCGAGGAAGCCGGCAAGGTCAACGTTCATGCCGATGGCACGGTGATGGGCGAGAACGGCCCGCTCGGCCGCATCGCGGTGACCGTGTTCGACAACGAGGCGGTCGTCGATCCGCGCGGCAACGACATGTTCACGGGCACGGGCGGACGCGAGCTGCCGGCGGCGCAGACCAAGCTGGTGAGCGGCGGCGTCGAGGGATCGAACGTCAACGCGATCGTCGAGACGACCGACATGATGCAGATCCTGCGCGCCTATCAGACCAGCCAGAGCCTCTCCAACTCGATGTCGGACCTGCGCAAGAGCGCGATCGACAAGCTCGGCCGCGTCAGCTGACTTTCACGAAGGGATAAACTCCATGCGTACGCTTTCCATCGCCGCGACCGGCATGCTGGCCCAGCAGACCAATGTCGACGTGATCTCGAACAACATCGCCAACATGAACACCACCGCGTTCAAGAAGCAGCGCGCCGAGTTCCAGGACCTGCTCTACCAGCAGGTCTCGCGCCCCGGCTCGTCGACCGGCGGCGACACCAAGGTGCCGGCCGGCATCCAGATCGGCTCGGGCGTGAAGACCGGCGGCGTCTACCGCATCAACCAGCAGGGCTCGCTGCAGCAGACCGACAACCCCTATGACATGGCGGTGACGGGCAAGGGCTATTTCCAGGTGACGATGCCCGACGGCACCACCGCCTATACCCGGGACGGCTCGTTCCAGATCTCCGACCAGGGCGAACTGGTGACGCAGGACGGCTATCCGGTGCAGCCCGGCGTCACCATCCCGCAGGGTGCGCTGGACGTCAGCATCTCGAAGACCGGCCTGGTAGAAGTGACCGTCGCCGGCAACACTCAGCCGCAGCAGCTCGGCCAGCTCCAGCTAGCCACCTTCATGAACGAGAGTGGCCTGGAAGCGAAGGGCGGCAACCTCTTCCTCGAAACCGCCGCCTCGGGCCAGCCGACCGTCGGCTCGCCGGGCGATACGGGGATCGGCACGCTGACCCAGGGCTTCATCGAAGGCTCGAACGTTAATCCCGTGTCCGAAATCACTTCGCTGATCACCGCGCAGCGCGCCTATGAAATGAACAGTCGCGTGCTCAAGACAGCGGACGAAATGCTGGCGACGACCAGCCAGCTGCGCTGATGTCCGCGCTGCTGGGCCTGTTGCTGCGCGTGGTGGTGCCTGCCGAGGACGTGCCGGTGGCGGTGGTCCAGCAGCCGGTCGCGCGCGGCGAACGGATCGAGATGGGCGACCTCTCGATCGAAACCCGCCCCGAGGCGAGCGCGCGGGGCGCGCTGCGCCCGGAAGACGCCGTGGGCATGGACGCGTCGCGCGCCCTGACACCCGGCACCCTGCTCCGCCGCGGCGATGTGATGAAGCCGCAGCTGGTCAAGCGCGGGGAGCCGGTGACGGCCAGGATCGTCTCCGGCGGTATGGTCATCACCGCCGCCGGCCGCGCGCTCGGCAGCGGCGCCCAGGGCGATCCGGTGCGGATCGTCGTCACTGCCACCAACCGCACCCTCGACGGATTTGTCGACGGATCGGGAACGGTGCGGATCTCCACTCCCTGAGGGATAGGTACATGCGTAAGGTCATTCTCGCGCTGGCGCTCACCGCCACGCTCTCGGGCTGCGGTGCAGTCGGTCGACTCAAATCCGTGGGCAAGGCGCCCAAGCTGACGACGATGGATCCGGTCGACGCGCCGGACGTCGAGCCGTCGCTCGCGTCGCCGCTCGATCGTTCCAACCGCGTGCGTCCCGAGCAGCCGGCCAATGCGCCGACCGCTTCGCTGTTCCGCACCGGCGCCGGCGCCTTCTTCCGCGACCAGCGCGCGGGGCGGGTGGGCGACATCCTGACGATCAAGATCGCCATCGCCGACAAGGCCGATATCGGCAACAATACCTCGCGGACCCGCGGCGGCACCGAGACCAGCGGCATTTCCAGCCTGCTGGGCCTGCAGACGCCGATCAAGAAGCTGACCGGCACCGATCCGTCCAAGCTGGTCGATACCAATTCGGGTTCCAAATATTCGGGTGGCGGCACCACGGTGCGATCGGAGACGATCAACATGACGATGGCCGCGATCGTCACCCAGGTGCTGCCCAACGGCAATCTCATGATCCGCGGCCGCCAGGAGGTGCGGGTGAACTTCGAGATGCGCGAGCTCATCGTCACCGGCATCATCCGGCCCGAGGACATCGCCCGCGACAACTCGATCCAGCATAGCCAGATCGCCGAAGCGCGCGTCATCTATGGCGGCAAGGGCCAGCTGACCGACGCGCAGCAGGCGCGCTGGGGCCAGCAGATCTACGACGCGCTGTTCCCGTTCTGACGCCTAGAACCAGGCCAAGGTACAAGAAAGGGCCCGCCGGAAAACCCGGCGGGCCCTTTTCGCATTTACCGGATGTTTAGCTTAATCATCCGGTAACCATCAAAATTTTCACGAGAATTTTGGTCAGTTCGATTTTCTTCCCACAATGGACGTGCAGGGCATTCACGCCCGGTCGCGGGTCGGCGGTTCCGACCCGGGTCGCAGAAGCGGCTCTACTTCCAAGAAGGAAATCATCATGGCTTTTTCGGTTAACACCAACGTCGGCGCGATGGCGGCTCTCCAGAGCCTGAACGCGACCAACAAGGACCTGGCCACCACGCAGAGCCGCATCAACACCGGCCTGTCGGTGTCCTCGACCAAGGACGACTCGGCTTCGTACACCATCGCGCAGGGCCTCCGTGGCGACCTGGGCGGCCTGAAGGCGGTTTCTTCGTCGCTCAGCCGCGCCAAGAGCGTGACGGACGTCGCCGTTGCCGGCGCCGAGCAGATCTCCGACATCGTCAACCAGATGCAGGCGAAGGCCCGCCAGGCTGCCGACAGTGGTATCGACACCTCGACTCGCGACGCCCTGAACAAGGACTTCACCGCGCTTCGTGACCAGATCACCACCATCGTCAACGCGTCGGACTTCAACGGCACGAACCTCCTGAAGGCTTCGGGCGGCACCGTGACCGCACTGCAGTCGCTGCAGGACTCGAACACGAGCACCACGGCTTGGAACCCGGACTCGCTCAGCGTGGCGAACCAGGGTCTCGACCTCGGCGGCTCGACGGTCACCGTCGCTTCGACCGGCCAGATCAACACCCAGGCTGCTGCGCAGACGATGGTGGACACGCTGGAAACCACGAAGAGCAACCTGAAGACCACGCTCAGCACGCTCGGCGCCGCTTCGCGCAAGATCGATGCTCAGCAGACCTTCACCAGCAAGCTGTCGGACGTGATCGACGGCGGCATCGGCAACCTCGTCGACGCCGATCTGGCGAAGGAATCGGCTCGACTGCAGGCTCTGCAGGTCAAGCAGCAGCTCGGTGTTCAGGCTCTGTCGATCGCCAACCAGGCGCCGCAGACGATCACTTCGCTGTTCCGCTAATAGCCCTAGGCCCCAACCCTGGGGGGCCGAAGGCTTGCGGGGGCCGGGATGGTACGCCATCCCGGCCCTCTTTTTTTGCCCGCGTTCATCGCGGGTAATATGGTTTCCGCTTCTATAATGATGGGAAACTGGGAGATCGGCGTTGTTTCCGAGGATTCGCGAAATCACCGATGCCTTTGGCGGACGCCTGCGCGTCAGCGTCGAAGAGCATCCCTCGGGCGCGCTGATCGTCGTCGAACGGCCCGATCTGGGCGGACGGCCGCGGATCCTGCTCGATGGCTACGGCGTCGACGTACTCGCCGGCTATATCATGTCGGCGCGGCTCTCGGTGCCGCAGGGGCTGCCCGACGAGCATGTCGACGGCACGTTCGCGACGCGCTTCCGGCTCGAGCTTGACCCCACCGCCGCGCTGGTGCTGAGCCAGGAGGGCGCCGCCGGCCTCGAGATCGCCGCACCCTTCTGGGACCGGCTCTATGCCGAACTCTGCATCGTCGCCGCCCATGCGCGCGAGCTGACCCGCCGCGCCGAGGCCCGCATCCACTGAGCAACGCCGGTCATGGGCCCGCTGCGGCGGGATGATTCCGCATGTCCACCGGACCTCGTCCTCTCCGCGACGGCGGGGGCAGTGGCGCTGAAATCTTGCTTCTTGGTTCTTGCCCCGGGCGTGCAGGCGAGTGGATTCCCTTCCTGGCGGGAAGGACGATGGTTTTTTGCCGCGCTGCCGACCTTCCACCGTCTAGGCGCTTGCCCCCGGCTGCGTGGGGGTGCGCCCGCCATTGCTCCGCGCAAGGAGCGCCGCGAGCAGGATCCAGGAGCGTCACGGCACGAGCAGGGCGCTGCGTGCGCCTGCCGGAGCCTGGAGGTCCGCAGCGCAGCGGCGGAAGGATCGTGCGATGGGGTTAGGGCAAGAGCGCGCGGTTCGAGAGCGTGGCAGCGCCGGGACCCTGCCGTCGGTCGTGCCGGCAATGGCGGACGCGGATGCGGCGGGGCCGGGACGCGGTCCCTCAAAATGCGAGCGGCAGGCCAGTTGGGGGGAACTGGCCTGCCGCTATGCCGAGCGGGGGGGCTCGGCAAATATGGAAGCGCGAGGATCGTGAGGGGATCGGAACGTCCTCGCTGCTTCTGATTTCGTTATATCGCAGAATCGGTTGGGAGAGAAACGAATCCGGCACTAATCAGCTACAGGATTTGTACTTAAGCCTCTCTCCTTAGGTGGTGCTACGGAGAGTGGAAGTTACTTTGCAATCTTCAAGATCATGTTGGTGGGGTATTGGGCGCCATTTATGGATACTACCGGCGATCCGTTGAGCATCTGGACGTCGTCCACCTTGCCCATGGCCGTGGCGGTGGTGCTGATCTTGGCGCCGGCAGCGGTCGTGCCCGAAAGCGTCAGCTGATACAGTCCGTCGGTATATTTGGTGCCGCTCTTGGTGCTGCCGTCCCAGCTGAACTGGCCAGAGGTGCCTTTTACGTCGAGATCGAAGGTTTCGATCGTCTTGCCCTTGGCATCGGTGATCGTTGCCTTGAGCTTGTCGATCGCGTTGGTCGAATCCCACTGCCACTGCGCCGGGGCGGTGGCGCTGAGGCCGGCCTTGTCCGAGTTCAGCTGCACCGGCTGGCCGATCATCGACGAACTCGTCGTCAGCGACGTCATGTTGAGGCTGGACAGGATGGTATTCAGCGTCTTGTTCTGGGTGATCGACTGCTCGACCTGCGAATATTGGACCAGCTGTTGCGTGTATTGCGAGCTGTCCATCGGATTGGTCGGGTCCTGGTTCTGCAGCTGCGTGGTCAGCAGCTTGAGGAACAGGTTGTAGTCCGCCGTCAGCTTGGTGGACGATTCGGTCGTGGCGGATTGCCCCGTACCCGCGGTGGCCGAAGAGACGAGAGTCATGGCGCTACTCCTGAGCGTTAGGCGATGAGGTCGACCTGGCCGTCGCCGCGGATCGGGCGATAGGCCGCGGTCTGGGCGTCGGGTTCGTCGTGGAACTGCTGGTTGCCGCCGCGCGACTGCTGCTGCGAGGCCTGCTGGCCGTTGCCGCCGCTGTTGCCCGCGCCGCCGTCACGGCTTTCGAAGCGGAAGCTGCTGGCGTCGCTGCGGATGCCGGCCTGATCGAGCGCACGGCCGAGATCGGGGGCTTCCTGGCGGAGCAGCTCGAGCGTGTGCGGGCTCTCGGCGCGCATCGTCGCCTGGACGCGGCCCTTGTCGTCGAACGCGAGGGTGACTTCGACTCGGCCGAGCTCGGCCGGATTCATGCGAACGCGCAGCATGTCCTCGCCGGCATCGACCTTGCGGGCGATCTCGACGCCGAGGCTGCGGCCCAGTTCGCCGGCGCGCGCGTTGAGCACGGGCTCGGTCGCCGGGGTGGCGGGCGCTGCGTTCGCTGCCGGGGCGACATGCCCCGAGGTGGTGGGGAAGGGCACGGCGCTGGTGCCGCCATGGCGCGTATCGGCGGCGGCAAGCTGCTGGCCGAAATTCTGCTGGCCATGGTCGCCGGCGCTGCTGCCATCGGTACCGCCGCCGCCATGGGGGCGGGCCGCTACCGCGTCGGCGAGCTTGTCGTTGGTGGTCTGCGCGGGCGCGGCATCGTTGCCGGTGATGGCGTCCGCCTTGGCATAGCGCGGGCCGGTGACGGCGCCGGTCTTGCTCTGGGCGGCGGGTTGCTGCGCGGCGGCGGGCTGGGCGGTCGGCTGTTGCTGCTGGGCGACGGGCACGGCGATCGGCTGGACGACCACCGGCGTGGCCGCTTCCGGCGCGGGCAGCGGGGCGCTGGCGGGATCGAGGCCGTTCTTGTCGCCGCCGACACCGCGTCCGGGCTTGGCGACCTTCTCCGCCACCGCCGGACGTGCGGGCTCGGCGTACTCGGTCGGCTTGGGTGCGGCGGCTTCGAGCAGTGCGGCGAGCGGGTCGGTGGTCTCGGGCTGTGCCTCGCCAGCGGTCGGCTTGGCAGCCACCGGCGTTGCCGGTTCCGCGGAAGCATCATCGGTCTTGCCGCGCGCATCCGCGAGCGCCTTGGCGATGGCATCGGCGAGCGGGTTGCCGCCGGTTGCCACCGGCGGGGTGACGGTGCCCGGCGCGGCGGTGGCGAGCAGCTGGGTCATGCCCACCTGCGGCTTGTCGCCCGGCAGCGCGTTCGCATCGGGGGTCGCCGGCAGCAGTGGTGCGCCGGTCTGCGCGCCGAGCAGTCCGGTCGCGCCGCCGCCGGCGAAGACGAGCCCCTGCGCACCCCACCCGGTCGGCCCGCCTAGACCGCCCAGCAATCCGGCAAAGCCGATGCCGGCGGCCGCATTCGCAGCGCCCTCCTGGGGAACGAGGGCGGCGAAGGGGGAGCCGATGTTCGTGACGTTCATGCAGTCGCCTCTTGCACGGCCGACAAGAGGCCGTTCCAAACCATTATAGGACGATCGTCGGAACGATCGTTGCGGGTCAGCCAATTACGCCGAGCGCACGGATGCGCGCGCGGGCATGAATCTCGTTCTGCGATAGCACCACCGTCGCCGGGCGGACGCGCTCGATGATCGAGCGGACGAACGGCCGGATCGACGGGCTGGTCAGCAGGCAGGGAATCTCGCCGTCCTGCGCCAGCCGGTCATAGGTCTCGCGCACCGCGCCGATGAACTGCTGGAGCGCGGAAGGGGCCATCGCCAGCTGGCGGTCGTCGCCGGCGCCGAGGATGCTGTCGGCGAAGGCCTGGTCCCAGTCGGCCGAGAGCGTCACCACCGGGATCGCGTCGCCGCGCGCCTGCGAAGCGCTGATCTGGCGGGCGAGGCGGCTGCGGACATGCTCGGTGATCGTGGTCAGATTGCTGGTCAGCGGCGCGGACTCCGCAATGCCCTCCAGGATCGTCGGGATGTCGCGGATTGAGATCTGCTCGGCGAGCAGGTTCTGCAGGATGCGCTGGACGCTCGACACCGAGACCTTCGACGGGATGATGTCCGCCACCAGCTTTTCCGATTCCTTGTGGACTTCGGTCAGCAGCTTCTGCGTCTCGGTATAGGACAGCAGATCGGCGATGTTTTCCTTCACCAGCTCGGTCAGGTGCGTGGCGATGATCGTGCCGCAATCGACTACGGTGAGGCCACGGAAGCCGGCTTCGTCGCGCAGCTCGCGATCGATCCAGAGGGCGGGCAGGCCGAACACCGGTTCCTTGGTGACTTCGCCCGGCAGCCCGACCGAGCCGCCGCCCGGATTGATCAGCAGCAGCTTCTCCAGCCGGATGTCGCCGCGGGCCGCCTCGGTCTCCTTGATCGAGATGACATATTCGTTGGGCTTGAGGCCCATATTGTCGATGATCCGTACCGACGGCAGCACGAAGCCGTATTCGGTCGCCATCTGGCGGCGCAGCGCGCGGACCTGGTCGTCGAGCCGCGGCTCGCGGGTATCGTCGTTGATCATCGGCAGCAGCGCATAGCCGATCTCGATGCGGACGGCGTCGATCGCCAGCGTCTCGGAGATCGGCTGCTCGACCGCCTGCGACTGCGCGACTTCCTGCGCCGCCTGGATGCGCTCGCGGGCGGCCTTGGCGGTGGAGCGGCGCGACATCTCCCAGGCGACCCAGCCCGACAGCGCCGAGAAGGCGGCGAAGGGGATGAAGGGCAGGCCGGGCATCAGCGCCAGCGCACCCATCAGGAACGCCACCATGCCGAACGCCTTGGGGTACCGGCCGAGCTGGTCGCCCAGCGCCGCGCCGGTCTTGCCGGCGACGCCGCCCTTGGAGACGAGCAGGCCCGCCGCGGTCGACACGATCAGTGCCGGGATCTGGCTGACCAGGCCGTCGCCGGCGGTGAGCACGGTATAGGTGCGGAACGCCTCGCCGATCGGCACGCCGTGCTCGATCACGCCGATGCCGAGGCCCACGACGATGTTGATCGCGGTGATCAGCAGGCCGGCGACGGCATCGCCCTTCACAAACTTGGAGGCGCCGTCCATCGCGCCGTAGAAGCCGCTTTCGGCCTCCACTTCGGCGCGGCGGGCCTTGGCCTGCTCCTCGTTGATCATGCCGGCGGAGAGGTCGGCGTCGATCGCCATCTGCTTGCCAGGCATCGAGTCGAGGCTGAAGCGCGCAGCGACTTCGGCGATACGGCCGGCGCCCTTGGTGATGACGACGAAGTTGATCACCACCAGGATCATGAAGATGGTGAGACCGATGATGGTCTCGCCGCCCATCAGGAACTCGCCAAAGGCGCCGATCACGCCGCCGGCGGCATCGGGCCCTTCGTGGCCGTGGCCGAGGATCAGGCGGGTGGAGGCAAGATTGAGGCCCAGCCGCAGCATCGTCGCTATCAGCAGGATCGTCGGGAAGGCACTGAGCTCCAGCGGCTTCTCGATGAACAGCGCCGTCATCAGGATCATCACCGAGACGGTGATCGACAGGGCAAGCCCCATGTCGAGCATCCAGCCCGGCATCGGCAGGATCAGCATCGCGATGATCGCGATCACGCCGCCCGCCAGCGCCATGTCGCGGTTGGCGCCGATGCGGTCGAGGAATTTCAGGACGGCGGGAGGCATGGGCTGCTACCGGAAACTGGAGGTCAGGGCGCGGGCGAGACGGCGATGCCGGCGTCGATGAAGCTGCGCAGCTTGTTGCGCATCGTCCGCACCGAAATGCCGAGGATGTTCGAGGCCGAGGTGCGGTTGCCGTGGCAGCGTTCGAGCGTCTGCAGGATCAGTTCGCGCTCCACCTCTTCGACCGTGCGGCCGACCAAGCTGTTGATGTCCAAGGGATTGGTCTCTGTGTTGAGTTCGGCGAGCGGCGTGCCGTCGGCGCGCACCAGGTCGCCCGGCATGATCGCGGCGCCTCGGCCGAGCAGGATGGCGCGGTGCACGGTCTCGTCCAGCTCGCGGATGTTGCCCGGCCAGACATAGCGCTGGAGCAGCGCCAGCGCCTCGTCGGTGAAGGCGCGCGGCGGCAGCCCGTCGACTTCGGCGTGGCGCTTGGCGAAATAGCGGGCGAGGGCGATGATGTCCTCGCCGCGAGCGCGCAAGGGCGGCACCTCGACGCGCACCAGCCCCAGCCGCACCAGCAGGTCGGCGCGGAACGTGCCGCTTTCGACCAGCGCGTCGAGGTTGAGGCTCGAGGTCGCGATCAGCCGGCCGTGGAACGGAATGGTCTCATGCCCCGCCAGCCGGCGGAACTGCTGCTTCTGCAGCACGTCGTGCAGCTTGGCCTGGAGCGCGGGCGAGAGCATGCCGACTTCGCGGAGCAGCACCGTGCCGTGCCCGGCCTTTTCGAGCCGGCCGATGCGGCGGGCGACCGCGCCCGGGAAGGCGCCGGCCTCATGGCCGAACAGTTCGGATTCGATCACGTCGGGCGCGACCCCCGCGCACTCGGCGACGAGCATCGGCTGCGGACGGCCGGAGGCATCGTGCACCGCACGCGCCATCATTTCCTTGCCGCTGCCCTTTTCGCCGGTGATCAGCACCGGGGCGGCGCTGGGCGCCACGCCGGCGGCGAGCGAGAGGGCGCGGGCGAGCGCTGGGTGGCCGCCGATCCAGGCCGGGGCCTTGCGCTCGACCACCGAGGCGATGGCGGCGGCGATCAGCTCGCGCTGCGGGGGAAGGGGGACGTAATCGCGCGCACCGGCGCGGATCGCCGCCACCGCGCGCTCGGCGGGGGCGTCGATGCCGCAGGCCAGCACGGCGATGGTGAAGCGCTCGGCGCGGATGCTCGCCATGAAGGCGGTGATGTCCGCCTCGACGTCGATCATCACCAGATCGGCACCTCCCTGGCGCAGCTCGACCAGCCCTTCGCCGGGCGTGTCGGCCATCGCCACTTCGGCGCCGGCGCTGCGGGCGAGCTCGGCGGCGAGACGGAACTCGCTGCCGGGCGCGCCGATCAGAAGCATGCGGATCGCGCTGTTCATCAGCGGTCGGGCCGAACGATTTCGGTGAGCGTCACGCCCAGCGCGTTGTCGATCAGGACGACTTCGCCACGCGCGATGAGCCGGTCATTGACGAAGATGTCGACCGGTTCGCCGACGCGGCGATCCAGCTCGAGCACGGTGCCCGCGCTGAGCGCGAGCAGATCGCCGATCGGCATCCGCGCGCGGCCGAGCACCGCCTGCACCTTCACCGGCACGTCGTGCACCGCCTCCAGGCCGCCGCTGGCGCCATTGCCCTCGGGCATGCTGCCCGGCAGTTCGAAATCCTGGAAATCGGGGGCGGGGGCGGGCTGGGGCTCGCTGCCGTCCGACGGGATGATGTCGTGGGGATCGATCGTCATCTGCTAAAATCCTATGCGTTCATCCACTGGCGGATCACCGAGGCCGCCTCGGGGGGGCTGGCCGCGATGGCCGATCCGATCCGCTTGAGGGCGGAGAGCTTGATCCGCCCATCCACCTGGGCGAGGGCGATTTCCTGATCGAGCAGCGCCGTCTCGCTGACCTGCATCTGCTCGAGCTGCTGGAGCGCGTCGGGGTCGCCGTCCGCGGCGCGGGCGGTGAGCAGGCGCATCTCTTCGGACTGCTGCTGCGCCTCCAGCTGAGTCATTTCCGGCTCGATCGGCAGCGGCTCGGGCTTGGGCTTGAGCATGCGCAGGGCGAGCAGGCCGACACCGGCGATCAGCGCGAGCTGCAGGAAGGTCCAGATCCGGTCCATCGGCAGCTTGGAGAAGATGCTCTCCTTGGCATCGTCCACCGGCACGGCCGAGAAGGGCATGCTCTCGACGACGACGCTGTCGCCGCGCTGGGTATCGATGCCGACGGCATTTTCTACCAGGCGCTGCAGGCGCTGGACCTGGTCGGCCGGCAGGCCCTTCGGGCCGCCATCGACCATCACCGCGACGGTGAGGCGGGTCACCTTGCCCGGCGAGCGCAGCGTGACCGTGCGGGTCGAGCTGTTCGAATAGGTGGTGTCTTCCGATGTCTGGTTGCTGGCCGACTGGCGCGAGCTGCCCGGGGCGGCTGGATTGGCCTTGGCGTCGGGCATCTGGTTGGCGACCGAGGCGGTCTGCGGACCGGCATCGGTCTCGCGGTTCTGGTCACCGGTCTCGACGCTCACCTGGCGGGCGACGACCTGCTTGTCCGGATCGTAGACGTTTGATTCCTCGCGCGTCTGGTCGCGGTCGATCTGGGCCGACACCTCGGCGCGGACCTTGCCCTCGCCGACGATGGGCTGGAGCAGCGCTTCGATCTCGTCGCGCAGCTTGCCTTCGACGGCCTGCTGGCGCTCATCGGCATCGCCAGCGGCGGCAGTGTCCGGATCGCCCGCGCGGGCGAGCAGCGCGCCGGTCTGGTCGACGACCGAGACGGCGTCGGGCGAAAGCTCGGGGACCGAGGAGGAGACGAGGTAGCGGATCGCCGCGACCTGCTCCGAACCGATATGGCCCTTGGTCTTGACGGTGACGGCGGCGGTCGCCTTGCGGCTCTCGTTGGCGAACATCGCCCGCTCGGGCATCACGATATGGACGCGCGCGGCGGTGACGCTCTGGATCGTCTGGATCGACTTGGCGAGCTCGCCTTCCACGGCGCGCGTCTCGTTCATCTTGGCGCGGCTGGCGGAGACGCCGAAGGGCTGCTCCTCGTCGAGCACCTCATAGCCGATCTTGCCGCCCAGCTTCTCGCTGGCCATGCTCATGCGCAGTTCGGCCAGTTTGTCCTCGGGCGCCATGATCGCCGTGCCGTCGGCGGAGAGCGTGTAGGGCACGTTCTGCGACTTCAGCTTCTCGGTGATCGTCGAGGCCGCGGCGGGATCGAGATCGGTATAGAGATAGCCCATGTTCGACTTGGAGCTGCTCATCGCCACGAACGTCAGCGCGGCGAGCAGGGCGAAGGCCACGCCCCCCATCATCGCGAGCCGCTTGGTGCCGAGTTGCGCCACCAGATTCTTGATCGCTTCCAAAGCCGCCCCATGCAGTAGCTACGGGGCGCGGAATGCCCCTTGTTAATGGTCTTATAGGAAGGGGGCGGAACGGCAGTTTCTGCCGGGTGGGAATTTTTTGCCTAGCAGTCGTTCGACTTACGCGAACCTACGGAAGCATGGTTGCGCGCGCCTGCGGCTGCGGCCAAGGGCGTCGCCAACGGATGGAGACGACATGCGGGTGAACAGGCGGCACTTCGCGGCAGGGCTGGCGACGCTGGTGCTCGGTGCGCCGTGCGCCCGGGCGGCAGACGGCGAAGGCGGGGCCGTGAGCCTGACCTATGACGATGGGCTGCCCTCGCATCTCGACGTGGCCGCGCCCGCGCTGGAGCGGCGGGGCTTGCACGGCACTTTCTACGTCACCTGGGACAATATCGTCGACCGGGTGCGCGATTGGGAGAAGATGCCGGCGCGCGGCCACGAGCTCGGCGCGCATACCATGCACCACCCGTGCAACATCGGCCCGCTTGGTCCGGAGCCCTTTGCCGACAAGGAGTTCCGCCCGCTGGAGGCGTGGCTGGACAAGGTGGCGGGGGCGGCGCGGCCGCACGACTTCGCCTATCCGTGCGACGTCACCGATCTCGGCCCCGGCAGCGCGAATATCGAGCGGGCGCGCTACGAGGCGCTGCTCAAGCGGCTGGGCATGATCAGCGCGCGCAACAGCGAGGGGCCGCCCAACCCGGCGACCTGGGTACGGCGGCATCCCTATCGGCTGCAGGCGCTGGCGGTCGGCTATGACGCCCAGCCGCTCGACGTGTTCAACTATCTGCAGCGCGCGCGGCACGAGCGGCGCTGGGCGATCCTGGTGTTCCACCAGGTCGGCGCAGGCCCCGAGAGCGACGGCGCGGTGACCGCCGCGCAGCACGAGGCGCTGCTCGACATGGTGCTGGCCGCCGGGCTTGCGGTGCGCACCGTCGGTGAACAGATGCGGCGTCTCACTTCGGGCTGATTGCGCCGGGGAGGGGGCCGCCGCTTGGGCGACCCAGGCCAGGTCAGGCCTTGACGTTCAGCTCGTCGAGCGCGCGCGGCTCGTGCATCGGGCAGCCGTTGAAGCGGCCGCGATAGTCTGCCGAGAATTTGTAGGGCTCCTGGCGCGCGCGGTTCACCCCGCCGAGCGGCTGGTGCGCGGCAAGGCCGTGCCAAGGCGCGAAGGACAGCCGGTCCTCGATCTTCTCGCTCTCGCCGTACACCCAGCCGGCCTGCGGTTCCACCCGCAGCGTCGCGACGGTGCGATACGGGCTCTCGTCCTCGTCCCATGCGACCGAGGCATCCTCGACCGGCATCTTCTCGAGGTCGGTGCACAGCTGCACGCGCAGTTCCCAGGTGCCGCCCTGCTCGGCGAGCAGTTCGTTCACCGCCTCGCGCATCGCGTCGGGGCGGCCGGTGGCGTTGATCGTCGCGTCGGCGAAGTCCTGGATGCCCGAGACCGGCACCAGCTGGAACTTGGCGATATGGTCGCCATAGCGATAGGGCGTCTGGCTGTAATAGGTGGCGCCCAGCGGGTGCACGGGCCTGGCGCCACCCAGGCTGCTGAGCAGCGCGGACTTGCCGCCGACCGCCTCGATCGTCGCCTCGAAGCTGCGCAGCACGGCGGAGAGCAGCTTCTTCGCGCCTTCCGCCTTATCGGTGGTGCCGGCGAGCAGCCTGAGATTGCCGAGGAATTTCTTGGCGTCGGGCGCGGCGAAGGCGGGCGCGTTGACCATCACGAAGTCCTGCGTCGTGTCGCCCTCGCTGCCCGGCAGCCGTTCGCCCTCGACGCCGAGCACCTTGAGCGCGACGCCGCGGGGCAGGCGGATCGAATCGTCGAGAATGTCGCCTGCATTGGTGGAGAAACGCAGGATCGCTTCATGGCTGCCCGGCGTCGCGAACATGCCCTGGGCGAGTTCGAGCGGCAGCTCGTCGGCAATCGTGAAGGTGCCGCGCGCGAGGCCGTGGCCCTTGGCATGCACCGAGCGGACGGCGTGTTGGTAATCCTCGGACGTCGTGTCGAGGATCTTCTGGAACTGTTCCTTGAGCCCGGCGACGGTGTCGGCCTCGTCGGGCTGCGGCTGTTCGACGGACGGCGAGAAACGGACGGGCTGCGGCATCGCTGATTTCCTTCGAAGGTTCGAAGGAGCTCAACCGTCCGCCCGTTTTGCCGTTCCGTCGGTAGTGCTCAGTGGAGCAGCAGGCTTTCCAGCTCGGCGGTGATCGCTTCGCGGCGCGCTTGCGCGTTGAGCGCGAGGCCGCCTTCGTCCCAGTTGATCAGCGCATCGCCCATTGCCAGCGTCGCGTCTGGCGCGACGGTGAGGCTCAGCTTGCGGCGATCCTTGGACTGGCGATCGGCGATCTTGGCCTCGATGTCGTCAACCAGATCGGGGTGGACGCGCACCTGCAACTCGGTGCCGCGCGCCACCTGGCCGAGTACGCGGCCGATCGCCGCGTCGATCGCATCGCCGGGCGCGCGCTCGATTGCGCGCGCGGCGATATGGTCGGCGGCGGCGAGCGCGACTTCGGTGGCTTCGCTCGTCACTCGCTCGGTGATTTCGGTGAACTGGGCGTCGATCACCTCAATGCCCGCCTGCAGCGCGTCGACCGCGCTGAGCAGCGCCACTTCGCGCTCGGCCCTCGCCTGGGCGAGCCCGGCCTCGAAGCCCTCGGCCCGCGCGCGGTCGATCACCGCCTGCTGATCGGCCTTGAGCAGCGCGAGCTCGGCGCGCAGCGCAGCGAGTTCGATCAGCGCGTCCTCGTTGACCAGCTTCTTGTCCGGCACGGGCGCCGAAAACACGCGGTCGAAGGCGAAACGTTCGACATGGATGCTCATGCTGCCATGCTCCTCAGATAATCATCGCGTCGTCGGACTTGGGATCGACCAGCAGGATCTCGCCGCGATCGGCAAGGTCCTTGGCCAGGCGGACGAGGCTCGACTGGGCTTCTTCGCAATCGCGGGCACGCACCGGGCCCATGCCCGCCATGTCCTCGCGCATCAGCTTGGCGGCGCGCTCGGTCATCGCGTTGAAGAACATCGTCTTCAGCTGGTCCGGAGCGCCCTTCAGCGCCAGCGCCATCTCGCGCTTGTCGGCATTGCGGACGATCGATGCGATCGCCGGCGGCAGCAGGTTGGCGAGATCCTCGAAGGTGAACATCAGCGCGCGGATGCGCTCGGCGCTTTCCGGCGCCTTCGCGTCGAGCGCGGTGAGCATCGCTTCCTCGGTCGAGCGATCGAGCGAGTTGAACAGCTCGGCCATGCTCTCGTGCGGATCGCGCTTCTGCGAGCGGGAGAGGTTGGTCATGAACTCGGTCTTGAGCGTCTGCTCGACCTGGTTGATGACTTCCTTCTGCACCGTGTCCATCCGCAGCATGCGCATGATCACGTCGACCGCGAAGTCGCGCGGCAGTTCGGCCAGCACGCGCGCGGCATGATCCGCGCGCAGCTTGGAGAGGATGACCGCAACGGTCTGCGGATATTCCTGCTTGAGCGCACCGGCCAGCACGGTTTCGGAGACGTTGGACAGCTTGTCCCACATCGTCCGGCCCGAGGGACCACGGATATCCTCCATGATCTCCTTGACCTTGTCGTTCGGCAGGATGCCGGCGAGCAGACGCTCGGTCGTCTCATAGCTGCCGTGGAGCGAGGCCATGCTCGCGACTTCACCGGTGAACTGCACGAGCAGATATTCGACGACGACGCTGGGAATGCGCCCCAGGCTGGAGATGGTGGAGGAAAGTTCCTTGATCTCGTCGGTGGAGAGCTGGTCCCAGATGGGCGCGCCATGTTCCTTGCCGAGCGCGAGCATCAGCGCGGCCGCGCGCTGCGGCCCCGAGAATTTCTTCAGTTCGGGCGGTTCGCCCACCGTGGCGACAGAAGCCATGCTCATCCCTGCAGAAAATGGTCCGCGCGCACCCGCAAGGCCGCGCTCTCCTCTATTATAGAAGTAAATGGGGAAGGGACGGATCGGATCATGGTTAATTTAGCCGCAAATCTAATCGGACTGAGCGTGCTGACCGGGCAGGATGCATTTTCGGCCGTGGGGGCGCTGCCGACCTTCGAGAGCAAGGCGGTGAAGATCGCCAAGGCGCAATTCACCACCGCCGTCACCGCCCCGCCCTGGAAGGACAAGGACGGCAACGCCACCTCGTCGCAGCTGACCTCGATCCTCGCCTCCCGCACCCTGGTCCAGCCGGCGACCAGCGACAGCAGCGGCAATCTGCTGCCCGACGACGTGAAGACCACCTTCACCGCCTTCAAGGCGCTGGACAAGTTGCGCGTGCTTGCCGAAGGCGCCGCCGACAAGACGACGTCGGATGCGCAGCGCGCGCAATATCAGAAGGCCTTCGCCAAAGGCATGGCCGATCTGCAGAACTATCTGGCTTCATCGCCGTCGGACAAGGTCAAGCTCGCGTTCGGCAAGGCGACCTCCACGGTCAAGACCAGCGAACTCGCCGCCACCGACCTGTACGAGACCAATGGCAAGCCGCTGGTAAAGAAGGCATCGGATCCGTTGCCCGGGCTTACCGGCAACGAACAGTTCATCATCGGCATCAAGCGCGGCACCCAGTCGCAGAGCTTCACCGTCGACCTGTCGACCGGCCCCCAGCCGCCGACGATCAACTCGGTCGCGGAGGCGCTCAACGCCCAGATCAAGTCGGCGCTCGTCTACAAGGACGACGGCACCGTGCTGACCGACAGCAAGGGCGAGCCGGTCAGCAAGTGGAACGCGCGGTTCCAGCCGGAGCTGACCAGCGACGGCATGTGGCGTCTGAACCTCGAGACGCCCGATGGCATCGAGCAGGTCAGCCTCGACCAGGTGGGCGCCAAGGATTCGCTGGTCGTCACCACCGGCCAGACGCCCCTCGATTCGCCGACTGCCACCCAGGTGTTCCGCCTCAACGATCCCGCCGGTGACAACACCAAGGTGACGATGGGCACGATCGAGGCGCTGGATCGCCAGGGCACCGCGCAAAACGTCGCCGCGGGCAAGACGACCAGCGTCACCAAGGCGGTCGAGGACGCCGACGGCAAGGTAAAGCTCGAGACCACCAAGACCAGCGACGTCTATGCCAGCACCACGGCGGCGGCGAGCGTCACCGACGCGCAGGGCTTTACCTACGTGGTCGGCACCACCAAGGGCGATCTGGGCGCGAACCTCTCCACCGGCAATGACAATCTGTTCCTCACCAAGATGGACAGTGCGGGCAAGGTGGTGTGGCAGCGCAATCTGGGTGCCACCGGCGCGGCGACCGGCGCATCGGTGTCGCTGGGGCAGGACGGCAGCGTGGTCGTCGCCGGCACGGTGACGGGCAGCTTCAACGGCATCACCGCTGACGGCGACATGGCGGTGGCGAAATATGCCGCCAATGGCGACGAGCAATTTTCCACCCTGGTCGTCTCCAAGGATGCCGATACCGCCCGCGCGGTGACCGTCGGTGCCGACGGCTCCGTCTTCGTCGCCGGCCGCGTCTCCAACAAGGATGGCGGCGACGCGATGGTGGTGCGCATCAATGCCGCCGGCAAGATCGCCGAACGCCGCGTTATCGATACCGGCGGCAGCGACACGATCACCAGCCTGGCAACCGACAAGGACGGCAATCTGCTCGCCCTCGTCTCGAGCCAGGGCGTGGCCAGCGTGGTGAAGATGCAGGCGGATTCGCTGTCGAACACGCTGGGCAGCATCAGCCTCGGCACGGCCGACGCGCGTGCGCTGGCGGTGGCGGCCGACGGCAGCATCGCCGTTGGCGGCGCCACCAGCACCGCGATCGCCGGCACCCAGGCCAATGCGCTCACCGGTGGCCGCGACGGCTTCGTCACCCGCATCGATGCCGCGCTCTCCACGGCTTCGACCAGCTATGTCGGCACCGGCGAGGACGATCAGATCGACAGCGTCGCCTTCATGGGCGGCAAGATCTATGCGGGCGGCCGCACGACCGGCAACCTCGGCGCAGCGCGGCGGGGCCCGGTCGACGGTTTCGTCACCCAGATCGACGCCGCGACCGGCACGGTCGGCACGACCACGCAGTTCGGCCAGATCCAGACGCGGACCGAGCCGGTGCGCGTCGCCGCCGATACGGGCGGCGCCAATGCGCTGTCGGCGCTGGGCTTCGGCCGCGGCGTGCTCAATCCGACGGTTTCCGACCGGGTCACCACCCAGACGACGCTGCGCGAAGGGGACTATTTCTCGATCAAGGCGGACAATCTCGCCGTGCGCCGCGTGACGATCGAGAAGGGGGACACGCTGAAGTCCATCGCCGAGCGCATGCAGGGCATGATCGGCGCCTCGAAGGGGACCGTGACCGCCACCACGATCGACGGCGTGCAGTCACTGCGTATCTCGATGAAGCAGGGCCATGAGATGGAACTGCTTGCAGGCAGCGCCGATGCGGATGCGCTCTCGAAGCTCGGGCTGGAGCCGCAGCGCATTGCCAACGCGGCCGCGGTGGTGGGTACGGCGCCGAAGGTGAAGCCGGGCGGAGCCTATGGTCTGGAACTCAGCGAGGCGCTGAGCCTGGCCTCGATCGACAATGCCAAGGCCGCGCTCGGCAAGATCAAAGATGCGATCTCGATGACCCAGACCGCCTATCGTTCTCTATATTGGGATGACGGCAAGGCGACCATCGTCGACAGCACCGGCACGACCAAGTCGGGCAAGAAGGGGGCTTCGACGGCGGTGGAGCAGGCCCAGCTGAAAAATTACCAGGCGGCGCTGTCGCGGCTGCAGTCCGGCTCGAGCACCACCAGCCTGTTGGGATTCTGAACCATGTCCGAAATGCCCACCATCTTCTCCGCCATCCAGATGCGGATGCAGAATCTGTCGCAGCGCCAGCAGGTGATCGCGCAGAATCTCGCGAACAGCGAAACGCCCGGCTACAAGTCGCGCGACGTGTCCGAGCCCAATTTCGGTGATCTGCTGCAGGGCGCCGGCGGCATCAGTGTCGCCAAGCCGCGGGTCGAGCTGACCGGCACGATGAAGAATCTGGGCGCGGTGCAGCCGATGGGCAGCGGCCTCGTGTTCGACAAGGACGTGACCGAGACCAAGCCCGACGGCAACAACGTCACGCTGGAAGACCAGCTGCTCAAGATGGGCAAGGTGCAGGCCGATTTCAGTGCGATGACCAACATCTATCGCAAGCAGATGGTGCTGCTGAAGACCGCGCTGGGCAAGGCTGGCGGCTGAACTGGCAGCTGCCTTTATGGCCGACAAAAAGGGCCGCGAGCGGGTGCTCGCGGCCCTTTTCGTTGTTCCCGCCGTGGCGTGCGATCAGGCGATCGCGACGCGCGCGGTGCGGCGGCGACGCAGCGTGCCACCCGCCATGCCGAAGCCGGCGATCATCAGGCCCCACGCAGCCGGTTCGGGAACCGGTGCGAAGTCCAGCTGCGCGCTGTAGCCATAGTCCTTGGTCTTGGTGTTCTGCATCACGACGGTGAGCAGCTGCGGCGTGTTCGACGGGGTCACCGCGAACGTATAGACGTCGCCCTTGGTGAGGCCGGTCAGCGTCACGCCGCCGAACGACAGGCTCACCAGATCGAGATAGAAGGACGAGACGCTGACGTGCAGCTCGCCCGGTGCGTTCAGCGTGAGCGCGAAGGACTGGGTCGCGGTCGTCTTCTTGGCGACCTTGACGTTGTTCCAGCCACCGCCGGAGCCGTCGAAGCTGCAAACCGCAGCAGCGGAGTCGACGCACACGACCGTCGTCGCCTGCGCAGTGCCCGCCATGGTAAGAGCGCCAGCCGCCGAGGCAGCCGCGATCAGAGTCTTGAGCTTGTTCATCCACACCTCCCTAAAGCATGCACAGCCGCTGGGAGCTGCCCGATGCTTCAGGCAGGAAACCCTCTTCTTCCCATACGCGCTGTCCCTTTATTTATAAACAAACGCGCGGAATTTGCCACTCCATAGTTAAGTGCAAATAAACCAATAAAAAATCACGTTTAAACAAAGTGTTATGGTGTTCTATTGACGTGTTGCTGTGCGCGTGAGAGCGGAAATGGTACAGAAACATTCCGCGGCGCAGCGTGGACGGCCGGCCGTGCACCGAATCAAAAATACCTTCACAAGCGTGCATTTACAGAGATCGGTGCGGGCGCATCCATGCCGTAAAGCCCACCGCAAGCACTGTATGTCGTGCTACGGCTTCCGGTGAGGCGCTGTGCCTCCGAGGCAATGGCGGCCATCATCTCGGCAGACAACTCGATCTGTCGCGACAGTATCCGTGAGTTGACGATCGACGCGTCGCGCAGCGCGCGGCTCGCAT
The DNA here is from genome assembly GCF_011927635.1 of Sphingomonas trueperi. Classification (GTDB taxonomy): domain Bacteria; phylum Pseudomonadota; class Alphaproteobacteria; order Sphingomonadales; family Sphingomonadaceae; genus Sphingomonas; species Sphingomonas trueperi. The sequence continues at coordinate 44,195 of NZ_JAATJB010000005.1, forward strand.
CCGACAATTTTTCGCGTGCTTCCGGCTCCAGCGTCTCCAGCCAGTCTTCCGGATTCTCGCGCTTCAGCCGCGCGACTTCCGCCTCGATGCGGCCGGCGAGCCGCAACTTGGCATCGGCGATCTCGCCGAGTTCGCGGATGTAGGGCGTGCGCGCCAAACGTTCGCTCTCTTCCTCCATCAAGGCGGTGAGGGAAAGCATCGCATCGACGAGTTGCGTGATCATTTCTGTCCTTGCTGAAGCTTGAGGATCTGGTCGAGGACGGCCGGCGCGAGGCCGATTCCGCCGCGGCGCGCCATGGCGGCGCCGAGCTTCTCGGCGAGGACGCCGCGGAAGATCTCTTCGCCGTTGCCACCGCTAAACTGTTCGTCTTGTTGAACACTTTGCATCATGAGCTGGGTCATCTGACCCAGAAACACGCTTTCGAATTCCTGCGCGGTCTTGGCGTTCTTCGCGTCCACCTTGGGCAGCGGCTTGGCGGGCGTGGTCGCCCCGGCAAGGGCTGCCTGGGGCAGGGGAGTCGTGTCGTTCATCACTGCACCTCGATTTCGGCCTGGAGCGCGCCGGCCGTCTTGATCGCCTGGAGGATGGTGATCAGGTCGCGCGGCGAGACACCCAGCGTGTTGAGCCCGCTCACCAGCGCCTTGAGCGAGGAGCCGTTGATCACGGCCAGGCTGGCGCCGTTGCCGTCGTTCACCTGTACCTGGGTGCGTGGCACCACCGTCGTCTGGCCCTGCGCGAAGGGACCGGGCTGCGAGACCTGCGGGGTTTCGGTGACCGAGATGGTCAGGCCGCCCTGTGCGATCGCGACCGGCGTGATCCGCACGTCGCTGTTCATCACCACCGTGCCCGAGGCTTCATTGATCACCACCTTGGCCGGCTGGTCGACCTTCACCTCGATGTCGCCGACCTGGGTGACGAGATCGATCACCGATCCGGCGAACTGACCGGTCGGGCGCAGCTCGACCGTCGCCGGATCGAGCATCTGCGCGGCGCCGGGATAGCGGCCGTTGATCGCGCGGGCGATGCGGTCGGCGGTGGAGAAATCGGGGTTCTTCAGCGCGAGCTTGAGGCTGTTGGCGGATCGCAACTGATAGGGCACCTCGCGCTCGACGATCGCGCCGCCGGCGATTCGCGCCGACGTGGTCACGCCGCGGCTGACATTGGCGGCTGCGCCCTGCGCCTTGAAGCCGGAAACCGCCACCGGACCCTGCGCCACGGCATAGATCTCGCCGTCGAGCGCGCGCAGCGACGAGGCGATCAGCGTGCCGCCCTGCAGGCTGGTCGCGTCGCCGAGCGCGGAGACCTGCACGTCGATCCGCGAACCGCTGCGTGAGAAGGGCGGCATCGTCGCGGTGATCGAGACGGCGGCGACATTCTGCGTGCGCATCTGCGTGCCGCGAATGTTAACGCCCATCCGCTCGAGCATCGACTGCATCGATTCCTCGGTGAAGGGGGCGTTGCGGATGCGATCGCCGGTGCCGGCGAGGCCGACCACGAGGCCATAGCCAACCAGCTGGTTTTCGCGGACATTCTCGACGTCGACGATGTCCTTGATCCGGGTCTGGGCCATCGCCTGGGGCGCGCCGAAACAGGCCAGCGCGAGCGCCAGGAACGATGCGGAGAGACGATACATAAACCTCTCGGGCCAAGTGGAAAATTAACGCTACTCGTCTTATAGGAAGAGGAGAGCCAAGGCGGCTCGCGAGGACCTGATTTCGTGCGTATCGACAGCCTGTCACCGATGATGGCGCGCAACCTGCTGGCGGCATTGCCCAAGTCCGTGCCCGGCCTGGCGAGCCGCCTCGACGAACAGGTTGCCGCCGCGCCGCATCCGCAGCCCGTGCCGGGCACGGTGCCGGCGACCAGCGTGCAGATGCTGGTGGCGATCGCCGCCAACAATCCGATCGCCGAACGCCGCCGCAAGCAGGCGCGCGACGTCGAGCGCGGCATCGATGCGCTCGATCGGCTGCACAAGGAACTGGTTGCGGGCACGCCGAACGTCGCACGGCTGCGCGAGATTGTGCAATGGTCCGAGACGGTGCCGACGCCGGCCGAGCCCGAACTGGCCGCACTGATGCGCGACATCGACGTGCGCGTGCGCGTCGAATTGGCGAAGCTCGACATCCAGGTCTGATCGCCGCGTCCTCGGGAAGCAGGGCACGGCCCGCCCGTGCGGCAGGGCCCGACAGCCGGCTCAGCGTGACCCGCTCAGCGCGGGGGCTGTGCCGCGTTCAGCCAGGCAGAGAGCTCGGCATAGGGAATCATCTCGATGAAGGCGACGCCGGCGGAGTCGTCTTCGGCCCAGCGCACGGTGCAGCTGCGCGGGCTCAGGCCCGGCACCACCAGCGTCATGACGCGATCGAGATCGGGCTGGTTGGACAGGCGCACGCGCGCGCCGCTCTGCGAGATATTCTCCATTACGACGTTGTGCGACACGCCGTTGCAGACGAGCCGGGCGTTGCCGGCGATCGCGAAGCGCGGTGCACGGGGCACGGCGCGGCGCAGGCGCGCGGCGGGCGAACTGCCCTTGGCCGCGGCGAGGACGTCCTCGACGTCGATCGCCTCGTGGAACTGCACGCCGGCGCGCCCCTCGCTGACCCACATGATCTGGCCTTCGAGCACCGGCCCGCCGCGCAGCTCGACGACGATCCGATCGCCTTCGCGCAAGGGAAAGGGGGTTTCCAGCATCATGCCGCTGGCGGAGATGTTGCGAACGCGGCAAAGCTGTTCGCCGGCGCCGGTGCAGATCAGCTTGCCCACCATCAGCGTCGTCACCGTGCGCGGGGCACGCGCGGCCCAGGGGCCGGGATCGCTGGCGTTGTGGTCAAACTGATGTTCGGCTGCGCCCACGGCGTCTTTCTCCCCGTTCGACTGCGAACCGGCAGTCCCTATGCATATTATAGGATGAACGGACGTTCAGCTTGGCTTCGGTAGTCGTACGAATGTCGCGTACGACTATCAGGCGGGGTTTGCGTTGGTCACCGCGATCTTGCGGACAACCTTGGCGCCGAAGGCTTCGGTGGCCGAGGCGTCGACCAGCTTGCGGAAGCCTTCCAGGTCCGGCAGCATCCCGTCCGGGCCCGCCGCCATCGGGGTGCGATAGGTACGCATGTTGATGGCGTGAAGCAGCAGCGGCATGCGCTGGGTGACGAAATCGGCCTTGGCCTCGTCGACCTCCAGCTGCACTTCCATCGCGGCATAGCCGGCGAGATGGCCGTCGGCGAAGACGAGCGGCACCAGCACCTTGCCGGTGGGCACGAACTTGGCCGGCACTTCCTTCTCCTCGGCCTTGGCCACCTGCTTGGGCGCGCCGATGCCGAGCATCTTCACCATCGCATAGGCGGTACCGCCGCCGGCGGCGAGGCCGGCGAGCAGCGCGACGATGAGGAACAGCAGTTTCTTCACGATGCGCCCTTCAGAACTTGAAGCTGGAGTCGCTCGGCAGCGCCGAGGTCTGGCCCTTGAGGACGATGCTGATGCGGCGGTTCTCGGCGCGGTTGGGCTGGTCCGGATAGACCGGCTGGGTGGCGCCCATCGCCACCACTTCGGCGAAGCGATCGGGCGTCACGCCGCCGGCGATCAGCGCCGAGCGGGCGGCAAGCGCGCGCTCGCCGGAAAGCTGCCAGTTGGCGTCGCTCTGTCCGCCGGCGCCGTCGGTATGGCCCTCGATCGCGATTTGCGCGCCGACCGTGGCGATCTTCTTCGCCAGCTTGGTCAGCAGCGTGCGCGCATAGGGATTGAGCTCGGCCGTGTTCGACTTGAACATCGGCTGCTGATCGGTGTCCATCAGCGTGATGCGCAGGCCCTGGCGGTCCTGCTGGACATCGACATTCTTCTTGCCCTGTGACTGCGGCGTCGCTTCCAGCGCCACCATCAGTTCGGAGGCCATGACGCGCATCGTCGCGGGCACGTCGGCGGTGCCGCCGCGCGCGGAGCCGGCGGTGGTCACCTCGAAGGTGGGCTGGCCCTTGGCGGCGCTGGGATCGGCTTCGGAACGGCGGGTCGGGCCGCCGGCGCCGGGCGCGGAATTGCTCACCGGCGTGGAGGGGCCGCTATCCGCGATGGTGGGCGAGAAATATTTGGCGAGGCCCTTCAGCCGGTCCTTGTCCGGGTTGGCGAGCAGCCATAGCAGCATGAAGAATGCCATCATCGCGGTGACGAAGTCGGCATAGGCCACCTTCCACGCGCCGCCGTGATGGCCGCCCGCGACCTTCTTGACCTTCTTGACGATGATCGGCCGAACGTCCCCCCCGCGGGCCATGTTACTGCCCCTTCAACGCGTTGCGCAGGCGTTCCTGGACGGCGCCGAGGCGGACATGGCTGATCGCCGAGAGCGAATCCTCGCCGCCCGCGATCCGGTCCAGCAGGTTCACGCACTCATCGGCGTGCTGGATCAGATAATCGAACGCCTGGAGCTGCTCGAGATAATTGGCCGCGAAATGCTCGTCGCAGACGAGCACCTCGGCCAGGCCTTCCAGCTTCTTGCTGATTTCGCGGATCTCGCCCGCCATCACGCTGTGCAGCACGCCCGCAAAGGGGTCGTAGCCGGGCAGGACTTGCGGGTTCGACGGTTCCGACATGGGCAGGCACGACATCAGAAAAGCTCCAATTCTCCGTCGGGGGCGGCAACAGGCAGGGGGGCGACCGGACGTTCCTGGACACGCTCCGCCACCTTGGTGCAGCGGCTCTTGCCCTCGTGCGGCAGGAACTCGACCTTGCGGGCGAGCGTGCCGCCGAGATCGCAATGCGCGATCGAAATGCCTTCAGTCTCCATGAACCGGCGGGCAAAGGCACCGTTGGAGGCGCCGATGTTCCCCAGGCCCGAAATTATGTTGGCGCCACCATAAAGATGGGCCTGCAGCCGCTGGCGCGAGGCGCCCTTGGCCATCATGCTGTTGATCAGCAGTTCCATCGCATGCACGCCGTAGCGCGCCATGTCCGACCCCGAGACCTTGTGGTCCGCGCCCGGCTCGCCGAGCAGGAAGTGGTTCATCCCTCCGACCTTGGCGACCGGGTCGTAGAGGCATGCGGCCACGCAGCTCCCGAGCAGGGTCGAAATCATGACATGGGGCTCCGCGATCACCGCGTTCTCGCCCTGTACGATGGAAACTCTGCGCATATCAGGTCAGCTCGCCGAAGACGCGTTCGATCTTTTCCTTCAGCGCCGCCGGCGCGAAAGGCTTGACGACATAGTTGTTCACGCCCAGCGCCGCCGCCTTCTGCACGACCTCGCGGTCGGACGAGCCGGTGAGCATGATGAACACGGTCTTGCCGATCACCGGATCGGCGCGAACCGCCTCCAGGAACTGCAGCCCGTCCATCTCGGGCATGTTGTAGTCGGAGATCACCAGGTGGACACGGTCGCTCTTGATCGCCGAAAGCGCCTCGGGGGCACTGGCCTTGTCGCGAACGTCCTTGAACCCCAGGTCCTGCAGCGCACGACGGATCATCGCCCGCATACTGGTCTGATCATCAACGACCATCACCTTGATTTGTGATGCAGCGGGCATTGTTATGCGCTCCCAACCTTAACCGTTTCTCGACAAGCTTTCAGGATGGCCTCCGGCATCGCCGACAGGCCGACCTCCTTCTCCACCGCACCCGCTTCCTTGGCGGCGCGGGGCATGCCCCACACCACGCAGGTTTCCTTGGTCTGGCCAAGCGTGCGGGCACCGGCCCGACGCATTTCCAGCAGGCCCTGCGCACCGTCACTGCCCATCCCCGTGAGGATAACGCCGACGGCACCGGCGCCCAGTTTGGAGACCGAGCGGAACAGCACGTCCACCGAGGGACGATGGCCGGTGACCGGATTGCCGGCGATCAGCTTGATCCGGCCATTGGCACCGCCCTGCAGTTCCATGTGTCGTTCGCCTCCAGGTGCAATATAGACGGTTCCCGGGGTCACCTGGGCACCATCCGTAGCTTCCACTACGTTGACCCGGCACTCGGCGTTCAGGCGCTGCGCGAAGCTGCGCGTGAAGGTCGCCGGCATGTGCTGCACGATCAGGATCGGCGGCGAATCTTCCGGCAGTGCCGGCAGCAGCGAGAACAGCGCTTCCACGCCGCCCGTCGACGAGCCGATCGCAATCAGCTGGGCCGCGACACCGCCGCCACCGGCCGAGGCGACGCTCGGCTGCGCCGGCAGGCGCTGCGGGCCGGCGCGGGCGACCGAGCGCGCGGCGCTCTTCACCTTCTCGCACAGCAGGCCGGCGTCGCGCTCGATGTCGTCGGGCGAGCCGCTCGGCTTGGTCACATAGTCGACCGCGCCGAGGCGCAGTGCCTCGATCGTCACTTCCGCACCGCGGGCGGTGAGGGTGGAGCACATCACCACCGGCATCGGCCGGAGGCGCATGATGCGCTCAAGGAACGACAGGCCGTCCATCCCCGGCATCTCGACGTCGAGCGTCAGCACGTCCGGGTTGAGCGCCTTGATCATGTCGCGGGCCGCGAACGGCTCCGGCGCCATGCCGACCACTTCGATGTCGGGATCGGCCGACAGCATCCGCTTCAGCGTCGCGCGCATCGATGCGCTGTCGTCGACGATGAGCGTGCGGACTGGTTTCATGCCCATTACTCCGGCTTCTGGTAAATAGTGTGCCCGCACGAGCGCATCTTGCTCGCGGCCGGGCCGATCAGCCGTTCCGAATGACCGATATACAGGAAGCTCCCCCGTGCGAGCTGCTCGACAAAGCGATGCTCCAGCTCTTCCTTCGCGGGATCTCCGAAATAGATCATGACGTTACGGCAGAAAATCACATCATAGGCGGCCTTGAGTGGCCACGGTTCGAACAGGTTCAATACTTTCGCGGTGACCATCTGCCGGGCTTCCTCGGCCATCACGAAGCCGCCTTGCGTCGGCTTCATCCAGGTCGAGCGATACGGCTCGGGCACCCCCGCCGCGACATTCTCCGCATAGACCCCGCGCTGCACCGACTCGACCACATGGGGGGCGATATCGGTGGCGAGCAGCCGGACGTCGGCGTTGCGCAACCACGAGGCGCTGCTGCGGCTGGGCCCCAGCAGGCACATCGCGATCGTATAGACCTCCTCGCCCGACGAGCAGCCCGCCGACCAGATCCGGATCGGACCCTGTTTCCGCTGGAGCGTGGGGATCACGGTCTCGCGGAAATGGTCGAAGTGATGCGGCTCGCGGAAGAAGTGCGTGTGGTTGGTGGTCAGCGCCACTACCATCGCGCTGCGTTCCTCCGCATCGCTGTGCACCAGGTCGACATAGTCACAGAAGCGGTTCAGGCCGAACTTGCGCAGCCGGCGCGCGAGGCGCGACTGCACGAGGGTGGTCTTCGCCTCGCTCAGCGAAATGCGGGCATCGTCGTACATGATCGCGGCGATGGCCTGGAAATCGCGCGGCGTGAGCTCCGCGTTCTGGCCTGGTGCCATCGCGTTACCGGCGCCGGCGGACGCCGCGGCGGCGCCCCCGGCGGGGCTCATGCTGCGAGATCCAGGTGCTTGGTCAGGCTCAGCGCATTGAGATCGAGCAGCAGGACCATGCTGCCATTCTCGTCGCGCGTCCCGTCCTTGGCGCGGGTGGCGATGCGGACGAGCCCTGCGATCACGCTTTCCTCCAGCGTGGTCTCGACCGCCGGTGCCGGCTGGATCTCGCCCACGTTGATGCCCACGATGTCGTTGACTTCGTCGACCAGGAAGCCCGCCTGCTTGCCCATGATGTTCACGACCAGGATGCACGAGCGCGCATGCAGCTGGCTCGGCTCCCAGCCCAGGCGCTCGGCCAGGCCGACCACCGGGATCACGTTGCCGCGCAGGTTGGTCACGCCCTTGATGAAGCTGGGCACGTTGGGAAGCGGCGTCGGCTCGTCCCATTCGCGGATTTCGATGAGCGCGCTCATGTCGATCCCGAAGATCTGCTTGGCCAGCGAGAAGGTTACGATCTTGCGATCATTGGCGGTGTCGGGGGTGCTCATGCTGCCAGTCCTTTGGGCGTGAAACGGGTAGGCGAGGAAACCAGCGCCTCGATGTCGAGGATGAGAGCGATCGAGCCGTCGCCCAGGATGGTGGCGCCACCCAGGCCGCGGATCGGATGCAGGTTCTGATCCAGGCTCTTGATCACCACTTCGCGGCGGTCATCGATGGTATCGACGACGAGACCGACCTTGCCCGAGCTTTCGCTCTCGACGATCACCACCAGCGAGTCCTCGATGGCGCGGTCGTCGTTCAGGCCGAAGATCTCGGTCGCACGCTTCACCGGCAGATACTCGCCGCGCATGTCGATCACTTCGTGGTCGGGCGCGGTGCGCTTCACTTGGCCGGGCTCGGGCTGGATCGTCTCCAGCACGTGCGTCAGCGGCAGGACGAAGCGCTGGCCGGCGAGCCGCACGATCATGCCGTCCAGAATGGCCAGCGTGAGCGGCAGGATCATCGTGAAGGTCGTGCCTTCGCCCGGCACCGAGTGGATCTCGACGCGGCCGCCCAGGGCTTCCACGTTCGAACGCACCACGTCCATGCCGACGCCGCGCCCCGAGATGTTCGAGATCTTCTCCGCGGTGGAGAAGCCCGGCGCGCAGATCAGCTGGTCGATTTCCTCGTTCGTCAGCACCGCATCGGCGCTGATGATGCCCTTTTCGACCGCCTTGGCGCGGACGCGTTCGCGGTTGATGCCGCGGCCGTTGTCCGCGACGCGCACGAAGATCCGGGCGCCCTTCTGCTCGGCCGACAGCTTGATCGTGCCGGCGGGGTCCTTGCCAGCCGCGATCCGCTCCTCGGCGCTTTCGAGCCCATGGTCCGCGGCGTTGCGGATCATGTGGGTCAGCGGATCGCCGATCTTCTCGATCACGCCCTTGTCGACTTCGGTCGTTTCACCGATCGTCTCGAGGTTGATCTGCTTGCCGGTTTCCACCGAAAGATCGCGGAGCATGCGCGGCACGCGGCTGAAGGCCTGCCGGATCGGCTGGGCGCGCAGCGACATGACGTTGTCCTGGATCTGCCGGGTGAGGCGGGCCAGTTCGGGCAGTTCGACGCGCTGGCGATCGGCCGGCGAGAGCCGGTCGGCCAGGATCGAGTTGCGGATCACCAGCTCGCCGACCAGATTGAGCAGCAGGTCGAGCTTGACGAGGTCGACGCGAATGGTCTGCGCGGCTTCGTTGACCGGCTTGGCCGGACCGCCGCCGCCAGCACCGGCACCACCGCCGCCAGGGCCACCGGGCGTGCCGCCACCGCCGGCCGGCGGGGCTGCCGCCGCGGCGGGGGCAAGGGCTGCTTCGGGAGCCGCGGCCACCGGTGCAGGCGCCGGAGCGGGCACGGGCTCGGGAGCCGGCGCCGCCGGGGCAGGGCCCAGATCCATGAAGTCGTCGACCGTGGCCGTCACCGGCACGAACGGGATCTCGTCGCCGTCCATCTCGGTTTCGCCCGCGCCCTCGGGCAGGACCACGTCTTCGCTGTCGCGCTTGATCTCGATCACCGAATCCGGCGCCACGAAATCGAAGCAGTCGGAGAGGTCGCTTTCCGGCAGCTCGGCCGGTGCCTGCATCACCCAGGTGACGTAGCTGTCTTCCGGATCGATCTCGCGCAGCGCCGGCAGCGTGCTGAGGTCGACCGACACGACACGCGCGCCCAGGCCCTCCAGCTCGCGCACCGTCAGCAGCGGCTCGCCGGCATTCGCCAGCGCAGCGCGCGACGGCTTGAAGCGCACGGTCCAGCCGCCAGACTCGTCCGGGCCGTCCAGATCGTCGAGCGACACGCCCACCGGGCGGAAGCCGAACTCGTCTTCCTCTTCCTCCATCGCCGGCGCGGGCGCCGGGGCGGCGGGGGCGGGGGCTGCCGCGGCAGGCGCGGCCGCAGCCGGTGCGTCGCCCTCCGGCACGCCCTTGTTGGCGAGCACCTGTTCGAGCGCGCTCAGCGCGGCCCCGTCGTTCGGCCGGGACGCATTGCCCTTGGCCGCCTCGACATGGTCCGACAGCACGTCGAACGAGCTCAGCATCACCCGGATCACGCCGGGCGTGGGGACGATCTTCCCGGCACGCACTTCGTCGAGCACGTTCTCGAACTTGTGCGCGAAGGCGGTCAGGTCCGAATGGCCGAAGGCGCCAGCGCCACCCTTGATCGAGTGGATCGCGCGGAACACGCCGGCAATGGTTTCGCCGGACAGATCGCCCGACTGCATCGCCGACAGCCCTTCTTCAGCCGTCGTGAGGCCTTCAGTGCACTCTTCGAAGAAGATTGCCTGGATATCGTCGAATTCGTCGCTCACGGGCAGACGCGGCGGATCGCCGCTCCCAGCTTGGTAGCCTCGAAGGGCTTGGTGATCCAGCCGGTGGCACCGGCGGAGCGGGCGCGCTGCTTCTTCTCGTCCGAGAATTCGGTCGAGAGCACCAGGATCGGCACGCCCTTGAACTCGGGAACCTGGCGCACGGCCTCGATCAGCTCGAACCCGTCCATCTTCGGCATGTTGATGTCGGTGATGAGCAGGTCGGGCTTGACCTCGTGCATGCGCTCCAGGCCATGCTGCCCGTCGTTCGCGCTCTCGATGCGAAAGCCCTGCGAGGTCAGCGACGTCTTGAGCAGCATGCGCATGCTCGCGGAGTCATCGACGGTAAGGATCAGCTTGGTCACAGAAGTTCTCCGGTATCAATGCCGACCGCCGCTGCGAGCTGGCAACGGTTCACACGATCGGTGAAGGCAGTGCTGGGGTTGAGGATGGTGAAGGCCTTGCCGAGCTTGTCGGCTTCGGCCTTGGCCGCGACGAGCAGCTGCAGCACCGCCTGGCCGACGCTCTCGACCTGCGAGGCATCGATCTCGACCGGGCCGTCGCCGTCGACCGCCTGGATGAGGCGGGTTTGAAGATCCGCGGCCGTCACGGTCGTACCGTGCGCGGGGAGCGCAAGCGCGTTGTCCGCGCCGGCCTCAAGCGGTGGCAGGGGAAAGTCCATTTTTGGCCTCGTCGAGAGCGGTTTCGAGTTGCTGGAAGCTCGGCGCATACGCGGAGGGCGTCATGCGACGGGCGATTTCGATCGCGACCTGCACCGGCTGGTTCTGGGCATAGGCAACGATGGCGGTCTTCACGATGGTGAAGGGCTGGGAGTCGGCTTCGATCGTCTCGAGCAGCTTGCCGGCAAGCGGCGCCACCACGCAGTAGGACAGAAGCACGCCGAGGAAGGTACCGACGAGCGCGCCGCCGATCATCGCACCCAGGATCTCGGTCGGCTGGTCGATCGAGCCCATGGTCTTGATGACGCCGAGCACCGCCGCGACGATGCCGATGGCGGGCAGGCCGTCGGCCATCAGCTGCAGCGAGTGCTGCGGATGGGTTTCCTCGTGGTGATGCTTCTCGATGTCCGCTTCCATCGCGGATTCCAGCTGGTGCGGATCCTCGAAATTGACGGTCATCATCCGCAGATAGTCGCAGAGGAACTCGATCAGGTGATGGTCCTTGAGCAGCCGCGGATAGGGCTTGAAGAGATCGCTCTCCTCCGGCTTGTCCAGGTGCGGCTCAATGCCCGTCGCGCCGCTCTTCTTGAACAGCGTCAGCAGGGTGAACATCAGCGTCAGCAGGTCGGTATAGTCGCTGGCCTTCCAGCGCCCACCCTTGAACGCGCGCATGATGCCGGCACCGGCCTTCTTCACCGTCGGCATCGAGTTGCCGACGATGAAGGCGCCGATCGCGGCACCGCCGATCGCCATCATCTCGTGCGGCAGCGCGTGCATGATGATCTCGAACTTGCCGCCCGAGATCATGAAGCTCCCGAACACGCAGACGAGAATGATGACGAAACCAACGGCGTTCAGCATGACGGGCCCAAAATCTTTCCCTGGATCTTTCCAGAATTATAGGACGGTTTCCGGGGGTACCGGTCGCTTCGGGGATAATGCTTAGGTGCGGGTTCACCGCACGCCGGGTGCATGCACCGGCGATGGTTGCCGAACCGTTTCCACGGGCGCGATTTCGCGGTTCGCGATGGGGCGGAACACCAGTGCAAGCATCATCGGCCGGTCGTCCGCGCGGGGTGGCGGGGGGACCATCATGAAGCCGAACTCGTCGGCACAGTGGAACAGGTTCGGCGCGACCTGCTGGATGCCCTCCAGCGAGGGCGCGGCTTCGATTTCGTCGAGCCCGGGGCGCTGCATGTCCGAGAGGAAGCGCTCCACCGGCATGAACACCGCGCTTTCCACCTGCACCCAGTCGAACAGCTGGCCGAACTGCACGCCCACCGAGAAGCGGCAGTCGCCGATCGGGATCGGCGCCAGATAATAGCCGTTGTGCGTGGGCGTGGCGGTGACGTTACCGGTCGAGACGTTGGTCCCGTCCGCCACGATCACCGGCACCGAGATCGTGCTGTCGACGAAATCGGCATATTTGAGCGGCAGCCCGAAGCGCTTCTGGGCGAGCAGGGCGAGCTTCACCGGCAGGCCTTCGCCATGCAGCTCGGCGGGCAGGTACATCCGCTCGGAGCCCTTCATGTAGAACAGGCCGCGCTGGTGCAGGCCATGCCGGGCGATGGCGGGATCGAACAGCGCGACGGTGTCGCTCACGCCTTCGTTGATGTCGTGCTCGAATTCGGCGAGCACCGCCAGTTCGTGCGCCATCGGCAGGTACATCAGCCGGCCGAGCACGGCGGCGGCGGCATGGCGCCACAGCGGCATCTCGTCGATCGCGGTGCCGCGCAGCCGGGCCGCGGCCTGCTCGCGCTCGAAGCGCAGCGTGCCTTCTTGGATGCGCTCGCGGGTCGCGCTCTGGCGGCCCTTGATGCTGTTCGCGGCCCGGATCGGGGTGCCGTCCGCCTGGAAGTCGACGGTGGAGCCCTGCGCCGCGGTGCAGATCTGCTCGAGGACCGCGACGTTGGTGGCGATCGCCTCCAGCGTGTGGCAATCGTAATCGTCTTCGCCGATCAGGCCCTTCTTGTCGCAGCCGGTGCGGAACTGCTCGCGCAGCAGCAGGTAACGACCGGCGACGTGCACCTGGAAGCGATCGCGCAGCAGCCCGTCGACCTCGTTCTGGACCGAGCCGTTATAGCCGAGGTCGACGAGCATCAGCGTATCGCCCGGCGCGGGATCGACCGCGCTGCGGACATGCGCGATCAACCGGTCCGCGAAACCCTGTCCGGCCTTGATGATCTGCTTCACCCGCTGGGGCTTGCGGATTTCGGCGACGAATGCCGGGATGCGGCCGCGATCCTCGGGCAGGTTTTTCAGCAGTGCCCGCGTCTCGTGCTGCGGGAGCAGCAGCTGCTGCGCGATTTTCCGCACATCGCTGCCGATGTCGAATTGCACATAGCGTTCGATCGCCTCCGGCGTGGTGAGCGACGAGGCGATGGCGGTGAAACGACTGATTTCAACCGCATGCGCCGGGCTGTCCGGCTGCGCCACCTGGTGGACGCGCATCGGCAGCAGGCCGTCGCGCATCATGAACAGCCAGTGGACGGTGCCGCCGCGCTCGGCCTGCAGCGCTGCCGCCTCCTGCTGGAGCCAGCGTTCATAGGCATGAAACACCGGGCCCATCACCGAGAAGCCGAGCGACTCGGCCGGATCCTCGATCCGCGGCTCGCCGACGGCGAGCGCAGCGCGATGCGGCTGTTGCGCGGCGATCGTGCCGGACAGTAGCGGGTGCAGCATTGCGCTGATCGAGGACTCCTGGCGCAGCCGCTGCTCGGTTGCCTCGGCGAACTGCTTGAGGTGCAGCGTCTGCACGCCGTACGGAGCCACCCCGGCGATGTCCGCGACCGGATTGTCCCCGATGTGCAGGATCGTTTCCGGCCGAACTTTCAGCGCCTTGAGCACATCGGCATAGAGGCCGTCCGTCTTGGATTTGTGATAGGTGGACGAGCAGAAGATCCGCTCGATCATGTTTGCGACCTCGGCGCCGGCGGCGCGCGCGATCAGTTCGCGCAGCTGCTTCTGGTCGAGATAGGTGTCGGAGACGATGATCACGCCGATGCCCCGGCGCTTGGCCTCGCGGATCAGCGCGACGGTGGGCTGGAACGCGAAGCAGTGCCGCGCCTCGGCGTCTAGCTCGTGCGCGACTGCGGCGGCGATCTCCGCCTTGCGCGCGTTCGGATACATCTCGCGATAGATCTGCTCGATCGACACTTCCTTGTGGCGATGCTGCATCATCACCGCCGTCCTCGCGCGCGTTTCCGCCCATTGCCGCTGGAGCACGGTCATGCCCGGCAGCGCGCCGAAGATGTCGACCGGCGCGTGGCTGTCGCGCCAGAGCAGCGTATCGAAGCAGTCGAGCGAGAGCAGCTTGACGTTCGCGCGCCCGTCGAGCGCGGACGGCAAGGCATGCGGAAGGATGAAGTCGGTCACGGCACTGTCCCTGGAAAGCGCCCGCACCGAGGGGACGCAGGAATCTTATAGGAAGGGGACGGACCAACCCGGCAAAATCTTCCTACAATGGCGGCAGGAGCAAAGGAGCGACAATGACGATCAATGCTTATCAGGCTGCCCGGAGCCGGGCCGAGACGCCGCGTGCTGCGGAACTGCGGCTGATGCGCGAGATCACGGGGGAAATGCTGACGGCGCACGAGGCCGGTCTGAAGGGCGCGCTGCTGATGCCGTCGCTGTACCGCAACCGCGAGATGTGGACCGCGTTCATGACCGACTGCGGCGCCCGCGGGAACACCCTGCCGGTGGAGCTGCGCGCGAAGATCATCTCGCTCGGCCTGTGGGTCGACCGCTTTACCAGCGACGTGGTCGCCGGGCGCGAGTCGATCATAGAGCTGATCCAGGTGAACCGCACGATCATGGAAGGCCTGGGCTTCCAGGATCGCGCGCCGGTGCCGCAGGCGACCGCCGCCGCCGCCTGAGCCGTCGTCGCAGCAGGGACCAGAAAAGCCCCGGGATGATCTCCGGGGCTTTTTCGTATCTGGCGGGGGCTGGCGATGCCCATCGCCCATTCGGAAATGCGCGGCAGCGCGTGCACGGCGTCGCAGCCCGACGCGGCGAGCTGATCGCCTTGCCGGCGCGCTGCACCGTGCTGCTGGCCGCCGCAGCCACCCTTTTCGGCCCCCTGTCGTGGCGGCCGCGTCGCGTATCGCACGAGGGCCAGGGATGAATGGTCCTGTTTTGGACGCATACCATTGACACGCGTTCCGACGCGGGCGACCAAATCTGCGGTAATGCGGTCACTTGCGATCACGTCCACAGGGCACGGCGTTCTACGGCGCCGACGGCAGTCTGGGCGATAGCGGCCTCACGCTTAGCGCGGGTGGTTATGCCCACCGCTTCGGGTGGGCAAGGTCGCCCCGGTTACCAGACCCGCGATCCGCGGCTGATGACCGTCGGTCTCCGCATGCGTCGGGCAGCCGCCAGCCGCCAGCCGCCTGCCGTTTCGCGTCGGGGTCGTCCATATCGAAGGCGGGCAGACGATCGCGACGAAAGGAATGGCGGGCATGACCGTCTTTTGGACCATGACCGCGGCGGCGGTGCTGCCGATGGCTGGTTCGACTCGCTCAACGATGGCCGCCGGGCCGATAACAATCCCGCATCGCTGTTCGAGCCGATCGGTCTCGCGAATCTGATGTTATTGTGTCTCCATATTGGCGCCAAGCGCTGCAACCGGCCCGGCTCGGTGGGCCCCGCGTATGGGTTCTGGCCAGCCACCGGGACCGACCTCTTCACCATCACCGCCGTGGGTCGCGATGTCTGCACCAACGTCGAAGTGCGCGTACGCCGCGCGCTATGAGTATGCTGACCTGGTGTTCAAGGTTCGAACGCCGTACGATCGGACCAAAGCGATACCTGTGGCCATCTGCGACGATCCGGAATATGGTCGGAAACAAACGCGTAACAAAGGTTGACGGCAATGGTGCTCAACGTGCTGGTGATCCTGATGGTCCGGGAGGCCAGCCTGCGCAGCCTGCTCGCCGCGCGACTGGCGCTTTCCGGTATCGATGTGGTGAGCATGGAGCAGGTGGATGCGGGACGGATCGCCCGGCTGGGCGGTGCTGCGCCGGTGCTGGTCGCCGATGCCGCGGCTACCGAGGACCATCCCGGTGGGCTCGCGGCGCTGGCGGCCGATCCCCTGTGGCATCGGCTGATCATCCTGGGCGGCGACGAAGCGGTCACGGCACCGCATCTCCACCATGTCACCGCCGAGGAGCCCGCCACCGCCATCGCTGCGCTGCTGCGCGACGGCGGCGCGGTGCATTAAGTCATCCCTTGGGGAACAGCCCCGCGGCAAAGGCGATTCGCAGCGCTTCGGACAGGCTGCGGACTTCCAGCTTCTCCATCAGATTGGCGCGGTAGATCTCCACCGTGCGCGGGCTGATGTCGAGCTCATAGGCGATGATCTTGTTCGATCGGCCTTCGATCAGCCCCTTGAGCACGTCGGTCTCACGCGGCGATAGTTTCGCGATTTTGCTCTCCGCAGTCGCCGTCCGCGCGGCGGCCTCGCCATCCTCTTCCAGCTTGGAAAAGGCCTGGTCGATCACCTTGAGCAGGAATTCGGCCTCATAGGGCTTTTCGATGAAGTCGAGCGCGCCGGCCTTCATCGCCTGCACCGCCAGGCCGACATTGCCCTGGCCGGTGAGCACGATCGGCACGAACTTGGGCGAGCGATCCAGCTTGAGCAGCACGTCGAGCCCGCTCGAGCCCGGCATGTGAAAATCGAGCAGCACCACGCCCGCATCGAGCTCGGCCTCCTGCTCCAGAAACGCATCGCCCGAGCGATAGCCGCGCACGATCAGGTCCGGACGGACCGAGAGCAGGCTGTGCAGCGAAGCGCGTACGGCATCGTCGTCGTCGACGATGTAGATCGTTCGGGTCATTATTCTTCACCTTCTTCGATACCGGGAAGCGTAAAGCGGAACGACGCGCCACCCCCCGGCGCATTTTCCGCACTCAGCATCCCCCCATGGCCTTCGATAATGCGTTTGCTGATCGAAAGTCCAATCCCCATTCCGCCTGCACCTCCCTTTGTCGTGCTGAACCGTGAAAACAGTGTTTCCAAGACATGTTCGGGGAGGCCGGGTCCGCTATCCGTCACTGTGATCGCTATCATCTGGTCGGGCAGCTTCTCGGACGTGATCGTGATCTGTCGATCATCGGGCTCGACAAGCTTTAATGCCTGCACGGCATTGCGCAACAGGTTAACGAGAACTTGCTGTACCTGGATGCGGTCGGCCAGAATGAAGCGCGCGGTGGGATCGAGATGGAAGCTCACCCGCAGGTTGAAGTGGCCGGTGCCGACCAGCACCAGCTCGACCGCGTCGCGCACCGTGCGCTCGACCGATTCCACCCGCATCTCCACTTCGCCACGGGCGACGAAGGCGCGCAGGCGGCGGATGATCTCGCCGGCGCGCTGGGTCTGTTCCGACCCCATGCGCAGCAGATCGGTGACGCGGGGCCCGCCTTCGCCGCGTTCGATCAGCATGCGCGCGGCGGCGAGGAAGTTGGCGGTGGCGCTCAGCGGCTGGTTGAGCTCGTGCGCGAGGTCGGCGGCCATCTCGCTCATCGCGCTCTGGCGGGAGACATGCGCGATCTCGTTGTTGAGCTCGCTCAGCCGCTGCTCGGTGGCGACGCGCTCGGTGAGGTCGCGGACAAAGACCGTGATCAGCAGATGGCCGTCGCTGCGCGCGGCGCCGGCGCGCATCTCGGCCGGGAAGCGGCGCCCGTCGGCGGTCTGCGCGGTGCCGACGAGCACTTCGCCGACCAGGCCTTCGCCGGTCTGGACGAAGCGGTGCAGCACTTCCTGATCGGTCTCCACCTCGTCGGCGGGGATCAGCATGGTGAAGTCGCGGCCGACGACTTCCGAGGCGCGATAGCCCCAAAGCTCCTCGGCGGCGGCGCTGAACTGCAGGATCGATCCGTCACCGGAGAGCACGATCATCGCGTCCGGCACGGTTTCCAGCACCGTCCGCAGCTGTGCCTCGCGCCGGCGCAGTGCCGCTTCGTGTTCGTCGCGCTCGGTGATGTCGAGCGCCGCGCCGACCACGCGGATCAGGTCCCCGGCGGCGTTGTAGAAGCAGCGTGCCGAGCCCTCCAGCGTGCGTTCGGTGCCTTTGCAGCCGGTCAGGCGATAGCGGAAGGAGAAGCGCTCGGCGCGTTCGGCAACGGCTTCGACCACGGTCGCGCGCAGGCTCTCCAGGTCGCTCGGCTCGATCAGTTGCTTCCAGGATTCGAAGCTGGAGAGCGAGCCCAGCGGCAATCCCAGCCGCTGTTCGGTGCCGGGCGACCAGTTGATGTGATCGCCGCCCACATCCCAGTCGAAGATGCCGAGCTCGTGCGCGGCGGTCGCCTGGGCGAGCCGCTCCTCGCTCGCCCGCAGCGCGCGCAGCGCCGAGACGCGCTCGGAAATGTCGAGGATGCTGTGGACGACGATCGCCCCGCGGGTGGGCGTGGCGGAGCGCAGCAGCCGTTCGATCACGTGCAGCTGGCTGCCGTCCTTGCGTTGCTCGATCAGTTCCTGCGCCCCGTCCGCGTCGGGCAGGGCATAGCTGCTGTTCCAGTTGGGGCATTGCGCGCGGAGCAGCATGTAGAGATTCTCGCCCAGCGCCTCCGCCTCGGTCCAGCCATAGAGCTGCTGGCAGCCGAGCGACCAGTGGATGATCCGGCCACGCGCGTCGGTCATCACCACCGTCGCACCGTCGAGCGCGAGGCTCAGCTCGGCGCGGGCGATCTGCTCCCGGCCGACGCGATTGACTGCCCAATAGGCGATCAGGCCGATTGCGAGGATGTTGAACACGCCCAGCACCAGGTGGCTGGTGATCGGCTCGCCATGGGCACCCCGCTCCAGCAGCAGCTCGATCGTGGCGGGCAGGGCGGGCAGCAGGATCGCGCCGGCTACCACCGTCTTGATCGCGACCGGGTCGGAGCGTTCGATCCGGCTGGATCGCTGCGCATCCACGCGCCAGTGCCCGAGCAGGATGGCGGCGGTCAGCGACAGCGCCATGATCGTGCCCGGCACCGAGGCCCGAAGGCTCAGGTTCACCGACGCGGGATTGTCGGACAGCATCATGCCGGTCGCCGATGCCAGCGCGAGCGCCAGCGGCGCGATCGCCACCAGCGGGGCGACCTCGCGCAGCAGTCGCCATTTGCTGCGCGAGGCGAAGGCCGCGATCGGCAGCATCAGCAGGAAGACGATGGCGTTCACGCCCGGTCGCCCGGCATGCTGCAGCCCGAGTGCGAGGACGCGGTCGGCGTAGACCAGCTGTCCCAGGTCGATCCACGGCTCCAGAACGGGTTGCAGGGTACCGATCACCCCCACCGCCATCGCCGCAAGGTAGGCGGCAATGGCGAAGCTCGGACGGCGCGTATGATCGGACAGCACGCCCAGCGCGACGAAGATGTAGCCGATCGCTGCCACCGGCCACATCGGATAGGCGCGGGGCAGGAAGCGGTGGAGGATCGGGATGTCGAGCGCCCAGCCCGCCAGCGTGGCGAGACCACACAATAACGCGATGCCGGCCAGAACAATGGCCGTGGTGACGTTCATGGACGGGGCGCTTCGGCGCGCCACGGTTCTATCTATTCTTCCAACGTGCAAACCACCTGCCCCTGCACAGGTCGAAGCCGAGGCCACGATGTGCTCAGCATCGGTTAATTTTCCACGAAAAGCCATAGGGAGATGCACGGAATTCCGTCGATTCCCGGAAGTGTTTCCAGCAGGTGCTTGCCAAAAGCCATGGGCAGGGCAATCAATTGGATGGGGACCATCACAAGAACATCAGGGAGTCACGCTTGATCCGAAGCTTCGCCATGGCGGCCGCCTGCGTCGCCCTAACCGCCTGTGGGGGAAGCGGCGGCAAGCCCGCCAGCGCCTCCTCCACCCCCGCGCAAAAGGGGCCGGGGCCGGGCAAGGGGTATAATCACGATCCCTATCCCTCCACCTATCGGCCCTATCCCGGCGTGCCGACGCTGCTGACCAACGTCACCATCCTCGACGGCGAGGGCGGCCGGATCGACAAGGGCGCGGTGCTGTTCCGCGACGGCAAGATCGTCGCGGTGGGCCAGACCCTCACGGCCGATGCCGGCGTGACGGTGATCGATGGGCAGGGCAAGTACGTCACCCCCGGCGTGATCGACATCCACAGCCATCTCGGCGACTATCCCTCGCCGGGCGTGGATGCGCTGTCCGACGGCAACGAGGCGACCTCGCCGGTCACCGCGGACGTCTGGGCCGAGCACAGCGTCTGGCCGCAGGATCCGGGCTTCAGCCGGGCGCTGGCCAATGGCGGCGTGACGACGCTGCAGATCCTGCCGGGCTCGGCCAACCTGTTCGGCGGCCGTTCGGTGGTGCTCAAGAACGTCTATGCCCGCACCATGCAGGGCATGAAGTTCCCGGGCGCGCCCTATGGCCTCAAGATGGCGTGCGGCGAGAACCCCAAGCGCGTCTATGGTAGCCGCGGCCGCGAGCCCTCCACCCGGATGGGCAACATCGCCGTCGATCGCCAGACCTGGGCCAAGGCGGTCGAGTACAAGCGCAAATGGGACAAGTACGAGAAGGACGGCGGCGAGGCGCCGGGCCGGGACATCGCGATGGACACGCTGCGCGGCGTCCTAGAAGGCGAGATCCGCGTCCAGAACCACTGCTATCGCGCCGACGAAATGGCCAACGTCATGGATATGGCCAAGGAGTTCGGCTACCATGTCTCGGCGTTCCACCATGCGGTGGAAGCCTATAAGATCGCCGATCTGCTGAAGGCCAACAATACCTGCGCCGCGGTCTGGGCCGACTGGTACGGCTTCAAGATGGAATCCTACGACGCGGTGCCGGAGAACCTTGCCATCCTCGAGAAGGAAGGCGCCTGCGGCATGATCCATTCGGACGACGCCAACGGCATCCAGCGGCTGAACCAGGAAGTCGCCAAGGCGCGCGCCTCGGCAATCCGCGGCGGCTTCGACGTGTCCGAGGCGACGGCGTGGAAGTGGCTTGCGATCAACCCGGCGATCGCGCTGGGCATCGCCGACAAGACGGGCAGCCTGAAGGCCGGCAAGATGGCGGACGTGGTGCTGTGGAACGGCAATCCGTTCAGCGTCTATACCCGGCCGGAAATGGTGTGGGTCGACGGGGCGCTGCTCTACGACGCCAAGGATCCCAAGCGCCGTCCGGTTTCCGATTTCGAGCTCGGCCAGCCGGGCGAGGGGGATGTGAAGTGAGCAAGACCCTATTTCTCGCCGCGGCGGCCTGTGTGGCGCTCGCGGCACCTGCGATGGCGCAGGACGTGGCGATCACCAACGCCAAGCTGGTGATCGGCGACGGTTCGGCCCCCGTCGAGGGCGGCACGGTGGTGGTGCGCGGCGGCAAGGTCGTCGCGGCGGGCCGCGGCGTGGCGGTGCCCGCCGGCGTGACGGTGGTCGATGCCGCCGGGCGCTATGTGACGCCGGGCATCTTCGCCGGCTTCACCCGGATGGGCATTGTCGAGGTCGACGGGGTCGGCGTGACCAACGATGCGGCGGCGGGCAGCTCGCCGTTCAACGCCGCGCTCGACGTATCGCCGGCGGTCAACCCGCGCGCGACCCCGATCTCGATCAACCGCGCCGACGGCGTCACCCGCGCCGTGGTCGCGCCGGACGTCAGCAAGGGCTCGATCTTCGCCGGCCAGGGCGCGGTGATCGACACGCGCAGCGACCTCCACGCGGTCGCCCGTCCGCGCGCCTTCCAGTTCATGGAATATGGCGAGAGCGGCGGTCGCGTCGCCGGCGGCAGCCGCCCGGCGGCGATCGCGATGCTCCGCAACGCGATGCTGGAGGCACGCGACTATGCCCGCAATCCGACGAGCTTCGCCGATCGCGGCAAGGACGCGCTGCTCACCCGCGCCGATGCCGAGGCGCTCGCCGCCGTCGTGCAGGGCAAGGTGCCGCTGCTCGTGCATGTCGAGCGTGCGTCGGACATCCTTGTGCTGCTCCAGCTCAAGCGCGAGACGCCGGGGCTGAAGCTGGTGCTGGTCGGCGCGACCGAGGGCTGGACGGTGGCGAAGGAGATCGCTGCGGCCGGCGTGCCGGTGCTCGCCAACGCGCTCAACGATCTGCCCGCAAGCTTCGAGCAACTGGCCGCCACCCAGTCGAACATCGGCCGGATGCAGGCGGCGGGCGTGCTGGTCGGCGTCGGCACGATCAACGACGACGAGGCGCGCCAGGCGCGGCTGGAGAAGCAGTTCGCCGGCAACCTGGTGGCGCTCACCCGCGTGCCCGGCGCGACCGGGCTGAGCTGGGACGCTGCCTTCGCGGCGATCAGCTCCAAGCCCGCCGAGGCGATGGGGATGGGCGAGGCGTACGGCTCGCTCAAGGCCGGTCGAGTCGGTGACGTGGTGGTGTGGGACGGCGATCCGCTGGAAATCGGCAGCATGCCGGTGAAGCTGTATGTCGACGGGATCGAGCAGCCGCTCACCACCCGCCAGACCCGGCTGCGCGATCGCTACTGGAAGCCCGAGGAAGGCGCGCTGCCCAAGGCGTATCAACGCTGATCAGATGCGTTCAATACGGAACCTTCACGATCGCGGAAACTTTGGCGGTCAGGTGGAACGGGCCCGGCGCAGCGGGATGCGCGCGCCGGGCGATCAGGAGTATCGAACAATGAGAAAGCATATCCTTCTGCCCATCCTCGCGGCGCTGGCGCTGGCGGCATGCCAGCAGGGCGGCGAGGCGACCGGCAAC
The DNA here is from genome assembly GCF_011927635.1 of Sphingomonas trueperi. Lineage (GTDB taxonomy): Bacteria > Pseudomonadota > Alphaproteobacteria > Sphingomonadales > Sphingomonadaceae > Sphingomonas > Sphingomonas trueperi. The sequence continues at coordinate 66,759 of NZ_JAATJB010000005.1, forward strand.
GCTGCGGCGGACAATGCCGCCGAGGCGAATGCGGTGGTCGAGAATGGTGCGGTCGGCAACAATGTCGCGGCCGAGGTGATCGCGATGAACGACGCGCAGCGCAACGTCGTGTTCATCCGCGCGATCATGGATGCCGGGCTGAAGTGCGACCATGTCGAAAGCTCGCAGCGCCTGGACGACCAAGACGGCAACCCGATGTGGCGGGCCAATTGCAGCGGCGGCGTCGCGCACATGGTCACCATCACGCCCGACGGCACCGCCAAGATCGTCAGCCGCACCGACCGGTGACGACGCGACGTTCTTAGCCGAACAAAAAAAGGGGAGGCCTCGAAGCCTCCCCTTTTCCTTTTCGGCGGCTTCCGCCCTCAGAGGCCGACGACGCCGCCGTCGTTCTTGGTGATCACCACCACCGCCGAGCGCGGGCGGATGGTTGCCGCCACGGCGCCGCCGGCCTGGCTGTCCGGCCAGTGGCTGGTCGGGGCGGCGGGGGTGCCGCCTTCGCCCGGATGCTGAATGCCGACGAACAGCGTGCGGCCATCGGGCGTCGAGTCCACCCCGGTGATCTCGCACTCGATCGGGCCGACCAGGAAGCGGCGCAGATTGGCGCCCGGCGCGGCGCCGATGCGGGTCGCCTGCGTCGCGGTCGCGCCGCCCGAGCCGGTGTTGGTGATCGTGCGCGCGCCGCCGTCGCCCACCGTGCCAGGCTGGGCGGCGAGCATCATGCAGTTGGTCACGTCGGTATAGGCGCCGTCGTCGGTCTGCAGCCACATCATCGGCTTCACCTGACCGCCGGCATGGGTCGCACGGGCGAACACCAGGCCATCGGGGCTGGAGAAGTCGTTGCTGGCGTCAAGCGACGAGAGGTTGATGTTGGTCTTGTCGAGGTCGGCGCCGGCACCGAAGGCATAGATGTCCCAGGTGAAGCTGGTGGCTTCGGTATCCGCTTCCTTGATGCGGATGATGTGGCCGTTCGGGTTGCCGAACTGCGCCGTGCTGCCCTTCGGGTCGTTGTAATGGCGCGGATTGGCGGCGTCGGTACCGTTCAGCGGCCGGCCGGCGGCGTTGTTGTTGGTGAGGGTGAGGTAGATCTCGCCGGTCACCGGATTGCTGGCAGTCCATTCCGGGCGGTCCATCGGCGTCGCGCCCAGCTTGTCCGCGGCAAGGCGGGTGTTGACCAGAATGTCGGCCTGGTCGGCGAACGGATAGGCCGCGTTGCTGCCGTCGAGCCCGTTCTGGCCGAAGACGAGGGGCAGCCAGGTGCCGGAACCGTCCGCGTTGAACTTGGCGACATACAGCGTGCCGCTGTCCAGATACTTGTCGCCGATCGCGAGCCTGTCCGTGGCGTCCGCATCGGCAGCCACCCAGGCCGTCGCCGACACGAACTTGTACATATATTCGCGCCGGGAATCGTCGCCCATGTACCAAGCCGGCTTCTTGCCGACGACGAATGCGCCGGGCCAGCACCCCTCATGCCCCATGCGGCCGAGCGCGGTCCGCTTGCGCGGCGTGGACGTCGGAGAATAGGGATCGAACTCGACGACCCAGCCGAACTGGTTCGGTTCGTTGCGGAAGTCGGTGGTGGCCGCGCCGGTGCCGGCGCGCGCGTCCCAGCGGCGGAACAGGGTGTTGGCGGCGTCGGCGGCGACCACCGTCGACCAGCCGTAACTGCCCGTGCTGCTGGTTACGCCGTAGCGGCTGAGTGCGGTCAGTTCCTTGGCGCTGCGATTGGCATTGTCGCCGCTGCGCCGGAAATAACCGGCCCAGTTCTCCTCGCAGGTCAGCGCCGAGCCCCAGGGCGTGGTGCCGTTGGCGCAGTTGTTGATCGTGCCGCGACCAGCCACGCCGGTGGGGGAAAAGGCGGTCTTGAGCAGATCCGAACCCTTGGCCGGGCCGTTGAACGCCATGGCGGTGGCAGGCGTGATGCGGCGGTTGAACGTCGAGTCCTGCTTGACGGTCCAGGCCCGGTTCGCCCCTTCCACCAGCTCGGTCACCGAAACGCCGTGGCAGTCGATTTCCTTCTGCGCTTCCGATTCGGGGCGTGCGCCGTTGACGGTGGTGGCACCGGCGACATGCAGATACTGATCGTTGATGTTCTCGTGGTTCTGCACGAGCAGGCCACGAGTCGAGCTGTTGGGATCGCGGGTGCCGGTGGCGCTCAGGCCGTACCAGTAGAGCGCATCGCCATGGTCGCCGATGCGCTGGGCGAAATTGGTGTCGGTCCCGTCATTCTTGTAGGCGGCCACGCCCGCGGCGATCGGGTCGCCGGTGCGGTTGATCACGCTGACGGTATAGCCGGTCGGCACGGTGACGACGTCGAGCTTGTTCTTGGCGACGGCGGTGAAGCCCAGCGCAGGCGGGTTCACGGTGACGGTCGTGGTAGCAGTGGAGGTGTGGCCGCTATTGTCCGTCGCCGCAAACTGGAAGGTCAGGACGGTCTGCTGTGCGACGGCAGGCACGAGGAAGGTCGCGATATCCTGATTCGCATTGCTCAGGGTGACGGTCGGGCCCGCGGTCTGCGTCCAGGCGACCGCCGTGATAGCCTTGTCGTCATATGCGGTGCCGGTGAGGGTAACCAACCGACCGCCGCTGGTCGTGACGGCACCGCCCGCCGTAACGGTGGGCGGCACGTCCGCGCGAAAGCTGTCATTGCTGTCGCACGCCGCCAGCAGCGAACCGCCCATCGTCGCCGCCACGATCGCGCTCGATCCGCGCAGCAGCGTCCGGCGCGAATAGCGCTGGTCGGCGAGTTCGTTGAGCGTGACGGCGTCGCTGCGATTGGTATCCACATCGCCATCGCTATAGCCGAACGGCGACTCGATCAGGTCGGTCATTGGGGTCCCCTCTGTTGGCCGGGCGTGCAAGTCCCGGTTCGTGCCCGCCCATGGGGACCGCGTGTGAAACGGTGATGCACTTCGTGTGACGGATCGGCGGCGCCATGGCGGCGTGCATGTGACACTTGCCAAGGTGGCATCCGAAGCTAAGCGCAGCAGCATGACCTCCGATGTGGGCAATAGCGATCCTACGCCGCCACCGAGCCTCGCCAGCCGCTTGGGCGGCTGGGTTCGCGACCGGCGTCGCGGGCTGGCGATGGCGGATCGTGATGTGCCGCAGGTGCCCGGTCGCCGCTGGGCGATGCCTGTACTGGCGGGGCTGATCGCGGCCGGCCCGTTCGCGACGCTGCTCGGCGCAACGGTGCTGGCCGGTGCCGTCGAGCGCGAGACGCGGCGGATGGAGGCATTGCGCGCGCCGCGCCGGATCGCCGAAGCGCGGCGCGAGGCGGCGCATGTGGCGCTCTCTGGCGCGATGATGCGCCCCGGCCCCGCCGCGCTGCTGGACGGCGTAGCGGCAGCCTTGCCTGCCGATGCGGCATTGGTTCGTGCGGAGCGGAGCGTGGACGGTGCGCTGGCGCTGGAAGTGTCGGTCAGCGATCCCGACGCGCTGCGCAGCGCGGTGCGCCGCGTGCCTGCCCTGGCGGGCTTGCGCGACGTCCGGCAGCAGGAAGGCGAGGGGCGTACCATGGTGCTGCTGCGGCAGGTCGCGCCATGAGCCGACGGCCGATCCTGTTGGGCATGCTGACCGGGTTGTTGCTCGTGGCGCTGCTCGCCCCCTGGACGGGGGCTGCGCTCGGTCGTCTGGCCAAGGCGCGGGCGGCACGGGCGGCAGCGGCCGCCGCTGCGGCTGCGCCGCGTTCCGACGCGCCGGTGCTCAAGCCCGAACTGGCGTTCCCCCGCGCCAGCGCCGCCGCCGCCATCCGCGCGCGGATCGAGCGGCTGGCGCATGGCGGCGGCGTGCTGGTCGAGGCGATCACGCCGACGACCGCACCGGCGCCGCTGGTGATGATGGAGGTCCGCGTGTCGGGCCCTGAAAAGGCGGTGCTCGCGTTCGCCGATGCGATCGAGCGCGAGCGGCCGCTGCTGCGCTTCCGCACCTGGCGCGTTGAAGCGGCGGAGGGCGGCGGGGTGCGCCTCAGCGGCGCACTGGTCGGAGCGGTACGATGATCCCGCGCGCGCAAATCATCGCCTTGACCGCGGCGGCGCTATCCGCGGTGGCGCTGCCCGTCGCGCTGCTTCGGCCAAGCGCGACACCAGCGGTGCGGGCACAGCATGCGCTGCCGCCATTGTCCGCGCCCGACGAACCGCCGCTCGGCCATGTCTTCGGCCGGCCGCTGTTCACCGCACCTGGGGGCGAGAGCGAAACGCTACCCGCAGATGCGCCGCAGCTGACCGGGATCGTCGGCCGGCTCGGCAGCGATGCCGTGGCGCTGGTCCGCACCGCGCAGGGCACCAGCCGCAGTCTTGCGATCGGCGACAGCGTCGATGGCTGGCGCCTGGAATCGCTGTCGATCGACGCGGCGCTGTTCAGCCGGGGCGGGCAGCGCGCCCGCGTCCCGCTGCCCGCCGCCGACCCCGAGACGATGGCTCAGTAGATCCCGTCTATCTCCACCTTCAGCCGCGCGGGCGGCGGGGCAAGGAGCAGGCTGTTGCGCCTCGCATTGTCCGCCTCGTCGGCGCGCAGGCGGGCGTAGCGATCCTTGGCGGCCGCGCTCGCATCGGCGCCGTCGCGCAGGATCGTCGGCTTGAGGAAGATGAACAGCGTGCGCTTCTGGTGCTGTTCCTTGCGACCCTTGAACAGTTCGCCGATCAGCGGGATGTTGCCGAGCACCGGCACCTGCTGGCGCACGTCCTGGTAATCGTCGCTGGTCAGGCCGCCGAGCACGATCGTTGAGCCGTTGTCGGCGAGCACCGTTGTGTTGATCGCGCGCTTGTTGGTGATCAGGTCGCTCGCCCGCGAGACCGTGGTGCTGGCGATCGACGAGGCTTCCTGGTTCACCTGCAGGCGGATCGTGTCGCCGGCGTTGATCCGCGGCAGCACGCGCAGGGTGATGCCCACGTCCTTGCGCTCGATCGTGTTGTAGGGCGTCGCCGCACTCGAATTGGTGAGGATCGAGCCGGTGACGAACGGCACGTTCTGGCCAGCGATGAACTCGCCTGCGACATTGTCCAGCACGGTGATCTGCGGCGTCGACAGCAGATTGGCGCGGCTGGAGGTGCCGAGCGCCTGGAGCAGCACCGAGAAATTGTCGCCGATCTTGAAGTTGCCAGTCAGCCCGCTCGCGCCGGTGCCGAGCAGCGAACCCGCGGGCACGCCCAGCGCCGTGAGGATCGCGCCGAGCGAGGCGCCGCCGGAATCGAAAGAGGTGCCGGCACCGGTCACCCGGTCGAGCACCGCACCGCTGGTGCCGATCTGCACTGCCAGCTGCTCGGCATCGTCGCCGGTGATCTCGGCGATGGCGGCTTCGATCAGCACCTGCGGGCGACGCACGTCGAGATCGCGGACCAGCGGCTCGATCGAGGCGATCGCGCTCGGTGCGCCGCGGACGACGATGGCGTTGAGCTCGGGCGCGGGCTGCACCGTCAGGTCGGGGGTCGCGAAGCCCTTGGGCGTCTGCGGCTTGGTCGACTGCATCATCGGCGTGGTGGTGCCGGTGGCCGCCTGCACGCCGGTGCCGGTGGGAACCGAGGATCCGGGCGTGCCGTTCGACATGCCGGTCGCCGCACCCGACAGCGCGCTCTGGCTGGAGAGCCGCGCAAAGGGATTGGTGGGGTTGTTCGACAGGCTGTCGGCGACCGGGTTGTCGGTGCTGTCGCCCAGGCCGAGCACGCCGCGGAGCACGTCGGTCACCGTCTCGGCATCGGCATAGTTGAGCCGGAACATGCGGGTGATCGGCGTCGAGCCGCCCGGCAGATCGAGCGAGGCGACGATCCGGCGGCCTTCGGTGACCAAGGCAGGGGTGCCGCGCAGGATCACGGTATTGCTGCGCTCGTCGGCCGCGACGCGGGTGCCGCCGCCCTGGTCGCCGCCCAGCACGTTCTGCACCGCCTGCGCCACCGCCGGCGCGCTGCCGTTCTTGAGCGCGATCGCCGCGAAGGTCGCGCCGCCGCCGCCGTCGAGCTGGCGGATGATCGATTCGATCCGGCGGACATTGTCGGCATAGTCGGTGATGACGAGGGCGTTGGGTGCGGTCAGCGGCTCGACGCTGCCGAAGCTCGCGACCAGCGGCCGGGCGATGCGCGCGGCATCGGCCGAAGGCACGTTGGAGAGGCGCACCATCCGCGTCATCAGTTCCTGCCCGGCGATCCCGCGGGCGGGCAGGCCGCCGTCACGCACCGCGTTGGCGGCGGGGACGACGCGCCAAGCGCGGCCCGAGCGCACCGCCGCATAGCCATTGGCGCGCAGTACCGACTGGAACAGGTCCCACACGCCGTTCGGCGTCAGCGGGCTCGACGAGGTGACCGTCACCACGCCCTTCACGGCGGGGTCGAGGATCAGCGTGCGGCCGGTGATCCGCGAGATCTGGTCGGCGACGTCGGCGATCTCCACCCCGCGCATGTTGATCACCACGTCGGCGGCGTCCTGCGGCGCAGCGGCGGTCTGGGCGGCGACCAGCACCGGATCCAGGAGCATCGGCGCGAGCGCGAGGCAGGCGAGGGCGGGGCGAATCTTCACGCGGTTTTCTCTCATCTAGCGCAGCGGGACGGTCAGCGTGATCCGCCGTCCGTCGCGCAATATCTGGATCTGGGCCGAGCCGGCGGCCTGCGCGGCGGCGAAGGCGGCGTTGGCCGCCTGGGTATCGGTCATCTGGGTGCCGTTGACCGAGGTGATCACGTCGCCCGGCTGCATCCCCGGCGGCCCGTTGGCACCGATGCGGAAGCCGTCGGCGGTCTGGGTGGCGCCCAGCTTCTGCAGCGCGGCGGCGCTGTTGTCCGGCAGTTCGGGCGGCGGCTGGACGCCCGGGCCGGCACCCGGCGGGGGTGCCTCGCCTGCGGGGGGCGCCGCTGCGGCGGCCTGGCGCTGCTCGGGCGAGAGGCTGGGATCGGGGAAGGCGAGGAATTCGCGGCGGCCGCCATTGTCGAACAGCACCCGGTCGCGCTGGATCGCGGCGATCGTCGCCCCTTCGATTTGCTGGCCGACGCGGAAGCCGGTGGCGGGCGCGCCGCTCACCGCGATGAAGGCGGTGGAGAGTTCCGCCGGGATCGCCGCGACGATGCCCTTCAGTTCCAGCGGCAGCGAGGTCGGCTGCGGGGCATCGACCACCATCGGCTTGCCGAACGGCGCCAGCGCGATCGCGGGCGCCATGTCCGGTGCGACGGCGGGGCCGCTGCGGCCCGAGGGTACGGTGATCGCGCCGGTGCCGGCATGGCCTGCGATCCGCCAGGTGAGGCTGGCGAGCGCCACCGCGACCGAAACGACCATCGCCCCGGTCAGCAGATCGAGCGCGGTGCGGGTCTGGCGCGGGGTGAGAGCGAGGCGGGTCATCCCTTGCGTCCGTCCACGAAGCCGTCGAGCGATGCAAGCGGCGTCTTCTCGGCGAGCGGAAACACGTTGATGCGAACGCGGACGATTTCCGGATCCTGGGTGCTGCGCTTGTCGACCGCGATGCGCCAGCGCTCGCCCAGCATCTCCACCTGTGGTTTGCCATCGATGCCGGCTTCCAACTCGGCGAGCCGGTTCTCGGCCACCCACATCGCGGCGGCGCGGCGCTCGACCCCGCGAGTCGAGTCGATATGCGTCTGCACGGTGCGCATCAGTCCTATCGTGGCGATGGCGAGCACCGCCAGCGCCACCAGCGCCTCGATCAGCGAAAAGCCGCGCGCGTCGTTCATCGGGGCTTCGTAGGCGTAGGCGTCGGGGCGGGGAGGGCGCTGGCGGTCAGTCCGTCATAGCGGACCAGCCAGCGCTGGCTGCCATTGTCGATCGACGCGGCCATCGGCTTGCCCGATCCGTCGACCCCCAGCACCACCGGCGGGCGGGTGTCGAGCGTCAGCGTGATGCCGCCGGGAAGGGTGTGGGGTGCAAGCGCACCCTCGGTACGCGCCGCCATCCGGCCGTTCGCACCGATCGTCGCAAAGCCATAGCCGTGTTTCTCCGCGGTGAAGGCGACCAGCCGATCGCCGAGCATAGCGTCATCGGCAGCGGCCTGCAGCCGCGAGGCGAGGCGGCGAGCTTCCGATTCGACGCTCGGCTTGCGGCTGGCGGCGCCGATCCCCAGCGTCACCGCACCGGCGGCGACCCCGATGATCGCGAGAACGATCAGCATCTCGATCAGCGTCATGCCCGCCTGGGAGGCGCGACGCGCAGCGCTGTCGGCCCCCCCGCGGAGCATCAGCCCTTGCCTTCGATGTCGGCGTCGACGCCTTCGCCGCCGGGCTTGCCGTCCTTGCCGAACGAGCGGATCGTGAAGCCGCCGCCCTCGGACTTGTATTCGTACGGCTTGCCCCAGGCGTCGAGCGGCGCGGCCGAGAGATAGCCGCCCTGCGCCCAGTTCGCCGGCACCGGCGGGATGGTGGGCTTTTCCACCAGCGCCTTCAGGCCCTGTTCGGTGGTGGGGTAATCGCCATTGTCGAGGCGGTACATCTTCAGCGCGCCTTCGATGCTGGAGATGTTGCCCTTTGTCGTGGTCACCCGCGCCTCGTCGGGGCGGTTGATCACGTTGGCGGTGATGAGGCCCGCGACCACGGCAATGATCACGAGGACGATGAGCATCTCGATCAGCGTCAGCCCGGCTTCGTGCTCGCCGATCTGGCGGAGCTTGCGCGGGGCGCGCTGCGATGCGATGTCACAAAATGGTTTCAAACTTATGCGCATCCCTGCCTCATGCGTCCTACCCATGAAGCTTCTGTGACACACGGTGCCCGAGCGCCGGACCTGCCGCCGCCGCACGCCGGGGGTGTGTGGACGCTGGCGGGCGACCGCCTGATCATAGTCTCCGCCGAGGGACCCGCAACCATCCTCGTGCCCACCGAGCGGGTACGGCTGCTCGCCATCGACCTGCCGTTGCCGAATCGCGCTAGGCGACTGGCGGCGCTGCCCTTCGCGATCGAGGACCAGGTCGCCGAGCCGATCGAATCGCTTCACTTGGCACTCGGCGCGCGGGTCGCGCCGGCCGAGGCGCCCCATCGCTATCTGGTCGGCGTCGTGCGCGCCGAGACGATGGCGGAATGGGTCGCGCTGGCGGAAGCGAACGGCCTCGGCGCCGCGCCGATGGTCCCCGACGTGCTGCTGCTGCCGCGCCCGGTAGAGGGCTGGGCGGTGGAGGTGCGCGACGGGCGGGCGCTGGTGCTGGCGGCGGATGGGACGGGCTTTGCGCTGCCGGCCGCGCTGCTCGGCTCGGCCTGGGAAGCAGCCGGGCGGCCGCGCATCCACCATCTCGGCGAACCGCTCGGCGGGGGTGTCGAGGCGCATGCCACGACCCCCGATTTGCGCGACGACGAGGCCCGGGCCGAGGTCGCGATGGCCGAGCTCGACCTGCGCCAGGGCCTGTTCGCCGCACGACGCGAGCGGGTGTCCCATGGCTGGCGACGGCTGGGCTGGATCCTCGGAATCGGTGCGGCGGCACACATCCTGATCGCGGGCGGCGATGCGCTAATGCTGCGCAGTATCGCGGATCGCAGGGCGGCGGAAACCCGCGCGCTGGTCTCCGTGGCAGCGCCGGGCACCGATCTGACCGGCGATCTCAAGACCAAGGTCACGGACCTGTTGCCGACCGGCGGCGGGCGTGCGCCCGATCGCTTCGTGCCGCTACTGGCGCGCGTGTCCTCCGCGCTCAACCCGCTTGCCGGGAGCATCGCGGTGCGCACGGTGCGCTACGAAGGCAGCGTCTTGACGATGGAGTGCGACCCCGGCGCGCCCGATCTCGCCGCGCGGATCGCCGAGGCGCTGCGGGCCGGCCGGATCCAGGGACAGGCGACGGCCTCGCCAGACGGCTCGATCCGTATTACGGCGAGCGCGGCATGAGCGATTTCCTCCGCACCCAGCTGCCGACCCTCGACGCCGGCCTGTCCCGCACCGCCAGCTGGTGGCAGGCGCGGAGCGCGCGCGAGCGGGCGATGTTGGCCGGCGCCGTCGTCTTCCTCGCGGCGATCGTGCTGGTCTACGGCGTGGTGAAGCCGATACAGGGCGCGCGGGCCTCGGCACTCGCCGATATCCGTACCTATGAGACGCTCAATGCCCGCATTCGCGCGGCGGGGACGCTCAGCGCGGTCAAGCCGCAGCGCCGCACCGGTGCGCCCGAGGGGATCGCGACCCAGTCCGCCAGTGCGTTCGGCGTCGCGCTGACCACCGCGCCGATCGCGGGTGGTGTGCGCGCGAGCGTGGCGGATGCGAGCTATGACTCGCTCGTCCACTGGCTGGCGGACGTGACAACGACCAGTGACTTGCGCATCCGCAGCGTCACCCTGCAGCGACTTGGTGTGCCGGGCCATGTCTCCGCCACCGTGGAGCTCGCCCAATGATCCTCGAAATGCCGACCTTGCCGTACAGCTTCGCGCGCCGCCACGGGGTGCTGCTGCGCGAGACGCCGCAGGGGATCGAATGCGTCCACCGCGCCGATGCGCCGCTCGACGGGCTGCTCGAGGTGCAGCGGCTGGCGCCCGGCGCGCGCTTCGTGAAGCTGGAAGGCGCGGCCTTCGATACCGCGTTAGGCCAGGCCTATGGCGGGGCCGGGGGCGCCGCGGCGGATATCGACCTGGGCGACATGGACCTGGCCGCGCTCGCCGACAGCGCGGCGAGCGTCGACGACCTGCTCGACACCCGCGACGACGCGCCGGTGATCCGCCTGATCAACGCGCTGCTGATGGAAGCGGTGAAGGAAGGTGCGTCGGACGTGCATGTCGAGACGCAGGAAAAGCGCCTCGTCGTCCGCTTCCGCATCGACGGCGTGCTGCGCGACATGATCGAGCCGCCGCGTGCGCTGGCGCCGCTCTTGGTCAGCCGCATCAAGGTGATGGCCAAGCTCGACATCGCCGAACGGCGCGTGCCGCAGGACGGCCGCGTGACGCTGCGCATCGGCGGCCACGATGTCGACGCGCGCGTCTCCACCATCCCGACCCAGCATGGCGAGCGGGTCGTGCTGCGTCTGCTCGAGAAGGGCTCGCTCAAGCTGGACCTGTCCGGCCTTGGCATGAGCGAGCGCGACCAGGCGGTGTTCGGCCGGCTGCTCGAGCGGCCGCACGGCATCCTGCTCGTCACCGGGCCTACGGGCTCGGGCAAGACGACGACGTTGTACACCGCGCTCACCCGGCTCAACGACCGCAAGCGCAACGTGATGACGGTCGAGGACCCGATCGAATATGAGCTGCCGGGTGTCGCGCAGACCCAGGTCAATCCGCGCACCGACATGACCTTCGCCCGCGGCCTGCGCGCGATCCTGCGCCAGGACCCCGACGTGATCATGGTCGGCGAGATCCGCGACCAGGAGACCGCGCAGGTGGCGGTCCGCTCGGCGATGACCGGGCATTTCGTGCTGTCGACGCTCCACACCAACAGCGCGGTGGGGTCGGTGACCCGGCTGATCGACATGGGGGTGGAGCGGTATCTGCTGGCCCCCATGGTCGTCGGGCTTTGCGCGCAGCGGCTGGTGCGGCGGCTGTGCCCGAGCTGCCGGCGCGAGGATGTGGCGAACGCGGCGGATTCGGTGCTGCTCGGCGGCGCGCTGCCGGTAGGCGCGCCGGTGTGGCGCGCGGTCGGGTGCGACCAGTGCCATGACGAAGGCTATCGCGGGCGGGCGGGGTTGTACGAGGTCGTCGCGGTCGACGACGCGTTCCAGAAGCTGATCCACGACGGCGCCAGCGAGGCGGAGATCGAACGCCATGCGCGTGGGGAGAACCCCAGCCTGCTCGATGACGGCGTCGCCAAGCTCAAGGCCGGGGTGACCACGGTGGAGGAAGTCGCCCGCGTCGTGAGGGACGAGGCGTGAGTGTGCCAAAGATCCTCCCCAGAACGGGGAGGGGGACCATGCGAAGCATGGTGGAGGGGCTGCGCCGCGAGGCGCGGTCTGCGTCGAAGCTGTGGGATACCGCCGCGTGCCGCGGCGGGCCCTCCACCATTCGCTGGCGCGAATGGTCCCCCTCCCCGTGCCGGGGAGGATTTTAGATGCCCGCTTTCGCCTATCGCGCGGCGGATCGCACCGGCGCCGCCAAGCGCGGCGTGATCGAGGCCTCCAGCCCCGCCGCCGCCCGCGCGCTGCTGCGCGAGCAGGCGCTGCTGCCGCTTTCGGTCGAACCCGCTGCCGAGCGCGGCCGGTCGATCGGGTCGATCACCCTGCCGCGCTTCGGCCGGAGCGGGGTGAGCGCCCGCGCGCTCGCCACCGTCACCCGGCAGATTTCGACGCTCGTCGGCTCGGACATCTCGATCGAGGAGGCGCTGCGGCTCGTCGCCAGCCAGTCCGAGCAGCCGGCGGTAAGCTCGCTGCTGCTCGACGTGCGCGGCGCGATCCTCGACGGACGCAGCTTCGCCGCAGCGCTGGCGCAGCACCCCAAGGCCTTCCCCGAATTCTACCGCGCCTCGGTGGCGGCGGGCGAAGCCTCCGGCCGCCTGATCGACGTGCTCAATCACCTCGCCGAGTTCGTCGAGAACCGTCAGGCCAACGGCCAGAAGTTGCAGTTGGCACTGCTTTACCCGGCGCTGCTGGCGCTGGTGTCGTTCGGCATGATGGTGCTGCTAATGGTCTATGTCGTGCCGGATATCGTCAAGGTGTTCGTCTCGCGCGGGGCTGACCTGCCGCTGCTCACCCGGGCGCTGATCGCGATCAGTGCCTTCCTGCAGGGCTTCGGGCTGTATCTGCTGATCGCGATCGGGATCGGCATCGTCGGGTTCGGGCGGTGGATGCGGGTGCCGGCCAACCGGCTGCGCGTCCATCGCTTCTTCGCCGAGCGGCGCCCGTTCCGCCGGTTCAGCCGCCAGATGAACGCTGCGCGCTTCGCCGGTAGCCTCGCCACGCTGGTGGGGAGCGCGGTGCCGCTGGTCGAGGCGCTCCATGCCGCCGCCGCAGTGACGCCCAACCATTTCGTTCGCGAGAAGGCGACGGGCGTGGCGATGCGGGTGCGCGAGGGGATCAGTCTGCGCGCGGCGATGCAGGAGGCGGAGATCTTCCCCTCGATGCTGGTCGCGATCGTCGCCTCGGGCGAAAGCTCGGGCAAGCTCGCCCCCGCGCTCGGCCGCGCCTCGGGCGAGTTGGAGCGCGAGCTGGACGCGCTGGTCGCCACGCTGGTCGCGCTGGTCGAGCCGCTGGTGCTGCTGGTGATGGGCGGGCTGGTGCTGCTGATGGTACTCGCGATCCTGCTGCCGATCATCAACCTGAACAACCTGGTGGGGGTGTAAAACGCCCTTGAAAGCCCTCTCCCGCCTGCAGGAGAGGGCTAAATCACATCTTGCCCTGAATCCTGGACCCGCCGGGGAGGCCGACGAACGGAAGCGCCGCCGCGCCGTCCTTGCTCATGCCGAGGTCGAGCATCCCGTCCTCGCCCAGCACCGCGTCGAGCAACAGCTGCCGCCGCTGCGTCGCGGGGGTCAGCCGGATCGTCGTGCGCGGCCCGACATGCTCCGCTGTGAGCAGCAGCGCCGGCACCGCGGTCGATCCGCCGCCAGACTTGGGGCGGCAGCTGCCGGGATCGGTCGTCACCTTGCCATCCATCATCTGGCTGCCGCCACGCACCGCAATCCGCGCCATCTCCACCTGCATCACCAGCTTGCAGGTAAAGGGCAGGTCGGGCTGGATCGCCTGGAGCAGGCTGGCATCCGCCGCGCCGCTGACATGATCGAGCACCGTCCGCCCGCCCAGATGCACCAGCGCGCGCCCGCCGAGATCGGTATCCGGCCCGCTCGCCTTCCAGTCCGCCGCCAGCCCCAGGCTGGTCAGCGAGCGGAGCGGCGCCAACTGCCATTCGAGCTTGCTGCCCCCGGCGACACCGACTTCGCCGTTCCAGATCGTCCCCGCCACGCCGCTCCGCCACGGCACGTTTCGGACGAGCAGGCTCGCCGGCGCGGTGGCCAGCATCGCGAGCGCATAGGCCCCTATGCCCAGCCCGGCGAAGAGGATAAGACGCCGCCGTGCCTCATTCGCTGAATCCGGAGTTCGCAATGGACCGTCGGTCCCTGCTGCGGCTGTTGCCCTCGGGCCTCGTCCTATCCGCGGCATCGCTATCCTCCAACGCATGGGCGGGCGAAAAGAAGGACAAGCGTCCGATCGCCCTGTTGCTCCCGCTCAACGGACCGCGAGCGGGGCTGGGCCGTAGCATGCAGCAGGCCGCGTTGCTCGCGGAAAACGCGGACTATGTGCTGGCGTTCGATACCGGCGGCACTGCGGAAGGCGCCGCGCGCGCCGCTGGCGAAGCGCTGCGCCGCCATCCCGCGCTGATCCTGGGGCCGCTCACCGCCGCCGAAGTCCCCGCCGTCGGCAGCACGGTGGCGAACCGCGTGCCGGTGATATCCTTCAGCAACGATTCGGTGCTGCGCCAGCCGGGCGTGTGGATCTTTGGCATCACTGCCACGCAGGTGACCAGCGCGGTGCTCCGCTATGCGCGGACGCGCGGCGTGCGATCGGTGGTGATGATCGACGACGGCTCTCCCTGGTGCGCCGCCGCCAGCCTCGCCGCCGGGCGGATGGAGGGCGAGATCGGTCTTTCGCTGCGCGTGCTGCAGGTGAAGCCGGGCCAGCCGCTGCCCCAGGCCGGCGATACGCCCGATGCGGTGCTGCTGCCGGGAAGCGGGGAGGGCGTGCTCGCCGCCGCGCGGGCGCTGAAGGGGAGCGGGGTGCAGTTGCTCGGCACGCTGCAGGGCCTCGACAACCGGCCGGACTCGCTGGAGGCGCTCGACGGCGCCTGGCTGGCCTGTCCGGACCCTGCCGCCTTCTCCTCTTTTGCCCAGGCCTTTGCCGCCAAGAATGGCGGCGACCCCGGCACAATCACCGCGCTTGCCTATGACGCTGCCGGCGTCGCCAACAAGCTGCGCGAGGCCAATGCGCTCAACATGAACGGGTTGGTCGACGCCAAGGGCTTCCACGGCGTCACCGGGCCGGTGCGTTTCCGCACCGACGGATCGGTGGCGCGCGACTTCGCGATCGTGGTCGCCTCGCGCGACGGCTATGCCAGCGTGGCGGTGAGTTCGGGATCGTGACCGGGCAGCCCGAAGCCGGCGAGTCCGGCTTCACGCTGATCGAATTGATGATCTCGCTGGGGCTGTTCGCACTGATCGCGGTGGCCGGGCTGGCGCTGGTGGACGGCATCCTGCGGGTCAATGGCCGCACCGAAGCGCGGCTGGATCGGCTCGCGGCGCTCCAGCGGACGATGTTCGTGCTGACCAGCGATCTCGACCAGGTGGCGAGCGGGCCGATCGAGGGGCGGGGCGACCAGCTCTCCTTCGTGCGCAGCGCCCCTGGTACCGGCGGTACGGCTACCCCGGTCCGCTATGCGGTGGCGGGCGGCACGCTGGTCCGCGCCGCACCCGCGCCGCAGCTGCTGCTGCCGGGCGTGGTCACCGCGCGGTGGCGCTTCTGGGACGGCGCCTGGATCGATCGCTGGCCGGTGGACGACAGCAAGGAGGCCAAGGCCCGCTGGCCGCGCGCCATCGCGCTCGACGTGCAGGCGGCGGGGCCGGGCGGCACGCCCGTTGCGCTCCACCGGGTGGTGACCTTGCCGCTGCGCGCGCAGGATCCGCAGCCGGAATGAGCCGTCCGCGCGAAATCCGCGACGACGAGCGCGGCATGATCCTGGTCAATGTGCTGATGTTCGTCGCCATCGCCAGCGGCCTGGTGCTGCTGATGATCGATCGCGAGGAACTCGCGCTTGATCGGGGCCTGCGCATGCGCGAGGCGGCGCGGGCGCAGGCGATCGTGCGCGGCGGCGAGCTGTCGGCGCTCATCGCGCTGCGCCGCGACGGCGAGACGGCGGGCGATGTCGATCATGCCCGCGAGCCCTGGGCCAAGCTCGCCGCGACCGCTGCGCCGATCGAAGGGGGGACCTTCGACCTCGCGATCGGCGATGCCGAGGGGCGCTTCAACATCAATTCGGTGCGCAGCGGCGAGGCGGGCGCGGTGGTGCTGCTCCAGGACATCGCCAACGAGATCGAGATGCCGCCCGAACAGGTGGTGGCGGCAATCCAATATGTCCGCCTGCAGGGCCCGGTGACCGATCTGCGCCCGCTGCGGCTCGCCGGTCTCGATCCCAAGGTGGCCGACCGGCTGGAGAAGGTGGTGACCGCGCTGCCGGGCATCACCACGATCAACCTTAACGCCGCCGAACCCGAACTGATGCAGATGCTGTTCAAGGATCCGCTGGTCGCCGACCGGCTGCTGCAGGTGCGCAAGCGGCAGGGGTTCCTGACGCTCAAGGATCTCGACGACCAGCATGCGACCCTG
This sequence comes from Sphingomonas trueperi, assembly GCF_011927635.1. GTDB lineage: Bacteria > Pseudomonadota > Alphaproteobacteria > Sphingomonadales > Sphingomonadaceae > Sphingomonas > Sphingomonas trueperi. Next base: position 82,951 of record NZ_JAATJB010000005.1, read on the forward strand.
CCCTGGGGTACGTCGTTCAAGTCGAGCAGCTTCTGGGTGCGCACCCGAGCGACGATCGGCGGCACCGCGCAGCAGGAAGCGACGCTGATCCAGCGGCGTCGGACCAAGGACGGCAAGCTGGAAACGGTGCCCGTCGAGCGCTGGCGTAACGCCGCGGTGCCGCCGGGCGTGCCGGCCTTCGGCACCGGGCGTTGAGATTGCCCGGCTTTTCTGGTCTGATCGCCGCGATGATGCGAGCGCGTTTCCCATGGTGCTGATGCGGTGGTTCGGTCGCGGCGAGATCCGCCGCTGGCGCGACCTGCACGTCGCGATGGCGCGCGCGGTGCTGCAGCAGGCGGCGGCCGATCTGGTCGAGAGCTTCGATGCCGATCTCTCCCAGGCCGATTGGCGCGACGGGCTGATCGAGCAGACCCGCTTCGTCGCCACCCGCATCGCCCCCGTCGTGCGCCAGGTCGCCGATCCGCTGGCGCGACGGGTGATCGAGGAGGCGGATCGCGCGCTGGCGCCGATCGCCTTTCACCACCTGCAATGGCGGCCGCTGCCGGTCGACGCCAATCTGATGCGCGACATGATGGAGGAGCTGGGTGACTGGGCGGCCGCGGGCGGCGCCGCGCTCACCGGCCTCGTGCGCGGCGCCGCGACGGGGCTGCCGATCGCCGGCGGGCTGGGGCGGGGCGGTCCGGCGAGCGACTGGATGCGGCTGCGTGCCGAGGCGCGGCTGCGGGCGAAGGTCCACGCCTATGTCCATGCGACCGTAGTGCAGGGCCCCAAGGGGCGGCCGGCGCTCCTCGAGCATGTCGTCGCGCTGCTGCAGGACACCGCACGCCATGCGCAGCCGCTGTGACCGTCAGGCGATGATCCCGGTTACCGTTGCTCGGAGTAAATTCGCCGCATCCTGCGGGGCGAGCCGCACCTGCAATCCGCGTTGTCCGCCATTGATAAAGACATAGGGTTCGCTGATAGCGGTTTCCTCGATCACCGCGGGCAGCGCTTTCATCTGCCCGAACGGGCTGATGCCGCCGACCTTGTAGCCGGAGAGGCGTTCGGCGTCCGCCGGCTTCATCATCTCCGCCGATTTGCCGCCGACCGCCGCCGCCAGCTTCTTCATCGCCACCTGCCGGTCCGAAGGCAGGATTGCCAGCACCGGCTTGCCGTCGACCTTGGCCATCAGCGTCTTGAGCACGCGCGCGGGCGGCTCGCCCAGCGCCTCGGCCGCCTGGAGCCCGATCGCATCGGCGTCCGGGTCATAGGCATAGCTGTGTACGGTGAAGGCGATCTTCGCCGTTTCGAGCATCCGCGTGGCGCGGGTTGCCTTGGACATGGTTCTGCTCCCCGATCCTCGGCTCGGTGGCATGCGCGCGACCTACGTGCAAGCCCTGGGGCATGATGAAGTCCTTGTTAACGCTTGCCGCCTAGCCTGCTGAAAGTTTCGGCAAGATGGGCGGAGGTGGGCATGGGCCTGCTGGGGATGGCATTGTTCGCAGCGGTTGCGGGAAGCTCGCCGGCAGCGGCGCCGCGCGTCGCGATCATCGACAGCGGCGTGGCGGAGACGCCCGAGCTCCATGGCAAGCTGATCGCCGAATATGACATGGCGGGCGCCGACCGCCCCGCGTTCCGCCCGCGCTACGACCATGGAACGATGGTCGCCACTATTCTCAGCCGCGCGGCGGCGGGGGAAGTGGCGATCGTGTCGCTGCGGATCGACGATCCAGCCGGCTGCCGTCCGGGCGCCAATCCGCCCTGCCAGCCGAGTGCCGCGCCGATCGTCGGCGCGATCCGCAAGGCAATCGCGCTCAAGGTGGACGCCATCAACATCTCGCTCGCACTGGCCGACGATCCCGCGATCACCGCCGCGGTGCACGATGCTGCATCGGCCGGGATCGTGGTGGTGCTGGCGGCCGGCAACAACGGCCTGTCGCACCCCGGCAACCTCGCCATGGCGCGGCAGGGCTTTCCCAATGCGGTGCTGGTCGGCGCGCTCGATGCGGCGGGGCAGCCCTGGACCGGCACCAACCGGCCCGAGCCGCAGGCGCAGGGCTATCTCTATGTCTGGCAGCGCGGCGTCGACGTGCCGACCACGCGCGCGGACGGGCGGGCGGTGACCGGCACCGGCACCTCCTTCGCCGCGCCGATCGAGACCGCGCGGCGGATCGCGCACCGCCGTCGCACGGCCTGATTGCTCGCTGAAATTTTCTGAAACACAGCCGTTATTGCGGAACTTTGAGGAATGGGTATGGTTCCGGCCCAGGAGAGGCTGGAACGTAAACATACGCCATGTCTGTCCTCGCCTCGGGTTAACCGTGGCGGGAACAAGCGATAATGGAAAAACAAGTATGTGGATAAGTTTGCTTGTCGCGATGCTGGTAGCAGCACCGCAAGCCGGAGAGGGTGTCGAAGGTCGCTGGAAGACCCAGACACGAAATGCGATCGTCGAGATCCAGCGCTGCGGTGCTTCGATCTGTGGGCGGCTTCTCACCTCGGACGCGCTGCGCACCAATCCCGATCTGCGCGATACCAGGAATTCGAACGCGCAGCTGCGCACCCGTCCGCTCAAGGGGATGCAGATCCTGAGCGGCTTCACCGCCGACGGCGGCAATTGGAGCGGCGGCAAGATCTACAATGCCGAGGACGGCAAGACCTACACCGCGGATATCACGCTGGCGGGCGCCGACCAGCTCAAGCTGCGCGGCTGCGTGTTCAAGCCCTTCTGCCGTACCCAGACCTGGACCCGGGTTCGCTGACGGCGCGCGCGTGCGCCGTTTACGAACCCCAGTAGCGTGAGAATAACCATGAAAAAGCTGCATTTCCTCCTCACCGCCGGTACCACGCTGGCGGCCAGCGCCGGTTTTGCCGGTGCCGCCCATGCCCAGGCCTTCTACCTGCAGGAACAGTCTGCCCGCGGCGCCGGTCGCGCCTTTTCGGGCGAAGTCGCCGATACGGGGGCTGCCTCCTTGTGGTGGAACCCCGCCGCGATCGCCGATGCCGAGCGCATCGAAGTCAACCTCAACGCCGCAGCGATCCTGCCGCGCGGCGAGGTGGTCGATACCGGCACGCTGATCCGTCGCCCGGGCAGCACGGCCTTCACGCCGATCGGCGGCGAGACCACCAGCCGCAATCCGATCAACAACGGCGTGCTGCCGTCGGGCGCGGTCGCGGTGCCGCTCGGCCACCGCGTCGCGCTCGGCCTCGCGGTCACCTCGCCCTACAGCTTCACCACCGATTACGCGTCGACCAGCTGGGCGCGCTACAGCGCCGACAAGACCCGGCTGCGCACGGTCGACATCCAGCCCTCGATCGCGGTGTCGGTGACCGACTGGCTGCGCGTCGGCGCGGCGGCGAACGTCGAATATACCGATGCCAGCCTCAGCAACGCGCTGCCCAACGTGCTCGCGAGCCTGCCCGACGGCCGCCAGGAACTGAAGGGCGATGGCTGGGATGTGGGCTGGAGCGCAGGCTTCCAGATGCACAGCGACCGGGTGACCGCGGGCTTCAGCTACAAGTCGGCCATCCGCCACAAGCTGAAGGGTGACCTGACCGTGAGCGGGCTGGTCGGGCCGCTCCAGACCGGCAACACGGCACTGTCGGACGTCCGCGCGGACTTCTACACGCCCGCCCAGCAGATCGCCGGCCTGCGCTGGCGCGCCACCGACAGGCTGACGCTCAACGGCCAGGTGGTTCATTATAACTGGGACAAGTTCGACGCGATCCGCCTCGGCGCGCCGCTGAACCAGGCGATCCCCGAAAACTACCGCGAGAGCTGGAGCTATGCCGGCGGCGTCGACTATATGGTCTCGCCCGCGCTGACGCTGCGTGCGGGCGTGCAGCGGGCGACGACGCCGACCCAGAACGGCCAGCGCGATGCGCGCGTGCCCGATTCCAACCGGTGGAACTTCGGCGCGGGCGGTTCCTATGCGGTGACGCGGAACATCGTGCTCGATGCGGCGGCGAACTATGTCGACTTCGCCAACGCGCCGATCGACCGCGCGACGATCGCCGCGGGCTCGACCATCCTGACCCGGGGCGAGCTGCGCAATGCGCGGGCGTTCGTCTTCTCGCTGGGCGGCCGCGTGCAGTTCTGACGGGCTAATTCGCTAGAACCAATGGCAGCGCCGCCGACCTTCGGGTCGGCGGCGTTTCCTTTTCAAGCCGCTCCTCGTTGGAGGAGGGGCTTTTAGGGGCAACCCCAGGACTATCGCCCGGGCCCGCGAACACCTATCCGAAGCGACCCGCACCGAAACCAAATCTTAAGGATGTTCCCGTGACCGACCTCGCGTCCCCCGATCGCCTGAACGAGGCTCGTACCGCGCTCGCCGAGGCGATGGCACTGCACGAACAGGGGGATTTGGCGGCGGCCGAGCGGCAGTATCGCGTGGCGCTCGCCCACGGCTATCGCGCGGTGGAGATCCTGCCATTGCTGGCCGGCTTGCTGGGGCGGCTCTCGCGCCCCGAGGATGCGCTGGTCGCCTGGGACGAGCTGCTCGCAACCGAACCCGATCATGCCGTCGCGTTGCATGAGAAGGGCCTGACGCTCCACTGGCTCGGCCGCAGCGACGCGGCGATCGCACCGCTGGAACGCGCCTGCGCCCTCGATCCGGACAATCCCACCGCGCTGGGCAACCTCGCGGTCGTGCTGGCCGATGTCGGGCGCAACCAAGAGGCGCTGCATTGCTTCCGCCGCGCGCTCGCGTTGCAGCCGGACAATCTCCACCTGCGCCACCAGGTCCGGCGCCTCGGCTCGGGCGCGGTGCCCTTCTGGCATATCCCGATGATGAACGACGCGCCGCGCAACGATGCGTTCGAGGCGGCGATTAAGGCGGCGATCGCCGTCGCCGGGCCCGATGCGCGGGTGCTCGACATCGGCGCGGGCAGCGGGCTATTGTCGCTGATGGCGGCGCGGGCAGGGGTGCGCAAGGTCGTCGCCTGCGAGATGGAGCCGCTGATCGCCGAGATGGCGCAGACCATCGTCGCGCAGAACGGCTATGCCGGTCGGGTTACCGTCCATGCCAAGCCTTCGACCGAACTCGCCATCGGCGCCGAACTGGATGCGCCGGCGGACATCCTGGTCTCGGAAATCCTCTCCAGCGACCTGCTGACCGAGAAGGTGCTCGACACTTTCGAGGACGCCCATCGCCGCCTGCTCGCGCCCGACGCGATCGTCATCCCGCGCGCCGCCACCGCGATGGGCTGCCTCGTCGCCAGCGACAATCTCGCCGACTATGTCTTTGTCGGTGACGTGTCCGGGTTCGACCTTTCGGCCTTCACCGCCTTCGGGCCGCAGCGCCTGCCGATCCACGGCACGATGACCGGCTGGCAGCGGCTGTCCGACGATCAGGAACTGGTGCGGCTGGACCTCACGCAGAAGAAGCACGACGCGACGCTTGCACGGTTGCGCATTCCGGTCACCGCCAGCGGCCGCGCGGTGGGCATCGTGCAGTGGATGCACATCGATCTGTGGGAAGGCGTGACCTTCGACAATCATCCGAGCGGCTATCACGATGGCGGCTGGCTGCAGGTGCTGCATAGCTTCCCCGAGCCGATCGAGGTCACGGCGGGCGAAACGCTCGACATCGCGGTCGGCCATGACCGGATCACGCTGATCCTGATGCCGCTGGAGAGTGGCTGAGGCGCGGGCCCTGCGTTTGCTCTAAGGGAGAAAAGGGGCAGCGGGCGACCCGAAGGTCACCCGCTTTATCCCAAATGCAAGTAATGGTCGGGGAGAGAGGATTCGAACCTCCGGCCCCTGCCTCCCGAAGACAGTGCTCTACCAGGCTGAGCTACTCCCCGACGGAGTCCGGTCTACAATGCTTTCGGGAGCAGACCGGCTTGAGCTTGGAGGCGCGCCTATAAGGGTGGGTTGGCCGAGCCGTCAAGCGGTTCGTTGCAGCAAAAAGACGAACCCATGCTTTTTTTCCGCATCGCTCCCTTTCCCGCTCTCGACCGCCCCTCGGCGGACCGATAAGCCTCGCCGCCAATGTCACCGATCGAAGCCGTCGCCACCCTGCTGGGGCTCGCCAATGTCGCGCTGGTCGTGCGGCGGAGCCTGTGGAACTATCCCTTCGCGCTGGCGATGGTGACGCTGTACGCCTGGATCTTCCTGCAGGCGCGGCTGTACAGCGACGCGCTGCTCCAAGGCTTCTATTTCATCGTCAACGGCTATGGCTGGTGGAACTGGCGGCAGGCCAAGGCGGAAGCGGGCGAGGTGCCGGTGGTGCGGCTGTCCAACCGCGCGCGGCTCGGCTGCGCGGCGGGCGCTGCGCTCGTCGCGCTCGGCTGGGGCGCACTGATGTCTCGCCTGACCGATGCGGCCTTTCCCTGGTGGGATGGCACGATCGCGGTGCTGAGCATCGTCGCGCAGATCCTCCAGTCGCGCCGCGCCTGGGAATGCTGGCCGCTGTGGATCGTGGTGGACCTGCTCGCCATTCCCTTGTTCCTGGTGAAGGGGCTGTGGCTCACCGCCGTGCTCTATTGTCTTTTCCTCGCGCTTTCGGTGTGGGGAGCGATCGACTGGACCAAGGCTCGCGCATGATTCCTCGCACCATCTGCCTCCACGGACCCGAAAGCACGGGAAAGACCACGGTCGCGGCGCGGCTCGCAGCGGCGCTCGGGGGCACGGTGCTCGACGAATATGGCCGCGAATATGCCGAGGCGCGCGGCACCGATTTCACGATGGCCGATCTGGTCGAGATCGCCAAGACGCACGATGCCGGCACCCGCATGATGCTGGAGACGACCGCGCCGCCGCTAATCCTCGACACCGATCCGCTGATGACCGCCGTCTGGGCAGACATGCTGTTCGGCACGCGCGATCCCTGGTTCGATGCCTGGCAGGGCACGGCGGACGTCTACCTCCTGTTCGACATCGATCTGCCCTGGGTCGCGGACGGCACGCGGCTGTTCGGCACGCGTCCATTGCGGCAGCGCTTCTTCGATCTGTCGCGCGCCGAACTCGAGCGCCGCGGGGTGCGCTGGGCGCTGGTGCAGGGAGAAGGGGAGGCGCGCACCGCCGCCGCGCTCGCCGCAATCGAGGCTTTTGGGCAACAGATCTGAGGAACCGGCGGCCGCCGGAATTCCGTCACAGGAAGTTCACAATCCGAGCCTAGCGCCGCCCCCGACGGCAACGGGAACCCACTATCAAATAATTGGCATCGCCGGTGAAATGCCGGGCTGCGGTTCCGCGTGCCGTTCAAACACAAGACCAAATATCCATTCGGGGAAAACCAATGCTGAAACTCGCGCGCGACAAGCGCAGCCTGCTGCTCGGCGCCGCCCTTGGCGCGCTGTTCACGTCCGATTTCGCCTTCGCCCAGGATACGCAGGCGAATGACGGCCTGAGCGACATCGTCGTCACCGCCGAGCGCCGCCCGGAAAACCAGCAGGACGTGCCGCTCTCGGTCGCGGTGCTGCCGGCGTCGCAGGCGCGCGATTACACCGCCGGCGGCGACGACACGCTGCTCGCGCTCTCGGGCAAGGTGCCGGGCCTGTATGTCGAATCCTCGACCGGCCGCATCTTCCCGCGCTTCTACATCCGCGGCCTCGGCAACGTCGATTTCTACCTCGGCGCCTCGCAGCCGGTCTCGATCATCCAGGACGACATCGTCCTCGAGCATGTCGTGATGAAGTCGAACCCGGTGTTTGACGTGAACCAGATCGAAGTGCTGCGTGGGCCGCAGGGTTCGCTGTTCGGCCGCAACACCACCGCCGGCATCATCAAGTTCGATTCGATCCGCCCCTCGCAGCAGTTCGAGGGCCGCGGCACCGCCAGCTATGGCAGCTATAACAGCGTCAATGTCGATGCGGGCGTCGGCGGGCCGATCATCCAGGACAAGCTCGCCTTCCGCATCTCGGGGCTGTACCAGCACCGCGACGACTATATCGACAACAGCTACACCGGCCCGAGCGCCGACGGCACGCGCGTCGGGCGCAAGGATGCCGCGGGCGGCTTCAACGAGAAGGACGTGCGCCTGCAGCTGCTCGCGACGCCCAGCGAGACGCTGTCGATCCTCGCCTCGGGCCACGCCCGCTGGTATGACGGCACCGCCACCGTGTTCCGCCGCGGCGCGCTCAACCTGGGTTCAAACAAGATCCGCGGCGTCGACTTCACCAGCGCGCGCTGGGACGAGGGCGCCGACAATCCGCAGAACTACAAGACCGCCGGCGGCTCGGTCCACGTCAACTGGGATCTCGGCGGTGTGACGCTGACCTCGATCACCGGCTACGAGACGCTGTCGGGCTATAGCCGTGGAGACACCGATGGCGGTGCTGCGGCCGATTTCGGCAATGCCGGCTTCGGCGAGTCGATGGGCCGGGTGAAGGGCCTCGACCAGTGGACCGAGGAATTCCGCGTCGCCAGCAACGGCAACGGCCCGCTCAAGTGGCAGGTCGGCGCGATGTATTTCGACGCGCGCGACATCACCGATTTCTACCAGCGCGCCTATTTCCTGAGCGGCACCGCCAACAACCCGAATAACTGGGTCCGGCTGCACAACGTCAACACCAGCTGGGCGGTGTTCGGCCAGGCGAGCTACGAGGTCGCCCCGCAGCTCACGATCACCGCTGGCGGCCGCGTGACCGAGGACACCAAGACCACCGATCTGCTGAAGACCGCAAACACGATTGCAAACGCCGTCACCTATACTGGCCGTCGCCACGTCCGCCTGTCCGACACGCAGCCGAGCTGGGACCTGAGCGCGCGCTACGAGGTCAACCCCGATCTCAGCGTCTATGCCCGGGTTGCCAAGGGCTTCCGTGGTCCGACCATCCAGGGGCGTTCGGCGGTGTTCAACTCGGACTTCACCACCGCCACCTCGGAGAAGATCCTGTCGTGGGAAGCCGGCCTGAAGAGCCAGATCGGCCGCACGCTGCGCTTCAACCTGTCGGGCTTCTATTACACGGTCGACGACATCCAGCTCAACGGCAACGACCTCAACGGCAACGGCGTGCTGCTTAACGCCAACAAGGCCAAGGCCTATGGCATGGAAGCCGATCTCGACTGGAAGCCGGTGCGCAACCTGTCGATCCAGGCGGGCCTGAGCCTGCTGCACAGCGAGATCGACGACCAGAACCTCGAAGCGCAGGTCTGCGCGTTCGGCGGTGCGGTAACCTGCACCGTGCTCGATCCGCTGCGCAAGCAGGGCTCGCTGTTCCTGGCGAAGATCGACGGCAACCCGCTGCCGAACGCGCCGGAATACAATCTCAGCCTCAACGCGCGGTACGATGTGCCGCTCGCCAATAGCGGCCGCGTGTTCGTCTCGACCGACTGGAACCTGCAGGGCTACACCAACTTCGTCCTGTACGAGACCAAGGAGTTTACCGCGAACGGCAACTTCGAGGGTGGCCTGAAGATCGGCTATGCCGCGCCGGACGACGCCTGGGAGATCGCAGGCTTCGTGCGCAACATCACCAACGAGATGAATCTCAAGGGCGTGATCGAGAACTATCGCGCTGCCGTGCTCAACGAGCCGCGGGTGTTCGGCGTCTCGCTGAGCGGCAAGTTCAAGTAAGCCCAATCGGCTGCGCCTCCCCCGCCGGGGAGGTGCGACGGACAAGAGAAAAGGGCCGCCGCGGGATCTCCGCGCCGGCCCTTTTTCCTTTACCCGCGCCCGATCAGTTGGACGGGGCGAGCTTGGTGTTCAGCACCCATCCGACATTGTCGTTCTCGTCGGCGACTTCCCACCACAGGCCGTCCTTCTTGCCGGTGGGGTAGAGGATCGCGCCCACCGGCAGCGTGCGGATCACCTTGCCGGTCGCAGCCGGCAGGGTGCGCATCGCCACCGGCGCCTGGGCGGTGAAGGTCTTGGTCGGGGCCGCCTGCGCAGTGCCCTCGTCGCCGGGGCGCACCAGGCCGAGCTCGTTGACCATCTTCGAATAGGCGTCGATGAAGGCCAGCGTTACGATCCGGCCGATATCGGTATTGTCATAGCCGCCGCCGACCGCACCCAGCCCGCCGCCGATGAAGCCGACGCCGCCGCCCGCGCCCCAGCTCACGCTGTTCTTCGAGGCATAGCCTTCCTGGGTGGAGATCGTTTCGGTGGTGCGGACATTGGTGAGCGAGAGGACGGTGTTCGCCTCCATCTTGCGCGACTTGATGCCGCCCAGCAGGCCGCCGATCGGCCCGCCGATGATGCCGCCGGCCGCACCGGCCACGCCGCTGCCCGCCGCATTGCGGTTCGAGGCCTGCACCTCGGCGACCAGAACATAGTCCGCCGCCTTGATCTGGCCCTGGCCGACATTGGCGCCGCGCTGGTGGCCGAGATTGCCGCCGATGTTGCGCTCCAGCTCGGCCGCCTGCAGGCCCGAGCCGCGGTCGACGAGGTTGAAGCAGCCCGAACGCTGGACCAGCACCTTCAGCAGCTTCTGCGGCGGCGCCAGCGAATACTGCGTCCAGCCGCGGGGATCGTCGCCGTCAACGATCGAGAGCGTGCCCAGCTTGCGTGCGCAATGCGGCACGTCCTGCATCGCCTGTTCCTGCGTGCGCTGGGTCTTGGTCGGCTTGCTCTGGGCGAGCGCGGGAACCGCGCCCACGCACAACGCCATCGCCCCGGCGGCGCCGAGCAACTGCTTCATCATGATACTAAAACCTCCCTGTACAACCAGGCGGCCCGAAGTGGGAAGAGACCGCCCCCCGGTCGCGTGCGTAACAGAATGGATCGCGTCGGCCTAGCGCGCTTGCGACCTCGTGCAATCCGGTACTTTGGCTTTTGCCCGCAGCCTGCTATCGGCCGCGGAATCATGGCCACCGACATCACCAAGATCCGCAATTTCTCGATCATCGCGCATATCGACCATGGCAAGTCGACGCTCGCCGACCGGCTGATCCAGCGCACCGGCGGGCTGGCCGACCGCGAAATGTCCGAGCAAGTCCTTGATAACATGGATATCGAGAAGGAACGCGGGATCACCATCAAGGCGCAGACCGTGCGCCTGGAATGGAAGGGCCATGTCCTCAACCTGATGGACACGCCCGGTCACGTCGACTTCGCCTATGAGGTGAGCCGCAGCCTCGCCGCCTGCGAGGGCGCGCTGCTCGTCGTCGACGCAGCCCAAGGCGTGGAAGCGCAGACGCTCGCCAATGTCTACCAGTCGATCGAGCACGACCACGAGATCATTCCCGTGATCAACAAGATCGACCTCCCCTCGGCCGAGCCCGAAAAGGTCCGCGCCGAGATCGAGGACGTGATCGGCCTCGACGCCTCCAACGCCGTGCTCGCCAGCGCCAAGAGCGGCATCGGTATCGACGAGATCCTCGACGCGATCGTCGCGCGCATCCCCTCGCCCAGGGGCGACCCCAATGCCCCGCTCAAGGCGATGCTGGTCGACAGCTGGTACGACCCGTATCTCGGCGTCGTCATCCTCGTCCGCGTGATCGACGGCTCGATCCGGAAGGGCCAGCAGGTCAAGTTCATGCAGACCGGCACGACCCATCTGGTCGACCGCGTCGGCGCCTTCCGCCCCAAGATCGAGCAGCTGCCCGATCTCGGCCCCGGCGAGATCGGCTTCATCACCGCGCAGATCAAGGAAGTCGCGCAGGCCCGCGTCGGCGACACGCTGACCGACGCCAAGAAGCCCGCCGCCGAGCCGCTGCCGGGCTTCAAGGAAGTCCAGCCGGTCGTCTTCTGCGGCCTGTTCCCGGTCGACGCCGCCGACTTCGAGAAGCTGCGCGAGAGCATCTCCAAGCTGCGCCTCAACGACGCCTCGTTCAGCTTCGAGATGGAGACCTCGGCCGCGCTCGGCTTCGGCTTCCGCTGCGGCTTCCTGGGCCTGCTGCACCTGGAGATCATCCAGGAGCGGCTGATGCGCGAGTACGACCTCGACCTCATCACCACCGCGCCGAGCGTGGTCTACAAGATGAAGCTCACCAAATCGGCCGGCGAGGCCGAGGGCAAGGAGATCGAGCTCCACAACCCCGCCGACATGCCCGATCCCAACCGGATCGAGGAGATCCAGGAGCCGTGGATCCAGGCGGTGATCTACATGCCCGACGAATATCTGGGGCCGATCCTCAAGCTCTGCCAGGATCGCCGCGGCATCCAGAAGAACCTCACCTATGTCGGCGGCCGCGCGCAGCTGACCTACGAGCTGCCGCTAAACGAAGTGGTGTTCGACTTCTACGATCGCCTCAAGTCGATCAGCCGCGGCTATGCCAGCTTCGACTATGAGCAGATCGGCTACCGCGCCGGCGACCTGGTCAAGATGGGCATCCTGGTCAACAACGAGCCGGTCGACGCGCTGAGCATGATCGTCCACCGCTCGACCGCCGAGAGCCGCGGCCGCGGCATGTGCGAGCGGCTCAAGGACCTGATCCCGCGCCATTTGTTCAAGATCCCGATCCAGGCGGCGATCGGCGGCAAGGTGATCGCCCGCGAGACGATCGCCGCGATGCGCAAGGACGTGACCGCGAAATGCTATGGCGGCGACGCCAGCCGCAAGCGCAAGCTGCTGGACAAGCAGAAGGAAGGCAAGAAGCGGATGCGCGAATATGGCAGCGTGCAGATCCCGCAGGAAGCCTTCATCGCCGCGCTGCGGATGGGCGAGGAGTAAGCGAAACCCAATTCCTCCCCGGAACGGGGAGGAATTAGGTTCGCCGCGTCCTGAAAATTCCTCCCCGGAACGGGGAGGGGGACCATGGGCGCGAGCCCATGGTGGAGGGGCCGTCGCGCGAGCGGCGGGGTTCCCGCGTGCTCCAGCCGACCCGCGCCTGACGGCGCGGCCCCTCCACCCCGCGGCTGCGCCGCGCGGTCCCCCTCCCCGTGCCGGGGAGGAATTTGGGTTACCGCCCCTGCGCCGCCTTCCACGCCGCCCAGCTGTCCGACCGCGCGGCGGCTTCCCATTCGACCTGCGCCGCGGCCATGCGGCGTTCGGCGTCGCGTTGCGCGCGCCGGCGTTCGTCCCAGTCGGGGCCGCTGACCGTCGAGGTGCCCGGCGACCGCGCGTACAGGGGCAGCGGCGGGCGCTCCGGCTCGCCGCACTCGGCCCAGACCTTTCGGCGCATCGCGTCGAGCTTCGCGCTCATCGGATGCGCGAATTCCTGCTCGCGGCCGTGCTTGCCATAGTCGGTCGTGAAGAAGGTGATCATCGCGTCCGACATGCCGGCATTGGCGAGGATCAGCTCGATATGGGTGAGCTGGCGCAGCGTATAGTCGGCGGCGACGATCCGGCCCTCCAGCCGCAGCTGGCGCTCGCTGCGCACCTTGGCGGCATAGCGGGTGAACAGCGTGTCGAGGACCTTGCGCATCTCCTCGGGCATCTTCGCGTCGGGCTCGGCCAGCGCCATGTACTCCGCCTTGCGCCGCGCGCAGACCGGGCAGGGGGCAGGCGCCTCCTCGCGCGCGACCGTATCGGGATGGCGGGTGCCGGGCGGCAGCGCGGCGAGGGCGCCATATTTCTCGGGATTGCGGTGGCGCAGGATGAACATCAGCAGGCGATCATTGTACCAGCGCTTCTCGCCGCACTGCTCGCCCTTGTAGAAGACCGGCACCGGCACGCCCTCGATCGCGCGTTCCATCGCGATGTCGCCCAGCCGATCGAGCCCGGCGGTGAGCGCCGCCTCCCAGGCGGCGCGGAAGCCGGCGCCTTGCGGGTGGAGGCGCAGCATATAGGCGCCCTCCTTGGCCATGTTGATCGACCGCGCCGCCGCGGTGACCGACCCGGTGGCGGCCAGCGCGGCGATGAACGCCCGCTGCCGCGCGGGCGTCCAGCCGTCGACGCGATGTTGGCGGGGTACCGGCGTGAAGTCCGGCACGACGAAGTCGGGGTTCGAGCGGTTCTTCATGCATGTGCATGTAACCAAATAGGTTCGTGTAGGAAAGAGGAGAAGTGCTGTTGTTAAGGGACCAGAGATCGCTCGGAGATTTTTGAGCTATCTCTGGCGTGAAGATGTGTTTCGAGGTAATTCACCACTTTTCTCCGATGGCGGATCCGGCCTTTGCAAAGAACACGGAGCCTGCAAGGCGAGCCGAATCTTGAACAGGCGCTAAGTCAGGATGGAGCGCTTCATGCGCGCTGTCACAGCGGCTCCGGTAAAGATCCATAACCTTGTTGAATATGCGATCACGCTCAGGCTGGGAGTTCGCAAGTAACTCAGATATCCGCGTAGAAAGAGCGCGCTTGATGCCTGCAGTGTTTGGATCGAGCAGCAGAGCCTCTAGGGAGGTCCAGACTGAAACAAGGAACGCTGCGCTGGAGCCTACCCACCACGCTGAATCTAGGTACGAGAAGGCCCGGCTGAATCGCTCGTCTTTCATGGCGACGATTAGCGCTGATAGGAGCGACCTCCATGCGTGGATGTAGCCACTAATATCCAATTTGGCGGTAAGCGTGTATGACCCCGCTTGCTCCATGCTTATCAGTGTCGGCTTGAGTTCGCCATTGTCACTCAAGGTCGCGAACGGAACATCTGACAGCACGGCCATACGAATCGGTGCGCATAAAAGTAAGCGAAGAGCAGCAGCGGCAAGCCAGGCCGAGGCTACCCTATTCCCAAAAATCGGCTCAGCTCCCGCGGGCAAGTAGAGCTGGCAGCGGATTTCAATATTGCGATGGCCGCCTCTGCATGCAAACCAAGGGGGCGGATGAGCCGCTCCGGCAAAGGGCGGCGGCTTCACAGCCAAAATCGGGTGCGCGAACAGAGTGCCGTAACAAGGTTCTACAAATAGGCCGGGCAGCAGTTCGTATCGCTCCAAAGCGGTGACCCCTTCGAGCCCTGCCCAAAAAGCAGTGTTCTCAAAAGCAGAGGCGTCACTCCGGCCCTTCCACGGCAGTTCTTTCAGCTTGCGATCCATCGGCGGATATCTGCCTTAAAGTTGGCTCAGGACCCACGGAGCACCACCTGCTTTACGTGTAAAGCTCCATATGCTTACGCGCGTATAACTGATCTGTCGAAGGCCAGCTCGTCTCAGTTAATGGCAGCTGCGGCCAATCGCAGCGGTATTAAACAGCGGCAAAGTCCCAAAAAGAGGCAGGTCGAGGTTTGGTTGATCGAACTGCGGCTATTCGGCGCAAAGGCTAGAGAGATCCCGGCGCAAGCGAGGCAACCGCTCCCCACACCTAGAACCTAGAACCTACCTCCCACCTCCACCACGCCGCGCCGCCCGCACGATCACCGCCGACCCCAGCAGCGCCGCCGAGACGATCGCCGCCACCGCCACCAGCCCGCCGGTGGTGATCCGTGCCTCCAGCGTCACGCTGTCGCCGACGCGCAGGGTTGCATGGGCGCCGGTCGGGGCGGTGCGGGGTGCTTGGGTGGGGAGGGGATCGGCCATGGCCGCTTCTACCGCGAATCCCGTTTTGAGGCACACGCCGCGTGCCGGTCGCGCGATCGTTCCGCCGCCGAATGAACCATTCCGGCAGACCAACGTTATGGGGCCGTCCTTATCAGATGGTTTCCAGCGTGAGTCAGAACGTGTCGCAGCCCCGTCCTTCCCAGCCAGCGCGGTCTCGCCGCTGGGGGATTCCGGGAGTCGCGGCGGCACTGGTCTGCGCCGCGCCGGCCTTCGCGCAAGGCTATGCCGCCCGGCAGTTCGGCGACTGGACGGTCGCCGCGAGCAAGGACGGATCGGGCTGCTTCATCAGCCGCAGCTTCGACCAGCCCGGCGGCACCACGCTGCTGCTGGGCATGGACCGCGACGGCAGCAACCATTTCTCGGTGCTCAACGAGAATTGGTCGATCCGCCCGCAGGACCGGCTCAAGCTCACCTTCCGCCTCAGCCAGGGCGGCTACCCCAATCACCAGGCGATCGGCATCGTCGCGGACGGCAAGCAGGGATTCGTCGCGGCGTTCGATCCCAAGTTCCCGACGTCGTTCGCCGGCTCGAAGGCGCTGCACATCGATCGCGGGTCGACGCCGGTGGCGCGGCTGCCGCTCGACGGCAGCGGCGCGGCGGTGGCGGAGCTCCGGCGCTGCGTCGCGGCGCAGCACGGGCCGGCCAAGGCGGCGGCGAGCGACGACGGAATTCCCCGCGATCCCTTCGCCGAGCGCCCCAAGCCGAGGCGCAAGCGGTGATGCGGGAACACTTCGCCCCGTGCACGGCTCGGTCCGACGGACATCCGGCACAGCCGGGCCGAATCGGGATTGTTGCGGGCCCGTTGCTCCGGCTTGGTGACGGAGCCTTAAGTTTTCTTAACGAGTGAAAGGTGTGTATATGCGTACTGGTATCAAGTTTGCTCCCCTCGCGGCTCTGATGATCGGCAGCGTCGCGCTGAGCGGTTGCGCCACCAAGAAATATGTCCGCGAGCAGATCGCCCCGGTGAGCCAGCGCGTCGATGCGCTCGAGACGCGCCTCCAGGAGACCGACGGCACCGCCAAGCAGGCGCTGTCGCAGGCCCAGGCCGCTGCCGGCCAGGCCCAGCAGAACGGCCAGCGCCTCGACCAGATCAACGGCCGCGTCGACATGCTCGATCAGCAGCAGCAGGCGCTGTCGCAGCAGGTCCAGCAGCAGCGTGCCCGGGGCAAGCGTCCGCGCAACTAAGCGGAAACCTTGCCGCACCGGCCTTCGGGCCGCGGGTTTCGGGTGGCCGCGCTTCGGGGCGGTCACCCTTTCTTTTGAGCGCCCCTTTTCGTGAGCGACGTATCGATGATCCAAGGCTTACTCGCGCTGGCCGGGCTGGCGCTGCTCGTTCCCCCTGCCGCCGCTGTTCCCCTTCAGGATGCCAAGCCCAAGGCCGCCGCGCCGAAGAAGGCGGCGCCCAAGAAGGGCAAGCGCGCCGCTGCCGCCAAGCCCAAGGCTGCGGCCGCCAAGCCGGCCGCGCCCAGGCTCCAGCCCTCGGCCGCGACGCTGCGGGTGCACGACTGGGTGTCCTCCGCCGGGGACAATCACGGGCTGCCCTATCTGATCGTCGACAAGCCGGGCGCCGCGCTGTTCCTCTACGATGCGCACGGCAAGCAGCTCGCCGCGGTGCCGGTGCTGATCGGCATCGCCCCGGGCGATGACGCGACGCCGGGGATCGGCGCCAAGCAGCTCTCCGAGATCGGCCCTGCGGAGAAGACCACGCCGGCCGGGCGCTACCTCGCCAAGTTCGGCCTGGCGATCGGCAAGGAGCGGGTGCTGTGGGTGGATTACTACACCTCGGTCGCGCTGCACCCGGTGCCGACGGGGGCCGCGGCGCGCAAGGAGAAAAGGCGCGAGCGGCTCGCCTCGCCGACGCCCGACGACAACCGCATCACCTTCGGCTGCATCAACGTGCCCTCGAGCTTCTACGCCAAGCTGCTCAGCCCGATGTACAAGGGCAAGGGCGGCTATGTGTATGTGCTGCCCGACAGCAAACCGATCGAGGCGGTGTTCCCCGCGCTCCACGTCCGGTCGGCCGCGGCGCGCTGAGCCACAAGAAAATGCCCGGCCGCTGGGGGCGCGACCGGGCGAGGCGGGTTCTTCGGGGGGGCGAAGATCAGAAGTTGAAGCGCACCGAGGCGGCCAGCGTGCGGCCCTGCACCGATCGCGCCCAGCCGATGCCGGTGGTCGGCATGCTCGCCTGGCTGATGTCGAGGAAGCCCTTGGCGTTGAACAGGTTGGTGCCGGTCAGCGCGACGTCGATCGCCTTGGTCGGGTGCAGGATCACGAAGCCGCCGACGGTGGTGAAGCCGGGCATCTTCAGCTGGTTGCTGTCCTGTGCGTAGCTGCTGGTGATCGTCACCACGCTCGCGCCGATCGTGGCGTATCTGGTGTCGACCTGCGGCGTCGCCTGCAGCGTCCAGGCCGGCTGGTGGCGCGGTTCCTTGCCGGTCAGCGTCGGATCGATCTTGTCCTCGGTGATCTTGGCCTTGGTGTAGGTGGCGCCGGCGACCATGCTGAACGGCCCGCGGCGGATGCCGCCCTCCAGCTCGAGGCCATAGGTGCGGTACTTGCGATAGGTCCAGGTCGCGGTGGCGTTGAGCTGGTTGTGGTCGTCGGCATAGGCGAGGAACGTCGTGGCGTTGAAGGTGATGCCGTTCTTGCGGAACTTGAGGCCGCCTTCGAGCTGCCGGACGATATCGAACCCGTGTTCGGACGCGGTGAGCTTGCCGGTGCCGTTGTCGATCGCGCTGGTGAACAGGATCTTGTCGGCATTGGCGCGGCCGCCGCGGCTATAGCGGGCGAAGAAGGCGAGCGGTTCGGCGGCGCGATAGTTGATGCCGGCCGAATAGCTCAGATATTTGAAGGTGTAGTCGACCGGCGCCGGCCGACCGAGCGGCAGCGCCGAGACGCGGGTTTCCGGCGCGCTGATCCTGCCGTCGCCGTTCATGTCGACGCTGACCGTACCGTTGCGGCCGTCGCCGAGATCGGCGCCGACCATCCAGCCCCGGGCGCTGCCGGTATCGTAGCGCAGGCTGCCGCCGATCGCGAGCTTGCCGAAGTGATAGTTGACCGAGGCATAGGGCGCGAAGAAGCTGTAGTCGACGTCGAACGAGCGGCGCAGGCGCGGCCCGTTGCGGCTATAGGCGTAGATGCCGTCCTGCGTCTGGGCGACGCCCGCGGCGCTGGTGAGGTTGACCAGCGCGCCGCGGCCGCCGCCGACCACGTCGGTCACCATCGAGATCTGCAGCGCCTCGACGGCGATCGTCTGGGTCGCGACATAGACGCCGCCGGTGACGGTGAGGTCGCCCTGGCCGAGCTTCCAGACGCGGGTGCCACGGAAATCATTGGCGAAATGATCGCCATTGCGCAGATTATAGGTGTTGACGAAGAAGTTGGCGAGCAAGCCGTTCCCGTTCGCATTGGCCGGCACCGGCTTGCCGGCATCGGGGCCGGTCGCGTAGGTGGCGGTGGCCCCGGTGCCCGCCAGCGAGGCGGCCAGCGTGGCGAGCGGCGCGACGGTGCTGGGGAAGCCGCGCAGGAATTCGCCCGAGGTGTTGGCGTAGCGCATCCGGTTCGTCAGCGTCCAGCCGCCGAGTTCGAACTGCGCTTCGAGCCCCAGCGACTTGGACTGCGGGTTCTGGCCGTTCTTCACCGGATAGCGGGCGATCTGGTTGTTGCCGTCGAGCGTGATCATCGCGCTGACGTTCGGCGAGAACATCGTGTCCTTGAGAATGTCGAAGCCCGCGATGTTGCCGATCACCGGCTTGTCGTTGGTGCCGGTGATGGTCACCGGATAGGTGGCATAGCTCGGCGCACGGTCGTCGAGCAGCTTCGCATAGGCGCGGATATAGCCGTTGGCGAAGGTCTTGGTGACGTTGAGCTTGACCTGGCCGCCCTTGAACGAGGTCATGCCGGTTTCGCGCGGCCCTTCGCCGACGCGGTAGAAGCCGCCGACATGGAAGCGCAGGCTGTCGCTGAGCTTCGCGCCGTAATCGAAGTCGACGCGCTTGAGATCGTAGTCGAGCCCCGCCGTCACCTGGATCGCGCCGCCCTCGACCTCGCCGGTCTTGGAGATGAGGTTGATCAGGCCGCCGGGCGACCCGGTGGCGAAGGTGGACGCCGAGCCGCCGCGGATCGTCTCGATCTGGCCGATCGTGAAGTCGGCGCGGACGAACGAATCGCCGGCCATGTTGAAGATGTCGTTGAACTCGACGACCGGCAGGCCGTCCTCCTCGATCTGGACATATTTCGAGCCGCCCGAACCGATCGGCAGGCCGCGCACGGTATAGTTGTTGTTGCCCTCGCTGATGCCGTTCTCGACCCGGATGCCCGCCATGGTGCGCAGGATGTCGGCGAGCCCGACCGGGCCCAGCTTCTGCGCCTCACTGCCCTTGAGCGAGCTGGTGGAAGTGGCGCTGTCCAGCCGGTCGCGACCCTTGGCGACGCCGGTGGAGAAGACTTCCTTCTCCGGCTCCGCCTGCGCTTCTTGCGGTTCGGCCGGGCGATCGGGCTTGGCGTTGGCCTGTGCCATGGCCTGGGTGGAAACGGACGTGGTTGCGATCAACGTTAACAGTAGCGCTGAAATCCTCACCGGTGCGACCCTTTTTTCGTTGCGGGCGTGATCCCTCTTGTCGCAATTATAGGCGGGCAACGGGGTGCCAGGGTTGCGGCGGCGTGCAGTTATACTTGCAATTGTCGTTCTGTACGTAATCAACCGGAGGCGTGTACTTGAGGTTTGTCCTGCGTTGTCAAGATGGTGTTTGAAGAGGAAGCCGTTACTTTGACGCGTGTTGCTGGGGGAATTGAACAGGCGGGAGCCGGTGGGCCGCGTTGCACCGCCAATCGATGGGGGAGCAGATAGACCGAGGCAGGATCGCCGGGCATTTTACGGTTTTCTAAGCTGGCGCTGCCATGGTCCGCCTCTCCGCCGCTTCCGGCGAAGCAGCATCCGGGGAGAGTACCATGCAGCGCCTGCCGCTGATCGCGCCGCAGCCGCCGCGGTTGAGCCTGATGACCGACGCGCTCCGCGCGATCGAGGCGCGCGGCACCTATTCCAACGGCGGCCCGGTGGTGCGCGGGTTCGAGGCGGCGGCGACGGCGCGGCTGTTCGGCGGCCAGGGCGCGTGCCTCGCGGTCGCCAATGCGACGATCGGGCTGATGCTGGCGATCCGCCACGCCGCGGGGCCGCGCGCGGGCGGCGATGCGCTGGCGCTGGTGCCGGCCTTCACCTTTGCCGCGACCGCGCAGGCGGTGCAATGGGCCGGGCTGACCCCGGTGCTGTGCGACATCGATCCCGAGGACTGGACGATGCGCGCCGATGCCGAGGCGGCGGCATTTGCGCGCTACGGCGATCGCATCGCGGTGGTGGTGCCCTATGCCACCTTCGGTGCGGCCCTCGATCTGGCGCGCTACCGTGACTATCACGCGCGCGGCATCGGCGTGGTGGTGGATGCGGCCGCCTCGCTCGGCACCATCGACGCGGACGGGCACCAGTTCGGCGCGGGGGCGCCGTTCCCGATCGTCTATTCCATGCACGCCACCAAGGTGTTCGCCACCGCCGAGGGCGGGCTGGTCCATAGCGGCGACACCGCGCGGATCGAGGCGCTGCGGCGGATGAGCAATTTCGGCTTCGACGGCGGCCGCTCGGCCGAAGGGCCGGGGCTCAACGCCAAGCTGCCCGAGGTGCTCGGCATGCTCGCCACGGCCAAGCTCGAAGAACTGGAGGGCATCGCCGCGCACCGCGCCGCGCTCGACCGCGTCTATCGCGACCGGCTGGGCGGCTTTGCCGATGCGCATGGCTTCCAGTTCCAGGCGCTGCGCGGATCGCGCCCGGCGCTGCAGTTCCAGTCGCTGCTGCTGCCCCGTGCCTTTGCCGGGCACCGCGCGGCGATCATCGCGGCGCTGGCCGGGCAGGGGATCGGCGCTGGCCACTATTTCAGTCCGCATCTCGGCGAGCAGCCCTGGTTCCGCAGCAGCTGCGTAATCGACCGCGCGCTGCCGGTCGCCGACGAGATCGCCGGCCGCATCCTGTCGCTGCCCGTCACCGACGGGATGACCGAGACCGATGTCGATACCGTCTGCACCGCGCTGATCGACGCCTGCCGCAGCGCAGGGCTGGACGGGCTGCGGGTCGAGCGGCGCGGGCGGGCGGTGCATTCGGCGCTGATCGTCGGCGGCGGGCCGGCGGGTACGGCATTGCTCACCGCCGCGACCAAGGGCGACCAGCTGGTACCGCTGGCCGAGACCGGGCTCGCGATCGTCGAGCGCGACGCCGTGCTCGGGCGCGGCGAGATCGGCAGCTATGCGATCACCTCGGACAGCACCGCCGAGACCTTCCTCACCGCGGTGAAGGACAATGTGCATGGCGACATCGCCGCGCTGACCGAGCACCCTGCCGGCCGCGAGGTGGCGCTCTATGCCGGGCGGCTGGGCGTGCCGCTGGCGCGCTCCACCCCGCTGCTGGAGGCGACCGGCGCGCGGCTCGGCACGCTGGTGGCGCAGCATGGCGGCGTGGTCGCGACGCGCTCCGAGGTGGTCGAGGCCCGCCGCACCCCGCAGGGCGACTGGGCGATGCGGGTGCGCAACCTGCTCACCGGCGACGAACGCGTGATGCGCGCGGCGAACCTGGTGATCGCCACCGGCGGCTATCAGGACCGCGCGCACGTCGCCGCCGAGGTGATCGCGGGCGCGCCGATCGGGGATCTGGCCGGGGACCGGCTGGTGCTGGGCGACGACTTCCTCCGGCTGGGCGGGCTCGACCGGCTGCGCGCGCGGCTGGCGGAGGTGCGGGCGCCGCGTATCGCGATCGTCGGCGGGTCGACCAGCGCGATGGCCGCCGCGGTGCTGCTGCTCAAGGCGAGCCCGGCGCTGCCGCTGGGAGCGGGGGCGCTGCGGCTCTACCATCGCCGGCCGCTGCGGCCCTTCTACCGCTCGGCCGAGGAGGCCCGGGCAGACGGCTTCACCGATTTCGGCGCCGAGGACATCTGCCCGTTGAGCGGCTTCGTCTATCGCCTTGCCGGTTTCCGGCTGGAGGCGCGCGAACTGGTGCTGCGGATGCTCGGCGTCGGCGGGCGCGCGCCCGATCCGCGCATGGCGCTGTGCCGGCTGACCGGCGAGAACGACGCGGCGATGCGGGCGGAGCTCGAAACCGCCGACGTGGTGATCGGCGCGCTCGGCTATCGTCCGCGGGCGCTGCCGCTCTACGATGCCGAGGGCGCGCGCATCGCGCTGATGGCGGACCATCCCGGCCGCCCGCGGCTGGTCGACCAGCGCTGCCGCGTGCTCGATGCCGAGGGGCGGGTGGTGCCCGGCGTCTACGGCCTCGGGCTCGCCTCGGGCCATGTGCCCGACGGGCCGCTGGGCGGCGAGGCGAGCTTCAGCGGCAAGGCCAATGGGCTGTGGCTGTGGCAGAACGATATCGGCCGGATGATCGTCGACCAGATCCTCGCCGACCGGGCGCGCGCGGCGGCATGAGCGACGCGCCGACCCTCTCAGTGGTGATGGCGACCTATGAAGGCGCCGCGCTGCTGCCCGAGACGCTGGCGAGCCTGCAGGCGCAGAGTTTCGGCGACTGGGAACTGGTCGCGGTCGACGACGGCTCACGCGACGATACCGTGGCGGTGCTGCGAAGCGTGGGCGATCCGCGCATCCGCGTGATCGAAAGCGCGGTAAACGGCGGCCCGGTGGTGGCGCGCAACCGCGCCTTCGCCGCCGCGCGCGGCCGCTATGTCGCGGGGCTCGACCAGGACGATCTCTGCCTGCCCGATCGTTTCGCCCGGCAGGTCGCCTGGCTCGATGCGCATCCCGGGACCGTGCTGGTCAGCACCGCCACCGATTGCCTGGTCGAGGGGCGGGTGCGGGCAGGGCAGTGGGTGCGGCCGCTCACGCCCGGGCTGATCGACTGGCTGATGCTGGTGCAGAACCCGTTGGTCTGGTCCTCGGTGCTGTTCCGCGCCGAGGCCGCGCGCCGGCTGGCGATTTTCGAGCGGCCCGAATGCCGCTATGTCGAGGATTTCGACCTCTACCACCGCCTGCGCGCCTTCGGCCGGATCGACCAGATCGACACCGTGCTCACCCTGTACCGCCAGCACGCCGGGGGCGCCTCGCAGGTGTTCAACGGCACCATGGCGGCGCATGCCGAGACGCTGCTCCGCGCGCGGCACCGGGCGTTGCTCGGCGAAGGCGCGCCGGACATCGCCGGGCTGCTGGTGCGCTATGTCATGGCCAGGACGCCAATCGGTGACTTCGGGCTGCTGCGTCGCCTGTTCGACGGCATCGCGGTGCTTCGCGCGCATTTCGGGGCGCAGGGGCAGGATGCGGCGACGCTGGCGCGGGTGGACCGGGAGATTTCCCGGCTGTGGTGGCGGCTCTGCCGCACGGCGGTGCGCTCCGGCCGCCTGCCGCTGCGCCACGCGCTTGCCGCGCGTCCCGCGGCGGCGGCGCTGGGCGATGCCCGGCCCGTCGACCTCGCGGCGAGCGGGCTGATCGGCGCCGTCCGGGCGCTTGCTCATCGCAGGACATAGCACCACCTCGCTTGACAGCTTGCGGCCGACCCGCGAACCGGATCCCATCGCTTCCCCGGAGGTTTCGCGTCCATGCCCGTTTCGCCGACCCCGACCCGCCGCTGGCTGCTGGCCGCGCTGGCCGCCGCGCTCGCGATCCCTGCCCAGGCCGCACCGCGCCCGCCGCTGGTGCTCGCCGCCGCCAGCCTGCAGGAATCGATGAACGCCGCCGCCGATGCCTGGGCGCGGCTGGGGCATGCGCGCCCGGTGCTGTCCTTCGCGGCCTCCTCGGCGCTGGCCCGGCAGATCCAGTCGGGCGCGCCGGCGGACCTGTTCGTCTCGGCCGACGAGCCCTGGATGGACGCGGTGGACAAGGCGGGCAAGCTCGCCCCCGGCACCCGCGTCGCCTTTCTCGGCAATCGCCTGGTCCTCGCCGGTGCGGCGGCGGACCGGCGCACCGTGCCGCTCGACCGTGCCGGGCCGCTGCTCGCCGCGATCGGCCAGGCGCGGCTGGCGATGGCCGATCCCGATGCGGTGCCCGCCGGGCTGTATGGCAAGGCGGCGCTCCAGAAGATCGGCGCCTGGGACCGGCTGGCCCCCAAGGTGGTGCGCGCTGAGAATGTCCGCGCCGCGCTGGCGCTGGTCGAACGCGGCGCCGCGTCCTTCGGCATCGTCTACGCCACCGATGCGCGCGCCTCCGCCAAGGTGCGGATCGCCGGCATCTTCCCGGCGGCGAACCATCCGCCGATCCGCTATCCGGTCGCGCGGCTGAAGACCGCCGCCAGCCCCGATGCCGAGGCGTTCCGCCGCTTCCTGATCGGCGCGCGCGGCAAGGCGATCTTCGCGCGCTACGGCTTCACGCCGCTGTGAGCCTGGCCGCGTGCTGAGCGCCGAGGAATGGGGCATCGTCCTGCTCTCGCTCAAGGTGGGCGGCGTGGCGGTGCTGGCGGTGCTGCCGCTCGCCTTCGCGCTCGCCTGGCTGCTGGCGCGGGGGCGCTTTCCCGGCAAGCTGCTGCTCGACGCGCTGGTGCATCTGCCGCTGGTGGTGCCGCCGGTGGTCACCGGCTGGATGCTGCTGCTCGCCTTCGCGCCGGCCGGGCCGATCGGCGGGCTGCTCGAGCGCTGGTTCGGCGTGACCGTGCTGTTCCGCTGGAGTGGCGCGGCGATCGCGGCTGGGGTGATGGCGCTGCCGCTGATGGTGCGCGCGATCCGGTTATCGCTGGAGGCGGTCGACCAAAGGCTGGAGCAGGCGGCGCGCAGCCTCGGCGCCGGACCGGTGCGGACCTTCGCCACCGTCACCCTGCCGCTGGCGCTGCCGGGCGTGCTGGCCGGGCTGGTGCTCGGCTTCGCGCGTGCGCTGGGCGAGTTCGGCGCGACCATCTCCTTCGTGTCCAACGTGCCGGGCGAGACCGAGACGCTGCCGCTCGCCATCTATTCGGCGCTGCAGGTGCCGGGGGGCGAGGGGCAGGTGCTGCGGCTGGCGGCGGTGTCGATCGCGACCGCCTTCGTCGCGCTGCTCGGGTCCGAGCTGGTCGCGCGGCGGACGGGCAGGGGCACCCATGTCCTTTGACATCGACGTGCGCCGCACGCTGGGCGAGACCGAGATCGCCTGCCGCGTGGAACCTGGCGCGGGGGTGACGGTGCTGTTCGGCCCCTCGGGCGCGGGCAAGTCGAGCGTGCTCAACATGGTCGCCGGGCTGCTCCGCCCCGATTCCGGGCATATCCGGGTGGGCGGGCACACGCTGTTCGATGCGGCCGCGGGGGTGGACCGCAAGCCCGAGGCGCGGCGCGCCGGCTATGTGTTCCAGGAGCCGCGGCTGTTCCCCCACCTGCGCGCGCGGGCGAACCTGCTCTATGGCTGGCGGAAAGGTGCGGCGGTGGACGTGGACGGGGTGATCGACCTGCTCGGCATCGCGCACCTGCTCGATCGCTGGCCGCGCACGCTCTCGGGCGGCGAGGCGAAGCGGGTGGCGATCGGCCGCGCACTGCTCACCGATCCGGCCTTTTTGCTGCTCGACGAGCCGCTCGCCTCGCTCGACCGTGCCCGGCGCGAGGAGATCCTGGCGCTGCTGGAGCGGCTGCGCGACGGCATCGGCCTGCCGATCCTGCTCGTCACCCACGACCGCGCCGAGGCGGAGCGGCTGGGGGACCGGATCGTGGCGTTCGGCGAATAGGGGGCGGCGCTCAGCCGATCGAGTTCATGCGCACGGCCCGGGTGAGCTGATGGGGCCGGTACGGCTTCGGCAGGAAGACGGCACCCATCTCGTCGTCCTTGAGCACCGATGGATCGCCTCCGGAGGAGATGATCACGTGCACCAGCGGATCCGACGCGCGAATCTCGGCAGCAAGCTGTAATCCGTCGAGCAACCCGGGCATGTGCAGGTCCGTCAACAGGACGTCGATATCGTGCTTGGCCGCCAGTGCCAGCGCTTCCGAAGTGTCGGATGCCTCCAGAACCTGGAAGCCTTCCTCTTTAAGCAGGGAGGCTGCCAGTATTCGGATGTAATCCTCATCGTCCACGATAAGGATGGTCGAGGAGAATTCGTGTCCCATCTTCGCTCCCTTAGCACGTGAGAATGAAATCGGGGTGCGCTCGTTCCACAACCTAAGTTTGCTTGACGTATATTAACCACGTCTTGTCTGGACTTGTTGCTGTCGAACGCTCCTAACGCTTCGTTGCTCCGTGCCATGGTCTTAGTACCTAATTGTCGACCCCGTTCGAGATCGGCAGAAGGGCGCTACCGGGACAGTCTCTCAGACAAGCCGGGTCGCACGGCGCCGGAGCATTCCCCCGCAAGCTCCGTGCGGCACAAGGAATAGCCCGCCTCCCCCTCGGCGGGCTCTTCTGGCTATCGGACAGGGGCCGGTTGGATCGCAGCGATGCAGCGCTACTATTTCCACGTGCACGACGGTGGCGGCGCACTCCTCGATCCCGAGGGCACCGACCTCCTCGACGACGACGCGGCGCTGCGGACCGCAATCGGGTTCGTCCGTTCGCTTCTCTGCGAGGACCTCACCAACGGCCTTCTCGATCTGCGTGGGCGCATCGAAGTGGTACGGTCGAGCGGCGAGCTTCTGCGCGTTCTCCGGTTCGCGGATTGCATCTGCGTACTGTCTGGCCGCGTCTGAATTTGTGTGTGTGGGGCGTTCCCCCTTTCAAGTATATGTCGGAGAACCAATCCACGCCCGGAAAATCATTGGAGCAACTTGCGATACGTTAAGACGTTGATGTGCTGGAGGCAGTTATGACCAGCTCGGAAGAACCCACGGTTCTCGTCGTTGAAGACGAGACCTTTGTGCGCATGATCGCAGCAGACGCGCTCGCCGAAAGCGGCTTTCAGGTTCTTGAGGCGCCCGATGCAACGGAGGCGCTCGCGCTTCTGGAAAAGCATGAAGTTGCGGTCGTATTGAACCGCGCCGGGTTTGCCGGAGGCTCCAACTCCTGAGAAGGTGGAGCCTGTATGAGTAAGACGACGAACAAGTTTGCGCCGGAGGTCCGCGAGCGGGCGGTGCGGATGGTGGTCGATCACGAGCGCGATTATCCTTCCCGCTGGGCGGCGGTGGTGTCGATCGCGGAGAAGATTGGCTGCGTTCCGCAGACGCTGCATGAGTGGGTGAAGAAGGCGGAGGTCGACAGCGGCAAGCGCGCTGGTGTCCCGACCGAGGTTGCCGACAAGGTGAAGGCGCTAGAACGCGAGGTCCGCGAGCTGCGGCAGGCCAATGAGATTCTGCGCAAGGCGTCCGCATATTTTGCGCAGGCGGAGCTCGACCGCCCGTTCCGGCGATGATCGCGTTCATTGACGATCACCGCGATGCCTATGGGGTCGAGCCGATCTGCCGCGTCCTGCCGATCGCCCCATCCACGTACCACGAGCGCGTCGCGCAGCGACAGGATCCGACACGCCTGTCGGCGCGAGCACGGCAGGATGCGGCCCTCAAGCCTGAGATCGCGCGTGTGTTCGCTGAGAACTTCGCAGTCTACGGCGTGCGCAAGGTCTGGCGGCAGATGATGCGGGAGGGCGTGTCCGTCGCCCGCTGTACCGTCGCGCGATTGATGCGTGAGATGGGTTTGGCAGGGGTGATCCGGGGCAAGCCGGTGCGCACGACCATCAGCGACAAGGCGGCGCCGTGCCCGCTCGATCACGTCAACCGCCAGTTTTACGCGCCAGCGCCGAACATGCTGTGGGTGTCGGACTTCACCTACGTCGCGACCTGGGCGGGGTTCGTCTACGTCGCCTTCGTCATCGACACCTATGCTCGGCGGATCGTCGGCTGGCGGGCCAGCAGAACGGCGCATGCCAGCTTCGTCCTCGATGCCTTGGAACAAGCGCTTCACGATCGCCGGCCGACCCATCGGGGCGGCCTCATCCATCATAGCGATCGTGGCTCGCAATACGTGTCTATCAAGTACACCGAACGCCTCGCCGAAGCCGGGATCGAGCCATCCGTGGGCAGTGTCGGCGATAGCTACGACAACGCTTTAGCCGAGACGATCAACGGCCTCTACAAAGCCGAGGTGATCCACCGGCGAGGGCCGTGGCGCAGCTTCGAAGCCGTCGAATATGCCACGCTCGAATGGGTCGACTGGTTCAACCATCGTCGGCTGCTCGAGCCCATCGGCAACATCCCGCCTGCCGAAGCCGAAGATCAATATTATGCTGCCGCAAGCAACCTCGATATGGCAGCGTGACTCACAAACCAATGCCTCCGGCAGACCCGGCGCGGTTCATATTCACCGACATCAACATGCCGGGGCCGATCGACGGGCTGGAGCTGGCGGATATCGTCTCCACCCGATTTCCGCGCGTGAAGGTGATTGTCACCTCGGGCAAGCAATGGCTGGAGCCGAAAGAGTTGCCCGACGACAGCCTCTTCCTGCCCAAGCCCTACCGGCCGACGCAACTGGCCAGGCTTGTCGGGCAGCAGGCGGGGCGCCTCGCCTAGGGGGCTACGCTCGGGCGTGCAGCCGAGCGAAGGTTCGGCGTACGACCTTACACCCAAGCCTCCTCGCTGATTGCCGATACGCTGGCGACCGGCAGTGCATAAGCCGTGCGTCCCGAATCCCACGCAGGCGCCGCAGCCCCGCCGCCCTCGATACGGAACTGGCCAGCCTGCTCCACCAGCTGGCCGATCTCGGCCATCAGGTTGCGCGCCGCCGCCGAGGTCTCCTCCACCATCGCGGCGTTCTGCTGGGTGGAATTGTCCATCACCCGGATCGTCTCGCTGAGCCGCGAGATCGATTCCGACTGGACGCGGTTGTCCGCCGCGACCTGGCCGAGCAGCTTGTGCACCGACTGGGCGTTTTCCGAGATCGAGCTGAACGCGCCGTCGACATCCTCGACCGCCGCCACCGCGGTGCCGATCTCGACCTGGGTGACGGTCAGCTGGTCGCGGGCGCGGCCGGCTTCTTCCTCGGCGCGCATCGCCAGCGCGGAGACGAGGTCGGCGACGACGGCGAAGCCACGGCCCGCCTCGCCGGCGCGGCCTGCCTCGACGGCGGCGTTCATCGCGAGAACGCGGGTCTGGAAGGCGATCTTGTCGAGGCCTTCGATCACCGCGTCGATGCCCTTGGCGCTCTCCGAGACGCGGCTCATCGCCGTCACCGCATTGCTCACGCGCGCGCGGCCCGAGCTGACCGCCTCGATCGTCTGGTCGGCGCGGCCCACGGTTTCGCTTGCGGCGCGGACCGAAGTGCGCAGGCGTTCGTCGATCTGGCTGATCTCGGCGGTGGTCGTCTCGAGGCTCGCGGCATTGGCTTCGGTACGCCGGGCGAGGTCTTCCGACGCGGCGGTGATCTCGGTCGAGGCGCGGCGCAGCGACCCGGCGCCGCTATGGACCGAGCCGATCAGGGTGCGCAGGCTGTCCACCGCGACGTTGAAGTCCTGCTTGAGCCGCGCGAACGGGCCGCTGAGGTCGGCATCGACATGGGTGGTGAGGTCGCCGCCCGCCAGCTTCTGCAGCCCCGAGCCGACCGTTTCGACGATCAGTTCGGTGGTCGCCTGCTTCTCGGCATTGGCGGCTTCGACCTGCTGGTTGAACTGCGCGATGGAACGGGCGAGCGCGCCGAGTTCGTCCTGGCGATCGGTTTCGGGCAGCGGCGTACCGGGCTCGGTCACCAGCTTCTCCACCGTGTCGGACAGGGCGATCAGCGGATCGACCAGCCGGCGACGGGCGAGGCGCGCGGCATAGAGCGCACCGCCGATCGCGGCGAGCAGCGTCGCGGCCAGCAGACCGGTGGTGATCCAGCCGAGCGTCGCGCCTGCCTTGGCGGTGCCGTCGGAATAGTGCTCGATCGCATCCGACGCGGCCGCCATCGAGTCTTCGAGAACGGAGAATTGCTGGAAGAAGCCGGGCAGCTGGCGCTTGGCAGCGGCCGGATTGCCGGCGGCGGCGGCGTCGGCGATCTGCTGGGCGGCATTGGCATAGGCGACCATCGGGTCGCCCACCTTGGCGGCGGCGGCTTCGATCGCGGCGTCGCCCTTGAACGCGACGTCCTCGGCGATGCGCGTGCGCAGCGTGCCGAGATGCTCGTCGAGATCCTTGCGCGCATCCTCCAGCTTGATGCCGATACCGGGCTCGCTGGAGGCGAGAATGGCAAGCACGTCGCTGCGCACCGCATCGTGCATCATGTCCGCCTCCATATGATTGCGGAGCAGCCCCGACGCCGTCGCCTGCTCGCTCAGCGCTGCGCCGAGCAGCCAGGACGAGACGATGCCGGTCCCCCCGCAGAGCAGGAAAAGCAGGATGATGGCGATGGTTAGCTTGCGGGTTGCGTACGCGATCGACTGCACGACTTCGCTCCAGGCTTTTGACGCGTCAGCAATGAGAAGCGCCCTCTCCAGAAAAATTATAGACAAGATTCGATAAAACAGAGTCCGGCTTCCTAAAACTCTGGTCGTGGGGTGATGGGATGCTTGGTGATGAAGCGTTTTCTGTTCGCCCTCGTGCTGGGCTGTACATTGCCGGACTACGTATTTGCCCAGAGGGTGGTCGATGTGCACCTTGTGGAAACGATTGACGTCGTCAGCGTGGCGCGCGGCGGTGATCGGGAACGGACCTATGTGCTCGACGATACCCACCTCACCGCCGATGCCGATCTGGCGCGGCTGGTCGGCTGGCAGGGCGCTACCGCGCATGTCGATGTGATGAGCACGATGGGCGGGCGGCCCAACGGGGCGGCGGGCACGCTGCAGGGCGTCGACAGCATCGAGGTGGCGAGCCACCATGTCCGGCTGTTCGAAGCCTGGGTGGAGCAGCGCATCGGGCAGCACAGCACGGTGCGCGCGGGCGCCTATGATCTCAACAGCGAATTCTACGTCAATGGCGCGGCGGGGCTGCTGCTCTCGCCCTCGTTCGGCGCGGGATCCGAGCTCGCGGCGACGGGACCGAACGGCCCGTCGATCTTTCCGTCGACCGCGCTGACGGTGCGGGTGGAGCATCGCTTCGGCGACATCGCCTATGCCCGCGCGGCGGTGCTCAACGGTGCGGCGGGATGCCTGGGCGATCCCCACGGGCTCGACTTCAGCTTCCGCGACGGCCTGCTGCTGATCGGCGAGGCCGGAATCGAGCGGCCGGGCCTCAAGATCGCCGGCGGCTATTGGCGCTACACCAAGCGGCATGACGACTATACCGAGGTCGACGCCGACGGCGTTCCCCTACAGCGGGTCGATCATGGCGGCTATGCGATCGCCGAACTGCAGCTGACCGGCGGGGAGGGCAAGCGATCGCTGACCGTCTTCGGCCGCGCGGGCATGTCCGGCGGTGCCGCGACGCCGTTCCAGGGCGGCTGGCAAGCGGGGTTCCTGGTCGAGCGGCTCATTGCCGGGCGCCCGGATTCGCAGGCCTCGTTCGGGATGAGCCGCGGCGTGACCACCCCGGGCTACGGCGCGGTGCTGCTTGACGCGGGCGCGCGCCCGTCGCGTGCCGAGACCAGCTTCGAGCTGACCTATTCGGACCAGCTCGCCACATGGCTGACCGTCCAGCCCGACCTCCAGTTCATCGCCGATCGCGGCGGCGTGGAAAAGGCGCGCGGGGTGGTGGTGGGCACGCTGCGGCTGACGATCGCCTTCTGATCTGCCGGGCTGCGCGCCGCGCGTGTGTCAGGCGCGGGCCGGCGCTTGCCGGCGGCGGCGCAACAGGCCGCCGATGCCCGCGAAGCCGAGCAGCAGCATGCCCCAGCTGGCGGGCTCCGGCACCGTGCTGTCGGTGTCGAACCGGATCGGCGTCTGGGTCAGGTCGACCATGGTGGGCCCGGTCACCTCGAAGGTCAGCCCGGTCACGAAGGCGTTGGGATTGTCCGGATCCAGCCCGAGCGCCGGATCGATGCCGGCGATGCGAAAGCCCGACACGCCGCCGATCGCCGCGAAGTCGACGAGGAAGGGGGGGCCGCCCGCGCCCACCCCGGTAGCGAACGGAGTCGCCAGGTCGCTGAGCAGGTAGATGGTATAGCCATCGGGATCGCCGAGATCGGGGAACAGCGCGCTGAGGATGTCCGGGCTGCCCGCGCCGACCTCGAAATCATAGCCGGTCGCGACGATCGGATCGACGAAGACCCGCTGGTTCTGCTGGACCTGGAACTGGAAGCCGAAGCCGGGGCCGCCATTGCCGTTGGTGACGTTGCTGGGCAGCAGCGGCGTGGCGGGTGAGGTGCCGTCGGCGAGGACGGCGCCGTTGCGGATGGAGAATTTGAACACGCCTGCCTCGCCGCCGGCCACGTTGGTGATGTTGGTGAAGTTGAGCGCGCCCCTGGACGAGAAGGAGCCGGGGAGCGAATAGAAATGGGCGCCGTCGCCGGCATCGAACCCGGCCTGCGCCGGTACGCCGCCCAGCCCGCCGATGCCGCCGCTGGCGTCGCCGGTCGTCCATTCGATGCGATCGTAGCGGAACTCGATGTCGAAGTCGCCGGAATTGGCCATTCCGGCCAGCGTCATCTGGAAATTGTTCAGCTTGCTGCCATTCTCTTCGAAATAGCCGACATTGTTCCACGTGACCGTGAAGCTGTTGGCGGATTGGGAGCCGAGATAGACCGCCCCGCAGCCGCTGCAGCGCGTGTCCACGTCCGCCCAGAAGGGCGCGATCAGCGGCGCCGCCGCATGGCCGTCGAACGGCACCGGCGTGAAGCTGGAGATCCCCTGGCCGAAGCTGATATTGCCGTTGTTGTTGACGAAGAAGGATCGCCCCGAATAGCCGAAGAAGTTGATCAGGAACGGGCTGTTCTGCACCGCGCTGAAATCGTCGTCATTGGGCTGCAGGACGAGATTGCCATAGCCTGCCGGGCCGCCCATGCCCCCGCGCAGCGTTGCCGCCCCCGCCGATGTCGCCAGGACGAGCGCCAGTGCGCTCGCCACGGCCGTCGCCATGTCCCGCATGATCCTCTCCCACCCCGACTGTCCCGTATTGGGTAGCAAAGCGGGCGGGGGCTGTTGATCCCTCCCGCGGGACAATCGCCTCCGCCCCGGACAGGATCACCCTCGCGGTGCATGTCGCGCGGTTGGCTTGGGAAAAGCGGAGGGCAGGGGACGCGCGCGGGCGGTGCTGCGGCCAAGTTGATCGACTCCGAACCTTTTCGGCGGTCAGGGCACGGCAACGAAAAAGCCGCCGCCCGGCATCCCGGACAGCGACTCTTTCGTATCATGCTCGGTCAGGCTCGGCGCCCCCGAACGGGGCGGATCACTCCGCCTCGTTCAGATACTCGCCGGCATCCGCGTCGGTGCCGTGGCCCGAGGGTGCAACCTGCGCCAGGGGATCGTCCCCGGTGCCGGCCGCATCGCGTGCCGAGCGGGCCAGTTCGGCGGCATGCTCTTCCGCCGCGCTCGCCGGCGCGATGAGCGAGGCTTCCTGCATCTTGCGCTGGGCGACGCGCAGCGCCGCATCGCGCGAGGTGGCCGCGACGCGCAGGCGACCCATGCCCGCACCGGTACCGGCGGGGATCAGGCGGCCGACGATCACATTCTCCTTCAGGCCGAGCAGCGTGTCCTTCTTGCCCTGCACCGCGGCTTCGGTGAGCACGCGGGTGGTTTCCTGGAACGACGCGGCCGAGATGAAGCTGCGGGTCTGCAGCGACGCCTTGGTGATGCCGAGCAGGATCGGCTTGCCCTGCGCAGGCTGCTGGCCCGGCTGGAGCTTTTCGTTATGCTCGTCCATCTCGTCGCGATCGACCTGTTCGCCCGCCAGCAGCGTGGTGTCGCCGCCATCGGTGATCTCGACCTTCTGCAGCATCTGGCGAACGATCACCTCGATGTGCTTGTCGTTGATCTTCACGCCCTGCAGTCGATAGACTTCCTGGATTTCGCTGACGAGATATTCGGCCAGCGGCTCGATGCCGAGCACTTCCAGGATGTCGTGCGGATCCGGCGAGCCGCCGATCAGGTTGTCGCCACGCTTGACGTAGTCGCCTTCCTGAACGTCGATCACCTTCGACTTCGGGACCAGATACTCGACGACCTCGCCGCCGTCCTCCGGCTGGATGCCGATCTTGCGCTTGGCCTTGTAGTCCTTGCCGAACACCACGCGGCCCGAGACCTTCGCGATAATGGCATTTTCCTTGGGCTTGCGCGCTTCGAACAGCTCGGCGACGCGCGGCAGACCGCCGGTGATGTCGCGGGTCTTGGCGGACTCGCGCGCCACACGGGCCAGAACGTCACCGCCCTGCACCGTGGCACCGTCCTCGACCGAGATCACCGCGCCCGGCGCCAGCATGTAGCGGGCGGCTTCGGCGGCATTCTCGCCGGTGAGGGTCATGCGAGGACGCAGGTCCTCCTTCTTGCCCGCACCGCGGAATTCGGTGACGACGCGCTGGGCGATGCCCGTCGCTTCGTCGACCTGCTCGGTCATGGTCTTGCCTTCGATGATGTCCTGATACTTCACGACACCACCGGTTTCGGTGATCACCGGCATGGTGAACGGATCCCACTCGGCCATGCGATCGCCGGCGCTGACCAGGTGGCCGTCGTCGAACATCACATAGGCGCCGTACGGGATCTTGTGCACGGCCAGCTCGCGGCCATCCATGTCCATGATCGCGATCTCGCCCGAGCGGCTGAGCACCACGCGACGGCCGCGCTGATCCTCGATCAGGCGCAGGTCGCGGAACTCGGCCTTGCCGTCCACGGGAGCTTCGAGGTTCGACTGCTCGTTGAGCTGCGCCGCGCCGCCGATGTGGAAGGTACGCATGGTCAGCTGCGTGCCCGGCTCGCCGATCGACTGCGCCGCGATGACGCCCACCGCTTCGCCGATGTTCACCGGGGTACCGCGGGCGAGGTCACGCCCGTAGCACTTGGCGCACACGCCGAGCTTGGCTTCGCAGACCAGCGGCGAACGGATCTTCACCGCAGGCGTGCTGAGCGCCTCGATCTGCGCGATCATCGCTTCGTCGAGCAGCGTGCCGACCGGGATCACCACCTGGTTGGTCTTCGGATCGACGATGTCCTCGGCCGTGGTGCGGCCCAGGATGCGTTCGCCGAGCGAGGCGATCACCGAACCGCCCTGCACGATCGCCTTCATCTCCAGCGCGCGCTCGGTGCCGCAATCGTCCTCGAGGACGACGCAGTCCTGCGACACGTCGACCAGACGACGGGTGAGGTAGCCCGAGTTCGCCGTCTTCAACGCGGTGTCCGCGAGGCCCTTACGAGCGCCGTGGGTCGAGTTGAAGTATTCAAGGACGGTCAGACCTTCCTTGAAGTTGGAGATGATCGGCGTTTCGATGATCTCGCCCGACGGCTTGGCCATCAGGCCGCGCATGCCGGCCAGCTGCTTGATCTGCGCCGCCGAACCACGGGCACCCGAGTGCGCCATGATGTAGATGGCGTTGTCGGGCTTCTGACGGCCGGTCTCGGGGTCCTTCTTGACCGCCTTGATCTCGTCCATCATCGCCGCGGCCACCTGGTCGCCGCAACGGCTCCAGGCGTCGATCACCTTGTTGTACTTCTCCTGCTGCGTGATCAGGCCGTCCTGATATTGCTGCTCGAAGTCCTTCACCAGCGCCTTGGTCTCGTCGACCAGGGCAACCTTGGCTTCCGGAATGATCATGTCGTCCTTGCCGAACGAGATGCCGGCCTTGAACGCGTGGCGGAAGCCCAGCGACATGATCGCGTCGGCGAACAGCACGGTCTCCTTCTGGCCGGTGTGACGATAGACCTCGTCGATCACGTCGCCCACGTCCTTCTTGGTGAGCAGGCGGTTGACGACGTCGAACGGCACCTTGTGGCTGTGCGGCAGGCACTCGCCGAGCAGCATGCGGCCCGGGGTGGTCTGGTAGCGCTTGAGGTAGGTCTGGCCGTTCTCGTCCGTCTGCGGCACGCGGCTGGTGATCTTCGAGTGCAGCGTCACCGCGCCGGCGTTGAGGGCCTGGTGGACCTCCGCCATGTCGGCGAGGATCATGCCTTCGCCGGGCTCGCCTTCCTTCTCCATGGTGATGTAGTAGAGACCCAGCACCATGTCCTGCGACGGCACGATGATCGGCTTGCCGTTCGCGGGGGACAGGATGTTGTTGGTCGACATCATCAGGACGCGCGCTTCCAGCTGCGCCTCGAGGCTCAGCGGAACGTGGACGGCCATCTGGTCACCGTCGAAGTCGGCGTTGAACGCCGAGCAGACCAGCGGGTGGAGCTGGATCGCCTTGCCCTCGATCAGCACCGGCTCGAACGCCTGGATGCCAAGACGGTGGAGCGTCGGCGCGCGGTTCAGCAGCACCGGGTGCTCGCGGATCACTTCGTCCAGGATGTCCCAGACTTCCTTGCGCTCCTTCTCGACCCACTTCTTCGCCTGCTTCAGGGTCATCGACAGACCCTTGGCATCGAGACGGGCGTAGATGAACGGCTTGAACAGCTCGAGCGCCATCTTCTTCGGCAGGCCGCACTGGTGCAGCTTGAGCTCCGGACCGGTCACGATGACCGAACGGCCCGAATAGTCGACGCGCTTGCCGAGCAGGTTCTGACGGAAGCGGCCCTGCTTGCCCTTGAGCATGTCGGACAGCGACTTGAGCGGACGCTTGTTCGCACCGGTGATGGTGCGGCCGCGGCGGCCGTTGTCGAACAGCGCGTCGACGGCTTCCTGCAGCATGCGCTTTTCGTTGCGGACGATGATGTCCGGCGCGCGCAGCTCCATCAGCCGCTTGAGGCGGTTGTTACGGTTGATCACGCGGCGATACAGATCGTTGAGATCCGAGGTCGCGAAGCGGCCGCCGTCCAGCGGCACCAGCGGGCGCAGTTCGGGCGGAATGACCGGCACGACGTCCAGGATCATCCATTCCGGGCGGTTGCCGGATTCGATGAAGCTCTCGACGACCTTGAGGCGCTTGATGATCTTCTTGGGCTTCAGCTCCGACTTGGTCGTCGCCAGCTCTTCGAGAAGCTCCTTGCGCTCGCCCTCGAGGTCGAGATCCATGAGCATGATCTTGACGGCTTCGGCGCCGATGCCGGCGGAGAAGGCATCCTCGCCATATTCATCCTGCGCGTCGAGCAGCTCGTCCTCGGTGAGGAGCTGGAACTTCTCGAGCGGGGTGAGGCCCGGCTCGGTGACGATGTAGCTCTCGAAGTAGAGCACGCGCTCGAGCTGCTTGAGCTGCATGTCGAGCAGCAGGCCGATGCGGCTCGGCAGCGACTTCAGGAACCAGATGTGCGCGACCGGGGCGGCCAGTTCGATATGGCCCATGCGCTCGCGGCGGACCTTCGAGACGGTCACTTCCACGCCGCACTTTTCGCAGACGATGCCCTTGTACTTCATGCGCTTGTACTTGCCGCACAGGCACTCGTAATCCTTGATCGGACCGAAGATGCGCGCGCAGAACAGGCCGTCACGCTCGGGCTTGAACGTGCGATAGTTGATCGTCTCGGGCTTCTTGATCTCGCCGAACGACCAGCTGCGGATACGGTCCGGCGACGCGATCCCGATCTGGATCTGGTCGAAGGTTTCCGGCTTGGCGAGCGGGTTCGCGAAGTTGGTAAGTTCGTTCATTTCTCAGTCCCTTGCTGGGATGAATTTCTGCGGTTCAGCACGCGGGTCAGGCGCACGAGCAGCCAAGTGAAGAGCATCGTTCCGCCGATGGCGGCGCCGAACCAGCCCGGTTGATCCAGAGGATGCCGGGGCATCGTCAGGACAAACCAGAGGACCGGTACGGCGCCGAGCCATGGCGTCATCGATTACTCCGCCGCCTCGGCCAGACCGTCGTCTTCTTCCTGGCTCTTCAGCTCGACGTTGAGGCCCAGCGAGCGCATTTCCTTGACGAGCACGTTGAAGCTCTCCGGAATGCCGGCCTCGAAGGTGTCGTCGCCCTTGACGATCGCTTCGTAGACCTTGGTGCGGCCGACCACGTCGTCCGACTTCACCGTCAGCATTTCCTGGAGCGTATACGCCGCGCCATAGGCCTGGAGCGCCCACACTTCCATTTCACCGAAGCGCTGGCCACCGAACTGCGCCTTACCGCCCAGCGGCTGCTGGGTGACGAGGCTGTACGGCCCGATCGACCGCGCGTGGATCTTGTCGTCGACCAGGTGGTGCAGCTTGAGCACGTACTTGTACCCCACCGTCACCTTGCGGTCGAACGCCTCGCCCGTGCGGCCGTCGAACAGCGTCACCTGGCCGGATTCGTCCAGGCCCGCCATGCGCAGCATCGCCGAGACGTCGGCTTCCACCGCGCCGTCGAACACCGGGGTGGCCATCGGCACGCCCGAGCGGACGTTCTGCGCCAGGTCGACCAGCTGCTCGGTCGAGCGGCGATCCAGCTCGGCCTTGTAGTTGTCGCCATAGACGGTGCCGAGCAGCTCCTTCACCGCTTCCGGCGCTTCGCCGGCCTGCGGGTTCGGGTTGGCTGCACGCCATGCATCGAGCGCATCGCCGATCTTCCGGCCCAGGCCGCGCGCGGCCCAGCCCAGATGGGTCTCGAAGATCTGCCCGACGTTCATGCGGCTCGGCACGCCCAGCGGGTTGAGCACGAAGTCGACCGGGGTACCGTCCTCGAGGAACGGCATGTCTTCCTGCGGCAGGATGCGGCTGATGATGCCCTTGTTGCCGTGGCGGCCGGCCATCTTGTCGCCCGGCTGCAGCTTGCGCTTCACCGCGACGAACACCTTGACCATCTTCAGCACGCCCGGCGGCAGCTCGTCGCCCCGCTCCAGCTTCTCGCGGCGGTCTTCGAACTTGTCCTTGATGCGCTTCACGGCCTCGTCATACTGGCCCTTCACCGCTTCCAGGTTGCCCTGCATGGCATCGTCCTGCACCGCGAACTTCCACCACTCGTGGCGGTCGACGCTGTCGAGCAGGTCCTCGTCGATCGTGACGCCCTTCTTCAGGCCCTTCGGCGCCGCGGTGGCGACCTGACCCAGCAGCATCTCGCGCAGACGCGACCAGGTCGCGCGGTTGAGGATGTTGCGTTCGTCGTCGGCGTCCTTGCGCAGGCGCTCGATTTCCTCGCGCTCGATCGCCAGGGCACGCTCGTCCTTGTCGATGCCGTGACGGTTGAACACGCGGACGTCGACGATCGTGCCGGCCACGCCCGGGGGCAGACGCAGCGAGGTGTCGCGCACGTCGCTGGCCTTTTCGCCGAAGATGGCGCGGAGGAGCTTTTCTTCCGGCGTCATCGGGCTTTCGCCCTTCGGGGTGATCTTGCCGACCAGGATATCGCCCGGCTCCACTTCGGCGCCGACATACACGATGCCGGCTTCGTCGAGGTTGCGGAGCGCTTCTTCACCCACGTTCGGGATGTCGCGGGTGATGTCTTCCGGCCCAAGCTTGGTGTCGCGCGCCATCACTTCGAACTCATCGATGTGGATCGACGTGAACACGTCGTCCTTCACGATGCGCTCGTTGATCAGGATCGAGTCCTCGTAGTTGTAGCCGTTCCACGGCATGAACGCGACGAGCACGTTGCGGCCCAGCGCCAGCTCGCCGAACTCGGTCGACGGGCCGTCGGCGATCACGTCGCCGGCCTGCACCAGATCGCCCACCTTCACCAGCGGACGCTGGTTGATGCAGGTCGACTGGTTGGAGCGCTGGAACTTCATCAGCGTGTAGATGTCGACGCCGCTCTCGCTGGCATCGACGTCACCCGTGGCGCGGACCACGATACGGGTCGCGTCGACCTGGTCGACCACGCCCGAGCGCTTGGCGGCGATCGCGGCGCCGGAATCGCGGGCCACGGTCGCTTCCATGCCGGTGCCGACGAAGGGCGCTTCCGCCTTCACCAGCGGCACGGCCTGGCGCTGCATGTTCGAGCCCATCAGCGCGCGGTTCGCGTCGTCCTTCTCAAGGAAGGGGATCAGCGAGGCGGCGACCGAGACGAGCTGCTTCGGCGACACGTCCATCAGCGTCACCTGATCGCGCAGCGCCATCAGGAATTCGCCGGCCTGGCGGGCCGAGACGAGATCGTCGACGAACGCACCGTTCTCGTCGAGTTCGGCCGATGCCTGCGCGATCGTGTGCTTCTGCTCTTCCATCGCCGACAGATAGACGACCTCGTTGGTCACCTTGCCGTCGATGATCTTGCGGTACGGCGTCTCGATGAAGCCATACTTGTTGACGCGGCTGAACGTCGCGAGGCTGTTGATCAGACCGATGTTCGGGCCTTCCGGCGTTTCGATCGGGCAGATACGGCCATAATGGGTCGGGTGGACGTCGCGGACTTCGAAGCCTGCGCGCTCACGGGTGAGACCGCCCGGCCCGAGCGCCGAGACGCGACGCTTGTGCGTCACTTCGGAGAGCGGGTTGGTCTGGTCCATGAACTGCGACAGCTGCGACGAACCGAAGAACTCGCGCACCGCGGCGACCGCGGGCTTGGCGTTGATCAGGTCGTTCGGCATCACCGTCGACACGTCGACCGACGACATGCGCTCCTTCACGGCGCGCTCCATGCGGAGCAGGCCGACGCGGTACTGGTTCTCGAGCAGCTCGCCCACCGAACGGACGCGGCGGTTGCCGAGATTGTCGATGTCGTCGACTTCGCCCTTGCCGTCCTTGAGGTTCACCAGCGTCTTGACGACCTCGAGAATGTCCTCGGTGCGCAGCGTGGTCACGGTATCGGGCGTGTCGAGGCCCAGGCGCATGTTGAGCTTCACGCGGCCGACGGCCGAGAGGTCGTAGCGCTCCGGATCGAAGAACAGGCCGGCGAACAGCGATTCCGCGGTCTCGAGCGTCGGCGGTTCGCCGGGGCGCATGACGCGGTAGATGTCGGCCAGCGCCTGCTGGCGCTCTTCGGCCTTGTCGACCTTGAGCGTGTTGCGGATCCACGGACCGGTGGCAATGTGATCGATGTCGAGCAGCTCGATCCGGTCGATGCCGGCCTTGTCGAGCTTCTCCAGGTTCTCGGCCGAGACTTCGTCGCCGGCTTCGATGTAGATCTCGCCGGTCTGCTCGTTGATCAGGTCATAGGCGCTGTAGCGGCCGAAGATTTCCTCGGTCGGGATCAGCAGCGTCTCGAGACCGTCCTTCGCCGCCTTGTTGGCTGCGCGGGGGCTGATCTTCTGGCCGGCCGGGAACACGACCTCGCCCGACTTGGCGTCGACGATGTCGAACATCGGCTTCGAACCGCGCCAGTTTTCCACCTGGAAGGGGATCTGCCAGCCGTTCGGACCCCGCAGGAAGGTGACGCGGTTGTAGAAATAGTTGAGGATCTCTTCCGAGCTCAGCCCCAACGCGTAGAGCAGGCTGGTGACCGGCAGCTTGCGCTTGCGGTCGATACGGACGTTGACGATGTCCTTGGCGTCGAACTCGAAGTCCAGCCACGACCCGCGATACGGGATCACGCGCGCGGCGAAGAGATACTTGCCCGAAGCATGGGTCTTGCCGCGGTCATGGTCGAACAGCACGCCCGGCGAGCGGTGCATCTGGCTGACGATGACGCGCTCGGTGCCGTTGATGAAGAACGTGCCGTTCTCGGTCATGAGCGGCATGTCGCCCATGTACACGTCCTGCTCCTTGATATCGAGCACCGACCGGGCTTCCGTATCGGGATCGACCTCGAACACGATGAGGCGCAGCGTCACGCGCATCGGCGCCGCATAGGTGATGCCGCGCTGGCGGCACTCGTCCACATCGAACTTCGGATCCTCGAGCTCGTAGGTCACGAAGTCGAG
Source organism: Sphingomonas trueperi (assembly GCF_011927635.1). GTDB lineage: Bacteria > Pseudomonadota > Alphaproteobacteria > Sphingomonadales > Sphingomonadaceae > Sphingomonas > Sphingomonas trueperi. The sequence goes on from NZ_JAATJB010000005.1 coordinate 124,783, forward strand.
CTCGGCGGTGCCGGCGAAGTCGCGGATCGGGAACACGCTGCGGAGCGTCTTCTCGAGGCCGGAGACATAGCCGATCGAGGGGTCCGACCGCAGGAACTGTTCGTAGGATTCGCGCTGAACCTCGATCAGGTTCGGCATCTGCACCACTTCGTGGATGTCGCCGAACACCTTGCGGATGCGGCGCTTCAGCGTGCCGCCCTCAATTGCCTTGGTAGCCATAGGTGTGTGTTGCCTCGTCAGCCGTAAACTCGGTGCCCCTGTCCGGGAGCCAGGACGTGCAAAGCGACGCCGAAAGGCCGCGCGACCCCCATGCTCGGGATTCGGCAGCTCTACAGGCGTCTGACAAGCCGTTCCGATCCATTCGTACGACACGCTGCGCGACGGCGCGTCATTTCCCGATCGGAGGGCCAGAGCGGGGATATAGGGCGTGGGGAAGGGGATGTCAAAGGGCGCGGGCGGTGCGCCGGAATAAGGTTCCAGGCCGCACCATTGGACACCGACGGTATACGCGATCGCAACAATTTTGTCGCAGCGGCGCCGTGAAGCCTTAACAATCCATTGCCAACCGCCCTTCTGACCAAGGGAGGCAAAGAATGCACTATAAGAAAACGGGTCTGATCGCAGCGCTGCTCGCCACCGTGTCGGCGACGGCCGTGCACGCGCAGGAGGCTGTGCAGGACGAGGGGCTCGGGGGCGACATCATCGTCACCTCGCAGAAGTTCGAGCAGAAGCTGCGCGACGTGCCGATCACCATCACCGCGGTGACGCAGGAGCAGATGAAGCGCCTGGGCGTCGATGATCTCGACGAGCTCTCCAACTATGTCCCGGGCCTCAACATCCAGGAGCAGAGCGCCAACAATCCCGGCATCGTGATCCGCGGCATCACCTCGGACAGCGGCTCGGCCCAGCAGGCGGCCCGCGTCACGCTCTATTATAACGGCGTCGACATCTCGCGCTCGCGCGGCGCCTATCAGGCGATCTACGATGTCGACCGGATCGAGGTCGTGAAGGGCCCGCAGGCGACGCTGTTCGGCACTGCCTCGACGATCGGCGCGGTGAGCATCATCTCCGCGCGGCCGAAGCCCGGCGTGTCCGGCGAGCTCACCGCCGGCTACGGCAACTACAATGCCTATCTGGTCGGCGGGCACCTCAACGTCGGCAACGACGTGATCGCGGCGCGCGTCGCGGGCGAGTTCAAGAAGCGCGACGGCTATGTCGAGAACCTCTCGCCGACGCAGGACGATCTCTATGCGCAGAACCAGCTCGGCCTGCGCGCCTCGGTCCGCTACACGCCCACCCCGGCGCTGACGGTAGACCTGATCGGTACCTATGATCGCCAGCGCAACAGCGGTACGCCGTTCATCTCGAAGCGCTTCGCCACGTCGCAGGGCCCGGGCAATCCGTTCGGTGCGGCCAACCTGTCGGGCTCGCCCCTGTCGAGGCAGGTGTTCGGCAAGGACAAGCTCGGGCTGACCCGCGACGTGTACGACGTGAACCTCACCGCGCGCTACGACCTGGGCGACGGCTGGAGCTTCACCACCGTGAACGGCTATCGCAAGTTCGACTCGCTCGAAGTGTTCGATGCCGATGGTTCGGCGGCATGGTGGCTGGAATTCGCCGAGGGCGCCTATGGCGCGCAGCTCAGCCATGAATCGCGCTTCGCCTATGTAGGAGACCATGTCCGCACCAGCTTCGGCTGGAACGTCTTCCACGAAAACAACCGCCAGGAAGTACCCTTCTCGACCGAAGAGGGCATCTATCTGCAGTGCGCCGCCAATCTGATCCCAGCGCTGGGCTGCGTTTCGGCGACGGGCGTAGTGACTGCGGCGCAGGCGACCTCGATCCTCACGAAAGGGGCGGCGACCCAGATCCCCTACAGCTCGATCTTCACCAACAAGGGCATCAACGACCAATATTCGATGTTCGGCGAAGTGACGTGGATGCCCGTGCATCAGCTGGAGGTGACCGCCGGCATCCGCGCGCTGATCGAGCAGCGCAAGTCCGGCTATGTCTCGATCGCGCCCAATTCGGTGCTCTCCAAGGCGCCGCTGATTCCGGGCCAGGTCACCACCAAGGGCACATTGTGGAGCCAGGACAGCTTCCAGGCCTTCCTGCCGCGCTTCAATGTGCTGTACCGCCTGAACGATGCGGTCAATCTCTACGCCACCATCTCGAAGGGACGCCGCTCGCCGGTGGTGAACCAGACCGCCACCACCACGGGCATCATCCCCGAGGAGACGGTGTGGAACTATGAAGGCGGCGTGAAGCTGTCGAGCGGCATGTTCGCCGGCTCGCTGGGCGTCTATTACCAGAAGTACCGCAACTTCCAGATCAGCCGTACGGTGACCGACGCCAACGATCCCTCGGGCCGCCCGGTCGGCAGCAGCATCACCGAGAGCGCGGGTACCGCAGGCAATCTCGGCTTCGAGGCGGAAGGCCAGTTGCGCCCGACCAACTGGCTGACGCTGTTCGCCAATGGCGGCTATATCGACGGCGGGATCGACAAGACCAAGGCGAACGGCATCTATGCCGGCAACCGCTTCCGCCTGCAGCCGCGCGTCCAGTGGGCGGCGGGCCTCACGGTCGACGCACCGGTCGGCAACGGCATTCGCGTGTTCGCGACGCCGAGCGTGACCTATCGTAGCAAGATTTACTTCGAGATCCCGAACAAGGAGGCAATCTCGCAGGGGCCCGTGACGCTCGTGAACGTGAAGGCGGGCATGCGCTTCGCCGAGGGTCGCTACGAGATCGCGGGTTTCGTGCGCAACGCCGCGAACGAGAAGTATCTGCTCGATGCCGGCAACACCGGCGGCGGGTTCAACGATCCCACCTATATCCCGGCCGAGCCGCGCTTCTACGGGGTGCAGCTGACGGGCAGATTCTGATCGTTTCACTGCTGTTGCGAAAGGGGAGGGGGTTGCCGCGATTGTGCGGCAAGCCCCTTTCTTTTCAACGCGTTGCTGGGGTGTTTCAGCACGCTGGACGGGCAAGAACCGTGCCTGAATGGGTGGTGAATGGCTCGTCTCGTCCGGCCGCCTTCACGGTTCGCCGCAGATGCCAGGGCCGAATCCAGGGTCCGTCCGTTGAACCCGCGTCATGAAACAGTGTCAGACCCCGCTCCGCCCCCGCGCCGCACTGTTAATCAGTGCCGCGTTCCTTGCCACCCCCGCCTTCGCCCAGGAGGCCGCGCCTCAGCAGACGGTAACCCCGCCGCCGGCAGTAGAAACTGCCGCGCCGCAGGTTGCCGCGACGGCACCCGAAATCCGCATGGCCCCGGCCGCGCCGGTCGTGCAGGCGGTGCCGTCGGTCGAGCAGCAGATGGCCGGCAGCGCCAACCAGGCGCCCTCGACCACCGATGCCGCTCCGGCCCGAACGGCGCGCGCCGAGCGTAGTGCCCCGCGTGCCGAGGCGCGTACTGCAGCCCAGCCGCGCCAGGCAGCGCCTGCCGCGCAACCCGCTGCGACGCCGACGCAGCAGGCGGCCAGCCCGGCGTCCGCGCCGGCAGCCCAGCCGCAGCGTGCTGAGCCGGTCGCGCAGCCCGCGACGCCTGCCGCCGACGTGACGCAGACGAACGAGACGACCACCGAGAGCACGCGCTCGACCTCGCTGGTCCCGTGGATCCTCGGCGCTCTCGCCGTTATCCTTGCCGCCGCCGCTTCCATCTTCCTGCTCCGCCGTCGCCGTGACGACGCCGACCTGCTGGTGCGCGAGACGGCGACCACCACCGAGCCGGTGGCGCATCGCCCCATGCCGCAGCCCGTGGCACCGCGCAGTGATATTGGTCTCGCGGCCGCCTCTGCGGCGCCGGTGATGGCCCCCGTCACTGCCGATCGCCACCCGATCTCCGAGCCGGTCGCCGAAGCCCATGTCGAGGCCAAGCTGGCCGCGGCGGACGAGGCGGTGCTCGAGCATGTCGTCGATGCGCCGGCGCCGGTCGCCAACCGTCCTTGGCTCGAACTGGGCCTGCGTCCGGTACGTGCCGGCACCAGCGAGGAAGAAGCGCTGGTCGATATCGAGCTGACCGTCGGTAATGCCGGCGACACGCCCGCCCGCGACGTGCGCATCTCGACCTTCCTGCTTGCCGACGCCGAGACGAGCGAGATGGAGCAGTTGCTCACCCGCCATGGTCCGGCCGCCGATGTACCGCCGGTGACGATCGATGCCGGTGACGGCACCCGCGTCGACGCGCACCTCGCCGTGCCCAAGGGCGAATTGGGCCGCACCTTCACCCCGGTCGTCGTCGCGGAGGCCCGCTATCGCCTGCCCGACGGTCGCGAGGGCCGCACCAGCGCCGCCTTCCGCATCGGCCGCGCCGCGCCGGCGGCGGACGGGGTTGGCCCGATCGGTGCCACCCGCCCGCACCTGGTCGAGGACCTTGAAGCAGAACTGCTCGGTACCCCCGCCCACGCCTAAGCGCTTGAACCGCAACCGGCCCGCGCTCCCGACAAGGAGCGCGGGCCTTTTCGCGCGCGGCCGCTTCCCATGCTGCAAATGTAACACTATCACCCCGAGCTCCGGTTCTCTGGGGAGACATTATGCAGCTTCGTACCTTCCTTCTCGCCGCGCTCGCGACGACCGCATTGATCCCGGTCGCGCAGGCGCAGCAGGCGCAACCGTTCAACGACATCCCCGCCAAGTTCGTGCTGCCGGAAGGCGCGAAGGACTATATCCGCCGCGAGGTGATGGTGCCGATGCGCGACGGCACCAAGCTGTTCACCACCATCGTGATCCCCAAGGGCGCGAAGAACGCCCCGATCCTGCTCACCCGCACGCCCTACGACGCGTACAACCGCGTCCGCCGCACCGACAGCAACAAGATGCTCTCGGTGCTCGCCCAGGGCGACGAGGTGTTCACCCAGGCCGGCTATATCCGCGTTTTCCAGGACATTCGCGGCAAGTATCGCTCCGAAGGCGACTTCGTCGTGACCCGCCCGCCGGTCGGCCCGCTCAACCCGACCAAGGTCGACGACACGACCGATGCCTGGGACACGATCGACTGGCTGGTGAAGAACCTGCCGGAATCGAACGGCAAGGTCGGCATGCTCGGTTCGTCCTATGAAGGCTGGACGGTGGTGATGGCGCTGCTCCATCCGCACCCGGCGCTCAAGGTCGCAGCTCCCGAAAGCCCGATGATCGATGGCTGGATGGGTGACGACTGGTTCCACCACGGCGCATTCCGCCTGCCCAATATCGGCTGGATCTCGGGAATCACCGGCTACAAGGCCGGCGGCCCGACGCCCCCCAATGGTGGCTGGGACGATTACGACACCTTCCGCAAGATCGGCTCGGCCGGCGACTGGGCCAAGCAATATGGCTATGACCAGCTGCCCTTCTGGCAGAAGCTGAGCCAGCACGTTGCCTACGACGCCTTCTGGCAGGGCCAGGCGCTCGACAAGATCCTCGCCGCCAATCCCTCGAACGTGCCGACGCTGTGGGAGCAGGGCCTGTGGGATCACGAGGACATGTATGGCGCGATCCACGCCTGGGAGGAGCTGCAGAAGACCCCGCAGGCGACCAACAACTTCCTGCTGATGGGCCCGTGGCGCCACTCGGGCTTCAACTATAACGGCTCGAAGCTCGGCGAGCTGAACTTCGAGGGCGATACCGCGCTGCAGGCGCGTCGCGACATCCTGCTGCCTTTCTTCAACGCGCATCTGAAGGACGGTTCGCCCGCCTATACCCCGCCGGTCGCCAGCATCTACAATACCGGCGAGAACCACTGGGACTTCCTCAACAAGTGGCCGCTCGGCGCGCAGCTGACGCCGCTCTATCTCGGCACGGGCGAGGCCGCCAGCTTCGACAAGGCCGCGGCAGGGGAAGACAGCTATGTCTCCGATCCCGCCAAGCCGGTGCCATACCTACCGCGCCCGATCAACTTCAGCGACGGCCGCTGGAGCACCTATCTCGTCACCGACCAGCGCTTCGTCGACGGCCGCCAGGACGTGCTGACCTATGCGACCCCGATTCTGACGGCGCCGGTGCGCCTGTCGGGCACGCCGTTCGCAGACATTTTCGCCAAGACGACGGGCACCGACGGCGACTTCGTCGTGAAGGTGATCGACGTCTATCCGGACGAGATCGCCTCCAACAAGGAAATGGGCGGCTTTCAGTTGCCCATCGCGATGGATATCTTCCGCGGCCGCTACCGCAACTCGTTCGAGCATCCCTCGGCGATCCCGGCGGGCAAAGTGCAGGAATACAAGTTCCGGCTGCCGGTAGTGAACCATACCTTCCTGCCCGGCCACCGCATCATGGTGCAGGTCCAGTCGACCCTGTTCCCGGTCTATGATCGCAACCCGCAGAAATATGTGGAGAATATCTTCTTCGCTAAGCCCGGCGACTATCAGAAGGCGACGGTGACGATCCTGTACGGCGGCAAGCAGTCGAGCGCGGTGTTGCTGCCGGTGGTGCCGGTCGACCAGAGCGCCGCCAAGGCACGTTGAACCGTGGGCCCGCCTTCGCGGTTGCGAAGGCGGGCGCCGCTGTGGTGTACGCGTGGCTAGGGATAAGTACCTAAATATACGTAGAAGCACTGAAGAATTACCTGTGCGTCTGCATCTTTTATTAAGCTTATTCAGGTTGAATTGGCCCCCGAAACGAGCAGCCGTGCCAGGGCTGTGTTTCGGGAGCGCAGCCATGAACGTCTCGGCTATTCGGGGCTATCTTCGCGAGACGATCGAGTTCTTCGTCTACTTCGTGTTCATGACAGGCATCGGCGCGGCAATGTACGTGCTCGTCAACTATGCGCCGCAAGCGAATTCCAGCTGGTATATTAACACCTGCATCGGAATGGCGGTATTCACCGGCTTTTATGCGGTGCGCATGTTCCGGCGCTACCGGCGCGCGATGCGGCGCCTGGCGCTGTTGCCCGACGAGCTTGTCGTGGAACTGTCGCAGATGAGCGACGAAGAGCGGCGGACGATGCGCTGGTCCGAGCGGATCGCGGCGGAGCGTCTAGAGGCGCGTGGCGGTGATGCCGAGAGGGTGCGGTTGCTTGAGCGGCTCGAAGCGCTCGAACGCACCTATCGCGAGCGCTGCTCGGTGCTCGGTGTCGACCCCGACAAGGAAGGCGGGGAATTCACGATCGATCCCAACATGTCGGTCGAGGCGATCCGCGACCGCATCGCCGATCGTATGCTGCGAAAGGAGGAGGAGGAGGAGGAGGGGGCGCGTCCGCCCATTTTCCGGAGCTGATGCAGCGATCGTTTCACCTCCGGTTAGGATTCGTTAACGCGCTTGCTTCATGATGCAGTGCCAAACAACGGCGGCCGTGCGTGGGGTGCGCGCGATGGGGGCCGTCGATGGGGGTTGCGTTCATGAAGTCCGATACCGTCCGTCACTATTTGATGATGTCATTGGAATTTGGCGCCTATTGCGTGCTGATGACGCTGCTCAGTTATTTGATGGTGCTGCTGGTGCTGCGCGCGCCGCAGCCGAACAGCGGCATCTATATCGGCGTGGCGCTGCTCGCTGCGCTGCTTACAGGACTGCATGCGGGGAAGATGTTCCGCATGTATCGCATTGCGATGCTGCGCTTCCAGAATCGCAAGCCCACGGGCAAGAAGAAGCAGTCCTTGCCGGTCCGCCACTGGTCCGATCGTATCGCAGCGGAAGAAGCGGTCGGTCGCCATGACGCGCGGCGCAAGCAGGCGACCGGTGAGGAAGCTTCGCCCGAACTGGAAGCGATCCGCCTGCGCATCGCGGAGCGGATGGCCAAGGAGGATCGCGAGCGCGACGAGCTTGCGCGCGAGGATCGCGAGCGGCTCGAACGCGAGCGCATCGAGCGGATGGAGCGCGCCCGCTCCGAGCGCATCCGCAACGAGACGCGCGCTTCCCGACAAAAGAACTGAGCGGCCCGGCGACGGCGCCGAACGAGTCGTCGCTCGGCGCGGATGAGGGGCCGAGAGGTGCAGCCGGCGTTCAGCTTCGGCAGATCAATGCCGGTGCGTGAGCAGGGGTAGGCAGCGCGCAGCATTTGGGCTGGTCATGATCGGTGCGCTCGGAGCGCCCGCTTGGGCCCAGGACGCGTCCGCTGGCGATCGCGCGCCGCAGGCCATTCCCGGCGTCCTCCCGGAGCGGTTTCGTCTGCCCGCCACGCCTGCTCCCAGTCCCACTCCGTCTCCGTCGACGGCAGCAGCGCCGCTGGTGCAGCCTGTAATCATCCCGGACGTCACGTCGCATTCGAGGCGGTCGCCTGCTGTGCCGCGAAGCCCCGCTTCCCCTCCTGCGCCTTCTCCTCGACCGGCGTCGCCCGTGTCCAGGCCTGCCGCTGCCCCTACGCCCGTCCAGCCGGTACCGAGATCGACGCCCCCCGTGGCGACGCCACCGCGAGCGCCCGTGGCCCCTCCCGAGGATCGGGCTGGCTGGCCGTGGCTCGGCCTGATAGCGTTCGGCACGGCGGCGGTGGCAGGTGCGACGTGGTGGTCCCGTCGGCGGCGTCCGGCGCCGGCGGACCGGGACGTGCCCGAGCCGAAGCGCGCGGTCTCTGCGCGACCGCGCCGACCCGCGCCGCCACTGGCACAATCCCATGGCATCGCCGAGCCAGTAGCGATCGACATCGTCAGCGCCCGGATTGTCTTCCTGGCGGGCGCGGTGGCGTTCGACCTGGAAGTGGAACTGATCAATGCACAGGCCCGGGCAGTCGAGGGGTTGCGGCCCGCACTCACGTTGATCAGCGCTAGCCCCGATCAGGACAAGTGGCGCGCGGCCTTTCATGCCGGTCCACCCGCGCAGAACCAGAGTGGTCCGCTCGACCTTGCGGTCGGCGCCCGAGTGCGGCTGCCGGCGCGGCGCACCATCCGGCGGGACCAGCTATACGTGGTGGAGCACGGCGGCAGGCCCATGTTCGTCGCGATGCTGCTCTGCGACTTGCGCTGGCGCGGCGGCCTCAGCCTCCATCGCTTCGGTGCCGATTTCCTGCTCGGGGCGGCGGGGCGGAGCGCTCGGCCTGGACCGATCTGGCTCGATCGGCCGGCACCCCCGGCGCTCGCCGCGATCCGATACGTGCCGCCGCTATCCTGAGTGGATTGGCGCAAAAGAAAAGAGGCGGCCCGTCGCCGGACCGCCTCCTTCCAGTATCCAGGCCTTGAAACCGGCTGGGAAGTGCTTACTTGACCTCGACGGTCGCGCCAGCTTCTTCCAGCTGCTTCTTGATCTTCTCGGCTTCGTCCTTCGACACGCCTTCCTTGACCGGCTTCGGAGCGCCTTCGACCAGGGCCTTTGCTTCGGTGAGGCCGAGGTTGGTGATGGCGCGGACTTCCTTGATGACGTTGATCTTCTTGCCACCGTCGCCGGTGAGGATCACGTCGAACTCGGTCTGCTCTTCGGCAGCCGGGGCAGCGGCGCCACCAGCGGCCGGGCCGGCAACGGCGACGGCAGCGGCGGCCGAAACGCCCCACTTCTCTTCGAGCAGCTTCGAGAGCTCAGCGGCCTCGAGCACGGTCAGGGCGGAAAGCTGGTCGACGATCGCGTTAAGGTCAGCCATGATAAACTCCAATCAGTTCAATAGTTTCGGGATAGAATAAAGGTCGCTCGAAGCCGAAGCTCAGGCAGCCTGCTTTTCGCTGTACGCCGCAAGCACGCGGGCGATCTGCGCCGCCGGTGCCTGGGTGACGGTGGCGAGCTTGGTCGCGGGTGCTGCGATGAGCCCCACGAGCTTGCCGCGCAGCTCGTCCAGCGACGGCAGCGAGGCGAGTGCCTGCACGCCAGCCGGATCCAGCAGCACATTGCCCATCGCGCCGCCGACGATTTCGAGCTTGTCGTTCGTCTTGGCGAACTCCGAGACCACCTTGGCCGCAGCCACGGGATCGACGGAGGTGGACAGTGCCGTCGGACCCGTCAGCAGGTCCGCGAGCACCGCATAATCGGTGCCCTGGGTGGCAATCTTGGCGAGCTTGTTCTTCGAGACCTTATAGGTCGCGCCGGCTGCACGCATCTTGTTGCGCAGGTCCGTCGACTGCTTGACGGTCATGCCGAGATTGCGGGTGACAACCACCACGCCAACCTCGTTGAAGGTGCGGTTCAGCTCGGCAACGGCGTCGGCCTTCTGGGAACGATCCATGCCGGTCTCCTCATACATGAGGCTGCCCGTTCCCCGCACGAAGCGGGCAAGGGTGCAACCCCGGTTCACGACCCGCGCACGAATACGCGGGCCAGGCTCAAATTGTCCGAGGGGAAGGATCGTCACGAGGCCGGGGCGCGTGTCCCTGGGGCGTGACCCGGAACGCTTGGACCCACCCGCGCATCTGCGCCAAGAGAGCCGGCCAAGCCGCCGGTAAATTCTGTCCCCGTCTAGGCGAGTTGATCAAGACCGGCAAATCCCGGCCCCTCGCTGTCTCGGACGGATTCCTTCCGGAGAAGGAGCGCGCCCAATAGCGGATTCGGGCAGGGAGTCAAGGGTGGGGGAAGCAGATCCTCCCCGAACCAAATCCTCCCCGGCACGGGGAGGGGGACCGCCGCCGCAGGCGGTGGTGGAGGGGCCGCCGCGGCACGCGGCGGTATCCGGCGTGGTGGGCGACCCCGCGCCTGTCGGCGCAGCCCCTCCACCACGCCGCTTGCGCGGCGCGGTCCCCCTCCCCGTACCGGGGAGGAGCTTGGGTCTTGCAGAACAAAACCGGAACGCCCATCTCCCCCAGCGTCCGTCACACCCAGGGGGGAGGGCATGCCCATGCGCGGCACCAAGGCCGATCGTACCCGCGAGAACCAGCGCTTCCTGAAAGCGCTGCGCCGCACCGCCAACGTGACCCTCGCCGCCGAGGCCGCGGGGCAGACGCGCAAGACCTTCCAGAAGCGCCGCGCGCGCAACCCCGATTTCGCGAGCCAATGGGACGCAGCCCTCGCCTATGCCCAGGCGCAGCTCGCCGCCGGCGCGCCGTCGCCCACGCCCGAGGGCGAGGCCGCGCGCACCGGCGGCGGCGAGTATAGCGTGCGCGCCTCGCGCGGCCGCATGGTGCAGGTGCGCCGCGCCCCCAAGGGGGTGCTGACCACCGAGGGCGAGCGCCGCTTCCTCGCCCATCTCGCCGCCACCGCCAATGTGCGGCTGTCGGCAGCGGCGACCGGCATCGGCTGGAACGCCATCTATGCCCGGCGCCGGCGCTCGGCGGCTTTTGCTCGGGCAATGGAGGCGGCGCTGGCCGAGGGCTATGAGCGGCTCGAACTCGCGCTGCTCGACAATGCGCTGCGATCGCTGGACCCCACCGGCGAGGACCTGGGCGCGTGGTGCGAGACCGTCGACGAGACCGACCCGCTCACGTGCATGACCCCGCGCGAGGCGCTGCTGCTGCTCGGCTATCGCCGCCCGGAGATCGTCGAGGGGCGGCCCCACACCGGCTTTGGCGTGCCGCGCATCCCCCGCGAGGAGGCGCTGGCGCGGCTGTCGCGCGAGCTGGACCGGGTGGAGCGGCGGTTGCGGCGGGAGAAGGGGTAGGGGCGGCGCGCCGGGCCCGGCGCGTCGCGTCTCCGGCAGTGCCGCAGGGTCCCCCTTGCGAGGGGTGCGGCACTGCCGTTCCATTGCATGCTGCCGCTCACGACCAAGGCCCCTTAGTTTTCTTAGGCTGCATCGATCCTCAAGAGCCGTGGACTAAATACATCACGGTGTCCGGCGGCGCAGCTTCAAAATTGCAAACAGGTCAACGTGCGAGTTGGACAGATTTCGCCGACTGTTCCAGTTTGTCAAGCGGCTCCCACAGACCTGATCCCTGCAGGCTTTCCTTTATCCAAATATATGTTGGATCAGAAAGTAAACTTGACGCTAGAAATGCTGCATATGGCTTTTTAGGATCCGCACTCTTTAGCAGACTAGCAACTGACCGAACAATTTTCTGCTCATTTTCATAACTCGTATTTCCCGCCAAATACGTCTTCATATCTGATCTCGTGCGCTCGAGCGAATGGTGCATTGCGGCGTGTAGATCCGACCTAACGCGAAAAAGGCGATCGGTTCTGTTAAGATTGCAAGCCAGAATAGTCCGTTCGCCAATATCGTCTCGGTATCGCAGCGTGAGTTCTGAGAAGTATAGATGCTTCTGCGGGTATACATCTGCGGGGTTGACGATCATGCCGTCGGTAGCGGGATCATATTTACCCTTACTGGTGTTGCAGCGCTTGCAGGCTGGAAGCAAGTTTTTCCATTCAACTACCAAGTGGGAATGTGGAACCTTTGGGTAAAAATGTTCGACCTCCATGTAATTGGAGGCAATATCGAGGCTTTCCTCGCAATAGGCGCATTTGCTGCTGCTATAAGCTAAAAGTGCTTTTTTTATAGATTCGAGGTTCCAAACGCTCTTCCCCGAAGTGGTGTACTCGCTCGTGAGGGATGCGACAGATGCCGAAGTAAGAGACTTCGGGGGTTCGCCACGAAACAGCTTAATCAAGGTCGGCTCCGATAAATGGGGCAGCTCGCAGATCGAAAAGTGTTCTCTTGAAGCTCGCCGGATGTAGCATTTCGTGCAGCTTGGATAAACTCTCTCGAACTGCCTTGCCATCTTCAGCCTCAACCGCATTGTCAAAGGCTTGCGCAGCTTTAGAATAGATTGGCGTTTCGACGTTCTGCATCCCCATCACGTCAGTCAGCACTTCTTCAACAGTCCAGCCTGAAAAACCGAAAGGGCTGTCTGGCAATTGGCGTACACCGATGTTGCCTGACTCGTCTCGGCCGAGGGCGATCACTTCGGAAACCTCTACTGACTGTATCACGTGAGGGCTGTGCGTCGTGGCAATGATCTGCGCCAGCGGGAATGTCGCTTTCAAAACACTCGCGATGTTTCGTTGCCAGTCTGGATGGAGGTGTAAGTCGATTTCATCGATAAGTATCAAACCAGAGAAATTTCTTGCGTACACATTGAGTTTGCGGAACTCGATTTCCTTGATTATTCCTAAAAGAAGTGCGTACGTCGAGCGGAAGCCAGATGAGAGCCACTCAAAAGGAATGACACCGCCAGGTGTATTCACTAAGATGTCAAATGACTTGTGGTTAACACTGTGCAGTTTCACAGTTGAATCTAAAACCGAAAAAAGGTCAACGGCCAGAGAGTAATTCATCCGGTCGTATTCTGTCCAACCGTCAGCACCGGCAGCGAAGAAAAGATAGCGGTTTGCAAGCCAGCCTTTGATCTCTGAAGAGTTGAAGCCTGCTATATTTCTGGAACCAATTTGATGGCTAGCAAAATTTGGGTCGGCGTTTATAGAGCTAGATTTTAAATATGAAATCTCTCTATTTGTTCTTATGTTGATAACGCCTGATGCGTATTCTGAAAAAAACGCTATCTTTTCATCATTAAATGGGTCGCTTGATGTTATTCGTGCCTCACTTTCCCGCTCTAGACCTTCGGATTCGAGGTTCAAAACGAGGCGGCCAGCCTGATCAAATGAAGAGGCATTCCTTTTAACCTTTGTGGCTTCAAACGCGCTACCAAATGGCGATATCAAAGCTTCAAGGATAGTGGTTTTACCAATTCCATTAGGCCCGCAGATGAGATTAAGCCCTTCGCTAAAAACAATACGTGTATCCTTGTAAGGGCCTATCTGTTGTAGCAATAGCCAATTTATATGGATATTTTTCATTGTGCCTCGAAATCAACATGTTAAGATGTTATTTAGTGGGGTTTGAACGTTCCGTTATCCAGGCAGGCCGCCACGTGTTTCGTGCCCGTGCCTAGCATCTGGGTACCCAATTAACCTTTTGCGTATCATCCTTCATCGCGTTTGCTTTCGCAACCCGCAACTTCGGAGGTCATGTGGACATGGTGCTGAACTGAAATCGTTCTACATGGACAATTTTGATAGTAATCTCGCAGCAGAAGATCCCCACGTGACACTTGGATCATGCGAATCTCCTATGTTGCCACTGATAGCGCCGTTTGCGTTACAGTGTAAGGCCTGAAGAACAGGTGGCTACAAATTGAGAGGTCTGCGCTAAAATTGCGCCGTAACTGATTCCGGCATTAAAAGGTCGGGTTTGCCTTAGAGAATAAGCATATGCTGATGAGTTGCAGTAAACTGCCCACGCTGAGCTGCTTGTCAATCGGTTTTAGCTATGCTGTTGAGCTCTTGCGCTAAAAGTAGCCATGCGCTGCAGGCGACGAGTCAATGTTCGCTTCTAGATCGAACGATCTCGGTGACGACCGAAGTAGAAGTACGTTGTCATTCGCCGCGGCCGTCGGAAATGACAGGCAGTTTCCCGGCAGTTTCCGCCAAACAGCAGCGGGTGTAGAAAACATTCAAGTCCACCCGTGTCCCCACGGCAACACAATTTCAATCTTTAACCGAATTGCGCAATCGCCCCCTTGCCAAGCCCGCCCCATGCGTCAGTTTTGTTGCAAACAGAACCGAGAGGGTGCGCACAGAACGGCTTGGATCGAGGGGAACCACATGCACGTATCGTACCGACGAACCGCCTGCAGTCTCGCCGCACTCGCGCTCGCCATGGGGATGGCCGCCGCACCCGCCTTTGCCCAGGACGCCGCCACCGGCGCTTCCGCCGCGGCGCCGCAGGACGACATCGTCGTCACCGGCTCGCGCATCCGGCGCAGCCCGCTCGATCAGGACAAGCCGGTCGTCACCGTCGGCCAGGAGGAGATCGCGCGCACCGGCCTCACCGCGATCGCCGACGTGCTCCAGCGGCTGCCCAGCGCCGCGGGCGGGCTCAACACCAAGGTCAACAATGCCGGCAATGTCGGCGGGCCGCCGGACGGGACCGGGGTCAGCTCGGGCTCGGCCGAGGTCGACCTGCGCTATCTCGCCGCCAAGCGCACGCTGATCCTCGTCGATGGCTTGCGCTTCGTCAACGGCTCGGCGGCGGGCGGCATCCCCGCCTCGGTCGACCTCAACACGCTGCCGGTCAACCTGATCGAGCGCGTCGAGGTGCTGCAGTCGGGCGCGTCGCCGCTCTATGGCTCGGACGCGGTCGCCGGGGTGATCAACATCATCACCAAGCAAGCGCAGGAAGGGCTGCGCGCCTCGGCCCAGTATGGCATGTATCGCCAGGGGGACGGCGATACCCAGCAGTACGAGGCGAGCTACGGCATCCAGTCGCGCGAGACCGGCACCTCGCTGGTGTTCGGCGCGAGCTATGTGAAGCAGGGCAGCGTCTCGACCGGCGACCGCGCCATCTCGCGCTTCCCCAATCCGGGGCAGACCGCGTGCACCGATCCGATCGGCGGGTGCAGCGGCACGCCGCCCAATGGCCGCTTCGCGGTGCTGGGGCAGACGCTGGCGCTGCGCGCGCCGGTCTCCGGACGGCCGAGCTATCCGGCGGACTTCAAGCCGTTCACCGCGGCGGACCGCTATAATTTCGCGCCGCTCAACTATCTGCTGACCCCGTCCGAGCGCTATGGCGGCTTCGTCAACTTCAAGCAGGCGCTGACCGACAGCATCAACATGCGGGTCAAGCTGCTGTACAACCACCGCTATTCGCGCACCCAGGCGGCCTATCTGCCGCTCAACATCGGGCCGGACGCGGGCAACGGCAACCTGCTCGACACGATCTCGGTGGACGTGACCAACCCGTATAATCCGTTCGGGGTGACGCTCTCCTCGGGGGCGGACGGGAGCGCGGCCAATTACTCGTTCATCGCGCGGCGCATGGTCGAGGCCGGGCAGCGCGTGTTCACCCAGAATGTCGACACCATGTCGGGCACGGTGACCTTCGACGGCGCGTTCGATGTCGGCGGGCGCAAATGGTATTGGGACGTCAACGGCACCTTCGGGATCAACGACGCCAAGCAGCTGTTCACCGGCAACCTCAACGCGGCGCGGCTGGCGCAGGCGCTGGGGCCGGTGAGCGCGTGCACGGGCGCGTGCGTGCCGTTCAACCTCTTCGGCGGGCTCGGCTCGATCACCCCCGCGATGCTCGACTATGTCGCGTTCGACGAGCGCGACCGCAGCAGCCAGCGGATGTGGGACACCACCGCCAATTTGTCGGGCACATTGTTCGACCTGCCGGCGGGGCCGGTGGGGGTCGCGATCGGCTATGAGCATCGCGACCAGTTCGCCAGCTATGATCCCGATCCGGTGATCACCGCCGGGCTCGGCGCGGACGTGCCGACCAGTCCGGCGCGCGGCGGCTTCGACGTCGACGAAATCTATGGCGAGCTGCGCGTGCCGATCCTGGCGAACACGCCGTTCTTCAACAAGCTCGAGCTCGACGGCGCGGTGCGGCACTCGAACTATTCGTCGTTCGGCAGCAACACCACCTTTACCGCCTCGGGGCTGTGGAAGCCGGTGGCCGACCTGCTGCTGCGCGGCGGCTATGCCGAGAGCCTGCGCGCGCCGAGCATCGGCGAGCTCTATGCCGGGCTGTCGCGCTTCGACGCGACGATCGACGATCCGTGCACGAGTGCGGCGGGCGGGTCCTTCGCCAGCAACGCGACGGTGCGGGCGAACTGCATCGCCAACGGCGTGCCGGCGAACGGCAGCTACAACGAGCCGACCGGCGGCCAGCTCGGCGTCTTCTCGCAGGGCAACACCGCGCTCAAGCCCGAGACCGCCAAGACCTGGACCGCGGGCGGCGTCTACAGCCCCGACTGGGCCAAGGCCTGGTCGAGCGCGTTCAGCCTCGAGGTCAATTACTACAACATCAAGCTCGACAACGCGATCGACTCGGTGCCCGCGACGCTGACGCTGCGGCGCTGCGCGTTCAACGCCGATCCGGTGAGCTGCGCGGCGATCCGCCGGACGAGCAGCGGCACCATCGCCGGGATCAGCGGGCGGCTGCTCAACCTCAACGGCATCCGCACCGACGGGCTGGACGGCACGCTGACCTTCCGCACCCACAAGATCGGCGAGGGCACGATCGGCCTCAACGCCAACGCCGCCTATCTGCTGCGCTACGACGTGGTGCCGCCCGCCGACCTCGGCGCGCCGGCCCTGCGCTATGCCGGCACCGAGCGGGGCAGCCCCGACCAGGCCTATCCGCGCTTCAAGGGCAATGCGACGCTCGACTGGTCGAGCCCGGGCTACGGCATTGCGTTCACCGCGCGCTACATCAGCGGGGTCGACGAGCGCGACGACGTGCACCGGCTCGGCGCGGTGTTCTATGGCGACTTCCAGGCCTATTTCTCGCCGGCCTGGATGAACCATCGCACCCGGCTGACGCTGGGCGTGAACAACCTGTTCGACCGCGCGCCGCCCGCCTGCTTCACCTGCCAGAGCGCCAATTTCGACCCGACGACCTACGACCTGCCGGGCCAGTTCGGCTATCTGCGCCTGTCGTTCGGCTTCTGAGGAGGGGAGGAGGGGCCGGGCGCGATCCCGGCCCCTTTTTCGCGCCCGCGCGACGCGGCGCGCCGCCGTTAATGTTCCAGATCGGTTCGCGGCACTTGACATCGCGACGATGCTTCGGTACAAAACAAGAACGCTCCCGAATCGCGCCCAATTCCGGGCGAGATCGCATCCTGGCTCGTGAGGAGTCCGGCAGCGTAACGCCTGTGCCGCGCAGACAGCGCGCGCGCGGGCCAGACTAGCGACGTTCAATTCAGCCGCGGCCCCCCTCGGGTCCGCGCGCTGCCGTGCATGACCCAACCTTCAAAGCGCCCTGTTTCGGACGAACCCTAGCGGTTCGCCCGGGCTTTTTCGTGCGCATCGTAGAGGAAAATGACGATGATAAACCTGTCCGTGCAGAATGTGACGACGAACGCCGGGTTCGTCGGCGGCACCATCGCGCTGCAACGCCAGCTCAGCGCGACTTCCCAATTCTCGCTTCTCCAGGGCTCGAATGCCGCCGTCGCGCTCGACAGCGACAGCCTCACGCTTTCCGCCGCGCTCGCGATCGGCGAGACGGTCACCGCGCTGGTCGCCGAAACCGACGGGAGCGGCGCCAGCTTCCGCCAGATCGCCTATGCGCTCAACGTCACCGGCGCGGCGTCGTCCAGCGACGTCTATCACCTCGTCATGGTGCGCGGCGCCGACACCAAGGTAGGTGCGGGCGCGGTGAACATGGGCAATTTGCTGTTCGAGCGCGGCTTCATCGACGCGCCGTTCAATGCCACCAGCACCCAGTTCACCTGGCGCAGCGGTACCGCGGCGCACCTCACCCTTCCCACCGACGGCCGCTCGCCGACGCCGAGCGAGTCCGGCAAGGCCAACCGGCTGAACGGCGGCGACTATGTCCTCGATTTCACGGCGATCGGTGACGGCCGCACGGTCAGCGGCACGCTGACGATCCAGCGCGATCTGGGGCGGTCGGTCCCGGCCTACACCTTCGACCGCGGCGCACGCACGCTGCCGGCCGAGACGTTCACTGCCAGGTGCTATACCGCGTCGAGCGTCGGCGAACTGCAAGCGATCACTGCCAGCGAAGCGAGCGGCGCGACGATCCTGCTCGCACTGGGGAGCACGCGTCTCGGCTTTTCGACGTGGCCCAGCTATGGAAAATCGCCGGCCACACCCGCGCTGATCCAATCCGAAAATCTTTCTCGGCCGACCAAGGTTGCGCGCGTACACTGCAACAACAACAGCCATTGGCGCATCGACAGTCTGGATGTTTCCGCCTCGGCTTCCGAACTCATCGCTATGGGCAACGGCCAGGATCAGATTCTCAATCTGCAGGGGCAGTCGAACGACGTTCGTGTCACGCGGTGCCGCTTCGGCGTGCCGAATGGCACTGCACCGAACAACTTTCCTCGCGTTAGCATCGGGACCGACACATCGGTCGGTATGTCGGGCGGTGTGTTCGTCGCGCACAACAGCTTTGACGGTATCGCTGCCGGCGGCGTGCGCGCCGGTGTCGACATCGTCGTCGCGTTCAACACCTGGACACGATGGACGCGAGATTCGCTTGCGCATGGCGGTTCCAGCTACCTGGAACTGCGAGGATTTCTATATGAAGGGAATCTTGTCGGGGCGAGTGCGCTGGACAACCCCTATATTCATCCGGACACCGGGCAGTTCCAAACTGTCGTCGCGGCAGGCCCGGGCCAGCTGCACACCGGGTCGTACAAGATGTACGACAATTTCACCTTTGGTGGTGCGTCCCAGACGTCGTTCAACGGACCGGTATTCACCGGCGCCGGCAGCGCCCCGCCGCGCATCGAGTGTGTGATCGACGTGGCTGGAAACTTCCATTCAAGCCTGACCTTCTACGGCATCGGCGCGATGACCAACGCCGATTGGACGAACGGCCAGGGCATGCAGGTGCGCGGCAATACCACCGTACGCCAGCTGACGGGCGTTACTGGCTCCATCGATGGCGGGAAGGCCTCCGGCGCCCAGGGCTTCACGACCTGGGATGACTCCGGCACGGTCCGGATTCCGAACAACAACCAACTTTATCCTGGTATGGGGCGCACCTTTGCGGCCAACGCCGCCGTGCAGGTCATCGACTCCTACTATGACGGCGTCGCCCCGGACGGCGGTGTTGACGTGTCGCAAGCCATGTTCAAGGGGCGCAGGCCGTCGAGCGTGGACCCGGTTGGTCTCACGCCAGCCCAAATCAACGACAACAGCGACCGGTTCGACGACCCGAACCGGATTGTTCCGGACTGGTCGATCTACACGCTTGCCGAGCAATATGCGATTATTCGCGATATGTACGCCACCAAGGCCGGCGGCCTGAACGATCGCGGTGACGGGCGGGTTGTCGGCGCATTCTGCGTCCGCCGCAACGGCGCGCCGGCCAAGCGCAACCAGTATGGCACCGCGACGCTCTCCGTCTCGACGGCGGCCGGTCAGGTGACCGCGACGCTGTCGCGGGTGCTCGGCGTCGACGTGATCTGCGACGTCGTTCGCAACGGTGCCGCGACCGGCGTGGCGATCACCATCCCGGCTGGGCAGACCTCGGCCGGCAGCCCGGTCGCCTTCGCGGCGGGGGATAGCATCCTCCTGAAGAACGACTGCGGTCTGCTTAATCCGTCGGTCACCGCCGCGTGATCGGCAGGTAAGCGCGCGCCGGGCGCGCGTCCCTACCCTCCGCTAAGGTGCATGCCGTCCGGCAGGGCGGCTAGCGACCGGCGAGGATGCGAACCCCGCATCCTCGCCGGTACGCTGCGCGTTTTCAGGAAAAGCGTGCGCTGCCGAACGCCTCGCCGATCATCCCGTGCCGGAGGGCGCAGCGGTGTGGCACGGCGGCACCGCAAAAAATGGCGGCATGGGCGCTAAAGACAGCCCCAGCCCGCCGCCCCTCAGAACAGCCGGGTCAGCGCGTAGAACAGCGCGCCCACCGCCGCCGAGGCGGGGATGGTGATCACCCAGGCGACGACGACGTTGCTCGCTACCCCCCAGCGCACCGCCGAGGCCCGCCGCGCCGTCCCCGCGCCGATGATCGCGCCGGTGATGGTGTGCGTGGTCGAGACCGGGATGCCCAGCCAGGAAGCTGCGAACAGGATGATCGAGCCGCCCATCGACGCGCTGAACCCCTGGTGCTGCGACAGCTTGGTGATCCGCGAGCCCATCGTCTCGATGATCTTCCAGCCGCCGCTCAGCGTGCCCAGCGCGATCGCGACATAGCAGCTGATCGCCACCCAGTGCGGCACCTCGAAGTCACCCTGGAGATAGCCGGTCGAGTAGAGCAGCACGGTGATGATGCCCATCGTCTTCTGCGCGTCGTTGAGCCCGTGGCTCAGCGAATAGGCGCCCGAGGAGATCAGGTGCAGCACCCGGAAGCTGCGCTCCGCCCGGTTCGTCGAGGCGCGGCGGAACAGCCAGCTGGTCACCAGCATGATCGCCATCGCCAGGATCATGCCGAGCGTCGGCGAAAGCACGATCGCGAGCAGCGTCTTGTTGAGCCCGGTCCACTGGATGCCCTCGAACCCGGCATGCGCCACGCCCGCGCCCACCATCCCGCCGACCAGCGCATGGCTGGACGAGGAGGGGATGCCCTTCATCCAGGTGACGACGTTCCAGAACATCGCGCCGACCAGCGCGCCGAACACCACGCCCGGCGTCACCAGATCCTGGTCGATCAGCCCCTTGCCGATCGTCTCCGCCACCTTGTGCATGCTGGGGAAGGCAATGGTGACGAAATAGGCGGCGAAGTTGAAGAACGCCGCGAAGGCGACCGCATGGACCGGCTTGAGCAGCCGCGTCGCGACCACCGTGGCGATCGCGTTCGCCGCATCGTGCAGGCCGTTGAGAAAATCGAACGCCAGCGCGACCAGGATCAGCCCGATGAGCAGCGGCAGGGCAAGTTCGTGCATGATGGATCAGGCGTGATCGATGACGAGGCCGTCGATCTCGTTCGCGACATCCTCGAACGCGTCGACGATCCGCTCGAGATGCTTGTACAGTTCGCGCATCACCGCGAACTGCAGCGGATCCTGCGGGGCCAGTTCCTTGTAGGCGCGCTTGAGGCCGGCGGCGTGGATGTCGTCGGCATGGCTTTCCATGCGGACGAGGCGCTCGGTCAGCTCGTGCAGCCGGCGACCATTCTTCGCGACGTCGCGCAACAGCGGCATCGCCTCCAGCGTGAGGCGGGCGGCGTCGAGGACGATGCCGGCCATGTCCTTCATCTCGGGCTCGAAATGGCGGATCTCGTACAGGTCGATCGCGCGTACCGTCGCCTGCATTTCGTCGATCGCATCGTCCATCGATCCGATCAGCGCGGTGATCGCGCCGCGATCGAAGGGGGTGAGGAAGGTGACGCGCACCGTCTGGAGCACCTGGCGGGTAATCTCGTCGGCGTCATGCTCGCGCTCGATCACTTCGCGGATATGGTCGGGCCCGCCATGCTGCAGCACCCGCGCCAGCGCATCGGCGCCGGCGACCACCGTGGCGGCATGCGCCTCGAACATCTCGAAGAAATTGCCCGATTTGGGCAACAGGCGTTGGAACCACGCGAACATGCGATTGACCTTTGATTTGTGAACGACGGTGCCGAGCACCCCCATGCGCCGGGTGGCGGCGCGAAATTCCTCGGGCCCGAACGAGCGGATCAGCTCGCGCAGATCGGGCTCGTCGACGGCATTGGCGGCGTCGGCCAGATCGAACCAGCGGCGCTGGCGCTCGCCCTGTTCCTTCCAGGCATCGAGCTCGCGCGTGACCGAGAAGGGAAACACCTCGACATCGGCCATCAGCGAGGCGCCGTTGCTGCGCTTCTTGCGATAGCGATAGGAGCCGAGCGGGGTGGGGCAGATCACGCCCTGCACGCCCGCTTCCTCTTCGGCCTCGCGCACCGCGGCGGCGTGCGCGCTGAGCCCGGCGCCGGGATTGCCCTTGGGAATCACCCAGCGCCCGGTCCCCCGCGAGGTGACCAGCAGCACCTGGGTGGACGCGTCGGCCCCCGATCCGAGGGTACGATAGGGCAAGGCGGCGATCTGGCGAATGGCGAGCGGCTCCGTGGGTGAAGGAAGCGCGCGGTGTTACAAGCTTGGCCGGCGATGGCAAGCGGGGAGGGGGTTCGGGTGCGCCGGACGGCGCGTCAGCCGATGCGTTCGGCGAGCACCATCCGCTTGTCGAACCATTCGAACGCCATCCGGCGGCCCATCGGCAGCACCAGCCCGAACCATTTGCCGCTGGCGTCGCTCGGCACCGCCCAATGGCCCTCGTCGCAGCCGAGATGCCGCGCCTTGCCCGCGTCGCCGGCGACGCCCCAGGCCTTCAGCGCCGTGGCCAGCGTTGCCCGCGCGGCAGCTGGTCGCGGGGCGGCGGCGGGGCTCAGATAGGGGCCGGTGCAGACGTCGCTATGGTCGAACTGGCCATTGTCCGGCCCGTCCCAGCGGATCGCGCCCGAGGCGTCGCTGTTGCCGGTGACGGTCAAGCTCGACCCGACCATGCCCATCTCGTCCTCGAGCGGATCCTGGTTGCCGGGATTATATACCTTGATCACCCGCCATGTGCCGACGATCTGGCAGGGGCTTTCCGGGGCGCCGGGATCGCAGTCCGCGGCGGCCGCCGGCGGGGATGTGGCGGGCGCCGGGGTCGCCGGTGCTGCGGGCGCCGAACGGGCGGCGTTGGCCGCAGCGGCGGCGGGTGCCTGGCGCTCCCCGGCGCCGTCGCCGTTCGCCGCGCCGCAGGCCGCGAGCACCAGCAGGGGAGCGAAGACGAGACGCATGCGAAGTCCTTACCGGCTGGCGTTTACCAGCACATAGCTAACCGACGACTGGCGGCCAAGGCCGGCCAGCAGCGCGTTGAAGTCGCTCGGCCGCAGCGTCTGGCAGCCCGCCGACCCGGTCCCGCCGTTGCCGCCCTGATGGAGCAGCATCGAGCGGCCCGCGCCGCGACGGTCGAGCGTGTCGGCGCCGGTGAAGCGGCCGTCCTGGTTGCTGTCGCGCAGCGCCGTCTGGGTCGCGGTCGCGCGGAAGAAGCGGTTGCCGGCGAAGGTGCCCGCTTGCCGTTCGTAGCGGTAATTGCCCTCGACCAGCCGGCCCAGCTCCTTGCGACCGTCGCCATTGACGTCGACGCCGTAGCCGCGCGCCGCATAGACGCCCGCCGGCTCGGTGTTGCCCTGGAAGACCTGCGCGCGGTAGCTGCCATCGGCCTGGCGCGAGACCAGGGCGATGGTGTCGTCATATTCCCCCCGGCCGCCGCCGGCCTGCAGCGTCGAGTCATGGCGCACCGCCACCAGCACCGCGCGGCCCGCCGCGAGATCGGCGCGCGCCTGCGCATCGCCCGAGCGGTGGATGACCGCCGCGAAGTCCGCCCCGGTGCGCGGCGCGCCTGCCGTCGTGCCCGCGACCGGCGCGGTGCCGCCGGTGGTCGCGGGCGCCGGGCGATCGAACAGCGCGAGCGCCTCGCGCCGTTCGTTGGGATAGCGTTCCTGGGTGATCGAGCGCAGCTGGGCCGCCTCGGCGGGGGTGTAGCTGCCGCTGGCCGCGAGCCCCTGCAGATAGGTGGTGCGCTCGGCATAGATGTTGGAAACCAGCGCGCGATCATAGTCGGGCGAGGCGCGCCCGACCTCGCGATCGGTGCGCTGGATGGCGGCCTCGAGCAGCTGGGGCGCGCGGGCGTGCTGGACCGCGCTCGACCAGGTCGCCTGCTGCACGGCTTCGTGGCGCGTGCGCAGGTCGAGGCCGGTCGCGTCGCGGACCTTGCCGACCGCGGGATCGTAATGGGTGCGCTCGATGAAGGCGTGCTGCGCCGCGCGGAAACCCTGCGGATCGCGCGCCGCGATCGCCTTCCACTGCTGGTTGAAGCTTGCGCTGCCGATGTTCGGGCCCAGCGCCGCCGACCAGCGCGCGCCTTCGTGGCGCAGGAACGACTGGAGCGTGCCGGCCCTGGACGACAGCTGGTAGACGCCGTAGGAGACGCCGCCCGGATCGCCGTTGCCGCTGGACACGGTACCCGGGCCGCGCCCGCCGCTCTCGTAGCGCTCGGAGACGCTGCCGAGCGGCACGGGGGCGCCGCTGGGGTTCGCGCGCTGGCCGCTGGGCTGGGGGTGCGGAACCGCTGCGGCCGCGCCGCCGCCGAGGCGCAACACCTGGCCGGGCTGGATGCGGTTGGGATTGTCGATGTCGTTGATCCGCGCCAGCGTCGCGACATCGGTGCCGGTGCGTGCCGCGATGCCCGACAGCGTCTCGCCCGGCTGCACAAGGTGGGTAGCGGCGGTGGCGGCGCTGTCCGGCAGACGGAGGGTCTGGCCCGCGGCGATGCGGTCCGGATTGCTGATCCCGTTGATCCGAGCGAGCGTCTGCCAATCGGTGCCGAGCGCTGCCGCGATGCTGGACAGCGTGTCGCCTTGCCGGACCGTATAGCGCGGCGGCGGTACCAGCCGGTCGAGCGGCGAGCCGCCCGCCATCAGGCGATCAAGGGGATGGGCACCCGTCTCCGCCGTCGGCGGCGTCGGCGCGCTGGGCGCCCCTTGATTGCCGGTGCGCGTGGCTGCGGTTGCTTGCAACATGCTCGGACCTACTCTTCCCGTCTGCGGAAGCCCTTCGATACAAGGCCTCGCCCGAGCGCCCCATCAACGAATCGATTAGGTCGCGCGCGCCGGCACCCGGCCGCCGGCCGCGACGGCAGTGCCGGCACCCCGACCCGGTCGAGATGATGGCGGCAAATCGCGGTTCTCGCGACGAAATCGCTCTAGAATGGCTCTGTTCGTCAGGGGGCGCGGGGGGACTTTCGTGATCGTAGGTATCGATCTTGGCACGACCAACAGCGCGATCGCGCGCTGGGGGGAGGGCGGACCCGAGCTGATTCCGAACAGCCTGGGCGACGTGCTGACCCCCTCGGCGGTGAGCCTGACCGAGGATGGCGCGGTGCTCGTCGGCCGTGCCGCGCGCGATCGCCAGCCGGTCTATCCGGACCGCACCGCCACTGCGTTCAAGCGGCTGATCGGTACCCAGAAGCCGATCCAGCTCGGCGGCACGGCGTTCACCGCGGAGGAGGTTTCGGCGCTGGTGCTCAAGAGCCTCAAGGCCGATGCCGAGCGCCACTGCGGCGAGGAAGTGACCAGCGCGGTGATTACCGTGCCCGCCTATTTCAGCGACCGCCAGCGCAAGGCGACGCGCCGCGCGGGTGAACTGGCCGGGCTCAAGGTCGAGCGACTGGTCAACGAGCCCACCGCCGCCGCGCTCGCCTATGGCATCGCCGACCGCGAGGACCGCGACCCCTTTCTCGTCTTCGATCTGGGCGGCGGCACCTTCGACGTCTCGATCGTCGAGATCTTCGACGGGGTGATCGAGGTCCGCGCCTCGGCCGGCGACAACCGGCTGGGCGGCGAGGATTTCAACGAGGTGATCGTCGGCATCGCCAAGGAGCGGCTGCGGCTGCCGCTCGGCGCGGCGCACCCGAAGCTGCGCGAGCAGGCGCGGGCGGCGGCCGAGCGCACCCGGCGCGCGTTGAGCGAGGCCGAGGCCGCCACCTTCGACATCGTCTGGCAGGACGAGCTGCTGTCGACCACGATCACCGCCGAGCAGTTCGAGACCGCTGCCGCGCCGCTGCTCGACCGGCTGCGTGAGCCGGTGCTGCGGGCAATGCGCGACAGCAATCTGCGCGCCGAAACGCTGCGCGAGATCGTGCTGGTCGGCGGTGCGACGCGGATGCCGGTCGTCCGCAAGGCGGTGACGCGGATGTTCGCGCGCTTTCCCAACGCCAGTATCCACCCCGATCACGCCATCGCGCTGGGCGCGGCGGTGCAGGCGGGCCTGCGCGAACGCAGGGCGGATCTCGACGAAATTCGGCTGACCGACGTCTGCCCGTTCAGCCTGGGCATCGAGGTGATGACGCGCGATGCGCATGGCAGGCTGCATGGCGGGCGCTTCGCGCCGATCCTCGAGCGCAACACCGTGCTGCCGGCAAGCCGCGTCCACCGATTCCAGACGGTACACGCTCAGCAGCGCAAGGTGCAGTTCGAGATCTACCAGGGCGAGGCCCGGCTGGTGGCGGCGAACATCAAGCTGGGGGAGGTCGAGATTCCCGTGCCGCCACGCGCCGCCGGGGAAGTGATGATCGACTGCCGCTTCACATATGATGTCAGTGGGCTGCTCGAAGTCGACGTGATCGTGCCGGAGACGGGGGAGACGCGGCAGCTCGTCATTGCCGACCAGGAGGTGGATCCTGGCGAGGCGGAGGCGCGCCGCGCGGCGCTCGCCGAACTGAAGATCCACCCGCGCGACCAGGCGGCAAGCCAGGCGCTGATCGCGCGCGCCGAGCGCTGCTACGAGGCATTCATCGGCGATCGTCGCGCGACGGCCGGTGACCTCCTCGCCCATTTCGAAGGGGTGCTCGAAACCCAGGACGGCCACGCGATCGCGGAAGCGGCGGCGATGATCACCCGCAAGCTGGATGCCATGGAAGGGGAAAGATACCTGTGACGAGCCCGTGGGAAACGCTGGGCATTCCGCCGACCGGCGACGTGCGGACGGTCCGCAAGGCCTATGCGCGGCTGCTGAAGACCATGGACCCGGACAGCGACCCGGAGGGCTTCAACGCCCTCCGGCAGGCGCACGACCGCGCGATGCAGCTCGCCGAGTTGCACGCGGCTGCGCCCGATGAAGCCAGTTCCGCCGGCATGTTCGGGGCCGACGAGGACGCGCAGGCGCCAGCGGCGGCAGCTTCGGGTGCGCAGGCCGAGGCTGCGCCCGCTCCTATCGTACCCGAACCGCCGCGAGCGCCGCTGGAGCCGTCCGAGGCGGCGGTCCGCGCAGCCAGGAACGATGCCGCGGCGCCGGTAACCGTGCCACTGCCGTCCCCGCCGGTGATGACACCGTCGGAGGACGCGATCCGTGCGGCGATGGACGACGCCGTCGATCATCCCGCACCGGCGGGAGCCTCGCTGGACCGGCGCCCCGGCGCCGCTTCCGATGCGATGCGGGCGCTGCGCGCCTTGGTGTTCGATCGTGCCCCGCTGTTCTCCCACGTCAAGATGATGGCGCTTGTCGAGCAGATCCTCGGCGACCCGGCGATGCAGAACCTCGAACATGCCGAACAGGTCGAGCGCTTCTTCGCTGACATCATCGTACACGGGGTGCCGCGCAGTGACCCGATGCTCGATCGGGTGATCGGCTATTTCCACTGGGACGCGCCCGCGCTGGAGCTGCGCCGCCCGGATGCGGTCAGCTGGATACTGCAGCGCGCGCAGGACCGGTATTTCGAGGTCGAACAGCGCGTTCAGGATAGCAGGATCCACCGCTGCCTACGCCGGCTTCGCGAGCCGCCGCTCAAGGGCCTGTCGGGCCGGATCGAGAGTTGGTTCGCCGCGCCGCACGTCGAACGGACGATCCTGCAGCTGCAGGTCTATCATCCCACGGCGCTGCATAGCCTGAACCAGGAATCCTATGCCTGGTGGATGCGCCGCATCCAGCAGCAGCACGATGCCGGGTTCCCGTTCGGCGTCCTCTATCGCACGCGCAGCGACGAGATCCGCAGCAAGCGGATCTATCGTGCGGCGATGAAAAGCCTGAGTCTCCTCGCTGTCCCCCTTCTGGTTGGCGGCGTTTACCTCTACGCGCTGTTCCACCCACTGCGTTCCGCCAGCCTCACCGGGGAGCAGCCGACAGTCTTGCGCCCCGTAGCCGCGACTCCGGTGCCGCCTTTCGAGGATGTGGACCATGATCTCGACATGGTGCTGTATCAGTATAGTGGCGGGGATCTGACCGCGGCCGAGGTGCGCAACGTCAACCCGGCCCTGTACGCGCGTCTCACGCGCGAATGGACGGCGGCCAAGGGGCAGCAACAGGCCGGACCCGCGGTCGCATTCCAGGTGCTGATGACGGCCACCGGCGGCGTGCTGAGAGATCTGCTGGGGCGCGCGGTGACGCGCGACGACGCGTTGCTGCTCGATTATGCCGGTCACTACGAGTCCCGTCTTCGCTGGGCGGAGCGCGCCTCGCCCGAGGAATGCGTCGCGGTGCTCTCGGGCCAGACGGTCGGTACCACCCCGACGCAGCTTCTCGTGGCGTGGAGCCGCCTCCTCACGCGTGCGGTGCGCACCGGCACGCCGCCGGCGGAGGGCACCTGGAAAGCCGGAACGTTCACGGCGCCGCCCGACATTATCGAAGATGCCATGCAGCGGGCGCATCTGGATCGCGCCGTATTCGCGCGTGCCATGCAGCGCAAGGGGCCGGCCATGGGCGTGTGCAACGCACGCATCGGGCTGATCGATGCTGCCCTTGTCCGCAGGGACAAGGCGGGCCTCACGCTCCTTCGCGCGTTGCTGGGCAGCTAGAGAATTTTGAAGTTGACCGTGTACGGTCAACGACTCGGAAAATACGGCAAACAAACATCTAGAGCGTCTTCACCCATGGTGAAAACGCTTTAGCCGGCCGCAGGAGGTGTCGCAGCACTGGCGATGGGCATGCTGCAGCCATGCCTTCGCCTCCGCCCGCGGGAGCGCAAGCAACACGCCAAAAGGGCCGGGATCGCGCCCGGCCCTTTCGCTTTTCTCCGATCGCGTGCCCGATCAGAACTCGGCGCGCACCCCGAACAGGAAGGTGCGGCCGTAATAGTTGATCTCGCCGAAGCGGTTGGGATCGTCGTTATAGGTGTAGAGCTTGGCGCCCGACAGGTTGATCGCCTCGACGCTCAGCTGGACGTTGGGCAGCAGCTTGTAGGAGATGCTGCCGTCCAGCGTGCCGAACGGCGCGGTGTAGCTCGGTGCCTGGGTGGTGCTGCCGGTGCCCGAGAGATACCGGTCGCGCCATACATAGGAGAGGCGGGTCGCCAGCGGGCCCTTCTCGTAGAAGCCGACGACGTTGAAGCTGTTCTTCGACAGGCCGATCAGCTGGTCGACGATCGGGCGCGCGCCGGCGGTGTAGTTGGCCTTGACCGAGGTGTGGGTATAGCTCGCCTGCATGCCCAGCCCGTCGAACGGCGCGGGGAGGAAGGTGAACACCTGGTTGTAGCCCGCCTCGACGCCGTACACCTTGGCGTTGCCGCCATTGACCTGGGTGGAGAGCAGCACGGTGCCGCGGCCCGGAATGTCGATATTGACGTTCTGCGCGGTGATATAGTCGTCCATCGCCTTGTAGAACACCGCGCCGGTCAGCGCGCCGCGCGGATTGAAATACCATTCCAGGCCGCCGTCGAACTGGGTGGCGAGGAAGGGCAGCAGCTGCGGGTTGCCGCCGCCCGCCGTCGGGGCGTCGGTGGAGACGGTGATGCGCGGCGCGCTGTCGGTCACGTTGGGGCGGGTGAGCACCCGGCTCGCGGCGAAGCGGGCGACCAGCGTGCTGGTCAGCTCGGCCTTCAGGTTGAAGCTCGGCAGCCAGTCGTTGAACGTCTTGGGATAGGCGACCGGGCTGGTGTTGTTGCCGGTGCGCAGATAGCCCGTCGCGTTCTGATCGGTATGGACGTAGCGGATGCCGACATTGCCGAGAATGTCCACGCCGCCCAGCATCGTGCCGTAATCGAGCCGGGCATAGGCCGAGGCGGTCTTCTCGGTGGTCTTGAACAGCGAGGCCTTGTCGCCGGCAGTCAGCGGCGCGTTGGCGATCGTGTCGTTGAACAGCGCGTTGTAATAGCCCGCGGTGACCGGCACCAGGAAGGTGCGGGGGAGGTTGCCGCTCACGCCCGAGAGGAAGTCGTCATACGGCAGCTGCTGGTACGCGCCGGCGCCGAGCGAGGTCAGCGGCGTGCCGGCGGCCGGCGTGATGTTATAGTCGCGGCGCCAGTAATCGCGCTTGCGCCAGTGATATTCGGCGCCGACCGCCACCTTGCGGAGGAAGCCGCCGACATCATAGGCGGTGTCGAGCCGGGCGAACTGGTCCCAGTCCTTGCTGTTCTTCGGCGCGATGTTGAAGGTGTAGAGCTTGTAGTTCGCCGGGTTGGTGAGATCGACCGGGGTCGTCAGGGTCGGCAGGACCTTGTAGCCGCCCGAGGCATCGTAGGTGAGCGGCGCGGTCAGGAAGGCGCGGCTGCGCACGGTGCCTTCGGCGTTGCTCGGGTGGAAGCTGTGCGCCGACGACCAGTTGAGGTTGGCGGTGACGTGGAACCGATCGTGGTTCCAGCTCTGCTTGAGGCCGATGGTCAGCAGGTCGTGGCGGTTGAGGCTGTATTCGCGGCTGGCCATGAAGCGGACATTGTTGATCGTCGCGCCGGTGACGGTGGTGCCGCTGACCTTGTAGCCGGGCTGGATCACGGTGCCGGGATCGTCCGGATAGATGTCCATGCCGAACTCGTCATAGGCGACGTCGAGCCGGGTCGCAAGCACGTCGAGGCTGGTCTCGAGCTCGGGGGTCGGGCGCCACTGCGCCGAGACGATGCCGGAGATGCGCTTGCGATCCTCGGTCTCGATCGTCGGGCGGGTACGGGTGGGGGTGTAGAGGCCGGCGGGGAGCTTGCCCTGCGCGTCCGTCAGATACTTGTCCTTGTTCCAGCCGAAGTTCATGAAGCGATCGTTGCGGACCGCCTTGCCCCAATATTGCGCGCCGACGAGGATGCCGAAGCTGTCGCCGAAGGTGTGGCTGCCGATCAGCGTGGCGTTGGGCTTCACCTTCTCGGTCTGGGTGGTGTAGGTGCCGCGGAGGTTGGCGGTGACCTTGTTGCCGACATCGAACGGGCGGAAGGTACGCACGTCGATATTGCCGCCCAGCGCACCCTCGGTCATGTCCGAGGTGGGGGTCTTCACCACGTCGATGTTCGCCACGAACTCGGCGGGCAGCATTTCGAAGCGGAACTGGCGGCCGTTGGCGCCGCCATTCTCGATCAGGTCGTTGAGCGCGACCGGGCGGCCGTTGAGCAGCGTGCTCTGGAACTGCGGCCCGAGGCCGCGGACGCTGACGTACAGGCCTTCACCGCGCGGCCGCGTGATCGCGACGCCGGTGACGAGCTGGAGCGCTTCGGCGACGTTCTGCGCGGGGAACTTGCCGATGTCGGTCGAGCTGATCGAATCGAGGCCATATTCGGCGCGGCGCTTCGCCTCGGTCGCGGCGGCGAGGCTGCGGGCATAGCTGCCGTTGACGACGATCTCGTCGGTGCCGGCGGTGTCGTCCTGCGGCGGGGTCGTTTGGGCATAGGCCGGGGCGAGCGTCGCCAGCATGAGGGCGAGCGCCGAGGTCGCGCGAAGCAGCGCGGGATGCGGTTGCATGATGGAATCTCCCTGGACCCTTATTGGTCTTGTGGGAGCGCCCCTAACGAAGAGTCGGAACGACGCCGTGTCGGTTTGATTGCAATGTGGTGAAACGGGAGCGAGGATTTGTTACCGTGGCGTTACGGTGGTGACGTACTCTTGCAAACGTTTGCTTGTGGTTTCTGGTGGGATGTCCCTTCCCGCCGTCATCCCGGCGAAAGCCGGGATCCATTCGCCACGCCGATCCAGCAAGCGCCACGTCGGTGACCCCAATGGATCCCGGCTTTCGCCGGGATGACGGTTGGGGGGGCGAGGAGGCGTGATCCGCCGCACTCGCCCTTGCCACCCTCACCCAACCCTCTCCCGCAGGCGGGAGCGGGCTTTGCATGCAAAAAGGGCCGGGGATCGCGCCCCGGCCCTTTCCGTTTGTCTTGTCCCGAAGGATCAGGCGGCGGCGACTTCCGCCGTGTCGACCTTCACGCCCGGGCCCATCGACGAGGACAGCGCGACCTTCTGGAGGTACTTGCCCTTGGCGCCCGCCGGCTTGGCCTTGACGACCGCGTCGACCAGGGCGTCGAAGTTGCGGCGCAGGTCTTCGTTCGAGAAGCTCACCTTGCCGATGCCCGAGTGGATGATGCCGGCCTTTTCGACGCGGTATTCCACCTGACCGCCCTTGGCGGCCTTCACCGCTTCGGCGACGTTCATGGTCACGGTGCCGAGCTTCGGGTTCGGCATCAGGCCCTTCGGACCCAGCACCTTGCCGAGACGGCCGACCAGGCCCATCATGTCCGGGGTGGCGATGCAGCGATCGAAGTCGATCTTGCCGCCCTGGATGGCTTCCATCAGGTCTTCGGCACCGACGACGTCCGCACCGGCGGCCAAGGCTTCCTCGGCCTTGGCGCCGCGGGCGAACACGCCCACGCGCACGGTCTTGCCGGTGCCGGCCGGGAGCGTCACGACGCCGCGGACCATCTGGTCGGCGTGGCGCGGATCGACGCCGAGGTTCAGCGCGACTTCGATCGACTCGTCGAACTTGGCGGTCGCATACTGCTTCACCAGCGCGATCGCTTCATCGACGCCGTGCAGCTTCAGGGGATCGACGCTCCAGCTCTTCTGCTTCTTGGTCAGCTTTGCCATGGAATCAGCCCTCCACCACTTCGAGGCCCATCGCGCGGGCCGAACCTTCGATGATCTTCGTCGCGGCTTCGATGTCGTTCGCGTTCAGGTCCTTCATCTTGACCTGGGCGATTTCCGACAGCTGCGAACGCTTGATCTTGCCTGCGACGACCTTGCCCGGCTCCTTCGAGCCCGACTTCAGGTTGACGGCCTTCTTGAGCAGATAGGTCGCCGGGGGCGTCTTGGTCTCGAACGAGAAGCTACGGTCCGCATAGACGGTGATGACGGTGGGGAGGGGCGTGCCCTTCTCGACGTCACCGGTCGCGGCGTTGAACGCCTTGCAGAATTCCATGATGTTCACGCCGCGCTGACCCAAGGCAGGGCCGATAGGCGGCGAGGGGTTTGCGGCGCCGGCAGCCACCTGCAGCTTGATATAGCCGGTAATCTTCTTAGCCATGTCACTCTCTTTCAAGTCGAGCGGTACAAGCGACGGCCAGAAGCCGCCTCCCGCATGGTTCCCGAGCTGTGTGCTTGGAAGCGCGCGGCCTTAGCGGAATGCGGCGCGCGGGGCAAGGGGGGGCGCGGTGCGCGGCTCGTCCGCTTCCGCCCCAGAACCGGACGTTCAGCCGCTAATCACCCGATAGTTCGGGTGACTGTCGAATCGAGAGGCGAAAGCTTCGAAGTCTAAGTCGCTCGGCCGCAGAACGGTAAGGTTTCTAAGGGCATCGTGAATGGTCGAGGACACATAGTGTTGAACCGAGCCGATAATATCATCCAGGATGCCGTCGAAATCGCTTTTCTCTGCCCAATCTTCTATGCGAGAATGTATCTCGTTATACTCTCGCATATTGCATCCACCGTTTATGTGAAATGATTTGGCGCCAGGCCTTACTTCGGCAGGCCATTGTGCGATCACTAGGTTGAACGCCTCCCAAAGTGTACTTCTTGGCACATCCAGAACGTCCACGCGCAGCCTCCTGAGGTGGGGTATAGCATATCCGGAACGGCAGCTTCCCACCCACTTTGAGTCATTCGCTGCTCACGCAGGAGGCCGTTAGCACCGCATCGCAGCTTTAGCTTTTCCCACGTTCTGAAACTGCAGGATGCAATTCCGCCGTGTGCCCCGCTTCCGCCCCGCCGATATCGCCCTCGGCCACCCATTCGCGCCACAGCAGCACCAGCGCCGCCATCACCGCGGGGCCGACGAACAGCCCGAGCAGCCCGATCGTCTCCACGCCGCCGAGGATGCCGATCAGCACCCAGACGAAGGGGAGGCGCGTCGTGCCGCCGATCAGGCTCGGGCGCAGGAAATGGTCGATCACGAAGTTGAGCGCATAGCCGATCGCGCCGACGAGGATCGCCGCCATCACCGCCCCCTTGGCGAGCAGCAGCAGCAGCGCCAGCACCAGCACCACCGCCAGCCCGAACGGGATGATCGAGGCGAAGCCCGAGAACAGCCCGAGCAGGATCGGGTGCGGCACCCCGCCGATCGCGAACAGGATCGCCATCAGGATGCCCTGCGCGAGCCCGAGCAGCACCATCCCGTCGACCGCGCCGCGCACCGCCGCGAAGATCTGCCGGCCGAGCCGGTCGCCTGCGTCGCCGAACGCGCGGGTCGCACCGCGCTCGAGCTGGCGGACGATGTTGTCGCGGTCGCGCAGCAGGAAGAACAGCACGACCAGCGTGAAGGCGAACACCACCACCCGGCGGATCAGGCTGTGGGTGAAGGCCTGCGAATGGCTGCGCCATAGCGACTGGTCGAGCCGGCCGAACTCGGCGGCGGCGGCCTCGGGGGTGGCGAGGTGGAGGTTCCACCAGGCGGTGACCTGCTCGCGGCCCCAGGGCAGGCGCGCGACCCAGTCGGGCAGCGGCACGCCGTGCGCGCGCGCATCCGAAATCCAGGCGGCGACCGACTGCGCCTCGACCAGCGCCTGGCTGATCGCGATCGACAGCGGGATCAGCACGACCAGCAGGACGGCGAGGGTGAGCAGCGCCGCCACGATGGTCGGGCGACCGGGCATCCGCGCGCTCAGCCACACCCGCAGCGGCTCGACCCCGATCGCGAGCACGCCGGCCCAGAGGATCGCCGGCACGAACGCCATGCCGATCCACAAGGCGGCAGCGGCGATGGCGGCGGCGAGCACCACGCGCGCGCGGGTCTGGGCTTTGGTCGTGTGCTGCATTGGGTCCCCCGAGGTTCGGCGCGGACAGTGGCGAGCCGCGGCGGCGCTGGCAAGCGGTGGGCCGTGCGTCGCCGCGATGAACCAATCAAGTCCTTCAGGGGTTTAACAAATCTCCACGCCGCCGGGAGGGATCGGCGGGCGTGGGACGTCAGTATATGAGAGGAATGGGCATGAAACGCATCATCATGGCCGTCGCGGCGCTCGGGCTCGCGACGACGGGGGCGGCTGCGCAGAGCAGCGGCCAGTCCGGCTCGCACAACCCGGTGGTGAAGGACGGCACGGCGCACCATGTCGCGGCGCCCGCCAAGGGCCGCAGCTCCTTCACCGAAGACCAGGCCAAGGGCCGGCTCGCCAAGGCGGGGTATACGGACATCGCCGGCCTGAGGGGCACCGAGAACGGCGCCTGGCAGGGCATGGCGATGAAGAACGGCAAGAAGGTGACCGTGACGCTCGACTACAAGGGCAACATCACCGCGCGCTAACCCCACGAGATCTGCAGGAGAAATGCGATGAGCCGGACCATTACCCGTCTGTTCGACGATTATTCGGATGCCAAGGCCGCGGTGAACGAGCTGGAGCGGCTGGGTGTGCCGCACAGCGATCTCAGCATCGTCGCCAACAACACGCATGGCGACCATGACGTGAGCGACGTCAACGCACATGGCGACGTCAGCCGTGGCGCCTCGACCGGCGCGGCGCTGGGCGGCGTCGGCGGCCTGCTTGCGGGCCTCGGCCTGCTGGCCATTCCGGGCCTCGGCCCGATCGTGGCGGCCGGCTGGCTCGCCTCGACCGCGGCGGGTGCTGCGATCGGCGGCATCGGCGGCGCGGCCACGGGCGGCATCGTCGGCGCGCTCAAGAATGCCGGCGAGAGCGAGGAGGACGCGCATGTCTATTCCGAAGGCGTCCGCCGCGGCGGCACGCTGGTGAGCGCGCGTGTGGAGGACTCGCTGGCGCCGGAAGCCGAGGCGGTGCTCAACCGTCGCGGCGTGAATGCGGCGACGCGCGGCGCGGCCTATCGTCAGTCGGGCTGGACCGCGTTCGACGACAAGGCGCCGGCCTATACCCGTGACGAGATCGAGCGCGAACGCAGCGCCTATCGCGAGCCGACGGTGATTTGAGTCGTCGCGCTTCGTTTCAAGGAAAGCCGGGGGGGCTCCCCCGGCTTTTTTGTGTCGCCGCCATTTCGAGGGCGGCACCCGCGCGGTAGGATGCGCGGCATGACTGGCTACGATCCGCTCGATTTCCCGGCCCGGTCGGCGCTCCGTGGGCGCCATGCCCGCTTTGCGATCGTCGCGGGGGGTGCGCGGCGCTACGATCCGCAGGTCGGCGTATTCGCCGCCCTCGACGCGCCCACGCCGGACGCGCTGGCGGGGCTCGCCGCGCTCGTCGCGGCGCAGGGGGATGTCGCGTTTCTGGAGGCCGAGGCGCCGCCGGCCGTGCCGGGGCTGCGCGTGGTGTCCCAGGCTCTCGGCGTGCAGATGGTGGGCAAGGATCCGCGGCCGGGCACCCTGCCGGAGGTGTGCATCCGCCCACTCGGCGAGGGCGATGCCGAGGCGATGCTGGCGCTTGCCACCCTCACCGAACCGGGGCCGTTCTTCGCCCGCACCCACCAGCTGGGGACCTTCCTGGGGATCGAGCAGGACGGTCGTCTGCTCGCGATGGCGGGCGAGCGGATGAAGCCGGACGGGTTCACCGAGATCAGCGGCGTGTGCACCCACCCGGATGCGCGGGGGCGCGGCTATGCGCGGGCACTGATCTCCGCCGTTGCCGATGCCATCCGCGCGCGGGGCGAGGTGCCGTTTCTCCACGCCTATGCCAGCAATGCGGGTGCGATCGCGCTCTATCGGTCGCTGGGTTTCGTGCTCCGGCGCGAGGTGCAGATGACCCGGCTGGGGGCCGACGAGACGCGCTGAGCGGCGGATCGCGCAACCAAAAAAGCCGGGGTTGGGCCCCGGCTTTTTCGTGTTCGTGGTGGCAAGGCCCGCAGGCGCGGATCACTTGACGCGTTCGACGTCCTCGAAGCCCAGCTCCAGCGGGGTCGCGCGGCCGAAGATCGAGATCGAGACCTTCACGCGGTTCTTGTCGTAGTCGAGCTCCTCGACCACGCCCGAGAAGGTGGCGAAGTTGCCGCTGATCACCTTGACCGTGTCGCCGATGTCGAAATCGACCTTCAGCTTGGCCTTGGGTGCCGCGGTGGCCGCTTCTTCCTTGGTGTTGAGGATGCGCGCGGCTTCCGCCTCGCTGATCGGCTGGGGCTTGCCCGAGCTGCCGAGGAAGCCGGTCACCTTCGGCGTGTTCTTCACCAGGTGATAGACGTCGTCGTTCATCTCGAGCTTGGCGAGCACATAGCCGGGGAAGAACTTCCGCTCGGACTGGATCTTCTTGCCGCGGCGCACTTCGGTCACCGTCTCGGTCGGCACTTCGACGGACTCGACGAGGCGATCGAGGCCCAGGCGGGTGGCGTCGGCCAGGATCTGGTCGCGGACCTTGCCCTCGAAACCGGAATAGGCGTGGATGATGTACCAGCGCGACATGCTTGTTGGTCTTTCCTTACTGCGCGAGGCGGAGGAGGGCGTTGACGATCAGGTCGAACAGCGAGTCGATGCCGAGGAAGAAGCTGCCGAGCAGCGTCGTCATGATCATCACCATCACGCCGGTCATGATCGTCTCGCGGCGGGTGGGCCAGGCGATCTTGCGGGTCTCGGCCTGGACCTGCTTCACGAATTCGACGGGGCTGGTCTTCGCCACTGGGGCTATCCTCGTGTGAAAAATGGCGCTTCGGGCATGGGTCCGCTGCCCGGTCCTTCCCAGGAACCGGTGCAATCCACCCACGCTTTCGGCTAGGGGGCTGTATCTAGAGGATCGGCGCTAGTTGTGCAAGCGTGGCGCAAACGAAGCGCTCAGCGCTGCTTCAGGCCCCGCACGCGGTGCCAGATGTAGAACGCCACCAGCCCGACCAGCACCACGCCGATCAGCGCATCGGCACTGTGGAACGCGGCCTTCATGCGCGGATCACTGTCCCACTTTTCGCCGAGGGTCATGCCCACCCAGGCGAGGCCGAAGCACCAGGGCCAGCTGCCGATAAAGGTGTAGACGTGGAACGGCACCAGCTTCATCCGCGCGACGCCCGCCGGGAAGGCGATGAACGAGCGGATCACCGGCAGCAGCCGGCCGATCAGCACCGCGATGCTGCCATAGCGCGCGAAGAAGCGATCCGCGGCGTCGATCTCGCCGGGGCCGATCAGCACGTACTTGCCCCAGCGCAGCGCCAGCGGGCGCCCGCCATGCTTGCCGACCTCATAGGCGACGATCGAGCCGAGGTTGCAGCCGATCGCACCGGCGGTCGCCGCCAGGTAGAGATCGAACCGGCCGGTCGAGACCAGATAGCCCGCGAACGGCATGATGATCTCCGACGGCAGCGGGATGCACGCGGATTCGATCGCCATCAGCACGGCGATGCCGAGATAGCCCCCGCTCGAGATGACCCAGATGGTGAAGGTGGCAAGGATGCCCAGAATCTTTTCGACCATGTGCGTGTGGTTGGGGCAGGCAGGCGATTTTGGGAAGCCGCTTTTTTTGCGCGGTGCAGCGAAAAGCGCGCCGGGGTTGGCGTGGGGGAAGGGGTCTGATAACCCGGAGTAAATCGGACGAACGGAGAGGGGTGCGCGCATGACGATCGAAACGTCGCGACGGGGGTTTCTTGCCGGTACGGGCAGCGGCGCGGTCGCGATCGGCGGGCTTGGCGGCGGGCTTGGCGGGGGGCTGGGCGTGCCGCTTCCGGCGGCGGCAGAGGCGGCCCCCGCGCTGGCGGCACCGGCCAGGCTCCAGCCGTTCGACATGGCGGACGTGACATTGGGCGAGGGGCCCTTCCTTCATGCCCAGCGCGCGACCGAGGCCTATCTGCTCCGGCTCGAGCCCGACCGGCTGCTCCACCAGTTCCGCGTCAATGCCGGGCTCAGCCCCAAGGCGCCGGCCTATGGCGGCTGGGAATCGGACCCGCTCTGGGCCGACATCCACTGCCAGGGGCATACGCTCGGCCATTATCTCTCGGCCTGTGCGCTGGCGTTCCGCTCCACGGCCAAGCCCGAGTACCGCCAGCGCATCGACTATATCGCGACCGAGCTCGGCGCCTGCCAGGACGCGGCGAAGAGCGGCCTCGTCACCGCCTTTCCGGACGGCGCGGCGGTCGTCGCGGCGCATCTGCGGGGCGAGAAGATCAGCGGCGTCCCATGGTACACGCTGCACAAGGTCTATGCGGGGCTGCGCGACGGCGCATTGCTCGCCGACAGCACCCCCGCCCGCGCGACGCTGCTCCGGCTCGCCGACTGGGGCGTGGTGGCGTGCCGGCCGCTCTCCGACGCCCAGTTCGAGGCGATGCTGGAGACCGAGCATGGCGGGATGAACGAGATCTATGCCGATCTCTATGCGATGACCGGCAAGGCGGACTATCGCACGCTGTCGCAGCGCTTCTCGCACAAGGCGCTGCTGACCCCGCTGGCGAAGGCGCGCGACCATCTCGACGGGCTCCACGCCAATACCCAGGTGCCCAAGGTGGTCGGCTTCCACCGCGTCTACGAGGCGACCGGCGATGCGTCGTACCGCGACGCCGCGGCCTTTTTCTGGAAGACGGTGGCGGAGACGCGCTCCTTCGCCACCGGCGGGCACGGCGACAACGAGCATTTCTTCGCGATGGCCGATTTCGAGAGCCACGTCTTCTCGGCCAAGGGATCGGAGACCTGCTGCCAGCACAACATGCTCAAGCTCACCCGCAGCCTGTTCCTCCACGAGCCGCGCCCCGAATATGCCGATTATTACGAGCGGACCCTGTTCAACGGCATCCTCGCCTCGCAGGACCCGGACAGCGGCATGGCGACCTATTTCCAGGGCGCGCGGCCGGGATACATGAAGCTCTACCATACCCCCGAGCACAGCTTCTGGTGCTGCACCGGCACCGGCATGGAAAACCATGTGAAATATCGGGACTCGATCTACTTCCACGACGATCGTGCGCTCTACGTGAACCTGTTCCTGCCCTCGACGGTGCGCTGGCGCGAGAAGGGCGCCGAGCTGGTGCAGGAAACCCGCTTCCCCGAAGAGCCGCGCACGACGCTGCGCTGGAAGCTGGCCAAGCCGACCGACCTCACGCTCAACCTGCGCCATCCCCGCTGGAGCCGCACCGCCACGCTGCGCGTCAACGGCCAGGTCGCCGCACGCTCGGTGGCGCCGGGCAGCCGGATCGAACTCGCGCGGCGCTGGCAGGATGGCGACACGGTGGAGCTGCAGCTGGTGATGGAGCCTGGCTTCGAGAGCGCCCCCGCGGCGCCCAACGTGGTCGCGTTCACCTATGGCCCGCTGGTGCTGGCGGGCGCGCTGGGGGCGCAGGGGCTGGCGAAGGGGGCGGACATCGTCGTCAACGAGCGCGAATATGGCCGCTACAATGACGGGCCGGTGCAGGTGCCGGTGCTGGCGGGCGATCCGGCCACGCTGGCGGCGGCGATCCGGCCGGGCGCCAGGCCGCTCGAGTTCACCCTCGCCGCGGCCGACGGCGCCCCGGTGCGGCTGATCCCCTATCACCGCATCGCGCACGAGCGCTACGCGACCTATTGGAAGCTTGCCCCCGCGCAGGCCTGACCGGAGGGGCGGCGGCCATCACGCGCCGCCCCGGCGCAACAAATAATTGTCCGGAATCGGCGGGCTGTCCGTCTTCTCCATGAACGCACCCGCCTGGGCGCGCCGCAGCTTGGCGCGCGCCCCTGGTCGTGCCCCTCGATTACCGGAATCTCCAGGTCGCGGGCGGTCCCTCGCGGCCGGACGAACGTAACGCGCAGCCGCTCTGGGACCTGCATGGAGATCGTATGACCAAGGGACGTACAACCGCCACCACCCGTCATCTTCTGCCCAAGGCGGCGCTCGCCGCGCTTGCCGTGCTGCCCTTCCAGGCGGCGCATGCGCAGGGCTGGCCCGCACCCGTCGCGCCGCTGCCGGAGCTGGCCACTTCGCTCGACAAGCGCTTCCAGCCGGCGCTCGATTTCGACACCGATGTCTGCTTCAACGTGCCTGCGGTGAACGCGTCGGGCGCGATCAGCGCCAAGGCCTCGACCTACGCGACCAAGCCGCCGGCTTCGTGCCGCAACCCCGACTATCTGCGCACCAGCAACGCCTATGTCCGCGCCCGCTGCAACAACGGCTATTGCGCGCGGGTCTATGCCTATTTCTGGCAGTCGGACTTCTCGCACGCCTATGACTGGGAGACGATCATCGTCTGGACCACCGATGCGGGCACCAACAGCGCCGTCGTTGGCGTCACCCGCGGCGCGCATGGCAAATGGGAGACGCGCGCGACCAAGGACGGCCAGCTCCGCTTCCAGACCGACGCGAACGGCGGCCAGCATGTGAAGATGGTCTTCCACTACGAGACCTGGGGCTTCTCGCACCTGTTCCGCTTCTCGAAGACCGACAGCGGCGACGAGCCGCCCGAGAACGGCACCGGCAGCTGGGTGGTGCAGCCGCTGGTCAGCTGGAACGGCTATCCCTCGCTCGCCGTGCGCAACGCGGTGGCGAACTACGATTTCGGCAGCGGCAATTTCGAGATCAAGGATGCGCGCTTCGCCGGATCGCTGAAGGCGGCGCTCAACACCGGCATCACCCCGGGCTTCAACCCGGACGTCGATTCCGGGGCCAACTCGCCGGGCTGCCCGGCGGGCTCGACGATCTGCTGATCGGGACGGTCCCCCGCGTCGCCTTCGGGCGGCGCGGGGAACTCCGGCATGGGAAAGATGACATGAAACAGATGCGGCTGCTGGTCGCCGGCGCCGCGCTCGCGGCTTTGGCGATAGGCTATGGGCTGCTCGGCAAGGCGGGGTCGGCGCCGCCGCCGGTGGCGCAGGGCGTCGTCGCCGTTTCCGCCCGGCCCGAAGCGGCGCCGCGCGTGCCACCTTTGGCGGCGGCTCCCATCGCGATCGGCGCGGCGCCCGCGCAGGTCGAGACGCAGGTCCGCCTGGCCTATCCGCTGTTGCGCGACGTGGCGTTCGGCTGCGACGCGCGCGGCTGCGCGATCACTGCGACGATCCCGCCGCCGACCGACGAGGCCTTTCTCGAGAAGCGGCAGGCGATGCTGCTCGGCGGGCTGGCGCACACGGTCGAGGCGCTGGGCTATGCCGCCAGCGGACCGGTGCAGATGGAGGAGGTCTCGGAAAACCTGTTCCACATCCGGCTGGCCGTCGCGCAGGGACGCCCGCGCGGCTGAACGGCAAAGGGCGGCAGCGGGGTGTCCGCTGCCGCCCTTTTGCCAGCGCCCCGCTCTGGGCCGTCATCCCGGCGAAAGCCGGGATCCA
Source organism: Sphingomonas trueperi (assembly GCF_011927635.1). Lineage (GTDB taxonomy): Bacteria > Pseudomonadota > Alphaproteobacteria > Sphingomonadales > Sphingomonadaceae > Sphingomonas > Sphingomonas trueperi. The sequence goes on from NZ_JAATJB010000005.1 coordinate 166,791, forward strand.
GTCGCCTCTCGGTGTCGGCAAGCGCCGGTACGGAGCCCCCAATGGATCCCGGCTTTCGCCGGGATGACGAAGGGATGGGGCGTCCGTACCGGCTCGCCTCCGTGCCTCAGAACTCCGCGCTGAAGCCCAAGGTGAAGGTGCGGCCGCTGGTGGTGTAGACCACCCGCCGCGCGATCGCGCCGCCGGCGAACTGCTGGATCGGCTGGTTGGTGAGGTTGATGCCCTCGGCAATCAGGCGAATGCCCGGGCGCAGGTTCACATGCGCCTGGAAGTCGATATTGTGGGTGCCCTCGATCCAGTCGCCGACATTCCCCACCGTGCCGAGGCCGGTATAATATTTGCTGCGATAGGCGTCGGAGACGCGGATGCCCCAATCCTTGTCCTCGTAATAGAGCGTCGCGTTCGCCGCCCATTTCGAGAGGTTGAACAGCGGCAGCGTCACAAACGTGTTGCCCACCTTGCCCTGCTGCTTGCCGTCGAACCAGGTGCCGTTGGCGGTGACGCCGAGGTGATCGAACGGCCCCGGCAGGAAGGTGAAGTCGTGCTGCACGGCGACTTCGACGCCCTTGATGTCCGCGCCCGGGCCGTTGATCGGCTGGCTCACGTCATAGGGGGTGTTGGCGTCCTGGCCCTGGATCAGCAGCGACAGCGGCAGGCCGGTCTGGCCATAGGGGATCGTCGTCGTGCTCGGCGAGATATAGGTGTCCATGTTCTTGTAGAAGAAGCCGATCGAGGCGAAGCCCTTGCTGTCCATGTACCATTCGAGTGAGGTCTCGACCGAGGTCGCCTTGAAGGGCTTGAGGAACGGGTTGCCGAGGCTGAGGCTGCCGCCATTGGGGCGGGTGGTGATCGACCCCGCCGCGGCGAGGTCGCCCAGGCCCGGGCGGTTGATGTTGCGATCGGCGCTGAGGCGGAACACCAGCGTCCTGGTCAGGTCGAGCGCCAGGTTGGCGGCGGGCAGCCAGCCATGGTTGTTGTCCTTGATCACCACCGGCACGAAGGCGGTGCCGACCGCGAGATTGCCCGACGAGGTGAGGTCGGTCGAGAAATAGCGCACCCCGGCATTGGCGCGTAGCCGCATGCCGCCCAGCATCGTGTCCAGATCGAGCTGGGCGAAGCCGTTCCAGGTCTTCTCGTCGACCTCGTAGTCGCTGCCGGCCTGGAGATTGGCGGCGGTGAGATCGCGCTTGTCGCCGATCGCGGCATAGACGCCGTCGACATTGCCGACGATGTACTGGAGCAGCGTCTTGGGGCCGACCAGCTGCTTGAGGTCGTTCGACACCGGAATGTTCGCCGGCACGTTGTGGAACACCTTGTTGGCCCAGGTATAGCCGCTGTTGGTGAAGTGCTTGTAGGCGCCGCCCGCCTTGAGGATCAGCCCGTCGCCTAGGTCATAGTCGGCGCTGAGCTTGCCGTTGGCGTAGCGGTTGACGATCCTGTTTTCCTGCACGTCGAGCCGCTGGACGGTCCACAGGTTGGGATCGGTGAGGGTGATGCCATAGCTGTTGACCGGGATCTGCGGCCGGGTGTCGTAGCTGAACGCGGTCTGCTTGGCCTCCATGAAGACCTTGTCGAACACCGGCTGGCCGAAATCCGATTCCTCATAGCCGCCAAGCGCGCGCAGCGTCAGCCGGTCGCTCAGCTTCCAGCTGAGGTTGGCGACGCCCTGGTAGAAATCGGTGTGGTTCTCGACGATGTGATGCTCGGAGCGCAGGTCGATGCCGGTATAGCTCGCCGCGCGCAGGGTGTTGGTGCCGTCGATCACCGCGCTGCGGATCACCTGGGTGCCGTTGACCGTCGAGCCGGTCAGCGGGTTGCTGCCCGCGGTGGCCAGCGCATAATCGTCGCGATGGTCCCACAGGCGGCCGTAGAGGAAGTCGACGTCGAGCTTGAAATTCTCGCCCGGATGGTACTGGACCGACGAGGTGACGCCGAGGCGCTGGCGATCGGTGTACCAGGTCGAGGGCGATTGCGCGGTCGGCTGGTAGACGCCGGCGAGCAGCTTGGCGCGGGTATCGGCGTCGATCTCGGGGCCGATGTTCTTCGCGGCATATTTGGTCGGGCCCCAGCCCCAGTTGCGATAGCCGTATTCGTTGCTCTTGATCTTGCTGTAGGCGACCGAAACCAAAGCCCCCCAATCGCCCGAGCGGACCGAGGCGAGCGCCACCGCGCGCGGGGTCACGCCAGTGGCGTTGCTGTTGGTCTGGCCCTTGGCCGAGACGACGAACTTGTTGCCGCTATAGTCGAACGGCTTGGCGGTGGTGAGCTGCACCGTGCCGGCCAGACCGCCCTCGTCCTGCTCGGCCGCATAGGATTTCTGCACCGAGACGCGGTTGAACAGTTCCGAGGCGAACAGGCTGTAGTCGAACGAGCGCGAGCGGCTGACCGAGCCGCGATTGTCCATGCCCGAGGCGGTGTTGCCCAGCACTTCCATGCCGTTGAGCTGGGTGCGGGTGAAGTCGGCGCCGAGGCCGCGCAGCGCGATCTGGCGGCCCTCGCCGGTGTCGCGGGTGATGGTGATGCCCGGCACGCGCTGGAGCGATTCGGCCAGGTTCAGGTCGGGAAAGGCGGCGATATCGGTGGCGACGATGTCGTCCTCCGCACCCACCGCGCGGCGCTTGAGCTCCTGCGCGGCGGCGATGCTTTCGCGATAGCCGGAGACGACGATCTCGGCGTTATCCGGATCCTGCGTGTCGGTCTGCGCGGCCTGCACCGGCGCCGCGGCGACGGCGACGGGCGCTTCGCTGCGGAGGGTGCGGCGCGGGGCCGGGGCGGCGGCGCGCGACGGGGTCAGCACGACGATGCCGCCATGCACCGCGGCGCTGAGGTTCGAGCCGCGCAGCAGCTTGTCGAGCGCGGCGCGAACGCTCAGCGCGCCGCGGACGCCGGCGGTGCGGCGGCCGGCGACCGCGCTCGGCGCCACCACCACCTGCAGGCCGGTCGCCTGCGAGAATTGCGAGATCGCCGTGCGCAGATCGCTTGGGCCGATGTCGAACCGGCGCTGCGCCGCCATCGTCGCATCGGCGGCATGCGCCTGCGCGATCGCGGGCGCTGCCAGCAAGATGGCGAGTGCCATGCGTGAAATCCCCTGGATGCGTGTCATGGTTGGTCTTCCCTCCGCTCCGGCGCACGTGCGCCGCTAGCGAGGAAGACGAGGGCAGATCAGCTTCCGGACAAAAGAATTTTGTTACGGTTCAAGGTCATGGACGTGACGGATTGGCGTCGTCGACGGTGGCTTCCAGCCGCAGCTCGCCGCCGGTGCGCGTCGTGCGGAAGCCATAGGCGAGCCCCATCGCGTCGAGCAGCGCCTGGGGCGAATCGAGGCGGAACCGGCCCGACACGGCTAGGCCGCGCAGGCTGGGCGGGGGCGGGGCGATCAGCGGCCCGCCGCGGCGGTTGAGCGCGTCGACCAGGTCGCCGAGCGGCATCGCGTCGATGTCGAGCCAGCCGTCGCGCCAGTCCTTCTGCGCGGCGTCGAAGCGGGTCGGCGGCTGGGCACGGCCATCGGCGAAGCGGGTCCGCCAGCCGGCAGGGACGATCACCGCCGCGGCTGCATCGCCGAAGCGCACCCTGCCGCGATAGACGGCGAGGCGGACGCCGCCCGCGGCGATGTCGATATCGAAGGCGGTGCCGAGCACCTGGGTCGCCGCGCCGCCCGCGTGCACCGTGAAGGGGCGATCGGGCAGGTGGGCGACGTCGAAATAGGCCTCGCCGCGCTGCATCGTCACGCTGCGGCGATCCTCCTCCAGCGTCACGTCGAGGCTGGTCGCGCCGTTGAGGTGGACCGAGGAGCCGTCGGCCAGTTTCACGTCGAGCATCTGGCCGCGGGCGGTTTCGTAATGGAGCGGGGCAGGCGCGGCGGCGCGGTACCAGCCCGCCTGCCAGCCGCCGATACCGAGCACTGCCGCGATGCCGAGCAGGCCCCCGGTGCCGATCGCGGTGCGGCGGCGGGTGCGCAGTGCGCGGATCTCGGCGTCGGACAGGCGCGGCAGCTGCGCCATCGCATCGGACAGCGCGCGATCGTCGAGCATCGCCTGCACCTCGGCGGCGGCGGGGGGCGGGGCCTCGCGCAGCACGGCCTCGTCCTCGCGCATTGCCCAGCGGGCGGCGTCGTGCAGCGCGGCGCGGCGGGTGGGGTTGAGGCTCATCGCGCGGCGCCGCCCGGCAGGCCGCGGCGCTCGAGCGCGGCGCGGAGATCGGCGACCGCGCGGACGCAGTGCTTCTCGATCGCGGCGGGGGTCATGTCGAGATCGGCGGCGATGATCGCCACCGCCACGCCGTCGAGCCGGCGGCGCAGGAAGATCTCGCGGCGGAGCGGCGGCATCACCTTGAGCGCGCGGACGAGGATGTCGACGCGCTGGCGATAGTCGAGCACTTCCTCGGCGCGCGGCTGGGCGCAGGGGATGTCCTCGGCGAGCTCGGCGGGGCGGGGCGCGGCACGCAGGCGGCGGAAATGGTCGAAGACGAGGTTGCGGGCGACCGCGAAGCAGAAGGCGCCGACATCGGCGACGCTGCGCGAGCGGCGATAATCGTACAGCCGGATATAGGTTTCCTGGACGATGTCCTCACCGTCCTGCGAGTCGCGCAGCCGCGCCTGGACGAAGCGGAACAGCGCGTCGCGCAGCGCCACTTCCTCCGATACCGCGCGGCGGTGCGCGGCCAGGCTGGTCAGCTCGTTCATCGCCCCATCCTGCCCAAGGGCGGATTCGGGGCGCACAACCCGCTTGTCGCCATGGCGATTCGCCCCCTTTCATCCTGAGATCGCCCGCGTTTCGCGCAGGGCTAGCGGCTCTGGATGAAGCTGGCGTGACAGTCTGGCGTTAGGAGGTGCGATCCCGAGATCGCGCGATCAGCGCGGCATCGGCCTTGTCGATCATGTGGAGGAGATTGTCGAACTCGGCGCTGGTTTCGATCCGATAGCAACGGCTGAGATTGTTGCCGTACCGCTCGATGTCGCGTTCGGTAAGAAGGGCTATGGCCACCACGGGTTCCCCTTCAGGCATGTTGCGACAAATCCAATTCCCAGAACTAACCTTGATCCAACGTTCGCTTCATCGAAAGTTTCCAGCCATTTACGCTGGTTCGTAGCGGTCGCGGTGGATAATGCGCAGGTGCCGCGCGAGAACAATGCTGGCGCGACGAGACCCGTGCTTTGAAGGACGAACCGAGCCCCGTTGCGCCGGTCCGGCTTTCGGGCAAGGGAGGGGGCGCACGCAACAGGAGGCATCATGGCGCGACCCGGGTCGAAGAAGACCTATTCCGCCCCCGCGATCGAAAAGGGCTTCGAGGTGATCGAACTGCTCGCCGGCCGGCCCGAGGGCGCGCTGGTCAGCGAGATGGCGGCGGATCTCGGCCGCTCGGTGGGCGAGCTGTTCCGCATCGTCGTGGTGATGGAGCAGCTCGGCTATCTGCGCCGCTCCGAGGCGACCGATCGCTATGCGGTGGCCTACAAGCTGCTCGACGTGGCGCTGCGCGCCACGCCCTCGCAGGACCTCGTCCGCGCGGCGATGCCCGAGATGCAGATGCTGGCGCGCGACACGGTGCAGTCGTGCCATCTCGTCGTCGCGAGCGATGGGCACGGGCTGGTGGTGGCGCGCGAGGAATCGCCCGCCACGCGCGGCTTCGCGCTCAAGGTGGGCGCGCATATCGATCTGCTGCGCAGCTGCTCGGGGCAAGTGCTGCTCGCCTTCTCCAATCCCGACCTCGTCGAGCGGATGGTCGCTGCCGCCGAGGCGGAGCAGGGGGCGCCGGTGGATCGCGACTGGCTCGCCGAGCGGCTGGTGACGGTGCAGCGGCAGGGCCATGACAGCCGCGAGAGCCCGGTCACCTTCGGGGTGACGGACATCAGCTTCCCCGTGTTCGGCTTCGATCGCCGCATCGTCGCGGCGCTGACGATTCCCTTCCTCGCGCTGATCGACGGATCGCAGGTGATGGACCGCGACGCAGCGCGCGAGAAACTGCGCGCGGCCTGCGCCCGGATCTCCGAACGGCTGGGCTACCAGCCGGCTTGAGGCCCTCGCCCGCGCAAGCGGGGAAGGGAACCGCGCCGCGCAGCGACGTGGTGGAGGAGGCAAGGCCCGACCTGCGAGATTGAAAGCGCCCCGGCGACGGATCGGCAGCGGCAGCGATGGCAGGGGAGCTCGGATTCGAACCGAGGGCCTTCGGTTTTGGAGACCGACGCTCTAACCAGCTGAGCTACACCCCTGTGCGGTCCGCCCCTTTATCGGCCGATTCCGCTTCGGGCAAGAGCCAAGATGCAGCTTGCCGCGAATTGCGCGGCCAAAAAGAAAGCGCCGCCACGGTGTTCCGCGGCGGCGCCCCCTCTGCAACGGCGAGGATGGTTTTTGGTTTAGGCGTTCGCGTAGGTGACGCGCGTGCGGCGCGTGCGGCGCATGGCTGCACCGGCGAGGCCGAAGCCGCCGATCATCATGCCCCAGGCGGCCGGCTCGGGCACGCCCGACGGCACGAACACGCCCTGGCCGCCGTACGAACCGTTGCCGCGCGAGAAGCCGTTGATGGTGATTTCATTCTGCATGCCGGCCTTGATCGGCACCGCGTTCGCGAAGACGAACTCGTTGACGCCGCTGCCGAAGAAGCCGGCAAGCTGGACGCCGTTGAAGAAGACCGACGTCAGGTCGAGGTCGGTCGGGCCGTTGAACGTCACCGCGCTGGTGATCAGGGACCCGCTCGCCACGCCGTCCTGCGGCAGGGTGAACTGATAGATGTGGGTGAAGTTGCCCGCGGTGATGCCCGACTGACCGAAGCTGGTCGAGATCGAGCCATCCGCGGCGGTGGAGATATTCATGTCGGCCGGACCGAAATAGGTTGCGGCCTGAGCAGGTGCGACAGCGACAAGCGCTGCGGCGGTGGCAGCCGCCGCCATAAGCGTACGATACATTCGGGGTGTCTCCCTTAACGGCAAGTGAACCATTGCAGTGCAGCGAAGACCCTTGGACGGTTCCAAAGTTCCGAATGAAAAAAGTGGGTTATGTCCCAATCCGGGAACAGCTCAGCGCAACTCACGCACGGGCGCGGATCGTTTCGTTACCGTTTCGCGACACGATCAGCCGGGCTTCGTGCACGGGGAGCGGTCGACCGAAGTAGAAACCCTGCGCACGGGTGCAGCCGAGCGTCTGCACCATCTCGTGCTCCTGCTCGGTTTCGACCCCCTCGGCGGTCGTCGCCATGCCCAGGCTGTCGGCGAGCGCGACCACGGCGCGGATGATCGCGATCGCCTCGCGGGTGCCGCGCGCGGCGGCCTGGACGAAGCTGCGGTCGATCTTGATCGAATTGAAGCGGGTATGGGCGAGGTAGCCGAGCGAGGAATAGCCGGTGCCGAAATCGTCGAGGCTGAGGCGCACGCCGAGATCGAGAATCTGTTCGAGCACGCTCACCGCCGCGGTGCCTTCGCGCAGGAAAACGCTTTCGGTCACCTCCAGCTCGAGCCGCTCCGGCGCCAGCCCCGAGGCGGCGAGCGCCTGCGCCACCAGCGTCGCGAAGCTGGGGTTGTGGAGCTGTTCCGAGCTGACGTTGATCGCGATCCGCGCGGGCTCCTCCCAGCGGGCGGCCTCGTCGCAGGCAGTGCGCAGCACCCATTCGCCGATCGCGCCGATCAGCCGGGCTTCCTCCGCCAGCGGGATGAACTTGGCGGGCGGGATCGCGCCCAGTTCGGGATGGGTCCAGCGCAGCAGCGCCTCGAAGCCGAGCAGCCCGCCGGTGCGGGCATTGACCACCGGCTGATAGGCGAGCTGCATCTGGCCCTTCTCGACCGCGGCGCGCAGCGCGATCTCGAGCACGCGGCGTTCCTCGGCGGCGACATGGAGCTGCGGCTCATAGGCGTGGAACACGCCGCCGCCCTTGTCCTTCGAGCGGTAGAGCGCGAGATCGGCCGAGCGGACCAGCGTCTCCGCGGTGCGGCCGTCGCGGGGCGCAAGGGCCAGGCCGACCGAGGCGCCGATATAGAGGGTGTGCTGGTCGAGCTCATAGGGCCGCGAGACGGTGTCGATGATCGTCTGGGCCAGTGCCTCCACCCGCGCGGTGTCGCGCGCATCGCGGACGACCACGGCGAACTCATCGCCGCCCAGCCGCCCGATCATCTCGGTCTCGCTGACCAGGCTGCGCAGCCGCCGCGCGACGCGCTGGAGCAGCCGATCGCCGACGGGGTGGCCGAGCGTGTCGTTGACCGCCTTGAAGCGATCCAGGTCGATCATCATGAAGGCGCAGCGCGCGCCCCATTTGTCCGCCTCGGCCAGCGCCGTGGCGAGCGCCTCGTTGATGTGGAGGCGGTTGGGCAGGCCGGTGAGCGTGTCGAACCGCGCCATGCGGTGGATCTGGTCGGTCGCGCGGCGCTGCTCGGTGACGTCCGAGCTGACCCCGCGAAAGCCGGCAAAGGCGCCGCGCTCGTCGAACTTGGGGCTGGCGGAGATCTGCCACCAGCGGCGATCGCCCTCGACCTCGATCGGGATCGGCAGGTCGGCGAACGGCTCGCGGCGCTTCAGCTTCTCGGCGAGCTCGTGCAGTTCCTGGGTGAACTTGCCGGTCTCCCAGGCGGGGCCGGCGAGCAGCTGGAGCAGCGGCAGCCCGGCCAGCGTGCCGGGTTCCAGCCCGAGCGAGGCGGCGAGCCGCGGGCTCGCGCGCACCACGCGGCGCTGGGCATCGACTTCCCACAGCCAGTCGGACGAGGCGTCCTCGAACTCGCGCAGCAGCAGGCTCACCGTCTGGTCGCGCTCGGCCAGCGCCATCTCGTTTGCGCGCAGCAGCACCAGTGCGCGCGCGCGGCTATAGCTGGCGACGCCGATCAGCGCGACGAGGAAGGCGGCGGTGGCGGCGAGCAGCGGTGCGCCGGTCAGCGCCAGCGTGACGATGCAGGGGATGCCGAGAATCGCGATGAAGGACAGGCTGGCCAGCGGCAGCATCCCCATGGTCATCGCCGCGGTGATCAGCACGAGGGTGGTGGCGGCCCAGAGGTCGAGGCTTGCGCGGTCCGTGGCGATCGCCCCGAAGGCGAGCGGGAGGATCGACCAGATGAGGCCCATCACTACGCCCTCGGGGCCGGTGCGGCGGACATCGGCGAGCGTGGCGGTGAGCGCGTTGGGGTCGCGCCAGCCGAGTCGGCGCACCGTCACCCAGGTGGCGGCGCCAAGCGTCAGCAGCATCCAGCAGAACAGCAGGCCGTGCGGCGCCAGCGGCATGAGGGCGAGCGCGGACAGCGCCGCGCCGCCGACTTGCGCCGAGAAGAACAGCAGCGCCGAGCGGCGGCCGGCATGCAGCTGCGCCGCGCGGATCCGCGACCAGTCGATGGTGTCGCCGGGGTCGCGCAGGCCCAGCATCGCACGCGCGTCGACTCGCGGCTGAATCAACGGTGTCGTGGAGGAGCTGCTCACGCCGGCTGCATAGCGGCGCCAGGTTAGCGAGAAGTTAGGGTGGCGCTAAAATGGAGGTGAATAGGTCCATTTTCGCGGTGCGGCCCCGATCGACCCGCGGGAGCGGAGGGCGGCCGGGCGTGAAGCCCGGCCGGACCGGCAGTTCAGGCGGCGACCGCGTAGGGCTTGATCTCGCCGTTCAGATAAAGGTTGCGTGCCTTGGCACGGCTCAGCTTGCCCGAGCTGGTGCGCGGCAGCGTGCGCGGGGGCACGAGCTCGATCACGCAGTTCATGCCGGTGACCGAGCGGACGCGCTCGCGAATCTCCTCGCGCAGGCGCAGCCGCTCCTGCTCGTCCGAGGTGCGGCACTGGACCAGCACCGCCGGAGTCTCCTCGCCACCGGGCGTGGTGATCGCGAAGGCGGCGATGTCGCCCTGCTTGAAGCCGGGCAGCTGCTCCACCGCCCATTCGATGTCCTGCGGCCAGTGGTTCTTGCCGTTGACGATGATCATGTCCTTGGCGCGGCCGACGATGTAGATATAGCCGTCGGACATATAGCCCATGTCGCCGGTATCCAGCCAGCCGTCGGACATGCACGCCTCGGTGGCGGCTTCGTCGCGGAAATAGCCGACCATCACCGACGGGCCCTTGCACCAGACCTTGCCGATCGCCTTTTCGGGCAGCGGCGTGCCGTCTTCCTCGCGGATCTCCACGGCCATGTCGCGCACTGGCTTGCCGCAGTTGACCACCGCGCGGTAGCGCTGCGGGCGATCGGCGCGGGCGGTGCCGCCGGAGAGCTGGGTTTCCTCGACCAGCTCGACGACGATGCCTTCGCCCGGGGGCATGATCGAGACCGCCAGCGTCGCCTCGGCCAGGCCGTAGCTCGGCATGAAGGCGGTCGCCTTGAAGCCGGCATCGGCGAACGCATCGACGAAGCGCTGCATCACGTCCGGGCGGATCATGTCGGCGCCGTTGCCGGCGATGCGCCAGCGGGCGAGATCGAACCGCTCGCTCGCCTTGGTCTGGCTCGACATGCGGCGGGCGCAGATGTCGTAGCCGAAGGTCGGCGAGTAGGAGATGCTGTTGCCTTCGTTGCGGCTGATCAGGTCCAGCCAGGCGAGCGGGCGCCGGGCGAAATCCTCGGTCTTCATGTAATCGGTCGAGACCTGGTTGGCGACCGGCGACAGGAAGCAGCCGACCAGGCCCATGTCATGGTACCAGGGCAGCCAGGAGATGCAGCGATCGGCGTCGACCAGCTCCATCCCATGGCTGTGCGCCGCGAGATTGTTGAGCAGCGCGTGGTGCGTGATCGCGACGCCGTGCGGGAAGCGGGTCGAGCCGCTCGAATATTGCAGATAGGCGATGTCGTCCGGCTTGGCCTGGGGCAGCGGTGCCTCGGGCGCCGGCTTGGCCGAGAAGGCGTCCCAGTCGGTGGCGGCGACCTCGGTCAGCCGTGCGGCCTCGGCGCACATGCTGCCGATTTCGGGCGGGTAGATCAGCAGCGTCGGGTCGCAGCTTTCGAGCTGGACGCGGAGCTGGTCGATATAGGATTGCGCGCCGCCGAAGCTGGTCGGCAGCGGCAGCGGCACCGGCCAGGCGCCGGCATAGATCACGCCGAAGAACAGCGATGCGAATTCCGGTCCGGTCTCGGCGATCAGCGCGATGCGGTCCTGCGGCTGGATGCCGGCGGCGATCAGGCGGCGCGCCTGTTCGAGCGCGTCGGCACGCAGTTCGGCGAAGCGATAGGGCCGCACCAGCTTGCCCCGCGCATCGTGGAAGTTCAGTCCGCGCACACCCTGGGCCGCGTAATCGAGCGCGGCACCCAGCGTTTCGAAATCAGCGAAACGGCGCGGGAGACGGTCTTGCGTGGGCGTGGGCGCAAGCGCTGCCAGTTCCACAGTTTCGAGCGATCCCGTTTCGTCCAATACCATTCTTTTTCTCATGCCCCTGTGAGGTAGCAGGTCGTTGTGCCCCCACAACGCAGTTTTCCGTATGCGCTCTGCTACGCAGTATCGTTCAAAATCGGTTGGCAGTGTGGCACAATCAAGGCGCATGCCCCAACCGTCCCGTTCCAAGCCACCGCTCGTCGCCGCCGATCTCGACCGGCTGGCGCTCCGCTATGTCGAGCGTTTCGCCACCACGCGCGCGCGCCTCGCCGCCTATCTCACGCGTAAGCTGCGCGAGCGCGGATGGGAAGGGGAGTGCCCGCCCGACCCGATGGCGGTGGCCGAGCGGATGGCCGCGCGCGGCTATGTCGACGATCGCAGCTTCGCCGAGGCGCGGGTGCGGTCGATGGGGCGGCGCGGGCTGGGCGTTCGCCGGGTGGAGATGGCGCTGCGCCACGACGGCATCGACGCCGAGGACAGTGCCGATCTCGCCGAGGCGATCGAGGCGGAGGCGTACCGCAGCGCGATCATTTTTGCACGTCGCCGCCGATTCGGACCTTTTGCTGCTACCCCTGCGGATCGCGATCTTCGCAAAAAGCAAGTCGCTGCATTTTTACGGGCGGGCCATCCGCCTGAGATTGTGCATAGAATATTGACCATGGAGCCGGGGGACGAGCCGGACGAGCTGCCCGGGGAGGGACATTCCTGATCGCACAAAGCGATTCCCCTCCTCGCTAATGCTGTGTTAATGTTACGGGTGTGGGGGTAACGATAATGCGTGCTGAACAACAGCTAGCGTCTGAACACTTTCCGGAGACATCCGAAGGCGGGCTTCGGTTCGGGGACGATTCCGAGGCGGGCGAACGGGTCTATCGCGGCGTCATCAAATGGTTCGATGTGACGCGCGGCTTCGGTTTTCTGGTCGCGGACGATCCCAGTGTCGGCGACATCCTGATCCATTTCTCGGTCCTGCAGGACCATGGCCGGCGCAGCGTGCCGGAAGGCGCGCGGATCGAATGCGTGGCGGTGCAGCGGCAGCGGGGGCTGCAGGCAAAGTCGGTTCTTTCGGTCGATCTCAGCACCGCGGTCGAGCCGGTCAAGCGCCCCACCGAGCGGGTGGAGCGGCTGAAGCTGATCGGCGAGGCGGGACCGTTCGAGCCGGTCTCGGTCAAATGGTTCAACCGGCTCAAGGGATACGGCTTTCTCGTCCGCGCGAGCGACACCGCGGACATCTTCGTCCATATGGAAACGCTGCGCCGCGCCGGCGTCGAGGAAGTCGAGCCCGGCCAGCCGCTGCGCGCCCGCATCGTCGACGGCGAAAAGGGCCCGCTGGCGGTCGCGGTCGAAAGACCGCTTTGAGCCGCTGAGGGGAGTTGCCGAGCGCTGCGCTTGGCGGTATCGGGCAGAGCCATGGGACTTCCTTTTCCGATCTTCACCTGGTGGAACGGCGCCACGTTCGGCACTCGCATGGGACTGCGCGGCAAGAAGCGCGTCGGCGAGGATTCGCTCGGCAACCTCTATTTCGAGGGCGGGCGCGATCCCAACGGCATTCCGCGCCGCTGGGTGATCTACAAGGGATCCAACGACGCCAGCCGCATCCCGCCGGAATGGTTCAGCTGGCTGGCCCACCAGATCGACGGCACGCCCGATGAGTCGCTGCCGCCGGTCCGCGCCTGGGAAAAGCCTGCCGAGCCGAATCTCACCGGTACCGAGCTGGCCTATCGTCCGCCCGGCGCGCTCGAAAAGGGTGCGCACCGCGCCAAGGCCACCGGCGATTACGAGGCCTGGACCCCCGACGCATGAAGGCTGCGGCGGCGCTGCTCGCGCTCGCGCTGGCCGGATGTTCGGGTAGCGGAAGCGGCAACGGCGCTGCCGGCGACAATGCCGGTGACGAGCTGGTGATTACTGGCAGCGGCGACGCGCAGGGCGTCGATACCGTCACGACCGGCCCCGACAATGCCACCATGGATGCCGCCGCGACGCCGATGGGCGCGCGCGTCGCGGTACTCGGCGTGCTCAACAAGCGCAACGGCGTCGAGCGCGAGATCACGCTCAAGCCCGGCCAGGCCGCGCGCATCGACGGGCAGGTGACGGTCCGCCTGCGCGCCTGCGAGCGCACCGCCCCCTGGGAACGGGACCGGCTGACCGGCGCCTTCGTGCAGATGGACGTGCGCCGCGAGGACCAGCGCTGGCACCGCGTCTTCTCCGGCTGGCTCTACAAGGAACAGCCGGCGCTCAACGTCGTCCAGCACCCGATCTACGATGTGTGGCCCAAGAGCTGCGCGATGACCTTCCGCGACAGCGGTCCGGACACGGTGCCGGCGTCGTCGCCCGGTGCGTCGAGCGCGAAGAGGTCGCCCGAGGCCGAGGGCGGCAACGACACCGCGCCGGTCGAATCGCCGAGTGCTGCACCCAGCAACGCCACATAATCGTCGCGCGGGATCTCGATCGCGCCGAGCGAGGCGAGGTGATCGGTGATGAACTGGCAGTCGAGCAGGCGGAACCCGCCGGCCTGCAGCCGCGCGACGAGATGGGCCAGCGCGACCTTCGAGGCATCGCGCACCCGGGTGACCATCGATTCCCCGAAGAAGGCGCGGCCGAGCGCCAGGCCGTAGAGCCCGCCGGCGAGGCGGTCGCCCTCCCAGCATTCGATCGAATGCGCGTAACCGAGGTGGTGGAGCTCGACGAAGGCGCGTTCGATCGCGCCGTTGATCCAGGTCTCGGGGCGATCCTGCGCGCTTTCGGCGCATAGCTGGATCATGGCTTCGAAATCGCGGTCGACGGTGACGGTGAAGCGATCCGACAGCACCACCTTGCGCAGCGAGCGCGACAGGTGGAAGCCGTCGAGCGGCAGCACCCCGCGCAGCTTGGGCTCCACCCAATAGACCGAGCCGGCGTCGCGGGCATCGGCCATCGGGAACACGCCCATCGCATAGGCGCGCAGCACCAGCGCGGGGTCGAGCTCCTTGGGGGGCGAGCGGCGCTGGACCATGGTCAACGAACGCCCTGGGCCAGGCTTCGTTCGATCGCCTGCCACAGCTCGGCGAAGGCCCGCGTCGCCGCGCTGCGCGGTGCAAAGGCGCCCACCGGCGCGCGCCGCACCGCGACGGACTCGATCACGCTCGCCATCGGGATCACCGGCCAGTCGGGCTGGCGCGCCAGTGCCTCGGCATGGAGCTTGCGGCGACGATCGACCATCGCGTGCACCGGCATCAGCGGCACCCTGGCGCCGCGCTGGGCGAGGTGCGCGGCGACCTCCGCGAAGGCGCGCTGCGAGAGCGGGGAGGGCACCACCGGGACGACGATCAGGTCGGCGGCGCGCATCACCTGCTCGCTCGTCTCGGTGAGGCCGGGCGGGCAATCGAGCAGGATCCGGTCGAAATCCTGCGCCAGCTCGTCGAGCAGCTTGCGCAGTCGCTTCTTCTTGTCGAGCGCATGGAAGAGATGGTCGAGCTGGCGCAGCGAGGTATCGGCGGGCAGCAGCGCGAGCCGGTCGATGGCGGTCGCGCGGAGCAGCTTGGCGGCGGCGACGTCCTTGGAGAAGATCGCCTGCGCCTGATGGCGGCCGGCCTCGTCGCCGCCGAGCAGGAAGGTGGCGGCGGCCTGGGGATCAAGGTCCCAGAGCAGCGTGCGGCGCGAGGAGCGGATCGCGGACGCCCAGGCCAGGTTGACCGTCAGCGTCGTCTTCCCGACGCCGCCCTTCAGGCTGTACACTGCGATCGTTGCCACGCTTTACCTCCGGCCTCTAGCTGGCATGAAAAAAGCCCGGCGGAAATAGCCGCCGGGCTTTGTTTTCGGGGCGGAGGTGCAGGCTTACGCCTTGCAGCTGTGGGTCGAACCGTCGGCGAGGGTGATCTTGGCCGCCTTGGCGTTGCCGTCGATCACGTAGCCGCCCTCGGCGGTGAAGGGCTTGCCGGCTTCCGGCGCCTTCAGCAGCGTCGACTTCATCGAGTCCTTCTTCTCGCGCAGGCTGGCCATCTTGCCGCCGGAGAAGAAGTCGACGAACAGCAGGGTGTTGCCCGGCTGGCAGCGGAAGCTCACCGAGCTTTCGATCGACGGCGGGGTTTCGACCGGCGCGGCGTTCGCAAGCTGCGAAGCCATGGGATCCGGCGCGCGGCTGTCGACCACTTCGGGCTTGTTGTTGCAAGCGGCGAGCGAAAGCAGCGCCACGGCGGAGAGTGCGATCGGGGAGGGGTTTTTCATAGCGTAGGGTGCTTTTCCTTAGGTGGTAATCATCGTCAAGTGAAAAGGGGGTACAGAGTCACACGAAATGGTGCGCCGCAACGAAACAGACGCATGATTGCGCGCTATGGGACATGGGGGACATTCGTGGAGGTTGCAGAGGCGATCGGAAAGGGGACGTTTACCGTGCTTGACCCGCCGCGCGCGACTGCGCAGGAAGAAGGGCCGAGGAGAGCATGCACATGAAGCGGAGGATCCGTTGGATGCGGGGCTGGACCCTGATGCCGCTGGCGCTGCTCGCGGCCTGTGGCGGCACGCCCACCGAGAATGTCGCCGAGGACCCCGCCAATGCCGCGGTGCAGCCCGGCCCGATGCTGGGCGGCGTCGACCTGTCGACCCCGCTGCAGATCCGTCCGCTGGAAGGCCGCGACTGGGCGCTCGACCTCGCTCCCGGCCGCATCCAGTTCCAGCAGGAGGGCGCCAAGGAGATGCCCTTCTATCCCGTCTCGCCGCGGCTGGCGCAGGGCGTTGCAACCTATCCCACCCAGACCCCCGATGGCGCGCCGGTGACGATCACGCTGCGCCCCGGACCTTGCGCCGAGCGCGCCCCGCTGGCGGCCGAGGTGCGGATCGGGGCGCAGGTGCTGAAGGGCTGCGCGCACAGGATGCACATCGATGACGTCCGCCGCGAGATGTACAACGAAGCGATGGCGGTGCCGTACGAGGCTGGGAACAACAGCAGCGCGGAATAGAGGCCAGAGGTGGCCACGCAACGTAGGGCTGGACGTTATGGCCGGCTGTGGGCGCGTTGTGTGCCAGTACCGTTCGTTGCCGCGCGATGCTTCTCTCCAAGGTGAGATCAGTTGGCGAGAATGGCCGTCAATCCGACAAGCATAATGCCAAGGACGAGTGTCGAGGCGGGTATCGCGATGTAAAGATAGGGCGCCTGAGAGGAATGTTCGGGCGCATCGATCGGGAGCCCCGCTTTCGTCTGGTTTAGCGCTTTCAGGATATCGTGAACCCCGACTGCATATTCCTCTGCCGCGATCACCACTCTGCTACCGCCGGCGACGGGCACGATGATCGACCGGGCCGCACTTCTACCACTAAGTCTATGCAGCTCCGGCGTCCCCAATTTCGTTCGTGGAATGGTGCGCGTTCTGCCAGCGACGATCATGCGAAGGCCAGTTGGAGCAAGCATGAGCACATCTGGCTTCGCGATACGTCTAAGTGTCACAAGCTCCAACCAGATCAGCCAGGCCAAGGCCGTCATCATCAATGCGCCTCCGCCGATCGAAGCCGGCGTCGCGCCCTCGCGACCAATTGCAAACACGAATCCAGCACCGAGGAAGCCGAGTGGAAGAATGAAGGCCATCAATACGATTGCCTGAGGAACAAGCTTCAACCGACTTCCAGTGAACGTGATCGTCTCCGAGGAGGACAGCATTGGACTGCCTGTCATCGTCTGATTGCAAGGCCGCTAGGATACGGCGAGAATGATCGGAGCGTCGCGATGGATCGCGCGAGCGCAGTCGGTGTCGCTCGGGTGTCCACAAATCAGCCGCTCCGCCCGAGCCGGTCGAGCAGTATCCGGTAGAGCGCCGCCACCCCCGCGCCGATCAGCGCGAAGGCGATGAGCTGCAACGGCGTGGTGCCGTGCAGCTTCGGGCTCGCCAAGGGCGCCAGGAGGATTCCGGTGGCCGCGCCCGCGAGCAGGCAGATCCAGCCGGCGGCAGCCGTCCGCCGACGGGTGACCGGCCAAAGCAGCGAAAAGACGATGGTTGCGCTCGGCAGCATGATCATGAAGGTGCCGAGCCAGAACGCCACGGCCAGTGTCGCGAGCCAGGTCGGACCGGGGGATCGGACACCCGCGGAGATGCCCAGCATCGTCGTCCACAGCACCGCGAACAGTGTCGCGCCGAGCATCGCCGCGGCCAGCACGGCAAGCGCGTGATGGGCGAAGCGGCGCGGCGGTGCGATTTCGATCATGCCGCTTTGCTAAACGCCTCGGCTTAACAAGGCGTTGTCGGCGCCGCCGCGCAGGCCGCTGCCGGTCCAAGAATGGACCGGCAGCGCGCCGCGCCTCAATCCCTGAACGGCTTGAGCGTCTCGATCGTGCCGTCCGGGCGGAAGGTCAGCTCGGTGATCTTGGCCGAGCGGAGGTGGTTCTTATTGGTCAGCTGGGTGTCGTGGTAGGCCAGATACCATTTGCCCTGGAACTCGAACACCGAGCCATGGCTGGTCCAGCCCTGCACCGGCTCGAGGATGCGGCCGGTGTATTTGAACGGACCATAGGGGCTGCTGCCGATCGCATAGGCGAGGAAGTGCGTGTCCCCGGTCGAGTACATATAGTAATATTTGCCGCCGCGCTTGAACATCCACGCCGCCTCGAAGAAGCGGCGGTCATGGTCGCCGCCGAGCACGGGCTTGCCCTTCTCGTCGAGGATCACCGCGTCGCGGAGCGGCTCGGCGAGGCTCTTCATGTCCGGCGCGAGCCGCGCGACCTTGCCCGACAGGGCGGGCTGGTCGTCCTTCTTGAGGTCGGTGTCGCCGGCATTGGGATCGTATTTGCCCGTCGCCCAGCGCTGGAGCTGGCCGCCCCAGATGCCGCCGAGATAGAGATAGCTCTGGCCGTCGTCGTCGGTGAATACCGCCGGGTCCATCGAATAGCTGCCCTGAATCGGCTGCGGCTCGGCCTTGAACGGGCCGACCGGCGACTTGGACGTGGCGACGCCGATGCGGAACACGCCCTGCTTATCCTTGGCGGGGAAGTAGAGATAATAGGTGCCGTTCTTGAACGCCGCGTCGGGTGCCCAGGCCTTTTCCGAGGCCCAGGGGACCTGCTTCAGGTCGAGCGCGACCGGATTGACCGTCACCGGGCCGCCCGGGCGGTCCATGCTCAGCACCTGATAGTCGTGCATCGCATATTGGCTGCCGAGATCGTCGTCGGGGATGCCCATGTCGACGTCATGGCTGGGATAGATATAGATCTTGCCGTTGAACACGTGCGCCGAGGGATCGGCGAAATAGAGGTCCTTGACCAGCGGCTGGGCGAGATAGCGCTTGCCGTCCGGGCTGCGCGCTTCGTCCGATGCGTTGGCGGGGGCGGCGGCGTTCGCCGCGGTCTCGTTCTGCGCCGTATTGCCGCCCGAGCAGCCGGCAAGAAGCGCAATGGCGGCCGCAGCCGTCGAAAATGTCAGCGAAAGACGCAACAGCCTATCCTCTCGTCGTGATGTGCAGCTCGTGCTGCTATCCGAGATAGCGCTACCATCCGGGCGTCGCCTGCGGCAAGGGGTTTGGCGTCGCTGGCGCGCTTGCGGTCAGGATCCGGTTTCGAGCGCCGACGGGATCGTGAAGGCGAAGGTCGCGCCGCCGCCGGGCGTTTCCTCCGCCCAGATGCGGCCGCCATGCCCCTCGATCAGATGGTGCGAGATGGCGAGGCCGAGGCCGAGCCCGCCGCCGGAATCGCTGCCGCCATTGCCCAGGCCCGGCTGGAACAGCTGGTCGCGCTGGGCGAGCGGCACGCCCGGCCCGTTGTCGATCACCCGGATGGTGACTTCGTGCGGATCCTGTCGCTCGGCGGTGACGCGGATCGCGGCGTCCGCGTGGCGCTGGCAGGCTTCGCCGGCATTGCGCAGCAGGTTGGCGAGCACCTGGACGATCTGGACATTGTCGAACCGGGCGCAATTGGCCGCGCCGGCGACATGGATCGTCACCGGCGGCAGCAGCCGCGGCGCGGCGGCGCGCACGAGGTTGAGCGCCTCCTCGATGCTGGCGGTCACCGAGCGGTCCTCCAGCACCAGATCGTTCTGGCGCACCATCCGGCGGATGCGCCGGATGATCTCGCCGGCGCGCTGGAGCTGCTGTTCGGCGGCGCCGGTGAGGTCGCGGGTGCGCTCGTCACTCGCCGGCGACAGCCGGAGCGCGGCCATGTAGTTGGCGGCGGCGGAGAGCGGCTGGTTGAGCTCGTGCGCCACCGTCGCCGCGATCGAGCCGAGCGCGCTGGCGCGGGTGAGCTCGAGCATCTGGCGCTCGATCGTCACCCGCTCGGCGAGCATCCGGTCGCGCTCCTGCAGTCGGGCGCGCAATTCTCGATCGACGCGAATCCGGTGCTTGGCGAGGGTGACGTAGCTGGCCAGCGTCTGGAGGAACTGGACCTCGGCATCGGTGAAGGTGGCACGCCCGCGGCGCCCGAACGCCAGCGTGCCGAGCAGCATATTGTTGTGGAGCAGCGGCGTGCAGAAACAGGCATCGAGCCCCATGTCGCGCGCATAGGCGAGCCGCGGATCGTCCGATTGCTGGATGTCGCGCGCGATCATCGGGGTGAGGCTTTCCGCCACGCCGCCGCAGATCGCGATGCCGATCGGCACATGGCTCCAGTCCGTCACCTGCTCGGGCGTGATGCCGGCCCAGGCGTTGAGATCGAGGCCGTTGCCATCGAAGACATAGTGGAAGAAGACGTCGAGCTCGACCTCGTTGCGGATCAGCCCGAAGATGCGGTCGAGCGCGGGGGCGAGATCCTCGGCCTGGAGCAGGTCGCTGGCGCTGACCGCGAGCAGTTCGAGAAAGCGATAGGAGGGGGCATCCTCCGCCGTGTCGGTGGCCGGGCCGCTGGAGCGGAAAAGGGCACTGCGGCGGTTCAGCATGGTGGTGCAACAGGGCTATGCCTCGCCCCTTGGGGCCACCACTCCGTATTGCTACTGACTCGCAGACCATTTGCGAAGGAGTCGCTGCTGGTACTGCTATTGCTAAGCGTTCGCATGGCCACGGGGCTGCGAATAGGCCGAAAGTGCGGCCCAGGCGGGCGCCTTCGCCGCAAGTCCCACGGTATGCAGCGGGCTCGACGACGGCAGCCCGAGGATGGTGTAGCGTGCGGCTTCTGTCCCAAGCTGGCGCAGGCCGTGGCGCTGGGCGGTGCCGCCGTTGAACGCGATCGCGCGCAGATCGGGCAGGGTGGCGGCGAGCGCAGCGATGTCGTGCGCTTCGATGTCGCGCAGCGCGGCGTCGGTGCTGCCGGGGCGAGTCGCGCTGGCGACGACGTCCCACAGCCCGATCCGCGCGGCGCGCAGCGCGTCGAGCCGGTCGGCATAGGCGAGCGGCACCAGGTCGCGCCCGGCGGCTGGGGAGATCAGCTGCCAGAACTGGTTCTGTGGATGCGCATAATAGCGCGCCGCCGCCAGCGAGCGCTCGCCGGGCAGCGAGCCGAGGACGAGCAGCCGGGTGTCGGGCGCGACGACGGGCGGGAAGCTGTGCTTGCGTTCGGGCATGGGAGCGGGGGTAGACGGCGTGTCGCGGGGCGGGAAGTGGGTGGGAAGCCGTCGATCAGCGGTGTCGAGAAAGCGTAGCAAGCTCTGCAGCTTCACGGGCTGTAACCTCGTTCCAGACCTTCGATTGGCCGCAGTTGTAATTGACCCACAACGCGCCCCGAGCGGATGCTGGCTGGCCCTTTCCAAAAGCTTGCGGCGTCAGGAACAGTAGATAATCCCTGTCCAGGTCTGGCCCGCCATCGTTGCCATCCATGTAAAAACCACCACTGTTACGCTCAGTGAAGAACGTGAAACGAGTCGTTAGATTTCCCTTGTATGATTTTACAACCTTAAGCCGATAGAGTGTCCAAGATTCATCTTCGTCCGACCAATGATAGTCAACTGACACGACATGAGCACGTACAACCCATCGGGAGTCTCTAAACTCCTGAGCAATAGTAGTTTTTGCGTTATCCGCACCGCGATAAATACAGAGCGCGGAAGCTGGAGAGCTCCACGTTGTCACCAGAATCGCTATGGCGAGCTTTTTAAGCACGCCTCACGATAACCCGAAAGCATAGCGTCCGCTACTGGGGCGCAAGCCGTCGATGCCCATTCCGTATCGGTGGGCTTCCCGCCGTGGCGGAAACGGCATAAGCTTCGCCCATGGCCCGTACGATCACCCGCTACCGGGACTTCTGGCCCCATTATTTGCGCGAGCACGCCAAGCCCGCGACGCGCAGGCTGCATTATGTCGGCACCGCGCTGACCTTCGTGGCACTCGCCGCCGGGCTGCTGCTGAACGCCTGGTGGCTGATCGCCATTCCGCTCGCCGGCTATGGCTTTGCCTGGGGGGCGCATTTCGGGGTGGAGCGCAATCGCCCGGCGACCTTCACCTATCCGCTCTGGTCGCTCGTCTCCGATTACCGGATGTTCTTCCTGTGGATCGCGGGGCGGCTGGGGCCGCATCTGAAGCAGGCCGGGGTCGCCCAATAGATAGCGTTGCTTGCGCGGGGCCCGGGCGCGCCCCTATCTAGCGCCCATGCACGTTTCCCAGAATACGCTCGCGCTGATCGGCAATACCCCGCTCGTCCGCCTTAAGGGCCCCAGCGACGAGACCGGCTGCGACATCTTCGCCAAGTGCGAATTCGCCAATCCCGGCGCCTCGGTGAAGGATCGCGCGGCGCTCTACATCGTCAACGATGCCGAGGAGCGCGGCCTGCTCGCCCCCGGCGGGACGATCGTCGAAGGGACGGCGGGCAATACCGGCATCGGCCTGGCGCTGGTCGCCAATGCCAAGGGCTATCGCACGATCATCGTGATGCCCGAGACCCAGTCGCGCGAGAAGATGGACACGCTGCGCGCGCTCGGCGCCGAGCTGGTGCTGGTGCCGGCGGCGCCCTATTCGAACCCCGGCCATTTCGTCCACACCAGCCGCCGGATCGCCGAGGAAACGCCCAACGCGATCTGGGCCAACCAGTTCGACAATATCGCCAACCGCAAGGCGCATATCTGCGGCACGGCGGAAGAGATCTGGGAACAGATGGACGGCCGGATCGACGGCTTCACCTGCGCAGCGGGCACCGGCGGCACGCTGGCGGGCGTCGGCATGGGGCTGAAGGCGAAGGACGAGAAGGTCACCATCGCGCTCAGCGACCCGCATGGCGCCGCGCTCTACGAATATTATGCCTGTGGCGAGCTGCGCAGCGAGGGCTCGTCGGTCGCCGAGGGGATCGGCCAGGGGCGGATCACCGGCAACCTCGAGGGCGCGCCGATCGACACGCAGTTCCGCATCTCCGACGAGGAAGGCATGGTGTGGGTTCGACGTCTACTGAAGGAGGAGGGGCTGTGCCTGGGCCTGTCCTCGGGCATCAACGTCGCCGGCGCGGTGCGGCTCGCCCGCGCGCTGGGGCCGGGCAAGCGCGTCGCCACGATCCTGTGCGACACCGGCTTCCGCTATCTCTCGACGCTCTACAACGACGAATGGCTGGCCGCGAAGGGGCTCTCGGCACCGGCGGCATGAGCCGCGCGCGGCGGCACCGCTCGACAAGCGCCGCTGCACGCGTTACATTTATGCCACAGTCATGAAACTCGGCCCACCCCAGGATCACGCCCAGGCCATGCAGCGCATCCGCGTTGGCATGACCGGACTCGCGGCCGTGGTCCTGCTGATGGTGCTGGCGTACGCGGTGTTCTCGCAGGCGAACCGCGAGGCGCCGGTGAGCGCGGCGGGCGCGTCGAACGCCGCGGTGGTCGCCAACCTGACCGGGGTCGACAATGTCGCCGCCGATCGCAGCCATGACGAACCGCTCGCCGAGCTCGGCGTCGCGCCCAGCACCGACGATCCCGCCGCCCAGGCGCGCGAGCAGGCTCACCGGCAGGACGCCGCCGCGGGCAAATAGGCCGGGGACTCGGGCGCGGCCGGGGAGGTGCCCCCACCGGAATCGCAGCGCGGGGATCGCCGGGGAAATCGCCCCACTTCTCGGGGACGGCGTGGGACGCGATATCGCCGGCTTTTCGGTGCGGTGACGAAAATGCCGCAGTTTCCGGTGCTTGCGGGTCGTGCATGACAGTTTCGGCGTTGGCCTGATCGGTTCCCGGCTGCTGGCGCCATCCCCTTCACATTAAGCATTTTTCCGGATCAAGCATGGCTTGGGCAGGGGAGAAGCATGAACAAAAAGGGACATTATCGCGAAAAGCGCCCAGCGGTGGCGATCAGTGGCTGAAATTCCCGTGCCGTCCCCATCTGTCCCGTTGTCTCCCGCCCTATAATGTGATTAAAAGGGCACACTAAAGGGGGGCACGAACCCTTTCTCCCGAACAGCACCAGCAGGAACACGATTTCGCGTGATTCCGGCGGCGGGAGAGTCGTGCCCGGCTTGGGGTTTGGCGTGGCGGACAGGGAGCTCTTCGAAGGATTTGCGCTCCAGGCGGTCGACCAGAAGGGTCGCGTCGCCATACCCGCAGACCTGCGCGCTGCCGCCGAGCGCAATTCGGACGTCCGCCAGATCGTCGTCGGCGTGCATGCGGAGGATCCGTGCCTCTCCGCGCACGATACCGGCTGGTCGCGGACCAAGTACGAGCGCATTGACAAGCTGGACCAGCAGGCGCTCGATCGTGGCGAGCAGCCCAGCGTGCGCCCCAAGCGCCGCGCCTTCGGCATGGTCGAAAAGGCGCCGTACGATGACAGCGGGCGGTTCGTGCTGCCGCCCTTCTTCCGCGCCAAGGCCAAGATCCAGAAATGGGCGTTCTTCGTCGGCAGCGGCGACACGTTCGACATCTGGGCGCCCGACGAACTGCTCGCGAGCGAGACCGCCGATCCCGAACTCAAGGAAATCTGCCTGTACCTGATGCAGCAAAAGGGGGCGATGTGACCGACGCGCCCCACATCCCCGTGCTGCTCGACGAAGTGCTGGACGCGCTCGCGATTGCGCCCGGCGAAACCCATGTCGACGGTACCTTCGGCGCCGGCGGCTACACGCGCGCCATGCTCGGTGCGGGTGCCAGCGTTGTGGCGTTCGACCGCGATCCGACCGCGATCGCCAATGGTGCCCGCATCGTCGCGGAGAGCGCGGGGCAGCTCACCCTGATCCATGCGCCGTTCAGCCGGCTGGCCGAAGAGCTGGAGGCGCGCGGCCTGGCGCCGGTGGACGGCGTCGTGCTCGATATCGGCGTCTCCTCGATGCAGCTCGACCAGGCCGAGCGCGGCTTCTCGTTCCAGCAGGACGGGCCGCTCGACATGCGGATGGCGGGGGAGGGGATGAGCGCGGCCGACTGGCTCAACAATGCCGACGAGGGCGAGATCGCGGACGTGCTGTTCCACCTCGGCGAGGAGCCGCGCGCGCGCCGCGTGGCCAAGTTCATCGTGGAGGCGCGGCCGCTGACCCGCACCGCGGAGCTGGCGGCGGTGGTGCGCCGCGCGCTCGGCCATCGCCCGCACGACAAGAAGGATCCCGCGACGCGGACCTTCCAGGCGGTGCGCATCCACATCAACCGCGAACTGGACGAGCTGACCGACGTGCTGGCGGCCGCCGAGCGCGTGCTCAAGCCCGGCGGGCGGCTGGTGGTGGTGACCTTCCACAGCCTGGAGGACCGGCTGGTCAAGCGCTTCTTCCGCGAACGCAGCGGCAGCACGCCGGCGGGTTCGCGGCATCGCCCGGCGGTGGGGCCGCGGGCGGAACCGAGTTTTGAAACGCCCGCCAAGGCCGTGCGCCCTGGCGAGGCGGAGTTGGTGCGTAACCCACGCGCCCGTTCGGCAACGCTGCGCGCGGCGCGGCGGACCGAGGCGGCGCCGTGGTCCGGTGAGGATAAGGTGTGATGGCTGTCTATGGCTTCCGGGGGCTTGGCTGGTTCCTGTGCGGCGTCATCGTTGCGCCGACCTGCTATATGGTGACGTCGCACGGCGCGGCGGAACGGGCGAAGCTGCGCGCGATGGACTCCGCCATCGTCCAGGCGCACAAGGACATCCGTGGCCTCGAAACCGAATTCGACACCCGCGCCAACATGGCCCAGATCGAGCGCTGGAACGGCGACGTGCTGGCGATGAACGCGCCGCAGCCGCAGCAATATCTGGCCAGCGCCAGCGGGCTGGCGGCGCTCGACCAGCCGGCCCCGGCCGTACCCGGTGATGCCAAGGTGGAAACCGCGGCGCTCGTGATCCCGACCGGGCAGCGTCCGGTGGAGACGGCGGCGGCTGCCCAGCCGGTGGCGACCGCTGCGGCGGCACCGGTCAAGACGGTGGCGGCCAGGCCGGTGCAGACCGCGTCGGCGGCGCCGGTCAAGGCAGCACCCGTCAAGTCGACCGTGGTCCGCGTGGCGCAGTCCGATACCAAGCCCGGCCAGGATCTCGACCGGCTGATCCGCAAGATCGACAAGGCCCGGCTGGCCCAGCCCGATCGTCCGCTGCTCAGCGCCGCGACGATCAGCGATCTCCGCCGGGTGGCGAAGCGCGAGCAAACGGCGCAGCGATGATCGTCGTCGTCGCCCCTCCCGCGCGTTCGCGGGGTTCGGGCGGGGGGCGCGAGGCGCTCGTCGCGGTGGCGCAGTTGCGCCTGATGATTCTCTCGATCCTGTTCGGCGCGGGCGTGCTGGCGATCCTCGTCAAGCTCGCCTTTCTGGCGTTGTCGGCCGGGCCGGCCAGCCCGCGCGACCTGTCCAACGCGCTGGTCCCGGCGCGCGGCGACATCGTCGATCGCAACGGCACGCCGCTCGCCCGCAGCATCGATGCCTGGACGATCGCGATCCATCCCAACCAGGTGATCGGCGACAAGGCCGCGCTGGCGCAGAAGCTCGCCGAGCTGATTCCCGAGCGCAGCCAGGCGCAATATTATGCCCTGCTCAAGGCCGGCGGCAGCTTCGCCTTCCTCAAGCGCCGCGCGCTGCCCGAGCTGGTCAACCAGATGAACGCGCTCGGCGAACCGGCGATCGAGTTCCAGCGCGAGACCGACCGGCTCTATCCGCAGTCGGACATGGCGGCGCACGTGCTCGGCTATCTCGACGACAAGGGCCATGGCGTCACCGGCATGGAGAAGGTGCTGGAGGCGCGGCTGAGCGATCCGGCGCAGCGCGGCAAGCCGGTGACGCTTTCCCTGGATGCACGCGTCCAGGCGGCGCTGGAGAGCGAGTTGGGTCGCGCGATGACCGACCTGCAGGCGCGCGGCGCCGCCGCGGTGGTGCTCGACGTGCACACCGGCGAGGTTGTCGCGATGACCTCGCTGCCGAGCTTCAACCCCAACCAGCTGGTCGGGCCGCCGCCGCGCAACAACGTGACCCAGAGCGTCTACGAGCTCGGCTCCACCTTCAAGCCGATCGCGGTGGCAGCGGCGATCGATTCGGGCACGATCACCTCGATGTCGCGGCGCTTCGATGCGACCGCGCCGATGAAGGTCGGCCGCTTCACCATCCATGACGATCCGGGCGACGAGCAGTTTCGCTGGCTCAACATCCCGGAAACGCTGATCTATTCGTCCAACATCGCGACGGCACGGATCGCTGACGAGCTGGGCGCGGAGAAGATGCAGGACATGTTCCGCCGCCTCGGCTTCGACCAGCGGCCGAGCATCGAGATCGGCGCGGTGCGCCCGCTCTGGCCGGCGAACTGGGGGCGGATCACGGTGATGACCACCGCCTATGGCCATGGCATCGCGGTGACGCCGCTGCACCTCGCGGCTGCCTATGCCGCGATGGTCAATGGCGGCATCTGGCACCCGGCGACGCTGATGAAGGTGGACGCCGAGCATCCGGTGCAGGGCAGGCGGGTGCTGCAGGAATCGACCAGCTACCGGATGCGCCAGCTGCTGCGGCTGATCGTGCTCAAGGGCACCGGCCGCAAGGGCGAGGCGCCCGGCTACCGCGTCGCGGGCAAGACCGGCACCGCCGAGGCGGCGAGCGAGGGTGGCTACGACCATCACCGCAACGTCTCCACCTTCGCGGCGGCTTTCCCCGTCGACGCGCCGCGCTATGTGGTGGTCGCCATGCTCGACTCGCCCAAGGCCAATGCCACTACGCCGCGGACCACCGCGGCCTGGACCGTCGCGCCGGTCGTCTCGCGCCTGATCGCGCGGACCGGCGCCCTTCTGGGCATCGCGCCCGACAATGCCAAGGACATCGACGAAAGCGACCTGCTGCCGCTCGTCGATCGCTCCCCGGAGCCGAAAGCGACTGCCGAATGAAACTGGGACCCCTGATCGGCACCGCGGACGACGCGGTCGTCACCGGATTCGCGATCGATCACCGCAAGGTGGCGCCGGGCACGATCTTCGGCGCGTTCGAAGGCGCGCGGGTGAACGGCGAGGACTATATCGAGGCCGCCGTTCAGGCGGGCGCGATCGCCGTGGTGGCGCGGCCCGAGGCGAAGGTGGCAGGCGCGATGCACATCGCCGACGCCAATCCGCGCGCGCGCTTCGCGAACCTCGCCGCGCAGTTCTTTGCGCCGTTCCCGGCGGTCACCGCGGCGGTGACCGGCACCAACGGCAAGACCTCCACCGTCGAGATGACCCGCCAGCTGTGGCGGATGGCCGGCTTTCACGCCGCCTCGATCGGCACGCTGGGCGTGACCACGGCGGACGAGCGCGTCTCGACCGGGCTGACCACGCCGGACATCGTCACCTTCCTGTCCAACGTCGCCGGGCTCGCGCGCGAAGGGGTGACCCATGTCGCGTTCGAGGCCTCGTCGCACGGGCTGTCGCAATACCGTACCGAGGGGCTGCCGGTGCGCGCGGCGGCGTTCACCAATCTCAGCCGCGACCATCTCGACTATCACGGCGACATGGCGACCTATTTCACCGCCAAGCTGCGCCTCTTCGCCGAGGTGCTGGCCGAGGACGGCACGGCGGTGGTGTGGGCCGACGATCCGCATGCGCCGCAGGTCGAGGATCTCGCCCGGATGCGCGGCAACCGGCTGATCACGGTGGGCGAGCATGGCAAGACGCTGCGGCTGGTGTCGCGCACGCCCTCGCTACTCGGCCAGACGCTGGAGATCGAGGCGGGGGACAAGCTCCACACCGTGCGGCTGCCGCTGATCGGCGCCTATCAGGCGGCGAACGCGCTGACCGCGGCGGGGCTGGTGATCGCGACCGGCGGCGACGTGGGCGAAACGCTCGCCAATTGCGCGCGGCTGCAGCCGGTGCGCGGGCGGCTCGAGCGGGCGGTGATCGCCGCCAATGGCGCGCCGGTCTATGTCGATTATGCCCATACCCCCGATGCGCTGGAGGCGGCGATCGCGGCGCTGAAGCCGCATACCGACGGCCGGCTGATCCTGGTGTTCGGCGCCGGCGGCGATCGCGATCCCGGCAAGCGCGAACTGATGGGGCAGGTGGCGGCGTCGGGCGCCGACGTGGCGATCGTCACCGACGACAATCCGCGCACCGAGGATCCGGCCGAGATCCGCCGCGCGATCCTCAAGGGCGCACCGGAGGCGACCGAGATCGGCGACCGCCGCGCGGCGATAGCGGCGGCGATCGCGATGGCCGAGCCGCACGACATCGTGCTGGTCGCCGGCAAGGGACATGAGCAGGGCCAGATCGTCGGCGAGATGGTGCTGCCGTTCGACGATGTCGCGGTGGCGCGGGAGTGCGCGGCGTGACCTCGACGCTCTGGACCTCCGCGGAGATCGCCGCTGCCACGCACGGCACCGCCTCCGCCGACTTCACCGTTTCCGGCGTCGCCTTCGACTCCCGCGAAGTCGGCCCTGGCGACCTGTTTCTCGCGCTGAAGGGCGAGAGCACCGACGGGCATCGCTTCCTCGACCAGGCCTTCGCGCAGGGGGCGGCCGGTGCGGTGGTGTCCGACCCCACCGATCATCCCAGCATCCGCGTCGCCGATACCACCGGCGCGCTGAACGTGCTCGGTGCGGCTTCGCGCAAGCGGTCCTCGGCCAAGATCATCGGCGTCACCGGCTCGGTCGGCAAGACCGGCACCAAGGAGGCGCTGTTCGCCGCACTCGACCGGATCGATCCCGGCTGCGCGCACCGCTCGGTGAAGAGCTACAACAACCATACCGGCGTGCCGCTGAGCCTCGCCCGCATGCCGCGCGAAAGCCGCTACGGCGTGTTCGAGATGGGCATGAACCATGCCGGCGAACTCGCCCGGCTGACCCGGCTGGTGCGGCCGCATGTCGCCATCGTCACCGCCATCGCGCCGGCGCATCTCGGCTTCTTCGACAGCGTCGAGAAGATCGCCGACGCCAAGGGCGAGATCTTCCAGGGGCTCGGCGCGGGCGGCACTGCGATCGTGCCGTTCGACAGCCCCTATCGCGACCGGCTGCTCGACGCCGCGCGGCCCTATGCCAGCCGGATAGTCACCTTCGGGTTGGGCGAGGGCGCCGACTATCGCGCCGTCGAGACGATGCGCGCGCGGAGCGGCGGCACCTTCGTGATGGCCCGTTACGGCAATCGCGAGCTGAGCTTCACCATTTCCCAGCCGGGCGAGCATTGGGTGTCCAACGCGATGGCGATTCTCGCCGCAGTCGATGCGGTGGGCGGCGACCTCGAAGTCGCGGGGCTCGCGCTCGCCGAGATGGGCGGGCTTGCCGGTCGCGGCGCGCGGATGACCGTGTCCGTCGGCGACGGCACCGCGCTCGTCATCGACGAAAGCTACAACGCCAATCCCAGCTCGATGTGCGCGACGCTCAAGGTGCTGGCCGCCGAACCGGGGCGCAGGGTCGCGGTGCTCGGCGAGATGCGCGAGCTGGGCACCCACGCCGATGCCCTCCACGCCGAACTCGCCGATCCGATCACGCAAGCCGGGGTGAGTCGTGCCATTTTGGTGGGCGAAGCGATGGCGCCGCTGGCCGCCGCGCTTGAGGGACGGCTGGATTTCGTCCATGTGGCCGATGCTGCGGCCGCGAAGGCTGCGCTTGAATCGACGCTCGCGCCGGGCGACGCGGTTCTCATCAAAGGGTCGAACGGCGTGCGGCTGGCGACGATCGTCGCGGCGCTGGCGGAAAGGCAATCATGCTCTATCTGATCGCGGAGCAGCTGGGTTTTCCCGGCGTCCTCAATCTCTTCCGGTATTTGTCGTTCCGCACCGGCGGGGCGGTGGCGACCGCGCTGCTGCTGGGGCTGCTGATCGGGCCGAAGTTCATCGGCTGGCTGCGGCTGCGCCAGGGCAAGGGCCAGCCGATCCGCACCGACGGACCGCAGAGCCACCTCGCCAAGCGCGGCACGCCGACGATGGGCGGGCTGATGATCCTGACCAGCCTGACGCTGGCGCTGCTGATCTGGATGGACCTGCGCAACGCCTATGTGTGGGCGTGCATGTTCGTGACTCTCGGCTTCGGCATGATCGGCTTCCTCGACGATTACGACAAGGTGCGGAAGCAGAAGACCGCGGGCGTCTCCGGCAAGGTGCGGCTGCTCGGCGAGTTCCTGATCGCCGGCATCGCCAGCGCGATCATCCTCTTTGCCGAGGGCAATACCCAGCTCTACGTGCCGTTCCTCAGCTGGGTGCACCCGGATCTCGGCTATTTCTACATCGCCTTTGCGGCGTTCACGATCGTGGCGTTCGGCAATGCGGTGAACCTCACCGATGGGCTCGACGGCTTGGCGACGATGCCGGTGGTGATCGCGGGCATGGCGTTCATGCTGATCGCGTACCTGGCCGGCAACAAGATCTACGCGACGTACCTCGGCATCCCCCACGTGCCGGGCGCGGGCGACCTCGCCATCTTCTGCGGCGCGATGATCGGGGCGGGGCTCGCCTTCCTGTGGTTCAACGCGCCGCCGGCCGCGGTGTTCATGGGCGATACCGGCAGCCTGGCGCTGGGCGGGGCGATCGGCACGATTGCCGTCACCACCCATCACGAGCTGGTCCTAGGCATCATCGGCGGTCTGTTCGTGATGGAGGCGCTGAGCGTCATCATCCAGGTGTTCTTCTTCAAGCGCACCGGCAAGCGCGTGTTCCGCATGGCGCCGATCCACCACCATTTCGAACAGCTCGGCTGGTCGGAGCCGACCGTGGTGATCCGCTTCTGGATCATCGCCTTCGTACTGGCGCTGGCCGGTCTCGCGACGCTCAAGCTGCGGTGATCACCAGCCCCGCCTGGCGCGGCAAACGCTTCGCGGTGCTCGGGCTCGCACGCTCGGGCGCGGCGACCGTGCGCGCGCTGCTGGCCAGCGGGGCAGGGGTGCTGGCGTGGGATGCGAACGAGGCGGCGCGGGAGTCTTTGTCTCCCTCTCCCCGCTTGCGGGGAGAGGGTCGGGGAGAGGGGCCTGTCGATGGCGCGTCGCACTTGCCCCTCTCCCCAACCCTCTCCCCGGAAGGGGAGAGGGAGCTTTTGCTCGCCGATCCGCTGACTACCGATCTCACCGACTGTGCCGGCATGGTCGTCTCCCCCGGCGTGCCGCTCAACCGGCACCCGATCGCGGCGCACGCCCGCGCGGCCGGCGTGCCGCTGATCGGAGACATCGAGCTTTTCGCGCAAGCGCGCGCCGATCTGCCCGCGCACCGCGTGGTCGGCATCACCGGCACCAACGGCAAGTCGACCACCACCGCGCTGATCCACCACATTATCGAGACCGCGGGCACCCCCACGCGGCTGGGCGGCAATATCGGCCTGCCGATCCTCGGCCAGGATCCGCTTCCCGCAGGCGGCGTCTATGTGCTGGAGCTGTCGAGCTACCAGATCGACCTGACCCACAGCCTCGACTGCGACGTCGCGGTGCTGCTCAACATCACGCCGGACCATCTCGATCGCTATGACGGCTTCGAGGGCTATGCCGCGTCCAAGGCGCGGCTGTTCGCGATGCAGTCCAAGGGGCATGCGGCGATCATCGGCCTCGGCGATGCGGCCTCGGCGAACATCGCCCGGCAGGTGGCGCTGTCCGGCCGCAGCGAGGACGTGACCAGGATCGCGCCCGGCGTGTGCATGGACCAGTCACGCTGGCCGGCGCTGCAGGGGCCGCACAATGCGCAGAACGCGCTCGCCGCGATCGCCGCCTGCGAGGCGCTGGGCATCGACCGCGCCGCGATCGACAAGGGGCTGGAGAGCTTCCCCGGCCTGCCGCACCGCATGGAGCGGATCGCGACGCGGAACGGCGTGGTCTTCGTCAACGACAGCAAGGCGACCAACCCGGAATCGACCGCCCCCGCGCTCGCGGCGTTCCCGCGCATCCACTGGATTCTCGGCGGCGTCGCCAAGACCGACAGCCTGGAGGCCTGCCGCCCCGGCTTCGGCCATGTCGTGCGTGCCTATACGATCGGCGAGGCGGGGCCGCTGTTCGCCCGGCTGCTGGAGGGCGAGATGCCCGTCGAGCAATCCGGCACGCTGGAGGCCGCCGTCCACGCCGCCGCCGCCCAGGCCCGGCCGGGCGAGGCGGTGCTGCTGTCGCCGGCCTGCGCCTCGTTCGACCAGTTTCGCGACTTCGAGCATCGCGGCGATGCCTTCCGTGCCGCCGTGGAGGCGCTCGGGTGAGCCGCCAGCCGGGAGACGCGGACGAGAACAAGGGCGGCCTACCGCGTATCTCCAACCAGCTCAGCCGCGCCAGCAAGTCCCGCGCGGGCATGTGGTTCTGGGAAGTGGACCGCGTGCTGCTGTTCCTGCCGCTGCTGCTCATCGCGATCGGGCTGGTGGCGGTCGCCGCCGCCTCGCCCGCGACCGCGCGGCGCTATTCGGATGCGACGCATATCGTCCAGCCGATGTATTATTTCTGGCGGCAGCTGATGTGGGTGTGCATCTGCGTGCCGGTGCTGATCCTCGTCTCGATGCTGCCGACCTCGCTGGCGCGGCGGCTGTCGCTGGCGGGCGCGCTGGTCTTTCTCGGCCTGATGATGCTGCTGCCGATCATCGGGCACGAGGTGAACGGCGCCAAGCGCTGGATCAGCCTGGGCATTTCGGACCTGCAGCCGTCCGAGTTCCTGAAACCGATGTTCATCGTCTCGACCGCCTGGATCCTCTCGTTCCGCGCCAAGGATCCCGAGCTGCCGGTGATGATCGTCACCGGCGCGATCACCGCGCTGATCGCGGTGCTGCTGATGCTCCAGCCGGACTTCGGCCAGACCATATTGTTCGGCACGGTGTGGGTGATCCTGCTGATGCTCTCCGGCATCTCGCCCGCTGCGATCGCGAGCCTGGGCGGCATGGCAGTGGCGGGGGTGGTCGCGGCCTATCTGTTCTATGGCACCGCGCGCACCCGCATCGACAATTTCCTGTTCCCCACCAAGGAAGCCGCGCTCGCCGATCGCTATCAGGTGGAGATGGCGCACGACACGCTGACCGCCGGCGGGCTGTTCGGCGCGGGGCCGGGCAGCGGCCAGATCAAGTTCCGCCTGCCCGAGGCGCATACCGACTATATCTTCTCGGTGATCGGCGAGGAGTTCGGGCTGATCGCCTGCGGCATCATCGTGCTGCTGTACCTCGCCATCGTCGTCCGCGTGCTGATGAAGCTGCTCGACGAGGAGGATCCGTTCCGGCTGCTCGCCGCCGCCGGCCTCGCCTCGCAGTTCGGCGTGCAGGCGCTGATCAACATGGCGGTGAACACCGGCATCGCGCCGTCCAAGGGCATGACGCTGCCGTTCATCAGCTATGGCGGCTCGTCGATGATCGCGCTGTCGATCGGCTATGGCCTGCTGCTCGCTTTCACGCGACGAAACCCGTATCTGAAGCGGTCTCCCTATACCGGCCGCTGGAGCAAAGCCGCATGACCGAACGCCGCAGTTACGTCCTCGCCGCCGGTGGCACCGGCGGGCACATGGTGCCCGCAGCGGCCCTCGCGGTGGAGCTCGCACGGCGCGGGCATCAGGTGGCGCTGGTCAGCGACGAACGCGGCGTGCGCTTTCCCGGCCTGTTCGAGGGCGTCGAGACGCATGTGCTGCCCGCCGGGCGGCTGGGCGGCGGGCCGATCGGCTATCTCAAGGCAGCGCGGCAGATGCTGGCGGGCCGGGCGATGGCGCGCAAGCTCTACAAGCAGCTGCGTCCCGCCGCGGTGATCGGCTTCGGCGGCTATCCGGCCTTTCCGGCGCTCTCGGCGGCGTCCAGCGCCCGCATCCCCACCGTGATCCACGAGCAGAACGCGGTGCTGGGCCGGGTCAACCGGCTGGTCGCGGGCCGTGTGGCGGCGATCGCCACCTCCTACGACAAGGTCGAGCGGATGAAGCCCGGCTGGGACGTGAAGACCCACCTCACCGGCAATCCGGTGCGCGAGGCGGTGCTGGCGCTGCGGGCCAAGCCCTATCCGATGCTCGAGGAAGACGGGCTGTTCCGCGTGCTGGTGACCGGCGGCAGCCAGGGCGCCTCGATCCTCAGCCAGGTGGTGCCCGACGGGCTCGCGCTGCTGCCGGTGCATTTCCGCCGCCGGCTCCAGGTGACGCACCAGGCGCGCATCGAGGACATCGAGATGGTCCGCGCCAAATATCAGGAACACGAGATCCCGGCCGAGGTCGCCACCTATCTGCCCGACATGCCCGAGCGGCTCGCCTGGGCGCATCTGGTGATCGCGCGGGCAGGGGCGTCGACCATCGCCGAGCTGACCGCCGCCGGGCGTCCCGCGATCCTGGTGCCGCTGCCCAGCGCCACCGACGACCACCAGACCGCCAATGCGCGCGAGATCACCGAGGCCGGCGGCGCGCGGACCATCCCGCAGCGCGCCTTCACCGCGCAGGAACTGGCCAAGCAGATGCAGAAGCTGGGGCTCGACACCAAGGCGCTGGAGAATGCGGCGGCGCGCGCCCGCGGCGTCGGCCGGCCCGATGCGGTGCGCGACCTCGCCGATCTCGTCGAATCGATCCACGCACCCCGCGCCCCGGTGGGGAAGGTGCAGAAAGCAAACAAGAACGGAAGGCCAGCTTACGCATGAAGGGCGTCGCCACCGACATCGGTACCATTCACTTCGTCGGCATCGGCGGCATCGGCATGTCGGGCATCGCCGAGGTGATGCATAACCTCGGCTACAAGGTGCAGGGCTCGGACGTCGCCGATAGCTACGTCGTCCAGGGCCTGCGCGATCGCGGCATTCCGGTGACGATCGGCCATGCCGCCGAGAATCTGGGCGAGGCGGCGGTGGTGGTGGTCTCCACCGCGATCGTCCGCACCAACCCCGAGGTGGAAGCGGCCTATCAGAACCGCATCCCCGTGGTGCGCCGCGCCGAGATGCTCGCCGAGCTGATGCGGCTCAAGTCCACCATCGCGGTGGCGGGCACCCACGGCAAGACGACGACGACCTCGATGGTCGCGGCGCTGCTCGACGCGGGCGGGGTGGACCCGACCGTGATCAACGGCGGGATCATCAACCAGTACGGCTCCAACGCCCGGCTGGGCGACAGCGATTGGATGGTCGTGGAGGCCGATGAGAGCGACGGCAGCTTCCTGCGGCTCGACGGCACCTATGCGATCGTCACCAATATCGATCCCGAGCATCTCGACCATTATGGCTCGTTCGAGAAGGTCAAGGCGGCGTTCGTCGAGTTCGTCGAGAATGTGCCCTTCTACGGCGCGGCGCTGCTCTGCCTCGATCACCCGGAAGTGCAGGCGATCATCCCGCGCGTTCGCGACCGGCGGATCGTCACCTATGGCTTCGCTGCCAGCGCCGATGTGCGCGGCGTGAACGTGACGCCGCATGCCGGGGGCAACCGGTTCGAGGCGATCATCCGCAACCGCGACGGCACCACCCGCTCGATCGAGAATATCGAGCTGCCGATGCCGGGCCGCCACAATGTCCAGAACGCGCTGGCCGCGATCGGCGTGGCGCTGGAGCTCGGCATTCCGGATGCGACGATCCAGCAGGGTTTCGCCAAGTTCGGCGGGGTCAAGCGGCGCTTCACCAAGGTCGGCGAAGTCGCGGGCGCGGCGATCATCGACGATTATGGGCACCACCCGGTGGAGATCCGCGCGGTACTGGCGGCGGCGCGCGAGAGCACGCGCGGCCGGGTGATCGCGGTGGTGCAGCCGCACCGCTATTCGCGGCTGGGCAATCTGATGGACGAGTTCGCCCAGGCGTTCAACGACGCCGACATGGTGTATGTGGCGCCGGTCTATCCGGCGGGCGAGGCGCCGATCGAGGGCGTTCATGCCGATGCGCTGGTCGAGCAGATCTCGCATCGCGGGCACCGCGCGGTAGCGGCGACCACCGACGCGACGGCGCTGGCGACTGCACTCGGCGGCGTGGTGCGCGAGGGCGACATGGTGGTGTGTCTCGGTGCGGGCGACATCACGAAATGGGCTGCGGGTCTCGCACCGGCGATCGCGGCTGCGCGGGGGGAAGCGTGAGCCTGGCGATGACTTCATTCCTCCCCTGCGAACGCAGGGGAGGGGGACCGCGCTGCGCAGCAGCGTGGTGGAGGGGCCGCCGCGACAGCGGCGGTGGCCTTCCGTTGCAGCGTGCTCCGCGCCTGACGGCGCGGCCCCTCCACCACCGCCTGCGGCGGCGGTCCCCCTCCCCGAGCTTCGCCCGGGGAGGAACTTGCGTGCTGGAGCGCGGTCTGTGAACATGCCCCCCGTTCGCGGCAAACTCACGCCCGACGCCCCGCTTGCGCCGCTGGTGTGGTTCAAGAGCGGCGGCGCGGCGGAGTGGCTGTTCGAGCCCGCCGATGCCGACGACCTCGCATCCTTCCTCGCCGCACTTGATCCGGCCGTCCCTGTAATGGGCTTGGGCCTAGGCTCGAACATGATCGTTCGTGACGGCGGCGTGCCCGGCGTGGTGATCCGCCTCGGCAAGGCGTTCGCCGTGGTCGAACAGCTCGACGACGTCACCCTGCGATGCGGCGGCGGTGCTTCGGGCATCCTCGTTTCGTCCAGGGCGCGCGACTGGGGCATCGGCGGCGTCGAGTTCCTGCGCTCGATCCCCGGCACCGTCGGCGGCTTCGTGCGAATGAACGGCGGCGCCTATGGCCGCGAGACCTGCGACATCCTCGTCGAATGCGAAGTCGTCCTCCGCTCGGGCGAGCGGCGTACGCTAGGGAATGCCGATCTCGGCTACACCTATCGCCACAGCAGCCTGCCCGAGGGCGCGATCGTGGTCAGCGCCACCTTCCGCGGCTTCCCCAAGCCCTCGGACGCAATCCAGGCCGAGATGGACCGCATCGCCGCCGCGCGCGAGGAATCGCAGCCGCTGCGCTCGAAGACCGGCGGCTCGACCTTCAAGAACCCGGAGGGTCACAAGGCCTGGGCGCTGGTCGACGCGGCCGGCTGCCGGGGCCTGCGCCGCGGCGACGCGCAGGTCAGCGAGAAGCATTGCAACTTCCTCCTCAACCTGGGGGAAGCGACCAGCGCCGATATCGAAGCGCTGGGCGAGGACGTCCGCGCGCGGGTCAAGGCGCAGTCGGGCGTCGAACTGGAGTGGGAGATTCAGCGCGTGGGTGTTGCGGGTAAATGACGAAGAATCTCCACATCGCCGTATTGATGGGCGGCTGGTCGGCCGAGCGCGAGGTATCGCTGATGTCGGGGGGCGGCGTCGCCGATGCGCTGGAGAGCCTCGGCCACCGCGTCACCCGGATCGACCTGGACCGCGACGTCGCCGCCAAGCTCGCCGAGGCCAAGCCGGACGTGGTGTTCAACGCGCTCCACGGCACCCCGGGCGAGGATGGCAGCGTGCAGGGCATGCTCGACCTGATGGGCATCCGCTATACCCACTCCGGTATGGTGACCTCGGTGATCGCGATCGACAAGCAGCTGACCAAGCAGGCGCTGGTGCCGCACGGCATCCCGATGCCCGGCGGGCGGATGGTGTCGCGCGAGGAGCTGTATCGGCAGGATCCGCTGCCGCGCCCCTATGTGCTGAAGCCGGTCAACGAAGGCTCGTCGGTGGGCGTGGCGATCGTCACCGCCGAGAGCAATGTCGGGAACCCGATTCACCCGGATGCGCGCGGGCCCTGGCAGGAGTTCGAGGAGCTGCTGGCCGAGCCGTTCATCCGCGGGCGCGAGCTGACCACCGCGGTGCTGGGCGACCAGGCGCTGGGCGTCACCGAACTGAAGCCCAAGAGCGGCTTCTATGACTATGAATCCAAATACACCGACGGCCTCACCGAACACGTCTTCCCGGCGAAGATCCCGGACGATGTGGCGGAAGCGTGCAAGCGGATCGCGCTCGACGCGCACCGGCTGCTCGGCTGCAAGGGCGCCTCGCGCGCCGATTTCCGCTGGGACGATACGCAGGGCGTGGACGGGCTGTTCCTGCTTGAGGTCAACACCCAGCCGGGCATGACCCCGCTCAGCCTGGTGCCCGAACAGGCGCGCCATCTCGGCATCGACTATGCTAGTCTCGTGCAACGGATCGTCGAGGAGGCATTGTGAGCCGCAGGCCCGCCCAAGCGCAGCGCGCGACCACCCGGCGCGGCGAGAAGCCGAAGCCGCGCGGCACCGCGCGCCGGCCGCAGCGGGCGAGCGTGCTCGACCAGGCGATCGCCGGGCTGCCGATGAGCCCGGAGACGCTGCACAAGGTCACCACGTGGAGCATCGTCGGCGCGGTCGCCGCGGTGGTGCTGACCGTCGGGATTCTCGCGGGCGTACCGCAGATGATCGGGGTGGGCTTCGCGCAGGCGGTGGGCGATGCCGGCCTCAAGGTCGACGAGATCCAGATCGACGGATTGAAGCGGATGGACCGCGCCACGGTCTATGAGCAGGTGCTCGACCAGGACTCGCGTGCGATGCCGCTGGTCAGCCTGGAGGAGGTGCGGCAGCGGCTGCTGAAGTTCCCCTGGGTGAAGGACGCACGCGTCTCGCGCCGCCTGCCGTCGACGCTGCACATCGCGATCGAGGAGCGCACGCCGGCCGCCGTCTGGCAGAACCATGGCCAGCTGATGCTGATCGATCCCTCGGGCGTGCCGCTGGAGCCGGTCTCCCTCGAGGCGATGCCCGATCTGCCGTTGCTGATCGGCGAAGGCGCCAACACCCAGGAAGCCGCGCGCAAGCATCTGCTCGAGACGCAGCCCGGCCTCAAGGCGCTGGTCAAGGCGACCAGCTGGGTCGGCAATCGCCGCTGGGACCTGTTCTTCACCTCGGGCGAGAAATTGCAGCTGCCCGAGGGCGAGGACGAGGCGATCGCAGCGCTCAAGAAATTCGTCCAGATCGACGGCACGCAGCGGCTGCTGGGTCGTGGCTATGTCGGATTTGACATGCGCGACGCGAACAAGTTGGTTGTGCGTCGGCAGGGCGTGATCGAGCCGCCGCCGCCGGTATCCTCCGCGCCGACGGCGGCACCGACCGCGCCAACGACGACGACGACAACGCCGCCGCCGGCGGGCACCGGCGCAGGGGAAGGTTGATGGCGAAGGCTGCACCCGAAGGGTTGATCACCGCGCTCGACGTGGGATCGTCGAAGGTCTCGGCGCTGATCGCGCAGCGCACCGACGAGGGCAATCTGATCGTGCTCGGCACCGGCCAGCGCGAGAGCCGGGGCGTCAAGCGCGGCTATGTCGCCGACATGCACGCGACCGAAATCGCGATCCGCGAGGCGGTGGAGCAGGCCGAGCGGATCGCCGGGTTCAACATCGAGGATGTCTGGGTCAGCTTCTCGGCGGGCGGGCTGGTCTCCAGCGTGGTCAAGGTGGAGGCGGATCTGGGCGGCCACCGGGTCGAGCAGGCCGATATCGACGATCTGCTCAAGGCCGGGCGCGGCGCGATCGATCCGCAGGGGCGGATGGTGCTCCACGCGCAGCCGACCCGCTACACGGTGGACGGGCTGGGCGGCGTCAAGCGGCCGCTGGGGCTGCATGCCGATCGGCTGGGGGTCGACGTGCACGTCGTCACCACCGACGGCTCGCCGGTGCGCAACCTCGATCTGTGCGTCCGCTCGGCGCATCTCGAGGTCCGCTCGATCATCGCCGCACCGGTCGCGACCGGGCTCGCCTGCCTGACCGAGGAAGAGCGCGAGCTGGGTGTCGCGCTGGTCGAGATCGGCGCGGGCGTGACCAACGTGTCCGTTTTCGCGCAAGGGGTGCTGGCGGGGCTGGCCTCGATCCCGATGGGCTCGGCCGACATTACCGACGACATCGCCGCCGCCTTCGGCACCGCGCGCGCCTGGGCCGAGCGGACCAAATGCTTCCACGGCTCGGCCAATCTCTCCCCGCGCGACAATCGCGAGACGATCGACGTCGCGCCGGCGACCGCGGACGAGGGCACCGAAGGCCCGCGCATCACCAAGGCGGCGCTCAACACGGTCATCCGCCAGCGGCTGGAGCGGCTGATCGCCGAGATCAGCAAGGAGCTGAAGAAGCTCAACTTCCAGGAGCCGGTGGGCCGCCAGATCGTGCTGACCGGCGGCGGCGCCGAACTGGCCGGAATCGCCGATTATGCTCAGCAGGCGCTGGGCAACGCGGTGCGCGTCGGGCGCCCGCGGGGCTTGCTCGCCATGCCCAATGCGCATGCCGGCCCGGCCTTCTCTACGCTGGCCGGGCTCACCCAGTTTGCCGCGGCCGATCCGATCGACCTGCGCACGCTGGAGCCCAGCCGGCACCAGCTGGTGACGCGGGCGAGCCCGGGCGCGCTTTTCCAGCGGTTGATCGCGGCGTTCCGGGCGAATTATTGAAGAAAAGCGAATGCCGGGGTGCTAGGGATGGCTGGAGTCGTCGCTTCGCTTCGTGCATCAGAGAATATCAGGCTGTGCAGCGTGCGCGTGCGCTGCCACGGGAGACCATAGAATGAGTATCGATTTCCTTCCGCCCGACGTGGACGAACTGACGCCGAAGATCGCGGTGATCGGGGTTGGCGGCGCTGGCGGCAATGCCATCGCCAACATGATCCGCGCCGAGGTGCAGGGCGTCGAGTTCCTGGTCGCAAACACCGACGCGCAGGCGCTGAAGCAGTCGGTCGCGCCGCAGCGCATCCAGCTCGGCGCGAAGATCACGCAAGGGCTCGGCGCCGGCTCGCGGCCCGAGATCGGCCGTGCCGCGGCGGAAGAGACGATCGAGCAGGTCCAGCAGTCGCTCGAAGGCGCGCATATGTGCTTCATCGCCGCCGGCATGGGCGGCGGCACCGGCACGGGTGCGGCGCCGGTGATCGCCAAGGCGGCGCGCGAGATGGGCATCCTCACTGTCGGCGTGGTCACCAAGCCGTTCGCCTTCGAGGGCAAGCGCCGCGCGCAATCGGCCGAGGCGGGCATCGAAGAGCTGCAGAAGTATGTCGATACGCTGATCGTCATCCCGAACCAGAACCTCTTCCTGATCGCCAATGCGAACACGACCTTCAAGGAAGCGTTCGAGATGGCCGACGAGGTGCTGCAGCAGGGCGTGCGCGGCATCACCGACCTGATGGTGATGCCCGGCCTGATCAACCTCGACTTCGCCGACGTCCGTTCGGTGATGCAGGAGATGGGCAAGGCGATGATGGGCACGGGCGAGGCGGACGGCGACGACCGCGCGCTGATCGCCGCCCAGAAGGCGATCGCCAACCCGCTGCTCGACGGCGTGAGCATGAACGGCGCCAAGGGCGTGATCGTATCGATCACCGGCGGCGAGGACATGCGCCTGCTCGAGGTGGACGAGGCCGCGAACCACATTCGCGAGCTGGTCGATCCGGACGCGAACATCATCTGGGGGTCGGCGTTCAACTCGGAGCTGGAGGGCCGCATCCGCGTGTCGGTGGTCGCCACCGGCATCGACGCGAATGTCGAGAACCGCCCGGCGGCGCCGGCCGAGCAGCCGCGCGTCTTCTCCTTCTCCACCCCGCGCCGCACCACCGGTGCTGCCGCGCCGGAGCCGGTAGCGGCGCCCGCACCGGCCCCTGCTGCGCCCGAACCCGCACCCGCCCCGGTTGCCGAGGCCGCTCCCGCGCCGGCACCCGTCGCGCCGACGCCCGAGCCGGTCGCCGCCGCGCCTGCGCCGGCCCCCGAGCCGACCCCGCCGGCCCCGGCTTCGGACGAGCTGCTGCTCGGCGCCGAAGCGATGGTCCCGGCGCCGGCCCCGGCTCCCGCCGCTGCGCCCGCTCCGGCGTCCGAGGCACCGGCCGGCCGCCGTCGCTGGCTGACTGGCGGCGACGAGGATGCCGATACCCGGCCGCGCCCCAAGACCGGCGGCACGCTGTTCGAGCGCATGGCCTCGGCCTCGCGCGGCAGCAAGGCTACCGAGGAAGAGGACAAGGATCCGCTCGACATCCCGCGGTTCCTGCGCAGCCAGAACAACCAGTAAGGCGCAGGGGTGGCACGGTTCGCCGGGCCACCCCTTGCCCCGTCAGCGGCGGTTCAGCGCCGCGGCACTAGCGGTTAGCCCAGCATGATCAGCAAGAAACATCTCGGCATCGGCGCGTTCGCGTCGGCGCTGCTCCTCGGCGCACATCCGGCGTTCGCGCAGAGCGAAGTGGTGCAGGCGCACAATCCCGATGCGGATGCGCTCGCCACCCAGATGCGCGTGCTCGCCGAGAACCCGCGCGACATCGAGGCGCTGGTCGCGGCGGCGCGGCTGAGCACGCGGCTGGGCGATCTGTCGGGCGCGCTGGCGCTGCTCCAGCGGGCGGAAGACATCGAGGCGACCAACCCGCGGATCGCCAGCAACCGCGCCGCGGTGCTGGTGCGGCAGGGGCGGCCGGGCGAGGCGCTCAAGCTGTTCCAGCAGGCCGAGCAGCGCGGTGTCGATCCGCGCGAGTTCGCCGCCGATCGCGGCTTCGCCTATGACCTGCTCGGCCAGCCCCTGCTCGCCCAGCGCGACTATAAGCTGGCGCTGGCGACCAAGCGCGAGAACGACGTGGTGCGGCGCTATGCGTTGTCGCTCGGCATCAGCGGCGATCGGGCCGGGGCCGAGCGCGAACTCGATGCGCTGCTGCGGGCGCAGGACCGCGCGGCGTGGCGCGACCGCGCCTTCATCCTGGCGATGAACGGCGATGTCGCGGGGGCCGAGAAGATCGCGGGCACGGTGCTGCCGGGCGCGGCGGGCAAGAACCTGCTGCCCTTCTTCCGCCGGATCGCGACGCTGGGCCCCGCCGATCGCGCCTTCGCGGTGCATTTCGGCGAGCTGACGCCGACGCCGGCGCGGCTGGCCGATGCGCGGATGGCGCCCTCGCTGCCGGCCTATACCGGCCCCGCGCCGGTGCAGATCGCGCAGACTGCGCCGGTGACGCCTGCCGCCATGTCGGTGCGCACCGATATGCGCGGGCGTCGCGGTGCCTCGACGCCGAAGACCGCGTCGGTTCAGGTCGCCAGGGCGGACGTGGCACCCGTCGCCCGTACCGTGCCGAGCCAGCCCGTGCCGCAGTCGGTGGTGCCGCAACCGACGTCCACGCGGCAGCCGAGCCCCGCGCCCCGGCCGATCGTCCAGCCGACCCCGGCGCCGCAGCCCGAGGTCCGCTACGTCGCGCCCGCCAATTCGCCGCTCGCCTCGATCATCGCGACTATCGACGTGCCGGCCAGCGAGCGGACGCCGGCGGCGCGCCCGAGTACCGTCGCGCCAAAGCCGATCGTTGCGGCCAAGCCGACGATCACCGTCCGGCCCAAGCCCGAGCCCAAGCGGCCGATCGTCGCGGACGAGGAAGAGGCCGGGCCCGCAAAGCCCGGCGCTCGCAAGGGCGCCAAGGCCGGGGACGAGGCCGACACCAGGCCCACCAGGCCCGGCACGAAGAAGGGGGGCAAGCCCGCGGACGACGAGGACGCCAAGCCGGTCAAGGGCAAGAAGTCCGAGCCCAAGAAGCCCGATCCGAAGAA
Source organism: Sphingomonas trueperi (assembly GCF_011927635.1). Taxonomy (GTDB): domain Bacteria; phylum Pseudomonadota; class Alphaproteobacteria; order Sphingomonadales; family Sphingomonadaceae; genus Sphingomonas; species Sphingomonas trueperi. The sequence continues at coordinate 210,524 of NZ_JAATJB010000005.1, forward strand.
GGCCGATCCCGAACGCGTCTGGGTGCAGGTGGCGAGCGGCGCCAACGAATCCACCGTCGACCGTGCCTGGAAGGGCGTCGCGGCCAAGTCGCCCAAGCTCTTGAAGGCACGCGGCGGCTGGTGGATGCCGTTCAAGGCGACCAACCGCATCGTCACCGGGCCGTTCAAGACGAGCGGCGAGGCGCAGGCCTTCGTCAACAAGCTGGCGGGGGAGGGGGTCTCGGCCTTCGTCGTCACCAGCGCGGCGGGGCAGAAGGTCAGCAAGATCGCGCCTTGACCCTTCGCAAGGCCGTCCGGCTGGGCTAGGGCGCGCGGGTGAAACAGCTTTCCTCCTGGGCCTGTACGCCCGCACGGACGCGCGGTCGCCTGCATCCCGAAGCGGGCGGCGGTGCGCGCGGCCCGCGCGACGCCTTCCAGCGCGACCGCGACCGGATCATCCATTCGATCAGCTTCCGCCGGCTGCGCCACAAGACGCAGGTGTTCCTCGCCCCCGATGGCGACCATTTCCGGGTGCGGCTGACCCACAGCCTGGAGGTCGCCCAGATCGGCCGCGCGATCGCCCGCGCGCTGGGGCTGAACGAGGACCTTACCGAGGCGCTGTGCCTTGCGCATGACATCGGCCATCCGCCCTTCGGCCATGCCGGCGAAGATGCGCTGGAGGCGGCGCTGGCGGGGAAGGGCGGCTTCGACCATAACGGCCATACGCTGCGCACGCTGACCCTGCTCGACAGCCCCTATCCCTCGTGGAACGGGCTGAACCTGACCTGGGACACGCTGGAGGGCCTGGCCAAGCACAACGGCCCGATCCACGAACCGCAATGGGCGCTGGCCGCGGCCGATGCCGAGTTCCCGCTCGAGCTCGACAGCTGGCCCTCGCTCGAGGCGCAGGTCGCGGCGATCGCCGACGACATCGCCTATGACAATCACGACATCGACGACGGGCTGCGCGCCGGGCTGCTGACGCTCGACCAGATCATGGCCGTGCCGATGATCGCCGTGGCCTGGGCGGATGTGCAGGCGCGCTTCCCCGGCGTGGGTGCCAAGCGGCTGACCGGTGAGCTGATCCGCTCGCAGATCGGGCTGATGGTCAACGACTTCATCGGCGAGACTCGGGCGCGGATCGCGGAGTCGGGGGTGGAGACGGTCGACGACGTGCGGAGGGCCGGGCGCTGCCTGGCGGGCTTCTCGCCCGCGATGCGCGACGCCGAGCGCGGGCTGAAGCGGTTCATGTACGCCAATCTCTACCACCATCCGAGCCAGCTGGCGGCGGCGGCCTCGGCGCGGCAGGTCGTGTCGGGGTTGTTCGCGGGCTATGTCGCCGACCCAGGCCTGATGCCGGCGGAATGGCGCGAGGCGCTGCCCGCGGAGGAGCCCTGGCGCAGCCGCCACATCGGCGACTTCATCGCCGGCATGACCGATCGCTACGCCATCGCGCGGTATCTGGAAGTGTGCGGCACGATCGAGCTGCCCGAGGGCTTCTGATGTTCGTTCCCCTCCCGTTTGCGGGAGGGGCTAGAGCGTTTTCACCTTGGGCGAAGACGCTCTAGGTTTTCGATTGCCGCATTTTCCGAGTCGTTGACCGTAAACGGTCAACTTGAAAATGCTCTAGGGGAGGGGCTGCTCCGCCGCAGCGATGTTGCCACGTCAGTCCCTACCCCGTCCCCTCCCGCAAGCGGGAGGGGTGCCTTCGCGTCAGAACGCCGCGCTCACCGAGAACACCACCTGGCTGCCCGCGATCGTCGAGCCGTCCTTGGTGCTGGAGAAATTGGGCAGCAGATATGCGCTGTCGCGCTTGGTGATGCTGGTGTCGACATAGGCGACGCCGAGCACCACCTTGCCCAGCGCCAGGTCGGCACCGACCAGCCAGTCGGCATAGCTGCCGGTCGGCGCGACGCTGGTGCCGTTCGGGCCGAGGCCCTTGTTGCCGTCCGAATAGCCGAGATGCGCCTTCAGCGTGATCGGGGTCTTCGGTACCGCCGTGCTGACATCGCCCCAGAGATAGAGATTGTCTTCCTTGTCGCCCTCGCGGCTCTCGGGCGTGTTGCTCCAGTTGCCGAGTGCCTGCTGCGGCGGCGCATAGGCGACGCCGGCCAGCGCCGAGACCGGCCCGATGCTGCCGCTCAGCTTCACATAAGGCTCGGCGAAGTCGGTCTTGGAGGCGCCGCCCGGATACATGTACCAGGTGACGCCCACGTCGAGCGCGGCGCCGCCGCCGATCGGCAGCTTGTAGCCGCCGACCACGTCCAGCTCCATGTTGGCGCCGCCGAACGTACCCCAGCCCGACAGGTTGGAGCCCCAGAGCGAGCCGTAGAGGCCGCTTTCATGGGTGACCGTGAGACCGCCCTGGACCGCCATTTCCTTGTCGGTCTGCGAGACGCCGCGGAAGCGATAGTCGGAGACGAGCGCGACGCTGCCCGAGACGGTGACCGGTGGGGGCGGGGCGTTTTCCTGCGCATAAGCGGGCGCGGAGAGGCCGAGCAGGGCTGCGGCGGCAAGACGAATCTTCATGGAAACTTCCCTCTCGGTAGCGAGTGAAAGTTCCAGCCTGCGCCGGTGCGGCGACCCATTCTCGAGGACGGGACTGTCGCGCCGATGTTACATCTTCGCGCTGCAGCATGGCCGATTCGTGGCTGAATTGTAATAAAGTGTTGCTGGTCGCTGGGCCGAAGCAGAGGCAATCTTTCGTTACAGCCGCGCAAGTGTAACGCAACGCCCGGTGGGTAGAAGATCGGGGCAGGAGAGGATGCGACCGATCATGAGCGACGCCATCGGGAAGCTTGCACCCATCGCACTGATGTCTGCGATCATGGTGGTCACGCCCGCGGCGGCCCAGTCGCTCCACGAAACCCATGCGCGGGTATGGATGCCGGCCGGCAAGAGCCAGATCGTTACCTGGCGGATGAAGGACCACAAGCCCGCCGCCACCCAGGCACATCATCAGGCCGGCAAGCACCCGTATCTGCCGACCCGTAGGGCGGCAACCGACGAGGCCGGGCGCGGCACCGCAGGCACCCGTCACTAAGTTTCAGTTCCGTCCCCCCAGAACGGAAAACCCCGCGGTCGCCCAGGCGGCCGCGGGGTTCTTGTTTTTCCGGGAGCCGGTGGGCGTCGCTTAGCGCGACGCGACCTGCACCTTGGTCACCTTGGGAACGCGGAACGACACGCGGGTACCGGCGGCGTTGCCATCGACCCAGCCGTTGCGCACGACGAGGCGGAAGTTCTGGTTGCCCGGCTTGGCGACGCCTTCGAGGATCTGCACGTCGCCCTTGACGGTCGAGGTGTAGGTGTAGGTCACGCCGTCGCGGGTGAAGCTGCGGGCGTCAGCGTTGTCGGCTGCGAAAGCGGGCGCGGCGGCGAACAGGGTAGCGGCGAGTGCGATGGTGAAACGGGTCACGATCTTTCTCCTTCGTTGGGCCAAAAGAGCCAGATCGGCATCCTTCGTATGTTCTTGATAGACGTTTTGTTGCGCTGCAGCAGATTCGGCAACCGCAAAGCGCGGGGGTCATGATTGCAGTCCGCGCAACTGTTCGGACACGGGACGAACGGCTCGCCGATGCGACGAGCGGAGCGGCGCTGGCAAACTCCTGCGACAATCGCGCGGTAGAAGGCGCACCGGTCAGCGGAGTGTAGCCGATGGCGGGTATGAGTATCGCGTTGAATCGCTTCGGTTTGGGTGCGCGCCCCGACGATAGCCTGGGGGACGAGCCGCGCGCGTGGCTGGCGCAGCAGCTGGAGCGCTATGTCGTGGCACCGCCGCCGATGGCGGGGCAGCCGGCCAGCGGCACGCTGGTTGCGCAATTCGCCGCCTATCGCGCACAGATTTCGCAGTTGCGGAAAACCGCAGGGCCTTCAGCGCCGCCGCCATCGATACCCTCCAGGCCTGCCGCGGCGATGGCGCCGCCGGTGCCGCAGCCGCCGATCGTCCAGACCGGCGACGGTCCCGCCGAGGCGCTGCGCAAGCAGTTCGCCCAGCAAAGCCGCGCGCTCTACAATGGCGCCGTCACCGCCCGCGCGTTGGCCGCGCTCCAGTCGCCGGCACCCTTTGCCGAGCGGCTGGTGCATTTCTGGGCCAATCACTTCGCCGTCTCGGGCGACAAGATGGAGGTGACCAACCTCGCCGGCGCCTTCGAGTTCGAGGCGATCCGCCCGCATGTGATGGGCAGCTTCCGCGACATGCTGTTCGCGGTGGAGCGGCATCCGGCGATGCTGCTGTTCCTCGACCAGGCGGTGTCGGTGGGGCCGAACAGCCCGCTGGCGGTCCGCGCCGCCAATCGCCCGAACGTGCGCCGCAACCTCGGCCTCAACGAGAATCTCGCGCGCGAGATCCTGGAATTGCACACGCTCGGCGTCCGCACCGGCTACAGCCAGGCCGACGTCACCGAGTTCGCCCGCGCCATGACCGGCTGGACGGTCGCCGGCTTCGGTCGCGGACCGGTCGCCAAGTTCACCGGTGCCAGCGGCCGCCCGGGCGACTTCGTCTTCGCCGACGCGCTGCACGAGCCGGGCACGCGTACCATCCTCGGCCAGCCATGGCCGCAGGCGGGCGAGGCGCAGGCCGCCGCGGTGCTCGACCATCTCGCCACGCATCCCGCCACCGCCCGGCACATCGCCACCAAGCTCGCCCGCCATTTCGCCGGCGACGATCCGCCGCCAAAGCTCGTCGCGCGGCTGGAGGCGAATTTCCGCAAGACCGGGGGCGACCTGCCGAGCCTCTATCGCACCCTCATTGCCTCGCCAGAATGCTGGGCGCCGGGGACGGTGAAGTTCAAGTCACCCTGGGAATGGTCGATTTCGGCGATGCGCGCGCTCGGCACCCGGCAGCTCCAGCCGAACGCCATGCCGGGGCTGATGAACCAGCTCGGCCAGCCGGTGTGGAAGCCGGGCTCGCCGGCGGGGTGGGACGACGTGACGGGCGCTTGGGCCGGGCCCGATGCGGTGCTCCGCCGGGTCGAGGCCGCCGAGCGGATGGCGCAGCGCACCCGCGACCAGATCGATCCGCGCGCCCGCGCCGCCGCGATGTTCCCGGAGGCGTTGAGCCCCGCCACGACCCAGGCGATCGCGCGGGCGGAAAGCAACAGCCAGGGGGTCGCACTGCTGCTGGTCGCGCCCGAGTTCCTGCGGAGATAGCGTCATGATGCTGCATCGTCGCCACTTGCTCGCCGCCGGCGCCACCGCGCTGATGGTCTCGCCGCTGGGCGCGCGCATGGCCTTCGCCGCCGCGCCGACCGAGCGCCGCTTCGTCTTCCTCATCCAGCGCGGCGCGGCCGATGGGCTGGGTATCGTGGCACCCGTGGGCGACCCGGCCTATGCCGGCGCGCGCGGCGACCTCGCCGCCGATTTCGCCACCGCGCCCAGGCTGGACGGCATGTTCGCGCTGCACCCGGCGATGGCGAACACGCTCGGGCTCTACCAGGCGAGGCAGGCGCTGTTCGTCCATGCGGTCGCCTCGCCCTATCGCGACCGCTCGCATTTCGACGGGCAGAACGTGCTCGAGACCGGCGGCGCCTCGGCCTATCAGCTCAAGGACGGCTGGATGAACCGGCTGCTCCGCCAGCTGCCCGCGCAGGACAAGGCGATCGCGCTCGCCGCCGCGGTGCCGATGGCGTTGCGCGGGAGCGTCGAGGTGGCGAGCTATGCGCCCTCCTCGCTGCCCGAGGCGTCGGACGACCTGCTCGCCCGGGTGACCGCGATGTACGAAGGCGACCAGCAGCTCCACCCGCTCTGGCAGGAGGCGATGGCGACGCGGATGCTCACCGGCGACCTCGGCAGCGACGGGGGGCGACGCGCGGCGGACACCGGCAGGCTGGCGGCCAAGCTGCTCTCGGCGCCGGGCGGCGCGCGGATCGCGATGATCGAGACTGGCGGTTGGGACACCCATTCGGGCCAGCGCGGGCGGCTGGGCGGGCAGCTCAAGGGCCTCGACGCGATGGTCGCGGCGCTGAAGGCGGGGCTGGGGCCGCATTGGGACAACACGCTGGTGGTGGTGGCGACCGAGTTCGGCCGGACGGTGAAGGCCAACGGCACCGGCGGCACCGATCACGGCACCGGCTCGGTCGCGATGCTGCTCGGCGGCGCGGTGCAGGGCGGCCGGGTGCAGGCCGACTGGCCGGGGCTGGGCGACGCGGCGCTGTACGAGGGGCGGGACCTGAAGCCCACGACGGCGCTGGACGTGTTGATCGCGAGCGCGGTGTCGCGGCACTTCGGGCTGGCGCCGGCGGGGACGGCGAAGGCGCTGTTCCCGGCGATGACGGCGGTGGCGGGGATGGAGGGGTTGGTGCGGGGGTAGGGGGGGGGCGAAAGCTCCGGAATGGAGGAGTAATCCCTCCAAGATCGTTACGCTACCTTGACAAAGTTCCTGTTTTGTTCTAGCCTTTCCGCAGCGGCAGACGCGGGGAGTGCGCATGCAGACAGCGACGGAGCAGCGGCGGGCGTTTGCAATTTGGTTGCGGACGGGGCGACATGTGCGCCTTGATGAAGGCGATGCCATCGAGGTCAAGTTCAACCCTTGGCATGATCCGGCTAATGGTCGTTTCACCTTCGCAGGAACCGGCAGTACCGCAAAGGGAGGCTTCGGCGTCGCCGGGAATCGGAATCGGAAGCGTGTTCCGCCATATGGAGACGATTCTAAGCTCAGGCCCATCGCGTCGCTTGAAGAGGCAGACGCATGGAGGGCGAGCGAACTGGCCAAGCATCCGGGAGATCCGGATTGGCGAGAAGCGATCGAGACTCGGTACCGCTACTATCAAAATCATTTCCGTCCCCCTTCCGCCTCGCCGCCGCCGCCTCTGTCTTCTCCGACTGAGCGCGCGGAATTCGTCCGCGGTGGAGCGAGCGGCGGTGGCGGAGGATCTAGCGGTAGCTGGGGAGGGCCGCCGATTGCGAAGGATTCGGGCGTAGGAGATTCAGGCGGAGGTGGAAGCTTCGGCGGTGGAGGGGGCAGCGGGAGCTGGGAAGCCCCACCTGTCGATAAGCGCTCCGCAGATACCCACAGATATCGCGCCGGCACAGGCCTCGGCAGTCAATCCGATCAGCCAACTTGGCGGCACGTGTTTCGCAACGGCTATGACTATGAGATCGACGAGCGCGAGCGAACGCGGCGAGTCTCAGGTGTCTTGTTTCTTGCGCCGCCGCAGCCTCGATCGAGACGTCTTCAACGCAGTGCCGGTGGCACCGATCGACTGCCGAAGGACGATGGCGGGCATTACATCGCACCGCGCTTCAACGGGCCGACTGAGGCGTTCAATCACTTCGCACAGGACTCGAACGTCAACCGGGGCCGGTATCGGGCCATAGAGGATGAATGGGCGCGAGAGAAGCGTGCGGGACATTGGGTTACGGTCGCGATCGTACCGCATTTTCGAGCACTCTCTCAGCGTCCTACCACGATCGATGTCGTCTTCTATGTCGATGGCGTGAAGCGAAGTGTGAAGCTGCCCAATGAGCGGGAGGGAGGAGCGCATGTCCGCTGACGAGACGGAGCGTCTGCTTTTGGAGATTGGACAAATGCTCGCGGAGGATGCCGAGTATCCCGTCGAGAACAGCTTGCTCCATGCGGAGGTCGATCCTGAGATGATTGCGCCTGCAGTTTTCAAGGATGGTGGTAATCACGTCATGTACAGGGATGTGGATCTGGATCGATGGAGTGAGATATTACTCGATCTCTGGTATGCGCAGGAGGGACCGGCGCGCTGGTCTGAAATCGAATATTTCATTCGTAGCGGACGTTTCGAAGTACAGTATTTTTACCCTGATGATCCGAGCCGTGCCGGGAGTTTCTTGGAGCGTCGTCGCGATTTGACGCGCCGCTACTACGGCGACAAGCCTGTCCTATATCCGCCCTGGGAGGAGGTCGGGGGCCCCTCCTACACCCTCTAAAGTGAAAGCGGCGCGGAGCGCGACCGATGGGTTTCGAGGCTGGTGTGACGGTGTGCCGCCTCGACCGGGGATACCCCTCCGTCGGGCCTTCGGCCCGCCACCTCCCCTTGCAGGGATGGATCGCGACTCCCAATAGGGATGACGGCGCCGCGCCACTGCGCTACAGCCGCCGCTCCCATTCCCCATTGGATTGCTCAATGACGCTTTATGCTCGTTTCGCCGCGCATCTGAATCTGGCCCTGGATGCGCTCGTCCTCGCCGGTGATCTGCCCGGCGGGCTGGAGCGACGCGCGATCACGGTCGAGCCGCCGCGCGATCCGAGCCATGGCGATCTCGCCACCAACGCCGCGATGGTGCTCGCCAAGCCCGCCGGCACCAATCCGCGCGCGCTCGCCGAGAAGCTGGTCGCCGAGCTGGAGAAGCTGGACGAGGTCGCCGCCGTGTCGGTCGCCGGGCCCGGCTTCATCAATCTGACGCTGCACGAGGACAGCTGGCGCGGCGAAGTCGCAGCGATCCTGCAGGCCGGTGCCGATTATGGCCGCTCGTCGCTGGGCGCGGGGACGACGGTCAACGTCGAATATGTCTCGGCCAACCCTACGGGTCCGATGCACATGGGCCATTGCCGCGGCGCGGTGGTGGGCGATGCGCTGGCGAGCCTGCTCGAATATGTCGGCCACAAGGTCATCCGCGAATATTATGTCAACGACGCGGGCGGCCAGGTCGACGTGCTCGCCCGTTCGGCGCACCTGCGCTACCGCGAGGCGCTGGGCGAAACGATCGAGATTCCCGAGGGCCTCTACCCGGGCGACTATCTGAAGCCGGTCGGCGCGCAGCTCGCCGCCGACTATGGCGACAAGTACGTCGACGCGCCCGAGAGCGAATGGCTGGCGCTGTTCCGCAAGACCGCGGTCGCGGCGATGCTCGTCATGATCAAGGACGATCTGGCGCTGCTCGGCATCCATCATGACCTGTTCTCGTCCGAGGCCGAGCTGCAGGCCGCGGGCAAGCCGGAGCAAGCCGAAGCCTGGCTGCGCGAGCGCGACCTCGTCTATGATGGCGTGCTCGAGGCCCCCAAGGGCGAGACGCCCGAGGACTGGGAGCCCGTGGAGCTGCCGCTGTTCCGCTCGACCCAGTTCGGCGATGATCAGGATCGCCCGATCAAGAAGTCGAACGGCCAGTGGACCTATTTCGGCGCCGATCTCGCCTATCACTTCCAGAAGGCGCAGTCGGCCGACCAGCTGATCGACATCTGGGGCGCCGACCATGCCGGCACGGTCAAGCGGATCGTCGCGGCGGTGCAGGCGCTGACCGGCGGGAGCACGCGCTTCGACGTCAAGCTCGTCCAGATGGTCCGCCTGCTGCGCGCCGGCGAGCCGGTGAAGATGTCCAAGCGTGCGGGCAATTTCGTCACGCTGGCGGACGTGGTGCGCGAAGTGGGCAAGGACGTGGTGCGCTTCACCATGCTCACCCGCAAGGCCGATGCCCAGATGGACTTCGACTTCGCCAAGGTGCTGGAGACGTCCAAGGAAAACCCGGTCTTCTACGTGCAATATGCCCATGCCCGGGTGGCATCGGTGCATCGCCGCGCGGCCGAGGCGGGGATCAGCCTGGACGAGGCGGCGGACCTGTCGCTGCTCGACGGGCGCGAGCTGGCCGTGGCCAAGCTCGCCGCGCAGTTCCCGCGCGTGGTGGAAGCGGCGGCGAGCGCCCGCGAACCGCATCGTATCGCCTTCTATCTCTATGATCTGGCCGCGGAATTCCACGCGCTCTACAATATGGGCAACGACTCTGCCGATCGGCGTTTCCTGGTGGTCGAGCAGCCGGCGCTGACCCGCGCGCGGCTGTTCCTCGGGCGCGCGGTGCAGCAGGTCATCCGCAACGGTCTCGCGCTGATGGGCGTGGAGGCGGCCGAGGAGATGTGACGGCGATGCGCGGCCGGTACGACGACAGCGAGCGGCTCCCCTGGCTGGAGACGGTGGAGGAGGCCTATGAGGAGCCGCGGCAGGGCCGCGTGTTCGTCACGGTCTTCCTCGCCCTGCTCGTGCTGGGCGCGGCGGGCGGCGTCTATTACTGGCTGCGGCACCAGGCCGCGCGCGACGGCAATGGCGCGCTGATCGCGGCGCCGGCCGAGCCCTACAAGGTGCGGCCGGACCAGCCGGGGGGGATGCGCGTCGACGGCGAGGGCGACATCGTCTTCCGCACCAGCCAGGGCGGGCCGAGCGAGGCGGGGATCAATGTCGGCGCGCTGCCCGAGGCGCCGGTCGAGGGGCAGAAGCCGCGCCCGACGCCGCGGACCGGCCCCAAGGCGAGCAGCAGCGCGACGATCGCGCTGCCTGCACCGACGATCGTCAAGCCGACGCCGACGCCAAAGGTGGCGGCGGCGGGCCTGGCGGGCGAGGGGGCGGGGGCGCTGGTCCAGCTCGGCGCCTTCCCGAGCGAAGGCGCGGCGAACATCGCCTGGACGCGGATGTCGAAGCGGTTCGGCTATCTCGCGCCGCTCGGCAAGCTGGTGGTCCCCTTCGCCACGCCCGAGGGCAAGACCGTGTACCGCCTGCGGGTGAATGCCGGCAGCAATGGCCAGGCGCGCGAGATTTGCGGCAAGCTCAAGGTCGCCGGCGAGAACTGCTTCGTCGCGAGCTGAAGGGGGTTGCGGGCGAGGGCGGATCGGCTAGGCCTGCGCCCATGAAGCCCGTGATCTTCGGCCTGTCCGGCCCGACGCTGTCCGACGACGAACGCGCCTTTTTCCGCGAGGCGGCCCCGCTCGGCTACATCCTGTTCAAGCGCAATTGCGTGGATCCCGCGCAGATGCGGGCGCTCACCGATGAGCTGCGGAGCTTGAGCGGGCGGGCCGACTTGCCAATCCTGATCGACCAGGAAGGCGGCCGCGTCGTGCGGATGCAGCCACCGGTCTGGCCGGCCTTTCCGGCGGGCGCGGCGTTCGACGCGCTGTACGAGCGCGCGCCGATCTCGGCGATCGAGGCGGCGCGGGCCAATGGTCAGGCGCTTGCCGCGATCCTGCGCGAGGCGGGGGTGACGGTGGACTGCGCGCCGCTGCTCGACGTGGCGGTGGAGGGCGGCACGCCTGCGATCGGCGACCGCGCGTTCGGGCGCGATCCGATGCGGGTGGCGGCGCTAGGCCGTGCGCTGCTCGACGGGCTGGCGCGCGGCGGCGTGGTCGGGATCATCAAGCACATGCCGGGGCATGGCCGGGCGATGGTCGACAGCCATCTCGAATTGCCGCGCGTGAAGGCCAGCGCCGAGGAACTGGAGGCGGACCTGCTGCCGTTCCAGCGGCTTGCCTCCGCGCCGATGGGGATGACCGCGCATATCGTCTTCGAGGCCTGGGATGCCGAGCTGCCCGCGACGCTCTCGCCGACGGTGATCCGCGAGATCATCCGGGGGCGGATCGGCTTTGACGGGCTGTTGTTCACCGACGATATCGACATGAAGGCGCTCTCCGGCACCGCGGGCGAAAAGGCCGAGCGCGCGCTGGCGGCGGGCTGCGACGTGGTACTCGATTGCTGGGCGCGGATGCCGGAGATGGTCGAGATCGTATCCCGGATCCCGGATGCGCCGGCGGCGTGCCTCGATCGGCTGGCGCGGGCGATGGGATCGGTCGGCGCGGCGGAGGGCGTGCCGCTCGCCGAATTGCTCGCCAAGCGGGATGCGCTGCTGGAACTGAGGTGAGCGTCTCCTCCCCCAGCTTGCTGGGGGAGGGGGACCGCCGCCGAAGGCGGTGGTGGAGGGGCCGCGCCGGAAGGCGCGGAATGCATCCGCACGCCTACCGCCGCGTGCCGCGGCGGCCCCTCCACCATTTGCTGCGCAAATGGTCCCCTCCCGTGCGTGGCAGGGCAGGATTTGCCTGGGGGGCGTGCCCCTCCTATGACCACCAGGTGGACGGGGGCGACGACATTCTGAAGATCGAGGTCGAGGGCTGGGAAGGCCCGCTCGACCTGCTGCTCGCGCTCGCCCGCACGCAGAAGGTGGACCTGCGCCAGATTTCGATCCTCGAACTGGTTGAGCAGTATCTTGCCTATGTCCATGCCGCGCGCGAATTGCGGCTGGAGCTCGCCGCCGACTATCTCGTGATGGCGGCGTGGCTCGCCTATCTCAAATCCGCGCTGCTGCTGCCGCGCAACCCCGCCGAGAGCCCGAGCCCCGAGGAACTGGCGCTGCGCCTGCAGCTCCGCCTCGAACGGCTGAGCGCGATGCGCGAGGCGGGCGCGCGGCTGGTCGCGCGCGACCGGATGGGGCGCGACGTCTTCCCGCGCGGCGCGCCGGAAGGCCTGCGCGTCCAGCGCCAGGCCAAATGGGAAGTGGAAATTTACGACCTGATCGCCGCCTATGGCCGGATCAGCGCGCGGACGCGGCCGGTGATGCACGTCGTCGCGCACCGCGACGTGATGACGCTGGAGGCGGCGCTGGAGCGGCTCTCCACCCAGCTCGGCACGCGGATCGACTGGGACGTGATCGAAAGCTTCCTGCCCGAAGGCGCCAGCGACCTCTTCCGCCGCTCGGCGCTCGCCTCGTCCTTCGTCGCCGCGCTGGAACTGGCGCGGCAGGGGCGGCTGGAGATCCGCCAGGACGCGCCCTTCGCGCCGCTCTACCTCAAGGCGATCCCGGTATGATCGACGCGGAGGATCCCATCCGCGCGGTCGAGGCGGTGCTGTTCGCGTCCGAGGCGCCGCTCAGCGTCGACGAGATCCGCGCCTATGTCGGGCCGGAGGTGGATATCCGCGCGGCGCTGGCGGCGCTCGGCGAAACCTATGCCGGGCGCGGCATCGAGCTGGTCCGCCGCGGCGATCGCTGGCATTTCCAGACCGCCGCCGATCTGGCGCACCTGCTCCGCCGCGACCGCGAGGACAGCCGCAAGCTGAGCCGCGCGGGCATCGAGACGCTGGCGATCATCGCCTATCACGAGCCGGTGACCCGCGCCGAGATCGAGGCGATCCGCGGCGTGCAGATCTCCAAGGGCACGATCGACGTGCTGATGGAGGCAGGCTGGGTGCGCCCCGCCGGTCGCCGCGAAGTGCCCGGGCGACCGCTGATGTATGCCACCACGGCGGGCTTTCTCAGCCATTTCGGCCTTGCCAGCCGGCGCGACCTGCCGGGGATCGAGGACCTCAAGGCGGCGGGGCTGCTCGATCCGGTTGATCTCGCATTGGAACAGCTCGATGCGGCCGAGGCGGCGGCGGAAAGCGAAACTGTCACGGGCGAGGAATAGGCGGGTCCTCCCGGATTCGGCCGGTACAACCATGGTACAGGGTGATCAGCCGTTGCCGTGGGGAGCCGCGGGCCTTAGATAGGTCGGGATATCAAGGAGAATTCTCATGGGTAGCTTCAGCCTGATGCACTGGCTGGTCGTCGGCATCATCGCCATCCTGCTGCTGGGCGGCGGCCGTTTCTCCCACATGATGGGTGACGTCGCGAAGGGCATCAAGAACTTCAAGAAGGGCATGGCCGAGGACGATACCCAGACGCCGCCGACCCGGATCGAAGGCAAGCCGGCGCCCGAGCCGGGCTACACGCCGGAAGCCGAGCGCGCTCGCGAGGAGCAGCGCTGAGCCTCTGCCGGGGCGCCGCTACAGCCCGGCGGCCCGGACTTTGATCGCAGCGCGCCGGGGCGACCGGCGCATGCCGTGCGAGTGGATGCGCCGACAGAATGTTCAATATCGATTCCGGCGAGTTTTTGGTCGTGGCCATCGCCGCCCTCATCTTCATCGGGCCGAAGGACCTGCCGCGGGCGATGCATTTCGTCGGCAAATGGGTCGGCAAGGCCCGCGCGGTGGGCCGGCAGTTCCGCTCGGGCATCGATTCGATGGTGCGCGAGGCCGAGCTGGCCGAGCTCGAGAAGCAATGGGCGGCGGAGAATGAGCGGATCATGCGGCAGTATCCGCCGCAGCCGCTCGCCGCGCCCGACACGGTGCCGGCGATCGAGCATGTCGCGCAGGATCCCGTCTCGCATGAGCATGTCCCGCACGAGGGCGATGCCCCGGTGATGACGCCGCAGCCGGAGATCCATGCCGACCCGGCGCCGGTCGAGGTTTCCGCGCCAAAGCCGGCCGCGAACGATTCCAAGCCCGTGCCCCCTGCCAGCGAAGTGAAGCCGTGAGCGAGATCGACGACACCCAGGCCCCGTTGCTCGACCATCTGATCGAGCTGCGCAAGCGGCTGATCTGGTCGATCCTGTCGCTGCTTTTGGCATTTGGCGGCTGCCTCTATTTTGCGCGCGGCATCCTCTCTTTCCTCGTCGCGCCGCTCAAGACGGCGGGGCAGGCGAGGATCATCAACACGGACATCTTCGGCGGCTTCCTTGTCGAGGTGAAGGTGGCGTTCTTCGCCGGGCTGATGATCGCCTTCCCGATCATCGCCAACCAGCTGTGGCAGTTCGTCGCACCCGGCCTCTATCGCCGCGAGAAGCAGGCGCTGCTGCCGTTCCTGCTCGCCACACCGATCCTGTTCATCGCCGGCGCCTCGATGGCGTACTTCGTCGCGATTCCGGTGGCGCTGAAGTTCCTGCTCGGCTTCCAGGGCAATCTCGGCGGCGTCGAGCAGACCGCGCTCCCGGATGTGAACAACTATCTGAAATTCATCATGCAGTTCATTTTCGGCTTCGGGATCTCGTTCCTGTTGCCGGTGCTGCTGATGCTGCTCGAACATGCCGGCATCGTCACCTATGAGCAGCTGAAGGGCGCGTGGCGCTATGCGATCGTCGCCTCGGTGGCGATCGCGGCAGTGCTGACCCCGCCGGACGTGGGATCACAGCTGCTGCTGGCAGGCCCGCTGGTCGGCCTCTACTTCCTGTCGCTGGTGGCGATCTACTTCACCCGGCGGCGGCGCGAGCGTACGGCGGCGACCGAGGCGGAAGCGGCGGAATCCGAGGCCGAGGCCCAGACCGCCGAATGAGCGAAGCCCCAGCCGCAGGGGTGCGGCAGGGGCTCGCCAAAATCCTTACTTGGACTTTTCGGCCGCGTTGGCGACGGTGTCGCCCGCCGAGGCCACGTCCTTGCCGGCGCCTTCGACGGTGTTGCAGGCGGCGATCAGCAGGGTGCCGGCGAGCGCGGCGCACGCGATGAGTTTACGCATCGAAATTCTCCTTCATTCCCCGTTTGCCGGGACGGAAGGTTCAATGCGGCGCGCGTGGAAACGTTCCTGCAGCCCGGCGCAGCGGCGCCGGGGGGAAGCTTTATCCAGCGATGTCAGGAAGGAAGTAGGCCCGGAAGCGTCACCGGGGGGGGGGAGGGTAGACGCTTCCGGGCCCATGTCGTGGACAGCGAGAGCGGGGGGGCAAAGGTCGCTATCCGAAGTGTAGAACGTCGCCCCCGTCGCGGGGTTCCACCGCCCGGACGCTTTTTTTCAGAAGCGGCCGGTGATCGCGATCGTGGTCTCGTAGGCGCCGACCAGCGGGTCGTGATGCAGCTGGGTGCGCAGCTGGCGGGCGAGGCCCAGCATCACGCGGCCATAGCGCTTGTCGACCAGCCCCTCGAAGGTCGGGCCGCCGACCAGCGCGGGCGAGGAGACGCGCAGCACGGCGCGGTCGGCGTCTTCGGGCGCCTTGATCGAGATGCGGATCTGCGCGGCCGCGTTGCAGCTGACCGCGAGCTCGATGATCTCGGTGAGCAGGAAGGAGACGGCGATCGCCACGTCCTGCGTGACGAGCAGCGATTCGACTTCGAGCGTGATGCCCATCCCGCGCGCCTGCTCGGAGGCGGTGGCGCGCAGATTGGCGGCGAGCTCGCCGATTACCGAGCGCAGTTCCAGCCCGCGATTTTCCTCCATCTCGGCATAATGGTGGCGGTGGACCACCGCGAGCGCATCGACCCGGCGCTGGATCGAGGCATAGGCGTTGGCTGCCTCCTCGCCGCGGGCGGCGCGGGCGTGGAAGTTGATCAGGCTGGAGATCACCTGGAGGTTGTTCTTCACCCGGTGGTGGACCTCGCGGGTGAGGCGGGTCTGCTGCACGAGGCCCTTGGCGAGGTCGGCCTCGTGCGCCTGCACGGTGCGGCTGATTTCGCTGAACGTGTCGCCCAGCTCGCGGATTTCCTGCGCGGGGATGGGCCCCAGCCGCTCGGTATCGATCACGTCGCCCGGCTGATAATTGGCGACGCTGCTGCGCAGCTGGCGCAAGGGGCGGATCAGCAGGATGTCGACGACGAACCAGCCGATCGCGGCGGCGGCGATCCACATCACCACCAGCAGCACGGTCGCGATCACCAGCGGCGAGGTGATCGGTGCGCCGGGCATGGTGGTCTCGAGCGCGAGATCGTCGACGCCGAGGTTGCTGCGCACGCTCTTGCCGCGATCGAGCGGGCCGTTGTCCTTGAGGGCGCGGAGCGTCAGCCGGTCGCCATGGCCGATCAGCGCCGCGCCATATTCGGGGACGAAGCCGCTGGGGCGGGCGAGGCCGGCGAGCAGGTCGCGGGGATAATAGGCGGTGGCGGTGGCGCCGTCGCCACCGCTGATCCGGAGCAGCAGGCCGCCGGGCACGATTCGTGCGGCGACGTCGCTGCGGGGGGTGTCTACCATGCGGATCTGCTCGAACGCACGGCCGCACAGCGTGCGCCCTCGACGGTCGAGCACGACGAAATGCGCCCGGCCCTGCGCGGCATAGGTGCCGGCCAATCGGGTGCAGCTGGGGGCATCGTTCGGATCGCGTTCGAGCGCGGCGAGCGCCTCGCCGAGCTGCGCGACGTGATTGGCGAGCAGATTTTCGAGATTGCCCGCGCTTTCCTGCGCGGTGACGCTCAGCCGCTCGCGTGCCTCGTCATCGGCGCTGCGGGTGGTCTGCAGCGTAGTGAACAGCGCGATGAGCGCCAGCGGCAGCAGCGCGCCGACCAGAATCAGGAAAACCTTGGCGCCGGTGGGCAATCGCCCGAGCGCCGCCGAGAAGCCTCGGCCGCGGAGCGGAGAATCCAGGCCGTTCATGGGTGGATTCGTTTAATCGAGCTTCTTCAGCAGGTCGAGCAGGTCATCCGGCACCGACTCGTTCAGCGTCTCGTCATATGTACGGCGCAATACGTCACCCACATCGGCGCTGGGGCGCGGCTTCTTGTCGCTCCCCCGCTCCGGCTGCGGCTGCTTGCCCTGATCATCTTTAGCGGAATGCACCAATTCCCCCCTAAGGGTCCGGAAAATGTCCGGACACCCGGACGAATGAACGATGTGACCGCTACCGCGAATAGTGATAACGACGCCGAGTGCAAGCACCCGGCGTCGCGATAACCATCCACGCGGTCCGGACGATGAAACCAAAGAGCGCCTCGATTGTTCCACCACCGATGCGAAATCCGGGGAGGGGCTTCTTCGGGTGACGGAATCGATTGAAATACCGCCCGTCGGGGCCGACAAAGGCTCCCGAACCTGATGGAGAAAACACAGCTCATGTCGCTTGGTCAGCAACTCGCGCCGCACCTTCCGCTCCTGCGGCGCTATGCCCGTGCGCTCACCGGCAACCAGGCCGAAGGCGACCGCTATGTCCGCGCCGCCCTCGAAGCGATCGTCGAGGCACCCGATCAGTTCCCGCGCGACGTCGATGCGCGGCTCGGCCTCTATCGCACCTTCCAGGTGATCTGGCAGTCGAGCCAGTGGGACGACAGCATCGACGCGGTCGAACAGGGCAGCGATGCGGAATCGATCGCGCGCAAGCGGCTCGCGCGCCTCACCCCGCTGTCGCGCCAGGCGCTGCTGCTGACGACCGTCGAAGGCTTCCCGCCCGAGGACGCCGCCTATCTGATCGGCGAGCAGCCCGCCCGCGTATCCGATCTGGTCGCCGAGGCGGTGGCCGAGATCGAGCGTCAGACGCGTACCCGCGTGATGATCATCGAGGACGAACCGCTGATCGCGATGGATCTCGAGCAGATCGTCCGCGACCTCGGCCATGACGTGACCGGCGTCGCCGTCACCCGCGACGAGGCGGTTGCGCTCGCCATGGAGGACCGCCCGGGCCTGGTGCTCGCCGACATCCAGCTGGCCGACGACAGCTCGGGCATCGACGCGGTGAAGGACATCCTCGCCGAGTTCGCGGTGCCGGTGATCTTTATCACCGCCTTCCCCGAGCGTCTGCTCACCGGCGAACGCCCCGAGCCGACCTTCCTGATCACCAAGCCGTTCCAGCGCGAGACGGTGAAGGCGACGATCAGCCAGGCGCTGTTCTTCGACGAGGCGACCGTCCCCGCCTGAGGCTAAAAAGGGCGGGTTCCACCCGGTACGGACCTAAAACGGTTTTCGGGTGTTTAGCATGTTATGGCTGAGCAAGACGAACCCGCCCACCTTTCCACGGATCGTGCCCGCGCCGGCACCACCCCTGGAGTGACGCGCTACGTGCTGATCATCGGCACGCTGCTGGTTATTGTGATTTTTGCTGTTATCTTGTTGGTTTGACGAGAAATGCTGCACAGCACGGTGCTTGACATCAAGCCGTCCGACCCCAGCTTGCCAACGAACCGCGACGCCCTGCGCGCTAACGATCGGGATTGCATGACCGAAGCTACCCACACGGATCACGACGAACCGGGCACGCCTGCGGCCCCGGTGGAACATGTTTCGCTGTCGGATCCCGAATTCAAGACGCAGCTGGCACAGGTGATCCCGCACCTCCGCGCGTTCGGTCGCTCGCTGTCGGGCAGCCGCGATCTCGCCGACGATCTGGTGCAGGAAACGCTGCTCAAGGCATGGGCCGCGCGCAAGCGCTTCCAGGCAGGCACCAACATGCGCGCCTGGACCTTCATCATCCTGCGCAACCTCTATCTCAGCCAGATGCGCCGCGCGCGCTTCAAGGGGGAATGGGACGATCTGGTCGCCGATCGCCTGCTGGCGGCGCCGGCGAGCCAGGATCGCCATGTCGAGCTGGCCGACATGCAGCGCGCGCTGCTCCATTTGCCGCAGCCGCAGCGCGAGGCGCTGATCCTCGTCGGCGCGGGCGGCTTCGCGTACGAGGAAGCCGCCGAAATCTGCCAGGTGGCGGTCGGCACGATCAAGAGCCGCGTCGCCCGCGGCCGCGTCGCGCTCGAAGCGCTGATGTCGGAAGGGCAACTGCCTTCGCGCCGCTCGACCTCCCTTAACGAGGATGGCCGCACCGCGCTCGACACGATCATGGGCGAAGTCGAAGACCTCAGCCGCGAACGCTGAGACGCGCCTTCCGGCTCCGGAAGGCTACGGATATCCATAAAAGCCTCCGCGTGACACGCTCCTGTCATACGGAGGCTTTTATGCGACTCGACCGCTTCGACGACCACCAGACCGGCTTCGGCCCCTGCGTGGCGACCATGATGGCGCTGCTGGCGATCGGCGCGCTGGTGGGCGGCATTCTCGCCCGACTGGCCGTGCTGACCCACTAAGCATCGCAAGGCTCTTGCCACCCGCCTGCGCTTCCCCCATATGCGCCGCGGGAGTCGGGCGGACGGGATCGTCGCCAACCCGGTCAGGTCCGGAAGGAAGCAGCCGTAACGATTTCGTCCCGGGTCGTTCCGGCTCCCACCCATCACCCTGTATCGATGCATCCGTGAAGCTCCCGATGGCGCACCTGCGCCCTGGGCCGCTAAAGCCGTGCGTGCGGCAGCGGAGGGGCGGGCATGCTACGATCGAGCGGCGACATCGGGCGGTTCCTGCTGCTGGCATTCGGCTTTTCCTGGACGATCTGGATACCGATGGCGCTGCTCGGCGTGGTCGTGCGGCCGGGCACGCTGCCGACGCACTTCGGCGGCCTGCTCGGGCCCTGGGTTGCCGGCAGCGTGTGCATGCTGGCCTCGGCACCGAAAGCCGCGCGCGCGGCGTGGCTCCGCCGGCTGATTCGCCTGCCCCAGGGATGGTGGGGCTGGATGCTGGCGCTGACGCCCTTCCTGCTGATCGCCGCGTTTTTGGTTGCCGCTGCGTGGACGGGCCATCCGATCGCGCTGGGCGCGCTGCTGCGGTTCAGCGGGCTGCCGGTCCTCTCGCCCTTGGCATTGTTCGTGATCGTGCTGGTGGTGAACGGCTATGGCGAGGAGGCGGGGTGGCGCGGCACTCTGCTGCCGCGCCTGCAGGCACGCTATGGTGCGATCGGCGGCGTGCTGGCGCAGGCCATACTCTGGATCGCCTGGCACGCCCCGCTGTTCTGGATCGTCGCGACCTACCGCGGCATGGGGCCGGCGATGCTGGTGTTCGGCTTCGGCTTGGGGCTGGTGCTTGGCGGGTTCGTGCTGGCGCAGGTCAGCGCCGCCTCGCGCGGCAGCGTGCTGGCGGCGGCCTTGTGGCATACCGGCTATAATTTCGGCACGGCGACCGAGGGCGGGGCGCTGCTCCAGGCCGGGCTTTCCGCCATTGTGATGGTCTGGGGCGCGGCGCTGCTGCTCTGGGCGCTCGCCTCGCCCGCCGGTCGCCGCGCGATCACCGTGCCGGACTTCGACAAACGCCGCGCGGGACCCTAGATAGGATCGTGATGTCCGATTCCCTGCTTGGCCTCGAAGAACCGCCGCAGCCTGCGAAGGCCGAAGCCTATCGCGTGCTCGCCCGCAAATACCGGCCGCAGACGTTCAGCGCGCTGATCGGCCAGGATGCGATGGTCACTACGCTGGGCAACGCGATCCGTCGCGACCGGCTGGCCCACGCCTTCCTGCTGACCGGCGTGCGCGGGGTGGGCAAGACCTCCACCGCGCGGCTGATCGCCAAGGCGCTCAACTGCATCGGCCCGGACGGGCAGGGCGGTCCCACGATCGACCCGTGCGGCGTCTGCGAGCCGTGCCGCGCGATCGCCGAGGGGCGCCATATCGACGTGATCGAGATGGACGCCGCCAGCCATACCGGCGTCGACGACGTGCGCGAGATCATCGAGGCGTCGCGCTATGCGGCGGTTTCGGCGCGCTACAAGATCTACATCATCGACGAAGTCCACATGCTGTCGAAGAACGCGTTCAACGCGCTGCTGAAGACGCTGGAGGAGCCGCCGGGGCATGTGAAGTTCCTGTTCGCCACCACCGAGGTGAACAAGGTGCCGGTGACGGTGCTGTCGCGCTGCCAGCGCTTCGACCTGCGCCGCATCCCGGCCGAGCTGCTCGCCGAGCATTTCGCCAGGGTGTGCGCGGCCGAGCAGGTCGAGGCGGAGCCCGAGGCGCTGGCGCTGGTCGCCCGCGCGGCGGAAGGCTCGGCGCGTGACGGGCTGTCGATCCTCGACCAGGCGATCGCGCATGCGGGGCTGGAAGGCGAGGGGGTGAAGGCCGAGGCCGTGCGCCAGATGCTCGGCCTGTCCGATCGCGGCGCGAACCGGGCGCTGTTCGGCACGCTGGTCGAGGGCCAGGCACAGCAGGCGCTGGCGGGGCTGCGCGCGCAATATGATCTCGGCGTCGATCCGCTCGCGGTGCTCCGCTCGCTGCTGGAGACGGTGCACGGCGTGACGCTGGTCAAGCTCGGCACGCACCGCCTCGCCGGCCAGTCGACCGAGGAGCGCGAGGCGATGGAGGGCTGGGCGAGCCGGCTGTCCTTCCCGGCGCTGCACCGGCTATGGCAGCTGCTGCTGCGTGGGCATGACGAGGTCGCCAAGGCGGCGCTGCCGATCGAGGCGACCGAGATGGCGCTGCTGCGGGTGATCCACGCAGCGCAGCTCCCCGATCCGGGCGAGCTGGCCAAGCAGATCCTCAGCGGCAGCATCGCGGTGCCCGCCGGTGCGCCGGCCGCAGCTGCGCCTGCCGAGCCTACCGCGCCGGCGCCCGCGACGGTGCAGGAAACCGGGCCGGTGCTGCCGACCAACCTCGCCGAACTCGCCGAGCATCTCGAGGCGCATCGCCGCCTCCAGCTCGCGATGTTCGTCCGCGATTACATGCGGCCGGTGCGCTTCGAGGGCAGCGAGATCGATTTCGGCGCGGCGCGGCCGCTACCGCAGGATTTCGTGCGCGAACTGGGCGGGGCGCTCAAGGACAGCACCGGCGTGCACTGGAAGGTGACGCTGGTCGAGGGTGCCACCGCGCGGACGTTGCGCGAAGAACAGGCGGCGGCGGAAGCGGCCGAGCGCGAGGCGGTGCTCGCCTCGCCGATCGTTGCCGCGGCGATGCATGCTTTTCCTGAAGCCGAGTTGATCGGCTGGACCAAGACCGGGAGTGACGGATGAAGAGTCTCGAAGAAATCATGGCCATGGCGCAGAACGTCCAGGCCGAACTGACCAAGGCGCAGGCCAATCTCGACACGGTCGAGGTCGAAGGCGTGTCCGGCGGCGGCCTGGTCAAGGTGAAGGCCAGTGCCAAGGGCCGGATCATCGGCATCGCGATCGACGATTCGTTGGTCAACGTCGCCGAAAAGGCGATGCTGGAAGACCTGCTGGTCGCGGCGTTCAACGATGCACGCGTCAAGGCCGATGCGGCCTCGTCGGAAGCGATGAGCAAGATGACCAGCGGCCTGCCGCTCCCGCCGGGCTTCAAGCTCCCGTTTTGAGACAAGGGGTTAGGGAACCATAACTTCGTCCCCTCGGTTGCTGTCGCCAGACGAACCGAGGAGAGATGATCATGGCCGAACGTATCGTTGAAGACGGCGTGGCGACCGACCGCGCGAGCCACACCACGGTGATCGAGCGCCGCAGCGGCGGCGGTGCCGGCATGGCACTGATCGGGCTGGCGGTGCTGATCGCCGTGGTGATCGGCGCCTTCTACCTGTTCAACCAGAATGCCCGCGAGAACGCCAAGACCGACGCGGTGACCAGCGCGGCGAGCAGCGTCGGCGATGCCGCGAAGGATGTCGGCGACGCAGCGAAGGATGCGGCGAAGTAGGGGCTACCCCAACACTCGTCATCCCGGCGGAAGCCGGGATCCATTGGCTTCACCGCTACGGCTCATGCTGCTTCGGAGTGGCGAATGGATCCCGGTTTTCGCCGGGATGACTGCTTAGATGGCGCTCACTTCAGGCAGCGATCCAGCCCGTTCCCCGCCACCACGTTGATCCGCGCATTGATCTTGTTGCCATAGCGCCGGGTGAACCCGCGCGGGTCGATCGCGGCGCGCTTCTTGGGCAGCGGCAGCACCGCGGCGATCAGCGCCGCCTCGCGGTCCGAGAGCTGGGATGCGTCGTGGTGGAAGTAGCGCATCGCCCCGGCGTTGACGCCGTAGGTGCCGATGCCGGTCTCGGCGACGTTGAGGTATACCTCCATGATCCGCCGCTTCCCCCAGATATTCTCGATCAGCACGGTGAACCAGGCCTCCAGGCCCTTCCGGAAATAGCCGCCGCCCTGCCACAGGAACACGTTCTTGGCGGTCTGCTGGCTGATCGTCGAGCCGCCGCGAATCTTGTGCGTGCCTTGGGCATTGCGCTGATAGGCCTTCTCGATCGCGGCGAAATCGAAGCCGTTGTGCTGGCAGAAGCGTGCGTCCTCCGCCGCGATCACGGCCCGGGCCATGCTCGGATCAATGCGGCTCAGTGGCATCCAGTCCTTGGTCACGCCATGCCCGGCGAACACGTCGCCGATCATCGTCCAGGTGATCGGCGGCGGCACGAAGCGATAGACCGTCACCATCAGCAGCGACAGCAGCACGAAGCCGAAAACGAACTGGACCCCCAGCACGATCAGCCGGCGCCACCAGGGCTTGCGCGGGCGGGCCGAGGAACGGCGGGGGGAAGAGGGGCGGGCGCGATTCTTGCTCACGTACCCGCCATGCCCCAGCCGGGGCGGTTCCTGCAATCACCTGGCAGGAACCGCGGCGCGATCAGTGGGTGGCGAGCAGGCGGCGATCGCCCGCGAGGCGCATCATCGCCTTTTGCAGCTTCTCGAACGCACGCACCTCGATCTGGCGGACGCGCTCGCGCGACACGCCATAGACCTGGCTCAGCTCCTCGAGCGTCTTGGGATCGTCGGTCAGGCGACGCTCGGTGAGGATGTGCTTCTCGCGCTCGTTGAGGTCTTCCATCGCCGAGACGAGCATGTCGTGGCGGACGTCCGCCTCCTGCGCCTCGGCGACGGCCTCATCCTGCAGCGGGCCTTCATCGGCCAGCCAATCCTGCCACTGGCTCTCGCCATCCTCGCGCATCGGCACGTTGAGCGAGGTATCCCCGCCCATCGCCATGCGGCGGTTCATCGAGGTGACCTCTTCCTCGGTCACGCCCAGATCGGTGGCGATCTTGGCGAGGTTCTCCGGGGAGAGATCGCCATCCTCGAACGCGTCGAGCTTGGCCTTCATCCGGCGCAGGTTGAAGAACAGCTTCTTCTGCGCGGCGGTGGTGCCCATCTTCACGAGCGACCAGCTGCGCAGGATGAATTCCTGGATCGAGGCGCGGATCCACCACATCGCATAGGTGGCGAGGCGGAAGCCGCGATCGGGCTCGAACTTCTTCACGCCCTGCATCAGGCCGATATTGCCCTCGGAGATCAGCTCCGAGACGGGCAGGCCATAGCCGCGATAGCCCATCGCGATCTTCGCGACGAGACGCAGGTGCGAAGTGACCAGCTGGGCCGCCGCATCGGTGTCGCCATGCTCCTGGAAGCGCTTGGCGAGCATATATTCCTGCTCGGGGCTCAGGATCGGAAATTTCTTGATCTCGGCCAGATAGCGATTGAGGCTCGCCTCGCCGCCGAGCGCGGGAATCGTCGCGGGGACGTTGCTGCCGCTAGCCATGATCGTTTCTCCCTTTCCAACGGGCGCCGGTCCGAACGGGGGGACTCGGGCGCCCAAAACTCATACGAGAAGCTGGTTGAACAGTTCCTGCATGTCTGCAGGCATTACGCTATCGAACGCCAAAGCGTTACTTTTGATCGGGTGGATGAACCCGAGACGTGCCGCATGCAAGGCCTGGCGCTGGAAACCCAAGCTTGCCAGAAGTCCGCGGTGCGCGGAACGCATACTTCCATATAGAGGATCACCCACCAGCGGGTGGCCGATCGACGCCATGTGCACGCGTACCTGGTGGGTACGTCCTGTCTCCAGCCTGCATTCGATCAACGTCGCATCGCGAAGCTGGTTCAATCTTGTCCAGTGCGTGATCGCATGTTTGCCGTGGCCGGGCGCGCAGACCGCGATCTTCTTGCGGTTGCTTGGCGAGCGGGCGAGCGGCGCGTTGACCGTGCCCGAGGCGGCGAGCACCCGGCCGCTGGCGATCGCCTGGTAGCGCCGGTCGATGCTGTGCGCCTTGAACTGGGCGGCGAGGCCGACATGCGCGCGATCGGTCTTGGCCGCGACCATCAGGCCCGACGTGTCCTTGTCGATCCGGTGGACGATCCCCGGCCGCGCGACGCCGCCGATGCCCGAAAGCTGGCCGGCGCAGTGGTGAAGCAGCGCGTTGACCAGCGTGCCGTCGAGATTGCCCGCCGCCGGATGGACGACCAGCCCCGCGGGCTTGTCGATCACGATCAGATGCTCGTCCTCGAACACCACGTTGAGCGGGATGTCCTGCGCCTCGTTGTGCGCGGGCGCGGGATCGGGCACCACGACCTGGAAGACCGCACCGCCCACCGCCTTGCGGGCGGGGTCGCGGGCGAGCGCGCCGTCCGCGCCGGTGACGGCGCCGGAGGAAATCAGCGCCTTCACGCGTTCGCGCGACAGCGTCGGCAGCGCATCGGTCAAGGCACGGTCGAGCCGCCAGCCATGCGCCTCGTCCGCGATCCGCGCTTCTAAGATGGAAACCCCCTGCTTCATGTTTTACCGGAAATGGGCATGGGCGTTATGATTTCAAGATCTATACTGGCCGGTATGAAAAAAGCTGCGACGGCTGCGGCGCCGCGGGAAGCGTGCGGGCTGTTGCTGGGGGCAGGAGGCAGGATCGAACGCTTCACCGAATGCGCAAACGTTTCCGATGCGCCCGAGATCCGCTTCGAGATCGATCCCGCCGCGCTGTTCGCCGCGCTGCGGGCGGAGCGGGCGGGCGGGAATGCGCTGCTCGGCTATTGGCATTCGCATCCGAGCGGGGATGCGGCGCCCTCGCGCACCGATGCGGCGATGGCGGCGCCGGACGGGAAGCTGTGGGTGATCCTCGGCGGGGAGGACGTCACCTGCTGGCGGGCCGGGGATGCGGGCCGGTGGGACAAGTTCGCGGAAGAGGCACTGATCCTCGTTTAGAATCGGGAAGCGCCGCGTCCTCCCCCTGGCGTGGGGAGGATACGGTCAAGCGAGTTCTGGAGCGTGCTCCCCCGCTGCCAGCCCCGCAAGCACCAGCCGTCCGCAGGCGACCATCTCGCTGAGATGCGCGGCATAATGGTAGCGGATCGTCGGGAAGCCCTCGGGGTGGAACGCCCGCCGGCTAGGGCCGACGTGGAGCAGGAAGCGGTTCGCCTCGGCGCGCTTGAGCAGCCGGCGGACGTGCGGCTGCGACACGCCGAAGCGCCGGGCCAGTTCGGTGAGCGGCACGCTTGCGCCCGCGATCGGCACGAACGCATCGTCGGTGCAGGTCAGGGCCAGCGTGTGGAGGATGGCACAGCCGGCCAGCGGGTGCAGGAACGAGGCGCGGAGGCTGGGGAAGGGATCGGGCTCGCTCGCCAGCGCATAGAGCCGGCTCGCCTGGACACTGAGGAAATGCTGATAGTGCTTGGGGTCTTCCAGTGCTTCCGCAATGGCTGCCAGCGCCGGATCGAGCATCGCGGCGGGCTCCAGCGCTGCCTGGATGTGCCGGCACCAGGCGCGCTGGAAGGCGGGTGTCGTCCGGTACCCATGGTCGGCGGCGGGGGCGAGCACGCCGATATGCTGCATGAAGTCGATCAGCGCGGCGGCGCGGTTGGCGGTCAGCAGCCCGGTAGCTGCGCAGATCTGTCGGAGCAGGGTAAGGGTGAGGCCGCCGCGGGTGTCGAGATAGGCCGCCGACATCGCCGTTACATAATGGCCGGCATCCTTGAACACCGCGGCCAGCGTGCGATCGGACTCCGCAACCGCGAGGATGTTAGCGGCAAAACACCGCGCAGCTCTTCCGAAGTCCGGGTGCTGGGCGACCTCGATCCAGTGCGGGGGCAACGCCCCCGGATCCGTTGTTGCCGCCTGAAGCACCGTCATCGACCCTCAAATCTAGGTTGCACCCGCTAGCATGCGACTTTCGCCAAAAACAATTCGATTCCGTAACAAATTCGGGTTTTTCGCGTCAGTGCGCCTCTGCCGCGATCTGACGTAGTGCCTGCTCAAAGGCTTCCGGTGGCTGCCCACCGGAAATCAGGTAGCGCTGGTCGATGACGATGGCGGGCACCGACTGGATGCCGCGCGACTGCCACAGCGCCTCCTCGGCGCGCACTTCCTCGGCATAGCGGCCCTCGTCGAGCACGCGCGCGGCCTCCACCGCATCGAGCCCGGCCTGTTCGGCGGCGGCGAGCAGCACGTTCCGGTCGCCGGGGTTCTTGCCCTGGGTGAAATAGGCGGTGAACAATGCCATCTTCAGTCCGCGCTGGTCGCCGACCAGCCCGGCCCAGTGGAGCAGCCGGTGCGCGTCGAAGGTGTTGTAGATCCGGGACTCGTCGCCCATCGCCATGGTGAAGCCGAGTGCCGCGGCCCGCTCGCGGATCATCGCGCGGGTGCCGGCGGACTGTTCGGGCGTCGCGCCATATTTGCGGCCGATATGCTCGACGATGTTCTCGCCCTCGGGCGCCATTGCCGGGTTGAGCTCGAAGGGATGGAAGCGGATCTCGGCGGTGACCGCGTCGCCCATGCGGGAAAGCGCTTCCTCCAGCCCCTTCAGGCCGATCACACACCAGGGGCAGACGATGTCGGAGACGAAGTCGATCGTCAGGGTTCGGGCCATTGATGCGCGCTCCTGCAAGGCTGACGTTCGGCGCTAGACCAGACCGAAGCGTCTGAAAAGTCTGCGGTTGGCGCGCGCAGCCGGAACGATCCAGGCCTTCCTCACGTTAACCGGTCCGAATTTCAGGGAGAGATACAATGCTTTGGACGCTCGTCGTAATCCTGGTCATCCTGTGGTTGCTGGGCTTCTCGTTCCACATCGCCGGCGGGATCATCCACATCCTGCTCGTGATCGCGCTCGTGATCGGCCTGATCCAGCTGTTCACCGGTCGCAGGGTCTGACGCAGGGCCCGGCGGGACGCATCCGCCCCCGCCGGGCCGCCTAGGCGAAGAATACCGGGCCTCGCGCCCCCCCATGCTTTTCTACCCCGCCAGCAAGCGCAGCACTTTCGGCGCTTTGTATCGCGACTGCAGCGCACCCCTAGTCGTCCGACGAACGCCACCGATCGCGTGAGGATGCCGCCACGATGCTTGCAGCTTCCCATCCGCTGCGCCAAAGGGGATCCACAGCTGGAGCCTCAGAACTTGAATATCAGCCCTACCGAATTCGCGAGTCTGCTTTGTTCGCGCCTGTGCCACGACTTGCTGAGCCCCGTGGGTGCGCTCAACAACGGGCTGGAACTGCTTGCCGACGAACATGATCCGGAGATGCGCGCCCGCTGCCTGGAGCTGCTGGCGGAGAGCGCGCGGGCAAGCGCCAACAAGCTGAAGTTCTTCCGCCTCGCGTTCGGCGCCGCCGGCGGATTCGGCGAGACGGTCGACACGCGCGAGGCGCAGGCCGCGCTCGAAGGGCTGTTCGGCGACAATCACCGGGTGAAGATCGGCTGGATGGTCGAGGAGCCGGTGATGGCCAAGCAGGCGATCAAGGTGCTGCTCAACCTCGCGCTGATCGGCGGCGACGCGCTGGTCCGCGGCGGCCAGCTCGACATCGGCGCCGAGACCACCGAGGGCACGATCGAGATCGTGATCCGCGCCGACGGCCCGCGCATCGTGCTCGACCCCGAACTGCGCGGCGCGCTTGCCGGCGGCCGCGAGGAAGTGCCGATCACCCCGCGCGCGGCGGCGGCATTTCTCGCGCACGAACTGGTCGTCCAGCATGGCGGCCAGCTCCAGGTGAGCCCGCCCGATTCCGAAGTGCTGCTGTTCGGGGCGTCCTTCCCCGTAGGCTGAGCCGGGAAGGATCGAGCTCCATAACCGGGTATTAACCCTCGACCGCCATGGTGGCCCCCGGAAATTTCCACCGGGGCCCCATGGACGACCTGCTGCAGGACTTCATCGCCGAGACGCGCGAGACGCTCGAGGCGCTTTCGGGCGAGATCGTCGCCTGGGAGTCGCAGCCCGACGACCGGGCGCGGCTCGACGCCATTTTTCGCTTCGTCCACACCGTGAAGGGCAGCTGCGGCTTTCTCGACCTGCCGCGGCTGGAGCGGCTGGCGCACGCCGCCGAGGACGTGCTGGCGCAGGTGCGCGACGGCGCGCGGGTGCCCGATCGCGCGCTGGTCAATGCCGTGCTCGCGGTGGTCGACCGGATCGGCGAGATCGTCGAGGCGATCGATGCCGGCGCCGCGCTCGACGACAGCGGCGAGGAGTTGCTGATCGCCGCGCTCGCCGAGGGATCGGAGGAGATCGTGCTGCCGTCGCCGGTCGCGCAGCGGGCGCCCTCGCGCAGCGTGCGGCTGGGCGTGGACCTGCTCGACCGGATGATGAGCGGCATGTCCGAGATGGTGCTGGCGCGCAACGAGCTCGCCCGGCGGCTGCGGGTCGGCGAAATCGATCCGGCGGTCGAGGCGGCGCTGGAGCGGCTGTCGCTCACCGTCGGCGAGATGCGCGACACCGTCACCCGCACCCGCATGCAGAAGATCGACGCGCTGTTCTCGCCGCTGCCGCGCATGGTGCGCGATACTGCGGCGGGGCTCGGCAAGTCAGTGGCGCTGCAGATCGAGGGATCCGACGTCGAGCTCGACCGCGAGATGATCGAGGTGATGCGCGATCCCTTGGTCCACATCATCCGCAACGCGATCGACCATGGCATCGAGGCACCGGCCGAGCGCCGCGCCGCGGGAAAGCGCGAGGTCGGCCGGCTGTGCGTGTCGGCGCGGCAATCGGGCAACCAGATCATCATCGAGATCGCCGATGACGGGCGCGGGGTAGATGTCGCGCGGCTGGTCCAGAAGCTCGCGGCCAGCGGCATCCGCAGCGAACGCGACCTGCACGCGCTGAGCGACGCGGCCAAGCTCGAGCTGATGTTCCATCCGGGCCTGTCGAGCAAGGACATCGTGTCCGAGGTCAGCGGCCGCGGCGTCGGCATGGACGTGGTCAAGGCGAGCATCGACCAGATCGGCGGCCGGGTGGAGCTGGACAATGTCCCCGGCAAGGGCCTGCGCATCGCCATCCATGTGCCGCTGACGCTGTCGATCATCTCGGCGATCATCGTCGGCGCGGGCCAGCAGCGCTTCGCTATCCCGCGCCAGTCGATCGAGGAGATCGTCAGCGAGCGCGGCGAGGCGATCCGCATCGATCAGCTGGGCGGCACCCCGATCGCCACCGTGCGCGAGCGGCGGATGCCGCTGCTCGACCTTGGCCATCTGCTGGAATTGTGCCCGGACCGCGAACGGCATGGGCCGCGCATGCTCGTGATCGTCGGCGCGGGGGCGGGGAGCTATGCACTCGCCGTCGACGAGGTGCACGACAATGAGGAACTGGTCATCAAGCCGGCCTCGCCCGCGGTGATGGCGACCGGCATCTATGCCGGCCAGACCTTGCCCGATTCCGGGCTGCCGATGCTGTTGCTCGACAGCGCGGGCATGGCGCGGGTGGGCGGCCTCGATTTCAGCCGCGACCTGAGCGCCGCGTTCGGAGACGTCATCGAGGAAGCCGCGGTGCCCGGGCTGCCCGCGCTGCTGTTCGACGACCTCGACGGCGTCCGCCGCGCGGTGCCGCTGGCGGCGGTCGATCGCGTCGAGAAGGTGTCCGCCGCGCAGGTGCACCTCGCGGCGGGAAGTCACCGCCTGGCGATAGACGGGCGGATCGTGCCGCTGGCGATGCAGGGCGCGCTCGACGGGCGCGAGCGGCTGAGCGTGCTGCGGCTCAAGGACGAGGATGCCGAGGTCGCCTATGCGATCGACGAGGCAATCGAGATCGTGACCTTGCCGGCCGAGATCGCGCCGGCCCGCGCGCCGGGTGCGGCGATGGGGGTGGCGCTGGTCGAGGGCGAACAGATCGAGGTGCTCGACGTGCTGTGGGTGTTCGACATGCATGTCGACCGTGTCGCCGCCGAGGATGCGCCGCTCTGCCTGCTCGCCGGCGACAAGGACGGCTGGCTGGCGACCTTCGTCCGCCCGCTGCTGGAGACCGCCGGCTACCGCGTCGCCGCGAGCCTCGCGCCGGGGGAGATCCCGGCGGTGGTGCTCGCCGCCGATGCGGCCGATCCCGGTACGCCCGCCGCGCCGGTGGTCCGCCTGCGCCGCAAGCGCCAGGCCGAGCCGGGCGACGACAGCGTCTATCGCTATGACCGTGCAGGCCTGCTCTTCGCGCTCGAAGCGCGGGTCGGCGCGCGGGGAGGGTGTTGATGGCCGAGCAGCTCTATCTGATCGCCGAAGTGGCGGGCCGTACCGTCGCGATCGATTCGGACCAGGTCGAATCGGTGGTCGACATCGGCGAGGTCACCGCGGTGCCGCGCGCGGCCAGGGCGGTGCGCGGGCTGGCGGCGCTGCGCAGCCGCGTCGTCACCGTCGTCGATACCGAGGCGGCGCTGGGGATGAACGGCTGCACGCTGGCCCGGCGCGCGGTGATCACTGCGATCGACGGGCATCATTATGCGATGCTGGTCGACACGCTGGAGGATGTGGAGCCGTTCGAGCTGCGCCCCCTCGCCGGCGGCATCGCGCTCGAGGGAAATTGGCGGAATGCGGCGCGCGGGCTGGTCGAGCGCGACGGTGAGCCGATCCTGGTCGTCGACCTCGCGGCCTTGGTCCCCGCATCGGCGCTGCTTTCCTGAACGCGGATTAACGCGAAGCTTACACCTTGCAGGTAAAGTGGAATTTCAAAGACACCTGCCAGGGGATCAGGGACCGATGAAGACGTGCCTCGTCGTGGACGATTCGAAAGTGATCCGGAAAGTCGCCCGGCACATTCTCGAAACCCTCGATTTCGAAGTCCGCGAGGCCGGCGACGGGCGC
Organism: Sphingomonas trueperi; assembly: GCF_011927635.1. Classification (GTDB taxonomy): domain Bacteria; phylum Pseudomonadota; class Alphaproteobacteria; order Sphingomonadales; family Sphingomonadaceae; genus Sphingomonas; species Sphingomonas trueperi. Next base: position 242,238 of record NZ_JAATJB010000005.1, read on the forward strand.
GAGGCGCTCGATTCCTGCCTGGCCGCCACGCCCGACGTGGTGCTGCTCGACTGGAACATGCCGGTGATGAGCGGCATGGACTTCCTGCGCGCGCTCAAGAATTCGGGGCTGGAGAAACGCCCCAAGGTGGTGTTCTGCACCACCGAGAACGGCATGGCCTATATCCGCGCGGCGATCGAGGCCGGCGCCGACGAATATGTGATGAAGCCGTTCGATCGCGAGACGCTGGAAAGCAAGCTGCAGATCGTCGGCGTCGCCTGACCTCCTCCCGCCGGAGCGCGCCCGCGTGACGAGCCAGTCCTCCCCGCTGCCGGTCGATCCGGCGCATGCCCCCACCACGGGCCGCGTGCTGATCGTCGATGATTCGGTCGTCGCGCGCTCGGTGCTGAGCCGGATGATCGAAGGCACGCAGCGCTTCCGCGTGACGGCGGCGCTGAGCGAAGCGCGCGCGGCGCTCGACTATCTGGCGCGCGAGACGGTCGACATCATCCTGCTCGACATCGCCATGCCCGGGATCGACGGCCTCACCGCGCTGCCGGACGTGGTCACCGCGGGCCGGGGGGCGAAGGTGCTGATCGTCTCTTCCTCGGCGGACGAAGGCGCGGCGACCACGCTGCAGGCGCTGGCGCTGGGTGCTGCCGACACGCTGGTGAAGCCTGGCGTCGGCGCGTTCGGCGGGCGTTTCGCCGAGGTGCTGGAAGAGCGGCTCGCCAGGTTGTTCGACTTGCCGGGCGAGCCGGTCGCCGCCTGTCCGCCGGCCCCGGCGCCGCGGCCCGCGAACGCGAGCGTCCAGCTCGATGCCTTCCAGATCGTCGCGATCGGTGCCTCGACCGGCGGTATCCATGCGCTCAGCCAGTTCTTCCGGCAGATCCCGGCGAGCTTCCAGCTGCCAATCCTGGTCACCCAGCATCTGCCGGCGAGCTTCATGACCTATTTCGCCACCCAGCTCGCGGTGCTCGGCAGCCGGCCGTGCGACGTCGCGACCGATCGGATGCGGATCCGCCCCGGCCGGATCGTGATCGCGCCCGGCGACGCGCACATCAAGGTGGTGCGTACCTCCGAGGGGGCGGCGATCCGGCTGAGCACCGAATGGGCGCGGAGCGGCTGCATGCCCTCGGTCGACCCGATGTTCGAAAGCATCGCCGAGGTGTTCGGCGCGCGGGCGCTGGGCGTGGTGCTGAGCGGCATGGGCCGCGATGGCTGCGAAGGCGCGGGGCGGATGGTCGAGGTCGGCGCCAAGGTGCTGGTGCAGGACCAGGCCAGCTCGGTCGTCTGGGGCATGCCGGGCGCAGTGGCGACGGCGGGACGGGCGAGCGCGGTGCTGCCGCCCGACGAAATCGGACGGCTGATCGGCAGGGGAGGGTCGCGATGATCGACCATATGGCGCCAAGCGGCGGGGCGATGCAGCTGATCGGGGCGCTGCTCGAACAGCGGACCGGCCAGCAGATCGCCGCCAATCGGGCATGGCGGATAGAGACGGCGCTGAAGCCGGTGCTGCGCGAGCGCGGGCTGCCGAGCCTCGATGCGCTGGTCGGGCAGCTGCTCGGCGCGCGCTCGGGCGAGCTTGCCGACCAGGTGGTGGACGTGCTGCTCAACCAGGAAACCAGCTTCTTCCGCGACGTGGCGGTGCTGGATCAGATCGCCGCGGCCGCGGTGGCGACGCAGGCGGCGATCGGCAACCGCCGGCTGCGCATCTGGTCGGCCGGCTGCTCCACGGGCCAGGAGCCGCTGTCGCTGGCGATGCTGTTCGACGAAAAGGCCGACGCCTTCCCGATGCCGCCCGAGATCGTCGCCACCGACGTGTCCGCCGCGGCACTCGCCCGGGCACGGGCGGGGCGCTATTCGCAGTTCGAGATCCAGCGCGGGCTTCCCGTGCGCCGGATGGTCCAGTGGTTCGATACCGAGGGCGGCGACTGGGTCGCGCGGCAGGAACTGGTCCGCCGCGTCCAGTTCCGCCAGCAGAACCTCACTGCGGATGTGCCCCCGCCGGGCAAGTTCGACATCATCCTGTGCCGCAACGTGATGCTCTATTTCTCGCTGCCGCTCCGCCGCCAGGTGTTCGACCGGCTGGCGACTGCGATCCAGCCCGGCGGGCTGCTGGTGCTCGGCGCGGGCGAGACGGTGATCGGGCTGACCGAGCATTTCACCCCCAGCGAAGCCTTTCGCGGCTTCTATCGCACCGCCGATGCCGAGTCCGCGCCGGTTGCGGCAGCTGGTTGAGCCGGGCGGATTGTCAGCGCCGATGCGTGCAGTAGAAGAATGCATGACCAGCGGCCTCGACATCCTCGACGCGCCTTCGCCCAATTTCGGCGAGCGCCTCTCCCCCGTCTCGATGATCGTGCTTCACTACACGGGCATGGAGAGCGGGGAGGCCGCCCTGGCGCGGCTGCGCGATCCGGAGGCGCAGGTCTCGGCGCATTATCTGATCGAGGAGGATGGCCGCATCTTCCGCCTGGTCGACGAGGGCAAGCGCGCCTGGCACGCCGGCCGCGCGCACTGGCGCGGGATCGACGACGTCAACTCTGCCTCGATCGGCATCGAGATCGTCAATCCCGGCCATGAATTCGGCTACCGGCCCTTCACCCCCGAACAGATGAGCTCACTGATCCCGCTGGTCGCCGACATCAAGGAGCGGCACGGCATCACCCGCGGCAACGTGGTCGGCCATTCGGACGTGGCGCCGGCGCGCAAGCAGGATCCCGGCGAGCTGTTCAACTGGCACGCGCTCGCCCGCCTGCGGCTGGCGCTGCCGCGACCGACGCGCAACCTGGTCGATCCCGGCTGGCCCGATGGCGGCTTCATGCTGGCGCTGGAGCGCTTCGGCTATGACGTTACCGATCCGGTCGCGGCCGTGACCGCCTTCCAGCGGCGGTTCCGCCCGGAGATGATCGACGGCGAGATCGACATGGAGTGCCGCTGCATCCTGCTCGCGCTGCTGCTGCCGCGCCCGCAGGGAGAGGACTGACGCGAATCGATACCCGCTAACCATGTTTGGTTACGGAATTCTAAGCGGAATTTGATTGGGTGCACGCCGGAGGTACGAACGGTGAGCAACTCGATTCGCGCTGCAATGGCACCCATGGGCCCGGTGCATGTCCGCCTGACCAGTTTCGTTCGCGGCGACGCGAAGGGGCCCGGCATCGGCATCATGAACGCGCCTACCGCTGCCGAGGCGAGGGCCGAGCTGCACCGGGTCGCCCGCGTCGCCGGCGCGGACAAGGTGGTGAGCGTTGCCGCCGACTATCGCCGTGCCGCGCTCGCCGGCGGGACCACCAGCACCCAGTGGCGCATCGACGTACAGGCCTGGGGCACCGCGATGGCGCCGGTCAAGGTCGAGCCGAGCGAGCAGCCCGAGGAACAGCGCGCACAGGACGCCGACAAGACGAAGGATCAGGCCAAGGACCAGGACGCCGCCAGGAAGGCGCAGGACGCCCGCGGCGATGCGCAGGATACGGCCGAGCAGGCCAAGTCGCGCGAGGTCGCGGCGGTCGAGCAGGCCGCTGCGCCGCGTGTCGAGGCGGCACCGCAGCCGGCCGCGCCAGCATCTGCGCCCAGTGTAGAAACCGCATCGGTGACCACCACCCAATCCGCGCCCGCGCCGAGCGCGCCGCCCGCCGCGCAGCGCTGAACCGCTTGCGCAGCGGCGCGAAGCCGCTAGAGCGGACCGCGCCAGAGGGTCGGGCGGCCGCCGCCTGCTGCAAAGCAGGGGGAGGAAAGTCCGGGCTCCACGGAACGACGGTGGCGGGTAATGCCCGCCGGGGGCGACCCCAGGGAAAGTGCCACAGAGAGCAGACCGCCCACTGCCCCGGTTCGCCGGGGTAAGGGCAAGGGTGAAAGGGTGCGGCAAGAGCGCACCGCGCGACCGGTAACGGAAGCGGCTTGGTAAACCCCACCGGGAGCAAGACCGAATAGGGACGGCACATGCGCCTCGTTCCGGCGCGTCGTCCGGGTTGGTTGCTGGAGCGGCGGAGCGATCCGTCGCCTAGAGGAATGGTCGCCTATCCCCGTATGGGGTGGACAGAACCCGGCTTACAGACCCTCTGGCATTTTGCTTCCGGCGCGCGGGCACTGGCCAAGGCTGGACCGCGCCCCTATTTGGGCGGGCTATGGCGCGACACACGCGATCGATGGACTGGGGCTTTCCCCGCTGGCGCGAGTACGGCTCCGAGCGCGAGGCCGCGCGCGTGCGGCTGTGCGACCGCGACGGCTGCGAAAAGCCGGGCGACCGGCCCGCGCCCAAATCCCCCAACAACCCGGACCGCTGGTATTTCTGCGAGGAACATGCCGCGGAATATAACCGCAACTGGGACTATTTCGCCGGGCTCACCGCCGAAGAAGCGGCGCAGCGCGAGGCCAATGAGCGCCGCACCGCCAACGGCTATGCGCATTCGGCGACCAACAGCTGGGCCGGCCCCGGCGACGGCAGCCGCTCGCGCGACGAGATGAAGGCGCTGGAAGTGCTGGAGCTGGAGGTCGACGCGAGCTTCGAGGCGGTGCGCGGCGCCTGGCGCCGGCTCGCCAAGGAATATCATCCGGACGTGCGGCCGAACGATAGCGCCGCCGCCAGGCAGTTCCAGGCGATCCAGGCGGCCTATGACGTGCTCAAGACCGCCGAGGACCGGCGCCAGTGGAAGCCGCAATGAGCCAGCTGGTCGCCTCCAACTGGGGCAATGCGGTGCTGGTCTGCGGGAAATGCTCGAAGAAGCTCGGCGGCGGCTTCGGCCCCAAGGGCAAGACCTCGCTCGCCAAGGTGCTGCGCAAGGAGTTCGGACTCGGCAAGGGGCGCAAGGCCGAGGTCGGCGTCGTCGAGACCAAGTGCCTCGGCGTTTGCCCCGGCGGCGCGGTGACCGTGGTCAACGGCGCGCAGGCGCGGGAATGGCTGATCGTGAAGAAGGGCGCGGACCTCGAAGAGGTCGGGCGCGAACTGGGGCTTTCCTGAGGCACTGCCCCTCCCGAGCGCTGTGTCGGGAGGACCACCGCACTTCTTGTTCGTCATCCCGGCGAAAGCCGGGATCCATTCGCCACTCGGTTTCAGCAAGAGCGGACATCTAGCCCCCAATAGATCCCGGCTTTCGCCGGGATGACAGTTCACGGGACGCGGAGTTCCTCGTGCGGGATCAGGCGTACCGCCCCGCCGTTTCGCGGATCAGCGCGATCATGTTGGGGATGCCCTGGGTCCGGTTCGAGCTGAGCTGGTTCTTCAGGTCGAACGGCGCCAGCGCGGCTTCGATGTCTGTCGCCAGGATCTCGGCGGGGCTGCGATCCTGCACGGTCAGCAGCACCAGCGCGATGATGCCCTTGGTGATCGCCGCGTTCGAATCCGCCAGGAAGTGGAGCCGTCCGTCGTCGGTTCGCGTCGGATAGATCCAAACCGAAGCCGAGCAGCCGCGCACCAGCGTCGCATCGGTCTTGAGCGGGTCGGGCATCGGCTCGAGCGCCTTGCCGAGATCGATCAGCAGGCGATAGCGATCGTCGGCGTCGAGAAACCCGTATTCTTCCTGGAGATCGTCGAGGCTGGTCATGGTCCCCGCGCTAGCGGGGTAGCGCGGGCTTTTCCAGCCTCGTGGTTACTTCGTCGCCGGGGCGTCGTAGCGCAGGCCGAGCCGGGGGCGGGGTGCCCGCGCCGGCGCCGGGGCGGGCTGGGCATCCGCCACCGGCGGGGTCGCCTGGCTCACAGGTCCACCCCGGCGGCGATCGCCTCGAGCTTGCGGATGCGTTCCTTGAGGTCGGCCAGCTCGATCCGCGAGGCGGGGCTGGGCATCGTGGTCGCAGTCGGCTCGGGCCGGCGGAGTTCGACCAGCTCGCGGTGCTTCAGCGCCAGCCAGCCGCGCCATCCGGACAGCGCCGCGGCGGTGATCATGCCCAGCCCGGCCAGGCCGGAGACGGCGAGGGTGATGGTGGTTTGCGGGTCGATGGTCATGGGGTTCGCTCCCAGAAACATGGCTCAGATCCGGTTCTTGTCGCGCAGCTTCTCGATCTCGTGGTCGAGCCGCAGGCTGTTTTCATTGTCGGTGATGACGCGTTCGAGCACCTGGACGCGCTCCTTGAGGGCGCGGATCTCGTCGCGAAGGCGGTCGGCCTCGAACTTCTCGGTCGGATCGCGGACGGCGAGGCCTTCCATTCGGTCGCCCCGGCTCGCCTTGACCACGCCGTAGCGCGCCTGGAGAACCTTGCCGATCGTGATCACGACGATGATGGCCACGACCATTTCGAACGGGTTCATTGCACCTTACTCCCCTGTACTGGCGCGTGTGGCGCCTCAATTTCCTGCTTGCGATGCCTGGGCGGCGCGGAGGGCGCGGCGGCGGGGGCGATCGCGGCTTTCGGCGAGGGCAATAGCTCCCCCGCACAGTGCGGCAAGCACTGCGAGCATGACAATCATCGAAATTTCCTTGCGTGGAAGAAGGTGAAAACGTTTCTTCAGTTCAGCGGCGCGTCGCGCAGCGTTTCGATTTCTTCGGCGAGACCCATGCCGCGATCGGTAATGATCCGTTCCAGCACCCGCACGCGCTGCTCCAGCCGTTCCGTCTGTGCGGCATATTGTGCCGCTTTCTCCGCCGTCTGGGCGTTGAGCGCCTGGGCCATCGCCTCCTTGTGCTTCAGCCAACGGCGGAACATGTCGCTGCCGACGCCGGCGACGACGGGGATGACCACCACGAGCGTGAAAAACGCGATCATGTTGAGGTTCATCGAAGCCTCCTCAGTTCGAGCGGTTGCGCAGTGCCTCGATCTCGCGATCGAGCTGGTGGGCGCCATCGGTCACGATGCGTTCGACATTGGCGAGCCGGTCCTTGACCGAACCGAGCTCGGCGCGCAGCTGGGCGTTCTCCTGACTGATCAGCTTGATCCGCTCGATCGCCTCGTCGTTGCGCTGCGGATACACTGCCTTGCCCCAGCTGTTTTCGAGCGGGTACCCGTTCTTGACGCGGAGCCAGGTGGTGAACAGCCAGCCGCCGACCCCCAAAAAGCCCATGGCGATTCCGGCCAGGATGATCCAGGGCATGAACGGGGCGAGTGCTACTTCGATCATTGTGCGTCTCCCTGAGCTCAGCGCAGCGCGTCGATGGCGCGGGCGGTGCGCTCGGCGGGATCGGTGGCGATCCGTTCGAGCACCGAAATTCGGTCTTCCAGTCGGCTGATCTGGCCTGCGAGCCGTTCGTTCTCGGCTGCGAGCAGGTCGATCTTGCGATTGGTGTGGGCGTCGATCTTGTCGATATTCTTGCCGTGATCGTCGCTGATCGAATAGCCGTGCTTGGCGCGGATCCAGTTGTTGGCCAGCCACCCGAAGGTGGAGATCGCCACCAGTGCGATCACGAAGCCGGGGCCACTCCAGTCCATCGTCGTGCCTCCCTGTTGGCAGCCTGCGCCTCAGCGCAGGCTTTCGATCTCGTCAGCCAGCCGGGTGTTGCGGCTGGTGTAGAACATCTCGATGTCGGCGAGCCGGCGATCGATGTCGCGGAACTTGGAGCGGACCTCCGAGGTCGAGCGCTTGGGGCTGGAGCGGACGCCCTGCCAGAAGCGTTCGTCTTCCGGCGTGTCGTAGAGGCCCACCGGCTTGGGGTTCGCGATCCAGGCGATCACGAAATACCCCAGGGCGCCCCAGCCGGTGGCCAGGGTGAGCAGCACGGTGGCCACGCGCACCCAGGTCACGTCGATGCCCGTGTAATCCGCCAGGCCGGCGCAGACGCCCATGAACTTGCGGTTCTGACGATCGAGATAGAATTTGGTGCGAGCGGACATCTCAGTTCCTCCGTGAAGGATCATATTGGCCCGGCTCGGGGCGCTGGGCCGAGAGCGGGCGATAGTCGGGGTTGTCGGCGGCGATGATGCGTTCGACCGTCATCAGCCGGTCTTCGAGCATGCGCGCCGTGCGATACAGGTCATCGAGCAGGTTCTCGTCTTCCCGGGTGATCGTTCCTGCCTGCTTCCACTTCGTGACGTAGTGGAAGACGATCCAGGGAAGACCGAGGAAGAGTATCGCGCAGACGAAGACCGGAATGATGATTTCGTCCACCGGTTATGCTCCCTTGTTCAGCCGTGCCTTGAGCGCCTCGAGTTCGGCATCGACCTTTTCCGACGAGCGGAGTTCGGCGATTTCCTCTTCGAGCGTCTTCGGGTTGCCGCCCAGGCCCATCGCATCGGCACGGCCTTCGGCCAGATCGACGCGGCGTTCCAGGATGTCGAAGCGCGAGAAGGCGTCCTGCATCTTCGACCCGTTGGTCATTTCCCGCAAGCGGGCGCGGTTGTTGGCGCTTTCCAGGCGGGCGACGATCGAGTTCTGCCGGGTGCGCGCCTCGCGCAGCTTGTTCTGCAGCTTGTTGATGTCCTCTTCCGAGGCGCGGAGCGCTTCGTCGAGCACCGCGATCTCCTGCTGCAGCTGGTCGCACATGTCGGCGGCCTTCTGGCGTTCGACCAGGGCGGCCTTGGCGAGGTCCTCGCGGTCCTTGGACAGGGCCAGCTCGGCCTTTTCGGTCCAGCTTTCCTGGAGCTTTTCGAGCTTCGCGATGTGGCGGCGCATTTCCTTCTGATCGGCGATCGTCCGGGCGGCGCTGGCGCGAACCTCGACCAGCGTTTCCTCCATCTCGAGGATGATCATGCGGATCATCTTTGCCGGATCTTCAGCCTTGTCGAGCAGGTCGGTAACGTTGGCGGCGATGATGTCGCGGGTTCGCGAGAAGATACCCATGATATTGCGCTCCTTCGTATGTTCTTTGGGGGTGCCGCCGGAAGGGATGGGGGCCCTTCCGGCGGCCCCGGCACTACCGAGGGAGGCAGTGCCGGGGAGACCTCGTGTGCCCGCCTCAGGCGATCGCCGGGGCCACCGCGCCGGCGGTGAGAACCACGCTGGCGAGGAAGGCGAAGGAAACCGCCACGAAGGCGTTGCGGAGGGTGTGGATCTGGTTGGTCATGATCGTGTTCCTGAACCTTGGCAGGTTGATGTTGCTGCCCGTCATCGGGCTTGCCTCCATCTTTGCAGGAGGCGTGCCAATTTTTGAAAATGGCGGAAAACTGACGTTTCCGGGTCGACTACAAATGTAGTTACGCAAATTGCACTTGCTAATAGTTGGGAAAATTCGCCAAGCTTGGGGAATGGAGCGGATCACCCAGGTCATCGGCCAGTCTTCGGCCTTTATCGACGCGCTGGAACAGGCGAGCCGGGCGGCGGCACTCGATCGCCCGGTGCTGGTGATCGGCGAACGCGGGACCGGCAAGGAACTGGTCGCCGAGCGTCTCCACCGGCTGAGCCCGCGCTGGGACCAGCCGCTGGTCACGATGAACTGCGCCGCACTTCCCGAGACGCTGATCGAGGCCGAATTGTTCGGGCACGAAGCCGGTGCCTTCACCGGCGCCACCAAGGCGCGCACCGGCCGCTTCGAGGAGGCCGATGGCGGCACGCTGTTCCTCGACGAACTCGGCACGCTCTCGATGGGCGCGCAGGAGCGGCTGCTGCGCGCGGTGGAATATGGCGAGATCACGCGGATCGGCTCCTCGCGCCCGGTGCGCGTGGACGTCCGCATCGTCGCGGCGACCAACGAACATCTGCCGTACCGGGTGGAGAAGGGGACCTTCCGCGCCGATTTGCTCGACCGGCTAAGTTTCGAGGTGGTGACATTGCCGCCGCTACGTCACCGCGGTGGTGACGTGGAGGTGCTGGCGGAGTTCTACGGCCGGCGCATGGCCTCCGAACTGGGCTGGCAGGATTGGCCCGGCTGGGGTCCGCATGCGCTCGACGCGCTGCTGTCCTACGACTGGCCCGGCAATGTCCGCGAGCTGCGCAACGTGGTGGAGCGCGCGGTCTATCGCTGGGACCGCGGCGGGCCGATCGACCGTATCGAGATCGATCCGTTCGCCTCGCCCTATCGACCGCGGCCGATGGCCTCGTCGATGCGCCCGGTGGACAAGCCTGCCGAGCCGGCGGCCCCGGCTGCGGCCGCACCCGCTGCCGCGCCCCCGGCGCCAGCGGATCTGGGCGGGGATTTCAAGACGCGGGTTTCGCGCTTCGAGAAGCAGCTCCTGTCGCAGGCGCTGGCCGAGCATCGCTTCAACCAGCGCGCGACTGCCGAGGCGCTGGGACTGACCTACGACCAGCTTCGCCATGCCTTGCGCCGGCACGATCTGCTGGGGGCAGGGGGCTAATTATTGCGAACCGTTCGCGATATTATTGCGAGCGGTTAGCGATAAGGGGCGCCAGGGCCCCGCTACTCCCCGAACGCCTGCGCCGCGATGAAATCCGCGACCTGCTTGCCCTGCGGCGTGGCGGGCGCGATGACGTTGCGGTGGTCTGCCCCGCCGGGGGCGAGCTTCACCACCGTGTCGCCCGAGGCAAGCGCGGCCTGGACATAGGGCGCCATCTCCGCGCCCAGCGCGCCGACGACGATCAGCTGATGGACGCCGAGCGGCAGATGTCCCTGCGGGCTGGCGAGCGCATAGGCTTCGGGCTTTTCCGCCGGCGTGCCGCCCATGAAGCGGGTGGCGGCGGCCTCGCCACAGGCCTGCGCAGCGGCACCGAGTAGCGGGCCAAGCGTACCCGGCCCGTCGATCGCGACGGCGGTCACCGGGCGTACCGCCATCGCGCCCGCGATCGGGTTCCCGAGCCTCGGCCGGGCGGCAACCCAGAGTGCGAGTTGTGCGCCGGTATCATGTCCCACCACGGCGACATGGTCGAGATCGAGCGGCTGGGTGCGGGCGAGTACCGCGAGATGGTCGGTCGCGGCGGCCACGTCCTCGAAGGTGCCGGGCCAGCCGCCCCCCGGAGTGCCGGCGCGCCGATATTCGATGTTCCAGGTCGCGATGCCACGCGCCGCCAGTGCCTCCGCGAGCGGCGCGGTGTCGCGCAGTTCGCCCTGCGTCGCGTCCCAGCAGCCGCCATGAAGTACCACCGCGACGGGGAAGGGGCCCTTGCCGTTGGGAAGGCGCAACTCGCCCAGCTGCAGCGGATCGGCGCCATAGCGGGCGACCAGCGTCGCTGGGGAGGGCGCCGCCAATCGTCCGGAAGATTCGTCTTGCGCGCGAGCGGGAACCGCTATGGTTAACAATAGCAGCGGAAGCAGCGAGCGAAGCATCAGGCGATCCTGGTCATGATGGCGTACAGGGGAAACTGCGGTCAGGCGCTATAGCCTTGCCATGCGCGACTGGCGAGGGGGCGCGGGAGGCCCCGTTTTGTCTTCGCGGACGCGGCGAATCATGGTAGAAGCGCGTAAGGTCGCAGCTGCGTCCAGCGATTGCCGGGGAGCCGTCGCGGCGTGGATTCTCATGGTCACCGGGGGGTGAACGATGCGCGCCTTTTCCATGCTGCTTTCGCTGCTTGCATTGTGTTGGGCACCTTTTGTCACTGCGCAGGAACTGCCGGCGCTGGGGGCGGATCGCACGCAAGTCTCCGTCTCGGGACTTTCCTCCGGCGGCTTTATGGCGGTGCAATATTCGGTTGCGTGGTCGAGCGAGGTCATGGGCGTCGGCGTCGTGGCGGGCGGGCTCTACAATTGCGGTGCACGGTTCGCGCTTTCGGGCGCCCAGGCGGTGGTCGCGAACTGCATGGACCGGCCTTGGTCTGCCGAGGACAGCTGGCGGGCGGTAACCGGATTCGCACGTGACCGGGTGATCGATCCCGTTTCCGACATCGCCCGCCAGCGCGTCTATCTGTTCAGCGGCAGCCATGACTCGGTCGTCGTGCCCGCCGTGATGCGCTCGGTATTCGATTTCTACACGCTCGCCCGGGTGCCCAGGTCCGCGCTGCGTTATGTCGATGCGCTGCCGGCCAGCCATGCCTTCGTCTCCGCCGAGGTGGGGGGGCGATGCGAGGACAAATCGCCCGTTTATGTCGTGCAGTGTACCGAGAATGGCCGACCCTATGATCAGCCGCATGCAATTCTGGATCACATCTATGGGTTGAAGCGCGAAGCGGCGGCGTCGCTTTCGGCCAGGCCGTTCGCGTTCGACCAGCGCCGCTATGGCAGCGGTGCGGCCGCCATGGCGAACACGGGCTATGCCTATGTGCCCGCAGACTGCAGCGCGCGTCCGGGATGCCGCGTACACGTCGTCTTTCACGGTTGCGTGCAGAGCGTCAATTCGCTCGGCGGCAGCGACGTGATCTACGCGCAGCTCGGCTATAATCGCTGGGCCGACACCAACCGGATCATCTTGCTCTACCCGCAGGTCGACCGATCGGCGACCTGGTGGAACATCCCGGTGGAGCAGGGCGGCATCCCGCTGACCTGGCAGGCCAATCCGTTCGGTTGCTGGGACTGGTGGGGCTACAGCCAGACCTTCGGCTTCCAGCTCCGCCACGGGCTGCAGATCGACTCGGTGCGGCGAATGGTCGCGCGGCTGGAGCAGCAGCCCTGAGCCGGAAGGTTACGCCTTGGCGGTGCGCGCGTCGAACGCTGCCCGCGCTGCCTCGATCCGCTCGAGATGGGTCGCCGCCCAGATCCACACGCCACAGAACGCCTCGGCCAGCGTGCCCCCCAGATCGGTGAGCCGATAGTCGACCCGCGGCGGGATCACGGCGTGGATGGTGCGGGTCACCAGCCCGTCGCGCTCCATCTGGCGCAGCGTCTGGGTGAGCATCTTCTGGCTGATGCCGGGCACCGCCTTGCCGATCTGGGTGAAGCGCAACTCGCCCTGCTCGGTCAGCGTTTCGAGGATGAGCATCGTCCATTTGTCGGCGACGCGGCCGATCACCTCGGTGACCAACGCTTCCACGCGCGGGTCGAGATCCGGATAGTCGGCATGGGGTGTGGCAGCGGGGGCAGGCATCGAGTCACTCTCTTTTGGGTGGGTATAAATCTTTCGGGTGCCTTCTTTCGTTGGGAGCCTAGCGGCGTACATCGCCGCCAGCAATCAGCACTGGAGGCGATGATGAAGACCCAAGGCAACACCATCCTGATCACCGGCGGCGGCTCGGGCATCGGCGCGGCACTCGCGCACCGGTTCCACGACGCCGGCAACACCGTGATCGTCGCGGGGCGGCGGCGCGAGGCGCTGGAGGCGGCCTGCGAAGGCCGGGCCAACATGCACGCGCTGACGCTCGACGTGGAAACCGCCGAGGGCGTGGCGGACTTCGCCGGCCGGCTGCTGGCGGCACATCCCGCCGTAAACGTCCTGATCAACAATGCCGGGATCATGCGCTTCGAGGCGCTCGACGCCAAGCGCGACCTCGCCGATGCGGAGGCCACCATCGCAACCAATCTGCTCGGCCCGATCCGGCTGATCGACGCGCTGATCGAGCATCTCGCTGCCACCCCCGATGCGGCGATCGTCAACGTCACCTCGGGGCTGGCCTTCGTGCCGCTGGTGACGACCCCGACCTACAACGCCACCAAGGCGGCGATGCACAGCTACACCGTGTCGCTCCGCGCGGTTCTGGAGGGCAAGGTCGAGGTGATCGAACTCGCGCCCCCGGCGGTGCAGACCGAGCTGACCCCGGGGCAGAGCCAGCGGCCGGGCTACCAGCCGCTCGACGACTTCGCCGACGAAGTGATGGCGCTGTTCGGGAAACAGCCGACGCCGAAGGAGGTGCTGGTGGAGCGGGTGAAGTTCCTCCGCGATGCCGAGCGCGAAGGCCGGTTCGACGAGACGCTCGCGCAACTGGCGGCAATGACCAAGGCAGCGCGCGAAGCGGTGGAGACTTCTTAAGTCCCTCCTCCTCCTCGGAGGTGGGGGTGGAGGGATTCCAGAACCTCTGCTGGTCTCGGTGAGACACTTCCCCACCCCAACCCCTCCCCTGAAGGGGAGGGGCTAGAGCATTTTCAAGTTGACCGTATACGGTCAACGACTCGGAAAATGCGGCAAACAAACATCTAGAGCGTCTTCACCCATGGTGAAAACGCTCTAGGAGTGCGACCTCGGTGTCGAGTTCCTTAGCCCCTGAAAATGAAACGGCCGGGGATCGCTCCCCGGCCGTTCCGTTTGTCGGTCCCGAAAGGCTCAGGCGAACAGCTTCGCCCAACCGCGCTTGGCGCGATCCTTCCAGTAGCCGCGGTGATAGGCGTCGGACGCCAGCAGCGGCATCACCGAACCGGCTTCCGCGAACACCATCTGCTCGATGCCGGTGTTCACCTTGCCCCAGCTGGCGGCTTCCTGCAGCGTCGAGGACGAGCAGGCGCCGTCGCGCACGTCGGCCACGGTGATCTGCACCGCGTACTTGTGCACTTCCACGTCCTCATGGCCGAGGATCTCGGCGCAGACGACGGTGTCCTGGATGAAGTTCTTCGGCACGCCGCCGCCGATCATCAGCAGGCCGGTGGTGCCCGCCTGGATCTTGATCTCGGTCAGCTCGCGGAAGTCCGCGACCGCGTCGATCATCAGGTAGGGCTTGCCCGCCTTCATCTGGTCGACCTGGTGCTTGACGAGGCCGAAGCCGGCCGAGCTGTCGACGAACGCCGGGCAGAAGATCGGCACGTCATGCTCATAGGCGAGCTTGACCAGGCTGTTTTCCTTCTTGCCGTGCTCCGAGAGGTACTTGCCCATCTCGCGGATGAAGGCGCGGCTCGAATAGGCGCGCGGCTCCAGCTCGTTCGCGATCTTGTTGATCGTGAAGTCGCAGTCCTGGAGCTGCTCCTCGTCGATGTAGGTGTCGTAGATGCGGTCGATATAGAGCGAGCGCAGCGTGTCGTCGTCGGGGATCTCCAGCGCCTGATAGTGCTTGTGGCCCAGGCCCTCGAAGAAATCCATGTCGACGATGGTGGCGCCGGTGGCGACGATCACGTCGACCATGTTGTTGCGCACCAGATCGGCATAAAGGTCCATGCAGCCGCCGGCCGAGGTCGAGCCCGCGATCACGAGGCAGACCGTGCAGTCCTTGTCGGCCAGCATGTCGTTATAGATCTTGGTGGCGCGGCCGAGATCGCGGCTGGTGAAGCTCATATCGGCCATCGCGTCGACGATCGGGCGCGCGTCGAAGCTCTTGATGTCGATGTGCTTGACCTGCTTGGAAAGCAGTTCGGCCTTGCGGGTGTCGTTGATCGGGGCGTTGGCCGCCGCGGTCTTGGTGAGGCTGTCGGTCATGGGAACTCCCATTTTCACATGGCCGCCGTCATTCAAAGGGGACGCGGAAACCCGTTCTTGCTCCCCCTCCCGCGTGCGGGAGGGGGCCGGGGGGTGGGCGCCCGCTCGCCACCGGCGATCCGGTGCGAGGATGGCGGGGGCCCACCCCCAGCCCCTCCCGCATGCGGGAGGGGAGTGCCTTTCGTCGCTACGAGTGCAGCGTTACAGCTTGACGACGTTCGAGGAAACCTCGGCCGTCTCGTCTTCGCCGGTATAGAGCGAGACCATCGGCTCGTCGTCGACGATCACCGTGTCGCCGGCGGTGAAGCCGTTGAAGCCGGTGCGCATCGCGGCACCATAGGCGCCGAGCATGCCGATCTCGATATAGTCGCCCGCCTGGATGTCGGCCGGCAGCTCGAACGGGCCCGCCATGCGATCCATGTCGTCGCAGGTGGGGCCGTAAAAGCTGAAGCCCATGTCCTTGGCGTTCGAATCCGGCTCGCGGAGGAGGCGGACCGGGAAGCGCCAGCCGATATGCGCCGCATCGAACAGTGCGCCATAGGCACCATCATTGATGTACAGTTCGTCGCCGCGACGACGCTCGACGCGTACGATCAGCGAGCTGTATTCGGCGCACAGCGCGCGGCCCGGCTCGGCCCACAGCTCTGCCGAATAGGAAATCGGCAGGCTTTCGAAGGCGCGATGGATCGTCGCGAAATAGCGCTCGAGCGGTGGCGGCTCCATGCCGGGATAGCTGGACGGAAACCCGCCGCCGACATCGACGACATCGACCGTAACGCCCGCCTCGACGATGGCGGCGCGGGCGCGCTCCATCGCATTGGCATAGGCTTCCGGCGACATCGCCTGGCTGCCGACATGGAAGCAGATGCCCAGGGCATCCGCCACCTGGCGAACCGCGATCAGCAGGTCCTTGCTCTCGCCCGGGCCGACGCCGAACTTCGACGCGAGGCTGAGCTTCGAGTGATCCGACGAAACGCGGAGGCGTACGCACAGCGTGAGATCGGTGGCGCCCTTGGTGGCACGCACGATCTTGTCCAGCTCTTCCATGCTGTCCAGGCTGAATACGCGAACGCCATGCTCGAAATACGCCTCGGCGATGGCTTCCTCAGCCTTTACCGGGTGCATGAAGCACAGGGTTGCTTGCGGCGCGACACCGGCAACGAGGCGAACCTCGGCGATCGATGCGACGTCGAAATGCGTGATTCCGCTCTCCCACAGGATCCGGATCAGATCCGGCGAGGGATTGGCCTTCACGGCATACATCGAGCGACCCGGGAACTTCTCTGCGAAGAACCGGGCCGCACGCGATGCGGCGTGCGGGCGGACGAGCGTTACCGGCTGGACCGGACGAAGCTTAGCGATATCGGCAACACGGGTGGTGCCGACGAGGGTGGTCGCTAACCCCAGCGCGCGATGATGCTTGTGCAACTCAAGGGACCTCCAAATGCCGTGAGGCAAACATTGACGAAAAGCTGCCTTGCGGTTGGAAGTCCCATGGGGCAGCGGAGGAGCGCACATATGCGCGTCGGTCCCCCGTGTAAAGTGATTCTGGGGTAGGTTTTTCTACGGCGAGGGATGTTCTGTGACGATTTTGCGACAGCCTACCCGTGCAGGGGTCCGCGATGCCGCCGCCAAGGTGGCGGCGATCCTGCCGCCGACCCCGCTGCTCGTGCAGGAGGTGCGTGGCGTGGCGGTGGCGTTCAAGGCGGAAAGCCTGCAGCCGATCGGCGCGTTCAAGATCCGTGGCGCCTGGCACCGGCTGACCGCATTGGACGCGCGGGTGCGGGACAAGGGCGTGGTCGCCTTCTCCTCGGGCAATCATGCGCAGGGCGTCGCCTGGGCGGCCAAGCGGCTGGGCATTCCTGCGGTGATCGTGATGCCGGCCGACGCGCCCAGGGTGAAGCTGGAGGCGACGCTGGCGCTGGGGGCCGAGGTGGTGCGCTATGACCGCGCCACCGAAAGCCGCGAGAAGATCGCCGAGCAGCTCGCCCATGCCCGCGGCGCGGCGCTGGTGCCGAGCTTCGACGACACCTGGATCATCGAGGGGCAGGGGAGCGCCGGCATCGAAGCCGCCAGGCAGATGGCCGAGGCGGGGCGGGAAGGCCCCGCGCGGGTGCTGGTGCCCTGCGGCGGCGGCGGGCTTTCGGCCGGGATTGCGCTGGCGCTGCCCGAGGCGGAGATCTTCCCCGTGGAGCCCGAAGGCTGGGACGACATGCGCCGGAGTCTCGAAGCGGGTTGGATCGAACCGGTTGGGGACAATCCGCCCCCCACGGCGTGCGATTCACTGCAGACTCAGCGGGTTTCGTCGCTTACCTTCGACGTGCTTGCGCGGCGTGGTGCGACCGGCATCGCGGTGAGCGAGCGGGAGATCAGAATCGCACAACGCTGGGCGGCGGCAAAGCTGCGCCTGGTGGTGGAGCCGGGCGGGGCGGCGGGAATCGCCGCGTTGCTCGCGGGCAAGATACCGGCGGAACCCGGAACGCTGGTGATCGTTTCGGGCGGCAATGTCGACCAGGAGGACTATGCGCGGACGCTCGGGGGCACGGAATGATCGCGGGAATCCGGTCGGCGGGGCCATCGCCCAGGTCGCCAGCATCGGCACGCTGGCGCTCGGCCATTTCCTCTGGTTCACGCTGCGCATCGCCTATCGCAGTGATCCCAAGCTGGCGGCGGCCGCGGCCTGCGGCTGCGTCTGCGTCGTCACGGGCGTGACCGTATGGGCGGTGGTGACCTGAGCGCGCTTTCGGGCCTGTATCCGCTGACCATGGGCCTCGCCATGCTGGCGGTGCTGGCGCTCGGCTGGGGTGGGGTGACGGTGCTCCGCCGCGGCGATCGCCAGCGCGGCGTGCTGATGCTGGTATGTGCGCTGGTGATTTTGGCCAACGTGTTGATCTGGACGGTGTAGGGCTGCGACCTCGCAAGCTGCGCTCCCCTCCCGCTTGCGGGAGGGGGCGGGGGGGGGGGATGGCCGAAGCGTTGCTATTCCCTCCACGTCGGTCCCTCCCCGAGCCCCTCCCGAAAGCGGGGAGGGGCGCTCACGGGCGCGGGATCGTTACATCTTGCGACCTTTTCCGAGTCGACCCACCCGGCACCCACGCGATATCCTGCCGCTCGCAGCAGGAGAGCCAGGATGCGCGCGATCGGGTGGGTGGTAGCCGGACTGTTCCTCGCGGGCCCGCCCGTGCTCGCCCAGCAGCAAGTCGCACCCGCGGCGCCCTTGGCCTCCGCACCGAAGCACAACCTCGCCTACGGCACCGCGCCCGAGCAGACGCTCGACTACTACCCGCCGACCGTCTTCACCCGCAGCGCGCCGCCGCTGATCGTCTTCGTCCATGGCGGCGGCTGGGAGCATGGCGCGAAGGACAATGCGACCGGGGCGGCCAAGATCCGGCATTTTACCGGCAATGGCTATGCCTTCGCCACGATCGACTATCGGCTGGTGCCCGGCGCCACCGTGGAGCAGCAGGCGCAGGACGTGGCGACCGCACTCGCCTGGCTGGTGGCGCATGCGCGCGACCTCGGCTTCAACCCGAACCGCATGGTGCTGATGGGGCATAGCGCCGGCGCGCATCTTGCCGCGCTGGTCGCCACCGATCCGCGCTACATGCACGCGCAGGACCTGATGCTCGACCAGCTGCGCGGCGTGGTGCTGCTCGATGGTGCGGCCTATGACGTGCCCGCGCAAATGGCCGAGGCCGGGCGCTTCATGCGGCCGATCTATACCAAGGCGTTCGGCACCGATCCGGCGCGGCAGCGCGCGCTGTCGCCGGTCGCGCATAGCAAGGGGCCGAACGTGCTGTCGTTCCTGATCCTCCACGTCCAGCGCGAGGACGGCACGCGCCAGTCCGAAGCGCTCGCCAGGGCGCTGCGTGCGGAAGGATCGAAGGTGGAGGTGCAGGGCTTTGAAGGCCGGGGCCTGCGCGGTCATGTCGCGATGAACCGGCAACTGGGCGAGGCGGACTATCCCGCCACCGCCGTGGTCGATCGCTGGCTCAGCGCGACGTTCGCGCCGCGCTGAGCCGCCAGGATCCTCAGCGGATCGGGCAGTTGGGGTCGAGCCGCATGTCGAGATAGCGGTCGACCGAGCCCATCAGCTGGTCCATCTCGTGCTCGAAGAAATGGTTCGCGCCGGGCACGGTATCGTGGTGGATGGTGATGTGCTTCTGGGTGCGCAGCTTGTCGACCAGCTTCTGCACCGCGCCGGGGGTCACGACCTCGTCCTGCTCGCCCTGGATGATGATGCCCGAGCTGGGGCAGGGTGCGAGGAAGGTGAAGTCGAACATGTTCGCCGGCGGCGCGACCGAGATGAAGCCGCGGATTTCCGGGCGGCGCATCAGCAGCTGCATGCCGATCCAGGCGCCGAAGCCGAAGCCCGCGACCCAGGTGGACGACGCCTCGGGGTGGAAGCTCTGCACCCAGTCGAGCGCGCTCGCCGCGTCGGAGAGTTCGCCGATGCCGTTGTCGAAGGTGCCCTGGCTCTTGCCGACGCCGCGGAAGTTGAAGCGCAGCGTCGCGAAGCCGCGGCGCTGGAAGGTCTTGTAGAGATCCTGGACGATGCGGTTGTTCATCGTGCCGCCCGCATTGGGATGCGGGTGGAGGATCATCGCAACCGGTGCGCGCGGGCGCGGCGCGGGAGCGAAGCGGCCCTCGAGGCGGCCTTCGGGTCCGGGGAAAATGACTTCGGGCAAGGCGGATCCTGTTCAATAGGGAGATGCGCGGTGGAGCGCAGGAACATGGTCGCTATATAGGCAGCGGGTCCCTTCACGCAATTGGAACGCCATTGGCCGCTCGACTCTATCTGGATCATGCCGCGACGACCCCGATGCTGCCGGAGGCAGTGACGGCGGTGACGGAGGGGATGGCACACTGGGCCAACCCGTCCTCGCCGCATGGCGACGGGCGGGCGGCGCGGGCGGCGCTGGAGGATGCGCGGCGGCGGATCGCCGCGGCCTATGGCTGGGCGCACGAACTGCTGCTGACCAGCGGGGCGAGCGAATCGCTGGCGATCGCGATGAATCGGAGCGTGGCCGCGCGGCGGCTGATCACCGCGGTGGAGCATGATGCGGTGTTGCGGCTGGGCGAGGGCGCGGCCTTGCTGCCGGTGACGGCGGGCGGCTTGCTGGATCTGGAGGCCCTGGCGGGAGCGCTGCAAGGCGGAGGCCGGACGCTGGTCTGCGTGCAATGGGCGAACAGCGAGACCGGGGTGCGCCAGCCGACCGCGGCGATTGCGGACATCGTCCACGGCGCGGGCGGGCTGCTGCTGGTCGATGCCGCGCAGATGCCCGCGCATGCCGATGCCGAGGTGCTGCGCCATGCCGATCTTGTCGCGGTCTCCGCCCACAAGCGCGGTGGGCCGCCGGGCGTCGGCGCGCTGCTGGTGCGCGATCTGGGCGTGCTGCTGCCGACCGGCGGACAGGAAAAGGGCTATCGCGCGGGCACCGAGAATTTGCCGGGCGCGCTCGGTTATGCCGCCGCGGTGGAGATGCCGGAGGATCTGGCGGAAATGGCCCGGCTGCGCGCGCGGTTGGAGGCTGCGATCCTCGGGGCTGGCGGCGAAGTCGTTGGGGCGGAGAGCCCGCGCAGTCCGCTGATCGGGGCCTATCGGATGCCGGACGTCTCCTCGGCGGCGCAGCTGATCCGCTTCGATCTGGCGGGCGTGGCGGTATCGGCGGGCAGCGCCTGCTCCTCGGGCAGCATGCGGCCCAGCCATGTGCTGACCGCGATGGGTTGGGCCGAACCGGCCTTGCGCGAAGTCGTGCGGGTCAGCTTCGGGCGGAGCACCACGGAGGGCGATGTCGATCGCTTCGCCGCGCTGTGGCGGGCGACCTTTGCCGAGGCGCGAGCGCGGGCGGCATGATCTATCTCGACTATCAGGCGACCACGCCGCTCGCCCCGGAGGCGCTCGCGGCGATGCTCCCCTGGCTCGAATCGCAGCACGCCAATCCGCATTCGCCCCACA
The DNA here is from genome assembly GCF_011927635.1 of Sphingomonas trueperi. Taxonomy (GTDB): domain Bacteria; phylum Pseudomonadota; class Alphaproteobacteria; order Sphingomonadales; family Sphingomonadaceae; genus Sphingomonas; species Sphingomonas trueperi. Next base: position 263,200 of record NZ_JAATJB010000005.1, read on the forward strand.
CTGCGGGACGGGCGGCGCGGGCGGCGGTGGAAGTCGCGCGGGCGCAGGTCGCGGCGCTGCTGCCGCCGGGCGGCACGCTCGCCTTCACCAGCGGCGCGACCGAGGCGCTCAACTGGGCGATCAAGGGCACCAGCGGATCGATCGTCACCCTCGCCACCGAGCATGCGGCGGTGCTGGACACCGTGGCGGCGACCGGGCGGCCGGTGACGGTGCTGCCGGTTGGTCCTGACGGGCTGGTGGATCTGGAGACCGCCCGAGCGGCGATCGTGCCCGGCACCGGGCTCGTCGCGGCGATGCTGGTCAACAACGAGATCGGCGTGCTCCAGCCGATCGCGGAACTCGCGGAGATCGCCCACGAGGCGGGCGCGCTGTTGCTGTGCGACGCGGTGCAGGGCTATGGCCGGGTGCCGATCCCGCCGGCGTGCGACCTGGTCGCGATCTCCGCGCACAAGATCCACGGACCCAAGGGCATCGGCGCGTTGTGGGTGCACGACGGCGTGACGCTGGCGCCGCTGCTGCATGGCGGCGGGCAGGAGGCGCTGGGGCGATCGGGGACGCTGTCGCCGGCGCTGTGTGCGGGGTTCGGGGCTGCGGCGAGGGCGGCGGCAATGCGGCGCGCAGAGGATGCGGCGCATGTGGCCCGATTGTTCGGACTGGCCGCCGAGCGCCTTCAACTATCCCCCCTCCCTCCCGCAAGCGGGAGGGGAAATTTGGGCTGGACCCTCAACGGCGCCGCCACCCACCGCTACCCCGGCAACCTCAACCTCCGCCGCGAGGGCCTCGACGTCGCCCGGCTGATGTCCGACCTGCGCGACATTGCCTTTTCCGCGGGTTCGGCCTGCGCCAGCGGCTCGGGCCGGCCGAGCCATGTGCTCCGCGCACTGGGGCTTTCCGACGCACAGGCGCGTTCCAGCATTCGTATCGGCTTCGGCCGGATGACCACCGAGGAGGAATTGATGACCGCACTCGACCGACTCTGCGCCGCCGCCGACGCCCAGCGGGTGGCCGCATGATCCGGGTGCGGTTCGAGGCCGTTGGCGGTGCGGTGCAGGAAGTGGAGGCGCCGCCCGGCGCGCGGCTGCTCGAGGTGGCACAGAATGCGGGTCAGCCGCTGGAGGGCACGTGCGAGGGCCAAATGGCGTGTTCCACCTGCCATGTGATCGTCGCGCCCGCCGATTTCGATCGGCTGCCCCCCGCGAGCGAGGCGGAGGAAGATATGCTGGATCTCGCGATGGGCGCGGTGCGGACCAGCCGTCTCGCCTGCCAGATCCTGCTCACCGACGCGCTGGACGGTCTGACTGTACGAATGCCGAGCGCCCACCGGGACATGCAGGGGCGGTGACGCCTACCAGTGGCAGCGGGGATCGCGGTCGTTCAGCTTGGCGAGCAGCATCGCCATGTCCTGCGGCAGGCCGAGTTCGCGCGCATAGGCATTGGCGATCGCCCGACCGATCCCGTCGCATGCCCGCGGCGGCTCGATGCGACAGGGAGTCGCGATATCTGCCGCCAGGGCCTGAGAGGGTGTCATCTGAACCACGCTCCCCAAACGGCCATGGGTCGGTTTCGTTGCCTGCGATAGTTGCAATCCATCGCAGATTTTCGGTTTTTGGGCGATAAGGTGTTTCCGGTGGGCGAACCTGGCTTTTCCGACGCGCTGGCGCGGATTTCCGAGCATTCTCCGTTTCTTGGGCTCGTCTTGGGGCGCGAGGGCGACATCGCGGCCGACCCCGCGGCGGCGATTGCCGATCCGATCACTGTCTCGGCCGCCCCGACCCGGGACATGGTCGAGCCGCGGGCGCTGCGCATCCAGCGGCGGCGGCTGGCGCTGATCGCGGCTATCGGCGACCTGTCCGGCGCCTATGATTTCGGCCGCACCACAAGGTTGCTCAGCGACTTTGCCGATGAGGCGCTCGACCGCGCGATCCGCGCCGCGATCCGCGGGCGCACCCCCGATGCCGAACCGCAGGGTTTTGCGGCGATCGCACTCGGCAAGCAGGGCAGCCGCGAGCTCAATTACTCGTCGGACATCGACCCCATCCTGATCTTCGACCCCGCGACGCTGCCGTGCAAACCCCGCGAGGCGCCCGAGGAAGCGGCGGTGCGGATCGCGCGACGGGTGCTGGAGATCCTCCAGGCGCGCGACGGCGACGGCTATGTGCTGCGCGTCGACCTGCGGCTGCGCCCTTCGCCCGAGGTGACGCCGATCGCGCTGCCGGTCGAGGCCGCGATCAGCTATTATGAAAGCCAGGCGCTGCCCTGGGAGCGCGCCGCCTTCATCCGCGCCCGCGTTGCCGGCGGCGACGGCGCGCTGGGCGAGAGCTTCCTCGACGCGATCCGCCCCTTCGTGTGGCGGCGCGCGCTCGACTATGGCACGATCCGCGAGATCCAGGAAATCTCGCGCCGCATCCGCGATCACTACCAGCAGGGCCAGCGCTTCGGCCCAGGCTACGACCTCAAGCGGGGCAGGGGCGGCATCCGCGAAGTGGAGTTCTTCGCGCAGATCCACCAGCTGATCCATGGCGGCCGCGATCCGGCGCTGCGGGTGCCCGCCACCCGCGATGCGCTCGCGGCGCTGGCGGCGGCCGGGCGGATCGATGCGGGCGAGGCGGCGGCGCTCGACAAGGCCTATGTGCTGCTCCGCACGATCGAGCATCGCCTGCAGATGATCGACGATCGCCAGACGCACACGCTGCCGAGCGACCCCGCCGCGCTTGACCATGTGGCGCGGCTGCATGGGCTGGAGGAAGGCGCTGCGCTGATCGCGCTGCTCCAGCCGCATGTCGAGCGGGTCGGCCGCATCTATGATGCGCTGGCCGAGGCGGGCGGCAGCGGGCTGCCGAGCGATCCCGACACGCTGGGCGCGCGGCTGGCAGAGGCGGGGTTTCCCGACGCCGAAATCGCCCGCCGCGTGGTGGAGGGCTGGCGCGGCGCTACCTACCCGGCGCTGCGCAGTCCGGCGGCGCAGAGCGCGCTCGAGGCGGTGCTGCCCACGCTGATGAGCGGCTTCGGCGGTGCGCCCGATCCGCAACATGCGATCACCCGCTTCGATGCGATGCTCAAGCGGCTGCCGAGCGCGGTCAACATCTTCCGCCTGCTCGAGGCACAGCCGGCGCTCACCCGGCTGCTGAGCGCGATTCTCAGCCATGCGCCGACATTGGCCGAACAGCTCGGTCGCCGCGCGGAGCTGCTCGACGGGCTGATCGATGCGAGCGCCTTCGCGCCGGTGGGTGACGTGCCCGAACTGATGGCGGCGATGGCCGCCGAGGAGCGCGGCGCGGACTATCAATGGCGGCTCGAGCATGTCCGCCGCATCGTCAACGAGAAGCGCTTCGCCCTCGGCGCGCAGATCGTCGCAGGGGCGAGCGACCCGCTCGACGTGTCCGCCGGCTATGCGCGGGTTGCCGAAGCCGCGATCGAGGTGCTGACGGCGGCCACGGTGGAGGAGTTCGCCAGCCAGCACGGCCATGTGCCCGGCAGCGAGCTGGTGATCCTCGCGCTCGGGCGGATGGGCGGCGGGGCGCTGACCCATGCCTCGGACCTCGACCTGATCTACCTGTTCACTGGCGACTATGCGGCGGAATCGGACGGGCGGCGGCCGCTCGGCGCGGTGACCTATTACAACCGGCTGGCCCAGCGGGTGACGGCGGCGCTTTCGGTACCCACCGCCGCCGGGCCGCTCTACGAAGTGGATACCCGGCTGCGCCCTTCGGGCACCCAGGGACCCTTGTCGGTCTCGCTGGAAGGCTTTGCGACCTATCAGGAAAAAGACGCCTGGACCTGGGAGCATATGGCGCTGACCCGCGCCCGGCCGGTGTTCGGCTCGGCGGAAGCCCGCGCGCAGGTGCAGGCGATCATTATCCATGTGCTCCACGGCGCCCGGCCCGAGCGCGACATCCTCGCCGATGCCGCCAAGATGCGCGCCGACATGGCCGCGCACAAGCCGCCGGCGGGGCCGCTCGATGCCAAGCTGCTCGACGGCGGGCTAGTCGATCTGGAGTTCGCGGTGCACGTCCAGCAGCTGTGCCACCGTACCGGCTTCGATCCGCAGCTGGGCAAGGCGATCGACGCACTGGTGGGGCAGGGGATCGTGCCCCCGGCGCTGCGACCGGCGCACGACTTCCTCACCCGGCTGCTGGTGACGCTGCGGCTCGTCGCGCCCGATGCGCAGCCGCCGGGCGAGCGGACCCGCGCGCTGATCGCCCGCGCGCTCGGCCTGCCCGATTGGGAAGCGGTGGTTGCGACGCTGGGCGCAACGCGGCAGGAGGTGCGCGACTGCTGGGCCGCGATCCAGGCCGGCAACTGACGGAGACCAGACGATGAGCATCGAGCAGGGCGACGCGCTCCCCAAGCACGCGCTGGTGGCGGCGGACGGCAGCGCGATCGCGCTTCCCGAATGGGGCGCAGGCGCGCCGTTCGTCCTCTATTTCTATCCCAAGGACGATACCTCGGGCTGCACCCGCGAGGCGCAGGACTTCACCGCGCTGATGCCGGAATTCGAGGGGCTCGGCGTAAAGCTGCTCGGCATCTCCAAGGACCCGCCCGCCAAGCACCAGAAGTTCACCGCCAAGTACGACCTCGCCGTCCCGCTTGCCACCGATGAGGACGGCGCGCTGATGGAAGCGCTGGGCGTGTGGGTGGAGAAGTCGATGTACGGCAAGAAGTATATGGGCATCGAGCGCTCGACCTTCCTGTTCGACGCCGCGGGCACGCTGGTCCGCGCCTGGCGCAAGGTGAAGGTGCCCGGCCATGCCGCCGAGGTGCTGGACGCGGCAAAGGGGCTGGGGTGACCGAAGGACGCAGCGTGGGCGCGGCGGTGCGGGCGGTGCTCGACGCCGCCGATCCGACCGCCAAGGTGATGCGGGCCCGCGCCGCCGCGCGCGACTGGCGGCTCGGGCGGCTCGACTTCCGCTTCGACGTCGCCATGCCCGATCGCCCCGCGCGCCCCGATGCGCCCGAGCTGCTGCCGCCCAACCGCATGCCCAAGCGCGGACGCGGTGGCTCCGAGCGCGGCCGGATCGCGCTGATCCATGCGCTGGCGCATATCGAGTTCGTCGCGATCGACTTGGCGTTCGACCTGATCGGCCGCTTCGGCGCGCAATTCCCGACCGGCTTTACCGACGACTGGATGCGCGTCGGCGCCGACGAGGCGATGCATTTCGCGCTGCTCGACCGGCGGCTGCGCAGCCTTGGCAGCCACTATGGCGCACTGCCTGCGCATGACGGGCTGTGGGACGCGGCGACCGAGACCGCGCATGACGTCAAGGCCCGGCTTGCCGTGGTGCCGATGGTGCTCGAGGCACGCGGGCTGGACGTGACGCCCGCCACGATCGAGCGGTTCGACGCGGCCGGCGACGCGGTCACCGCCAGGATTCTGACGCGCATCGTCACCGATGAGGTACGGCACGTAAGGGCTGGTACGGAGTGGTTTGAGTCGGCCTGCAAGGCCGACGATTGCGCACCCGAAACGACCTGGCAGGCGCTTGTCCGAACCCATTTTCGGGGAGCCGTTAAGCCGCCGTTCAACGACTCGGCGCGCGAAGCAGCCGGTCTGACGCGCGATTACTACCAAGCGCTTGCCGCGGGCTGATTATCCTCCAAAAGAGTCCCCAAGCGGGACGGCGAGGTCAGGGGCTGCCCAATCCGTCCGCATCATCCTGAAGTAGAAGGTCGGGTCGCACCGGCTTTGCTTCCATGAATGCGCCGGGGACTCATGGCTGTACCGTCTGAACGCAAGAACGACGAATTCGCACGCAAGTTCCGGGACTTCTTCACCACCCGCGATGTGATTCTCCACGAGGGCGGCAAGCTGCGCCGCTTCAGCGTGGGCGGCCGTTCGCAGGCGCTGTTCGCCTCCGCCGCGACGTTGACCGTGCTCTTCTCCGGCTATGGCATGTCGCAGGCGATGGCCGGCGCGATCGCCTATACCGCGCCGGCGGCGGGGTCGCTCGAGGCGCAGGTCGCCGCGATGCGCGCCGAGGTTGCCCATATGCGCGCCGAAGTCGCCGCCGCCAAGGAAGCCGCCAAGCTCCAGGCCGCCAAGATCGAGCAGCGCCAGGCGGTGCTCAACGCCGTCGTGTCGGGCAAGGCCGATCGCTCGGTGCTCGAAGCCGATCTCAAGGCCGTCCCGCAGCAGACCAGCGCGCTGACCGACGAAATCGTCGCGCCGCTGCGCAAGGTGGAGGCGCGCCAGGTCGCGCTCGCCGTGCAGGCGCAGAAGGTCGGCGAGGCGCGGGTGCGCCAGGCTGCGGCGCACATCCAGCATCTCGGCCTCGCGCCAAATCGCTTCGTCAAGGTCAACGTCGCCATGGGCGGCCCGTACGAGCCGGCGAGCGACGAAGATGCCGCGGCTGCGACCACCGCCGATGCGGATGCGCAGTTCCGCACCCTGTTCGAAACGTGGAAGAAGCTCGACTCGATCGAATCGAGCACGATTTCGATCCCGTCGATGCAGCCGGTGCAGCATGTCAGCTTCACGTCGCATTTCGGCGTCCGCTCGGACCCGTTCCGCGGCACCGCGGCGATGCACGCCGGCGTCGACATTCCCGGCCAGATGGGCACGCCGATCTACGCGACCGCGGACGGTATCGTCTCGCACGCCGGGCGCCTGGGCGGCTATGGCAATCTGGTCGAGATCAACCATGGTCGCGGCATGGAAACGCGCTACGGCCACCTCTCGAAGATCCTGGTGGCGGACAATACCCGTGTCCGCCGCGGCCAGATCATCGGCTTGATGGGTTCGACCGGCCGCTCGACCGGCACGCACCTCCATTACGAGGTCCGTCTCGACGGTCGCGCGATCAATCCGATCCCGTTCATCCAGTCGGGCGAGTATATCGCGCAGGCGCCGGCTTCGGGCGGCGTCGGCGGTCCGCGCGGCCAGCGCTGAGCGCATTGCCGGACGGGCATGGGCGCATTATCTGACGCCCATGACGACAACCATCGACCAGCCCACCATCGCGCTGACGCCTGCCGCCGCGGCGCGCGTCGCCGCGATTGCCGCCAAGCAGGCCAAGCCCGCCATCCTGCGGCTTTCGGTGGAAGGCGGCGGCTGTTCGGGCTTCCAATATCGCTTCGACCTGGCCGAGGGCGTGGAGGCCGATGACAGCGTCGCCGAAGTCGACGGCGTGCGGCTGGTGGTCGACTCGGTGAGCCTCGACCTGGTGCGCGGCGCGCAGGTGGATTTCATCGACAATCTCGGCGGCGCCCACTTCGCGGTGACCAACCCCAATGCGGCATCCGGTTGCGGCTGCGGCACCAGCTTCTCGATCTGAGCGCAACCCTTTGAAAATCGTCAGCTACAACGTCAACGGCATCAAGGCGCGGATCGACCGCCTGGTCGAGTATCTCACCGAGCAGCAGCCGGACATCGTCTGCCTGCAGGAACTCAAGAGCTCCGACGACACGCTGCCGGTCGCCGCGATCGAAGCGGCGGGCTATGGAGCGGTGTGGCACGGACAGAAGGGCTTCAACGGCGTCGCCATCCTCGCCAGGGGCCAGCAGCCGGTCGAGCGCCAGCGCGGACTGGCGGGCGATCCCGAGGACGCGCACAGCCGCTATATCGAGGTGGAGGTCGGCGATCTGATCGTCGGCGGGCTCTATTTGCCCAACGGCAATCCCCAGCCGGGCCCCAAGTTCGACTACAAGCTGCGCTGGATGGACCGGCTGTACGACCGCGCGGCGCAACTGCTCGCCGAGGAGCGGCCGGCGGTCCTTGCGGGCGATTTCAACGTCATCCCCAATGACGACGATACCTTCTCGGTCCGCGCCATGGCCGAGGACGCGCTGATGCAGCCCGAATCGCGCGAGCGCTACCGCATGCTGCTCGCGCATGGCTGGACCGACGCGCTGCGCACCCGCTTCCCCAAGGGCGGCGTGTGGACCTTCTGGGACTATCAGGCGGGCGCCTGGCAGCGCGACGCGGGCTTCCGCATCGACCATCTGCTGCTCAGCCCGCAGGCGGCCGACCGCTTCACCGGCGCCGGTGTCGACAAGGACTATCGCGGCCGCGAAAAGGCCAGCGACCACGCACCGACCTGGGTGACGCTGCGCTAGGCGCGGCGTAGCTGGCATTCTTTTTTCGGAAGTGGCGAGGGTGTTGGCGTATGGCGCCAACCCTTGGTCATCTGTGCCGTATTATGGCACCATGACACTTCGGTGAATTCTGCTAAGTAGTTGAAAACAAACTCTGGTGGAAACTGGCACGGGTCCTGCAGAACATCGAGGTACCGGCGAAAGCGAAGGAGCGTCGGCCCTTAAAGCAGACAGGAACCTGACATGAGCCCAATTCGCACACCCAAAATCCTCGGCCTGATACCGGCCGCCGTGCTGCTCGCCACCACCCTGACCGCGGCTGCATCGGCCCAGGCTGCATCGGAGCCCGAGCAGACCAAGGCGGCCGCGAAGAAGGACCTTCGCACGCTGGACCCGATCGCCCGACGCCTCGTCTGGTGCGTCGAGCGCAAGGCGGCCGACGGCTCGGAGAAGAAGATCAAGCAGTGCAAGACCCGCGAGGCCTGGATCCGCGAAGGCAACGATCCCTTCCGCGAATACTGATCGCCCGTACCCACCTCTGACATTTCACGAAGCCTACCAACCCCCGCATCGCGTGCGGCGGAACGATCCCGCACGCCTTTTTCAGGAGAAGAGACATGACCAAGTTCGTTCGTACCGCTCGCATCGGCGCCACCCTGTTCGGCGCGTGCGCCCTGGTGGCCGTCGCCGCAGTTCCCGCCAGCGCCGCATCGGAGAAGTCAAAGCGCGCCGAAAGCGCCCTGACGGCCGAGGCCGGTTCGGTTCGGGTGTGCGTGAAGTTCGAGGCGCCGACTGGTACCCGCATTGCACCGCCGCGCCAGTGCAAGACCCGCGATCAGTGGATCAAGGATACCGGCGTCGACCCGCTCGCGACGCGCTGAACCCTGGCCGGCAGCGGGTGGGAGTACCGCCCGCTGCCACCGCCAGGATCACAGCGCCTTCTGGTAAATCAGATACTCGCGGTTGATCTTGCTTTCGATCGCATCGGCGATCGCGATCATCCCCTGATTGTCGTCCAGGATCCAGCCGATCTCGCCCCGGCTCGCGCCGTAATGGGTCACCGACGCGCGGCGGATATATTCGATCATCATGAAGGCCAGCTGGCTCGCCATGCGCGAGCTCTGCAGCCGCTTCACCACCCCCATCAGCGGCACGCGCATCGTCCGCGCCTTCGGGCGACGCAGCCACAGCAGCAGCTTGGCCCAGCCGAAGGGCAGCAGCGAACCCTTGAGCGGCTGCAGCGGCTCGTTGAGGTCGGGCAGGGTGACCATGAACGCGACGGGTTCGCCGTCATATTCGGCGATGCGGATCAGGTCGTTGAACACCAAAGGCTTCAGCTTCTTGCCGACATCGTCCACCTCGGGCTGGGTGAGCGGCACGAAGCCCCAATTGTCCCCCCATGCATCGTTGAGGATGGCGAGGATGATCGCGGCTTCCTCGGCGAACTTGGCCTTGTTGACCTCGCGAATGCGGATGCGGGTGTTCTTCTCGCCGGCGGCGACGATGCGCTGCACGATCGGCGGGAATTCCTTGCTGATGTCCAGCTCATAGGTGACCAGCTTCTTGGCCGGGCCATAGCCCTGCGCCTCGATCCAGCCCTGGTAGCGCGCCGGATGGTGGCCCATCAGCACCGTTGGCGGATGGTCATGGCCCTTCACCAGCAGGCCTGGTTCTTCCCAGATCGACAGGCTCACCGGGCCCAGCGTCCTGGTCATGCCCTTGCCACGAAGCCAGTCCTCGGCCTGCGCGATCACCGCAGCGGCGACCTCAGCATCCTCCGCCTCGAACAGCCCCCAGAAGCCGGTCCCGGGGCCGAAGCCCTGCTCCGGCGGCATCTGCAGTGCCAGCGTGTCGATATGCGCCGAGATGCGGCCGACCACCTTGCCCCCGCGCTCGGCGAGGAACAGCTGCCCCTCGGCATGGCTGAACCAGCCATTTTTCTTCGGGCTGATTGTGGCGGCCACTTCCTCGCGCAGCGGCGCGACCCAGTTGGGATCGTCGCCGTTCAGGCGGTAGGCGAGTTCGATGAACGCCTTGGTATCGGCCTTGCCCGATACGGGCCGGACCTTGAGATCGGCACTAGCCACGTGGAGTATCCCCAGAAAAACTTGATACGGCGCAATGCAGTCTTGCGTCCGAGAGCGCCTGTCAAGCGCAGGCATGCAGTGCAGCGAAACGGCCCCATGGGCGCCCTGTAATGCCACCTTGTAGCCACTATCTAAGGCCAATGGCACTACCCATGACCCAATCGCTAGCCTTCGATCATCCGGACGCCCCGGACGCCGAAATCTCGGCGACGATCGCGCGCATCCGCCTTTCGGGCGTTCCCGACGACCGTGCGATGCTGCGTGCCGCCGCGGAGCTGACCCGCGATCTCCATACGCCCAACAAGGCGATGTACTGGACCGACTGCTTCCTTTCGGCGGCGATCGGCTATGCCGGCATGGCGACCGCGATGTTCGCGGCTTCGCCCTGGGTGGCGGTGATCGGCGGCATCGTCGCGGTGCTCGCGCTGTACCGCGCCGAGCTGTTCATCCACGAGATCACCCATCTCAAGCACTCGCTGCTGCCGGGCTTCCGCACCGCGTGGAACGCGTTCGTCGGCGTGCCGCTGCTGCTGCCCTCGTTCATGTACGAGGGCATCCACACGATCCACCATGCGCGCACCCGCTACGGCACCGATCAGGATCCCGAATATCTGCCGCTCGCGCTGATGAAGCCGTGGACGCTGCCGCTGTTCCTGCTGGTCTCGGTGCTGATGCCGATCGGGCTGCTGCTCCGCTTCGCGGTGCTGTCGCCGCTGTCGCTCTTCTCGCCGAAGCTGCGCCGCCTCGTCGTGGCGCGCTATTCGGGGCTGCAGATCAACCCCAAGTTCGAGCGCCGCGCGCCCGAAGGCGAGTTCCGCCGCCAGTGGTTCTGGCAGGAGCTGGGCGCGAGCCTGTTCGCGATCACGCTGATCGGCATTACCGTGGCCGGAATCCTGCCGCTGCGCGCCTTCTTCGCCTACATCGCGATCGTCGCCTGCTCTGCGGTGATCAACCAGGTCCGCACGCTGGTCGCGCATCTGTGGGAGAACGAAGGCGAGCCGCTGACCGTGACCGCGCAGTATCTCGACAGCGTCAACGTGCCCGAGCCGGGCTTGCTGCCCTATCTCTGGGCGCCGGTGGGCCTGCGCTACCACGCGCTGCACCATCTGCTGCCGGCGGTGCCGTACCATGCGCTGGGCACGGCGCACCGTCGCCTTGTCGCGGCGCTGTCGCCCGACTCGGTCTATCACCAGGCCAATTACCCGACGCTCTCGGGGCTGGTGGTGAAGCTGGCACAGGGCACGATGCGCCAGCGCTGATCGGCGTGAGCGACAGGCAAGGGGCCGGGCACCAGGCGGTGCGCCGGCCCCTTTCTTTTTGGGCGCACGCCCTTGCGCACCTTCGGGCCGCAGCTAGGCTGGCGGCAGGATCGGAGGAGAGGGTGATGCGACGGCTTTTCGCAGCGGCGGTGCTTTGTGCGTGGATGGCGGTGCCGGCAGCGGCGCAGACTCGCTGGCCGAACGGCGCCAAGGCGGCGGTGGTGCTCACCTATGACGACGCCCTGGAGTCGCAGCTCGATCACGCGATCCCGGCACTCGACACCGCCGGGCTGAAGGGCACCTTCTTCCTGGCCAATGTGAAGGAAGCCGATGTCGAGCGCTGGCGCGCGGCGGCGAAGGGCGGGCACGAGCTCGCCAACCACACGATCTTCCACCCCTGCACGCACGACGTCTATCCCGCCGATCCGCGCTATGTGAGCGAGGCCTATACGTCTGCCAGCATGCTCCGCGAGATCGCCCAGCAGAACGTACTGCTCCGCGCGCTGGACGGCAAGGATCGCCACGGCTTCGCCACGCCCTGCGGGCAGAGCCTGGCGGGCGGCAAGGACTATCTGGAGGACCTGCGCAAGGTGGGCACCGTCACCTATGTACGCGGCGTGGTCGACACGCCGGCGAATGCCCGCGCGGATGTCGCCAAGGCCGATCCCATGCACGTCCCCGCACGCGGTTTTGGCGAAGGCGCGACGGCGGAGGAGATGATCGCCTATGCCCGCGAGGCCGAGCAGGGCGGCGGCTGGGCCGTGTTCCTGTTCCACGGCGTCGGTGGCGACTATCAGGCCGTGCCCGATGCCGAGCACCGCGCCTTGCTCGCCTGGCTGGTGCAGCACCGTAGCGAGGTGTGGGTGACGACGCTGCAGGGCGCGCTCGACTGGGCCAAGGCGCACCCCTGAGGTGCGTTAGGGCCGCTCGCCCGGCTTCAGTCCCAGCGCGGACCAGGGGAGGATCGCCCAGTCCGGCGCGTCGCAGGCGCGCTGCACACGGGCGAAATAGGCGCCGAGCCACAGGCCTTTCTCGGAAAGCGCCCAACCGGGAAAGTCCCACACCTCCGGGTCCGAATAGTCGCAACCGTCCTCGTCGCCCTCGGCCGGTTTGGTCATCTCGTCGGGATGGTAGCGCTTGAGCAGCGCCACCACGCCCGGCGCGAAGCGCTTGCTGCGATAGCTGTACCAGCCGTCGCTCTCCTCCGCCGGAATCGGTGCCGGTCCAAAATGGAGCAGATCGTCGAGCTTGAGTTCGCGGCCGGTGCGCATGTCGAAGCTGTGGCCGGCGGTGGCGAAGTCCGGATGCGCGGTGCCGGCGCAGCTCCAGCTCGCATTCCACACATAGCTCATGTGATTCGCGCCCAGCCAGGGCCGCTTTGCCTCGGCCACGTCGGTGCCGGGGCCGCCCTCATAGCCGGTGCAGGCGAACCAGGCGGAGACGTCCTGCCACTGGTTGCGGGCGAGCGCGTGGTTGACCGCCGCCAGCGCCGGCGCCGCATAGCCGCTCTCGATGCGGAACAGGCGGATGCCGGAAAGGGGCTCGCGGTACCAGCGGATCGTCTTGCCGTTGACCGTCTCCGCCTGCTGCGCGGTCAGGCTGAGCCCGGTGAGATGCCAGCGTTCATAGCCGCTCAGCTTGGGCGGGAGGTCGGTCGGAAGCCCCTCCGGCGCGCCCGCCGGGCGCAGGCGGACCGGCAGGCGCTTCGCCTTGGCGGTGGTCAGCGTACCGGCGAGCGTCGCGCCGCTGCGGGTCAGGTGCAGCTTGTCGCCGGTCACCCGCGATTCGAGGTCGAGCGTCTGGCCGCGGACGCTGCCCGATAGGTCGATGTCGAGCCGCGAGCTGAAGTAGAAATATTGGCCGAAGACCTCGCCCTTGTCCTCGCTGAGCGTCATCACGATCCGCGCCGTGCCGACGGTGCCCTGGTAGAGCTGCTCCGGCCCAGCCCGTGCCACGGCAGGGGCAAGCGCCAGCATGGTGGCGGCGAAGAAGCGGGCAGTGGGTCGGAACATTTCAAAAGGCCTCAAGCGGGTGTTGCCGCGTGAATAGCCTATTCCTCGGTCCGCAGCAGCACCGCTTCGCCGATCATCAGGAACAGCAGGAACGGCGCCCAGGCGGCGAGGAAGGGCGGGTAGGCACCCAGATTGCCCATCGCCAGCGCGAAATTGTCGGCGACGAAATAGAGGAAGCCGAGCGCCATGCCGATCACCACGCGGACGAACAGCTTGCCCGACCGCGCCAGGCCGAATGCGGAGACGGCGCCGAGCAGCGGCATCAGGAAGGCCGAGAGCGGGCCGGACAGCTTGTGCCACAGCGAGCCTTCGAGCGCCTTGGTCGGGCGGCCCGCCGCCTTCAGCTCGCCGATCGCCATGCGCAGCTCGCTGAACGAGCTCGAATTGGGATCGACATGGGCGAGGGTGAACTGATCCGGGCGCACGCCCTGGCCGATGATCGTATCGGGGACCGGGGTCAGCGTAGCGCTGGCCACGTCGAAGCGCTTGACGTTGTCGACGCGCCAGCCGTCGCCCGCACGCACGCCGTGCTTGGCGGTGAGGATCGAGGCAAGCGAGCCCTTGTCGCGCTGATAGACGGTGATGTCGTACAGCTGGGCGGCATCGCCCTTCCCCTTGATCTGCTGCACGTTGATCAGGTTGCCGCTTGCCTGCACCCACACGTTGGCGCGGTCGCCGCGGTCGATGGGGAGTGGCGCGAACTCCACCTTCTTCCACTGCTCCAGCGTCGAGGTCGCGCGGCTGACGATGCGGTCGTTGAACGCGAAGGACAGGCCGGCGACGATCAGGCCCGAGAGCATCAGCGGCGCCAGCACCTGGTGCGCCGACAGGCCGCCCGACTTGAGCGCGATGATCTCGCTGTTCTGGTTGAGCTGGGCGAGCGTGAAGATCGCCCCGCCGAGCACCGAATAGGGCAGGAAGGTGGAAATGATCTGCGGCACCCGCAGCGTGGCGTAGCGCAGGATCTCGGCGTTGCCGTTGCCCGGATAGGCCAGGATGCCGGCGCTTTCGGTCAGCAGGTCGAGCGAGGTCAGCACCAGCACCAGCGCGCCGAGCAGCGCGAAGGTGCGGAACACGAACAGCCGCGCCATGTACAGCGACACGGTGGGCGAGGGAAACAGGCCGCGCAGGCTCATCGCGCCGCCTCCGCCTTGCGACGCCGTCGCTTGGCCCCCGGCAGCAGCCGGCCGATCAGCTTGGCGGTCTTGGCGAAGACGCGTTCCAGCGCGCCGATCGGCTGCCCGCCGGGCACATAGGCGACGGTATAGTACATCCAGACGGTAAGCCCCGCGAAGATCGAGAACGGTACCCACAGCGCGATGATCGGATCGATCAGCCCCAGGCTGCCCACCCCCTGCGCGTACTCGTTCACCTTGTGATAGGTCACGATCATCAGGATAGACAGGAACACGCCGAGCATCGAGGTGGAGCGCTTGGGCGGGATCGCCAGCGCCACCGCCAGCATCGGCAGCAGGAACATCGTCGTCACTTCCGCCATGCGATAGTGGAAGGCCGAGCGGCTGGTCTCGCGGTCGATCTCGGGGGCCGAGCGGTTGCGGCCGATCACCGCAAGCTCGGGCAGGGTGCGCTCGATATTGCTGTCGCCGCGCTTGCGGAACTGCTCGTATTTGGGGAGCGGGATCGGCAGATTGTGGGTGGTGAAGGTCAGCACCCGCGGCACCGGCGAGCTCTTGTCGTAATGGACGAGCGTGCCGTTGGTCAGGCGGAAGATGATCGTGTCGGGATCGTCCGAGCGGAGGAACTGGCCCTTCTGCGCGGTCACGGCCAGCGGGGTGCCGTCCTTGTTGGTCATCTCGACGAAGATGCCGCGCAGGTCGCGCCCTTCGTCCTGGCTCGATTCGATCCGCAGCGTCATCTTCGAGCCGAAGCTGGTAAATTCGCCGACCTTGATCGAGGCGCCGAGCGCGCCCGAGCGCAGCTCGAAGCGGAGCTGCTCGTAATTGTAGCGCGAGGTGGGCTGGACGAAGCCGACGATCGCGAAGTTCACCGCCGCCAGCACGATGGCGTACATGTACGGCACGCGCAGCAGCCTTGTGTAGCTGACGCCCACCGCGCGCAGCACGTCGAGCTCGGACGAGGTGGCGAGCCGGCGAAAGGCGAGCAGCACGCCGAGCATCAGCCCGATGGGAATGCCGAGGCCGAGATATTCGGGCAGCAGGTTGGCGAGCATGCGCCAAACCACGCTCACCGGACCGCCCTCGGTCGCGACGAACTCGAACAGCCGAAGCATGCGATCGAGCACGAGCAGCATCGCGGAGATGATCAGGGTGGAGATCAGCGGCACCGCGATCAGCCGCGCCATGTAGCGATCGATCGAATTCATGCTGTTCGCTGAACGTCCTTCAGAGCTTGGATCCTTGCGCCCCTGTAACGGAAAACGGGCGGAAACGATCCGGTCGCGTATAGCCGTGCTGAACGCCGATGCCACCCGGAAAGTGTCATGTCGTTAGCCACATTGCCGGCAGGCGCGCTGCCGGGGGTGACGAAATTGCGCCGAACGTATATGGGCCCGCGATGCATTTCCTCGATCAAGCCAAGATTTTCGTCCGCTCGGGTGCCGGTGGGCCCGGTGCCGTGAGCTTCCGTCGCGAAAAGTTCATCGAATATGGTGGCCCCGACGGCGGCAACGGCGGCAAGGGCGGCGACATCATCTTCGAGGCGATCGCCGGCCTCAACACGCTGATCGACTTCCGCTACACCCAGCACTTCCGTGCCCCGCGCGGGAGCGGCGGCTCGGGCTCGAACCGCACCGGTGCAGGCGGCGAAGACCTGGTTATCAAGGTGCCGATCGGCACCCAGATCCTCGCCGACGACGACGAGCGCACGCTGCTGGCCGACCTCACCAAGGAAGGCCAGCGCATCGTCTTCCTGCGGGGCGGCGACGGCGGGCGCGGCAATGCAACCTACAAGACCTCGACGAACCGCGCGCCCCGCCAGCACGGCACCGGCTGGCCGAGCGAAGAGGCCTGGGTTTGGCTGCGGCTCAAGCTGCTCGCCGATGCGGGGCTGGTGGGCTTGCCCAATGCCGGCAAGTCGACCTTCATCAACGCGGTGACCAACGCGCAGGCCAAGGTGGGCGAATATGCCTTCACCACCACGCGGCCCCAGCTGGGCGTGGTGCGCCACAAGCAGCGCGAATTCGTGATCGCCGACATTCCCGGCCTGATCGAAGGCGCGGCGGACGGTGCCGGCATCGGCGACCGCTTCCTCGGCCATATCGAGCGCTGCCGCGTGCTGCTCCACCTGATCGACGCCAATGATGAGGACGTGGCGACCAGCTACCGGATCGTTCGCGACGAGCTGGAGGCGTATGGCGCAGGCTTGTCCGAAAAGCCTGTCGTGATCGCGCTCAACAAGATCGACACGCTCGACGACGAACTGATCGCCGCGCTCTCCGCCGAGCTGGAAGAGGCGAGCGGCGCGCAAGTCATTCCGCTGTCCGGCGCCGCCGGCACCGGGGTCGACTGGGTACTCGACCAGTTGCTCGAAGTGATCGGCCCGAACGAGAACCGGGCGGCCGACGAAAGCTTCGAAGATGGTGAAGAACCGGTTCAATGGTCGCCGGTCTGACGCATTTCTAGGGCAACGCTTCCCGCCTGATTCCTTTTGGGAGAGATGCGGATGGGTGTGTTCGGCTGGTTGCGCGGGTTGTTTGGTGCGAAGCCGCAGGCGGTTAGCAGGCCCGAGCCACACCGAATCGCCAGCGTTGCCGAACGTTCGGCCGAAGCGCGGGGGCTGTTCTGGTCGGCACTGGGGCCGGCGAGCGACCGCATCCTCTCGTCCGCGCCCGCAGGCTCGCTCTGGCCGGGCGGGCACGAGGCATACCGGCTGATCCACCGCGGCAGCGCGATCCTGCTCGCAACCGATGGCCTCTCGGATCCGTTCGACGATAGCGCCACCGCGAACGGTTTCGAGATCGAGCTGTTCGTCGAGGGCCCGGGCGAGGGCGCGCCGGCGCAGGTGGCGGGCGATGGCTGGATGCTGGAGGTGCTGCGCCGGGTCGCCGCGATCGTCGCCGAGGAGCAGGGCATCCTCCGCCCGCTCGAACGCCATGGCCCGATCCCGCTCGAACTCACCAACGTTTCCAGCTCGGCGGCGATCGCCGCGCGGCTGCCGGCGCATTTCCTCACTGCCGACGACGTGCTGGGCGTGATGATCGGCGGCCCGGAGCCCGATTTCGACACGCAGATCGAGGACATGCCGCTGTCTCCCGTCCGCGCGGTGCCGGTGGTGCTGCTCACCGCCGCCGAGTTGGGCGAGATCCGCGCGGGCGACAGTGATACCCGCGACGCGGTGATCGCGCGCCTCAAGGCGACCGGCGTCGGCCATTGCAGCGACCTCCAGCGCGAATCGATCGTGTGACCCGCTTGGCAGATGCCGAACCGCACCGCTAAGAGCGCGGGCATGTCCGCGCTCGCACGCCCTGCCGACGCCATCGGCTTCAGCCCTTCGACCTGCGGCCGGCTGGTCGTGAAGGTGGGCTCCTCGCTGCTCGTCGATCGCGAGGGGCAGATCCGCCGCGACTGGCTGGCGGCACTCACCGCGGATCTCGGCGCGCGGGCCCGTGAGGGGCAGCAGCTCGTCATCGTCTCCTCGGGTGCGATCGCACTCGGCGCGCGCCGGCTCAAGCTGCCCAAGGGCGGCCGCGCGAGCCTGGAGGATGCGCAGGCGGCTGCGGCGACCGGCCAGATCGCGCTCTCCAGCATCTGGGCCGAGCTGCTCCACGACCAGGGCATCACCGCCGCGCAGATGCTGGTGACGCTCGACGATCTGGAAGACCGCCGCCGCTACCTCAACGTCTCGGCGACGCTCGACCGGCTGCTGCGCCTCGGCGTGGTGCCGGTGATCAACGAGAATGATTCGGTCGCGACCGAGGAAATCCGTTTCGGCGACAACGACCGGCTCGCTGCCCGCGTTGCGAGCGCCGCCAATGCCGAGGGCGTGGTGCTGCTGTCGGACGTCGACGGGCTCTATACCGCCAACCCCAATACCAACCCCGATGCGCAGCTGATCGCGCTGGTCGACGTGATCGACGAGCGGATCGAGGCGATGGCCGATCGCGGCTCGGCCTCGGGCATGGGATCGGGCGGCATGGTGTCGAAGATCGAGGCGGCGCGGATTGCCACGAGCGCCGGCGCGCACCTCGCCATCGCCGATGGGCGGGTGGAGCATCCGCTGGCGCGGCTCGCGACGTCGCGGCGCGGCACGCTGTTCCTCGGCCAGAAGGGCGCGGCGGCGCGCAAGGCGTGGCTGCGCGGCGGACTCACCGCCAAGGGTGCGATCCATATCGACGAGGGCGCGGCGCAGGCACTGAAGGAAGGCCGCAGCCTGCTCTCGGCCGGGGCGACCCGCGTCGAGGGCCGCTTCGCACGCGGCGATCTCGTTGTTGTGGTGGGGCCGGACGGCAAGCATCTCGCGCGCGGGCTCGCCGAATATGGCCATGTCGATGCCTCGCGCATCGTCGGGCGGCGCAGCGAGGAGCTGGTCGGGATCCTCGGCTATGCCCCCCGCGCCGCTTTGGTCCACCGCAGCCACATGGCACTGCTGTGAGCGTGTTCGCGGTCACCGGCGGCACCGGCTTCGTCGGATCGCGGCTGATCGAGCTTGCGCTGAAGGCGGGGCACCAGGTCCGCGCACTCACCCGCCGTGACCAGCCGGCACGCGACGGCGTCACCTGGGTCCGCGGCGATCTCGATGCGACCGCGGCGCTGACGGAACTCTGCACCGGGGCAGATGCGGTCATCCATGTCGCCGGCGTGGTCAACGCGCCCGACCGCGAGGGCTTCGCGCACGGCAACATCACCGGCACCGCCAACATGCTCGCCGCGACCAAGCAGGCAGGTGTGCGCCGCTACGTCCATGTCTCCTCGCTCGCCAGCCGCGAGCCGGGGCTTTCCGGCTATGGCTGGTCCAAGGGCGAGGCGGACAAGCTGGTCCGCGATTCCGGGCTCGACTGGACCATCGTCCGCCCGCCGGCGATCTATGGTCCGGGCGACCTGGAGATGCTGGAGCTGTTCCGCGTCGCCCGCTTCGGGCTGGCGCTGCTGCCGCCGGGCGGCCGGATCTCGGTGATCGAAGTCGGCGACCTCGGCCGGCTGCTGCTGGCGCTCGCCGCAGCCGATCGCTTCCCCGGCGAGATCGACCCCGATGACGGCCGGGCAGGGGGGTGGACCCATCCCGAATTCGCCCATGCCATCGGCCGGGCGGTGGGACGGCGGGTGCTCGCGCTGTCGCTGCCCAAGGCGGTGCTGATGCTCGGCGCGCGCGTCGACCGGCTGCTGCGCGGCAAGCGCGCCAAGCTCACCCCCGATCGCGTGTCGTACTTCTGCCATCCCGACTGGGTGGCCGATCCCGCGCACCGTGCGCCAGCCAACCTCTGGACGCCGCAGGTGGAGACCGAGACGGGCCTTCAGGAGACCGCACGCTGGTACCGCACCAAGGGGCTGCTCTGAGCCCGGACGCCGCTTAACCATTCTATAAAGGGTGCATGTGGAACGCCCCGATCAAGCTCATCCTTTGGGACCTCGACGACACGCTGTGGCGGGGCACGCTCGCCGATGGCGACGCGGTCGCGCTGTTCGACCAGCGCGCCGAGATGGTCCGCGCCTTCAACGCGCGCGGCGTGGTCTCCTCGATCTGCTCGAAGAACGACTTCGACGCGGCGAAGGCCCGCCTGGAGGCGTTCGGGCTCTGGGACGAATTCGTCTTCCCCCACATCGCCTTCACCCCCAAGGCCGAGGCGATCCGCGGCATCATCGCCGACATGCAGCTGCGCGCGGCCAACACCCTCTTCATCGACGATAACCCGCACAATCTCGCCGAAGTGCGCCACGCCCTCCCCGAGATCCAGACGCTCGACGCCACTGCCGCCGATGCCGACGAGCAGCTCGCCGGCCTGCTCGCGATCCAGACCGGCACCCGCAGCCGCGTCGCCGAGTACCGGATCCTCGAAGCCAAGAAGCGCGACCGCGGCGCGGTGGAAGGCCAGTCCAACGAGGCGTTCCTGCGCGCCTCGGGCCTCTGCGCCTGCGCGCCGTTCATCATGGACAACCTCGAGTTCGTGCCGCGCATCGCCGAGCTGATCAACCGCGCCAACCAGCTCAACTACACCCAGTCGCGCGTCGACGCCGCCCAGCTCGAGCGCGACATCATCAACGTCACCCGCCACGACAGCTGGTCGATCTTCGCCTGGGACAAATATGGCCGCTACGGGCTGGTCGGCTTCGTCATGTACGACCGCGTCGAGCAAAAGCTGGTCCACTTCACCTTCTCGTGCCGCGCGATGCACATGGGGCTGGAGGCATATGCGCTGGGCAAGATCCGGGGGAACTGGCCCGATGCCGATTTCAGCGCGCTCGACGGCCGCTTCAGCCGGGTGTCTCCGGACTGGATCGAGGACCATGGCTTTGACGAGCCCGACGTTCGGGCCGCGATCCGCGCCGAGCGCAGTGGCCAGCTAGCGGGCGAGGCGGGAATCCGCATCATGTTCGACTGCCAGTCCGGCGGCATCGCGCATTACAGCCAATATCGTCCGGCGATCGACTTCGACAACAATCCCCGCCTTTTCGCGCTGCGGATGATGGACGACGACAGCTACAAGGCGCAGCACTTCCCGCCCTTCCTCGTCTATGGCGCGACCGTCGACTATCTCGACGTGCGCTGGCCGGGGAAATGGCACCTGCTGGAACGCGGCGTCTACCAGAAGTGTGTGCTGCGGCTGTGTATCCACCTGATCGAGAACGACCTTCGCATGCTGGTGGTGCTGCCGCCCGAGGACGCGCCGATCGAGAAGTATCGGCTGGGCCTCAACCATTCGCCCGAGCGCGCGCGAATCTTCAACGCGATCTGGCGGCAGATGGCGCGCGAGAATCCCGGCCGCATCTTCCTGCTGGAAGTGGCCGACCTGCTCGACAGCTATGAGGAGATGGCAGACGTCACCCATTTCCACCCCAGTCTGCTCCAGAAGATCGCCGCGCAGATGGACCTGTGGGTGTACGGCGTGCTCACCGCGGGCAGCGGGGATGCGGCGGCGGCCTGACCTTTCGGGCACTGCCCCGCCACGGGCCCGGTTTCGCCGCATTCGCTTGGCACCTGCGGCCGATCACACTAAGGACCGGCCGCATGACTGACCGTGCAGAAATCTTCGACATCGTCGCCGCGCAGATCGAACCCTTCAACAAGAAGGGAGTCGCGCTCACCGAAACTACCACCTTCGCGGGCGATCTCGAATGGGACAGCCTGACGGTGATGGATTTCGTCGCCGCGATCGAGGACGAGTTCGACATCGTCATCACCATGAACATGCAGGCCGAGATCGAGAATGTCGGCCAGCTGGTCGACGCCGTGCAGAAGCTCAAGGGCTGAACCGCATGACCGACCTGATGAGCAAGTTCGACGGCCTGATCGCCGAGCGGCAGGCGCTGCTCGACAGCGGCGTGATCGACCCGTTCGCGATCGTGATGGAGCAGGTGAAGTCGCCGACTGAAGCGGTGATCAAGGGCCGGGACACGATCCTGCTCGGCACCTACAACTATATGGGCATGACGTTCGATCCGGACGTGATCAAGGCCGGCAAGGACGCGCTCGACCAGTTCGGCTCGGGTACCAACGGCAGCCGCATGCTCAACGGCACCTTCCGCGACCATATGGACGTCGAGCAGGCGCTGCGCGACTTCTACGGCGTGTCGGGCGCGATCGTGTTCTCGACCGGCTACATGGCCAATCTGGGCATGATCTCGACGCTGGCGGGCAAGGGCGAGTACATCGTCCTCGACGCCGACAGCCACGCCTCGATCTATGACGGCTGCAAGCAGGGCAATGCCGAGATCGTCCGCTTCCGCCACAACGACGTGACGGACCTGGACAAGCGCCTCGGCCGCCTGCCTGCCGAAGCCGGCAAGCTGGTGGTGCTGGAAGGCGTCTATTCGATGCTCGGCGACATCGCGCCGCTCAAGGAAATGGTCGCCGTCGCCAAGAAGCACGGCGCGATGGTGCTGGTCGACGAAGCGCATTCGATGGGCTTTTTCGGCCCCAACGGCCGCGGCGTCTACGAGGATCAGGGGCTGGAAGCGGACGTCGATTTCGTCGTCGGCACCTTCTCCAAGTCGGTTGGCACCGTCGGCGGCTTCTGCATCTCGAACCACCCCAAGTTCGAGGCGATCCGCCTGGCCTGCCGCCCGTACATCTTCACCGCCTCGCTGCCGCCCAGCGTGGTGGCGACCGCGGCGACCTCGATCCGCAAGCTCGCGACGGCGCACGAGAAGCGCGCCAGGCTGTGGGAGAATGCCCGCACGCTGCACGGCGGCCTGAAGGCGATGGGCTTCAAGCTCGGCACCGAGACGCCCGAAAGCGCCATCATCGCGGTGATCCTGGAGGACCAGGAGCAGGCGGTGGTGATGTGGCAGGCGCTCCTCGAAAACGGCCTGTACGTCAACATGGCGCGCCCGCCGGCGACCCCGGCCGGCACCTTCCTGCTGCGCTGCTCGCTCTGCGCCGAGCATCGCCCCGAGCAGATCGAGCGCGTGCTGGGCATGTTCCGCGCGGCGGGGCAGGCCGTGGGGGTCATCGCCTAACCGGCCTTTTCACTTTCGTCCCAAGCGCCTAGAGTCGGGGCCGGATGAGCGAAGCGATCCCGTCTCTGGAGCGTTCGGTTCACGCGAAGAACTGGCGCCTGGTGCTGCTGGCGGCGCTGGCAGTGGCCGGCGTGCTCGTGCTCGGCGCGCTGATCCTGATCCAGCAGCGCACCGATCTCGAGCGGGACCGGGCGATCGCGCTCCAGCAGCACAGCTTCGAAGTGATTCTGCGCGCCAACCAGCTCTCCGGCGGCATCGCCTCGGCGGAGGCGGCGCTGGGCCGCTATGTGGTGAGCGCCGATCGCAATCTCGGCCAGCAATATAGCGATCAATGGGGCAAGGCCGGCGAGCAGCTCCAGCGGCTGCGCCAGCTGACCGGCGACAACCCGACGCTGTTCGCCGAGGTCCGCCAGCTGCAGCGCGCCTTCGCCGAGCGTGGCAAGGAACTCGACGCGACTGCGCTCTACACCACCTACAAGCGCAACAGCGACGCGTTCGGCGCCTATTATCAGGTCCGCGAGAGCGCGGCGCGCAAGCAGGTCGAAGCGATCCTCGACGATATCGTCGAGCAGGAACGACGGCTGCTGCGCGACCGCACCCGCGCGGCGGCGCAGCTGATCGAGAACAGCAGCTATGCCTCGCGCGTGCTCAGCGGCTTCGGCCTGGTGATTGCCCTGGGCGCCGTCATCTTTGGGTGGCTCGCGATCGAGGCGCAGGGCGATCGTGCGCTCGCCGATGCCGACGCCGCCTGGGAGCGCGAGCGGACGGGGCAACTGCGCGAAGCCGTTGCCGCCGCCACCGCCCAGCTGCGCGAGGAAGCGCGCGAGCGCGAGGTCGCCGAGGCCAAGCTGCGCCAGGCGCAGAAGATGGACGCGGTGGGTCAGCTCACCGGTGGTATCGCGCATGACTTCAACAACATGCTGGCCGTCGTGCTGGGCGGGGTGGAACTGGCGCGCCGCCAGATCGAAAGCGATCCCCGCGAAGCCGCGCGTCATCTCGACAATGCGATGGAGGGCGCGCACCGCGCCGCCGCGCTCACCCGCCAGTTGCTCGCCTTTTCGCGCTCCGAATCGTTGGCGCCCGAGCCGGTCGATGCCGGCGCGCTGATTCGCGGGATGCGCGACCTGCTGGATCGCACGCTGGGCGACGCGATCCGGGTGGAGGCGCAGGACCGCGGCATGGGGTGGCGGATCTGGGTCGACCGCCACCAGCTCGAAAACGCGGTGCTCAACCTGGCGGTGAACGCGCGCGACGCGATGAACGGGCGCGGCACGCTGGTGATCACCACCGGCGAATCGCGGCTGGCGGCGAACGAGGTCGGGCATTGCGCGGCGGGCGACTATGTCTCGGTCGCCGTCCGCGACGATGGCTGCGGCATGACCCCCGAGGTGCTGGAGCGCGTGTTCGAGCCCTTCTTCACCACCAAGCCGGTGGGCAAGGGGACGGGGCTGGGGCTCAGCCAGATCTTCGGCTTCGTCCGCCAGTCGGGCGGCGGCATCGCGATCGAGACCGCGCCCGATGCCGGCACCACGGTCACCCTGTACCTGCCGCGCTACAAGGGCGCGCTGACCGGCACCGTCACGGCGCCCGTGGTCATCGAGTCGGCGGAGGAGAAGGTGGGCGAGAGCTACGACATTCTCGTCGTGGAGGACGATCCCCGCGTGCTGGCTGCCACGCTGGCGGCGCTGCGCGAGCTGGGCCACCGGGCGGTGGGCTGCGCCGATCCGCTCCACGCGCCGACGGCGATCGCGGCGATGGCCTCGCTCGATCTGGTGATGACCGACGTGCTGATGCCCGGCCAGACCGGCCCGGAAATGATTGCCGCGGTCGAGGCGACGTTGACCGGGGTCGCGGTGCTGTTCGTCACCGGCTTCACCGGCGAGGCGAGCGCCGAGCAGCTCCGCGACCGCCCGGTGCTCCGCAAGCCGTTCACCGTCGCGGCGCTCGCGCGCGCGGTGCGCGAGGCCGTGGCGGGCGAAGCCCAGCGAATGGGGCAGGCGGCGGAGTAGGGCGCCGCGTCGCGCGTTACGGCCCTTCGCTCGCTGCCTCGATCCGCTCACGCAGCATCGCCGCGGCCAGGTCGCGCGCCGTGTCGCGCGGGAGGCCCAGCGCGCGGGCCATGGGGGCGCCGAGTAGCGCGTCGCCCAGCGCCATCAGGGTCAGCTGCAGCGTTTCCTCGCGCAGCGGCGCGCGCGAATCGGTGCCTTCGCTGATCCGGTCGACCAGCCGGTGGATCGCCTCCAGGATCGGGTCGAGCGCATCCTGATTGCCGGTGAGCAGCATCCAGCTCGCCAGTGCGCCCGCGCCCTCGCGGCCGAACGCGTCGAAGGTGAGGGCCACCACCTCGCGCAGGTCGTGGTCGGTGGTCCGGGCGCGCAGCACCGCCTCGCCGATCTTGGCGGTGACGGTCTCGGCCATGCTCGCCGCCAGCGCCTTTTGCAGCCCCGCCGCCGAGCCGAAATGATGGAGCAGGTTGGCGTGCGTCCGACCGATCCGCGCGGCGACGGCCTTGAGCGTCACCGCCTGCGGGCCGTCCTCGATCAGCAGCGCGCGGGCGGCTTCGAGCGCGGCATCGCGCGATTCTCCGGGGGAGAGGCGCCGGCGCGCCGCCTTGGTCGTCAAGCTGCTGGCCTTGTGTCCATATATGGCCGGCTTAGTCGAGCTCGCGCGCGGTGGGAAGCGCCGCGCCCATCCTCCCCCCTTGGAGGAAGGACGGGAAGGCGTCACGCCGCGAGGCGGGGTTCCGGCCCCGATCGGCAGCCTTCGGCGTCGAGATCCAGCTCGAAGCCGACGCACGCCATCTCGCATCCGCGACCCTTGGACCAGAGCGGCTCGACGCGGCCGGTCGGCTGGAAGCCCAGCTTGCGCAACACGCGGCCCGAGGCGGGGTTGTCGACCGCGTGGCGCGAGGTCACCCGGCGGATGCCCGACGCGCGCGCCGCGGCGAGCACGCCGCGCGCCGCTTCGGTGGCATAGCCCTTGCCCCAGGCGGACGGCGTGTACCAATAGCCGAGCTCGTGCGCCTCGCCGCCGGCCGCATCGATGCCGACGCAGCCGATCAACGCCACGCTGCCGCCCTGGTGCTCGAACACCAGGAAGCGCGTGTCGGTCCAATGGGCGAGAAAGGTCTCGGCCGCTTCGATCGAATAGGGCCAGGGCACGCGCGACAGATTGCGCACGACGGCCTCATGGTCGATCGCCCGGGCTAGGGTGGGGGCGTCCTCGGGCCAGCCGGGACGTAACGTCAATCTCTGGGTCCGCACGAACATGACCACTCTCCTCGGTCCTGCGGCTTATGCGCATGCCGATATGGCATCGCTGTTTCGCCGCGGTGTCAGGGGAGCAATAAAAAAGGGAGACCGGGGCGACCCGTCTCCCTTTTCGCGTTGGTTCATCCGAACCCGGGTCGCCCTGGTGGGCAACCCGTACGGTCGCCCGATGTTACTCGGCCGCCTCGGCAATCATGTCTACGGAGCAGAACTTGCGACCAAGCTTGCCTTCCTTGAACGACACGCGGCCTTCGACGAGCGCGAAAAGGGTATGGTCCTTGCCCATGCCCACGTTCACACCCGGGTAGAATTTGGTGCCGCGCTGACGCACGAGGATGTTGCCGGCGAGAACCGTCTCGCCGCCGAACTTCTTCACGCCAAGACGGCGGCCAGCAGAGTCGCGACCGTTGCGGGACGAGCCGCCTGCCTTCTTATGTGCCATTGTCTATACTCCTCGTGTCTCGTCAGTCGCTTACTGGGCCGCGCCGATGGCAGTGATCTTGAGGATCGTGTGCTGCTGGCGATGGCCGTTCTTGCGGCGATAGTTGTGACGACGACGCTTCTTGAAGACGATGACCTTCTCGCCCTTCGCCTGCGCGACGATTTCGGCAGAAACGGTCAGGCCGTCGGTAGCCTTCAGCTCGCCGCCTTCGCCGGCCAGCAGGACGTCGCCCAGCGTCACCGACGAACCGGCTTCGCCGTCGAGCTTCTCGACGACGATCTTGTCTCCTGCGGCAACGCGATACTGCTTGCCGCCCGTGCGCACGATAGCGAACATCGGTCTCTTCTCTGGTTCAAATGCATGTGCCCGCCAAGGTTGCACCTCGGCAGGAGGAAGGGCGCAACTATGCGAGGGGGGCGGGAATGTCAACCGTTCCGCAAGACGAAACTGCGATTTTCCGAGTCACGCGCGCTTAATGGCGATGGTTCGGCTTCAGCTGGTAGCGACCTGCGTCGAAGCTGTCGAAAAGCCCGCTGATTCCGGGATGGTCAACCGGCTCGTCGCTGTCGTCCGCCACCAGGTTCTGCTGGCTGACATAGGCGATATAGGTCGAATCGGCATTCTCGGCGAGCAGATGGTAGAAGGGCTGGTCCTTGGCCGGCCGCATGTCGACGGGAATCGAATCATACCATTCGTCGCTGTTCGCGAAGACGGGGTCGACGTCGAAGATCACGCCGCGGAAATCGAGCAGGCGGTGGCGCACCACGTCGCCGATGGCGAAGCGCGCGCTGGCGATCGGCGGCATCGGCGTGCCCGAGTCGATGGAAAGAAGCGAACCATTGGTTTCTGACATTTCCCCAATCTAGGGTTGCGGAGGCGCAACGGCAACGGTGCGCGGCCTGCCGTTCCCGATCCGGGAAGGGGCAGGGTGGCGCATGCGCTTTCCGCGATCGCGAAAAAACTTGAAGAACCCTGCTTGCGGCCCCCAAAACTTTGCGCTAGTGGCCGCGCCTCACAGCGACCGGTACGCGGTGCGGGGCCTTCCCGAAGCGCGTATCCTCCCTAGCGGAGAGGTGCCGGAGTGGTCGATCGGGGCGGTCTCGAAAACCGTTGTGCGGGTAACCGTACCGAGGGTTCGAATCCCTCCCTCTCCGCCATGGGGCCCCCGCTGGTGCGTCGAACGGATCGACGTCCTTCTCCCAGACAGCATCACGCAGCGACGGCATGGCGCCGACAATGCTCGAGACAGCGCGCGGACTTCACCGCCTCGCCGCGGCTGAATTGGTCGAGCTCGAGCTTGAGGTCCTGCGGCGCCAGGTCGCGGACGAACAGCGAGCGGCCGAGCCTCCGCTCGCCACCGGGTCCATGTCGCGAATCTGCACCTCGACGCGACCGTCGCTGTTGGAGAGGGGCCTAAGATTGCCGACATGGCAGTCCCCGCAGATCCAGATCGACGGTCCCTGCAGCACGCGTGCGGAAACCGGCGAGCGTTCCAGCCCATCATGGAATTTGGCGGTATTGCCGCGGACACAGCCGTGCGCCGAGCGCGCCATCTTCAGCGTGCGCCACGCGCTGAGGCCGGCCCGCCCAGGCTCTATCGTTGTCTGCCGCTCGCGACAAACATGGCCGGAACGATATGGGAGTGGTGGACACACTTGGGCTCGAACCAAGGACCCGCTGATTAAGAGTCAGCTGCTCTACCAACTGAGCTATGTGTCCGTACCGGAAGGCATCGGGGCAGAAGAGGAAGTGGTGGACACACTTGGGCTCGAACCAAGGACCCGCTGATTAAGAGTCAGCTGCTCTACCAACTGAGCTATGTGTCCATCCGGCTTCTGCATGGCGCCCTTGGTGGGGCACCGCCGCTTCGGAGGCGCGCCTTTAGCGTCGCGCCTTGCGGCTTGTAAACCCCAAAAATGAAAAAATCACCAGCGGGTCTTGGTGCGGCCGTCGCGGTCGATCGAGAGGAGGATTCCCAGGCACAGCATGAAGGTCATCACCGCGGTGCCGCCGAAGCTGATCAGCGGCAACGGCACGCCCACCACCGGCGCCAGCCCGATCACCATCGCCATGTTGATCGAGCAATAGAGGAACATCGTGCCCGAGATCCCCGCCGCGGTGAGCCGACCGAAGCGCGTCTTGGCGCGCATGCCGACGCCGATGCCCCAGGCGATCAGCATCCCGAACGCGACGATCAGGAACACGCCGCCGGCCAGGCCCCATTCCTCCATCATCGTCGCCAGCGCGAAGTCGGTCTGGCCCTCGGGGAGATAGTCGAGATGGCTCTGGGTGCCCTGCAGGAAGCCCTTGCCGAAGATGCCGCCCGAACCGATCGCGATCTTGGACTGGGTGATGTGGTAGCCGGTGCCGAGCGGGTCGCGCTCGGGATCGAGGAAGATCAGCACGCGGTTGCGCTGATAGTCGTGCAGTACGAAGTTGAAGGCGAGGGGGGCCGCGACCGCCACCGCCAGCGCACCGGCGATGAACAGCCGCAGCGGCACGCCCGCCAGGAACATCACCATGACGCCGCAGCCGGTGATCATCAGCCCGGTGCCGAGATCGGGCTGCATGATGACGAGCAGCGCCGGCACCCCGATCAGCACGCAGGCGGGCCAGATCGCGACGAACTTGCGCGTCTCGCTGGCCGGCAGCATCTCGTAGAAGCGGGCGAGCGCGAGCACGATCATCGGCTTCATCAGCTCGGAGGGCTGGAACTGGAAGCCGCCCAGGCTGATCCAGCGCTGGCTGCCGCCCGCGACCTTGCCGAGCAGTTCCACGCCGAGCAGCGCGACCACCAGCGCGCCGTAGATGGGGAGCGACCATTGCGACAGGACGCGTACGGGGATGCGCGACATGCCGATCGCCACCGCGAGAAACAGGAAGAAGCGGGTGCCCTGGTTGAATGCCCAAGGCCGGATATTTCCATTGGCGGCGGAGTAGAGCACGACCAGGCCGAAGCCGCCGATCGCGAGCACGAGGAAGAGGACCTTCCACGGCAGCTGCGCGACCTGCATGGGGACGATGCCGTTGCCGGGGCGCGCCATCAGTCGCCCTCCACGCTGCCGGTGGGCGCGACGTCGCGCTTGGTCGAATCGGCGGTGCTGTTGGCGGCCTGGTCGGCGAGGCTGCTCGCGGCCTCCTCGGTGTCCTCGGGCGCGGGCGGGGGCGGGGCGGCCTGCGCCGCGCGAAAGGCAGCGGACTGCGCCGCCATGCGCGTCGTATAGTCGCCGCCCCAGGTGGGCTCCACTTCGGCCAGCGTCTTCATCGCCTGATCGCGATCGAACAGATAGGTCATGATGTCCCGACCGATCAGCGGCGTATCGAGGTTGCGGATCGTATGGCCGTTATGCTCGAGTACGATCGCGGCGGCATATTTCGGATTGTCGTGCGGGGCGAAGCACACCAGCAGCGCGTGGTCGCGCATTTTGAACGGCAGCGAGCCGTTCTTGAGCACGCCGGTGCGGCGCTCCGCCATGGTGATGCGGCGCACCTGCGCGGTACCGGTCTTGCCCGCCAGCGCGACGCCGGGGACGTACATCCGTGCCGCACCGCCGGTGCCGCCGCCATTGATCACGCCGTACATCGCCTCGCGCACCACCGCGAGGTCCTCGGCGCTCACCGGCAGCGGCTGGGCACCCGAGGGGCCGTTGGCGAGCAGCCGCGGCACCAGGATCTTGCCCGAGGCGAGCCGGCTGGCCATCACCGCCAGCTGCAGCGGGTTGGCCAGCACATAGCCCTGGCCGATCGAAGCGTTGAGTGAATCGGCCACGGTCCAGGGATGGTGGTATTTCTTCAGCTTCCAGGCGCTGTCCGGCACGGTGCCGTAGCGCTGGGTGGTGAAGGGCATGTCGAACTTCTGGCCAAGCCCCAGCATCCGCGCCATCGGCGCGATCGCATCATAGCCGACGCGGCGGACCATCTCGTAGAAATAGATGTCGCAGCTCTGCATGATCGCGTTCTTGAGGTCGAGCGGCCCGTGCCCGCCCTTCTTGTGGCAGTGGAACACGCCGCTGCCGACGCGCAGCGCACCGGAGCAGAACACCCGCTCGTTCGGGCTCACGCCCGCCGCCATCAGCGCGAGGCCGTTCATCGGCTTGACGGTGGAGCCGGGCGGGTAGAGGCCCTGCAGCACCTTGTTCATCAAGGGAACATGGTCGTCCTCGGACAGCATCTTCCATTCGAGCTGGCTGATGCCGTCGGAAAAGCTGTTGGGATCGTAGGACGGCATCGACACCATCGACAGGATGTCGCCGCTGGCCACGTCGATCACGATCGCCGAGCCCGAATTGGTGCCCAGCCGCCGCGCGACATATTCCTGCAGCCCGGAATCGATGGTGAGCTTGATGCTCTCGCCCGGCTGGTCGGCGCGGGTCTCGAGCTCGCGCACCGGGCGGCCATGCGCGGTGACCTCGACGCGCTTGGCGCCTGGCTTGCCGCGCAGCCGGTGGTCGAGCGTCTTCTCCAGCCCGTCCTTGCCCAGCTTGAAGCCGGGGGTGACGAGCAGCGGATCCTTGTCCGCCTTGAACTGCTCGGCCGAAGCGGTGCCGACATAGCCGATCAGATGGCCGACACCCGCGCCGAGCGGGTAATGCCGGGCATAGCCGCGCGTCGGCGCGACGCCGGGCAGCTCGGGCTGGCGCACCAGCACCGCGGCGAAACGGTCCCAGTCGAGATTTTCCGCCACCTGCACCGGGCGGAAGCCGCCGGCGCGCTTGAGGTCGGTCTCGATGCGGGCGAGGTCTTCGGGCGGGAGATTGAGCAGCCGGGTGAGTTCGGCGAGCAGCTTGTCCTTGTCGACGATGCGATCTGGGATCAGGTCGACGCGGAAATCGGTGCGGTTGCTGGCGAGCGGCTTGCCGCTGCGATCGAGCAGCCAGCCGCGGCGCGGCGGGATCAGCGTGTTGTTGACCCGGTTGCTCTCGGCCTTGAGCTTGTATTGCTCGTTCTCGACCACCGACAGCCAGGCCATGCGGCCGGCGAGCACCATGCCGACGGCACCCTGCGCCACGCCGAGTACCACCGCGCGGCGGGAGAAGCTGTAGGTCTGGGCGGCTTCGGTGATCCGCACCATCGCTCAGGCCTTCACCACGTCACGGTCGAGCCAGGCGCACAGCCTCGAGGCGAGCGGGAACAGCATCGCCGATGCCCCCGCCTGGAGCAGCAGCGCGGCATCGACCTTGGCCGAGATGGGGGACGCGAGGAACCGTCCCGCGATCAGCACGAAGCCGGTCGCGCCCGCGGCGATGAGCCAGTCCTGCCAGAAATTCCGCCACACGATGCGCGTCTCTAGCACGTCGATGATCAACATGCATGCCATCCACAGGAACATCGCCGAGCCGAAGGGCTGGCCGCTGAGCAAATCGTCGAACAGCCCGAGCGGCGCGGCGGCCCAGACGCGCAGCGCATCGGGCCGCAGCAGCCGCCAGCCGAGCAGCATCAGCAGGCCGAAGGGCGGCAGGAACGGCACGGTCGCGATGACCGGTACGATCGTCACCAGCGAGGCGAGCGCGATCGACAGCGGCGCCAGCCAGCGCGCCCGGGGGCGCGGCGGCGGCACTCCCAGCGGCTGGAGGTCTAGCGCCATCACTTGGCCTTGGGGGGCGCGGCAGGGGTCGGGAAGGCCTGGGGCGGCGGCGCCGGCTCGGGCAGGAACACGCGCAGCACCATCACGAAATCGGCCATGTCGGGGTTGCTCGCGGGCGTGACGACCGAGGAATCGCGACCGATCGTGCTGACCTTGCCGAGCGGGATGTTCGGCGGGAACACGCCGCCGGTGCCCGAGGTGACGAGCAGGTCGCCCGCCCGGAAGGGGTTGGCGGCGGCATTGGCGGCGCGCACGTCGAGCGTGCCGTCGCCCTTGCCGGTGACGATGGCGGGCAGGCCGTCGCTCGCCCGGCGGACGGGGATGGTGCTGTCCGGGTCGGTGATCAGCAGCACGCGCGAGGCATTGGGTCCGGCCTCGACCACCTGGCCGATCAGGCCGTCGCCGTCACGCACCGGCTGGCCCTGGCTGACCCGCTGCCAGCTGCCGGCGTTGAGCGTGGCATAGCGGCGCGTGCTGGAGGCGGAGGAATTGACCAGCCGGGCGACGACGATCGTCTCGGGCGTGGCGTCGCGCACCTTGAGCAGCTGGCGCAGCCGCTGGTTCTCGCGCTCCAGGCCCAGCGCACGCTGGAGCGCGGCATGTTCGGCCTCGATCTGGCGCTTGAGCCGCGCATTTTCGCCGCGGACCCCGAAATAGCTGCCGATCGCCGTCGGCACGCTGCCCACGCCGCGCCGCACCGTGTCGAGGCCCGAGGAGACCGGTGTGGTCACCTCGGCCACGGTGCTGCGCAGCGCGGCGAACAGATGCGGGTTGTAGCGCGAGACCAGCACGAGCCCGCCGCCGATCAGCAACAGGCCGATCGCCGCCACATAGCTGAAGAACAGCCCATATTGCGCCCGTCGCGAAAACCCCGGGCGCCGATTCCGTGGCGGCGCCATCGCCGTTGGCCTTTCGTCAGACCTGGAGGAGAACGCCGCGGAACATCGGATCCTCGAGCGCGCGGCCGGTGCCGAGCGCCACGCAGGTCAGCGGATCGTCGGCGACGGTGACCGGCAGGCCGGTCTCGTCGCGCAGCACTTCGTCCAGCCCGTGCAGCAGCGCGCCGCCGCCGGTGAGCACGATGCCCTGGTCGACGATGTCGGCGGCCAGCTCGGGCGCGGTGTTCTCCAGCGCGATGCGGACGCCCTCGACGATCGTGTTGACCGGTTCGGACAGCGCCTCGGCGATCTGGCCCTGGTTGATCTGGATTTCCTTGGGCACGCCGTTGACGAGGTCGCGGCCCTTGATGTGGATCGTCTTGCCGATGCCGTCGACCGGCGGCTTGGCGACGCCGACTTCCTGCTTGATCCGCTCGGCGGTGGCTTCGCCGATCAGCAGGTTGTGGTTGCGGCGCACATAGGAGACGATCGCTTCGTCCATCTTGTCGCCGCCGACACGGACCGAGGTCGAGTAAGCGAGGCCGCGCAGGCTGAGCACCGCGACTTCCGTCGTGCCGCCGCCGATGTCGACGACCATCGAACCGATCGGCTCGGTCACCGGCATGTCGGCGCCGATCGCGGCGGCCATCGGCTCCTCGATCAGCCAGACCTGGCTGGCACCGGCGTTCGACGCGGCATCGCGGATCGCGCGGCGCTCGACCGAGGTGGAGCCCGAGGGCACGCAGATCACGATCTCCGGCCAGCGCATGAAGCGGCGCTGCCCGTGCACCTTGCGGATGAAGTGCTTGATCATCTCTTCGGCGACATCGATGTCGGCGATCACGCCGTCACGTAAGGGACGAATCGCCTCGATCGAGCCGGGCGTCTTGCCCATCATCAGCTTGGCGTCGTCGCCGACCGCCTTGACCTTCTTCACGCCGTTCAGCGTCTCGACCGCGACGACCGAAGGCTCGTTCAGCACGATGCCGCGTCCGCGCAAGTAAACAACGGTGTTCGCAGTACCCAGATCGATCGCCATGTCGTGGGACATGAATTTGAAAATGCGGGAGAAAGCCATCTATTGATCCGTCCTGCCGGGTTGGGCGCCCCCCGTCCGGCTGCTCGCACAAATTGTTTGGCCCGAACCCGTTCCGGGACGAAGTTGCCTCCGGCCTGGTTTCATGCGGATGCGGGTCGCGGGAGGCCGTCGCTTGGGCTACAGCGGATGGCATGTCAATACGCCGCCTGCCCGAACATCTTGTTAACCGTATCGCTGCCGGCGAGGTGGTCGAACGCCCTGCCAGCGCTCTCAAGGAACTCGTTGAAAACGCAATCGACGCAGGCGCGACACGGATCACCGTGAAGCTGGCCGGCGGGGGCATCGAATTGATCGAGGTGATCGACGACGGCTGCGGCATGGCGCCCGCCGAAATGGCGCTCGCGCTGGAGCGCCATGCCACCTCGAAGCTGCCGACCGACGATATCGAGCACGTCGCGACGTTGGGTTTCCGCGGCGAGGCGCTGCCCTCGATCGCCAGCGTCGCGCAGCTGACGCTCGAAAGCCGGGTGCGCGGCGCGGAAGGCTGGTCGCTCACCGTGGACAATGGTGCGAGGATCGCCGAGGGGCCGGCCGCGCTGCCGCCCGGCACGCGGGTGCGGGTGGAGGCGCTGTTCGGCCGCGTGCCGGCCCGCCGCAAGTTCCTGCGCTCGACCCGGGCCGAATATGCCGCCTGCCTCGACGGCATGAAGCGGCTCGCCATGGCGCGGCCCGACATCGCCTTCGCGGTCGAGCATGACGGCCGCCGCGTGCTGAGCGTGCAGGGCGGCGAGAGCCGGCCCGCGCGGGTCGCGGCGCTCACCGATCGGGCGCTGCAGGAGAACAGCGTCGCGATCGATTTCGAGCGCGAGGGGCTGGTGCTCGGCGGGGTGGCGAGCATCCCGACCTTCAACCGCGGCGTGGCGGACCACCAATATCTGTTCGTCAACGGCCGGCCGGTGAAGGACCGGCTGCTCGTCGGTGCGGTGCGCGGCGCCTATGCCGAGATGCTCGCGCGGGATCGGCACCCGGTGGTGGCATTGTTCCTCGACGTGCCGCCCGAGGTGGTCGACGTGAACGTGCATCCGGCCAAGACCGAAGTGCGCTTCCGCGATCCGGCATTGGCGCGCGGGCTGATCGTCAGCGGGTTGCGGCGGGCGCTGGATGCGGCGGGGCACAGGAGCGTGCAGCGGCCGAGCGAGGCGGCGCTGGGCTTGTGGCAGCCGGGGGGCGGGGGGAGCAATAGCCCCTCCCCTTCAGGGGAGGGATTGGGGTGGGGCAGCGTCTCACCGAGACCAAGCTATGATCTGGCATCCCTCCACCACAACCCCTCCAAGGAGGAGGGGCTTAGACGCTATTCCGGCGCCGTCCGCGATTCCGGCACCTTCTTCGCCGCCGCGCCCCTGGCCCGCGCCGAACCCGCCCGCCACGAAGCCCCGCTCGCCACCGATTTCCCGCTCGGCGTCGCCCGCGGGCAGGTCGCCAAGACCTATATCGTCGCCGAGGCGCAGGACGGGCTCGTCCTGGTCGACCAGCACGCAGCGCACGAGCGGCTGGTGCTGGAGCGGATGCGCCGCGCCATGGCCGGCGGCACCGTTCCCTCCCAGGCGCTGCTCCTCGCCGAAGTGGTCGAGCTGGACGAACCCGGCTGCGACCGGCTCGAAGCCCGCGCGCAGGAACTGCGCGACTTCGGGCTCGAGCTCGAACGCTTCGGCCCGCGCGCGATGCTGGTCCGGGCGGTGCCCGCCGCGCTCGGCACCGGCGACGTGCACGGCCTCGTCACCGATCTCGCCGACGAGCTCGCCAGCTTCGACGAGGCGCTGAGCCTGAAGGAGCGGCTCGATCATGTCGCCGCGACCATGGCCTGCCACGGTTCGGTGCGCGCCGGGCGCATCCTGTCGGTCGCCGAGATGAACGCGTTGCTCCGCGAGATGGAGGTCACGCCGCATTCGGGCCAGTGCAACCATGGCCGCCCCACCTGGGTGAAGCTGGCGCATGGCGACATCGAGAAGCTGTTCGGCCGGAAGTGACCGCCGATCAGCGCTGCAGGGCGTAGCGGAGGCGCACCGGGCGGCCATCCTTGGTCGCGCTGACGTTCACGACGCAGATATGCTCCATCTTGCTGTGCGGGCCGCAGCCGATGCCGGCGAATTTGAGCTTGGCATCGAACAGCAGCCTGCGGTGGCCGCGATCGGGCACGCCGTCGTCGACGATCATCTGGCGCACCACCTCCTCGGCATTGTCGAAGCCATAGGCGATCGCCTCGCCGACGAAGATGTCGCCGCCGTGCCGCTTCACCCGGATGCCGGGATCGCTGCCATCGGCACCGCGATGCCCCCGTGCGCCGAGCGCACCCTGCTCGCGGGAGAAGTCCACCGCAGTCAGCGCGAGGATCTCGGCCTGGGTGAGCGGTGGGAGCGGTTCCTGCCGTTCGAGAAAGGCGATGGTCTCGTCGACCACCACCGTGCCCTCGCGGGTGAGTATCCCGTTATAGTCGCCCGGCAGATAGACGACGGCACCGTCGAAATAGCTGCGATATTCGCGCAGCTTCTCGGCATAGGCGCGGGGATTGGCCCGCGCGGCGTTGATCTGGGCGAGGACCGAATCCTCGAGCGTTTGCGCATGCAGCGCCGTCGCCGCGAATAGCGACAGGAGAGGCGCGCATATCGCGAGCACGCGATACGACATAGGACAAAACCCCAAACCTCCCGGTCAGGGGTGTATCTGCACGACTCGTGGATAATCAAGCGTAATAATTGCGTAGGCGAAAGGAAGCGATCGCCCGCCAGACGCGCTGTCAGAGCGTGCGGATCAGCCCTTCCTGGGTGACGCTCGCCACCAGCCGACCGTCCCGCGCGTAGATGCTGCCGCGATTGAAGCCGCGGGTGTGGCCGGCCCAGGGACTGTCGGTCGCGTAGAGCAGCCAGTCGTCGAAGCGGAACGGCTCGTGCAGCCAGAGCGCATGGTCGAGGCTGGCGGTCTGCACCTCGCCGCTCATCCAGCTGACCCCGTGCGGCAGCATGCAGGTGCCGAGCAGGGTCATGTCGCTGGCATAGGCAAGCATCGCGCGGTGGAGCGCGGGTTCCTCAGGCAGGGGGGCGACGACGCGGAACCAGCTATGTTGCCGCGGTTCGCGGGGCTCGGGCTGGAACCAGTTGCGCGGGTTGACCGGGCGGATCTCGATCGGCCTGGCGCGGAGAAAGAAGCGCTTGAACTTCTCGGGAATCTGATCGCGGATTGCCTCGCGCAGCTCGGCCTCGGAGCGGAGGTCCTCGGGCGGCGGCACCTCGGGCATCGCGTCCTGGTGGAGCAGCCCCTCCGCGGGCAGCTGGAACGAGGCCGCCATGTTGAGGATCGGCTTGCCCTTTTGCATCGCGATCACGCGGCGATTGGCGAAGCTGCGCCCCTCGAAATCGCGCACCACGCGGTAGAGGATCGGGTAGTTCTCGTCGCCCGGGCGCATGAAATAGGCGTGGAGCGAATGCGCGACCTTGCCGTCCTCGACCGAGCGCTGCGCCGCCTGCAGCGCCTGGGCGATCACCTGTCCGCCGAACACCCGGCCGACGCCGCCCGGCTGGCGCGCGCCGCGGTAGAGATCGGTATCGAGCGTCTCGACGTCGAGCAGCGCGGTTAGGCCGGCGACCAACTCCTCGGGGGATTTCGCGTCGGTCATCAGTAGCCGGCCGCCTCCGCCAGCGCATTGGCGTGATAGTTGGAGTCGCCGAACATCTCGGCCAGCACGCGCGCGCGCTTCATGTAGAAGCCGATGTCATATTCGTCGGTCATGCCGATGCCGCCATGCATCTGGATACCCTCTTGCACCGCGAGGGTGGTGGCAAGCCCGGTCATTGCCTTGGCGATGGCGACGGCTTCGTCCGCCGGTTCGCCGGCATCGAGCAGCTGCTGCGCCTTGAGTGTCGCGGCGCGGGCGACTTCCAGCTCGCTATAGAGATGCGCGGCGCGGTGCTGGAGCGCCTGGAAGCTGCCGATCAATGTGCCGAACTGCTTGCGTTCCTTCAGGTACCCGATCGTCATGTCGCTCGCGCCCGCGCCGACCCCGAGCAGTTCGGCCGAGGCACCGGCGCCGGCGGCGCGGAGCAGCCGGCCCAGCGGATCGGCACAGGCATCGATCTCGCCGACCACCGCATCGGCGGTGACTTCGACGCCGTCGAAGCTGGCATGCGCGGCGAGGCTGGAATCGGCGAGGCGTTCGGGGCGGAGGTCGAGGCCCGCCGCCTTGGGGTCGATCGCGAACAGGGTGATGCCTGCCGCATCGGTATCGCTGCCGGCGGTGCGCGCGGTGACGAGGATCAGGTCGGCGGCATGGGCGTGATGGGCGAAGCGCTTGGTGCCGCTCAGGCGGAAGCCGTTGCCGGCGCGCTCGGCCTTGAGGGCGACGGCGCGGCCGAACTTGGGTTTCTCGTCATGCGCGATCGCGATCACCGCTTCGCCCGCGGCAATGCCGGGGAACCAGCGATCGGCATGCGCCGTGCCCTTCAGCGCCTCGACCGCGGCAACGGCGGTCGAGAGGAAGGGGGAGGGGGTGAGGTTGCGGCCGATCTCCTCCAGCACCACGCCCGCCTCGACATGGCCGAGGCCCAGCCCGCCCGAAGCTTCAGGGATCAGGATGCCGGTAAGGCCCATCTCGGCGAACTGCTTCCACAGGTCGCGGCTGAAGCCGGTGGGATCCTTGGCGTCGCGCAGCGCGCGGAGGTGGCGGACGGGGGCATGTTCGGCGACGAACTCGCGGGCGGTGTCGCGGAGCATCGTCTGTTCGTCGTTGAGGTAGAGCGGCATGGTTCCATTCCTCCCTCTCCCCCTGCGGGGGAGAGCCGGGGAGAGGGGCAGTCTCTCGCGCCGGCCCGTTTGTGACTGTGGGACTGCCCCTCTCCCAACCCTCTCCCCGGTGGGGAGAGGGCTTTTCAGCCCGGCAGTTCGAGGATGCGCTTGGCGACGATGTTGAGCTGGATCTCGCTGGTCCCGCCCTCGATCGAATTGGCCTTTGTGCGCAGCCAGGCGCGCGGCCTGGCGCCCTTGGCCGAGGCCTCGCTCTCCCATTCGAGCGCATCCGATCCGCCGGCGGCCATGATCAGTTCGTGGCGCTGCTTGTTCAGCTCGGTGCCGACATATTTCATCATGCTCGGCTGGGCGGGATGGGCGCGGCCGGCCTTGAGCTCGTCGAGAAAGCGCTCGGACATCGCCGAGAAGGCGCGCATCCGTACCTCGAACAGCGCGATCTGCGCGCGTAGGATCGGATCGGCGAGCCGGCCCTGGTCGTCGAGCCCGATCGTCGCGATCGCGCCTTCGATCAGCGGATTGCCGCCCGCCCGGTCCAGCCCCATGCCCGAGATCATCTCGCGCTCATGGCCGAGCAGATACTTCGCGACGTCCCAGCCCTTGTTCTCGTCGTGCACGCGCTGGGACTTGGGCACCTTCACATTGTCGAAGAAGGTCTCGCAGAAGGGCGAATAGCCCGAGATCAGCAGGATCGGCTTGGTCGAGACGCCGGGCGAGGCCATGTCGAACAGCACGAAGCTGATCCCGCCCTGCTTGGTCTCCTTGGAGGTGCGGACCAGGCAGAAGATCCAGTCGGCCTTGTCGGCATAGCTGGTCCACACCTTCTGGCCGTTGACGACATAATGGTCGCCGGCATCCTCGGCCCAAGTCTGCAGCCCGGCGAGGTCCGAGCCGGCATTGGGTTCGGAATAGCCCTGGCACCAGCGGATCTCGCCGCGCGCGATCTTGGGCAAATGCTCCAGCTTCTGTTCTTCGGTGCCATATTTGAGCAGCGCGGGCCCGAGCATCGAGATGCCGAAGCTGTTGAGCGGGGTGCGCGCGCCCATCCGCTTCATTTCCTCGCGCAGGATCTTGGTCTCGGCTGGGGAGAGTCCGCCGCCGCCATATTGGGTCGGCCAGTCGGGCACGGTCCAGCCGCGCGCGGCCATGCGGTCCATCCAGAGCTTCTGGTCGGGATGCGCCCAGTCGGGATTGCGCCCGCCCCAGACGATGTCCTTCTCCGATCGGATCGGTTCGCGCATCGCGGGCGGGCAGTTCGCCTCCAGCCAGGCGCGGGTGTCGCTGCGGAAGCTATCGAGATCCTGCGTCATCATCCTCTCCCTTCCAAACCCCTCTCCCCTCGGGAGAGGGAGGGGCCCGCCGCCGTCAGGCGGTGGGAGGGTGAGGGGGGCCATGTTAGCCGATTATCCCGCTCACCCTTACCTTTCCGGCGCGGCGCGCCTCCCTCCCTCTCCCAGCGGGAGAGGGAGAGTGATTGGTCACCGGTTGAACTTCTCGCCCTTCTCCGCCTTGTCGCGGAGCAGCGGGGCGACCTCGAAGCCGTATTTCTCCAGCCCATCGACGATCTTCTTGAGGCCCTCGCTGTCGGCCCAGAACATCGGCCCGCCCCGGTATGGGGGCCAGCCATAGCCATAGACCCACACCACATCGATGTCGCTCGCCCGCTGGGCCATGCCCTCGGCGAGGATCAGCGCGCCTTCGTTGACCATGGTGTAGAGCGTGCGGACGACGATCTCCTCCTCGGTGATCTCGTGGCTCGGCACATTGAGCTTGCCGCGCCATTCCTCGATCAGCTCGGCGACGCGCGGGCTGTTCGAAGGCTGGCGCTTCTCGTCATAGTCGTAGAAGCCGGCGCCCTTCTTCTGGCCCCAGCGGCCTTCGGCGGCGAGCGCGTCGCGGATATTCTCGATGCGATTGGGATCGCGGTGCCAGCCGATGTCGACACCGGCGAGATCGGCCATCTGGAACGGCCCCATCGGCATGCCGAAGGCGACATGGACCTTGTCGATCTGCTCGGGCGTGGCGCCTTCGAGCAGCATCTTGGTGGCTTCCACCTGGCGCGGCATCAGCATGCGGTTGCCGATGAAGCCGTAGCAGACGCCCGCGATCACCGCGACCTTCTTGATCTTCTTGCTCAGCGCCATGGCGGTCGCCAGCACGTCGTCGGCAGTCTTGGCGCCGCGGACGATCTCGAGCAGCTTCATGACGTTGGCCGGCGAGAAGAAGTGCAGCCCCACCACGTCCTGCGGGCGGCTGGTGGCGGCGGCGATCTCGTCGATGTTGAGATAGCTGGTGTTCGACGCGAGGATCGCGCCCGGCTTGGCGATCTTGTCGAGCCGGCCGAACACGTCCTTCTTCACGTCCATGCTCTCATAGACGGCCTCGATGATCAGGTCACACTCGGCGAGATCGTCGAAGTTGAGCGTGGGCTGGAGGAGACCCATCGCCTTTTCGACCTGCTCGGCGGTCATGCGGCCCTTGGCGGCGGTCGCCTCGTAATTCTTGCGCATCACGCCGGTGCCGCGGTCGAGCGCGTCCTGCGCCATCTCGACGATGGTCACCGGCACGCCCGCCGACAGGAAGTTCATGCTGATCCCGCCCCCCATCGTGCCGGCACCGATCACGCCGACGCGCTTGATGTCGCGCAGCTGGATGTCGTCGGCGATGCCGTCGATCTTGGCGGCCTTGCGCTCGGCGAAGAAGATGTGGCGCAGCGCTGCCGACTGCTGCCCCATGATCAGCTTCATGAAGCCCATGCGCTCGGCCTGGACGCCCTCGGCATAAGGCTTGCCGGCGGTCTGTTCGATGATGTCGATGATCGTGTTGGGCGCGTCGAGCCCGCGGAAGCGCTTGGCGTTGGCGGCGCGAAACTTGGCGAAGGTCTCCGCATCGACGGCGACCGGGCGCTCGCTGGAGCGCGAGACCGGCTGGCCGATCACCTCGTTCGCGAAGGCAACGGCGTCGGCGAGCAGGCTGTCCTCGCCCGCGAGCCGGTCGACCAGCCCCGCGTCCTTGGCCTGGGTGGCCGAGATCGGGTCGCCCTTGGTCGCCATCTCCAGCGCGACTTCGACGCCCGCGACGCGCGGCATGCGCTGGGTGCCGCCCGCGCCGGGGAGGATGCCGAGCTTCACTTCGGGCAGGCCGAACTTCGCCGAGGGCACGGCGATGCGATAATGCGACGCCAGCGCCACTTCGCAGCCGCCGCCGAGCGCGGTGCCGTGGACGGCGGCGATCACCGGCTTGTCGAGCGCCTCGATCTGGTCGACCAGCACCGGCAGCGACGGCTCGGCCATCGCCTTGCCGAATTCGGTGATGTCGGCGCCTGCGAAGAAGGTCTTGCCGGCGCAGATGATGACGACCGCCTGGATGCTCTCGTCGCCCTTGGCTTCCTCGATGCCGGCCTGCAGCCCCTGCCGCACCGCCACGCCGAGCGCGTTCACCGGCGGATTGTCGGAGGTGAGGATCAGGACAGGGCCCTGACGGCTGGTGGTAATCACGGACATGCGTTCGAACTCCTTGGTTCGGATTGCCGGCCTGGGGCCGGGAGCGGGGTGAAGGGCAGGGCGCGCGGTGCGGGGAGAACGCCACCACCAGCCGTCATCCCCGCGAAGGCGGGGATCCATTGGCGCTGATGCCGCGGTTCTTTCCCCCAACGCACAGGCGAATGGATCCCCGCCTTCGCGGGGATGACGATGGGAAGGGAGGAGAGGACTTCCCGTATCACCGCGTCAGCGCCGAATAGATCAGCGTCTTCAGCTCGCGCCGTATCGGGTAGAGCATCGACGGCGAGAATTGCGTCATGAACACCATCGAAAGCCGCTCGACCGGATCGACGAAAAAGGCAGTCGAGAACATCCCGCCCCAGTAGAATTCGCCGGCCGAGCCCGGAATCATCGTCCTGGCGACGTCCATGGTGATCGCGAAGCCCAGGCCGAAGCCGACCCCGGCATTGGTCGTCTCGTTGAACAGCCCGCGCGACAGGCTGGCGAGGTCGCGGCCGCCGGGCAAATGGTTGATCGTCATCAGCTGGACGGTCTTGGGCGAGACGAGCCGCACGCCGTCGAGCGCGCCGCCGTTCAGCATCAGCGTGTTGAAGCGGTGATAGTCGAGCGCGCTCGAGACCAGCCCGCCGCCGCCGGACAACAGCCTGGGGAAGCGCGACCAGGCCGAGGCCTCGCCGCGATCGTACAGCACGCGGCCTTCGCCTTCCTTCATCGTCCAGCAGTCGGCAAGCCGGTGGACCTTGTCCTCCGGTACCTGGAAGAAGGTGTCGCGCATCCCCAGCGGCGCGAAGATCCGCTCGGCGAAGAATCGGTCGAGCGTCATCCCCGAGAGCCGCTCGACCACCGCGCCGAGCACGTCGGTCGCGACCGAATAGGTCCAGGCCTCGCCCGGCGAGAATTCCAGCGGCAGCATGCCGAGCGTGGCGACGAACTGGTCGAGCGTCAGATTGCCGTGCCAGCTCTCGATCCGCTCGGCCCGATAGGCGGCGTCGACCGGGGTGCGCTCCTGGAACCCGTAGGTGAGGCCGGCGGTGTGGCGCAGCAGGTCGACCATCCGCATCGGCTGCGCTGTAGGGGTGGTGACGAAGGGTTCGCCATTCCCGCCGCCCGCATAGACGCCGACGCCCTTCAGTTCGGGCAGCACATGGTGGACCGGCGTGTCGAGCGCGACCAGGCCTTCCTCCAGCAGCATCATGAAGGCGAGGCTGGTGATCGGCTTGGTCATCGAGGCGATGCGGAACAGCGTCGATTCGTCGACCGCCGTGCCGTCCTCGCGCGCCGCGCCCTGGTGCGAAAAATGGACGATCCGCCCGTCGCGCGCGAGCAGCAGCTGCGCGTGCGGCAGCTTGCCGGTGTCGAGATAGCGCGCCTTCACAAAGGCATCGATCCGCGCCAGCCGGGCGGCATCGAGTCCATGGGTAGTCGGGTCGTCCACTTGCATCGTTGGCGGCATACCTCTCGTTCGAAACGCGTGCAATGCACCTTCTGGCGGGCGCCCGCTTTCTATTGCCTTGAGCGCGCGGCAAATCAACACTAACGTGTGCACCGGTTGGTCAACGAGCCAAACCCAAAGTTCAGAAAGTCGATGGAGAGCGCT
This sequence comes from Sphingomonas trueperi, assembly GCF_011927635.1. GTDB lineage: Bacteria > Pseudomonadota > Alphaproteobacteria > Sphingomonadales > Sphingomonadaceae > Sphingomonas > Sphingomonas trueperi. Next base: position 307,288 of record NZ_JAATJB010000005.1, read on the forward strand.
GCCTTGACCCTTGAACCGATCGTGCCCTTGCCCCCCGACTGGCCCAAAGCCCCGCTCGCCGCCGTTGACGCGATGCTCACCGCCCCCGGCGCCAAGTTCGAAATGGACACCGTGGAAATCCGCGGGGTTTCCACGCGCGTGTGGAAGAACGCGCCGCCCACGGCCGCGATCCTCGCCCGGCTCGCGCGCGGCTATGGCGATCGGCCCTTCACCATCTACCAGGACGAGCGGGTCAGCTACGAGGCGAACTACCGCGCCACCTGCCATCTCGCGTCCTGGATGCAGGCCAAGGGCGTGGCCAAGGGCGATCGGGTGGCGCTGGCGATGCGCAACCTGCCCGAGTGGCCGACGATCTTCTTCGCCGCGGTGAGCATCGGCGCGATCCTGGTGCCGCTCAATGCCTGGTGGACCGGCACCGAGCTCGAATACGGCATGAAGGATTCGGGCGCCAAGCTGCTGTTCGTCGACGGTGAGCGGCACGAGCGGCTCAAGCAATGCTACGCCGCGCTCCCCGATCTGGAGCAGGTGGTGGTGAGCCGCGCCTGTTCGCCCATCGAGGGCGATGCGGTCGCACTGGAGTCGATCCTCGGGCCCTGCAACAGCTGGGCTGACCTTACCGACATCGCCTTTCCGGAAGTGGGCATCGCGCCGGACGACGATGTCACCCTCTTCTATACCAGCGGCACCACCGGCCATCCCAAAGGGGCGGTGGGCACGCATCGCAACCTGATGACCAATATCCTCACCTCGGGCTATTCGGTCGCGCGGTCGATGCTGCGCCGGGGCGAGGTGCCGCCCGCCGCGCCGCCCCACAAGGTGGGCCTGCTGGTGATCCCGCTGTTCCACGTCACCGCCTGCAGCGCCGGGCTGATGGCGCTGATCGCGGCGGGCGGCACGGTGGTGTTCATGCGCCGCTGGGAGCCGATCGAGGCGATGGAGATCATCCAGCGCGAGAAGGTCAACCAGACCGGCGGCGTGCCGACCATCGCCTGGCAGCTGCTCGAGCATCCCGAGCGCCACCACTACGACCTGTCGAGCCTGGAGAGCATTTCCTATGGCGGCGCGCCCTCGGCACCCGAGCTGGTCAAGCGGATCTTCCAGGAATTCGGCGCGCTCCCCGGCAATGGCTGGGGCATGACCGAGACGATGGCGACGGTGACGCATCATCTCGGCGAGGAATATCTCGCCCGGCCGACCAGCGCCGGGCCGCCGGTGCCGGTCGCCGAGCTCAAGGTCATGGACGTCGACGGCGTGCGCGAACTGCCGGTCGGCGAGGTCGGCGAACTCTGGGCCAAGGGGCCGATGATCGTGAAGGGCTATTGGAACAAGCCCGAGGCGACCGCCGAGACCTTCCGCGACGGCTGGGTGCGCACCGGCGATCTCGCGCGGCTCGACGAGGAAGGGTTCCTCTATGTCGTCGATCGCGCCAAGGACATCATCATCCGCGGCGGCGAGAATATCTACTCGTCGGAAGTGGAGGACGTGCTCTACGCGCACCCGGCGGTGACCGACGCGGCGCTGATCGGCATCCCGCATCGCACGCTGGGCGAGGAGCCGGTGGCGGTGGTCCACCTCGCGCCGGGCACCAGCGCGACCGAGGCGGAGCTGCAGGCCTTCGTCCGCGAGCGGATCGCGGCGTTCAAGGTGCCGGTGGCGATCCGCTTCTCGGCCGAGACGCTGCCGAGGAATGCGAATGGCAAGATCCTGAAGAAGGATCTCAAGGCGCTGTTTGTTACCGACAAGGCGGCGTGAGCTAGCGCGTATCCGTCGCCGCTTCTTCTAATCCCCCTCCCGCTTGCGGGAGGGGCGTTTTCGTGCGCGGCCGCGTACGCTCACACCAAATGTATCGCCGTCCCCGCCGCCGCGGCCGCGGCCGCAATCTCCTCTGGCGGCGCCTGGTCCGTCACCAGGTCCTGCACATCCCCGAACCCGGCGACCTGCACGAAGCCCGACTTGTCGAACTTGGTCGAATCGCACAGCACCGCGACGCGCCGCGCCTGAGGGAGCAGGCTGCGCTTGAACGCGGCCTCGCCCGCATCGAAATCGAGAAAACCGCGTATCGGATCGATCGCGCCCATCGACAGCACGGTCAGGTCGGGTGCGAATTGCCGGCAATAGTCGATCGCCTCGCTGCCGAACGCCGCATGATAATCGGGATCGACCGCGCCGCCCGCCACATAGAGCCGCTGGCCCGGATGCCCAAGCACCTGCGCGGCGATCTCGATGCTGTTGGTGATCACCGTCAGGTCGCGCACATGGCCCAGCGCGCGCGCCAGCCATAGCGTGGTCGTGCCCGAATCGAGCAGCAGCGTCATGCCCGGCCGGACCAGCGCCGCCGCGCGCTCGGCGATGCGCTGCTTGGCCTCGGCCTGGTCGCGCAGCCGCTGGCGATAGGGCGGTTCGAGCACGCCGCCCGGCAGGCACACGCCGCCATGGATCTTCTGCACCCGTCCGGCCTGCTCCAACTGGCGCACGTCGCGGCGGATCGTCTCCTCGGACACGTCGAACCGTTCGGCCAGTTCGCCGATCGACCATTGGCCGCGCTGCTCGAGTAGTTCGAGCAGCGTGGCGAGGCGGGCGGCCTGTGTCGCGCGGGCCGAGGGTGCCCGTGCGGGCAGGTCCAAGCTTTCCATCGAGCAACTGTATCAGCGTTCAGTGGGCGCGAGAACCCACACGGGAACGTTCAAATCCACATAAAACAACACTCAATGTCACATCTGAGTCATGAACCGAACCTAGGCGCCGCTGCGGGGCAGCCAGGGCAGGCAGGCCCCCACACACCACAAGGGAGGGCATTATGGCATTCACCTACCGCGCGGCGCTCGCCGCGCTGGCCGTCGGCGCGAGCTGCATTTCGATGGCCGCCGCCGCGCAGGATGCGGCGTCGCAAGGCCAGGAAGACGGCGAGATCGTCGTCAACGGCTACATCGCCTCGCTCGCCAAGGCGCGCGAGCTGAAGCGCAATTCGAACATCATCAAGGACGTGATCGTCGCCGAGGACATGGCGAAGTTCCCCGAACTCAACCTCGCCGAATCGATCCAGCGCCTGCCGGGCGTGGCGATCAACCGCGAGGCCGGCGAGGGCCGCCGCATCACGCTGCGCGGCCTGTCGCCCGACTATACCCGCGTCCAGCTGAACGGCATGGAAGTGCTGGGCAATGTGGACTCGGCGATGGACAGCCGCGGCCAGCGCTCGCGCGATCGCGCCTTCGATTTCAACATCTTCGCCTCCGAGCTGTTCTCGCGCGTCGAGGTGGAGAAGAGCTATCAGGCGTCGCAGGCCGAAGGCGGCATGGCCGGCACCGTCGGCCTGTTCACCGCGAAGCCGCTCGACCAGAAGCAGGGCATTTCGGGCGCCATCGCCGCCAAGCTGGGCACCAACAGCTACACCAAGGATGCCCAGCCGCGGGTCGCCGCGATGCTCAGCCAGAACTGGGACAACCGCTTCGGCATCCTCCTCTCGGTGGCCTATTCGAAGCGCAAGACCGAGGAGCAGGGCTACAACACCTATTCGCCGAGCCAGCTGAGCGCGAGCCAGATCGCCAGCTATCTGGGCAAGGGCCTCGACATCTCGGCGCTCTCCGCCGACCAGCAGGCCAAGTTGAAGTCGGGCAACCTGGTGTTCGCCTCGGGCAACCGCCTGTCGGTATGGGACGCCAGGCAGGAGCGCCTCGGCCTGACCCTCGCCACCCAGTGGCGCCCGGCCGACAACCTGCTGTTCACCGTCGACGGCCTCCACGGCGAGTTCACCACCAACCGCGACGAATATCACCTGGCGACGCGGCCCGACAACACCTCGGGCTCGGTGATCTTCGACACCACCTCGAAGATCAAGTCGATCCATTGGGACAGCACCAACTTCGTCGATTCGATCAGCGTCGACAACGCGACCTATGCCAGCGAGCATCGCCGCTCGCGCAACAAGAACAAGTTCAACCAGATCGCGCTGACCTACAAGTGGGACGCGACCGAGCGCTTCAAGGTCGACGGCCATATCGGCTATGAGGACTCGTCCTACACCACGCCGATCGACGACAAGCTCTACCTCCGCGCGCGCGGCGGCATGACGACGACCTATTCGGCCGACGGCACCAGCGCGACCAACAGCTACGCCTGGAACACGCTCGATCCGTCGAAATACGAGTTCAAGGAATTCTACTTCCGCGAATTCTGGAACAAGACCAATCTACGCGAGGGCGTGGTCAACGGCGCCTATACGCTGAACGACGTCTTCACGCTGCGCGGCGGTGCCAGCTATCGCCGGTTCAGCAACTCGGGCTCGGAAATCTACAATGACGGCCAGTTCCAGAAGTTCGGCGGCGACCCGGCGGCAAGCATCGTCGACACGTTCACGCAGAACAAGTCGGCCGACTGGCTGACCGGCAATTACGACCGCGCCTTCGCCAAGTACAACGCCCAGCACACCATCGTCGGCGCCTGGGACATCGAGAACACCTTCAAGGTGACCGAGGAGACCAAGTCGACCTACGGCCAGCTCGAATGGAATGCACCGGTGGCGGGCATGCGGCTGCGCGGCAATTTCAGCCTGCGGGCCTTCTTCACCGACACCACCAGCACCGGCAACGTCACCCAGAGCGACCGGCCGATCGGCGTGGTGACCACCAGCGCGAGCTATTCGGACGTGCTGCCGGCGCTGAACGCGGCGCTGGAAATCACGCCCAACTTCCTGCTCCGCGTCGCCGCCGCGCGCAACATCAACCGGCCGTCGCTGGGCTCGATGAGCGCCTCGGGCACCGCCTCGGCGGACGGCAGCGATCCGGCGAGCCGCAAGATCACCGCGAGCATCGGCAACCCCGATCTCAAGCCGTACAAGGATGATGCGATCGACGTGTCGGCCGAATGGTATTTCGGCCAGGTCGGGCTGATCTCGCTCGGTGTCTACCACAAGGACATCGACAACCTGATCATCACCGACACGCAGTACAACGTGCCCTACAGCACCACCGGCCTGCCGCTTTCGCTGCTGCCGAGCCTGACGCCGAACACGATCGTTTCGGAATATTCGAAGCCGATCAACGGCGGCAAGGCGTACATCACCGGCTTCGAGGCCGCCGCCCAGGCGAACTTCACCTTCCTGCCGGCGCCGTTCGACAAGCTCGGCATGTCGACCAACGTCACGCTGATCGACTCGAACATCCGCGACAAGAACGGGGTCAACAACCCGATCAACGGCCTGTCCAAGTCGAGCGCCAACGCGACGCTATATTACGAGACCAAGCGCTGGGGCATCCGCGGCTCGATGAACTATCGGTCGTCGTACCTGCGCTCGGGCTATGACGGCAAGAAGCCGGAGAGCAAGGATGGCTTCGACGGCACGGTCTATGTCGACGCGGCGGCCTTCTACAACCTCACCGACCGTATCCGCCTCACGCTCGACGCGATCAACCTGACCAACGAGACCGAGGTGCAGTTCAACAGCATCTACCACCGTCTCCACAACGAGACGCGCAGCGGCACCAGCGTGTTCGGCGGCGTCAGCATCAAGTTCTGATTTCCTCCCCCGAGGATCCACTGGCCGGTCCGGGGTTCGCCCCGGGCCGGCCTTTTTCGCGCGTTCGGCATGCAAGAACTGCGGCGCCACCTCTGCCCGGCAATGCGGCCAGGGCGGGGGCGATCAATCTTCGGCAAGCACGCGGGCGATGGCGTCGCTCCACCCGGCCAGCCGCGCTTCCCGCACGTCGGGCTCCATCTGCGGCTCGAAGGTGCGGACCGTGCCGCGCATCATCGCCGCGTCGTCGAGACTGTCGAACATGCCGCAGCCCAGGCCCGCGAGCATCGCCGCGCCCAGCGCGGTGGTTTCCGCGAAATCGGGCCGGTCGACGGGGAGGGCGAGGATGTCGGCCAGGTCCTGCGCGATCCAGTCGTTGGTGATCATGCCGCCATCGACGCGCAGTCGGCCCCATTGCGCGCCATCGGCGGCGAAGGCGGTCTCGAGGTCGTGGCTCTGGTGTGCCATCGCCTCCAGCGCGGCCCGGACGATATGCGCGCGGCCCGCCGAAAAGCTGAGCCCGGAGATCGCCGCACGCGCCTCCGGTTCCCACCAGGGCGCGCCGAGGCCGGTGAGCGCCGGCACGCAATAGACCCCGCCATTGTCGGGCACCGAGCGGGCGATCGCCTCGCTCTCCGCCGCGGTGGCGATCAGGCCGAGGGAATCGCGCAGCCACTGGACGAGGCTACCCGCGACGAACACCGATCCTTCCAGCGCATAGGTGCGCCGCCCGCCCAGTTGCCACAGCACGGTTGAAAGCAGCCGGTGGCGCGAGCGCGGCTGGAGCGTGCCGGCATTGGTCAGCACGAAGGCGCCGGTGCCATAGGTCGCCTTGGTATCGCCGGGGGTGAGGCAGGCCTGGCCGATCGTCGCCGACTGCTGGTCGCCGGCGAGCCCGCAAATCGGGATCGCGCCGCCGAAGGACGTGGTCACGCCGAACCGCCCGGCGCAGTCGACGATCTCGGGCAGTGCGGCGCGGGGCGCGCAGAACTGGTCGACCAACCCGTCGCTCCAGCCACCGCTGCCAAGGCCCATCAGCAGCGTGCGCGAGGCGTTGGTGGCATCGGTGATGTGCAGCCCGCCGGTGAGCTTCCACACCAGCCAGCTTTCCACCGTGCCGATCGCCAGCCGATCGCCCGCGTCCTTGAGTTGCGGCCAGTTGGTCATCGCCCAGGCGATCTTGGTGCCGGAGAAATAGGGATCGAGCAGCAGCCCGGTGCGCGCCTGGATGCCGGGTTCCTCGCCCGCCTCCCGCAGCGCCTGGCACAGGGGCGCGGTACGGCGATCCTGCCAGCTGATCGCGGGCGCGAGCGGCGCGCCCGTCGCCTTGTCCCAGAACACCACCGTCTCGCGCTGGTTGGTGATGCCGATCGCAGCGACTCGCTGGGGCCCGCCCGCCAGCGTTACCATCGCCGCCGCGCAGGCATGGCTCTGCCGCCAGATCTCGCCCGCATCATGTTCGACGAGGCCCGGACCCGGATAATGCTGCGTCAGTTCTGCAGATTTACTCGCAACACATTGGCCGGAAGGCGTGAAGAGCATCGCGCGAGTCGAGGTGGTGCCCTCGTCGATCACCAGAAGCAATTCGGCCATGCAATTGAGGCTAGCTGGCAACACATGCCGCCGCAATTGCGCCGTGTTAGAGCCTTGCATTGCCGCAACACAATCACGCCTCTACATTGTACCAGAAAGGGATTTTCGCGTGGACCAGCGTACCGGGATGATGGGTGGAGACCGCGGCGGGGCGGGGGGCGTTCCCGATCCGATCGCGGCCACCGATCTGCCCGAGGATTGGGAGGGCGAGGAGCCCGCGCCCAGCCTGCGCCGAGACCGGCTGATGGCCGCTTTGGTGCTGATCGCCGGCATGGGGCTGGTGCTGGCGCTGCCCTTCGCGCTCCAGGCGGGAGCGCGCTTCTTCCTGCCGGTCACCGCCTCGCTGGTGATCGCGATCGCGCTGGTGCCTTTCCTCGAATGGCTCGAGCGGCACCGGCTGCCCGCGCCGATCGCCGCCTTCATCTGCGTGCTGCTGTTCCTCACCGCGGCGAACGTCGCGCTCGCCTCGATCGTGGTGCCGGCCTGGCAGTGGATCCGGCGGCTGCCCGAGAGCATTCCCAAGATCCAGCACAATCTCGAACCGCTGATCCGCTTCTATTCGAATCTCGAGCGGTTCGTGAACAAGACGCTCAACAACTTCGCCTCGGCGCCGGTCCGCCAGCCGGTGGTGCAGGCCGCCCAGCCGCCGACGTCGCTGATGGATCTGTTCACCACCTCCGCCCCCTCGGCGCTGATCGAGATGTTTTTCGCGATCCTCGTCATCTACTTCTTCCTCGCGGGCTGGACCCGGCTGCGCCGCCGCGCGATCACCAGCCGCGCCAGCTTCGGCGGGGCGATGGCGACGGCGCGGGTGATCCAGGACGTGGTCGACGACACCTCGGCCTATCTGGGCACGATCACGCTGATCAACGTCACCCTGGGGCTGATCGTCGCGGGGGCCTTGTGGCTGATGGGCATGCCGACGCCGCTGATGTGGGGCGGCCTCGTCGCGCTGCTCAACTACATCCCCTATATCGGCCCGGTGATCGCGGCGCTGCTGCTCGCGGTGGGCGGGCTGATGTCCTACGCCGATATCGGCACGGCGATGGTGCCCCCGGCGATCATGATCGCGGCGCACCTCGTCGAGGCGAACGTCGTCACCCCGCTGATCGTCGGCCACCGGCTGACCATTAACCCGATCATGATCCTCATTTCGCTGAGCTTCTGGGGCTGGGTGTGGGGCACCACCGGCGCGCTGCTGGCGGTGCCGCTGCTGATCATCATCCAGACCGTACTCAACGCCGCGGGCAAGCCCGATATCGCCGGTTTCCTGTTCGAGCAGGGCACGCTGGTGCGCGATCCTTCGGACAATCGTTCGCGTCGTCGCGCGAACCTCGATCAATCCGGTTGACAGCCCGAAAACACGCGGCTAGGTGCCGCCTCCTCGCTTGGCTCAAGCGGGTGTAGCTCAGTTGGTTAGAGCGCCGGCCTGTCACGCCGGAGGTCGCGGGTTCGAGCCCCGTCACTCGCGCCACTCGCCATGCGGGACTCCAGATGGAATCCGGCGGCGATGGGCCGTCCAAGATTTCCTCGCTTGGTTTCAAGCGGGTGTAGCTCAGTTGGTTAGAGCGCCGGCCTGTCACGCCGGAGGTCGCGGGTTCGAGCCCCGTCACTCGCGCCATGCGGCGCATATCCCCGGAAATGAGGGACATGCGCGCTGGCCCGGCCTTTGCAGGCCCTCCCGTTTCTGCGCTAAGCCGCTGCGATGATCCGCACCTCTGCTCGCGCGCTCGCGCTGCTCCTCGCCTCCACCGCTCTCCCTGCAACGGCCCAGATCGCTGCCGATTCGACGCGAATCGAACAGACGGTCCGCACACTTGCCTCCGATTCGTTCGAAGGCCGCGCGCCGGGCACCCGCGGCGAGGACCGCACCCTCGGCTATCTGGTCGCCCGATTCGAGGCGCTGGGGCTGGAGCCGGCCGGGCCGGACGGCCAGTGGCTGCAGAAGGTGCCGCTGCTCCACACCCGCCTCGGCACGCCCGCGACGCTGCGATTCGACGGCCCCAAGGGCGCGATGCCGGTCGAGCAGGCCAGGGACCTCTACGTCTCGACGATTCGGCCCGATGCCGCCGCGCGAATCGCTGGCGCGCCGGTGGTGTTCGTCGGCTATGGCGTTACCGCGCCCGAGCGGCAGTGGGACGACTTCAAGGGCGTCGACCTGAAGGGCAAGGTCGCGGTGTTCCTGGTCAACGACCCTGATTTCTCAGCCGGGAAGGGCGAGCCGGTGGCGGCCAAGTTCGGCGGGCGGACGATGACCTATTATGGCCGCTGGACCTACAAGTTCGAGGAAGCCGCGCGGCGCGGCGCGGTCGGCGCGCTGATCGTCCATGATACGCCCGGCGCCGGCTATGGCTGGAACGTCGTGGTGAGCAGCGGCGGCGAGAATTACGACATCGTCCGCAAGCCCGAGGACCTTACCAGCGTCGCCCTGCAGGGCTGGCTGGAGGGCGGGGCGGCGACGCGGCTGTTCGCCGCCGCCGGGCTCGATCTCGCCAAGCTGCGGGTCGAGGCGCGCAAGGCGAGCTTCCGCCCGGTGCCGCTGGCGGGCGTCCGCTTCACCGCCGACGTGCCGGTCACCGCCGAGCAGGTCGACAGCTACAATGTTCTTGCCAAGATCCCCGGCAGCGAACGGCCGGACGAAGCAGTCATGTTCGGCGCGCACTGGGACGCGTACGGCGTCGGCAAGCCCGATGCGAAGGGGCGCATCTACCGCGCGGGCGCCAATGACGATGCGCTAGGCATTGCCGGGCTGCTCGAGATCGCGCGGAGCATGAAGGCGGGGCCGGTGCCGAAGCGCAGCGTCGTCTTCGTCGCCTGGACGGCGGAGGAGCGGGGGCTGCTCGGCTCGCTTTATTACACGCAGCATCCGGTGGTGCCGATGGCCAAGACCGTCGCCAACCTGACGCTCGACATTCTCCAGACGGCGGGGCTGGCCAACGACGTGGTGCTGGTCGGCAAGGGCCAGAACACGCTGGAAGACGACATGGCCCGCGTCGCCGCGACGCAGGGGCGGCGGGTGACGCCCGAGGGGCTCCCCGAGCGCGGGCTGTTCTACCGGGCGGACCATTTCTCCTTTGCCAAGCAGGGTGTGCCGACCTTGCTGCTGATGGGCATCGCCGGGGCTTCGGACCTCAAGCAGGGCGGGGTGGCGGCCGGGCAGGCGTGGATCGATGCCTATACCGGCCAATGCTATCACCAGGCCTGCGACGCCTGGGGGCCGGACTGGAACTTGGGCGGTGCGGTGCAGGACATCGATCTGCTGGGCACGATCGGGGCGGAACTGGCGAACGGGTCGGCCTGGCCGACATGGAAGGCGGGGTCGGAGTTCAAGGCGGTACGCGAACGCTGAGGCAAGCCCCCTCCACCCCCGCTTCGCGGTGGAGGAAACGCTAAGGGCTGCGGCGGTAGAAAAGCGTCTCTTCTCCCACGCAGCGGGAGTGAACCGCGCCGCGTCAGCGGCGTGGTGGAGGGGGCACCCGCCACCGCCCCGTCTCCATCCAGCGCAGCAGCGGCTTGAGCGGCAGGATCCACACGATCCCCAGCGCCAGGTAGACCAGGGTCTGCACCAGGATCGGCAGCCGCCCGATCGGCCCCGAGAAGCTCGCGACGAGCACCACCCACACCAGGATGAGCCCGACGATCGCCAGCGCGCCGGCAGGTTTGCGCCAGCTGGGGTTCATGGCTCGGCGTGCCAGCGCATGCCCTGCTCGGTGACCACGGCGTGGAGCGGCACGTCCCAGATATCTGCAGGAAGGGCAGGGACTTCCTGCGCGGACCAGGCGACGCCCACCCGCCAGGCCCGCTCGAAACGGGCAAAGGCGCGGTCGTAATGGCCGGCCCCCTGGCCGAGGCGGTTGAGCCGCGGGTCATAGCCGATCAGCGGGGTCAGGATCACGTCGGGCGCCACCTCGGGACTGGCGGCATCGGGCTGACGCAGTCCGAACGGCCCGGCGACCAGCGGTGCGCCCATGTCCCAGGCGAGAAAGCGGATCGGCGCCGCCCGGTCGATGACGTGCGGCAGCGCCAGCGCACAGCCACGCTCGGCGGCGGCGGCGGCGAGTTGGGTCGGGTCGGCCTCGCTGCCCACCGGGCAATAGGTGGCGACGATCATCCCCGGCATCAGTTTCTCGACGAACGCCTCGGGGGCGCGGATCGCGGTGCTCGATTGCGCGGCGAACAGGTCGCGCGCGGCGCGAAGTCGCGCGCGGAGGGCGGGCTTGTCGCTCAGCATCGGATCTGCGGGCAAGGTGTGACGGGAACCACCATGGGCCGTTGGCCTGAATATCCACCGACGCACAGAACGTCAGGTGGGAACCATGTGTTGCAGACCAGGATCTGCACAGGGACAGCTCCCATGGATGAAGATTATAGCCTCAGGGATAATTGCTAAGGCTCGCACCGGGCAGTTCCCGCCACAACCTTAATCTAGGACGTCGCGTCGCTTTCCTCAAGGGCCGATGCGACGGCTTCCAGCCGATCGGCGATCCGCTCCAACAGTTCGTCAGGAACGGCCTGCGCGGGGGCGGGCGTCTTCTCCGCTTCGTCGAGCGCATCGGCGAGGATCAGCGCGAGATAGAGCAGGGTGCGTTCGCCGCTTTGCCCGCCGGCCGCGCGCAGTGCGGCGTCGGCATGGCTGCCGATCCGCGCCTCGAGTTCGCGCAGGTGCGGCATGTCCTCGTCGCGCGCGGATACCGAATAGCTGCGCCCGGCGACCTGGAGCGTGATCTCCGCCATCAGCCCTGCTCCTCTTGCACGTCGCCTTCATCGCCGGCCAGCTGCGCTTCCAGTTCGCGCTCGCGCGCGATCAGCGCATCCAGATCGACCAGCGCCGACTCGATCCGCGCGCGCAGCGTCGCGTTGCGGGTCTCGAGCCTGGCGCGTGCCTGCGTCTGCGCGGCCGCGGCGACTTCGATACGCTTCAGAGCTCGCTCGATACGATCTGCTACTGGGTCGGACATTGTCGTGCCGGATAGCATGGTTCGCCGCAGCGGCAAGGGCGGCAGGGTTAATGCAGTTCGTAACGCTTGCGCCGAACGGTTGACGCGGGGGCCCGGTGCTTCCAAAGGCGTGCGCGACCAGACGGGGAATATCACGTGACAGCATCCTTCGCCGATTGCGCCAACGCCATCCGCGCGCTTTCCATGGACGCGGTAGAGGCCGCCAATTCGGGTCACCCCGGCATGCCGATGGGCATGGCCGACGTCGCGACCGTCCTCTTCCAGCGCTATCTCAAGTTCGATCCGGTGGATCCCGCCTGGCCCGATCGCGACCGCTTCGTCCTGTCCGCGGGCCATGGCTCGATGCTGCTCTATTCGCTGCTGCACCTGACCGGCTATGCCCGCCCGACGCTGGAAGACATCAAGAACTTCCGCCAGATCGGCAGCCCCTGCGCCGGCCACCCCGAGAATTTCGAGCTTGCCGGCGTCGAATGCACCACCGGCCCGCTGGGCCAGGGCCTGGCGATGGCGGTCGGCATGGCGATCGCCGAGCGGCACCTGAACGCCACCTTCGGCGACGAGCTCGTCGATCACCGCACCTGGGTGATTGCCGGCGACGGCTGCCTGATGGAAGGCATCAACCACGAAGCGATCGGCATTGCCGGGCACCTCAAGCTCAACCGCCTGGTCGTGCTGTGGGACGACAACAACATCACCATCGACGGCCCGGTGTCGCTCTCCTCGGTCGAGGACATCCCGGCGCGCTATCGCGCCACCGGCTGGCATGTCGTCGAATGCGACGGCCATGACGAGGCGGACATCGTCCGCGCGCTCGACGAGGCGGTCGCCAGCGACAAGCCGGTCCTCGTCAAGTGCCGCACGATCATCGGCAAGGGCGCGCCCAACAAGCAGGGTTCGTCCAAGGTCCATGGTTCGCCGCTCGGCAAGGACGAAGTCGCCGCCGCGCGCGTTGCGCTCGGCTGGAACCACCCGGCGTTCGAGATCCCGCAGGACATCCGCGACGCCTGGCTCGCCGCCGGTGCCCGCGGCGCCGCGCCGCACGCCGCCTGGAAGGAGCGTCTCGCCGCGCACCCCGATCGCCTCGGCTGGGAACGCCGCGGCGACGTGCAGCCGAACCTGCTCCAGCCGCACGTCCAGAGCCTGCTAGCCAACACGCAAAAGGTCGCGACCCGCAAGGCGTCCGAGCTGGCGCTGGAGGCGGTCAACGCGATCCTCGACGAGACGATCGGCGGTTCGGCCGACCTCACCGGCTCGAACAACACGCTGACCAAGGGGCTGCAGCGGCTCGACGCCGATAATTATGGCGGTCGTTACATCAACTACGGCATCCGCGAATTCGGCATGGCCGCAGCGATGAACGGCATGGCGCTGCACGGCGGCGTGATCCCCTATGGCGGCACCTTCCTCGTCTTCGCCGACTATGCCCGTGCGGCGATCCGCCTCTCGGCGCTCCAGCATGCCCGCGTCGTCTATGTGATGACGCATGACTCGATCGGCCTCGGCGAGGACGGCCCGACCCACCAGCCGGTCGAGCATCTGATGAGCCTGCGCGTGATCCCGAACCTCGACGTGTGGCGCCCGTGCGACGCGGTCGAGACCGCCGAGGCGTGGGAAGCCGCGCTCGCCAAGGCCGACGGTCCCTCGCTGATTGCGCTCAGCCGCCAGAACCTGCCGCAGTTGCGCACCGAAGCCGCCGAGAACCGCTCGGCCCGCGGCGCCTATGCGCTGCTGGAGGCGGAAGCCCCCCGCAAGGTGGTGCTGCTCGCCACCGGCTCGGAAGTCGAGATCGCGGTCGCCGTGCGCGAGGCGCTGGAAGCCCAGGGCATTGGCGCCGACGTCGTCTCGGTCCCGTGCTTCGAGCGCTTCGACGCGCAGGACGTCGCCTACCGCCGCGATATCCTGCCGCAGGATGCGCTCAAGGTGTCGATCGAGGCTGGCACCACCTTCGGCTGGGAGCGCTATACCGGAAACGATGGTTTGCGCTTCGGCGTCGATGGCTTCGGCGCTTCGGGTCCCTATCTAAAGCTCTACGAACATTTCGGTCTCACTGCGGGCGCCATCGTTCCGCAGATCCTTGCCAAGCTTAACGGAGAACAGGCATGACGAAGGTTGCGATCAACGGTTTCGGACGTATCGGCCGTCTGGTGGCACGCGCGATCCTCGAGCGCCCGGAAAGCGGCCTCGAGCTGGTCACGATCAACGATCTCTCGGACGCGAAGTCGAACGCCTGGCTGTTCTCGCGCGACAGCATCCACGGCAAGTATCCGGGCACGGTCGAGGCCGACGGCAACGACATCGTCGTCGACGGCAAGCGCATCAAGGTGACCGCCGAGCGCGATCCCGCCAACCTGCCGCACGCCGAGAACGGCGTCGACATCGTGCTGGAGTGCACCGGCTTCTTCACCAAGCGCGAAGACGCCCAGAAGCACATCGATGCCGGCGCCAAGAAGGTGCTGATCTCGGCCCCGGGCAAGAATGTCGACCTCACCGTCGTCTACGGCGTGAACCACGACAAGCTGACCGCCGAGCACACGATCGTCTCGAACGCGTCGTGCACCACCAACTGCCTGGCGCCGGTCGCCAAGGTCCTCAACGACGCGATCGGCATCGAGCGCGGCCTGATGACCACGGTCCACGCCTATACCAACGACCAGAAGATCCTCGACCAGATCCACCCGGACCTGCGTCGTGCGCGTGCCGCCGCGATGTCGATCATCCCGACCACGACGGGCGCCGCCCGCGCGGTGGGCGAGGTGCTGCCGGAGCTCAAGGGCAAGCTCGACGGTTCGGCCGTCCGCGTGCCGGTGCCGGATGGCAGCCTCGTCGACCTGACCTTCATGCCGAAGCGCGACACCTCGGTCGAGGAAGTGAACGCGGTGCTGAAGGCAGCGTCGGAGAGCGGCCCGCTCAAGGGCGTGCTGGTCTACACCGCCGATCCGATCGTCTCGGCCGACATCGTCCACACCCCGGCCTCGTCGACCGTCGACAGCCTGGAAACCGCGGTGATCGACGGCAAGCTGGTCCGCGTGGTTAGCTGGTACGACAACGAATGGGGCTTCTCGAACCGCATGGTCGACACCGCGACCGTGATGGCGGGGTTCTAAGACTGAAGTCCTCCGCTCCAGCGGAGGACGACCAAAATCCCCCTCCCGCTTGCGGGAGGGGCTAGGGGAGGGGAGGACGGCTGCACGGGCGATCGGCCCGAGGATTAGCCCCTCCCATCTTCAAGGCGGCCTTAGTGTCGCGGGGCAACTCTTCTTCTGTCATCCCGGCGAAAGCCGGGATCCATTCGCCACTCGGGCGAAGCAGGAGCGAAGACGTCCAGGCCAATGGATCCCGGCTTCCGCCGGGATGACGATGGTGGGGCGGGGGCGGCACGGCGACCACAGGCATAAGCGCAGGGTGCGAGCGCTCCGCCGACAGGATGCCGCTCGCGCAGCAATTCAAACGCGAGGGGTTCAGCATGGCGCGCACTTTCAAGACGCTCGACGACATGGGCGATATCACCGGCAAGCGGGTGCTGGTCCGCGAGGACCTCAACGTGCCGATGGCCGACGGCAAGGTGAGCGACGACACGCGCCTCCGCGCCGCGATCCAGACCGTCGCCGAACTGGCCGACAAGGGCGCCAAGGTGCTCGTCCTCGCGCATTTCGGTCGTCCCAAGGGCGTGCCCAGCGCCGGGCTCTCACTCGCCCAGGTGGTGAAGCCGTTCGAGCAGGTGCTCGGCCGTCCCGTCCGCTATATCGACTGGGAAGGCGACGCCGCTGCGGTCGCAACGCTGAACGACGGCGACATCGCGCTCCTGGAAAACACCCGCTTCTTCGGCGGCGAGGAAAAGAACGACCCCGCCGTGATCGATCGTTTCGCGGCGCTCGGCGATTTCTATGTCAACGACGCCTTCTCGGCCGCGCACCGCGCGCACGCCTCGACCGAAGGTCTCGCCCACAAGCTGCCCGCCTTTGCCGGCCGCCAGATGGAAGCCGAGCTCGACGCGCTCGACAAGGCGCTCGGCAACCCCGAGCATCCGGTGGCAGCGGTGGTCGGCGGCGCCAAGGTCTCGACCAAGCTCGACGTCCTCAAGCATCTCGTCGCCAAGGTCGACCATCTGATCATCGGCGGCGGCATGGCCAACACCTTCCTCGCCGCGCGCGGTGTCGATGTCGGCAAGAGCCTGTGCGAGCATGACCTGACCGGTACCGCCGAGGAGATCATGGACGCGGCCGATGCCGCCGGCTGTACCGTCCACCTGCCCTACGACGTGGTGGTGGCGAAGGAATTCCGCGCCAACCCGCCGGTGCGCACCGTCAACGTCCATGAAGTCGCCGCCGACGAGATGATCCTCGATGTCGGCCCCGCCGCCACCGAGGCGCTCGCCGACGTGCTCAAGACCTGCAAGACCTTGGTGTGGAACGGCCCGCTCGGCGCGTTCGAGATCCCGCCCTTCGATGCGGCCACCGTTTCGCTCGCCCGCACCGCGGCGGCGCTCACCAAGGAAGGCCAGCTCGTCTCGGTCGCCGGCGGCGGCGACACGGTGGCGGCGCTCAACCAGGCCGGCGTGGGCGGCGAGTTCAGCTTTGTCTCGACCGCCGGCGGCGCCTTCCTGGAATGGATGGAAGGCAAGGAACTCCCCGGCGTCGCCGCACTGGCGCGCTGAGGCAGGCCGTACCGACAGGGAAGGGCGGGACGCAACGGCGCTCCCGCCCTTTTTGTTTGTACCGGCGGCAAGGTGATTCTCTCGTCTGCGCTGGGCGGAGGATGGTCCGGTGCAGTGGTATCGCGTCAATAAGACAGCTTCTACAAACCAAAGAAATACCAATCCCCCGGCAGGTGCTTGAGCTGTTACGCAGCTGCGGAAATAGTTTTGCTCCGCAGCAACTCGGCAACGTTGTCAGCCTTTTCGTAAGGGAAGGGGCGCGATACGGACCCCTCGGTATCACCATCCAGAGGGACATCATGGGCATCACACCGGCCGTCAAAGCGATCCTCGACAATTACGGCTCCGACAATCCCGGAGTGAAGGCGAACCTCGCGCGCATCCTGATGCAGGGCAAGCTCGGCGGCACCGGCAAGCTGATCATCCTGCCGGTCGACCAGGGCTTCGAGCACGGCCCGGCGCGCAGCTTCTCGGTCAATCCCGACGCCTATGATCCCCATTACCATTTCCAGCTCGCGATCGACGCGGGCCTCTCGGCCTATGCCGCGCCGCTCGGCATGATCGAGGCGGGGGCCGACACCTTTGCCGGCCAGATCCCGACGATCCTCAAGGTCAACAGCTCGAACAGCTGGGCGACCGGCATCGACCAGGCGGTCACCGGCGGCGTCGACGATGCGCTGCGGCTCGGCTGCTCGGCGATCGGCTTCACCATCTATCCGGGCGCCGACGGCGTGTTCGAGATGATGGAAGAGATCAAGGAAATGCGCGCCCAGGCCGCCTCGGTCGGCATCGCGACGGTGATCTGGTCCTATCCGCGCGGCGGCAAGCTCAGCAAGGAAGGCGAACTGGCGCTCGACGTCGGCGCCTATGCCGCGCACATGGCGGCGCTGCTCGGCGCGCACATCATCAAGGTCAAGCTGCCCGCCGCGAACATCGAGCAGGCCGAGGCCAAGAAGCTCTACGAGGGCACCGACTGGTCGAACCAGGCCGATCGCGTGCGCCATGTGGTGCAGAGCTGCTTCGCCGGTCGCCGCATCGTCGTCTTCTCGGGTGGCGCGTCGAAGGGGGCGGATGCGGTGTACCAGGACGCCCGCGACATTCTCGCCGGCGGCGGCCAGGGCTCGATCATCGGCCGCAATACCTTCCAGCGCCCGCGCGCCGAGGCGCTGGCGATGCTCGACAAGCTGGTAGCGATCTACAAGGGCGAGGAGGCCTGAAACCTGCCCCGGCGGCGCCGACGGGTTCGCCCGGACGGCGCCGCCGCATAACTGCCGCTGCTTGACCCCGACGGACAGGGGGTGGAAGGCCCGCCGACAAAGGCGGTAGCGTTCCGCCAGATTTCAGCAGCGGAGTATCCCATGTCCGAACCCTTCGACGATCTCGAAGACGAAGCGAACCTCGAAGGCTTTGCCGAGAAATTCGTCCGCGACGATCGTCGCCCGCCGTGCCAGCTCTATCTGATATCGCCGCTCGACGTGACCGGCGGCTTTGCCGATCGCCTGCGCCGCGCGCTCGATGCCGGCCCCGTCGCTGCCTTCCAGTTCCGCGTGAAGGATGTCGACCAGCACCAGGCCGTCAAGCTCGCCGAGCCGCTGCAGCGCATCTGCGCCGATGCCGAGGTCGCCTTCATCGTCAACGACAGCGTCAGCCTCGCCAAGCGCCTCGGCGCCGACGGCGTCCATCTGGGGCAGGGGGACGGCGACGCCCGCGAGGCACGCGTGATCCTGGGCCCCAATGTCCAGATCGGCGTGACCTGCCACGACAGCCGGCACCTCGCGATGGAAGCAGGCGAGGCGGGGGCCGACTATGTCGCGTTCGGCGCCTTCTATCCGACCAGCACCAAGGCGACCGAGCATCGCCCCGAGCCGGTGATCCTGTCCTGGTGGTCGGCGCTGTTCGAGATCCCCTGCGTGGCGATCGGGGGAATCACCCCGGTCAATGCAGCGCCGCTGGTGCAGGCGGGGGCGGATTTCCTGGCGGTCAGCCATGCCGTGTGGGGCGGCGATGAGGCCGAAGCGGTGCGTGCCTTCGCCGCGATTCAGGGGATGCAGGGCTGATTCTGGGGGGATTCGCCGGTGATTCGGCGGGAATGGTCATCAAACGGTCATTCCTGCCGCGATTATCGACGATCAAAAACCGCGGATTTCCGCCGTTTTCGGGGCGGCTGTCACGAAAACGACAGAAAGTTTCATTTTCGTGTTGACGGTCCTGGGAAGCGCGCATAGAAGCCACTCCACCGACGCGGTGCTCCTCACCGGGACGCAGCGGTGGTCACCGAAATTCAGGCGCAGCGGCCGCCCCGAGAAAAAGGGGAAAGGCGCAGCGTCGATTTTTGTCGCTCTTTGACATTGTTGGTTTAGATGAAGGGACATGTGGGCGGCGGCTCCGGGTCTTGCAGCTTCTAGGTGCAGGGTGCTCGGTAAAAGCCAAGCCGTTTCATACATGTCCTTACACGTTTCCATACGTGGAAGCTGTTCTGTCGGGTTCGCCTGGCGGAGGAGCTTCACAAGAATGTGCAGGAACGGCTCCTAGAAATGAGCTGCTGCATGGTCGCACATTCCGGCGGCCATGTGGTGGAACATCAAACTTGAGAGTTTGATCCTGGCTCAGAACGAACGCTGGCGGCATGCCTAACACATGCAAGTCGAACGAGATCTTCGGATCTAGTGGCGCACGGGTGCGTAACGCGTGGGAATCTGCCTTGGGGTTCGGAATAACTCCCCGAAAGGGGTGCTAATACCGGATGATGTCGAGAGACCAAAGATTTATCGCCCTGAGATGAGCCCGCGTAGGATTAGCTAGTTGGTGTGGTAAAGGCGCACCAAGGCGACGATCCTTAGCTGGTCTGA